>NZ_JAMXLA010000001.1:0-226291 GCF_024054175.1 Flavobacterium sp. NRK1
GCAGCCAAAAGTAGTGGCTATGCCAACCCAGATCTGCTGGGTGCCGGCTACGGTATTGCTAAAGGCCGTATCCGGGCTGATAGGAGCCTGACCTGCAAGGGCATCTTCTTTAGTTATGTAATAGGCAACGGTAAGGCTGGTGTCTCCCCCATTGGCTTCTGTGTTTTTTGTGGTAAGGTCAAATACCTGCACCCCGTCCGTATCGTCATCGCAAAGCACATAGTCGCTCAGTACCGGTACTGCAGGCCTTGGGTGTACGATAAGCTCAATAGGAACTACGCTGCGGCAGTTGGTTGTAGTGCCGCTCTGGATAACACTTGCATACACAGGGCTTACAAGGTTGTCATAGTTTGATGGGTTCTGGATCTCGTTTGTGCCGAACTCCGCACCCTCAGGGGTTTCATGGTAGGTGATCGTCAGGCCTGTCTGCCCGTTTAAGATCTCAGCTCCGGCAACTGTTAAATCAAAATACGTCTGCTCATCGGCATTGTCCGCGCAGCGCTCTAATGGCGCGGCAGGGGAAACTGCAGGGGCGTAATTGATGGTAACTACAAAGTCTGACTCATCCTCGCATACCGTAGTGGAATCCCCGCTTACAGCATAGATATAGATCGTCTGGGTAGCAGTTATTATATCGCCCGCAAAAAGCTGGATGCCTGTACCGCCAGGGCCGGTATAGTAGTTACCTTCGGAAAGGGCCGGAAGAGTATAAGAATCACAAACTTCAACATCTTCCATCTGCTGTGCCTGTGGACTATCAAAAATAGTTATATTGAAACTGGTTTCATCAGTACAAATATTAGGCACAGTGCCTGTTACTGCATAAACATAGATTGTCTGGCTTGTTGTAATTACAGTGCCTGCAGGAAGCATAGTACCAGTTCCACCGGCCGCTGTATAATAATTACCTGTTGTTGCAGGCTCAAGCGTATAAGAATCACAAGATGCTACATCATTATAAACTCCAACTTCTGGCTGAGGATTTATAACAAGTGTAAGCGGAGCAACATTATATACAGTTGAATCTGTAGCAGATGTATCATCAATTCTTACCCATATAACTTCATTAGTTCCTGGATATGATGAAGGATTTGCTATAGGGTTTGCAGGAGCTTCTGCATCAGCCTGATTATTGTAATACGTATATACATATTCTGCAGGTATAGGATCTGCAACAGTCATTTCATCTGTGTATGAAGTAAGATCGAAATTTTCAACCTCATCATAAGGAGCAGGCTCACAAACATATGCTGTATGTGGCTCCATATCAATGTTACATTCATTAATATGAAGAACAAATGTTTTTACTACATAACACGAAGTAGAAAAACCAACAGCTTTTGCATAAATTACTTCGCCATCATATCCTTCATACCCTACATTCTGATCATAATAAATCATAGGATATTCGTCATCAATTTCCTGTTGGCTATGATAATACTCAATATCATACTGATCGGGATCGGCGAGTGTTGCCTTCATAACTGCATCATTTTCATGAAGGTCGAAAAAAGAAGTCTGGGCAGGATCACCACATACTGTAAGATCATTAGGATCTGCCACATTAACCTGGTCTATTGTAGCTGTAAATTGACGTTCAAATGTTTGTCCGCAATTGTCAGTTACAGTAAGTGTATATGTAGTTGTTTCCGTAGGAGTAAAAACCGGATTAGGTAAAGTTGGATCACTCACTCCTGTGGTTGGTGACCATTGGTAGCTTGCTGCACTCACATATGTACCATCAATATCTGTAATACTGCCACCATTACATACAATCTGATCATAAAAACCGGAAGCAACAAAGGAAATATATTTAAAACAAACGGACTGTTCATTTGAAGATCCGCCTGTTGAACCAGTAAAACCAAAATATACAGTAGGATATCCTCCGAAAACAGAAATAATTATCTGATCTGAATAATTAATACGCTCAACACAATCAAAATATACTTTTAAAGTATGGGTACCGGCTCTCCAAGTTATTTTTACTTCATGCTGCTGATTATCTTTTATATTAGTAGAAGTTGATGAAGCCTGAACCGGGGAAACAAGGTTATGAGTAACACTACCTCCACTTTCTACACCAATATGATCATATGAAGGATCGCCCTGATTTGTATTACTATATGTATCAAACTCAATCGCCAATGACTGTCCCGGAATATTTTGATAACCAAGTCCCTCGCCAATATTACCTATTTCAGCAGTAGATGTAGACTTTAACACAAATGCAATACCGTCAGCCCCGTTAGGGTTTGCTCCAAAAAAAGCATTGAATACTATATCAAAATCTTCAGACAGATCAATAGCATTACCATACCATGCGGCTCCTGAATTAGATTGTGTATTTGTTGTAATTGTATAACAATTACCACCTGTGGAAACAGCACTTCCTATGTATGTAGGTGTAAGCTGTGCAAATCCTGCGAGGGGAAATAATACACAAAATAAAAAGACTTGAGATCTTGAATTAAACTTATTAAACAACTTTTTCATTATGAATATATTATCAGCTTTAAATAATAATTATTTATTCCGGAAAAAAAATAATCTTAAACTTTAAAATACCTCCTTTATAAGGAAAACTATATAAAAGTCCCCAAATCTAAAGATTTTTATTAAGATTTAAATCATGTAAAATTTAACATCATAAAAAAATATTAAAAAACTTTATAAAAACGTTTTACTATACTGTATTTATTAGCAATTTAAATTTAACATATAACAGCCTTGCACAGATTTACCCTCACAAAAATTATTAAATTTATATACAACTCCGGCAACGGCACATATTATTAAGAATATAATAAACTGTAACCTGCAATTCATAAAAAAAAGCAGCTATACAGCTGCTTTTAATTTTAAATATCTTTTTAAAGTGAATTCAAAAACTTAAGTACATCTTCCCTGTCTTTTGCAGAAAGTTTTTTAAACTTATTTTTAGAAGCCTGTGCCTCTCCTCCGTGCCAAAGTATAGCTTCTGTTAAATTTCGGGCTCTTCCATCATGAAGAAAATTGGTATGCTTATTTACTGTTTCAATTAATCCTATACCCCATAAGGGAGGTGTGCGCCATTCGTTACCGTTAGCAAGAAAATCTGTAGCATTATCTGCAAGCCCTTCCCCCATATCATGCAATAATAAATCTGTGTAAGGGCGTATTGTCTGATTGCGGAATCCTGAAATAAAATAACTATTCCCTGTTTCCATCTTTGGTTTGTGACAAGCAGCACATTTCATATCATTGAAAAGTTTTTTACCGTTAAGAACATCCTGATCTTTAAAATTACGTCTTATTGGTACTGAAAGTGATCTTGAATATAAAACAACCCTGTCAAAACTTTCATTTGTTATTTCAGGTGATCCACCGTTGGGATAAGATCCACAATCTACTCCGGGAGGACAGTGTTCATCTGGAAAAAGATAAGATGTTATTCCCATATCATTAGAAAATGCTCCTGCTACCTGCTGCTTAACATTAGGCTGATTTGCTTTCCATCCAAAGCGTCCCATTTTTTGAGAATTACTTTCAATATCATACACATAATTTGGCCTTCCGGAAATACCATCACCATCACTATCATTTTCATCGGCAAAAGCTAAAATAGTAGCTTCCGGAACTGCTTCCAGTAAACCTAAGCCTATTATCTGGCTTCCTATACGCGGTGATATCATTACATTTGATGCCAATGGCCCGTAACCAAGATTATTTACTGTATATACAGGCTTTTTTAATTCTACAGTAGTACCATCATCAAACGTTTCAGTAATTGTTTGATAAGTTATACTCATTTGTCCTTTTGCAGTAGGCCCCAAAATAACATTATCCTGAAGCTGCACCCCATAAACAGGATCTCCTAAAGCAGCACCATGAGCATCTGTACCAGGTACTGTTAATCTTAATAATAGTCCCCTACCCAGCTCACCATCAAACATTGGCGGCCTTCCGCGTCCGTCTTTAAAGTGACAACTTGCACATGCTACGGCATTATAATAAGGCCCCAACCCATCGCGTGCTTTAGTTGATGAAGGCGCAGAAACCCAACTCTGCCTGAAAAAAGAGTTACCCACACCAAAATCCGTAGCTTCTTCATTTGTAAGTCCGCTATATGCAAAACCAAACGCTTCTTCTGTAGCATTGTTTACGGTAGCAACACCACCTGAAAACTCCTCACCGTCTTCAGCAGTAAGTTTTACATAATCATCATCATTTTTGCTGCATCCTATACTTACAAAGGAAGCCAGCAAGAGTGTGGAGATAAGTTTTTTCATCTTTTAATTATAACCGAAAAAAGTGCCCTTGTAAAAAAGGCACTTTTAAATCTTATTTTTTTCTAAGCCGCAAAGTTACTCACCTGAAACCGTAATTCCAATTGATGAAGCTCCTGCAATTAAATTAGCGCTTAATTCATCACGTAAAACGTTTACAACAGCTTTAACTTTTGCTCCTTCAACAGATTCTGCTCCACCTGAAATAGCAAAATCAAAAGGTATAGCCATAGCAGCAATATCCGTTCTTGTTTTATTTATTGCAGTTTCTGTATCTGCAGCGAACTGAGGATTAGCCTGCTCAACAAGATCTGCAAGAGACGGGCCGCTTACAGAGCCATATTTACCTGTATAAACATTTGCAACACCTTCAAAATTTAATGCAACATCTCTGTGTGTATTATCGCTAAAACAAGAATGCTCATCTTCCTGATCTTTGTTTGTAAGCGCAACATCAATACGCTCAACAGCTAACTCTGCATAAGAAAGTGTTACTATTCCTAAATACATATTTTGTAACGCTGTATTAACAGGTAAAGCAAGAAAGATAGTTCTGTATTCTCCTCCAGTTTTCCACTGGTCTACAAGATATGCCAAATGATCAGTAAGTAAATCTGCAACAACATTAAGATAGTCACGTCTTCTGTCCTGATTCATAGCTGTACCACCATCAACATAATCTGTATATTCTCTGAGTCCTGCTTTTTTTTCAGAAGGCGCAGTTAAGTCCTGTCCCCAAAGTAAAAACTCAATAGCATGATAACCGGTACTAATATTTTTCTCTCCTCCATCTTCATTAAGACTGATTAAAAGATCTTTAGTTATATCCGGAAACGACACAGCATCATTAATGATACCTCCATTTAATACTGTACCGTTATTATCAACATAATCAATATAGTTTTCATCCAGAGGCCATGCGTTTATTAACCCTTCAGGTCCGTCTTCATCATCAATCGGCCCGTTTGCAAAACGGAATGCCTCTGTAGTACCGTAGCTCTCCCTGGCTTCTTTCCATTTTGTTTTTGCATCTGCAAAACCTTGCTCAGTTGGATTGGCAGTAAATGCGTTAATTGCTGTTTCAAGCTCTACAGCATCATCGTAAGCATCTTTATAATTTTGATAAACAATATCAGCGTAGTTTGCAACAACTTCAGCTTTAGAAACGTTATTAGTGTTTGTGTTTTTGTCATCATCGCTACTGCATGAAGCTATAATAAGTCCGGTAGTGGCAAGTAACGCAAGACCAAGGGTAAGTTTTTTCATGTTTAAAACACTTTTATTTAGATTGATTAAAAACAAGGCAAATGTAAAAACTTTTTTATCACTCCAACAAGAAAATACATCAATATTTTTTTTAAGATCAAAATTATTTAGAATAAATCCATTTAAGTAATCTGACTTTTATATTTTTGCACCAAATTTCAAGGCATGAAAAAAATAATAATTGCATTCTGCATTTTTGCTTTTGCTGTAGGGTGCTCTTCCAGCGACAATAACGAGACAGAAACCACTAAAGGGTACGACCGTACAGCTATACTTACTAACTGGGCAGATAATTTAATAATTCCTGCATATGAAAATTATCAGGCTAAAGTAACTACCCTTGCAAATGCCACCCATAGTTTTACAATTTCGCCGGATGAAACCGCACTCGCTTCATTAAGAGCAGCCTGGATGGACGCTTATATAGCTTATCAATATATTTCTATATACGATTTTGGAAAAGCTGCTGACCTTTACCTGAAACAAAGTGCCAACACCTACCCTACCGACGTTGCAGGTATAGAAGCAAATATTACAGCTGGTACTTATGATTTAAATTTACAGGCCCAGTTTAGCAAACAGGGTTTTCCTGCTATTGATTATTTAATTAACGGACAAGGAACAGATAATGAAACTATAGCCTATTTTTCAGGTGCTAATGCTGCAGCCTATTTAAATGCCATAGCCAGCCAGCTTAAAACAATTGCTGCTACTGTCACAAGCGACTGGAAAACAAATTATAGAGCACAATACCTTGCCAATAATGGTACATCGGTAACAAGCTCTGTAAATAAGACCACTAATAATTTTATTAAAAATCTGGAAAAAGATATTCGTACAGCCAAGCTAGGCATACCGGCAGGACTTTTTTCTAACGGAATTACTTATGCTGATAAGGTGGAAGCTTATTACAAGAATAATATTTCTAAAACTTTGCTAAATACAGCAATACAGGCAGAGGTAGATTTTTTTAATGGAAAAGCTTTCAACAGTAATTCAACAGGAGCAAGTCTTAAAAGTGCGCTTGATGCTGTAAATGCTGTAAGAGAGGGCAAAAAACTTAGTGATGTTATAAACACTCAGTTTACAACAGTTGCAACAACTAATAATGCTTTAAGTGATAGCTTCTCTCAGCAGGTCACAAACGATAACAGTAAAATGGTGACTTCATATAACACACTGCAACAAAATATAATTTACCTGAAGGTTGATATGATGCAGGCGTTAAATATGACAATTGATTATGTAGACGGCGACGGCGATTAATCATGGTTTCCAGCATAAAAGCATATTTAAATACCTATACAAATGCAGCTACACTTGCATTTTACCGAATAGCGTTTAGTTTAATGATGCTTTTAGGCCTTATACGATTTACTTTGAACGGCTGGATTGATAAATTTTACATTCAGCCGTCTTTTCATTTTACATATTATGGTTTTAGCTGGGTTAAACCCCCGGGCACATATACCTATCTTTTATTTATTATTTGTGGACTAGCTGCTATATTTATGGCTATAGGCTATAAATACAGATTGGCGGCAATAACCTTTTTTTTAAGCTTTACCTATATAGAATTAATGGATAAGACAACTTATCTTAACCATTACTACTTTATATCTGTTATAGCTTTTGTAATGATATTTCTTCCGGCAGGCAGTTATTTTTCCGTGGATGCTTATAAAAATCCCGACAGAAATTTTGGAAATATACCTCTCTGGACTATTGATATATTAAAATTTTTACTGGCTATAGTCTATTTTTATGCCGGGCTTGCAAAACTAAACTCAGACTGGTTAGTAAATGCAATGCCTTTAAAAATATGGCTTACAGCGCATACTGATTTACCCTTAGTGGGACCTTTAATGGTTAAAAGCTGGCTTCATTATACCTTTAGCTGGTTTGGTGCTGCTTATGATCTTTTTATAGTATTTCTACTTATAAATAAAAGAACACGGGCTATAGGTTTTATATTTGTAGTAGTGTTTCACCTGCTTACAGCCCTACTATTTCCAATAGGTATGTTTCCTTATATTATGATCGTTTCATCACTTATTTTCTTTAGTGGTTCATTTCATAAAAAATGCTTATTAGTATTAGCCAAAATAACACATTTACCTCAGTCAATACTAAACAGTACCAAAAGCTATATACCTCGTTATAAAACAACTTATAAACCAACATTGGTATTACTTTCTGCTTTTTTATTCATTCAGTTAGTACTTCCTTTTCGTTATTTGCTATATCCCGGAGAATTATTCTGGACAGAAGAAGGCTTCCGCTTTTCATGGAGGGTAATGCTAATGGAAAAAGCAGGTTACGCACAGTTTATAGTTACCGATGCAAAATCACATAAAAACATAATTGTAAACAACGAAGAATTTCTTACCCGCTTTCAGGAAAAACAAATGTCTTTTCAACCTGATTTTATTTTAGAATATGCCCATTTTTTACATGACCATTTTCAGGAAAAAGGCGTAACTAATCCCGAAGTAAGAGTACAATGCTATGTAGCCTTGAATGGCAGGCTTAGCAAACAATATATAGATCCAAAAATAAATTTAGCCGAACAAAATGAATCATTCAAAAGCAAAGACTGGATACTTCCCTTCCAAAATACAATTTGGGGTCTTTAGCATCCTGCTCCTGTTTAGTGTAACTGTAACTTTTGCACAAAACACTATTTCCGGTACAATAATTAATCCGGAGGGTAAGCCTTTGCCTAATGTTGAAATTTACAACAAAACATCTGGGCAGTCTTTTTCGGCAAATGCAAAAGGGGCTTTCAATCTTAAAGCTACAACACCACAAACGCTAGTATTTTATATTCAGGATTATGAAGTACTGGAGCAGACCATCTCACCTTCTGACACCCCTGTTACTATAACTCTTCAAAAAGTAATAGCTCTTGATGAAGTTCTTATTCAGAAAGAAAAGTTTTTTGCCCTTAACAAACTAAAAGATATTGACGGCACAACTATTAACGCAGGTCGGAAATCAGAAGTTATAAGTATAGAAAAGCTAACCGTAAATAAAGCTACAAACAATGCGCGCCAGGTTTATGCACAGGTAGTTG
Source organism: Flavobacterium sp. NRK1 (assembly GCF_024054175.1). Lineage (GTDB taxonomy): Bacteria > Bacteroidota > Bacteroidia > Flavobacteriales > Flavobacteriaceae > Flavobacterium. The sequence goes on from NZ_JAMXLA010000001.1 coordinate 8,611, forward strand.
GCCTTACAATTAATGAAAACTCTGACGGCGGATTACAGTTGAGTATTGGCGGGCGTGGGCTTAACCCCAACAGAACTGCCAATTTTAATACCCGCCAGAACGGCTACGATATAAGCGCTGATGTTTTGGGATATCCTGAAAGTTATTATACTCCACCTGTAGAAGGTTTAGAAGAAATACAGGTAATAAGAGGTGCGGCTGCATTGCAATATGGCACCCAGTTTGGAGGTTTGGTAAACTTTAAAATGAAATCGCCGGCAGTAAAACCAATGGAAGTACTTTCCCGCACTACGGCAGGATCTTATAACCTTCTTACAAATTTTACCAGCCTTAGCGGTACAAAAGGTAAATTTAGTTATTATACTTATTTCAATTATAAGCAGGGTGACGGTTTCAGACCAAATTCTGCTTTCAATAGCCGTAATTTTTTTATAAATCTTAATTACCAGTTTACCGCTAAAACATCGGTACATTTTGATTATACCCTTTTTGATTATCTGGCACAGCAGCCGGGAGGATTAACTGACAAAGCTTTTCATGAAGATATGTTTCAAAGCAACAGAGCACGTAACTGGTTTGATGTAAACTGGAACCTCTTTGCTTTGCGCCTAAATCATAAATTTACAGAAAGAGCACGATTTTCACTCCAGCTATTTGGTCTGGATGCCAGCCGCCAGGCACTTGGATTGCTATCGAAAGCTGCGGGAACTCCTGATGATGGGGTTTCTGAAAGAAACCTGCTTAAAGGTGACTTTAAAAACTGGGGTGCAGAAGCACGTTTTTTACAACAATATACTCTGAAAGGGAATATAAGTGCATTTCTAATAGGGGCCAAATACTATCAGGCTCGTAATACCGCTGTGCAGGGAGCAGGAAGTTCAGGAAGTGGTGCTGATTTTAAATTTTATAATGATGAGTTTCCTAATTATCCTAACCAGTTAAACTACACCTACCCTAACCTTAATTTCGCTCTGTTTGCCGAAAATATGTTTAGGCTATCACCCTCATTTACCTTAACACCCGGAGTAAGAATTGAAAAAATACGTACAGAAGCTGAAGGATATACCCGAAAAACAAATGTTGATCAGGCAGGGAATATAATTTTAGATGAAATAATAAATGAAAATGTAGTTAAAGATCGTAACCTGATCCTGTTTGGCATAGGCGCAAGCTATAAACCCTCTGCCAGCATTGAATATTACGGCAATGTATCTCAAAACTACAGATCTATTACTTATAGTGATATTGCTGTATATAACCCTTCTCTTATTATAGATCCGAATATAACTGATGAAAAAGGTTTTACTTCTGACATTGGGGTAAGAGGTAAACTAAATAACAAACTTTCTTTTGACAGCAGTATTTTTGGCTTGTTATATAATGATAAAATTGGTGAATATTATGTGGCTCAAACTGACAAAAGAAACAGAACGAATATTGGTACTGCCATTACATACGGCTTTGAAACACTATTAGACTGGAATATTGGTAAAACCTTTTTTGAAAATAATGAATTTACATGGAATATATTTACAAATACAGCCATTACAGGTTCTAAGTATCTGAAATCAAAAATTAACAGTGTAGAAGGTAATGAAGTAGAGTTTGTTCCGCTACTTAACTTAAAAGCAGGCACAGGCTTTGGTTACAAAAGTTTTTTATGCAGTTTGCAAATAACACATTTATCGTCTCAGTTTAGTGAGGCTACAAATGATCCGGGATCAGAACTGGATGATACATCGGGTATTTACGGAAAAATACCTTCTTATTATGTGGCTGATTTTTCTGCATCCTACCAATGGAAAATGTTTAAGCTGGAAGCAGGTATCAATAACTTTACAAATAATTATTATTTTACACGCAGGGCTACCGGATACCCGGGGCCGGGTATTATACCATCAGATCCAAGAACATTTTATACCACTTTACAGTTTAAATTTTAAAATAATACTATTAAAAAACAGGCAGCCGGGTGGCTGCTTCTTTTTTTCCGATATTTGTCCCCTTATAAAACAAAAGCATGTCTGACAACTATATAATTGAACAAAATTTTAATGAAATTACATTTGGTATTGAAGATATAATATATAAGGATTTTGAGCGGTGTACATTTAATAACTGCGATTTTTCAGCCTGTAATTACACTGGTGTAGCATTTATAGATTGTACATTCATATCATGTAATTTCTATGAAGCAAAAATAAATTATGTAGCTTTTAGAGGTGCTCTGTTTACAGATTGCGATCTTAATGGTGTCAACTTTTCTATGTGCGACCCCTTACTGTTTGAGTTTGAATTTAAAGACTGTATTTTAGATTATGCTAAGTTTTATACCTTAAAAATTAAAGGAACAATATTCAGCAACTGCAGCCTTATAGCAGTCGATTTTATGAATACTGACCTTACCGGAGTAATTTTTGACAACTGTAACCTGCACAAAGCTGTATTTATTGATACTATTGCTAATAAGGCAGATTTTACCACCAGCTATAACTTTTCCATTGATCCTGAAAGAAATAAACTTAAAAGAGCTATATTTTCGGAAGTAGGGTTAAAAGGTCTGTTACTTAAATATGACTTAATTATAAAATAATTGTAGTTTTTATTAGGCTTTACAGTTTTAATAAAATACATTTGCAGCTCACTATTAACCATGTTACAACGGTTAGTAGTTTAAAGACCCAGGGGCTTCCACTCACGGGTCTTTTTTATTTTTACATTTTTTTATTTGAACAAATTGAATTACTCCCTGATAATGTATCTTGAAAACCTGAATTTATCAGAAGTTATAGTGAAAATATAAATTCCTGATTCAAAATTAGATATATCAACATTTTTCAAATTGTCAGAAATTGGTTCTTCCAATAGAGTTCTTCCATTTATATCCAGCACACTAATTTTAAGGTTCGCATAGCTTATTGCATCAGGAATATTTGCAAATACGAGAGATTTTGAAGGATTAGGATATATCTTGATATCTAAATAATCATAATTCTCCATACTAGCAGTATTGATATCAACATTAACTTCAGCCGAATACATATAACAGTTAACGCCATTACTAAGACGTACTCTATATTTATAACCATCGAAGCTTAATGGAAGCCCTGTAATACTCATTGTACCTGTTGTCGCTCCTGTGTAAGAAGGTGTTGTTCCTCCGTTGCTAATATCATCCCAATTTGTTCCATCTGTGGTAACCTGCCACTGGTATTGTTCTACATTTGAAGCGATGACCGATAACACTGTATCACTCCCCTCTATAACTGCAACATCTTCGGGTTGGTTGGTAATATTAATAGCTTCGGGTTCGTTAACAATAACACTTATATCATCTGTATTCCCAAAGCTATCTATTACTGTTACTACATAATTACCGGCAGCTAGGCCTGTCGCAGTAGCTTCTGAACCACCGGATGGTGACCAAGCATAAGTATAGCTTCCCGATCCACCTGTTACGCTTATTGTTACACTGCCATCGCTTGCCCCATTACAACTTACATCAGCTACTGTAGCTGAAATTTGGAGTGATTCTATATCTTCAACTATAGTGGTTGTAGTTGCATTAGTTATAATAGGCAGATTATAATCAAAATAAATGGAAGAAGCATTACCATTTATTACATCATCTATCTGTAGATTAGCAGCCGGTTTAATTTTGTAAGCAATAAAACCATGGCTTCCGGGTTCGTCAGCAGCTTCATTAGGTAGGTTGATATTATCAAAAGTAAATTCAACTTGATTGCCTTCTTTAATTTCTACTTTGCAATTATGGCTGGAGCTTACCATCTGGAATGTATTCCAGTCAAGGTTTTCACTAAGAACATCATTAATCTTAACTTTAATGGCACTGGCAGTACCGGTATTCTGGAACCTGATGATATAATCTAAATAATCATCTGTTTGACTTTCAAAAATTTCTTCCCCCTGTAAAACTCGTTTATCATTAGGATCAAAAGAATTAACAATCATCTGAGCCAAATTAAAAGTATTATCATCAGGTGTAAAATCGTCGTTATTTGGCGTAATAGTTGCCGTGAAATTGGAAATTTCGTTTCCATTTACAACAGGCGGTTCAAATAACTTTGTTTTTAAATCAATTATCGTCCTCTGAAATGGTTCCAGATTAGTAATTGTAAAGGTAAGCTCATTGGCAGTTGTTGTTGTAGGAGCCGGATTTGCACTAACAAATGTTTGTAATGCATCATCAAAACTTAAATTTACCGTTGCTGTAACAACATTTTGTGTTCCCATATTCTGAACAACGAGCTGATAATCTGTTTCAAAACCTGGGCGTGCCTCCGCTAGTGGCAGTAAGGTAATATTAAGATCATTTATTGTTTCATTAGCGGTAAAGCAGAAATTGAGGGTTTCAGTGTTTCCTGATCCTTCAATGGTAATTTCGGAAGTCGCAGGGGTAATGGTGTAGTAATTCGGCACATTAAGTAATCCTATTGTATATGTGCCTTCCAGAAGTCCCAGATTATAGTTTCCTTCATTGGTAGATGATGAATAAGAGAACGTACCACTATTAGCTGTAATTAAAAAATTACTAACTTTAATATCTTCGCTTGTACAGCCGTTATTATCCTGATCAAAGGTTAAATTGCCAGCCAAATAATTATTAGAACATTCTTCTCCTAAACTATCTCCCTGAATAGTCCATTGCATTTCGTTAACCAAATAATCCCGTACTGCGGTGTCACAGTACTTCAATCCTTCTGCACCTAACCATTTGCCTTCTATTCCCACTTCCACCAATTTATTTAGGAGTGAATCGTAATTATCGGTATCTAGGCCGCAATGGTCTAAGAAATTCTGAAAATTAAAATTTCCAAAATTCCATGTAGAAATATTCTGATTAAAAGCAGCAGCATTGTAGAACATACCATAAATTGCAGCTGTAGAAGATAAATTCCAATTATTCAGAGGCTGATTAAACGAGACTGCATCGGTAAACATATTAGACACATCATTAACTCCAGAAACATCCCAATCGTTTATGACTTGATTGAATGTGGCTGCTCCGGAAAACATATTTTGCATCGTATTTACACTATTAACATTCCACGATCCAATTTCTCCATTGAATACAACATTATATGCAAACATGTAGGCCATGTTTTTTACTTTGGAAACATCCCAGTTCCCTAGTGGTTGATTAAATGCTTCAGCGCCATAAAACATGGAGTTCATATTAGTAACACTTGAAACATCCCAGTTATTCAATGGCTGATTAAACGATTTTGTGTTATAAAACATCTCACGCATATTAGTAACATTTGCTACATTCCACTCATTTATAGGTTGATTAAACGAAACTGCATCCCTGAACATGTAGGACATGTCGGTAACATTAATACCCTCCCAATTATTAAGTGGCTGATTAAATGCATCGGTGGCATTAAACATACTCCCCATCCAAATTACAGCAGATACATTCCAGTTATTCAGGGGCTGATCAAAAGCAGAGGCCCAACTGAACATACTTTCCATACTTATGCAATTGGATACATCCCAGTTATTCAGTGACTGGTTGAAAGTATAAGCTGCGCGAAATAATCCTGACATATAAATTACATTAGATGTATTCCAGTTATTAAGTGGTTGATTAAATACACTCGCACCATTAAACATATTGGACATATTCGTAACACCTGATACATCCCAGTTATTAATTGGTTGATTAAATGCAACAGCATCATTAAACATATTGGACATATCGGTAACACCAGATACATCCCAGTTATTAAGAGGCTGGTTGAATGATGATGCCCCTTGAAACATGGCCCTCATTGTCGTTATATTTGAAACATCCCAATTATTTATAGGCTGATTTATTGCACTGGCACCCTTAAACATTTCTGTTAAGTTTGTTGTCTGGCTTAAGTCAGGTACATCGCTAGCATTTAGTGTTAAGTTAGAGCAATCCTCAAATGCACGATACATGTTGGTCCAAACAGTATCTCCCCATTGTTCTACCGTTTTTATGTTTCCTTTATCAGGTTGGGAAACAACTATCCTATTAAAATTACCTGATATTATAACAGTATATATACCTGGATTACTATAGATATGTGAGATAATTTGTGTTTGATCTGTTAATATAGTTCCATCTCCAAAATCAATAGTATAATTTGTGGTACTGTTGATTTCTAAAGGGGTATATAATTCCAAATCATCATCATTAAATTCCCATGTAGTAATAAAAGGTGCCTGTGCATTAGCAAATATTGACGAAAAAAGAAAAAATAAAAAGTAAAGTTTTTTCATAATATAGTTGGTTATATATATACAATATTAGTTATTTATATATAACAACTATTAAAAAGTCTATCTTTTCGTAAAAAAAATTTACTTATAAGCATTAATAACTATAACCTCATAAGTATTCTTTGAAAGAAGCAATTGAAGAACAGAACCGTCGTTTGCATTCCAGGCCAGATTTATTTTAGATTTATTTTTGAGTATAGAAGAATTTAAAATATCCTCATTTGCATTATTATTGTTATTAGAAACATCATTACTATTAATACTCCTGAAAATATCAGGTTTATCAAACGATAATCCGTTCTCAAACAACATGCCCTGTACCAATGTAGTAGCTGCACTTATTCCGTTTGGTGTTTGCGGGAACACCATAGTTACATTGTTAGATTTTCCCAGCCTTAACCACTGTCCTGTTACGGGAGCAGAAGCATTATAGTTACCCTTAACATCTAATCCGGTTGCCCCGAAAGTCTGGGCATTACAAAATACTCCTGCCAGCAATAATACTATCATATAAATATTTTTCATAATTAATGGTTTTTAGGTGAATCCTAAAATTAAAAAAAGCATATCCGCATTAAAAGCTTTTTAACAAAACAAAAAATCCCTTCCGCATAAACGAAAGGGATTTGAATATGTTTAAAAATAAATGTTAGAACACAAATATCGGTCTTTCACTCATCATTTCATTAACCTCATCAGCAACCTGTTCAAGAACCTCTTCATTGGTATGGTTCATTATAACACGGTCAATCATATCAACTATAGTTTCCATATCAGCTTCTACAAGACCGCGTGTTGTAATTGCAGCAGTACCTACACGGATACCTGAAGTTACAAACGGTGATTTATCATCAAACGGAACCATATTCTTGTTAACTGTAATTTCAGCTTTTACAAGAGCATTTTCTGCTTCTTTTCCGGAAATATTTTTATTTCTAAGGTCAATTAGCATCATATGGTTGTCTGTACCTCCGGAAATAATATCATAGCCGCGTTTTACAAAAGCGTCAGACATAGCCTGTGCGTTTTTACGGATCTGCATAGCATAGGTAAAGAATTCATCAGATAAAGCTTCTCCGAAAGCGACAGCTTTAGCTGCAATGATATGCTCTAACGGGCCACCCTGATTACCAGGAAAAACAGCTCCATCAAGAATAGACGACATCATTCTTGTTTCGCCTTTTGGGGTTTTAAGCCCAAACGGATTTTCAAAATCTTTACCCATAAGGATAAGACCGCCTCTTGGCCCTCTAAGGGTTTTATGTGTAGTTGTAGTAACAACATGGCAGTGAGGAATTGGATCATTCATAAGCCCCTTAGCTATAAGCCCAGCAGGGTGAGAGATATCAGCAAAAAGGAAAGCACCTACACTGTCAGCAATTTTTCTGAAACGCTCAAAATCCATATCACGGGAATAAGCTGAAGCACCGGCAATAATAAGCTTTGGCTGCTCTTTAGTAGCTATTTCCTGAATTTTATCATAATCTAAACGCCCGGTTTCTTTTTCAACACCATAAAATACAGGAACATATAATCTTCCTGAAAAGTTTACAGGAGAACCATGTGTCAAGTGCCCGCCATGAGAAAGGTCAAAACCTAAAATTTTATCACCCGGCTTAAGGAAAGCATGAAAAACAGAAGCATTAGCCTGAGAGCCTGAGTGTGGCTGTACGTTAGCATATTCAGCACCAAAAAGTGCTTTTGCCCTGTCTATGGCAATTTGTTCTATCACATCAACTACTTCACATCCTCCGTAGTACCTTCTGCCAGGGTATCCCTCAGCATATTTGTTAGTAAGCACAGAACCTGCAGCTTCCATAACCTGGTCGCTCACAAAGTTTTCTGATGCAATAAGTTCCAAACCGTGAATTTGCCTGTCTTGTTCCTCAAGAATAAGGTCGAAAATTTGTTCGTCGCGTTGCATTTTATAATTTTTCGTTAATTTGCCGTCAAAAGTACGAAAAACGTTTGGCATAACGAATGACTAAACTATATTTGACGATTCAAAACAATAAAAAAACACAACAAAATATGCCTATTACAGCAAATGATCCTTCAAGAAAATCCTGGCTTAATGTAGAGAAAGACAGTGATTTCCCTATACAAAATATTCCTTTTGGCGTTTTTATAACCAAAGATGATGTTGTTACTATAGGAACAAGAATTGGCGACTATGCCATAGATCTTGGTGCTCTTCAGCAGTTAAATTACTTTGAAGGCATAGAACTTACTGATGATATGTTTATGCAGGATACCCTGAATGACTTTATATCTGATGGTAAAAAAACATGGCGGCTGGTACGTAACCGCATAGCTGAACTTTTTGATGCAGATAACTCTAAGCTAAGAGATAATGAAGCACATAAAGCTATTGTTATTTTTAATATTGATGATGTTGAAATGCAGCTTCCTGTTCTTATTGGCGATTATACCGACTTCTACTCAAGCCGTGAGCACGCTACTAATGTAGGGATTATGTTCCGCGATCCGGAAAATGCTTTGCTGCCTAACTGGCTTCACCTGCCTGTAGGTTATCACGGAAGATCATCTACAATTGTGCCATCAGGAATTCCTGTACACCGCCCAATGGGACAAACATTGCCAAATGGTGAAACACAGCCTGTTTTTGGCCCTTCTAAACTGGTAGATTTTGAGCTTGAAATGGCTTTTATTACTACGGATGCTAATATAATGGGTGAATCTATTGCAGTGGAAGATGCAGAAGAACATATATTCGGAATGGTATTATTTAATGACTGGAGCGCGCGCGATATACAAAAATGGGAATATGTACCGCTAGGCCCATTCCTTGCTAAAAACTTTGCTTCATCCGTATCTCCGTGGATCGTAACTATGGATGCGCTTGAACCTTTCCGTACTGAAGGGCCATCACAAAATGACCCCCAGCCACTTGAATACCTTAGACAGGAAGGCGCTCATGCATTTGATATTAAACTACAGGTAGCTATTGAGCCGGAAGGTGCAGAAGAAACTGTAGTTTCTAACTCAAACTTTAAATACATGTACTGGAGCATGGCACAGCAACTTGCACACCATACTGTAAATGGCTGCCGTGTAAACAGTGGCGACCTTATGGGAAGCGGAACAATATCGGGCCCTACTTCTGACAGTTTCGGCTCTATGCTTGAACTAAGCTGGGGTGGTAAAAACCCTATAAAAATGAAGGATGGCAGCGAGCGTAAATTTATTAATGATAACGACACTGTTATTATGAGAGGTTACTGTCAGAATGATGATGTAAGAATTGGATTTGGTGAGGTATGCAGTAAACTTCTGCCGCCTTTCACTAAGAAATAATATAAAAATTAAACGCCCCGATTGGGGCGTTTAATTTTTATAACAGATTTGGTTAGCTTAGATAAAAACCAAAATATCTTTCACGAGAATATCTCCATGTGATGCAGAATAAACAGCCCTCCCCTTTTTAATAACAATTATTTGTGGAGACTGATGTATAACCTCAAAGCGCAATGCAATTTCGTTTGATACTTCCCTGTCTGCTATAACATCAAGAAAATAAGGCTTAGCACTATCAGCGTTTAAATTATAATCCTGCTCAAATCTTTTTAGCATAGCACTGCTCATATCGCAACGGGTGCTGTGTTTAAATACTATTATAGTAATAAGTTCTGATTCCTGAATGATTTCGTCCAATTCATTTAAACTGGTCAGATCATTCCATGCTGTTACTTCTACCGAATGGTTTTTGCTATCCTTATCAGAAGAAAATTTTCCTTTAATACTCATTAATATTAAAGTTTATATTTTACATCTTCTGCATCAATATCGCTATGCGATGCATTATAAACAGCTTTTCCTTCTTTAATAATTATTAATTGAGGTGATTGATGCTGAACGTTAAAACGTTCGGCTATTTCATTAGAAATATCCCTGTGCTCTAAAAGGTCAAGAAAGTAAGGTTTAGCACTTTCAACTTCAATGCTATACTCCCGTTCAAAGTTTTTTAGTGCCATGCGGCTTATGCTGCAACGGGTGCTGTGCTTAAAAATAATAACAGGCATTTTAAAAGATTCTTCAGCAATTGTATCCAATTGTTTTAGTTCTGTTAAATTATTCCAATCTATACCTGAAGATGAATTATCTTTATTGTTAGAATCGCCAAAAAGGTTACCAAATATACTCATAATGACACTTTTAAGACATATTGTCTGCTAAATTATTAAGAAACCAATCAAAATCAGACAATTAGTCAGATTTTTCATATTGGACTGTAAATTGAAATACACTTATCAAAATTAAAAAAATTAATATATGAACTTTGCCAATTTTACTATAAAATCTCAGGAAGCCATACAAAGGGCACAGCAGATTGCCCAAAGTTATGGACACCAGCAGATTGAAAATGAACATATAGTCAAAGCTATTTTAGAAGTAGATGAAAATGTAACACCCTTTCTTTTAAAAAAGCTTAATGTAAACCTTCCGCTTTTCCAGCAAATACTGGATAGCACATTACAAAGCTTTCCTAAAGTATCTGGCGGTGAAATGGGCCTTTCACGAGACGCATCAACAGCGTTAAATGAAGCCTCTAATATTGCCAGAAAAATGAACGATGAATTTGTTTCTATCGAACACTTATTGCTTGCTATTTTTGCATCAAAAAGTAAGGTTGCCCAGATATTAAAAGATCAGGGAGTTACAGAGAAAGCATTGAAATCTGCTATTGATGAACTTCGCAAAGGTGAAAGGGTAACATCTGCAAGTGCAGAGGAAACTTATAATTCACTTAATAAATATGCTAAAAATCTTAACCAGCTTGCTAACGACGGAAAACTTGACCCTGTTATAGGCCGTGACGAAGAAATACGCCGTGTGCTGCAAATACTATCCCGCCGAACTAAAAACAACCCTATGCTTGTGGGTGAGCCCGGAGTTGGTAAAACAGCTATAGCCGAAGGTTTAGCACACCGTATTATTCAGGGTGATGTTCCTGAAAACCTAAAAAATAAAGTAGTTTATTCTTTAGATATGGGTGCTCTTATTGCAGGTGCCAAATATAAAGGTGAATTTGAAGAACGGCTAAAATCTGTAGTAAAAGAAGTTACCTCAGCCGAAGGAGACATTGTACTCTTTATAGACGAAATTCACACCCTTGTTGGTGCAGGTGGCGGAGAAGGTGCTATGGATGCTGCAAACATACTTAAACCTGCCCTTGCACTTGGCGAACTTCGTGCCATAGGAGCAACCACCCTTGACGAGTATCAAAAGTATTTTGAGAAAGACAAAGCATTAGAGCGTCGTTTCCAAAAAGTGATGGTAGATGAACCTGATACCGAAAGTGCGATATCTATACTTCGTGGTATTAAAGAGAAGTACGAAACCCACCATCAGGTACGTATTAAAGATGAAGCCATTATTGCTGCAGTAGAATTATCTCAGCGCTATATTACAAATCGTTTCCTTCCGGATAAAGCGATTGACCTTATGGATGAGGCGGCATCTAAACTGCGTATGGAGATTAACTCCAAACCCGAAGAGCTTGACGTACTTGACAGAAAGATCATGCAGCTTGAAATTGAAATTGAAGCCATAAAACGAGAAAATGATGAAAGTAAGTTAAAATCACTTGGCCTTGATCTCGCCAATCTCAAAGAAGAGCGTAACGAAATATATGCACGCTGGAAAACTGAAAAAGATGTTGTAGATAATATCCAGGCAGCTAAAACAGAAATTGAAAACTATAAACTTGAAGCCGAACGTGCCGAACGCGAAGGAAATTATGGTAAAGTAGCTGAACTTCGATACGGTAAAATTAAAGATTCTGAAGAAAAGCTTAGCCAGATGGAACAACAGCTTGCCGAAAATCAAAATGGCCATAGCCTGATCAAAGAAGAAGTTACCCGCGAAGATATTGCCGAGGTTGTAGCAAAATGGACAGGAATACCAGTTACAAAAATGCTGCAGGGAGAACGTGAAAAACTACTTAACCTTGAAGATGAATTACACAAACGTGTTGTGGGTCAGGAAGAAGCTATAGAAGCTGTAAGTGATGCTGTTAGAAGAAGCCGTGCCGGATTACAGGATCAAAAGAAACCAATTGGTTCATTCCTTTTCTTAGGTACTACCGGTGTAGGTAAAACAGAGCTTGCAAAGGCCCTTGCCTCCTATTTGTTTGATGATGAAAATGCCATGACACGTATTGACATGAGCGAGTATCAGGAACGCCATAGTGTGAGTCGCCTGGTAGGAGCGCCTCCGGGATATGTGGGATATGATGAAGGCGGACAGCTTACAGAAGCCGTAAGGAGAAAACCTTACTCTGTAGTGCTTTTAGATGAGATAGAGAAAGCCCACCCGGATACATTTAATATTTTATTACAGGTATTGGATGAAGGCAGGCTTACAGACAACAAAGGCCGAGTGGCTGATTTTAAAAACACAATTATAATTATGACCTCAAATATGGGCAGTGCTATAATTCAGGAAAAATTTGAAAACCTGAAAGGTAATACAGAAGCCGCTATTGAGGCTGCCAAAACTGAAGTGCTGGGGTTACTGAAACAAACTGTGCGTCCGGAATTTATAAACCGTATAGATGATATTGTAATGTTTACACCTTTAAGCTCTGAAAATATTAAAGAGATTGTAGGTCTTCAGATAAAATCGGTTACCAAACTGCTTGCACAGCAAAATATAACGCTGGATGCTACGCCGGAAGCTATAGAATACCTTTCTAAAAAAGGCTACGATCCGGATTTTGGAGCAAGACCTGTAAAACGTGTAATTCAAAAAGAGGTAATGAATGAATTGTCTAAACAAATACTTTCGGGCAAAGTAACCACAGACAGCATTATACTTCTGGATAGCTTTGATGGTAATCTGGTTTTCAGAAATCAAAGTGATCTTGTAAATCAATAATTTCAGGAATTTTTATAAATATAAAAACCCACGCAAAAGCGTGGGTTTTTATTTAGCCCCTCAGATATTATATTTTTAACGAGCACTTTTATACTCATAATACTGTCTTATGGTCATAACATCTTTGGTAAGATGCCTGCGCTTTCTCGATACAAAAAAACCTACAATAGCAACTACTAAACAGGATAGTAGCAAAAAGAATAGTGTATTGATAAGATAATCGCTAAAAGTTATATTATCAAAATTAAAATCGTTTATGATAAGATAGCCAAAAACAAACAAAGCTATCAGCAAAAGTAAATAGTATAGTGGCTTCATAAATTGCAAGGTGTTTAAATTAATCTTCTCTCAAACAACACTGCAATTTCATAATTTAAATCATTACGTTATAGAACTTTATGACTATATAACTTTTGTTTAAGAATAATTTTGTAGCTATTATTTTATAGGATTTTTACAATCTCCTTAAATCATTGATACTTTCATAAAGCAAAAGTCATATAATTATATTTCATGTTAATATTTATCTAAACACTCTGCATAATATCTAATTTATAGTCAAATTTGTATAACTATTACTAAAAAAATACAGATATGAACTTAAAAAGAGTTTTTGGAGCTATACTAACCATTTTGGGTATTGTAAGCCTGATTTATGCCGCTTATATATTTGCAAATACTTCTACCGGTGAGCAAAATATCAAGACCACCGCAATATATGGAGTACTTGGGCTAATATTTTTTATTTCAGGAATAGGACTTATAAAAAGAACTAAAGATGAAGCTTAATATTAGGAGAAGCATATTACTCATTCTTTTACCTTTTCTATTGATAGCCTGTGGTTCAGCAAAGCAAAAAAGCAATAGTGATCTTTTTAAAAACAGAAGTGAGGAACTAAAATATATAGCTGCTTATAATAAAAGCCTGAAACTATGGCCTGTGCCCTATATAGAGAAAGATATTGAAACCAGTTTAGGAAAAGCTCATATTATTATTAGCGGCCCTGAAAACGGCGAACCCTTAGTATTGCTTCATGGTATGGATGCCTCTTCTACTATGTGGTATCCTAATATAAAATCATACAGCAAAAACTACAGGGTATATGCCATAGACTATATTATGGAAGCTGGCAAGTCTGTTCTTAAAGAAAATCAAGGCCTCAGCGATGAAGAAATTGTACAATGGTACAATGAAATTTTTGATGGTCTTAAAATAAACCATATTAATCTGTTAGGGACATCCCGCGGAGGGTGGCTTGCAACACTGTATACCATACACCATAAAGAAAGGGTAAAAAAATTATTACTACTGGCACCGGTACAGACCTTTAGGAATATAAGTATGAATACTGACCTTATAAATGCAGCCAACTTTAAAATTGCACCTAATCATAAGCGCTTAAAGAAACTGATAAACGATTTTTCTTTATATCCGGAAAAAATAGATCCTGCTGTTAAAAATCAAATCTATTTAGGCAATAAATACAGTAAAACCAAATTAGACTTTTTTTCTATGGTTCCGTTTAGTGATGAAGATTTAAAAAGTTTAACACTGCCGGTTTTGGTACTTGTCGGTGATCATGATATTTTAAATCCTATAGAAATTGTAGCTATTGCGGCAGAAAAAATTCCCGGCTCCCAAGGCGCAGTAATTGAAGCAGCAGGCCATTTTTTAACCATAGACCGGACTGAAGAAGTAGATAAAAGAGTAATTGATTTTCTAAAAGGCAAATAATATCAATAACTAAAGGGTTGTTAATTAACTCAATATTGGGTACGTGATTTTGTAATTTTAAGGTACAAACTAAAAAATTACAAGCTATGAAGTCACTTATTACAAAAAACAATATTAGAATAGATGCAACTGTTACAAGGGTTTGGGAAGTGCTTACTACACCCGAATATATAAGAAAATGGGATAAATTACCTGAAGATTTTGGTGATTATGAAATACACCCTGCTACAGTTATAGAATGGCCGGGAATGGCAAAACTAAGCGTAGTAGAATTTGAAATTAATAAAAAACTACGCTATTCACTATATGTGCCTACCTGGAATGATGAAAATATATCTAACATAGGCTACACATATTCGCTTACCGTAGATGAGAACGGATATACCTGGCTGGGTATAGAAATAGGGGATTTTGCAATACTTACTGAAGGTGATAAATATTACGATGAAAGTAATAACTTTGGTGAGACAGCTTCGCAAAAAATCAAAGCTCTCGCTGAAAAGAAACAAATAGCACTCTAAATAACTATTACGTTGAATATTACTATCACCAACCATAACCTTACGGCCCATATTAATCCTATGGGTGCAGAGCTTACATCATTAAAAGACAATGAAAACGAATATATATGGGAAGGTAATCCTGATTTTTGGGGTAAGCACTCTCCTATCTTATTTCCTATTGTAGGTACTCTGAAAAATAATACCTACGAATATAATGATAAGCAATACAACATAACACGTCATGGATTTGCAAGAGATAACAAATTTGTGGTTAAAGATCATGATAGCAGAAGCGTTACTTTTGGTTTTACATCTAACGAGGAAACTAAAAAGCAGTTCCCTTTCAATTTTGAATTAGAATTAAAATATACTTTAAAAGAAAACACGCTGTTTTTAGATTACAAAGTAAAAAATACAGGAAAAGAAACCATGCTCTTTTCTTTAGGCGCGCATCCTGCATTTGCTTTACCGGGTAATTTTGAAGATTATAATCTGCAGTTTCAGGAGAATGAAACGTTAAAAAGCAGTCAGCTTGAGAATGATCTGATTTCTGATAAAGAAATAGTAATTAAAACAAATAATGGTAAACTTCCTTTATCTTATAAGTTATTTGAAAATGACGCCCTAATATTTAAAGGTTTAAAATCTAAAACTATAGCGATAAATAAGAACGACAAAGAAGTTATAAAAGTTAGTTTTAAAGATTTTCCCCATTTGGGGATATGGACTAAAAAAAATGCTCCTTTTATATGCATTGAACCCTGGCAGGGGTTTTCAGACAGCTATAATTCATCAGGAATACTTAATGAAAAAGAAGGAATTGTGAATTTAAAACCTGACAGTGAATATAATGCCGGTTTTTCTATACAGATAATGCGTTAAATTTGCGTTTGCCACGCAACCCTGTTTTCATCTTTTCATCTATATAAAAACAAAGCAATATGAAAACTATAAAATTTAAATTCATCACACTTTTAGTAGTATTGTCAGGCATTGGTGCCGCATGCTCTGTAGATGATAACGACAATTATTGTTTCAGTTCAAGATATACTGAACCAAAATCTGTAAGCGGTCCCGAAACAACTACTGTAAACACACCTATTACTTTAAATGTGTCTTATATTCCACTGGGAACCTGCGGACAGTTTAACCGTTTTACTGAAACCGATACATTTCCAAAAGAAATTAAATTACTGGTAGATTATGTAGGATGTGACTGCCCTCCTACCGAAGAAGTTTCAATTGAGCCTTATACCTTTACCGCAACAACAGCAGGAGTATATGAATTAAAATTTCTCACTGCTAATGCAAATGCGCCTATAACTAAGACTATAACAGTTACAGAATAAATTAAAAAATCTTCCTTAAGGAAGATTTTTTAATTTAGGGAGAGTTCTTATATATAATTCCTCTACTTTTTTTCTGGCCCAATCGGTTTTACGCAAAAAGGTAAGACTGGATTTTACACTAGGATTATCATTAAAACATTTAATTTTTATAAGTTCGCCTAAAGTATCAAACCCATAAAAAGCTTCAAGATCTTCCATTATCTTTTTAAGTGTAACACCATGCAGCGGATCATTAGAAATTTTCTTTTCCATAGTGTAAATGTAGCAAATAAGCATTTTCTATACTGAATAACAAATCAAAAACATGCAAAATTTATATTAATTGTAACTTATCTTACAGTTGTAGCATTAAACTATTGTACTTACCTTTGCAAACCTTATGCAAAAAACGATTAACATATTAAATAAGAGAGCCAGGTTTGATTATGAAATAATTGAAACCTTTACAGCGGGTATTGTACTTGCCGGCTCCGAAATAAAATCCATTCGTTTGGGGAAAGCTTCTATTGCCGAAAGTTTTTGCGAATTTCACGGACACGAGCTTTTTGCAATTAATACTAATATAGAAGAGTATGCTTATAGCCGTAATTTTAGCCACGCACCTAAAAGCGAGCGAAAACTGCTACTTAATAAAAAAGAACTTAAAAGCCTTTTAAAAAGTGTTCAGAATAAAGGTTTAACTATTATTCCTTTAAAACTTTTTACAAACGAAAAAGGTATAGCTAAGCTTGATATAGGACTATGTCGCGGTAAGAAAAATTACGACAAGCGCGAAACAATGAAAGAACGCGATACTAAACGTGATATTGACAGGATTAAAAAAGAATACAAGTAAAAAAGCCTCTATGAGGCTTTTTAATTTTTATTTTCAAGCAGAGGCACAAATCTGAATTCTCCAAATTCATGCTTTTCAAACTGTGTTTCATTTTTACGGATAAGCATTGTCATTATCTGCGGATCTTCACCTACAGGTATAACCAGCCTTCCTCCTATTTTTAATTGTGCTAAAAGCGGCTTAGGAATTATAGGTGCTCCTGCCGTTACTATAATACTATCAAAAGGCGCAAAATTAGGCAACCCTTTATAACCATCGCCAAATGACAGATGTTTAGGGCGGATACCTAATTTAGGAAGCAACAAAGAAGTAGATTTAAACAGTTCGTTTTGCCTTTCTATACTATACACTTTCGCGCCCATAGCACATAAAACAGCCGTTTGATAACCCGAACCGGTTCCTATTTCAAGTACCTGATGCCCTTTTTCTACCTGTAGCAATTGAGATTGAAAAGCAACTGTATAAGGTTGTGAAATAGTTTGGCCTGCCCCGATAGGAAAAGCCTTATCCTGATAGGCATAATCTTCAAAACTGGAATTTAAAAAAAGATGGCGCGGTACTTTTTTTATTGCCTCAAGAACATTTTTATCTGTAATGCCCTTCTGCTCAAGTACTGCTGAAAGCTGATTTCGAAGTCCTTGATGTTTGGCTGTATCTTTCAATGGTAAGGGTATTAATTTCTGTAAAAATAGAAAACAATATGACATTTTCAAATCTTAAAATCTTCTTAAACCAAATATTTAATGGCTATAAAAGAAAGAAGCTTTTTTGACCGAAGCTTTTTGTTATATCAAACCAAATAGTAGTATTTTTGTTTTTAAAATATATTCTCATGCTAAAAGTTGGCGTATTGGGCGCTGGTCACCTCGGAAAAATACACCTGAGATTGCTAAACCAGTCTGAAAAATATGATCTTGTAGGTTTTTATGATCCTAACAGCGAAAACGCAGATAAGGTAGCAGCAGAATTTGGCTACTATAAATTTGAAACTATAAATGAACTTATACAAGCCGTAGATGTTGTAGATATTGTAACTCCTACTCTCTCTCATTACGATTGTGCAAAAGATGCCATACAGGCAGGAAAACACGTTTTTATAGAAAAACCTATTTCCAATACCCTTGAGGAAGCTAATGAATTAATACTGCTGGCTAAACAATATAACGTAAAGGGACAGGTAGGTCATGTAGAGCGCTTTAATCCGGCATTTATAGCGACAAAAGAAAAAATTGAAAACCCAATGTTTATAGAAACACATCGGCTTGCGGAGTTTAATCCGCGTGGTACAGATGTTCCTGTAGTATTAGATCTTATGATACATGATATTGATGTTATATTAAGCGTTGTAAAATCTAGAGTCAAATTAATTAATGCAAGCGGGGTTTCTGTTATTAGTGATACTCCAGATATTGCCAATGCCCGCATTGAGTTTGAAAATGGCTGTGTAGCCAATCTTACCTCAAGCCGCATTTCATTAAAGAACATGCGTAAATCACGTTTTTTTCAGAAGGACGCTTATATTTCTGTAGATTTTCTGGATAAAATATGTGAGGTAGTAAAAATGAAAGATGCTCCGGAAGTACCTGGAGATTTTGATATGATACTTCAAAATGCTGAAGGCATTAAAAAACAGATTTATTTTGATAATCCCGATGTGTATGCCAATAATGCTATATTAGATGAGCTTGAAACATTTGCCGATGCCATAAACAATAATACTACACCTATTGTAACACTTGAAGATGGTACTGAAGCTCTTAGAGTTGCACATCAAATTATTAATTGTTTTAAAAAATAGAGAACAAACAAACCCTACATACAAACAACAACAAAATGAAAAACATTGCAGTTATAGGTGCAGGAACAATGGGTAATGGTATTGCCCATACTTTTGCACAAAGCGGATTTAGCGTAAAACTGATTGATATCTCTGAAAAATCGTTAGATAAAGGTATGGCTACCATTGCTGCCAACCTTGACCGCATGGTTGCTAAAGGCACTATTACCGAAGAAGACAAAGCAAAAACTATAGGTAACATTATTACCTATACTGATATTAAAGACGGTGTGATTAATGCTGACCTTGTAGTAGAAGCTGCTACTGAAAACGTTGAACTTAAACTGCGTATCTTTAAAGATCTTAGTGATTTTTGTGACGAGAAAACTATTCTTGCTACAAATACATCGTCTATCTCTATAACACAAATCGCTGCTGTAACAAACAGGCAGGATAAAGTTATTGGTATGCACTTTATGAATCCGGTGCCTATTATGAAACTTGTTGAGATTATCCGTGGTTATAATACTTCTGACGAGGTTACTAAAGCTATCATGGATCTTTCTGAAAAATTGGGTAAAGTTCCGGTAGAGGTTAACGACTACCCCGGATTTGTAGCAAACCGTATCCTTATGCCGATGATCAATGAAGCTATCGAGACACTTTATAACGGTGTTGCGGGAGTTTATGAAATTGACACGGTAATGAAACTTGGTATGGCACACCCAATGGGCCCGTTACAGCTTGCTGACTTTATCGGCCTTGATGTTTGTCTTTCTATTCTTAACGTAATGTATGACGGATTTAAAAATCCTAAATATGCTCCGTGCCCACTACTTGTAAACATGGTAATGGCAGGTAAACTTGGGGTTAAATCAGGCGAAGGTTTTTATGACTATAAAGAGAGTAAAAAGGCGGAGAAAGTAGCAGCAATGTTTACTAAATAGTTTAGGTTACTTAAACAATATGTTCTGTCATTCTTAGTGAAGTGCAATGGAAATGAAGAACCTCTTCAGATTCCCCCTCTTCATAAGAATGACAGTGCTTTTTAAACAACAATAACAATTGGCAAAAATAGTTCCTTTTAAGGCAGTTCGACCGGCACGCGATAAAGTAAGCCTTGTTACATCGCGCTCGTATGACGAATACAGCCCTGCAGAACTGGCTTCACAACTGGATTATAATCCGTTCTCTTTTCTTCACATATTAAAACCTGCCTACATGAATATGCAAAAAATTGCAGCTCCTGTAAGGTTTAAATCGGTTAATACTAAATATGGAGAATATAAAGATGAACAAATACTAAAAAAAGAAGCTACGCCTGTATTTTATCTTTATGAAATACAAAGTAAAAACAGAACATATACAGGAATAATTGCAGGCACATCTATAGATGATTATAAAAATAATGTAATAAAAAAACACGAAGACACCCTGCCTTATCGTGTAGAATATTTTAAAGATTATTTACATTTAACAGGTTTTAATACAGAACCTGTACTGATAACCTATCCTGAAAACCCGGAATTAGAACAATGGATAGCTGTAAAAAAACAGAAGCGTCCGCTTTATTTGTTTACATCTTTAAACAGGGAAAAACATGTACTTTGGCGTATTAAAGATGAAGGCGAAATTAAATGGCTTCAAAAGCAATTTGAAAATATAGAAAGCCTGTATATAGCAGACGGCCATCATAGGTCTGCATCTGCGGAAATGCTATATGAACAGGATAAAGCATCGGGAAATGAAAACCTCAACTATTTTATGAGCTTTCTGATATCTGAAAATGATCTTAAAATATACGAATATAACAGGATTATACACGATCTGAACGGGTTGACAAAAAACCAGTTCATCAATGCACTTGCAAAAGATTTTATAGTAGAAAATAAAGCCCAGGAACTTTGGAAACCCGAAGAAAAATTTAGCTTCGGGATGTATCTGGATGGTGAGTTTTATGCATTAAAATTAAAAGATACAAAATTTGACTCCGTTCTTGAAGCATTGGATGCACAAATACTTTATGAAAAAGTGCTTCATCCATTATTAGGAATTACCGATCTTCGTAATGATACAAGAATAGAATACATACCCGGCAGCAGACCTATTACTACCATAAAACAAATGATTGATGAAACTGAATTTGAAGTTGGTTTTATGCTGTTTCCTGCAAGTATTAATGAAATAAAAGACCTTGCTGACAATAACCTTATTATGCCGCCAAAAAGCACATATATTGAGCCTAAATTTAGGAGTGGGCTGGTTATGTATGAGATATAAATAAATTAAATAGACCATGTCGATAGAATCTAATCTTAATGAAATAAAATCTTCCTTACCACCTTACGTAACTCTTGTAGCGGTAAGCAAGACCAAACCTGTACCCGACCTTATGGAAGCCTACAATGCCGGACAACGCATTTTTGGAGAGAATAAAATTCAGGAAATGGCAGGTAAATATGAGGAGATGCCTAAGGATATCGAATGGCACATGATAGGTCACGTACAAACCAATAAGGTAAAATACATGGCACCTTTTGTGAGCCTAGTACATGGTGTTGACAGCCTGAAGCTATTGGCAGAAATAAATAAACAGGCAAAGAAGAATAATCGTGTTATTAATTGTTTATTACAGATACACATTGCTGAAGAAGAAACAAAATTTGGGATGGATGAAAAAGAATTGAATGAACTTTTATCTTCGGATGAATTTAAGCTATTTCAAAATATAAAAGTTACAGGACTTATGGGAATGGCAACTTTTACTGAAAACGAAGATCAGATACGAAAAGAATTTATGCATTTAAAAACTATTTTTAACAGCTTAAGTGCCTTGTCAACGCATAACTGTCAACTGTCAACTTTATCTATGGGCATGAGCGGAGATTATACTATTGCTGTAGAATGTGGCAGTACCATGGTGCGCATAGGCAGCAGCATTTTTGGACACAGATAATTTATTTTAATAATTTTGAACCTAACAGAATAGTTTAAATTTACGTACTTTGTACCCTTAAACCTATAACCCTAAACCGTAAACTTTTTTTTGTACGCGATACTTGACATAGAAACTACTGGCGGACAGTATAATGAAGAAGGGATTACCGAAATTGCCATTTATAAGTTTGATGGGCATGAAGTAGTAGACCAGTTCATAAGCCTTATAAACCCTGAAAAAACCATTCAGCCATTTGTTGTAAAACTAACCGGTATAAATAATGCCATGCTGCTTAGTGCACCTAAGTTTTATGAAGTGGCAAAGCGCATTATAGAAATAACCGAAGGGTGTATTATTGTAGCACATAATGCGCAGTTTGATTATAGGGTGTTAAGAACAGAATTTAAAAATCTTGGATACGACTTTGAAAAGCAAACACTTTGTACCGTAGAACTTTCTCAAAAATTATTGCCTGAACAAAAATCACACAGCCTGGGCAAACTGGTTCGTGCATTAGGAATTCCTATGAGCGACAGACACCGTGCTACCGGGGATGCTATGGCTACTGTTCAGTTATTTAAACTGCTACTCTCTAAAGACACAGAAAAAGAAATACTTACCAGCCTTATAAAAACGGAAACAAAAAAAGGAATTTCACCAAAACTTATGGATCTGGTTGAAAGACTTCCTTCAGTTACCGGGCTGTACTATATTTATAAAGAAAATGGCGATCTTATTTACATTGGTAAAAGCAAGAATATTAAAAAAAGAGTTAATCAGCATTTTACCAGTGTTGCCAGAAAATCAAAAAAGCTACAGCGTGAGGCTTTTTCGGTACAATATGAAGAAACTGGCAGCGAATTGATTGCCTTACTTAAAGAATGCCAGGAAATAAAAGTAAATAAGCCTGTTTATAACCGTGCGCTTAAAAAAACTGTTTTCCCCTGGTCACTTTATGCCGAAAAAGACGAACATGGCTACATTTGCCTTAAAATACAAAAAACCGACAATCGTAAAAAAGAAATAGTTTCTTTTCCGGGCATTGTTGAAGGAAGAAATGCCTTTTTTGCAATTATTGATAAATATAGGCTTTGCCAAAAAATCAATGAAATTGAAATTTCGGGTAATGACAAGCCACACTGCTTTGCTTATGAACTGAATAATTGCAATGGTGCCTGTATTGGTAAAGAAACTCCACAGGATTACAATGTTCGTGTTATGGAATTTATAAATAATAATAGTTTTCATAACCAAAGCATGATAATTATAGACAGAGGCCGCACTATAGATGAAAGAAGTGCAGTGCTTATAGAAAAAGGAGCTTACAAAGGTTATGCTTTTTTCAATTTAAATTATCAGGTAACAAAAATAGATATTCTTAAAAACATTCTTATTCCGATGGAAAATAATAAGGATGCAAAAAAGATCATCCAAAGTTATTTACGAAAAAAGAGAGGCTTAAAAATAGTGCACCTCTGATAGTTTCTTTATTTTTGATACTGCTTGTTTATAAACAGCTGTTTTCACCGAACTGAGTAATAAATTTTATCATTCTTCAGTACAATTTCAATGAGTGCGCTTTCTCCAAAAAAAAATCTTATTACAATTATTGGCCCTACAGCTATAGGAAAAACTTCGCTTGGTATAGAAATAGCCAGTCATTTTAAATGTGATATTATTTCAGCTGACAGCCGGCAGTTTTTTAAAGAAATGACTATTGGTACTGCCGTACCTTCAAAAGAAGAACTTAAAGCGGCTAAACACCATTTTATACAAAATAAAAGCATCTTTGAAGAATATACTGTTGGTGATTTTGAACGTGAAGTCATAAACAAACTCGATGAGCTTTTCGCAGCCAACGATTATGCAGTTATGGCAGGCGGATCAGGGTTATATATAGATGCCGTACTAAAAGGATTTGACGATTTTCCGGATATCGATATATCAGTAAGAGAGCAATTAATTGCAAAATATGAAGAATTTGGGATTCAATATCTTCAGCAGGAACTCGAAAGACTTGATCCCATACATTATGAGAACGTAGCAAAAGAAAATCCGCAACGGCTTATGAGAGCCCTTGAAGTTTGTATAGGTTCCGGCAGGCCTTACTCCTCTTTTCTCAATATAAAAAAAAACAGCCGCAACTTTACTTCTATAGTAATTGGACTTGAAGCTGACAGGGAAATTATGTATAACAGGATTAACCAACGGGTTGATATTATGATTGAATCAGGCCTTGAAGAGGAAGCACGGGAACTATACCCAAATAAAAAATTAAATGCACTTCAAACCGTAGGTTACCGGGAATTGTTTAATTATTTTGACGGGGAGTTTTCAAGGGACTTTGCTATTGAAGAAATAAAGAAAAATACACGTCGTTTTGCTAAGAGGCAGATGACATGGTTTAAACGCAATGAAGCCGCAAAATGGTTTAATTTTACAACACCACCTGATGAAATTATTAACTACATAGAAACACAAACGCATGCCAATATCTAGCAAATTTACATCGGTATATTCACAGGACTGGGAAATAAATTTTTTGCAATGCACACCAAACGGGTTACTTAAACATACCGAACTATGTAACTTATTACAGCTTACAGCCGGCTCACATGCTGAACTGGGCGGATTGAGCTTTACCGATATGCAGGAGCATGATCAGGCTTGGGTTTTAAGCCGTATGCGTGTTGAAATTGATGAATTGCCTAAGTGGCGTGACACAGTTACCGTAAAAACCTGGATATATGATCTTCAGGGTTCACGCTCTATACGTGCACTTGAAATGTACATAGGCGAAAAAAAGATAGCAGGCTCCGTTAGCTACTGGGCAGTTTTTAATACAAAACTGAGAAAAGCTGAAGCTTTAGCTTTGCCTCATGAGCATTTTGAAAAATTCCCTGAAAAAGAATCTACAAAAGAGTCATTTAAAAGGATAAACCTTTTGCGAGACAACATTTCCCTTGCAATGGAAAAGAAAGTAGTATTTTCTGATCTTGATATTGTTTCTCATGCTAACAATGTAAAGTACCTTGAATGGTGCCTTGATACTGTAGATCCACGTCCTGTTCTAAAACAGCAGCTAAAAAGTTTTGATATGAATTATATGCGTGAACTTATGCTTGGAGATGAAATAAAAATACATACCGCGACTGAGGATAATCAAACATTTTTCTCGGTCAGCAAAGAAGATAAACCAAGTTTTGCACTCGAGTTGAACTGGAAATAAAAATGCCCCTGTTATCAGGGGCATTTTTATTATTTTTCTTCAGCTACCTTGTTCTTAACAACAAGTCTGAAGCCTTCACCGTGGATATTCAGTATTTCTACATCTTCGTCCGGTTTCAGATATTTCCTAAGCTTTGCTATGTAAACATCCATACTCCTGGAAGTAAAGTAGTTATCGTCTCTCCATATTTTTGTAAGTGCTAATTCTCTTGGCATTAAATCATTTTCATGAAGTGCAAGCATTTTTAGCAGCTCATTTTCCTTAGGTGATAATTTTATTGGTTCATCATTATCAAAAGTAAGAAATCTTAATTTTGAATTAAGGTGAAACTTACCGATCTGGAATTCAAATTTAGAGTTATCAGTTTTTGTTTCCGATGCTTTTCTCTGAATAATTGCTTTAATTTTCATCAGCAGGACTTCAGAGTCAAAAGGTTTATTAAGGTAGTCATCCGCTCCAACTTTATAACCTTTTAAAACATCTTCCTTCATAGATTTTGCCGTAAGGAAAATGATAGGCACTTCCTT
Organism: Flavobacterium sp. NRK1; assembly: GCF_024054175.1. Lineage (GTDB taxonomy): Bacteria > Bacteroidota > Bacteroidia > Flavobacteriales > Flavobacteriaceae > Flavobacterium. The sequence continues at coordinate 34,677 of NZ_JAMXLA010000001.1, forward strand.
ATTCTTTTCTCTTATTTCCCTTGCAAGTGTATATCCGTCTTTGTAAGGCATCATAACATCAAGAATACACAGATCAAAATTATCCTTCTTGAATTTTTCGAAACCTTCCATTCCGTTTTTAGCTAGTGTAACATCAAAATCGTTGATTAACAAATAGTCTTTCAGTACGGCCCCAAAGTTTGGATCGTCCTCAACTAAGAGAATCTTTTTGTTTGCTTCTTCCATATTTTTTTTAATTAATTAATGGCATTTTTATTATAAAGGTGCTCCCCTTTCCTTTCTCGCTTTCCACATAAATGTGGCAATTATGATCTTCTATAATTCTTTTAACATAGGCCAGTCCTAAGCCATGCCCTTTCACATTATGTATATCTCCTGTATGCTCTCTGTAAAACTTCTCAAAAATCCGCTTTTGAGTAACTTTAGACATACCTAATCCGTTATCTTTTATTTTAATAAGAATAAAATCCTTTACATTCTCAGTATAAATATCTATAACGGGCTCATCAGGAGAATATTTGATAGCATTATCTAAAATATTAACAAGAACATTTGTAAAATGTACATCATTTAGCAATGCAGTTGTTCTCTGTGCATCAAAATGTCTTGTTAGGCTTCCCTGTCTTGCTTCTATAATTAAATATACATGTTCTATTGCCTCTTCAATAATATCATGAATGTCTGCCTGGTCTTTGGTAATCTCAAGTTCTTTTCTGTCCAGTTTAGAAATCTGGAGTACATTTTCAACCTGGGCATGCATTCTTTTGTTCTCGTCCCTTATCATTTGCAGGTAGCGCTGTACCTTCTCACCATCATTAAATATTTTTGGGTTCTTTATAGCATCCAATGCAAGGTTAATTGTTGCAATAGGCGTTTTGAACTCATGTGTCATATTATTAATGAAATCAGTTTTTATTTCTGATATCTGTTTTTGTTTTATCAACTGATTAATAGCGCTTAAATAAGCAATTATGATAATCAGGGTAAATATTATAGACAACAATGTAATACCAAATATTGACCGAAACAAAAATGTTTCCTTTTTGGGAAAATTTATTAATAATGCAAATCTTGGACCTTCATCATCTTCGAAAATCTTATGATCCTGGATATTTTCAAGATAGCTGAAATTCTTCGACTTTATTTTTGTAGGCATATCATTCTTGAATATAGCAAACTCAAAATCTATACCAACCTTTTTGTCTTCAAGCTCTTTCGCTATCATTTCACGAACTTTTTCAGTAGAAAGCCACGATTCAACTGAATTATACTCTCCAAAGTCTCTTAAATACAGCTTTTCTTTAACTACTCTTGCCTGTTCAATACTATTAGCCTCTTTCCCCGATATACTCTTACCGGTGTTTAGTTTTTGTTCAGGAACTTTTTTTTCTTTATCTCCCAGACTGTCAAAGCTAATATCCCTATAATCTTTTCCTGTTAAACGGTCAGAATAAATAACGTTCGAAAGATCTTTATTCTTACTGTATTCGTATAAGGAATATAAATCTACCCGTGAAGGCTTGTGCCCTGTACTATCTTCATAATTCTCAAAGATCTCTCTAAATTTTTCTTCTTCTTCTGCCCTTATTTTAAATGATGTTTTTTCAAGGACTTCCTGTATATTATATTGGAATTGTTCACCACTTGTTTTTAAAGATGAATTTACCCAATAAAGCTGTACCAGTATTATACCTACAAGAGATAAACTCATAAAAAAAACCAGTAAGCGAAACCTTGTCTTATTCATCGATACAAAATTAACATTTTAACATTTAAAGCTTAAATATATTAACCAAACATTAACATCAGTCCTTATTTTTCCATTTTATTTAGAATTTTAAGGATTTCGTCTGCTTTATTAAGTGCTGTTTTTAAATCATCATTAATAATAATAAAATCACTTAAAGCAGCCTTTTTTTCATCATCCCACTGAGCTGTCATACGTTCCAAAACTTTCTCTCTGGTAGTATTATCCCTTTCCATCACACGTTTTATTCTTACCTCTTTTGGTGCAGTAACCAGTATTATTTTATCGCAGTCTTTATAACTCCCACTCTCAAATAGTATTGCAGCTTCACGAATTATAAATTTAGCGTTGCTGTGCTGCTTCATCCAGGCTTTGAAATGCTTTAGGACCTTCGGATGTATAATACCATTAAGAATTTGAAGCTTGTCATGTTCTTTAAAAACCAGTGCAGCAATTTTTGCCCTATCCGGAAGCCCATCGGTAAAAACAGATTCTCCAAAAGCTTCTTTTACCTCTTTAATAACTTCCGGTGTAAATAATATTGCCTTAGCTTCTTCGTCAGCTATGTATAACGGGACGCATTTGGATTTAAAAAAGTTGGCTATGGTTGTTTTTCCACTACCAATTCCTCCGGTAAGTCCAATAAGTTTTGTTGCCATTACTTAAAAAATAATTCAGGGAAAGCTTTTTTTGGATCATTTTTTAAAACATGAACCAATATAAATGATTTTAAATACCCGCTGCCATATCCATAAAACTGAATCAATACTGCAATAACAGACAGTCCCCCTATTTTTATACTTTTATTTTGAGCTGATGATACACTAAATATCAAAACTATGTACAAAATATAAAGATATAGAAAGAAATACACATTAATTAACAATAAGATAAGAGAACCTGCCAATCCAAGTATAAAAAAAGAAGGAAAAAGAAAAGTGACTTTTTTATATTCAGGATGCCATAAATCCAGTATAGGCCTTGCCTTACCAAATTTATTTACCTGTTTTTTAAATTTTTCCCAGTCTATTCTTCTTTTATGATATACAAAAGAATCTGTAAACAATTTGGTCGCATATCCAAGCTTCCATAATCTTATAGACAAATCAGGATCTTCTCCCGGGTGTATATGGCCAAAACCACCGGATGCTTCAAAAGCCTGCTTAGAAAGCCCCATATTAAAACTTCTCGGCTGAAATTTCTCTATCGTTTCAGAGTTTCCTCTTATTCCTCCTGTAGTAAGAAATGATGTCATAGAAAAGTTAATTGCTTTCTGAACCTCGCTAAAAGAATCCAATGCGGCATCAGGCCCACCAAAACAATCTACATAATTATTCACGAGATTTTTGTTTACACTTTCCAGATAATGAGGAGGAATTATACAATCCGAATCTAATATTATAAAATAATCACCTTTAGCAATTCTCATCCCATAGTTTCTCGAATCACCAGGGCCACTATTTTCTTTATAGTAGTATGATATATTTAGTCTGTCAGCATACCTGTCAACTACATTTTTGCAGTCGATAGCAGAGCCGTCTTCAATAATTACAATTTCATATTCACCTTTAAATGTTTGCAGGGTAAGGCTTTCCAAAAGTTCTTCTATCTCATCAGGCCTATTGAATACAGGAATAATTAATGACAATAACATGAGTTCAATTTTTTAACAAAGTTACTCTTAAAAATAAAAAAGCCACCATAAAATGGTGGCTTTAATTTTTAACCTTAAGAATTATCTTTCGGTCATATTCAATTATTGTTTTTTAATAACCTTAATTGTTTTTACAGTATTGCCTGCAGTTACATTAACCACATAAGCACCATCTGCAAGAGAAGACATATCTAACTTAACTTCTGCAGTATTAGGATTTTGATTAACAACCAATTGTCCTAATAAATTAAATACCGTAACAGAAGTTATTTCTGTAGAGTAAGAAAGGTTTAATACATCTTTAACCGGGTTTGGATAGAAATCAAATGCTTTAACATCAAAACCTTCTCTTCCAAGTACAATATCTACCATTACAGTATATATACCTGTACTTGTACAGTTACCTACCGTCTGCGTAGCATAATATGTTGTACCCTGTGTAAGCTGCATATCTGAAGATAAAGGATTAGTACCAGCCATAGCATCTTCTTCAGATGCATACCATGTTACTGTTCCTCCTTCAATCAGACCAGCCATAAGATCTTCAACTGTAACATCTGACGCTACATCACCGTTAATAGTTTGTGTAGCCTCTCCTGTAGGAGCCGGTACATTTGCTATAGTAATAGTGAACATATTTTCATCAGAACATACAACATTCACACCTTCTTCAGCATATACATATAATGTAGTATCTTCAGTTATAACAGTACCTGCAGCAATTTCAGTTCCCTGACCATTACTTTCAGTAAAGTAAGCACCACTAACCAATTCAGGAAGTGTATACTCTGAACATTCATTTACATTTTCAGGAGCATCGGCAACTACATTATATACAACTGCAGTTACACCTAATCTTGTCATCCCTTCACAACCATTAATAGTCTGAGAAGCATAGTACATTGTACCATCAACAAGAGTAGTTTCTGCTGTAAGCATATTTCCGTCGGTTTCAGCATCATACCATGTAATGTTATCGCCTGTAACCATAAGATCAGCAATAGTTGCAGAATTACAGAATTCCTGCTCATCATCACCTGTTGGAGCAGCAGTAACATTAATAGTAGCTGTTACCATACCTCTTATTAAACCTTCACATCCGTCAACCGTTTGAGAAGCATAATACATCATACCGTCAACAAGAGCAGTAGAAGCATCTAAAGCATTTCCTCCTGTTTCAGCATCATACCACATAATTTCAGCACCATTAGGCATTAAGTCTGCCACTGTAGCTGAATTACAAAATGTTTGTTCTGCATTATCAATTGCCGGAGCAGCAACTACATTAATGTTAGCTGTTACCATACCTCTTAAAAGCCCTTCACAACCATTAATTGTTTGTGAAGCATAGTAAGACATTCCGTCAACAAGAGCAGCAGAAGCATCTAAAGCATTACCACCTGTTTCAGCATCATACCATGTAATACCTTCGCCATTAGGCATTAGGTCTGCTACTGTTCCTGAGTTACAGAATGTTTGTTCTGCATTATCAATTGTTGGAGCAGCAGTTACATTAACTGTAACAGCAACCATAGTTCTTGCTGCACTCTCACATCCATCTACTGTTTGAGAAGCATAGTAATTACCACTTGCCAAAGTAGCAGCAGGATCTAAAGCAGTGCCACCTGTTGCTACATTATACCAGTTAATGTTATCATCATTAGGCATTAAATCCGCCACTGTACCTAAATTACAAAATGTTTGCTCTGCATTTTCGATTGCCGGAGCAGCAACTATAGTAATATTAGGAGTAAGCATAGTTCTAAGTACGCTCTCACATCCATTAACGGTCTGAGATGCATAATATGGAGTATCATCTACTAACGCTGTTGTAGATGCTAAAGCATTGCCGCCTGTAGCTGCAGCATACCATTTAATTGCTGTACCAGTAGCCATTAGGTCTGCAATAGTACCTGCATTACATACTTCCTGTATAGGTGCAGCAACTGTAGGAGCAGGTGTAATTACTAATGTAATATCAACTGTTTTAACTCTCTCACAACCTAATGCAGTAGTTACAGTTGCATTATATGTAATATCTGCAGTAGGTTTAGTGTAAACTGTCGCAACGCTTTGTCCTGTATAAGCCACAGTAGCAGCTGCATCAGTAAATAGATTTGTGACAGGAGACCACACAACAGTATTGTTTGGATTGAATCCAAAAACTATATTAGGCCTTAAATTAGATGCAGAATCTATACTAAAACTAGTAAGAGCATCATAACTCTCAAGACCAGCAGGAGTAACACTATCCTTTGCTCCTGTATATACACTATTAAATGTTGTTTCTGTAGTATTGGTTGTGGTACCACTACCGTTACCACTATTACCCTGATTATGGGCTATTTCGACAATAAGGTTGCCTCCAGTCCATATGTATGGAGTAGTAAGCGTAAATGGTACTAATCCTGTAGCTCCATCTGTTGGAGTATAACTCATGTTATAAACAGTTGTTAATGTAGCCGAAGAAACAAAACCACCTGTTGTGTTCTGATTAGAAGTTGTACCAATTTTTATCCTGAAATCATTTAATGTGTTTGCTTCTGAAGCATTAAAATCAAAAGAAAGTGTACTTATTGTTGAGCCTGGCATTAAACCCTGAGCGTTAAGCTCTTCTGCTGTAAACAATATCTGCGTTTTAGTACCACCATAGTAGGCACTAAACGGATTTGGATAAGATGTTGTACCAGGAGCTGTTGTACCATTACCTATAGCAGCAGATAAAGCCCCAACAGCATTAGTTAATGTAAGAGGCTGGGTTGATTCCTGACAAACTGATGTTGCAGGCGTAATTGTTATTGCCGCTGAAGGCTGTAGATTTACACCAACGTTTACCACTACAGGTTCTGCATTACATAAAGCCCCTGAAGATTGAGAAGCCTGTAATGTATACGTTGTAGAAGTTGTAGGATTAAACACCCATCCTGTTGCAGCAGTTCCTGTAACACCAGCTGATGGTGTCCATACATAAGTATCATAATCCGCAGCACCTGTTAAAATTGTTACCGCTGTAGTAGACTGACCTTCGCAAATTACTGCAGGATCAGGGCTTAATGTTAAAGCTGGCGGTGTATTTACCGTAGCTAAAACCGGAACCCTTGCTGAACCACATCCAATCTGGCCCGCTAGCATAACATTCAACCTTTTAGTTGAAAGAGTGCCTGTTTCTGCAGTTGTATTTGTTGCATAAAGCAACATATTAGCCGTAGTAGCAGTATAATAGGTACGTGCATTATTAATATCATTAGCACCATCATGACTTACTTCTATCAATATAGATGATGTACCATCCCATGCATAAGGTGTACTAAATGTAATCGTTTGAAGTCCTGAAGCCGTATGGGTATAGGTTTGTGGACCATACACAGTAGTAAGACCTTCAGTTACAAATGTTGAAGATGTAATTGAATTGCCTGTACCCGGTCCCATCCTAACAGTAAAGTTATCATTACTGGCACCATCACCTAATGTTGTAATATCAAATGTTAGAGATGTTATATTACCTGCACTAAGCCCAAAAGCTTCAAGTTCATTGGCTGTATATAAAATTTGCATTTTATAGCCACTCCAACGGTTACAAAAAGCTGTTGGCTGTTCTGTATCACCTGTTAAAGTTGTATCTGTACCGGTTGTTATAGAACCCGGACTTGAAGTAACCGCAGATGCGTAAAAAGTTGTAGTTGAATTTATAGTAGGTGTAGTAAATGCAGTGCCAGATCCTAAAAGGTTACCACCTGTAATAGCATCATACCATTTTATAGTTGCATTAGCAGTTCCTGAAGCATTTAAAACAACAGTACCTGCTCCACATCTTGTAGCCCCTGTAGAATCTGTAACGCCATTAGGGAATGTTATTTGTACCGGAGCAGAGGTTCCGGTTGCAGGACCATCTGTACAAGTAACATTTACTCTGTAATATAGTGCAGCTGTTGGAACAGTTGTATATGTTGCGTTAGTTGCATTCTCAATATCAGTATAAGTAACGCCATCAGCAGAACTCTGCCATTGATAAACAACTCCTGAACCGGCAGTAGTATTCTGTGTAGAAAAAGTTACTGAAGTTCCCTGACAGATATTATTTGCTGATGCAATAGTATTTCCGGGAGCCGGAGTACCTGAACAGCTATTAGAATCAGCAAAAGAAAGGAATCCTGTAAAATTAGCTGCAGCTAAAGCATTATTAGACTGTGTAGTATTTGGAGTACCAGCTGTAAAGGTAGCGATACTTCCAAAAGAACTTGCATAAGCACCATCTGCAGCAGCAGCCATTACAGGAATACTTGTTGCTACAATATTTGCATCACCAACTCTCACTTTAATATCGGTAATAACACCTGAAACAACAGGTGTTTCCCATCTTCTGTCTGCAGTTAGATTAATAATAGAAGGGTCTAATGTTCCTGTATTACTATCAAAAGCTTCTGCTTTCATTACCGTTACTTCAGTAGTTGTGGGAGCAAGGAAAACAGGAGCAAAAGCAGCTTTACCAACCGGGAAAGCAATATAATTAGTATTTGCGTTTCCTGAAGCAATCGTTCTTGCTAAAGGTCCGTTAACATAAGCAGTAGCACTGCTGCCTGATAATGATCCCTGAGCTGTAGCAGTTCCTAAAGTAAGTAAGTTTACATTCGAAGTATTAACCATACCTGATGTTAAAGTAAGCGTACCACTAACTGAAAGAGGAACACTTAATGTAACTCCTGATGCATTGGAATTATTTACAGTTAATGAATTTAAATTAGCCGTAACAGATGCAGGTGTTTCGTTATTTGCAAAAATTCCGGTTCCTGAAATTGTTTGAGCATTTGTACCTGCAGCAGCAGTTCCATTTAAAAAGGTTGCTAAACTAAGAGTTCCGGTATTTACAAATAAACCGTTATTAACTATATTTCCTGCAACACGTACTACTTTACCATTATCACGAAACTCACTATTAGCATTAACAGTTAAATTACCGTTTATACCATAGTCATAAGAAGATGTAATGAACCTGTTAGTACCTGCGCCAGAATCTATAATTATATTATTAAATGTAATTCTGTTTGAACCTGCAAAAGTATTTATGCGGAAACCATAAGTAGAGCCTCCTGCATCAGTTGATGTACCATTACCTAAACGTAATGTATGACCTGTTGTAACATCTACATTCTGTGTACTGTTTGTATAAGTAATTGTATTTGAAGACGAGCTGTTAGCGTGAGGGTCAACAATAGTTAATGTACCGCCAGTCCAGTTTATAAATTGTGAGCTTAACTGAACAATTGATGTTCCTGATGCAACTGAATTTGCTGCATCTCCGGCTGCATTTCCATCAACAATTATATCTCCGCCACTTTGGTTGAAAATAGAACCCGAAGTATTATTTAAATTACCATTAATTGTAAGTGTACCTCCTGTAACTGTAAGTGTACCGCTATTTGTAAGTGTATTATTAAATAACGTACAGCCAACTGTTAGATCTCCTGAAGAAACAACTAATGTTCCACCTGAAGCTATACTAACATTTTTTGCATTATTTCCGGCAGAATTTACTGTAACAGTCATACCAGAGCCAATAACAACAACGTCATTACAAGCAGGTACAGTACCTTTATTCCAGGTTGCGGCTGAATTCCAGTCACCACTTGATACGCTTGTAAATGGCACATCTGCAGCGTTTACACCTAAGTATAAACCTGTAGAAGAGGTTAAATCTGCAATAGATATATTACTTCTTTGAGCAGCTGCCAACGAACCTGTAGCTACATTGGTACCACTTAATGCCGCATTCTGCCCAACTACTCTACTGTTAGAGTTTATAGGATAGTAAGCACCTGGCGCAAATATTGTTACCCATGCAGAAGCTTCTGCTGTTGGATTGCCCTCTGTAGTTACCACAAAATTACTATTTGTTCTGTCGGTAACAGTATAAGCTCCGTCAGCAATGCTTAAGCCATATGTTAATCCAGCAACCTCATTATAGGTAACTCCATAAGTACCTCCTGCTGTTGGAGTAGTTCTTCCTAAAAGTAAAATTCTTTGTGAACCACCTGCAGTATAAAAAGGATATCTGCCTGAAGAAGAAGAAGGAACAGATGTAGGCCCTGAAGTTGTATAACCAGTTCCTGAAGCCGTCCACCATCTTACAAATTTACCTCCCGGCATAAAGCCTCCATTGGTAATTGTAAAAGTATTTCCTGCTGAAGTAGCACTTGTTCCGTAAGTAAGCTTATTAGAACCTAAGTTTATTTTAGCATTAGAAATATTAAGATTATAATCAACACTTAAGTTGTTAAACTGCCAGTTAATATTTGGTATAGATGGACTCGTATTATTAAAAACAAGATTTCTAATTACATTATTAACAAAAGATCCGGTTCCACTTAAAGTTTGAACTCCAGATCCGTTAAATGTAAGATTACCACTTGAAGTTGAACCTACAGAAACGTTCATAGAGCCATCATTCACAATATTACCTGATACAAACAAGGTTTTTCCTGTTGTTCCTTCGTAAACATTTACAGCTCCTGCGGCACCAACATTAAGATTGCCCGCAATTGTAAAAGATGATGGTGTAGAACCATAATTTAAAACACCATTTACAGTTGTATTTGGCGAACCCTGACCAGCAGCATCAATTGTAACAGTATGCCCAGCCGCAATTGTAACACTACTATCAAAAGTTGTAGGTACAGCATTTAGATTCCATGTAGATGGAGAAGACCAGTTTCCTGATGCAACTGAAACAAAATTTCCAGGAAGACTAGAAGTTAAAGAAATATTATCAATAGCTGCAGGAGGCTGAGCTCCGTCACTTGTATCACTTTTCCAGCTAAAAATAAGCCTGAAAGTTGTGCCTGCCAAAGATGAAGGCAGATAATAATTTGCTGTCTGAGAAGTTCCCTGAAGGTTACCGTTGCCTATAAAGGTAGCTCCGGAAATTCCTGCCGGAACTAGTGTAGCCCCACTTCCAGGATGAGTATTAACACCAACAGGTGTTATTGTTGTAGGTGCAATAAATACCTGCCATAAATCCCAGGTACTTTCTCCCTGACCATACCAATTAAAACTTAATTGAATTTTTGATTCACCTGCAGGTACAGTTATGTCCCTGTAAAAGTAATTAGTACATGGGGCAGCATTGTCATAAGCATGCGTTGTACCCGATGTACTTGATACATAAGCAACATTGCCGGTCAAAGAACCCTGAGCAGCAACAGACCCTACATACCAGGGGTTGTTGGCAGAATTGGAAGCGGTCCATCCGTTTGCGGTAAACGTAGCTCCGTTAGCGAAGCCTCCATCACCTGAAGGATCAACCAGTACCGTCTGCCCATACCCAACCGTAATAACGGAGAGTAAGAATGCAATTAGTAAAGTAATTTTTTTCATAAAATGATTAATTAATTAAAAGTTAATAAAAGTAAAAATTTTAAGTATGCTTATTACAACACATTGTTAAATAGTTATATTTTTACACATAATTAAACAATACTGTAATTTTATTGATTAAAAATTATAAAAACAGAATTTTTAAAACACTTTTTAAACAACAATCAAAAAAATTTCACAAAACGCAAACGTTTTTAGTTGTTGTATTTACACTTTAATATTACATTTTATATATAAAAAAACCCCTTAAAGGGGCTTTTTGTTATTTATATCACAAAGACTTCAATTAAAATATAACTATTTAATACTTTCAATTGCTACCACTTCATTAGTATCTGCTTTATAATCTACATTTTCATAATCAAAACCAAAAAGATTATAAAAGTCTTTTCTATATCCTTCAAGGTCGCCAATTTCAGCCAGATTATCTGTATCGGCTTTTTTCCATAACTCTGCTACTTTAGCCTGAACATCATCACGCATTTCCCAGTCATCGATTCTTATTCTCCCTTTGTCATCAAGAGGCATTTCGCCACCATTATAAAGCCTTTCAGCATACAAACGCTGCATTTGCTCAATAGTCCCTTCATGAAGCCCCATTTCTTTCATAATTTTATATAACAAAGAAATATATAAAGGAATAACAGGTATTGCAGAGCTTGCCTGTGTAACCAATGCTTTATTTACCGAAACATACGCTTTGCCATGTATATCTTTTAGTTTATCAGAAATTTCAAAAGCAGTTGCTTCAAGATGGTCTTTTGCACGGCCAATAGTTCCTTTTCTATAAACAGCTTCCGTTAATGCAGGGCCAATATAAGAATAAGCTACTGTCAGGGCACCCTCTGCAAGTACACCGGCATCTTTAAGAGCATCTATCCACATTGCCCAGTCTTCGCCTCCCATTACAGTAACTGTATTTTCAATATCCTCTTCATTTGCAGGCTCTATAGAAACTTCAGATACCTTGCCTGTATGAAAATCTACTGTTTTATTAGAAAATGTCTGCCCTATCGGCTTAAGGCTTGAACGGTGAGTTACACCAGTTTCAGGATGCACACGTACAGGCGAAGCAAGACTGTAGATTACTAAATCTACCTGACCTAAATCTTCCTTAATAAGATTAATAACCTGTTCTTTAATTTCTTTAGAAAATGCATCACCATTAATGCTTTTAGCATATAAGCCTGCTGCGTGAGCTTCTTTTTCAAAAGCGGCCGAATTATACCAGCCCGGTGAAGCCGTTTTACCTTCCATAGGAGGTTTTTCAAAAAAGACACCTATTGTAGAAGCATCGCTTCCAAAAGCGCTGGTTATTCTTGATGAAAGACCAAAACCTGTTGAAGCACCTATAACAAGTACTTTTTTAGCACCGTTAATGGCTCCTTTAGATTTTACATATTCTATTTGTTTTTTTACATTTTGCGCTGCACCTTCCGGGTGGGCTGTCAGGCAAATGAATCCTCTCATTCTTGGTTCTATAATCATATCAATGAAATAATGGTATTATCTTTCTATTGTTTGTTTGAAGTGGTACGCAAATATAAAGCGTTTTTTTAGTTAAGCAACGCTTCGGCATGCTTTAAGGCCGAAGCCGATATATCCTTTCCAGATAACATTTCTGCTATTTCTTTTATTCTTTCATCATGTGAAAGCAGTTTTAATTCAGATACGGTGGTTTCTCCCTGTGTATATTTAAATACTTTATAATGCTGATCTCCCTTTGCAGCAATTTGTGGCAGGTGCGTAATAGCAAATACCTGCATCCCCCTACTCATAGACTTCATAACATCACCCATTTTGTGTGCTATTTCACCGGATACTCCTGTGTCAATTTCATCAAATATTATGGTAGGCAGTTTAGAATATTCCGCCAGCACAGCTTTTACGGAAAGCATTATACGCGACATTTCGCCTCCTGATGCTACTTTTTTCAGCAGTCCAAAATCAGTTCCTTTATTTGCGGAAAACAGAAGGCTTATTTCATCTTTACCGTTATTATGATAATTGTCTGAAAGTTTTACCTCAAAATTAAAGCGTGCATTCGGCATGCCTAACTGTGCAAGTATAAAAGTTATTTTATCTGTAAGTACAGGTACAGCTTTTACTCTTTTATCATGAATAGTTTCAGCTGTAGTATCAATTATAGTTTTAGCTTTTTCCGCTTCTTCTTTTAGTTTATTAATAGTTCCGTCAAGTTCGTCTGCAAGTACTACCTTATTATCCAGTGCTTCCTGAATTTCAATCAGTTCTTCTACAGTGCCAACCTGATGCTTTTTCTGCAGTGTATAAATAAGTTGTAATTTCTGGTTGATAAGTTCCAGCCTTTCCGGATCATTAATGAGCTTCTCAAAGTTTTGTGAAAGCTCATCTGTTATATCATCAAATTCAATTAAGAGACTTGAAACCCTTTCAGAATAAGCAGCATATTCAGATGATATACCACTTACCTTTTGCAAAGCTGTTTTAATTTCTTTAAGGTTTTGCAAAACACCAATCTGCTCCTCATTAGCTAAGGCTAATGCCTTACCTACAGACTCTTTAATAAATTCAACATTACTTAGTTTTTCAAGCTCCGCCTCCAACTCATCCTGCTCCCCCGTTTTTAAAGAAGCACTAAATAATTCCTGTAATAAAAATGAATTATAATCCTGTTCTTTAGACAGGGTTTCTTTTTGCTCCTCAGCCTTTTTTAATTGCAGCAGCAATGACTTATACCCTGAAAGCTGGCTTTTATAGAGAACTACATTTTTAGCATTATCAGCTACAGCATCCAATATCTGAATTTGATATTGTTCATCAGAAAGTTCACGGGTTTGCTGCTGCGAGTGTATATCTATAAGATAAGTACCCAGTTTCTGCAACTCCTGTAGATTTACCGGACTATCGTTCACAAAGGCACGTGATTTTCCTGAAGGTAAAATTTCTCTTCTAATAATAGTCACATCTTCATAATCAAGATCATTCTCCGCAAAAAAATACTGCAGATCATAATCTCCAATCTTAAAATGTGCTTCAACAACACATTTCTGCTCCTTATCTTTTAAAGAAGTAAGATCGGCACGATTACCGGATATAAGCCCAAGCGCTCCTAAAATTATAGATTTACCGGCACCTGTTTCTCCAGTTATTGTAGAAAGCCTGTTAGAAAAATCAATATGCAGATGCTCTATGAGAGCGAAGTTTTTTATATGTAGTGTTTGCAGCATATGTTATTTAACATTACAATACAAATATAGTATTTAGCAAGTAATTATAATATTTAAAACAGTATATAAGACGTTAATTTTAAAGAATCATTTAATTTACAGATAGTATGTATAATGCCAATTAAAAAATAACAGTCATAAAAAAACCGCAGAATAATACTGCGGTTTTTTTTTAATTATATCTGCTATCTTATCTTATTCCACTTAGCTCCGTTTAAGGGTGAAACTTTGTTAAGTGTCTCAATTAACTCAGCAGTATTTACTGTAGGACCTCCTGTAAACATAGCAACGATCTCATCCGATTTTGAGTCAAAAAATGTTCTGGTTAAAAGAGCATTTGGGCGGACACTCTGCACTTTAGAAAGTGTTTTTATTGATGCCATAACTTTTTCCTTTCCTCCCTTTAAATCATCAGCCATAGTATCAAGTGCTCCATAGTGATACTCATACAAAGCCTCTCTGAAAGGAGTAAATGTATTGGATAAAAGATCGGTAATAAGAAAATATCTGTTTTGATTATTACCATCCTGCTGACTCCACCCTTTATAGTTTCCAGCTCCAAGACTGGCAATATTTTGTGCAACCTGATAGTATTTAGTTCCGCTGTTTTTTTCAAAAGTATCTGCATCCATTCCAATAATAACATTAGCATAAAAAGCTATCACTCCAACAAGGTTTGAATCAAAACTATTTGGATTATAATAAAGATTTTCACCTTCATTATACCTGAATGAAAAATCTTTATCGTTAAAATTTAATATCGGTGAAGAGTAAGTTGAATTAAAAATAGGCCTTGATGACTGCACCTGTAATGTTGCCGTAAAAGAATTTGATGAATATGCCGATATGTTAATAAACATTGAGCAGTCTATACGTTCATCCCTGTCAAAACTTCTGTTTGTCCAGTTAGTATTGTTCACAAAATCATTTAAAGACCTTTCAAGAGTTTTAAATATCTGTGGATTTGCATCTGTAATTCTGTCAAAACTTACTTTTACAGTACAGTTAAGCTCCTGACCATTTACAGATAATGAAAACATTACTAACAACAGTCCTAACCATTTATACATTGTAATGAGATTTTATCTTATTTATAATATCCTGCGCTACTTCTTCTTTTGTTTTAAGTTCTAACGGTTCAAGACTAAAATTCTTATCTATAAAAGTAACTTTATTTGTAAGTTTGCCAAAACCGGCTCCTTCATCGTTAAGTGAATTTAAAACAATCAAATCTAAGTTTTTTTTCTTGATTTTTAGCTTTGCGTGCTCAATTTCATTTTCCGTTTCAAGCGCAAAACCAATAAGAAACTGTTGCTCTTTTATTTCGCCTAAAGAAAACAGAATATCCTGAGTCTTTTCAAGCTCCAGAAAAAATTCCTCTTCATTTTTCTTAATCTTTTGAGAAGCAACATGCTTAGGCCTGTAATCTGCTACCGCCGCCGCTGCAACCGCAGCATCAACGCCATCAAAATATTCATGACATGCATTATACATATCCTGAGAGGAAACAACCCTTACAACTTTCACAAGAAGATGCTCCAGTTTTAAATGAGAAGGCCCTGTTATAAGTATAACTTCTGCACCTTCATTTGCGGCCGCTTTAGCTATATCAAATCCCATTTTTCCCGACGAATGGTTACCAATAAAACGCACAGGATCTATAGGTTCGTATGTAGGACCCGCAGTAACCAGTATTTTTTTTCCGCGAAGGGGTAATTTGCTTTCAAGGTCTGCTTCTAGAAAAGCAATTATATTTTCAGGCTCAGCCATTCTTCCTTCTCCCGAAAGTCCACTTGCCAGTTCTCCGCTTTCTGCAGGAATTATGATATTGCCATAAGACCTGAGAGCATTAAAACTTGAAAGTGTAGAAGGGTGTTTATACATATCAAGATCCATTGCCGGAACAAAATATACCGGACATTTAGCCGAAAGATATGTAGCAAGAAGAAGATTATCTGAATTACCAGCAACCATTTTAGAAAGTGTATTGGCTGTGGCCGGGGCAATTAAAAACAAGTCGGCCCAAAGTGCCAGATCTACATGGTTATTCCAAACCGCATTTTCATCTTCCTCATTAAAGAAAGAAGAATGAACCGGATTTTTTGAAAGAGTAGATAAGGTAAGAGGAGTAACAAAATTTTTAGAAGCAGGCGTCATTATAACTTGCACATGCGCGCCTGCTTTTATAAAAAGCCTTACCAATGAGGCTGTTTTATATGCGGCTATACCCCCGGAAATACCGAGCAAAATTTTCTTACCGCTTAAAACAGACATCGTTGTAATTATTTATTTTCTTTTCTGTAAGATACCTTACCGTCAAGCCATTCCTGAACTGCCAAAGCATGAGGCTTAGGAAGTTTTTCATAGAATTTAGAAACTTCAATCTGTTCTTTGTTCTCAAAAATTTCCTCCAGGCTGTCGTTGTAAGTAGCAAACTCCTCAAGCTTCTCGATCAGTTCCTTTTTAATTTCGGTATTGATCTGATTAGCTCTCCTAGCGATAATAGTAATTGCTTCGTAAACGTTACCTGTCGGCTCTTCTATCACATTCTTGTTATAGGTAATCGTGTTAACGGGAGCTGTTGTTTTCTTTAAATCCATGACTCGTTTATTTAGAAAATTTTTGTAATTCAGTATCTATTTTTTCAAGCATCTTGTCTGCCTGCTCTTTATATTTTGTTTCCGGATTAAACTTAACCAATGCATTGTAGTTGGCTTTTGCTGCTTCCAGACGATCTTTCATTTTTACAAACACACTATTTATAGCCAGTTGATATGACGAATCAAATTTATAATATAATGCGTCTTCTTTATACTTTGTACCAGGATAATCTAAAATAAAATTATCCAGCGCTTTAATAGCGGCATTATGGTCACCATTATATTCCGAAATAGTATTGTATTGCTTAGCTATTTCAAAAGCCTTTTTCTCAAGTTTCTCTCTTAGCTCCTTTACTAATCCGTTAGCTTCCGCCATATACTGGGAGTTCGGATAATTATCTATAAACTGCTGTAGTTTATCAAGGGCTTTATAGGTATCAACCTGATCTAAAGAAAATCTTGGTGACAGCATATAATAACTTTTCGCACTCAAAAAAGATGCTTCTTCTACTTTTTCGCTGCCCGGATAGTTTGCAGTAAAACTTTCAAACTGGTAACCTGCTGTATAATACTGTTTGGTTTTATATAATGCCT
Organism: Flavobacterium sp. NRK1; assembly: GCF_024054175.1. Taxonomy (GTDB): domain Bacteria; phylum Bacteroidota; class Bacteroidia; order Flavobacteriales; family Flavobacteriaceae; genus Flavobacterium. The sequence continues at coordinate 51,852 of NZ_JAMXLA010000001.1, forward strand.
GAGAATACATATAAAACATTTTTTGCGCCTGAGCTTTACCTCTGTATGAAGGTGCAATTTGTTCAAAAAGCCTTATAGCTTTACTGTATTTTCCCTTATCATACATCTTTTCAGCTACATCATATTTTTTTGCTATATCATCATTCTTAATCGCTTTCTGATATTCACTGCACGATGTAAGCGCAAAAGCAATAAAAAGTATATAAAAGTATCTTGCCATATTTGTTGGTTATGCTGCACGCAGCGGCTATTTTAAAGCAACTGCAAATTTAGTTAATAATTAGAGAATACAAAATCTTTTTTTTCAGCCTGTTTGCTATAAAAAAAGATGCCTTTATCAGGCATCTTCCTTAAAACTTAAATGTGTCTTTTTTATTGCACAATGTTGTGTCCGTTTGCGGTAAAATTCTTCATATCATTATCAAACATATAAAGGCCGCCTTTATCATCTCCTATAAGATCTATTTTATCAAGTATTACTTTTGCAGTAGCTTCTTCTTCTATCTGCTCGGAAACATACCATTGAAGAAAATTATGTGTAGCATAATCTTTTCCTGACAATGCAATATCAACTAAATCATTAATACTTGCCGATACTTTTACTTCATGTTCATACAACTGCCTGAAAAGCGTTCTGAATGATGTATAATCCAGTCGGGGTTCATCAAGCGCAGAAACAACAGCTTCGCCGCCACGCTGATTTACATATTTTAAAAGCTTTAGCATATGCAGTCTTTCTTCGTCAGACTGTTTAAACATAAAGGCAGCAATACCTTCAAACCCTTTAATTTCAGCCCATGAAGCCATAGCAAGATATATCTGGGAAGATTCTGCTTCCATTCTGATCTGATTATTAAGGGCTTTCTGCATGTTTTCCGATAGCATAGTAAACTGTTTTAAGGTTATCTACACAAATTAACGGATTTTTTTCACAAAATCGCCCAGCCTGCCTGCCAAATCTTCGTTAACGGAGACCAGAGGAAGCCTTACAACATCTTCACACAAACCTAAATGTTTAAATACCGATTTAATACCTGCAGGGTTGCCCTGTTCAAATATCATATCAATAGCATCTGCCAATAAATAATGTAGTTTATAAGCTTCATCGGTTTTTTTCTCAAGACCAAGACGTACCATATCTGAAAACTCTCTTGGGAAACCCTCACCAATTACAGATATTACACCCGCCCCGCCGGCAAGTACCATAGGAAGGGTTATCATATCGTCACCCGAAATAACCAGAAAACCTTCCGGAACTCCCTGTATAAGTTTCATTGCCTGAACAATATCACCCGCAGCTTCTTTAATAGCAACTATATTGGCAAAATCATTTGCAAGGCGTATAACTGTAGCTGGCAGCATATTACTTGCTGTACGGCCAGGTACATTATATAATATTACAGGAACCGGAGATGCCTGGGATATGGCTTTGAAATGCTGATAAATACCCTCCTGTGTTGGTTTATTATAATAAGGAGAAACAGAAAGTATAGCTGCAAAGGCAGAAAGATCGCGGGTTTTTAATTCTTCAACTACTTCAGCGGTATTATTACCGCCTACACCAAGAACAACAGGAAGTTTACCTCCGTTTGCTTTTAACACAGTCTTTATAACAAGTTCCTTTTCTTCCTTGGTCAGTGTAGCAGCTTCTGCTGTAGTACCAAGTACTACAAGATAGTCTATACCGCCATCAATCTGATAGCTCACAATTCTTTCCAGTGCTTCAACATCTACCGAAAAGTCTTTTTTAAAGGGGGTAATAAGCGCAACGCCTGTACCTGTTAATGACTGCATGTTAAATTTTATTTAGAATTTTTAAATACTTAAGTAATTCTGAGGCAAACTCAGTATATTTTTCAGCTTCAGTGCTTATCATAAAGCTATTAAAGCGGTTATCGATATTTGAAAAACCCACTTTAAACTTAGCTTTAGATTTTACTGTAGCCAATAAAAGCGCAGGCTTTTCAACATCATAATAATTAATGAGCATATCAAAGGGCTTATTTATAAAAGCGGCTACATCTTCTTTCAGGAATATACCCGTTGAAGATATATTTTTACGGCTATAATAAAGATAATCCAAAACCTCTTTAGACTTTACCTTTTCCTTAAAGCTGAGTGTTTCTATGTTTTCTTTTTTAATACCATCTGAAGCCAGCTTTTCAACAAGAGCTTCCCTATCAGAAAAATAACTTTCATCTACAATAATTCCAACTGTAACGATCCTGTCAGGAATAGCAAATGGTATACTGCCCGATAAACATTTCTTAATATACTTTTTAAGGGCAAAATTTTTAATAAATCTCAAAAACATAGTACATTTACTTGTCGGTTACAAAAATAATTCAAATAACGGTCTTTGCAATGATAATATCTAAAAAGTATAACACACCCGCGTGGCGGTTTGTTTTATTTTTAACAATGCTTCAGTTTACTGCCTGTGGCACTACAGGCCTGCATAATACAAAAGTTGAAGCAAAAAAAATAGCAATAACGGATGTATTACCCGAAACTACTGCTATAGAGAGTTACATTGCTCCTTACCGAAACATTATAAACAGGGAGCTTGACAGCGTTTTAGCGTATGCTCCAGAAACATTTGATAAAAGTAAGGGAAAATGGAATACAACTATAGGAAATTTACTTGCCAATGCAACTTTTACTAAAGCCGATACCCTTTTTTATATCCGGAAGCATTTACATATAGATTTCTGCCTTCTTAACCACGGCGGTATAAGATCTGTAATAGCTAAAGGCCCGGTCACTACAAGAACAGCCTTTGAAGTTATGCCCTTTGAAAACAGCGTAAAAATAGTAGCCCTTAAGGGAAGTCTGATATACGAAATGGCCGATTATATTGCCCGTGAGGGAAGAGCACATCCGTTGGCGGGAATTACTATAATTCTCAATCCTGATAAGCAGGTCAAAGAAATTTATATAAAAGATAAACCTGTTGATAAAGACCATATCTACAATGTAGCCACTATAGACTACCTGATAAGCGGTGGTGACAATATGTTTTTCTTTGCAGAAAATGAAGGTATTTATGACCTTGATTATAAACTACGTGACCTGTATATAGACTATTTTAAAGATATTGACACGCTTCCTGTAATTACTACTCAGCATATTATAACCGAATAATGAAAAGAAGGGATTTTATACAAAAAACAGCAGCAGGTTCTGCATTGGTGTTAGGAGGCTTATCACTCAGCAGCTTTGCTGCGCCTGATATAAAAAAAATTACCATACTGCACACTAATGACGTACACAGTCATATAGATCCTTTTCCTGTTGATGACCCGAAATACCCCAATCTTGGCGGTGCGGCACGAAGAGCCACTGCCATCGAGCAGATAAGGCTGGAAAATCCTAATACACTCTTGTTAGATGCCGGTGATATTTTTCAGGGCACGCCTTACTTTAATTATTACGGAGGTGAACTCGAATTTGAACTTATGAGCATGATGCAATATGACCTTGCCACCCTTGGTAACCACGATTTTGATAACGGGCTGGAAGGTTTCCACAAACAATTGCCACACGCTTCTTTTGATTTTGTGTCTGCTAATTATGATTTTAAGAATACTATACTTGACGGGCTCATAAAGCCTTATAAAATATTTATTAAAGACGGAATTAAAATAGGCATATTTGGTTTAGGTATTGCTTTTGAAGGACTGGTAGATAAGAAGAATTATAAGGAAACTGTATATAATGATCCTATAAGCGTTGCTCAGGATATGGCCAGAACATTACGCCATACCGAAAAATGCAATCTTATAATCTGCCTTTCACATCTTGGTTTTATCTACAGGGATGAACCCTCCAGAATATCTGATCTTACACTGGCACGGAATACCAAAGATATTGACCTTATAATAGGCGGGCATACACATACTTTTTTAACTAGACCCTATATTCAGAAAAATAGTGTTGGTAAAGAAGTATTAATAAATCAGGTAGGCTGCTACGGACTTAACCTGGGACAAATTGACTTTTACTTTGAAGAAGGTAGAATGTCGTCCAGCGCGCGTACAATACTGGTATAATCTATTTCTTAATAGTTTTTTTAATCTTTTTCTGTCTTGAGCTAAACACTATGGCCACTATGAATATTATTATAAGAGTAATAATAAATAATAATACTACAGCACCAGCAATAGAATTACCACCCAAAACAGAAACGGCCATCAACGGAATATATAAAACAGCTATAAGCGACAACGTACCCATAAAAACATCAAATCCTGTAGACTTAAGAAGTTCATTCTTTTTAAAAACTACCACAAATATAAATGCCATAGGATATGCCATTGCCAAAAACCCTATAATTACGTTATCTAAATTTAAATACACCGACAGTAACCACAATATTACAAAAAACAATATTTCAGATCCAATACCTATTAAACAACTATTTCCAAAATACTTCCATGGGTTATATTGCCGGTTTGATATAAAATCGTTTTCTTCTAATAAGTCTTCCATAAAAATCCGCTAAATAACAAAAATACTATTACAGCAGCATTTAATACGTTCTGTTACCAAAATTATCAGTTCTTTCCCCTGAAAAAAACACTTTTGTAAACACTCCCAATATGCAAAAAGCCAGGCCTATATAAATAATAACATCACTTGTCTGTCTTTGTTCCTCACGTTTATTAATAATTTCCATACTTGCATCCTGCGGTATCATGCCTATAAAAACAACATCATAAGCTAAACCTGCTAAAATTATAATCATTCCCCCTAAAATAAGTTTACTTGAAGCTTTCATTTTACTTTCTGATTTTAATGTAAAAGGAACTCTTCCTTCTACAAAAATTAAATATTATTATTTTTAATTACATAAAAATTAAAGCAACCGCACAAATACTGTAATTACTACAGAATCCTGCATTATTAACTTTATTTTCTGTTGTTATTGGGGGCACTGTAATTTACAGTAGAAGTAACAAGGTTCACTATTATGCTGAGCAACACCATAATCGAACGCTCACAAAATGCTTTACAGTTTATGTTATTACATAAATACATCCCGCCCGCTCAGGCAGACGAGGATGTATCTGAATTAATAACTAAAAACTATTGTTTAAGTATTTAAACTTTATTAATTTGTATATATTCATAAATCTTTTAATAGTTGACAGCGTAAAATTACAATACACCAATCACCTATATAAGAGTATTTTTACCTGATTTTGGAATGTTTAAGCTTTCTTTTTATTAATCGTGATAGTATAAGTATTATCAAGGCAGATATACCAAACTGCAGAATGAAAAAATTAAGAAAACTTACTAACTGAAGAAAAAATGCACTACGGAAAAAAGCCCCGCTAAAAACAATTTTAAGTAGATTTATAAACAAATTACTTACCGAAAAATAAGCAATAAGCCCCAAAAGAGCGAGTACTTTAATTTTGCGCGGCAATAAAAAATTCTGAGTATTACTTGTAAACATCCATACAGCTGTTATAACCGGAAATAACAAATAAAAGGCATACATAATTACAGCATTGTAGCTTGTAATCCAAAAGGACATTACTATCTGCAATACTACTATCTGCGATGCTGCAATACCATAAAACAGCATAAACCACCTCCAGGGATTGTACTGTGGTTTTATAAAATCCTGTTCATTAAGAAGATCCTGCATATAACAAAGATAAAAATTTTGAGAAATGAAAAAATTCAGCAATTGCTAATTTTAACTTATAAAACCTCACCGTTAAATAAAATCCCGTTTCCAAAAAAAACCTTATTTTAGCCTTACTAAATAATTACAATGATTTCTGAAACCCAATTTCAGCACGAACTCCAACTGATTATAGCCAATGCCATTCGCGAAGATGTAGGTCCCGGAGACTACAGCTCTCTTGCCTGTATTCCTGCCAATGCTGAAGGCCGCGCAAAGCTTTTGGTAAAAGATACCGGCATACTTGCCGGAGTAACTTTTGCACAGCAGGTATTTGCTTATGTAGATCCGCAATTAGAGGTAGAAGTTTTTATACATGACGGTACTCCCGTAAACTATGGCGATGTGGCATTTCATGTTTCAGGCAGCTCGCAAAGCATACTTAAAGCCGAAAGACTGGTACTCAATGCAATGCAGCGCATGAGCGCCATTGCCACTAAAACAGCCGGTTATGTAAAACTGCTTGAAGGGACGGGCACAAAAGTACTTGACACACGCAAAACTACCCCGGGCATACGTGCTATTGAAAAATGGGCTGTAAAAATAGGTGGAGGCGAAAATCATCGTTTCGCCCTTTACGATATGGTAATGCTTAAAGATAATCATATTGATTTTGCCGGAGGGATTACACCTGCTATTCAAAAAACTCAGGAATATCTTAAAACCAACAATCTTGACCTTAAAATTATTGTTGAGGCAAGAGATTTAGAAGAGGTGCGTGAAATAATTGCCAACCCGGGCATTCATCGCATACTGCTTGATAATTTTGACTATGATCAAACACGTGAGGCTGTTACCCTTATTGGTAATTACTGCCAGACCGAATCATCAGGAGGCATTAACGAGCAAACCATGCGACAATACGCGGAATGCGGTGTAGATTATATTTCATCGGGCGCACTTACCCATTCTGTTTACAATATGGACTTAAGCCTAAAAGCATTTTAATGTCGTTAGAACTGGAACATAAACTGGAACGCATTCCTGTACTTAAATACCTGGTTCGCTTTGGTAAAAGCATCAAGCTCCCCTATTCTGAAGGGCTCACGCTATACCATCTTGCAGAATTATATATTACAGGTATTGTTAAAGGTGACATTTCCTATCGCGCCGGAGCCATTGCTTTTAGCTTTTTTATGTCGCTGTTTCCGTTTGCGCTGTTCCTGCTTAATCTTATTCCTTATATCCCTCTGGAAGACTTCCAGCAGGACTTTATGCAGTTTGTGGCAGATAATGTTCCGCCAAATACTTTTTATGCTATAAAAGGCATTCTGGACGATATTCTTCATAACAGTCAGGGTGGGTTGCTTTCGGTAGGTATCCTTCTTGCCATACTGCTTATGAGTAATGGCATGAATGCTATACTAAGCGGTTTTCAAAGCAGCCTGCACATAACTATAAAACGAACCTATTTCAGGCAGTATGCACTTGCTATAGGGCTGTCATTAGTGTTTGCTATATTGCTTATTATTACAGTTGCAGCCATAGTAACACTTGAAGTTATTATTCATACACTTACAAGCCAGGGCTTTCTTACCGATGACGTTTATCTTCTTAAATTAGGCCGGTTTGTTGTGCTTATAGCCCTTGTGCTTACCATAACATCATTACTATTTAAATTTGCCGCAAAAGAAACCCGCAATGCAGCCTTTTTTAGTTATGGTTCGGTTTTCAGTACTATATTATTCGGCCTTACCTCTTATGGCTTCGGAATTTATGTGGTTCGTTTTGCCAAGTACAACCAGTTATACGGCTCAATTGGCACATTACTTGTATTAATGCTTTATATATGGATCAACTGCTTTATTCTTCTCCTCGGATTCGAATTAAATGCACTTATTCATAAATTAAAAAGAAAAAATTTATATATTTAACAAAACTAAAAAGCATTATTTATGAAAAAAGCGATTTTTACAATCCTACTTGTAGCCGTAGCCGGCATATTTTCTTTGAATGCTCAGGTGACAGGCAAATGGAAAACCATTGATGATGAAACGGGACAGGCAAAATCTATCGTGGAAATATATGAGCAGAATGGTAAAATTTATGGTAAGGTAGTAGAAATACTTAACCCTGCCAAAAAACAGGCCAAATGCACAAAATGTAAAGGTGCAGATAAAGACAAACCTATTGACGGGCTTGTAATTATTAAAGGCCTTACTAAAGATGGTGATGAATATACTGATGGCGATATTCTTGACCCAAATAAAGGTAAATTATATAGCTGTACCATAAAACTTGATGGTAAGGACAAATTAAATGTAAGAGGCTATTTAGGCTTTTCATTACTTGGCCGCACACAGGTTTGGCATAGGGTAAACTAGATTTCCTTTTCCTCAAAAAAATGCACAAATTATATAGCAAGACACCTTCACATGGAGGTGTTTTTTTATTTAAAAAAACCTGCATAAAGAACTGTGAATCGCATACTGTGAACTGTAAATTATATGCATTATATTTGTAATTCAAATCCCGTATATGCCTTTTTTTATAGAAGTAGTACTGCCTTTAGCTTTGCCAAAACCCTTTACCTATGCTGTTAATGAGGCCGAATATGCCTTTTTGCAAACAGGTATGCGTGTGGCTGTACCTTTTGGCCGGAACAAAATATATACGGGCCTGGTTTTAAATAAACATCAAAACCCGCCACAGCTTTACGAAGCAAAAGACATTCACCAGATACTTGACGATTTTCCACTTGTAACACAAAACCAGTTAGATCACTGGTTGTGGATAGCCAATTACTATATGTGCAGTCTTGGCGAAGTATATAAATCTGCCATGCCGGGCGGTTTTCTCCTGGAAAGTGAAACCTTAATTACATCTCGCCCCGATTTTAATGCACAAAGTGAAGAACTTTCTGATGATGAATATCTTATTTACGAAGCTTTACAAAAGCAATCTGCATTAAAAATACAGGAAGTTGTTTCCATACTCAACAAAAAAACGATACTACCGGTAATAAATAAACTCATTTCTAAAAATGCGGTGTCGCTTCAGGAAGAAATTAATGAAAAATATAGGCCTAAAACCATACGGTATATCCGGATGCAGCAGGAATTTCTGCAACAGGATCAGCTAAGTGAGTTAATGGAGGTGCTTTCACGAGCGCAAAAGCAACGAGAAGCAGTTATGCTGTATTTTCAGTTGCAGGCTTCAGACAAACAACCTGTAACTGTAAAAAAACTTACAGAAGCCGGAGCGACAGCCGCAGTAATAAAATCACTTATTGATAAAGAAATTTTTGAAGAATATTACCTTGAAGAAGACCGCGTTCAGTTTGAAGGCTCCGATAATGCAGGCTTTAGCCTCAGCCAAAAACAACAGCAGGCGTTTGATGAAATAAAAACTTCTTTTACGCAAAAAGATGTTACCCTTTTACATGGCATAACATCAAGCGGAAAAACAGAGATTTATATAAAATTAATTGAAGAATATATTGCTAAAGGCAAACAGGTATTGTATTTGCTTCCTGAAATTGCGCTTACCACACAACTGGTAGTAAGGCTTACTGCGTATTTTGGCAATCAGGTAGCTGTATTCCATTCAAAATACTCTAATAATGAGCGTGTAGAAACATGGCAGCAGGTACTATCAGGTTCCGAAAAAGCGAGAGTTATTATTGGAGCCCGCTCTGCCCTTTTCCTGCCTTTTCAGAATCTGGGGCTTATCATTATAGATGAAGAACATGAGCAAACCTTTAAACAGGCAGATCCTGCACCGCGCTACCATGCGCGGGACGCCGCTATTGTATTAGCCAATTCCAATGAGGCAAAAGTATTATTAGGTTCGGCCACTCCGGGCATAGAAACCTATTATAACGCCACGCATGGTAAATATGGGTATGTTTCGTTAAACGAGCGGTTTGGTAATGTTATGCCTCCGGAAATTGTACTTATAGATCTTAAAGACAAATACAAGCGCAAACGTATGACAGGACATTTTAGCGATGAAATGACTGATGCAATAGCCGAAACTCTTTATAACGGTAAACAAGTAATCCTTTTTCAAAATCGCAGAGGCTTTTCCCCGTGGGTGGAGTGTATGACGTGCGGGCACGTGCCGCAATGTCCGCAATGTGATGTTAGCCTTACCTATTATAAATATAAAAACGCGCTAAGATGCCACTATTGCGGTTATCACATCGCTAATCCGACCAACTGCCATAAATGCCACTCTACCGATCTAAACACAAAAGGTTTTGGCACAGAGCAAATTGAGTTAGAATTAAAGTCTTTATTTCCAAATAAAAATTCCTGGCGTATGGACCAGGACACAACCCGTGGAAAACACGGTTATGAAAAAATAATAGACTCTTTTAAAAACAGGGAGATCGACATACTTGTTGGTACGCAAATGCTGGCAAAAGGACTTCATTTTGATAATGTTGGCATGGTAGGAATACTTAATGCCGATAATATGTTATACCAACCGGATTTCAGGGCTTTTGAACGGGCTTATCAAATGATGGTACAGGTAGCAGGACGTGCAGGACGTAAAGACAGCAGAGGAAAAGTTTTTATACAGACCTACAATCCTTTACATAATATTATTCGTCAGGTTACAGATAATGACTATGACGGCATGTATAAAGAACAGGTATATGAAAGGCACAATTTTAAATATCCTCCTTTCTACAGGCTAATACGCATTACATTAAAGCATAAAGATTATGAAAAGCTTAAAGACAGCGCATTGTGGCTGTACAATATGCTTTCGCAAAATTTAGCACTGCCGGTACTTGGCCCCGAAGAACCGGGAATAAACCGAATAAGGAATGAATACATCCGCACCATAATGATAAAAATACCGGGAGGCATAACATTAGGCAATACTAAAAAAACAATAGAAAAAATACTCGGCAGCTTCGATGCTGTGCCGCAGTACAGACCTGTAAAGGTTACTATAAATGTAGATCCTTACTAAGACTTATTAAGTGCTTTGGCAAGATCTTCCTTTTTATTTCGGCTTAAAGGTATTTTTGTATTCCCTATTTCTGCAAATTTACTATTAAAACGATCTACCTTGTCAATATTTATGATGAATGATTTATGCACTCTCAAAAACTTCTCAGATGGTAATTCATTCTCAAAAGATTTCATAGTAGAAAGTACAAGATGTGTTTCATCTTCAGTATTTAATTTAATATAATCTCCAAAAGCCTCAATCCATTTTATTTTTGAAATAAAAATTTTAAAGTTTTTCAGATTACTTTTAATAAAGATAAAATCACCATCATCATCGGCGCTTTCTTTTTTACGCTGGCTTACTTCGATAGCCTTCTGAACAGCTTTATAAAAACGGTCTTTTGTAATAGGTTTATGAAGATAATCTATAGCGGCATAGTCAAACGCCTTTAACGCATAGTCGGATTTAGACGATACAAAGATAATCTGTGGCCTTACCTTGAGTCCGTCAAGCAGGTCAAAACCGCTCTGCACCGGCATTTCAATATCAAGAAACAAAAGATCTACATTCTTATTAAGAATACAGTTTCTAGTTTCAGAAGCATTAGAAAAATCACCCACCAGGGTTAAATCAGGATGCTCATTGACCAGTTTAGCGATAGTTATCCTATGTATTGTGCTATCATCGACAACAACACAGTTAAGTTTCATTAGCAGCTCTTAGTTAATAATGTTCAGTAAATTTTTTGGTATTCGGTTGGATGAATACAAATATAAACAAAAAAAGGTTTTTTTAACATTTTAAATTTCAAAATTACGTATTGCCAATTAAATATTAATTACTATTTTTGCACCCAATTTTATAACAAATAAATACTTTGTATTATGAATCACTATGAAACTGTTTTCATCTTGAATCCCGTTTTATCTGAAACCCAGGTAAAGGAAACAGTAAGTAAGTTTGAAGATTACCTTACTTCTAAAGGGGCCAAGATGGTATCAAAAGAGGATTGGGGCCTGAAAAAACTGGCTTACGAAATTCAAAACAAAAAAAGCGGATTTTATACGCTTTTCCAATTTGAGGCTCCGGCTGATCTACTAATCGGTTTTGAAACTGAATTCCGTCGTGATGAGCGAGTTATGCGTTTCTTAACTGTTAGCCTTGATAAACATGCTATATCTTGGGCAGAAAGAAGAAGAGAAAAACTAAAAGCAGCTAAAGCAAACTAATTATGTCAACAATAGAACAGTCAGCTAAAGGAAAAAAAGACGGGGATATCAGATATCTTACGCCTTTAAATATAGAGACGAACAAGACTAAAAAGTATTGCCGTTTCAAAAAATCAGGCATCAAATATGTAGATTATAAAGATCCTGATTTCTTATTGAAATTTGTTAACGAGCAAGGTAAAATACTTCCTCGTCGTTTAACAGGTACTTCATTAAAATACCAGAGAAAAGTGTCTGTAGCTGTAAAAAGAGCACGTCACTTAGCATTAATGCCATATGTGGCTGATTTATTAAAATAAAAACGAGTCATTGTAATGGAACTTATACTTAAGCAAGACGTTCAGAATCTAGGATTTAAGGACGATGTAGTTACAGTTAAAGCCGGATATGGCCGTAACTATTTAATACCTCAGGGATTTGCACAAATGGCAACTCCAACAGCTAAAAAAGTACTAGCTGAAAACTTAAAACAACGTGCATTTAAAGAGCAAAAATTAGTTAACGATGCTAAAAACGTTGCTGAAGCTCTTAAAGCTCTTGAAATAAAAATTACTGCTAAAGCAGGCGGCGATAAACTATTTGGTTCTGTAACCAATGCTGATATCGCTGAAGCTCTTGATAAAGCAGGACAGTCTATCGACAGAAAATACATCACTAGTGGAATTGTTAAGCGTACAGGTAAATATACTGCCAACGTAAGACTACACAGAGAAGTTATTGTTGAGCTTCCTTACGAAATTGTTGCTGAGCAGGAAAAATAATAATCATTCATGATTAAACCAAAAAGCCTTCCAAATGGAAGGCTTTTTCTATTTATACACATTTCTAACTACCATAAAACAGCTTAAACTTTGTAACTTTGCTGCTTTGAAACTTAATATGAAATACGCAAGATTAACCAAAGAACAATTAGAAGAACTGCACCCGGAATTTGTACGTTTTCTGGCCTCGCAGCAAATAGACAAAACCGAATGGGATATACTAAAATATGAAAAACCCGAAGTAGCAGAACAGGAACTGGATGTTTTTAGTGACCTGATATGGGATAATGTACTAGAAAAAGCCGAATGGCTGGAGCATTACTCTAAAAACCATATCTTCCTTTTTAAAATGAATAAAGAAGGTATGGAAAGTATTGTTATACATGCGCACAATTCGCACGCAGATTTTCTTACCGAGGGCGGATTACAATGGCTTAATGAAAATATATTTTCAGATGATGTACAGCTGACCCGCGGTAAAAAAGATTTTGGTGAAGACCGTAATCTGGATATTTTTAACCTTATTGAACAAGGTGCTATTTTAAGCGACGGGATATTATACCAACAGCTTGAGGATATGTTTTAACAATAAGTTGCTAAGGCAGTAAACTATTACGTTTCTTAGCAACTTATCTATAAAAACATTTTCCTTTTTTTAAAAGTTAGCTAAATTAGCAGAGCAAACAAACATTTAATAAATGGACATCCTTCAAACTATTCAGGCACTGCGTGAAGAGCTTAACCAGCATAACTACAATTATTACGTACAAGACAACCCCATTATATCTGACTTTGAATTTGACACCAAACTCAAAGAATTACAGGAACTTGAGGCGAAACATCCTGAATATTTTGACGAAAACTCTCCTACTCAGCGTGTAGGAGGTGCCATTACTAAAAACTTCAATACAGTAGTACATGAAACACGCATGTATTCGCTTGACAATGGCTATTCTAAAGATGAATTGTTAGAATGGGAGAAGCGCGTGCAGAAAGGACTTGGCACTACCGATGTAGAATATGTTTGTGAACTGAAATATGATGGTGCATCTATAAGTATTTCTTACGAACACGGCAAATTAACCAAAGCGGTAACCCGTGGAGATGGTTTTCAGGGTGATGAAGTTACAGCGAATATTAAAACCATTCGTGCCATTCCGTTAAAGCTTAAAGGTGAATATCCTGAAAAGTTTGATATCCGTGGGGAAATAATTCTTCCCTTAGAAGGTTTCGCAAAGATGAATCAGGAATTAATAGAAATTGGTGAAACTCCTTATTCAAATCCACGTAACACAGCATCGGGCAGCCTTAAGCTTCAGGATAGCGCTGAAGTAGCCAAACGCCCGCTTGACTGTCTGCTATATTTTATTGTAGGCAATAATCTGCCATTTAAAACTCAGTTTGAAGGCCTTGAAAAAGCACGCCAATGGGGATTTAAAGTTCCCAAACAATCAAAGCTTGCTAAAAGCATGAATGATGTTTTTGCTTTTATAGACCATTGGGACATTCACCGCCATGACCTGCCTTATGAAACAGATGGTGTGGTCATAAAAGTAAACGACCTGCACCAACAGGATGAATTAGGCTACACAGCCAAATCGCCACGTTGGGCAATTGCCTATAAATTTAAAGCCGAGCGTGTATCTACCCGGTTAAACTCCATATCCTATCAGGTAGGGCGAACAGGTGCTATTACTCCGGTAGCTAATTTAGAGCCGGTGCAACTTGCAGGGACCATTGTAAAAAGAGCATCATTACACAATGCAGACCAGATTGAAAAACTTGATGTCCGCGTAGGCGATGAAGTATTTGTAGAAAAAGGCGGTGAAATAATACCAAAAATTATCGCGGTAGATTTCACAAAGCGGCCTGAAGACTCTATGCCTACAATTTACATTGATAAATGTCCTGAATGCCTTACCGAACTGGAACGCAAAGAAGGTGAAGCACAGCACTATTGTCCTAATTTTTATGGGTGCCCGCCACAAATTATAGGCCGTATACAACATTACATTTCGCGTAAAGCAATGGATATTGAAGGCCTTGGCGGAGAAACCGTTGCATTGCTTTATAATTCTGACCTAATACATAACTACGCTGATTTATATGAGCTTAAAAAAGAACAGGTATTACCATTAGAGCGTATGGCCGATAAATCGGCAGACAATCTTATTAATGGCATTGAAAAATCGAAAGAAATACCTTTTGAGCGCGTATTGTATGCTTTAGGTATTCGTTATGTAGGTGAAACCGTTGCCAAAAAATTAGCAAAGCACTATAAATCTATTGATAATCTTGCTAATGCATCTTTAATGGACTTAGTTCTGGTGGATGAAATTGGTGAACGTATAGCACAAAGTGTAATTACTTTCTTTGAAAACGACGAGAATAAAAAAATTATAGAACGCCTTAAAACCTATGGGGTTCAGCTTGAAACCAAATCCGGTACCGACACAAGTGTAAGCGACAAACTTGCCGGTAAAATTTTTGTAGTATCAGGCGTATTTGAGAAGTTCTCACGTGACGACCTTAAAAAAGCTATTGAAGATAATGGCGGTAAAGTAGGAAGCTCTATATCTTCTAAAACCAATTATGTGGTTGCGGGAGATAATATGGGTCCTGCAAAGCTTGAAAAAGCCAATCAGCTTGGTGTAGCAATTATTAGTGAAGATGATTTTATTAAATTAGTGGCTGAGTAACAAAATGAACATTAAACTTCTTGCTATTGGCAAAACCGATAATAAAGCATTACAGCAACTTATAGACGATTACACGAAACGTTTATCTTTTTATGTAAAGTTTGAGCTGGAAATTATTCCGGATATTAAAAACGTGAAAAATCTTAGCGAGGCACAGCAAAAGGAAAAAGAAGGTGAACTGATATTATCTAAGCTCTCCCCTACCGATCAGCTTGTTTTACTGGATGAGAACGGAAAAAACTTTAGTAGTGTAGGTTTTTCGGAAGAATTACAAAAGAAAATGAATTCAGGTATAAAAACACTCGTATTTGTTATTGGAGGCCCCTATGGTTTTAGCCAGGAAGTATATAATAAAGCGCAGGGTAAAATATCATTATCACTAATGACATTCTCTCACCAAATGGTTAGATTGTTTTTTATTGAACAGGTGTACAGGGCATTTACCATATTGAGAAATGAACCCTATCATCATCAGTAATGTTAATTTGTTTATGCGATAATTTGTGATTTGTCAACAAAATTAGATCAAATTAATTGACTGCAAATACGGATACATTCTACTGCTTCTTTAACATCATGTACTCTTAGAATATTAGCTCCTTTTGTTAAAGCAATTGTATTTAACACTGTCGTGCCGTTTAAAGCTTCGTGCGGCGTGATATCGAGTAACTTATACAACATAGACTTTCGCGACATTCCTACCAGTAGAGGCAGTTCTGTTATTTTAAAAAGTTCCATTTTATTAAGCACCTTATAATTTTGTTGCAGCGTTTTTGCAAAACCAAAACCGGGATCTATAATTATATCGTCAATACCATGTTTACGGGCTTGGGCTATCCTTTCCGAAAAATAAAACAGCATTTCTTTAATTATATCATCATACTGCGTAAGCTTTACCATAGTTTGCGGCGTACCGCGCATGTGCATCATTATATAAGGCACTTTAAGCTTACCTACGGTTTCCAGCATCTTATCGTCCAGCATTCCTGCTGCAATATCATTAACTATGGCTGCACCACTTTCAACCGCTGCTTTCGCTACAGAAGCGCGGAATGTATCAACAGAAATTAAAGTATCCGGAAAATGTTTTAAAACCAATTCTACTATAGGTGCCATTCGGCTCGTTTCCTCCTCTTCGGTAACAAAATCAGCATTAGGTTTTGAAGAATAAGCACCAATATCTATAAAATCAGCACCTTCATATAATAACTTTTCTGCCTGCTTTAAAAACTGACTTTCATCTTTATATTTCCCCCCGTCAAAAAAAGAATCGGGTGTACAGTTTAATATCCCCATCACCTTAGGAGACGAAAGATCTACGAGCTTGCCTTTGCAGTTAATAAGCATACTTTGTATTTTTAGATACCCCTTGCCTTTGGGGGGCTTTTTTATTACATTTGAAAAAATTTCAAATACAAAGATACTACATTAAATGAGTAATACTTCTCAGGAATATGACCGCGTAATAGCCATTTGCAGGCAACTTTACATCAATAAAATGAAAGATTACGGTAGTGCATGGCGCATACTTCGCCTGCCTTCACTTACCGATCAGATTTTTATAAAAGCACAGCGCATTCGCAGCTTACAGGAAAATCAAGTTCGCAAAATAGATGAAGATGAAACCGGAGAATTTATTGGTATCATTAATTATTCTATTATGGCACTTATTCAGCTTGAAAAAGGCATAGCAGACCAACCCGACCTGAATGTTGAAGAAGCTACTAAACTGTATGACGAAAAACTGCATCTTACCAAAACACTTATGGAAGCTAAAAACCATGACTATGGTGAGGCATGGAGAGATATGCGTGTCAGCTCGTTAACCGATCTTATTTTACAAAAGCTGTTACGTGTTAAGCAAATTGAAGATAACAAAGGTAAAACGTTAGTGTCTGAAGGTATTAATGCCAACTATCAGGATATGATAAATTATGCTGTTTTTTCGTTGATATTGATGAATTTTGGTCAATAACAACTTGTTAACAAATTGAAAGGACATAAGCCTTAATTTTGAGAAAAAACTTATTGAAATGGAAAACATCAAAAAATATTTACCCTGGACAATACGAATTATAATTGCATTTTTATTCCTGATTTCTGCAGCAGCTAAAATGTACCCGTCGCCTTATTTTGCAATCTCTACATTTGAAGTAAAACAGTTATATCCGCTTGGGTTTTCGGCAGATCTTGCTGTTTATTTTTCGCGTACCCTTATAGGTATTGAATTTGCTTTAGGGTTATTGATGCTGCAACCCCATTATCTTAAACGATTGGTGATACCTGCAACCATTTTGATGTTGGTAGTTTTTATAATTCACCTTACCATAGACACTATTTTACATGGCAATTCAGGTAGTTGCGGTTGCTTTGGCAGCTTATTACCTATGACTCCTGTAGAAGCTATTGTTAAAAATATAATTGCAGTTATATTATTGGTATGGTTATATAAATTGCTGCCTTTTGGTACAGACCGCAAAAATTTCTGGGTACTTACAACTGTCACCTTTGCTTTAATACTAATGGTATTTATGATGGCACCAATACAGCTTACACAATCTGAACCTGCTGTAATTGAAACAACCGAAACTATTCCGGCAGGAAATACTGAATTTATTGATGCCATTAAAGAAGATACCATAAACATTATAACAAGTACAGGAGATAAACCTGCAGTTATAACCGAAACTCCTGCTACAGTAACAACTAAACCTGTAACGGATGAGCCTCAGGCTACAAAATCTATATATTCTAAATATTTTGCAGGTGCGGACAAAGGCAAAAAGATTGTTGGGCTTTTTGCTCCGGGATGCGAGCATTGCATGAATGCTGCAAAAGAGCTTACAGCAATGAAGGCCAAAAATAAAGATTTCCCTGAATTACAAATTATATTTATGGATGAGGAAGCAGATAAAATACCTGATTTCTTTAAATATGCAGGGGCTAAATATCCTTATAAAGTAATTGATATTATTTCCTTCTGGAATGTTTTAGGTAATACAAAAGATACACCGGGTGTTGTATATCTTTGGAATGGTAATATTATTAAAGACTGGGATGGTATTAACGAAAAGAAATTTGTTGGAACCGAACTTATGAAACTTTATAAAAAACCATATTCTGAAATAAAAAAATAAGCCTGGAGATAACATATTAAAATAGAATTATGGAAAATCAGACAAAGGATACTAAATCAAGGCCATCGATATTCAGAAGGCTGCCCCTACTACCTATTGCATTTCTTTATCTTTTAGGTTTTTTCATAGTTCGAAAAAGTAATTTTGACGGCAGTACAGCTCTTGGTATTGGCATGCTTATTTTTGGGTGGTTATGTATAGTCGGCTCTTTAGTCTTAAGTATATCAGTACTGGTAAGCCTGTTTAAAGCAGCCTTTAAGAAAAAATAATTGATTAAATACTTTATATATAAAACAGGTTATGCTTTGCTTACACTTTTTGGTGTAGTAACTGTCATATTCTTTTTATTTACGGTCCTGCCGGGCGATCCGGCACGTATGATGCTGGATCAGAACGAAAATTCAGAACAGCTGGCCCTCATCAAAAAAAAATACGGTTTCGATAAGCCGGTTTCTACGCAATACATGTATTACCTCAACGACCTGTCTCCTGTTTCTTTTCACAGCACTACCGAAGGCGATTATACATTTTTGTCTGAAGGAAAATATAACGCCGTAAAACTCTTTACAGTAGGCGGCAGTACAACTGTACTTAAAGCGCCCTACCTGAGGGAGAGTTTCCAGAAAAGCGGAAAGAAGGTTACTCAGGTTATAGGCGATACTTTGCCAAATACCATAGTACTGGCCTTTTTTGCAATTGCCATAGCTATAATTATCGGGATTATATTCGGAATAATATCCGCTCTTTATAAAGACACCTGGATTGACAGAACAATTGCTTTGGTAAGTACGTTAGGCATGAGTCTGCCTTCCTTTTTTGCAGCTATATTATTTGCCTGGCTGTTTGGGTTTTTACTGCATGAATACACCCATCTTGATATGACCGGAAGCCTTTATGAAGTAGATGATTTTGGCGAGGGTACTTATATTAAATGGAAAAATATAATATTGCCTGCTATAGTACTGGGTATACGCCCGCTTGGGGTAGTAATACAATTAATGCGTAATTCGTTACTTGAAGTATTAAATCAGGACTACATACGCACAGCAAGAGCTAAAGGACTAAGCGAGCTAAATATTATTAGAAGGCATGCATTAAAAAATGCTCTTAATCCGGTAGTAACGGCAATATCGGGCTGGTTTGCATCAATGCTTGCCGGAGCTGTTTTTGTTGAATACATTTTTGGATGGAACGGGCTTGGCAAAGAAGTGGTTGAAGCATTAAACACATTAGATCTGCCTGTTATAATGGGATCGGTACTTGTTATTGCAACCACATTTGTAATCATCAATATAATTGTAGACCTCATCTACGCTTACCTTGATCCCAGAATCAGATTATCTTAACTTCACGAAAACGATATAATCAATTTTAATGATAATTGCATCTTAAATATTTCCATTTGGTCGGGTATTTGTTACACTTGTTATCGTAAATTTGTTACGCTTAATTTAGAAAAATGAAAAAATTACTTTTATTACCCATAGTTCTTTTCAGTATGGTATCATGTTCCCAGCCACAGGATACCGCTTTTACCGAAGCTGCATTAAACTCGAAAATGACAACTACTGAAGGACAAGAAATTACTTTTAAAGATATCCTTAAACAATACAAAGGAAAAACCGTTGTAATAGATGTTTGGGCTTCATGGTGTCCCGACTGCGCTAAGGGCATGCCTAAAGTTCATGACCTTCAAAAACAGTTTCCTGATGTTGGTTATCTTTTCCTTTCATACGACCGTGTTGATGATGCATGGAAAAAAGGAATTGAAAAATATGAATTACAACAGTACGGAAATTACCATGTAGGCAAAAGCATGAAAGAAGGCGACTTTGCCAGAGATATTAAACTGGACTGGATACCACGTTACATGGTTGTAGATAAAAACGGAAAAATTGCATTGTTTAAAGCCATTGAGGCAGATGATGACAAACTTATAGCTATTCTAAAAAAACTTAAATAATGAGAAAACAAATCGTTGCAGGAAACTGGAAGATGAATAATGACAGTGCGCAGACTGAAGCACTACTGGCTGAAATAATTTTAAAAAGACAAAGTGGCAGCATTGCTAAGGTGGTAGTTGCTCCTACATTTGTTAACCTTCAGTCGGCAGTACATCAGGCAAGCGGTACAGGTGTAATTGTGGCAGCACAAAATATGCATCAGGCAGAAAGCGGTGCTTACACAGGTGAAATAGCAGTAGGTATGCTAAAAAGCATTAATGTAAATACTGTTATACTTGGCCACTCTGAAAGAAGAGCCTACTTTGGTGAGACCAATGCACTACTTGCTGAAAAAGTAAATACTGCTCTTAAACACAATCTTACCATAATTTTCTGTTTCGGTGAAGAACTGGCAGACAGACAATCGGGCAATCATTTTAATTTAGTAGAATCTCAGCTAAGAGAGGCTCTTTTCCATATCAGCGAAAGCGACTGGAGTAATATCGTTCTTGCTTATGAACCCGTTTGGGCTATTGGCACCGGAGAAACTGCTTCGCCGGAACAAGCTCAGGAAATGCATGCTTTTATACGTAATCTTATAAGAGAAAACATAGGAGAGGCTGTAGCTAACAGTACTTCTATTTTGTACGGAGGAAGCGTTAAGCCTGATAATGCCCGTGAGATTTTCGGAAAGCCCGATGTTGATGGCGGACTTATAGGTGGTGCATCTCTAAAAGCCGATGATTTCTTAGCTATTGTAAATGCCATATAACTCATACAGTATATAAACAGAAAAGCGGTAATTATTAAATTACCGCTTTTTTTATAAATGACAATTAGTTCTTAATGCCTTTATTTATAGTGTATAATCAATCCCTGATTTTCTCTTGCGTATTCTAAGCAGCCTTTCCCGCTCAATTTGCAGATAGGATGCTAAAAGATGCGGTGGTACCCTTTGTAATATATAGGGTTTATTTTTTGCTATATATTCATAACGTTCTGTAGGAGTATATAACTTAAACATATCTGTATGTTCCTCAAATCTTGCAGCTGTAAAATAAAGGCAGTTTTTTTCCAGTATAGCTATTTGATTAACACTGGCACCGGCTTCTCTCAGCTTTTCTTTATCAAATTCAATAACTGTAACAGGCTCACACGCTTCAATTGTGTAGGCAGATAGTTCCCCTGTAGAAAAACTATGTATGTTTGTTACAACCTCATCTTCAAAATGAAGAGCTATATTAATTTCTTTGCCATCAACTTCATGAAAATTACGCACAAAACCTTCTTCTATAAAAAATAATGAATTGCAAACTTCTCCTTCAGCAAGTAATACTTCTCCTTTTGCATAAGTTTTCTTTGTAAGTGCCGGCTTTAATGCTTCCCAGCTTTCGTTGGAAAACTCTACAAGCGAATTTATGTAAGTAAATAATTTTTGCATAGCTTTATTTTTTAGCTAATTTAAATACAATACGTTACGGTTGTTTTTCATTTAACTTTTCCTTGAAAAACTATATGAAAATTTTAATATTTAAGGCATGTAAGAGTCTGCTGTATTTTTAACTTTTGCATAATATTAGTTATTATAAAACTGAATATCACTGCTTAACATCTATTTGTTAAAACCTTAATTTTCTTGGGCATCCTTCCCTTACTATTACTATAGTGTTAAGTAGTTAACTTTAAGCTTACTATTACAAAACAATAACAAATATCATCTTAATACTACTTTATTATTCTGGTAATGGTAACTTAAACTGCAACATGGACTTTTGTAGCACTATTAAAAAAACCAAAAAAGACCATGCTAAACAATTACCTTAAAAAAGGATTACTCCTCGCAGGATTGTGCTTATCAGTACAATTTACAAATGCACAGGATCTGATTCATTACTGGAACTTTAATGATAATACAACTGTAGTTACTCTGGCAACACCCACCCAAACTATAGGCGGAGCTACAATAACTGCTTTTACAGGTACTGCAAGTGAGCTTGCCATAGGTACAGGACAAAACTTTGATGTACTTAACCTTAATGCTCAAAATGGCGATGCTGCCGGAACTCACTTACGTTTCAATAACCCTATTGGTGGTTCACTTGAATTTGCATTACCAACTGTTGGTTATGAAAATATAACAGTAAAATTTGCTACCAAACGTTCAGGATCTGGAGCCGGAACACAAACATGGTCGTACTCTACAGATGGAATAGCCTATACTGTTCTTACTACAGTAACACCTGTTGATGGTGACCCGGAACTAGCAACTCTAGACCTTTCTGATATAGAAGCTGCTGATAATAATGCCAACCTTAAACTTAAAGTTGAATTTACAGAAGCTCCGGGAGGTGCAGCAGGTAATAACCGTTTTGACAACTTTACGGTAAATGGTAGCGCTATAGGTGGTGGTGACACTATTGCCCCTATTGCTATAATTACACCAATAAACAATGCTGTAAATCTTGCTACATCATTACAGCCAACTATTGCCTTTAATGAAGATGTAAGACTTATTGATGATTCTGCTATAAACAATACAAATGTAGATGCTATAGTAGAACTTCGCCTTAACGACGAAAACGGAACAACAGTTCCTTTTGATGCTACATTTACTGATAATACTATTACAATTGTTCCTACAGCTGCTTTGCTAAACGGACAACAGTATTATGTTGCTCTTTTAGCCAATACTATAGAAGACACAAGCAATAATGCTATTGAAGAAACCAAATCTTCTATATTCTCTGTAATTGCACAACAATCTCCTATCACTGCAGGCGATATGGTATTTACTGCTTACAGAATGAACGCTACAGGTGCTGAAGACGAAGTTGCATTGCTAACTTTTGTTAATATTTCACCGGGTACTTTTATTACTCTTACAGATTCTAAATATACGAGTAATACAGTGCCTCAATGCGCTAATGGTATTACATGGACAGCTACAGATTGCGTTCCTGCAGGATCGGTAATAACAATACAAACCTCTGCGTTTATTGCTAATACAGGTTTAGTTACAGGATCAGGATTTGGCTTAAGCTCAAACGGAGACCAGGTTATTGTTTATACAGGTACTGCCGCGTCGCCAAACTATATTACTGCTCTTTCATCTAATGGGTGGGTAGCAGATAATACAGACTGTGGAGGAAGCCTTTCAATGATTCCTGCCGCTTTAACAGATGGTACAAATGCACTTAATTTAAGCGCTAACCCTGCTAACATAAGCGGAAACACAGTAAATGCTTATTATAATGGTACACAAGCAGGTGCTGTTACCAACTTAAGAGCTTCTATACTTAACCCAGCAAACTGGACAGGTGTTGAAGGGTCTACTGCACCGCAAGTATGGCCTGCGTGGGCTTTCCCAGGAGCACCGGTCGTACAAAATGCTGAAGTTACTAATAATACAAATATTGTACTTACATTCAATAATGAATTACAGTCAGCATCTGCTACTAATATTGCTAATTATACAGGCGTAGAAGGTTTAACTTCTGCAACACTTAACGGAAATGAAGTAACACTTACCTTCTCAACTCCATTTATCGCAGGTACAGAATATATACTTACGGTAGACAATGTGGCTGACGTAACAGGTCTTGAAATGGCCTGCCCATATAACTTTACTTTTGGTTATATTACAAAAGTTTCTTTAGCTAATGACTTTGTTGTTGTAAATGAAGATCACGGTACATTAAACTTTGTTATTAACCTTGAAAGCCCTGCTGCCGGTACAGTTGATGTTGTTCTTAAAGCTGCTCCGTTTAGCACCGCTACAGCAGGCGAAGATTTTACTTATGCAACCCAGACACTTACATTTACTGCTTCAAGCCCATTAACGCACACTATCGCTATTCCGATTATAGATGATGCAGACGAAGAGCAGCATTCGGAATATTTTGTACTTAGCCTTGAAAATGCAACCGGGTTAACTATTGATGGAGAATCGTTAGCAACCATATACATAAAAGATAACGACAGAATGGCTCCTGTGCCTACACAGGATATAGAACTTAACTATGTAATGAGCTTTGACCCATCGGGTGCTGGTGAAAGTACATGCGAAATTGTAGTTTATGATGCTGAAAGCCAAAAGTTGTTTACAACGAGTGCCGTAGCCGGTTTCCTTGATATTATTGACTTCTCCGACCCTACTGCACCTGAAGTGACAGAATCTGTAGACATGAACGTTTACGGCGGCGTAACAAGCGTAGCCGTTAAAAATGGTTTAGTTGCCGTGGCATCACCTAATACTCTTGAGCACCTTGACGGATCTGTAGTATTTTTAGATACTGACGGTAATTTCCTTAAGCAGGTAACTGTTGGTGCACTTCCTGACAATATCTCTTTCACAACGGACGGAACAAAAGTACTAACTGCAAACGAAGGTCAGCCAAACAGCGATTATACTATAGACCCTGAAGGATCCATAAGTATTATTGATATAAGTGGGGGTATTGAAAACCTGACACAATCTAACGTTACAACATTATTATTTGATGCATTTAATGCACAGGAAACTGCACTAATAGCTTCTGGTGTGAGGAAACTGAAGCTAAGCAGTACCCTGTCGCAGGATCTGGAGCCGGAATATATTACAACGGCTGCAAATTCTGAAAAAGCATGGGTAACCCTGCAGGAAAATAATGCCGTTGCAGAAATCAACCTTACAAATAATACTATTACAGATGTATGGGCACTTGGAACTAAAGATATGAGCCTACCAGGAAATGGTTTTGATATTTCTGATAAAAATGGCGAAATACTTATTGCCAACTGGCCAATACTATCATACTATCAGCCGGATGGCGTTGCTAACTACAGCGTAAATGGTGTTAATTATATTGTTACTGCCAATGAAGGTGACGAAAAAGAATATACAGGTTTTGTAGAAAGAACAACAATCGGTGCTGATTCTTATAACCTTGATGAGACTGCCTATCCGCAGGCAGCAATGCTTAAAAATTCTAATAATGCAGGTCGTTTAAGGGTTAGTGCTTTTGCAGGCAGCAATGGTACTGCTTACGATCAGATATATGCTTTAGGCGGACGTTCATTCTCTATCTTTAATGCTGACACTAAAGAAATTGTTTATGATAGTGGTGATGATTTTGAAATGTACACTGCACTTACCCCATCAATAAACGCATTGTTTAACTCTGACCATGAAGATAACTCTTTCAAAAGCCGCAGCCGTGCTAAAGGCCCGGAAGCTGAAGGTATAACTATAGCTACTATTGCCGAAAGAACATTTGCTTTTATTACTCTTGAACGTATAGGCGGTGTTATGGTTTATGATGTAACAGATCCTGCTGATGTTAAGTTTGTAGATTATAAAAACAGCCGTAGTGTTTCTGCATACGAAGGTGACCATGGCCCTGAAGGTATTACGCATATTAAAGCTGCTGACAGCCCAGACGGAAAAGATTACATTATTGTTGCTAATGAAATAAGTGGTACGCTTACCATTTTTGAAATTGATACTACTATACTGGGTAATGGTGAATTTAACCCTGAACCTAAAACATTTGTGGTATTTCCTAACCCTTCCGTAAGTGGTGTAGCTTACTTTAACCGTGCTGCCGATATAGAAGTATATGATTACAGCGGTAAATTGATTTATTCGGCTAAACAAGCCCTTAAAATAGATACCTCCGGAATGGTATCAGGTATATATCTGATCAAAACTTCTGAAGGTATCGTAAAAAAACTACTCGTTAAATAGAGTGTTAGTTTCGTGTTTTTTAATTTTTTCATTGAAAGTCCTGCCCCTAAAAAGGCAGGATTTTATCTTTAATCCTACTATTATAGAAAGTATGTTACAGAATCTTAAAAATATTTTCCTTCCAAAATATTTTTTCTAAATTGTAATACAAATACTTTCAGTATACCCCCATGACGTTTTTTAACCCCATCACTTTCTTTTGGATATTTAGTATAATAGCATTTGTACTGTATAAAAGGAAAAA
The DNA here is from genome assembly GCF_024054175.1 of Flavobacterium sp. NRK1. Lineage (GTDB taxonomy): Bacteria > Bacteroidota > Bacteroidia > Flavobacteriales > Flavobacteriaceae > Flavobacterium. Next base: position 78,196 of record NZ_JAMXLA010000001.1, read on the forward strand.
AGAAAAAGCTGGGAAATATTTACTTATAACGGCTTTTACAGGCCTGTTTATTTTTTCTGTTACGCCATTGCCTGTTTATATGCTGCATCATTTAGAAAACAAATATGCTGCTTACAGAAACCCCGATAACGCAAAACTACCTATACTTGTTTTAGGCAATAATCATAGTGACGACTCAACTCTTTTTCCTAACCAGCAACTTAGCCTACATTCATTAGAAAGAGTAACAGAAGGCGTTCGTATTTATAAATCATTTTCAGGGAGCACTATAGCTTTTTCCGGCTTTGCTATAAACGGAAAACAGCCAACGGCATCTGTCATGGCAAAAACAGCCTTAACAATGGGAGTATCTCCCAAAGACACTATAATGCTTACTAAGCCATCAAGCACATGGCAGGAAGCACAGGAATACAAAAAGAGATTTGGTACTAAAAATAAGTTTATACTGGTTACAAGCGCATCCCATTTACCAAGAGCTATGCAAATTTTTAAATCACTGGGAATGCAGCCTATACCAGCTCCTGCTGACTTTTTTATTAAAAAAGACGGACAAAATTCAATCTATAACTGGCAACCTTCGCCTTTTAAATTATTATATACCGAAATAACCCTATATGAATATTTATTGCAGGGCTATTACAAATGGTTTAAAAACTAAAAATGCCTCCTGTATAACAGGAGGCATTTTAGTATAGGTATAAATATTATTGCCTTTTCAGTCTGTGTTCTAAATAAAGGTTTACTTCGCCATTGATAAGCGTGTATTCTTCATTGCTTTGTTTTTCCAGCCTGTCAGTAAACAAAATTCCCATAAGGTGATCTGTTTCATGCTGAAAAATGACTGCTGTAAAACCTTCAATTATTTCTTCATGATGTTTACCCTCTTTATCATAATACGTAAGCTGTATTGTATAACTGCGAAGTACTTCGCCATTTATATCAGCTATTGACAAACAGCCTTCTGTACCTTTTCGCAATAATGAAGACCTCCATTTTATTTTAGGGTTAAGATAAGCCTCAAAGGGTTCTCCCGGCTTATCAAAACGCTGTACCAATATTACATTTTTATTGATGCCTATCTGCGGAGCCGCAATACCTACGCCTGTATTCTCAGTACCCTGAACGGTAGCAAGCATCCTGTCTAAAAGCAAGGGCAGCGTTTCATCTTTCAGATTAACATCTGTAGATACTCCTTTGAGTATTTTAGCATCCTCTGCATTGGTTATTTGTAACACACGAAATATATCAGTTTTTCCACCTGACATAACTAGGCTACGTTCAGTTTCAGTAAGCCTTTGTGCCTGTGCAGTAAGCACAATTACCAAAACTAACGAGGTAAGTATTACTTTTTTCATCGTTAAATTCCGGCTACTGCCTTAATTTCATCAATAATCCTAACAGCAAGAGCATCAGCTTTATCCTGTGTTGCCGCCTCGGTATATATCCTGATTATAGGTTCTGTATTCGATTTTCTAAGATGCACCCATTCTTCGGCAAAATCAATTTTAACGCCGTCGATAGTAGATATATCCTCAGCTTTATATTTATCTGCCATAGCTATAAGTATAGCATCAACATCTATTTGCGGAGTAAGCTCAATTTTATTTTTACTCATGTAATATTGAGGATAAGAAGCTCTTAAAGCAGCTACACTCATTTTTTTCTCTGCAAGATAAGTAAGGAACAATGCCACACCTACAAGTGAATCACGACCATAATGAAGTTCAGGATAAATAATACCTCCGTTACCTTCTCCGCCAATAATAGCGTTATTTTTTTTCATCATCTCTACTACATTTACTTCACCTACAGCACTGGCTTCATAAGTACCGCCATGTTTTTGTGTAATATCTCGCAATGCACGCGATGATGACATATTCGATACTGTATTACCTGGTGTTTTGCTCAACACATAATCGGCACAGGCAACAAGTGTGTATTCTTCTCCAAACATTTCACCATCGTCAGATATAAATGCCAAACGGTCAACATCAGGGTCAACCACAATACCAAAATCAGCTTTTTCCTTAACTACAAGCTCACAAATATCGCCAAGGTGCTCTTTAAGCGGCTCAGGATTATGAGGGAAATGTCCGTTAGGTTCACAATAAAGGCGTACTACCTCTACCCCCATTTGCTCAAGCAGTTTTGGTATAATAATACCACCCGATGAATTAACCCCATCTACCACAACTTTAAAACCTGCTTTTTTAACAGCTTCGGCATCAACAAGCGGTAATTCAAGAACTTCATCTATATGAATATCCATATAGGCATCATTTACAGTAATTTCGCCAAGGCTATCAACATCCGAAAAATCGAAAGCTTCATTATCGGCAATTTCAAGTATTTTAGCACCATCGGCACCACTTAAAAACTCACCTTTTTCGTTAAGCAGTTTCAGTGCATTCCATTGTTTAGGATTATGACTTGCAGTAAGTATAATACCACCATCTGCTTTTTCTAAAGGCACGGCAACCTCTACAGTAGGTGTGGTAGAAAGGCCAAGGTCTATTATATTAATACCCAGCCCTATCAGGGTATTCATTACAAGGTTATGTATCATTGGCCCCGAAATACGGGCATCACGTCCTATTACTACAGTCAGTTTTTCTTTACCGGCATGGCCTTTAAGCCATGTTCCGTAAGCCGATGCAAATTTCACCGCATCTACAGGTGTAAGGTTATCTCCTGTTTTTCCTCCAATAGTTCCTCTTATTCCGGATATCGATTTAATTAATGTCATTGTTGGTTTGTAATTTTAGTAAAGCAAATATAAGTTATACAGTATATTTAATTTTTAAATATTGTAGGATTTTTTTAAACAAAACCAGTAAAGCAGGCTATAATTAAGAATTTTGAGCTTTGCTGCCACAAAAGTTATTCCTATCTTGCTGTATGAATTTTTTAGCACATATATATCTTTCAGGCGATAATGACCTGGTTAAAATAGGCAACTTTATGGCCGATGGCATACATGGCAGGCCTGAGGGTTTTCCTGTTGATGTTCAGAAAGGCATACTATTGCACCGAGCCATTGACACCTATACAGACGCCCACCCTATATTTCGTCAGGGTACTAAGCGCCTGCATGCCCGCTACCATCATTATGCAGGGGTTATAATGGATATTTATTATGATCATTTCCTTGCTAAGAACTGGAAAAATTATCACGATAAGTCTCTTGAAGATTACACTGCTGCTTTTTACAAATCATTAAATGATAATTACCAACTACTAACCGACCGGACAAAAAATATAATGCCTCACATGGTAGAATACAATTGGCTGGCAAGCTATGCTACAACCGAGGGCATTAGCCGCATACTTACCCAAATGGACAGGCGTACCAAAAACAGGTCAGGCATGAGTACTTCTATTGATGAGCTTTTAAAATTTTATGGTGAATATGAAAATGAGTTTACCGTTTTTTTTGAAGAAATTAAAGATTTTGTACGCGAAAAGACAGCCCAGCTTGAAGAAGAATTATCAGTCTAAACCTTAAAAATTACATATTTATTGTCAAATTTTTTATGAAATGGCGTAACTTAGCGTTTTATTACATTTTCCAAAAAATTTATCATCAAAAATGCAAAACCGTAAAGTTTCAAAGGTCAGATTATTTTTCAGGAATAACCTACGCCACCTTGAAACCCTTTTCTTTGTTCTTAAAAGCCTATTGTCAGAAAGGCATTTTATTTACCTTTCATGTGTATTAGTTTCCATATCTACAGCTTTTGCAGTTATTGTTCTAAAAAGCTTTGCGCACAATGTATTTCTCTTCGCTAATTATTTAAACGGTTTTTTAAAATTACCTTATACAAACAGTATACTGCCTATTCTCGGTATTGTACTTACTGTATTTGTGGTTAGGCGTATTCTTGATGGTAAAATTGAAAAAGGAAGTTCCAGAATACTATATGCAGTGGCCAAAAAAGGTGGTATTATGCCCCGCAGGCAAATGTATGCGCAAATAATAACCAGTTCACTTACGGTGGGTCTTGGAGGTTCGGCTGGACTTGAGTCGCCAATTACAATTACCGGTGCTGCATTTGGATCTAATTTTGCGCAGAAATATAAATTATCTCAGAAAGACAGAATACTTTTACTGGCATGTGGTGTGGCTGCCGGTATTGCGGCAGCGTTTAATGCACCTATAGCTGGGGTATTGTTTGCGATAGAAGTAGTTTTGACAGATGTTACTATTACAGCTTTCATTCCTATTATGATTTCTGCTGCTACAGGAGCTTTAATCACAACAATAGTTCTTAACGAAGAAGTTTTGCTGTCATTTAAACAGGAACTAACATTTGATTATCATAATATACCTTATTATATTATTCTCGGGCTTGTTGCCGGATTCATATCCTTGTACCATGCGCGGGCATTTCAAAAAGTGGAAGCCCATTTTGAGAAGTTAAGAATTAAAGGATATCGTAAAGCTTTGTATGGCGCTATACCGTTGGCTGCGCTGATATTCGTTTTCCCTACACTTTTTGGTGAAGGATATGAAAGCATAAAGGTTCTTTCAAATTCACATCCGGAAGAATTACTTAACAATACCATGCTTGAGCCTTTTAAAGAAAACGGATGGGTACTGCTTATATTTGTCGGGCTGTCTATGATGGTTAAAGCTTATGCAACCGGGCTTACACTTGCAAGTGGCGGTAATGGCGGTAACTTTGCTCCTTCGCTATTTGTAGGCTCTTATTTAGGCTATTTTGTAGCTAAATTATTTACCCTGATAGGTTTCTCTAACGATATTCCCGTAAGCAATTTTACCATAGTAGGAATGGCAGGTATTTTGAGCGGATTATTTCATGCTCCGTTAACATCTATATTCTTAATTGGGGAAATTACAGGAGGCTACGGATTAATGGTTCCGCTAATGATAGTTTCTTCAATAAGTTTTGCTGTATCCAAACAGTTTGAAAAACACTCTATGGATATTAAGCATTTAGCCGCAAAAGGACAAGTGTTTACATCTGACAAAGATAAAAACATACTTTCGGGCATAGACATATTAGAAGTTATAGATACAGATCTTCAAACGCTTTCTCCTAACCAAAAAACAGAAGATGTTATTGGCCTTATAGCTACTACCAAACAAACCATTTTTGCAGTTATAGATGAAAAGAAAAGGCTTTTAGGCATAATAGATTTTGATAAAGTAAGACCCATACTTTTCAATCAGTTTCAAATTAAACATACTCCTTTTCAGGATATAATCGCTACTCCCGTTCAGATAGCATGTATGGAAGATTCTATAGAAATGATAATGGAAAAATTTGAAGCAACTACTGCCGATTATCTTCCTTTAATAAAGGAAGACCGCTACTACGGCTTTATCTATAAATCTAAAATACTTGAGGCTTACAGAGCCAAACTAAAAGAAATGATCATAGAATAATCGTTTAAGTTTAGTTAAAGTTAATCAACTTCAGTTAATCGTTCAATAACTTTATAGGTATAAGCAATACTTATGAAGATTAATGATTTATATGATGTTATAATTATAGGCGGAAGTTATGCCGGGCTATCAGCTGCTTTGGCATTGGGTCGTTCACTACGAAAAGTACTTGTGATAGACAGCAATAATCCCTGTAACAAAAACACGCCTTTAGCACATAATTTTATTACCGATGACGGGATAAGTCCGCATGAGCTTAGAGAAAAATCAAGAATGCAGTTGGAGAAATATAAAACCGTAACTCTTTTAGATGGATTAGTTATTGAGGTTATTGGTAGTAATGAAAATAATTTTGAAGTTATTACAGAAAACAAACAACGATTTAATGCCAAAAAGCTTCTTTTTGCTACCGGTATAACCGATATAAATCCTAACATTGAAGGATTCAGCGAATGCTGGGCAAAAACTATACTGCATTGCCCCTATTGTCACGGATATGAAATTAAAGAAGCAATAACCGGAATATTGGGTAATGGCGACATGGGCTTTGAATTAGCCAAGACCATAAGCCAGTGGGCAAAAAGTTTAACTTTATATACTAATGGTATAAGTACACTTTCACCCGAGGAAGTATTAAAACTTAACAACCACAATATAAAAGTAGTAGAAAATGAAATTGACTTTATAGAGCACGAAAACTGTCAAATTAAAAACCTTCATTTTAAAGATACACCGCCGGATGAAATTGAAGCTTTATATGTACAGCTTCCCTTTATGCAACAATGTGAAATCCCGGAAAAACTAGGCTGCGAGCTCAATGAAAAGGGATTTATTATTAGAGATAAATTTATGGAAACTACTGTAAAAGGAATATATGCTGCCGGTGACTGCCTTTCATTATTTAGGTCTATAGCAAATGCCGTAGCACAGGGTAATAAAGCAGGTGCTATTATAAATAAATGCCTTATTGAAGAAGAGTTTGCCTACTAACCTACAGTTTTAAACCTTTTATTCGCAACGAGTTTACAATGACCGATACCGAACTAAGGCTCATGGCAACAGCAGCTATCATAGGTGAAAGCAATATACCAAATGCCGGATATAATACGCCCGCAGCAACCAGAATACCTAACGCATTATAAACAAATGCAAAAAATAGGTTTTGCTTTATATTGCCCATAACACCCTGACTTAACATTCTTGCCTTTACAATACCCTGAAGATCACCTTTAATAAGGGTAATTTGTGAGCTTTCAATAGCAACATCAGTACCTGTACCCATAGCAATACCAATACTAGCCTGTGCCAAAGCAGGCGCATCATTAATTCCATCACCAGCCATTGCAACTACTTTACCTTCAGCCTGTAGCTTTTTAATTTCTTTAAGTTTATCTTCAGGTAGACAATCTGCTTTAAAATGTTTTAATCCAAGTGTACCAGCTACAGCTTTAGCTGTATGTTTATTATCACCCGTAAGCATTACCACATCAATACCTTCATTCATGAGTGTTTTTATAGCTTCGCTACTGGATGGTTTAATAGCATCTGAAATACAAACATAGCCTTCTATTTTTCCGGCTACACTAATAAAAGAAACTGTTTTTCCAAGTGATTGCTCTTTTTCTGCACTATCAATTATCTCCTGAATAATTTCGGCATTTACATGTTCCATCAGTTTTTTGTTTCCTACGGCTACATCTTTGCCTTCAAGTTTTCCTGTTACACCTTTACCGGTAACTGCATTAAAATCGTCTACAGGTTCAACCCTACTATTTTTTTTACTGGCATACCGCATTACGGCTTCTGCCAGAGGATGCTCACTATATTGATTAACAGAAGCTACAATTTTCACAAGCTCATCTTCACTCTTATCTCCTGTAACAACCATTTTCTCTACCGAAGGTTTCCCTTCTGTTATAGTACCTGTTTTATCAATTATAAGAACATCAACCTTATTCATTACTTCTATGGCTTCTGCATTTTTAATAAGCACGCCGTTTTGCGCTCCCTTACCCACTCCTACCATAATAGACATTGGCGTTGCTAAACCAAGGGCACACGGGCAGGCTATTATAAGCACTGCTACCGTATTTGTAAATGCAAAAACATACGCATTTTGCGAACCAAAAATTGCCCACAAAATAAAAGTTAAAATAGCTATACCTATTACTATTGGTACAAAATAGCCCGAAATAGTATCTGCCAGTTTTTGTATTGGTGCCCTTGAACGGCTCGCAGTATTAACCATTTGAATAATTTGCGATAATAAGGTTTCCTCTCCTACTTTTTCGGCAACCATTAAAAATGATTTTGTTCCGTTAATAGTTCCTGAATTTACTTTATCACCTTCTTCCTTTTCCACAGGAATAGGCTCTCCCATAATCATCGACTCATCAATACTGCAATCTCCCTGAGTAATAGATCCGTCAACCGGAATTTTATCACCCGGTTTAACACGCAATACATCACCTACTTTTATATCATTAATACTAATCACAGTTTCTTTACCATCTTTAACCAAAACTGCCTCAGATGGTGATAGTTTAATCAGCTCTTTTATCGCACCACTGGTTTGGCTGTGTGCTCTTGCTTCCAGTAACTGCCCTAGCAGCATTAGCGTAAGTATAACAGCTACCGATTCGAAATACAAAAATACCGTATCGCCATGCCCTCTGAATTCTTCCGGAAACAGAGAAGGGAAAAACAAGCCCACTACGCTAAATATAAATGCCGATGAGGCACCAAGCCCAATAAGACTGAACATATTAAGTTTCCATGTTTTAAAAGATGTCCAGGCCCTTTGAAAAAATATCCATCCTGCATAAAACACTACAGGCAATGACAATATAAATTGTATCCAGTTTGAAGTACTGTGCGATATGTATTTAGATATAGGGTTTCCCGGAATCATTTCAACCATCGCAATTATAAATATTGGAAGTGTAAAACCTACTGCTATCCAAAACTTTTTTGAAAGCTTTTTATATGTAGCATACTCATTTTCTTCCGTAGGTTCAAGAGGTACCAGATTCATTCCGCATATAGGACAGCTTCCCGGCGTATCTCTTATAATTTCCGTATGCATTGGACAGGTATATTGTTGCTTTGCAGGTTTTAAATCGTGTTCTTTTTCCAGATTCATACCACATACTGGGCAACTGCCGGGTTTATTATACATTTTATCACCCTCGCAATGCATTGGGCAATAATATTTGCCTTTACTCCCCTTCTTTGAAACTATTTTATCAGACTGTTCATGACCATGATTATGAGTAGTATGGTCATGCATTGGCATTTTTTCATCATTCCATTCTCCAATACTATATTTTCCTGCAGCAGACAAAGCTTCCTGTAGTTTCTCTGTGGGAATATGGTCTTGCATTGTAATAACAGCCTTAGGAGGATTAAGTGAAACTTCCGCCTTTACTCCATCAATACTATTTAATACATTTTCTACTTTACTTTTACAGCCATCACATGACATTCCGGTTATTCTATAAGTATGTTTCAAAATAAAAAATATTATATGTTATAGTCTTTACCTGCAAGTTAACACCTTATCGTCATAATAGAAACCTTTTTACATTTTACTTACTATTGTTTTAACTCCATAAAAAAAGGACTGCCAAAACTGGCAGTCCTTTTGTATAGCTATACTTAATGGTATGTGTCTATTATTTATTTCCTTTTTCGAAATCGGCAACAAATTGCGCAAGACCAATATCTGTAAGTGGATGTTTAAGTAAACCTGTAATTGCAGAAAGAGGACCTGTCATAACATCTGCACCTATTTTAGCACAGTTAACAATGTGCATTGTGTGACGTACTGATGCTGCAAGAATTTCAGTTTCGTATCCATAGTTATCATATATCTGACGGATCTCTTCAATAAGCGCAAGACCATCTGTAGAAATATCATCAAGACGCCCAATAAATGGCGAAACATAAGTTGCTCCTGCTTTTGCAGCAAGAATTGCCTGACCGGCAGAGAATACAAGAGTAACATTGGTTTTAATACCTCTGTCCGAAAAGTATTTTGCAGCTTTAACACCGTCTTTGGTCATTGGCAGTTTTACAACAATTTGCTCATGAAGTTCAGCAAGCTCCTCGCCTTCTTTAACCATACCTTCAAAATCAAGGGCATTAACCTCAGCACTTACATCTCCTTCTACAATATTGCAGATATCTACATAATGCTTAAGGATGTTGTTTTTTCCTGTAATACCTTCCTTAGCCATTAGCGAAGGGTTAGTAGTTACACCATCTAGAACACCAAGTTCCTGAGCTTCTTTAATTTGTGCAAGATTTGCTGTGTCAATAAAAAATTTCATTGTATTCTTTTAATTTGTTGTGTATAAAAAAGTTGTGCAAAGCTACAATTTATAAAACATCAAACAATATTTTTTATTTGTTTTTATATAATAAAAAAGCAGTATAACATTGCTGCTATACCGCTCATTATCTTACAACTATACTTCTTAAAGCTTATAGTGGTTCATTAGCATTTTTTCATACATTTTGCCAGGGAGAATTCTTTTAAGCACTATAGAAAACTTCTGCATAAAAGCACCTACTTTGTAATGCACTTCAGGGTTTGGCGTTTTCATAATAGCATATACTGCTTCTGCCATTTGCGCCGGATCACTACCTGCATCAACATGATCATTCATAGTGTCAAGCATATCACCATATATTTTTGAATAAGGAGATCCTTTAATTACAGGGGCATGGTAACGGCCTGCAGCGATATTAGTAGCAAAATCGCCTGGTGCTACAGTTGTAATAGTAACTCCAAATTGTTTAACTTCCATACGCAATGCCTCGCTTATAAGCTCCAGCGCACCTTTACTGGCTGAATACACACTTCTGTACGGAAGTCCCATATATCCGGCAATAGAAGTTACATTAATAATGAGTCCGCTTTTCTGATTACGCATTTGTGGCAATACAGCCTTCATAACCTCAACGGGACCAAATAAATTAGTTTCAAAATTATTTTTTATTTCTTCCGCAGGTATTTCTTCAAGCGGACCTGTTATACCAACTCCGGCATTATTAATCAGCACATCAATAGTACCAGCTTTTGCAATAACTTCGGCAACCGCTTTGTATATACTTTCAGTATTACGAACATCGAGTGCAACTAACGGAAAAACTGACCCTGTTACTTTTTCAGGATTCCGGCTGGTACCATATACCGAATAACCTTTTTCGTGAAGAAATTCGCCAACAGCTTTTCCTATACCTGAAGACCCTCCGGTAATAAATATAACTTTACTCATTATGTATGGTTTGAATTGCGAAAATAAGGTTTACTATACAGATTAGCAAACCGGTTGTAAAAGTAGAATAGTAAACAAACTACTATAAACAAAAAAATCTCCCGGAGGAGACGACTTAAAAAAAGAAAAAAATGGCAAGCGACCTACATCGCACCGCTACAACCACATACCTTTGCTGTGTTCCCACCCTGGAGGAGTCTGCAGGAGCTGGTCGTGTAGGACTTGCCGCTGCAAATATACAATCTTTTTGTATTTTCGCAAGGCAATTGCCAGATATAAAATACAATTGTATATTGGCTATATTATATTTTTAACCATGAAAAAACATAACTTATTAGCATTCATTTTATTGGGTGCCTTAGTAGTATCCTGTGGAGATACAGAGAAAGAGAAAAAAAATTTATTCAGTATAGATACATCCGGTTTAAAGCAGCAATATCAACCACAGGAAACACTTCCGCTGCAGGTTACAAACGCCAATAAAGAAGTTATAGATTCTGTAGTGTATTTTATTAACGATAAAAAAGTAGGTTCTGTCGCCGGAAATAAAAAGTTTGATTTTGCACTGAACGGACAAAAATTTGGCTATCAAAATATTAAAGCCCTGGTATATTATAGTGGTAATACTTCTGAAACTACAGGCAGAATAGAACTTGTTAGCAATGTGGATGCTAAAATACTTAAATATGATATTGTAAATACTTACCCTCACGACATGACAGCGTATACCCAGGGTCTTGAATTTTATCGTGATACACTTATAGAAAGTACAGGAAGTGGCGGCGGACCATCCGGGAAAAGAGCAGTTTCAGATATTAGAAAAGTAAACTACAAAACCGGAGAGGTTTATAAAAAGACTCAACTGGATGCTGAGAATTTTGGTGAAGGAGCAACGGTATTAAACAATAAAATATACCAACTAACCTATAAACGCAACGAAGGTTATATTTATAATGCCGATAACCTTGAGAAAATTAAATCCTTCCCTTATTTTAAAAATACTGAAGGATGGGGACTTACAAATGATGGTACTAACCTGTATATGACAGATGGTTCTGAAAAAATATACAAACTGGATCCTGAAACCCTTAAAGAGGTTGATTACGTTAATGTATATACTAAAGGATCAAAAATTAAAGATGTTAACGAACTTGAATGGGTAGATGGTAAAATATATGGCAATATATATCAGAAAAATGCTATTGCCGTTATAAATCCTCAAACAGGGGCTGTTGAAGGTGTGCTAGATCTTTCTGCACTTAAAAACAAAGTAACCCAGCATATGGATATTGATGTACTTAACGGTATCGCCTATAATCCTAAAACTAAAACATTTTTTGTAACAGGTAAAAACTGGGATAAGATGTTTGAGATAAGGATTAAGGAATAAGTTGGATTATTTAAAGGTTTCTAAAATCCTATAATTCTTTATAAATAATAGATATACAAAAATCCCCGGCGTTTTACAACACCGGGGATTTTCTATCTAACACGAACTTAATTTCTTACTTGTGCATTAAAACAGTATCTATTACGTGTATAACACCATTAGATTGGTTAACATCTGCAATAGTAACTTTAGCTTTCCCTCCTTTTTCATCCATTATCCAAAGGTCTTTTCCATTCATCATAAACCAAAGTTTACCTCCCTGTACTGTTGCAACCTCAGCTTTTCCTCCGCCTTTTTTTATAGCAGCAGCTACATCGGCAGCACTCCATTTGCCTGAAACAACATGGTACGTTAACACACCTTGCAGCATAGCTTTATTTTCCGGTTTTAGTAATGTTTCTACAGTTCCTTTAGGAAGTTTATCAAAAGCGGCATTTGTTGGCGCAAATACAGTAAAAGGACCTTTGCCCTGTAATGTTTCCACAAGGCCGGCAGCTTTAACAGCAGCTACAAGTGTAGTATGATCTTTAGAGTTAGCAGCATTCTCAATAATATTTTTGTTTGGATACATTGCTGCACCGCCTACCATTTTGGTTTTTTGAGCATAAGAAAAATTTCCTAGCATCATTATTACTAGCATTATTCCCGCTGATAAAATTTTTGAAGTTTTCATGGTTGTCTTTTTGTTTAAAGTTTATAGAGACAGATACGCCATAAACACAAGTACGGTTTTAGCCAACTATGAAATTTTAGATTTTTTTAACTTTAAATACATATTGTGGTAATTGATTGTCACAAAAAAAGCCCTCTCATTACTGAGAGGGCTTCATATTTAAAGAGGATTAAGGATTATTTGTTTTCTCCTTTTTCCATTCTTTCTTTTAATTCTGCTAATGCATCAATATCACCTAAAGTGGTTCTTTCAGCATTGTTAGAGTTATTGTTGTTGTTATTATTAGACTCTTGTTGAGCTCTAACGTTTTTCTCTTCTTCATCACGGAAAGTAGCAGTGTGAGAAGCTACAACTCTTTTGAATTCTTTGTTGAACTCAATTACTTTGAAGTCAGCAGATTCACCTTTTTTAAGTTTTTTGCCATCTTCTTTCTCAAGGTGACGTGTAGGAATGAAAGCAACGATATCGTCACCAAATTCTACAGTAGCTCCTTTGTCAACAATTTCAGAAATTTCACCTGTGTGTACAGTACCTACAGCGAAAGAATCTTCATATTTATCCCAAGGGTTAGCCTGAGTTTGTTTGTGGCCAAGAGATAGTTTACGTCCTTCAACGTCTAGTTCAAGAACAACAACATCAAGTTTATCACCTACGTTTACAAACTCACTTGGGTGTTTGATCTTCTTAGTCCATGAAAGGTCAGAGATATAGATCAATCCGTCAATACCTTCTTCAAGTTCAACGAATATACCAAAGTTTGTAAAGTTTCTAACGATACCTGTGTGTTTAGAACCTACAGGATATTTAGAAGTAATATCAGTCCAAGGATCCTGAGAAAGTTGTTTGATACCAAGAGACATTTTACGGTCATCTCTGTCAAGAGTTAAGATAACTGCTTCTACCTCATCACCAACTTTAACGAAATCCTGAGCAGATCTTAGGTGTGTAGACCAAGACATTTCAGAAACGTGGATAAGACCTTCAACACCTTCAGCAACTTCGATAAATGCACCGTAGTCAGCAATAACTACTACTTTACCTTTAACTTTATCACCTACTGCAAGGTTTGCATCAAGTGCATCCCATGGGTGAGCATGAAGTTGTTTAAGACCAAGTTGAATTCTTGTTTTCTCATCATCGAAATCAAGGATAACAACGTTAAGTTTTTGGTCAAGTTCAAGAACTTCACTTGGGTGGTTGATACGGCTCCAAGAAAGGTCAGTGATGTGGATAAGTCCGTCAACACCTCCAAGGTCGATGAATACACCGTAAGAAGTAATGTTTTTAACAACACCTTCAAGTACCTGGCCTTTTTCAAGCTGCCCGATGATTTCTTTTTTCTGAACTTCAATATCAGCCTCAATAAGAGCTTTGTGAGATACAACTACGTTTTTGAACTCATGGTTGATTTTCACAACTTTGAATTCCATAGTTTTGTTCACATATTGATCGTAATCCCTGATAGGCTTAACATCAATTTGAGAACCTGGCAAGAAAGCCTCAATACCAAATACGTCAACGATCATACCACCTTTAGTTCTGCATTTAACAAAACCATTAACGATTTCACCTGTTTCGTTAGCATTGATAACTCTGTCCCAAGCTTTGATAGTACGGGCCTTTTTGTGAGATAGTACTAATTGTCCTGATTTGTCTTCGCGAACGTCAATAAGAACTTCAACTTTGTCTCCAACTTTTAGATTTGGATTGTAACGGAATTCATTAAGAGAAATAACACCTTCCGATTTTGCGTTGATGTCTACAATAGCGTCCCTGTCAGTAATTCTAACTACAGTACCTTCTACTACTTCATCATTATCAGTTGAAATAAAAGTTTTTTCAACTAATGTTTCAAATTCCCTAAGGTTTTTCTCATCTACCGGATCAATACCTTCTTCGAAGTTATGCCAGTTAAATTCCTGTAGAAATTCTTCTTTTGTTTTTGTTTGTTCAGACATGCTGATTAAAAAATTTGTATCCTGTGTTTTAAGGGGTTTCTTATGCAGCGTAAAACAGCAGAAGCGTTTTACATAAAATTAGTTTATTACCTTAAGGAAACCCTATCTGCCAAAAGGTGCGCAAAGGTACAACTTTTTTCTATTTATACAAACATAACAAACACGTTTTTAAGCATCTAAAATACGATATGATTTTCAATTTGATTTCAAATAAATCTTTCAGATTTTCAAACATTTAAAACCAAAAAAATTAACATAGTTTTTATATTAAATATTTTTTCTACCTTAGGCAACGGAAAAAACTTGAAATTAAGTCACAAAAGAACTTAATTTTCACTATGAACTTAAACTTAAATAACACTTGCTCCGGCTTAGTGCATTTCTCTGTAAAGAAGTGTGCCCTGATAGTATTATTTCTAATTTTATCGGTATCAGCTTCGGCACAATTTACCGTTACTGCCACAACCACGCCGGAAACATGTACCGGAAACGGAGCAATTTCCTTATCTGTACAAAATCAAACTGCAGGAACTACAATAAATTATAAAGTATACGCAGGTACAGACGCTACCGGTACACTTGTACATGACAGTTCTAGCCCTACAGTAGCAGGCCAGCCGAGCGGAAACTACTACATTGTAGCTACCGAATCTACTGGAAATACTCCTGTATCTACTGCCACTACTACAGTTGTAATAGACGACGAAACAGTACCTTTGCAATTTACTTTAGACAAAACTATTGAACATTGCGGTAACGATGCTACTATAACGGTTAATGTAACAAATGGTATTGCCGTGAGTTATAAAGCTACATCTTTGGCCACAGGCACGGTAACAGGCCCTCAGTCTTCCAATGTACTTACCGGACTGACAGCCGGACAATATAATGTTTTTGTATTAGATAACTGTGGCAACGGAGATTCTGAAGTTATAACAGTACTATCAGAATATCATCAGCTGGAAATTAGCGGGGCTTTGTTTCCTGACTTAGAATTACCGGCCTGTGATATGCTCACAATTGCAAACCAGATTTCATCAACCAATAATATACCTATAATATATCCGCTACAGGCTACTTTTACTGTATACCCTCCGGGGGGCGGAAGTGTAGTTTATACACAAACTATAACAATGGGCGATCAGTTTACCGTAAATGCAGAGCAGGTAGTACCTTATTATTATAACCAGCCCAACCACTCCTACAAGCTTACTATAACAGATATTTGCGGTAACTCTATAGAAACTCCTTTGCTGCCAATAAATCCTATGCCGGGCCTATTTGCAGAATTAAAGAACATAGACTGTTCGGGTAAAACAATAGAACTTACCCCAAATAAATTTGTAAGCCCATTTACTCTTGAAGTTATAGATGCACCTGCAGGGTTTGATCCGGCTGATTACAATGATCAGTTTCCCGGTCCGTACAATAGTTCTGATGTCCCGATAAAATTAGGTGAAGAGGGAAATCCTCTTCCCATAGGTAATTATCAGTTCAGGATATTGGATGCATGTAACAGGCCTATAGCAGTATTGTCTAACATATTGGAAATTCCTGTTCCTGATATCGAAGTTACCACAAATGCCAGCGCAGCAACTTGCCTCGGCGGTGGAAGCGTAGAAGCATACATACCTGGATTATTTGTTGGTGCAGCAGAAATGACAAATTATGTTGGTGATGGAGACTATCCTACTCCGGCAGATATTTCACAATACATACAGCCGCCTGATGGCGACTCCGTTATCGTTGGAGGACTCCCGCCAGGCACCTATACTATTACACTAACAGATACTTGTGGAGTTACCTATCCTCCCGTTGAATTTATTATTGAACCATATAAAGGAGATCAATCAGCTTCAAATTCACGGCCGGATTGTGAAGTTGGATATGGAACGCTGAATATAAGCGGCACTTTTAACCATATAGAAATAATAAGTGGTCCGAGCGGATATCCGGTTCCGCAGGATGTGACAGCCTATGTTACACCAGGCGGGTTATCTATGGATCATCTACCACCAGGACAATATAAATTTAAAGCATCTAATGATTGCGATGATGACATTGAGATAAATAAATCAGCCGGAGGAATAGTACAGGTTTTTGCCTATAATGTAACCGTTAATGAATATACATTAACACCCCATTGCGGATCATTTGATATCTTTATAAATCATCAGAGTACAGGCGTAACATTTTTAAATTTTGGCCTTCAGTTTTTTGATGAAGATACAGGATTGTGGATAAACCCTGATAACGGTAATCCTTATATAGAAGGCGATGCTATTAATACTGATGACACGGACGACGAATCAAATGCTATAAAGGTAAAAAACAACTTTAATAATCTTGACCTGGTTTACCCGAGTGGGAAATACAGGATTATAAAACAATTTACAACTTATGCAGATGGCAGTATACCTGATGGAGATACCACTAAGCTTTGCACAGAAATTCTTTATGAATTCAATTATTATAGTGATATAGTAATTGATGGCGCTGTAAGCCTTGATTGTATGGGTGATTCCGGTGGAGTACAGATTATAGCCCACGGAGTACCTCCCCTTAATTATAAAATTATATCAAAAAATGGACAGCCATTTGTAGTTGATAACGGGCAAAATAATATTTTTTCCGATCTTGAATCTGCTGTATATAGTGTAGAAGTTTCAGATCAGTGCTCACAAAGAACACTTACTTTTAATATTGCCGAAATACCATCTCTTGTCAGCCTGCCTGCCCCTGAAGAAATTAACGGGCTTGAGCTTTGTGATGAAGGCAATGATGGTAAAGAAACATTTGATATATCCTCTTATACAGCGCTTTTATTAAATGGACAGGATCCTGATTATATAACAATAACGTATCATACTTCATTGACAGATGCAGAGCAGGGAATAAATGCCATAGCAGACATAGCAAATATTACAACAGCCACAACGGTTATATATGCCAGAGCTGTTCATAGTTCTAATCCTGATTGTACTGCCCTTACACATTTTGATCTTATTGTAAGGCCTTTACCTGTTTTAAGTATGAAAGATAAATGGGGTGGCTGTGATGGGAAATACATAACAATTACAGCAGATGAAGGATATGATTACTATGAATGGTCTAATCAGGAAGGTACATTATTTATAACAGGGCCTAATGAAATTACAGTTAATAATGCCGGGTTTTATACTGTTTTAGTAAGAGATAGTTTTGGCTGCAAAAACAGCAAAACTGTTGAAGCCGTAGTATCTCCTATTCCTGTTATAAATACTGTGAAGGTAGAAGACTGGACAGATAACAGCAATGTTATTACAGTAGTTATGGAAAATGACAACGGGGAGAATAATTTTGAGTATTCCCTTGATAATATTAATTATCAGGATTCTCCTGTATTTACAGGTCTCGCTCCCGGACAGTATACTGTTTATGTTAAAGATAAATTTGACTGTGGTTTAGATACCCAGCCAACTTATATATTAACCTATCCTAAATTTTTTACTCCTAATGGCGATAATATAAATGATTACTGGAAAATTAAATTCTCTTCACTGGAACCAGATATGCTAATTTATATATATGACCGCTATGGCAAGCTTATAACAGGCTTTGGCGCTGATAGCAAAGGATGGGACGGCACATTTAATGATGCCAGGTTACCCGCTACAGATTACTGGTTTGTAGTAAAACGCCAAAACGGTGAGGAACTCAAAGGGCATTTTTCGATGATACGATAAATGAGATATAGGTAAGGTTAATTGATATTATCGGTTAACCTTATTTTTTTCTTTAAAGACCATAAAAAATAATATAGCAAGCAATAATGCATAAGCCGCAAAAGTTAGCCATATGCTCTCCCAGTCTTTAATTCCGTTTATTGTAAAGTAATCTACAACTAATCCACTTGCAAGGCCGCCAATAAAAGCTCCTGCTCCGTTACACATTATCATAAATAATCCCTGTGCACTGGAACGGATGGAAGGACTCGATTCTTTTTCAACAAAAAGTGAGCCTGAAATATTAAAAAAATCAAAGGCCATTCCATAAATTATCATTGAAAATATAAGCATCCATAATCGGTCACCCGGATTGCCAAAACCAAAAAAACCGAAACGAAGTGACCACGCAAGCATACTAAAAAGCATTATTTTTCGAATACCAAAACGACTTAGAAAAAAAGGGATAGAAAGTATAAACAGGGTTTCTGATATCTGAGAGACAGAAAGTAAAAGATTTGGATGCTTTACAGCAAAGGAATCCGGATAACTTGTTTTAAAATCATTAAGAAAAGGCCCGCCAAATGCATTTGTAATTTGCAGGGCTGCTCCTAAAAGCATTGCAAATAAAAAAAATACAGCCATACGCCGGTTTTTTAAAAGAACAAAAGCATCCAGCCCTAATACTGAAGATATACTTTTCTTGTCAGTACCTGATGAGGTTGGTATTTTAGGCAACGTAAAAACATATAAGCCAAGCATCACTCCTGCACCTGCACTTATATATAATTGTAAGGAACTTTGCGTCCACCCCAAAAAATCTACAATCCACATTGCCAGTATAAAACCTACTGTACCCCAAACCCTTATGGGAGGAAAAGAAGATACAATATTCATATCATTCTTTTCAAGTACTGCATAGGATACCGCATTATTAAGCGCTATTGTTGGCATATAAAAAAAAGAATGCAGTAACATTGCCCAATAAAACGAAGAAAATTCATGAAGTGAAGATGCATAAAATAAAAATACTGCCGATGTTATATGACATAAGCCCAACACCTTTTCAGCATTAAGCCACCTGTCTGCAACTATACCCATAATGCCCGGCATAAACAAAGATGCTATGCCCATTGTAGTATAAATACTGCCTATCTGCAGTCCGGAAAAGCCCAGCTCTGCACCCATGTAGCTTCCAAGAGAAATAAGCCATGCACCCCAAATAAAAAACTGGAGAAAATTCATGGCAGTAAGCCGTAATTTTATACCCATACTTTATAACCCGGAATTTACAAGGCATAGTAAATATAATAATTTTGATGAGATGAAAACAGGATAAAGACAGGTAGTAATTTTAAATTTGAATCGCCTTAAATCAGCATAAATAGTATAAGAAGCACTAAGAGAGCAATCAGGATATAACCTCTCACATATTCCTTACTCTTAAGAAATATATTGCCGCTATTAAGCCGGTCCTTAGTACTTTTAATCAAAAAATAAATCAGCTGTATAATCACAATTGCGAAAAACAACAGCAGGATCTTATAAAGCATTTTAGTTATGGTTACTACTAATTACTTATTATCTTTTTGGCAATAACCAATACCTTTTCAAGCTGCTCCTGTTTAGATATATAAGAGTTATCCATTTCTATCGCATCTTCTGCTTTTATAAGAGGAGAGTCTTCCCTGTGGGTATCAATGTAATCGCGGTCTATAACATTTTTATATACTTCTTCATATGTTACTTTCTGTCCCAGCTCAACCAGCTCTTTAAAGCGTCTTTGAGCACGGACCCCCGGAGCAGAATTCATAAAAATCTTAAGTTCTGCATTCGGAAAAACAATTGTACCAATGTCCCTGCCATCCATAACAACTCCTTTACCTTCTCCCATATGTTTTTGCTGCTCTACAAGCTTAACGCGCACCTCATGAATTTCAGCCACATGGCTAACAAGCTGTGATACACCAAGTGTTCGGATTTCTTTCTCAACATTTACATCGTTAAGATACATTTCTGCAAACTCAAGATCGGGATTATATAAAAATTTAAGTTTAATAGCATCAAGACTGTCAATAAGTGCCTGCTTATTAAAAAAATCTTCCCCTATATATCCCTTTTGCATAGCAAAAAGAGTAACAGCACGATACATTGCTCCGGTATCTACATATACATATCCTAAATGCCTGGCAAGCTGCTTAGCAAGTGTACTTTTTCCTGTAGAAGAAAAACCATCTATAGCTATAGTAATTTTTTTATCCAACTCTTATTGTAAGTTTATGGTTAGCCCAAACAGGCTTGTGTTGGCTGCAAGGGTATATCTTGAGTACGAATAATCAAAGCGCAATTTACCAAATCTTATACCTACACCTGCTGAAATTCCGGAAAAAGTTCGCTTATCAACTATACGCAACTCTTCACTCCTTCTGAAATTGTAGCCTAAACGTATGTTGAAACTTCTGCCGGGTAAAAACTCAGCACCAACAATTACGTGGCGCAGTGCGTTATTAAAGAATGATACTTTTTCTTCACTACTGCCGCCATCTATACTCTGTTCTGCACGGTTAGGATTAGAAAAAGCTATATTCCATTGCTGCAAATTTTCCAAAGTAAGATGCCAGCGCAAAGGAATATTTTCCATTTCCTGAGAGATACCTGCTATAATTTCCAATGGAAGCTTTTCCTGGGTACCTGCATAGGTTGTTATCTGGGTACCTGCATTACGTATAACAAGTGCATAATTAATATCGTTATCCTCATCAATATACAAAGCACCAATATCGATAGCGGCACCTAAAGAATTATAACTTTCTAAAGTTGATGATATTATTTTTGCATTAGCACCAATAAACAAATCGGTATAAGGAACATTATATGCATAACCTACCGATAGCGCCAATTCGCTTCCTGTAAAATCTCCAGTTAATAAACCAGCCTCGTCACGGCCTTCAAAAGTACCGTAATCAACATAGTTTACCCCAACATGAAATGTTTGCACATGCCTGTCCCATGTATAAGCATAAGCAGCAGTGCCATAAGCTACTTCACCATAATAATTACCATAGTTTGCCGAAAGATGATTATCCATTTCAGGGTTAATGGTCGCGGGGTTAAAAATGCCCTGATTTACGTCATAATCGTGGAGAGTTATAACTTTTCCTCCTAACGCAGCCTGCCTTGGAGAAGTGACAAGATTTAAGAACTGATATGTGTATTTACCTCCTATCTGACTAAAAGACAAAGTGGTGTACAATAGAATTAGTAAAAGATACCGGTTTTTAAACATTGTTGTTTTATAGGATTTCGCATACTATAACGCGAATGCGAAGATATTATTTTTAAATAAAAAAACGGCTAAGAAATTTTAGCCGTTTTTTATCGAATTAATCTTTATAATTATAAAGTTCTTGCATTTTTAACTTTTTGGTCGGTAATTGCATATTTAATCACTTCGCTCATTTCTTTTACATAATGAAAAGTAAGTCCTTCAAGATATTCCTGCTTAATTTCATCAATATCGCGTTTATTTTCATAACACAATATTACCTCCTTAATATTAGCCCTTTTAGCAGCAAGTATTTTTTCTTTTATACCTCCTACCGGTAATACTCTTCCTCTTAAAGTTATCTCTCCTGTCATTGCAAGATGTTTTTTTACCCTGCGCTGTGTAAATGACGACACTAACGATGTAAGCATAGCAACACCTGCGCTTGGCCCGTCTTTAGGGGTAGCTCCTTCCGGCACGTGAATATGAACATTATAATTGCTTATCACTTCCGGAGAAATACCTAATAGTTCGGCATTAGCTTTAATATATTCTAATGCAATTGTAGTAGATTCTTTCATTACAGTACCAAGGTTACCTGTCATAGTCATATGGCCCTTACCCTTTGAAAGTATAGATTCTATAAATAAAATATCACCTCCTACACTCGTCCAGGCCAAACCTGTAACCACGCCTGCAACTTCATTATTTTCATATTTGTCACGTTCCATTTTTGGTGCACCAAGTATGCTAATAACGTCTTCATCAGTAATTTTTACGTTATATTCTTCTTCCATAGCAATACATTTTGCTATGTGGCGTACAACCTTTGCAATTTGCTTTTCAAGCCCTCTTACACCCGATTCACGTGTATAGCCAACAACAATTTTTTCAATTTGTTTTTTGCCTATTGCAATGTCTTTCGCTTCAAGACCATGTTCTCTAATTTGTTTCGGAACAAGGTGTTTTTTTGCAATTTCTATTTTCTCTTCAATAGTATAACCTGTCATGTTTATAATTTCCATCCTGTCGCGCAATGCAGGCTGAATAGTAGAAAGGTTATTCGAAGTGGCTATAAACATAACCTTAGAAAGGTCAAAGCCAAGTTCAAGGAAGTTATCATAAAATTCCGAATTCTGTTCAGGGTCAAGTACCTCAAGTAACGCGGAAGAAGGATCTCCTGAATTGCTTACACTTAATTTATCAATCTCGTCGAGCACAAAAACAGGGTTAGAAGTACCTGCTTTTTTAAGGCTTTGCAGTATTCTACCCGGCATAGCGCCAATGTATGTTTTCCTGTGTCCTCTGATTTCTGCCTCATCACGAAGCCCACCAAGCGAAATACGAATATATTCTCTACCCAGGGCCTCTGCCACCGACTTACCAATAGATGTTTTACCAACACCGGGAGGGCCATAAAGGCATAGTATAGGAGATTTCATATCATTACGCAGCTTAAGTACAGCAAGGTGCTCTATAATACGTTTTTTAACATCATCAAGGCCATAGTGATCGCGATGCAATATTTTTTCAGCACGTTTCAGGTCAAAGTTATCTTTGGAAAACTCACTCCACGGAAGATCAAGCATTAATTCAAGGTAGTTGCGTTGTGTAGCATACTCTGCCACCTGCGGGTTCATACGCTGTAATTTGGCAACCTCTTTATCAAAATGTCCTTTTACTTTTTCATTCCATTTCTTTGCCTTACCCTTTTGGCGCATTTCTTCTATTTCCTGATCATGAGATACGCCTCCCAGTTCTTCCTGAATGGTTTTCATTTGCTGATGAAGGAAATATTCGCGCTGCTGCTGATCAAGATCAAAACGTACTTTGCTCTGGATATCATTTTTAAGTTCCAGTTTCTGCAACTCAAGATTCATGTAACGCAACGTTTCAAGCGCTCTTTCCTTCAGGTTGCTTGTAGCAAGTAAATCCTGCTTCTCCTTAACCGTAAGGTTCATATTGCTCGACACAAAATTTACTAGAAAAGAATTGCTTTCAATGTTCTTAATAGCAAAAGTAGCCTCTGTAGGAATATTTGGGCTTTCCTTTATAATTTGTATAGCCAGTTCTTTAATAGACTCTATAATGGTAGCAAATTCTGCTTCATCTTTTTCAGGCCTTACCTCATTAACCTCTTTTATTGTAGCCTGCAGATAAGGGGTATCTGTAATTACCTGATCTATTTCAAAGCGTTTTTTACCCTGAAGTATTACTGTAGTATTTCCGTCAGGCATTTTAAGAACACGCAATATTCTTGCTACAGTACCTACTGTATTAATATCTTCAATAGATGGTTCTTCTACATTTTCATCCTTTTGTGAAACAACACCTATAATTTTCCCGCCTGCATTAGCATCATTAATCAGTTTTATAGATTTATCCCTGCCCGCAGTAATAGGAATAACAACACCCGGAAACAATACCATATTACGTAATGGTAGTATTGGCAATGTTTCAGGTAATAATTCATTATTCATTTCTTCCTCATCTTCCGGTGTCATTAACGGAATTAATTCAGCATCCGTATCAAGTTCCTGAAGTGACAAACTGTCAATATTCAATATTTTTTGATTAGCCATAGTATGGTAAAAGTCATTTTGTCATTAAACGTAAGTAACAAGTAAAGGATAATGATCAATTGAAACACTCCTTTACTACTATATATCAATAAAATGCGAAAAATGTTTTATATTTCTGCACAATGATATGACAATCATTATGCCATAAAGAAATATAAGAGCGGTATATTTGGTTTTTAGATTTAATAGGTTTTACTAATCCAATATCAGTTAAAATTTGAAGCATAAAAAAAGCTGCTCAAAAGCAGCTTTTTTTATGAGGTCATCATCTTAATATTGTACGCTGAATTCTCCTTCAGTAATAGTCATCGGATTATCATCAAAATCATGTCCGCTAAACTCAAAAGTTCCTTTAATCCATCCTCCTGTATTACTTGTAATGGTTAAAGTACCACTTTCTGAACTGAAAGATGAATCACCACCCAGATAAGCGGCATAGTAATCTGTAAAATCTTCAAGATCATATGTACCTGCTGTAATACTTTCAGGAACACTAATAGAAATAGATTCCTGTGACGCTACATTAGTACCCGTTAATGATAAAGTACCTGCGGAAGATATAGGCATTATTGTGCCAAAAGTTTTTGCTGTTCCGTTTACCTTAGCTTTAAAAAGTTTTTGATTAACAGGATTTGTTCCCGGATTTTGAGGAAGGCCTGTTATAGGAATATTTTCAAATACTCCGTTTGTAAAAGCTATTGAAGGTAAATTCATTTCAACATCAACATAATATCCTGTAAAACTAAAAGTACCGGATATTGTATTATTTACTGTATCAACCTCTGTAATAACAACCTGTCCGTTATTTTGCCCTGTTTCGGGGTTAATATTCAAATAGCCTCCTGCAGTGCTTGACCCCGGATAATATCCTATAAATGCTTCATTATATGTTTTAACTGCATAATCATCAAGTGTAATTGAAACAAACTCTGCGTTTGTACCCATAACTCCTGCTATAGAAAGCATACCTTCTTCAAACTTAGCAGTAGCCTGTATAGCAGTATGAGTTTCATCGCTGAAATTTACTTTAAAAACAGCATCTCCCGGCTGATTTTCTCCTATGTTTTCAGTTAATACAGGATCTACAGGTTCTGTATCACAAGCAACAAATGATATTGCCGAAAAAACCATAAGCAGTACTGATAAAAATCTAAATCTTTTCATGTTAGTATTTTATTTAAGATTTCAAATATAACAGGAATTTAATTAAATCTTAACTCAAAAATGTTAATTACGTGTTTTTAGCTATAAAAAAAGCAGCCAAAGGCTGCTTACTATATTAAATGCTTTCATTAATTAACTACATAAGACTGAAGCTCATTAGTTGCTGAAAATCCTTCAGAAGTTGATACTGCTTTAATAGGACCTATATTTTTAGCAAACCATACCTCAGTATTAGTTATTGTAGGAGGCACACCTTCTCCAAACCCTTCAATTACAGAAGTTTGTTTTAAATTCATTTTTATCACATCATTATATGTGACTCCGTTCACAACTGCTGTCACTCCTTTTTCTAATATTTTACCATTAAATGTAAGATTCATAACTACATCGGGAAGTGGAACCGGAGATTCCGGCATATCATAGCTGGTAGTCTGGGTTGTTGTTTCTGTCCAGGTTTCTCCTACAGCAAGATTATCTTTTAATATGATATATTCAAATGGTGATACACTTATAGACATCCCTTCCTGAACAGGAATATCAACACTTACCCTTACGGAATAATTACCACCGTCTTTTCTTAATAACATAACGGCAGAACCAGTAAATTCTCCATTGCCTGCATTACTGAAAAACTGATTTATTTTATAATATGATTTATTATTTACTGTAACAGTACCTGTAATTTTCATTGGGTCCTGCATTACCCCATCTAAAGCAAAAACCCACTCATTATTTAAAGCCATGGGAAAATAATCACCTTCACTTGTTCCGGGGTCAGTACCTGGATCTGTTCCAGGATTGGTTCCCGGATTTTCAGGATCAATATTATCTGTTAAAACAGGATCTACGGGTTCGGTATCACATGAAATTAATGTAAGGGCCGAAAACAGCACAAACAATACAGATAAACTCTTAATTTTTTTCATTATAAATTTAATTGGTTTTGGATTTCCAAATATATATAAAATTCTTTAAGATTTTTTTCTTTCAACCCTTAGCAGCAAAAATATTCCTATTATAAAGAATAAAGTTAGAAACACTACAGAATAACGCATACTGCCGAATATTTGATCTATAGCGCCATATAACAGCATACCTATTACAATACCAATTTTTTCCGTAACATCATAAAAACTGAAAAAAGAAGCAGTGTCCTTTGTTTCCGGAAGAAATTTTGAATATGTAGATCGTGACAACGACTGAATACCGCCCATAACCAAACCTACAAATCCTGCTGTTATATAAAAATGTATAGGCAGTACTACAAAAAATGCACATACACATATAATAGCCCATATAATATTAATCCCTATCAGTGTTTTAATATTGCCATATTTAGCAGACAATTTAGATGTAATAACCGCACCTCCTACAGCAACTAACTGAATTAAAAGTATACTTACTATTAACCCCATTTGTTTTGCTCCGCCTTCACCCCATTGTATTTCCTCAGCACCAAAGTAAGTTGCCACGAGCATTACTGTCTGAACAGCCATGCTGTAAACAAAGAAACCTCCAAGGTATCGCTTAAGTGTCAAATTTTGTTTGAGCTCGCCCCATACTTTTCTTAGCTCTTTAAAACCATTAAAAACTACATCCCCTGTTACTTTATTACCCGATCTGTTACCTTTTGGCAGGTAATAATAAGTATACTGGCTAAACAATATCCACCATACTCCTACTGATACAAAAGAATAACGCATCATTTCTTCTTTCATATTATCTTCTACAGATAATACCATAACAAGATTAATAATTAACAGTATAACACTACCAATGTATCCCATAGAATATCCTTTGGCACTTACAGAATCCTGTTGCTCCGGATAAGCAATATCAGGTAAATAAGAATTATAAAACACAAGGCTGCCCCAAAAACCTATAAGTCCGAAAAAGTAACATACAAGGCTCCAGTAAATATTATCTAAACTAAACCAATAAAGCCCAATACATGACAAGCCGCCTATATAACAAAACAGCTTAAGGAAACTTTTTTTATTGCCCGAATAATCAGCAATACCGGAGAGCAAGGGGGAAATAAACGCTACTACCAAAAATGCAAAAGCAGTAACAAAGCTGATAAGTGCCGTACTTTTCATAGATGTTCCAAATACAGCAATATGCTTAACACCTTTTTCTTCAAAAATCAAATCATAAAAAATAGGGAAGATTGCCGATGCTATTACAAGGCTGTAAACAGAGTTTGCCCAATCATAAAAAGCCCAGGCATTAAGAAGCTTTTTGCTTCCTTTTTGTAATTGTGTCATAGTTATTGGTTTGTAGTCCCAAAGCTAAATTATTTTTCTTTAAATTATAAAGTTTTTAAAAAGCAAAAGCCATCTTTAGATGGCTTTTTGTGTAAATTTATTTTAACAGCTAATATTTCACTCCAAATTTAGCTGCTTCCGCCTTAGCACTTGACGTTAGGCTCTTAATATGGGCAATCCTTGTTGCTCCGGAAGGGTGAGTACTTAAAAATTCAGGTGGTGCACTACCTCCCGAATTTGCTTCCATCCTTTGCCAGAATTCAACAGCTTTATCAGGATTATATCCTGCTATAGCCATTAATGTAAGTCCTACTTCATCGGCTTCTGTTTCGTGTTTCCTGCTAAATGGAAGCATACCTCCCACCTCAGATCCCAAACCGTAAGCCTGCATTAATATTTGCTGTGTTTGTTCGCTTTGCCCCGATGCTGCTACAGATACACCCGCTGCTCCAAGCTGCTGCAATTGTGCTGCACTCATACGCTGGGCACCATGATTTAATAATGCGTGGGCTACCTCGTGCCCCATAACAGTTGCAAGTCCTGCCTCATCTTTGGTAATGGGTAATATCCCCGAATAAACTACAATTTTACCGCCGGGCATACACCATGCATTTACTTCTTTACTATCTACAAGATTATATTCCCATTGATATCCGTTAAGATATCCCTGATAGCCTTTTGAATTTAGATATTTTTCGGCAGCCGCTTTAATCTTCTGTCCAACGGTTACTACGCGCTGGGCATCGGCAGTACCTTTAATAACCTTATTTTCTTTTAAAAACTCATTATATTGCTGAAATGCAGAGGGAAATATCTGGTCATTCGAAACAATATTAAAGTCCTGTTTACCTGTAAATGGATTCTTAGTACAGGCAAATACCGAAATTAAAAGCAAGGCAGACAGTGTTAAGACACTTTTTCTCATAATTGGTAATTTATTAAATTCTATGCAAATTTAGTAAATTCATTTAATAATTATTTCCGAAAAAACACATCTGACAGTTAAAGTATTGTGAATGTTTAAATTGCATAAATAATTTTATCCTATCTAAATATTTATAATAGCATTAAAATACATCAACATTAATATTGTGTAACTTGCTATTATAATATACTAATGATGCCTGATAATAAAAAAACACAAAGAGATACATTAAAAATTCCAAAACCGATACTGGTTACTGCTAAAATACTTGAAATGACATCTCTACGAATGGCAGCAAAATTTGCCATGAAGATATTTACTACTCCTATGAAATTTAAGCTTCCTAAAAGAGAAGAAGAAATAGATAGGAATAGCAAACAGGAATTAATATTAATTCCCTCAATAGGAAAAAAAATAAATGTATATCACTATGGTAAAAGTAATAATAAAGTACTATTAGTACATGGGTGGAGTGGCCGTGGTACACAGCTTCACAGCATTGCAGAAAAATTATTGAAAAACGGTTACAGCACTATTAGTTTTGATGCTCCTGCACATGGTAAATCGCCGGGTAAAACCAGCGATATGACAGAGTTTGTTGCTTCAATACTTGAATTGGAAAAGCAATATGGCCCTTTTGAATTTGCTATCGGGCATTCACTTGGTGCAATGGCTGTTTTAAATTCTATAAAAAAAGGATTAAAAGTTAAAAAAGCTGTAACTATTGGAAGCGGCGATGTAATCAAAGATATTATGGATGACTTCATTGATAAATTAGGAATGAATATTGATACAGGTAAAATGATGATACAGTTGTTTGAAAAGAAGTTTGGCGAAACCATCAATGCTTATTCGGCGTATATAGCTGCTATAGACGTTACCAATCCTGTACTTGTAATTCACGATACGAATGATGCCGATGTTCCGGTTAGCGCGGCATATCATATTAAAAAATATCTTGCAAATTCTGAACTTATAATTACTCAAGGATTGGGTCATCGCAAAATATTAGGAGACAATAAAGTCATCAAAAAAATTATTCAATTCTTAGAAACATGAAAAAAATAGCTATTATCATTTTACTTTTCTCACTTGCTTCATGCCAGGGACAGGAAAAGAAAAAAAATAAAGAAACAGAGATATCGCAGCAGCCTGTAAAAGGTAAACTGAATATGAATACTACTGATGCCGAGTGGAAAAAAGTACTTACAGAAGAACAGTATGAAGTATTACGGCAAAAAGCAACAGAACGGCCTTTTACAGGAGAATATTATAAAAACTTTGAAAAAGGTGTTTATGTGTGTGCAGCTTGTGGCAATCCGCTATTTACTTCCGATGCCAAATTTGACTCTCCATGTGGCTGGCCTTCATTTGATCAGGCTATAAAAGGATCTGTTATATATAAAGAAGATAAAACACTGGGCATGACACGTACAGAAGTAATGTGTGCTAATTGTGGTGGTCATCTTGGACATGTGTTTGATGATGGACCTGAAGAAACTACCGGAAATCGCTTTTGTACTAATTCTGTTTCCATTAAATTTATACCATCTAAAAAATAAGTTATCAGGTTATGAAAAATTATAATATAGAAAAATCAGAAGCCCAGTGGAAAGAAGAACTGGGACCCGAGCGATATAAAATTTTACGCCAAAAAGGAACTGAATTTCCTAATTCAGGAAAATACAATCTTACTTTCGACAAAGGAACTTACTGCTGCGGAGCCTGTGGTGAACCATTATTCAAAAGTGATTCAAAATTTGAATCAGGGTGCGGATGGCCTTCTTTTGATGAATCAATTCCTGGCAAGGTAGAATACGTAAAAGATACATCATTCGGAATGATAAGAACCGAAATACTTTGTGCCAACTGCGGAAGCCATTTAGGTCATGTTTTTGACGACGGCCCTACAGAAACCGGGCAACGCTACTGTGTAAATTCCTTGTCAATAGATTTAAAAGAATAAGAATGGATCTTTTTAACGAAAGTACAGATTGGGAAAAAGCGCTTCGCCCACTAATTACTAAATATAAAGGAAAGCAACATCCTTTGCATTACCATAATTTATATCAGCTAATGGTAATGGTTGTACTTTCTGCACAGGATAGCGACGCACATATTAATAAGATAGCTCCTGCATTTTTTGAAAAGTTTCCTGACATGAAAGCTCTTGCAAAAGCAAATACTGCTCAGCTCACAGAATTACTTTCTGAGGTTCGCTTTCATGGAAATAAAATAACGTGGCTACAGGAAATAGCCGAAGAGATTAAAGAAGATAAAAATATACCTAAGACAATGAAAGAGCTTACAGCTCTTAAAGGTATTGGACGAAAATCTGCTAATGTAATTATGCGCGAAGCAGGAGTTGAGCCTGAGGGCATATTAGTCGATCTTCATGTTCTTCGTGTAGCACCACGTTTAGGTATTGCTAAAGGTAAAGATGCTACAAAAATTGAAAAGCAGCTTATGGAGAAGCTTCCTAAAGATATGTGGGGTGAAATCGGGATGGCAATATCCTTTCTAGGCAGAGAAACCTGCAGGCCTACTAACCCTAAACATAGTGAGTGTATAGTAAGCAATGTTTGCGAATATTGTCTTTTACATAATAAATAAAAGAGGAGCCAATTGGCTCCTTCTTTATTTCTAATATATCTTAATAAGATCTCCAGCCGCCGTAAATGTTGCTGTAGTATCTATACCATCTTTCGTTAAAACCAGTTTATATTCTCCATCATCTGCTCTGTAGGCCTCTTTTATTGTATAACTGCCATATCCTTTTTTAATCTTTTCCAATGCCTCTTTAGAAACTTGTGAAACTTCAATTTTTTTATATTGTTTTTCCTGATAAAAAGAAATAGTATGACTGTTTTGTGTCCTGATAGCTGCTGTTGAAGATAAGCCTGCAACTACAGCTAATGCTAAAAATAACTTTTTCATGATTTTTGGTTTAGTAATTATCTCAAAATTACCGAACGAAAAGAAGAAGATTATTAAAATAATCATAAACTTTAAAAAACAAAAAACCCTTCATCGTAATGATGAAGGGTTTTCAAAAGAAAGGCGATGACATACTCTCCCACAAATTGCAGTACCATCTGCAGTACATTGTATCTAAGAACTTCGCTGTGATTGCGGGTGCAAAAGTAGCAAACTTTTTATTACCTCCAAATCTTTTTCAACTTTTTTTCGGTTATTTTTCTTTAACCAGCCCTTTATTCATAAGGGTTTCGTTGATGTCAGCCTGTCAGTGAGCATTGCCTTGATTGCGGGTGCAAAAGTAGCACCTTTTTCACCATTTCCAAATTTTATACAACCTTTTTTTAATGTTTTTTTAACCTTATTCCCCAACTGCCTAATTACCCGATTATTGCAGTATGAATTATTTTACTTTTTTAGGGGTGGTTGTTTGAAAAATCAGCGGTTTTAATATCTCAATATCATCCCTCCTCCATTTTAAACCTATATACATATATATATTATAGTGTATCATCAAAGGAGTACCAGATAAAGAGTTCTTGCTATATGATACAAAAAATAAATCCCGGACCAGCCAGGATATATTCTTAATATTATAAGTTAATTATATTTTACTAAACTCTTCGACACATAGTTTCGCATAAGCTTTAGTTATTGCCAGTACTTTCTTTCGTGCATCAGAATCTTTTTCTAAACTATACTTTTTAAGGAAATTAGAAGCCACGGACTCATATTCTTTTTGCAACTCTGTTATAAAAGCCTCCAGCTTTGCCCCTCCTGCCGATATATAAGTATCATTTTTAAACTCATTTAAAAAATCTTGGTTTACTTCCCGGCATGCTGCCTCTAATTGTTCTTTTAATTCCCTAAATTTTGAATTCATTTATAAGCCCCTTCGTTTTGTTGGATTGTGAGGCAAATTAAATTCAGTAGTAAATAAACTGAGTTATAAAATTCAACTGAAATTTAATAAAATTATTCATGTTAACTAAAAGTTATAAAAAAAGCTCCTTATAAAGAAGCTTAATAGTTTTTAAATAGAAATCTTGCTGTATTCATCAAGGCATTTTTTAGCATATGATTTTGCTATAAGCTTTATTCTTCTTAACGCTTCGATGTCCACAGAAAGTTCATTATCTCTTATAAAGGCAGATTCGACCTGCTCAAATTGCAGCTTAATTAGCTCAAGAAATGCCGAAAGCCTGCCCGGGCCGCCTGTCTGATAGGTATTTTTATACTGAACTGATAAGTCTGATACTGCATCGTTGCAAGCGCAGTCAAAACGTTTTTCCAAATCTTCGTAGTTAAGTGCCATTATTGTTTGAATTGATGAATAAAGATATTGGTTTAATTTTAATTTGCAATAATCTAAAAATAAAAAAAGCCCTGAATTACTTCAGGGCTTTACATTTAAGGGTGAATGAGGGGTCTCGAACCCCCGACCTTCGGAACCACAATCCGACGCTCTAACCAACTGAGCTACAATCACCATTTGTTTTGCGAGTGCAAATGTATAATATTTAACGGGTTTCGCAAATATTTTTTTGAATTTTTTACAATAAATCTGCTAAACTGTTCACTGCCAAATATCTTTCTACAGTAAAACCTTCCGCGTATTCTGTACCTATAAGCCTGCCAAGGTCTGCAGCCCGATAATGAATGCTCTCTTTAAAGTTTTTTGTTGCTATAGGGGTAACGGGCTCAGTACTGTCCGGATCATAAAATTGCGATTTATAAGCCATGAGCGATTCAACCTTTTTATCTATAAAACCAGTTACATCTACAACAAAATCCGGAGTAATATTTTTCCATTGTATATAATGATATACCTGTTTTGGCCGCCAGGCATTTTGTGAATCATTACCAATCTTTGTTTCAATTTTTATTAAACCCGACAAGAAACAGGCATCAGATACCAGTTTACTGCCCTTGCCATGATCTATATGACGGTCATCTACAGCATTACATATTACTATATCGGGCTGATACTTTCGTATCATTTTAATTACTTCCTGTTGATGTGCTTCATCATTTACAAAAAAGCCATCTCGAAAGCGAAGATTCTCTCTTACACTTACTCCTAAAATGCCTGCCGCATCAGCTGCTTCCTTATCTCTTAATTCTGCCGAACCACGTGTACCAAGTTCGCCCCGTGTTAAATCTACAATCCCAACTTTTTTGCCAAGGGATATTTCTTTGGCTATTGTAGCACCACAACTCAATTCTACATCATCAGGGTGTGCACCAAATACTAATATATCTAATTTCATTAATTTTTATTTCATTTTTCAGGAAGTAGATTTACTATCCTGAATTAATTTATAATCGCATACAAAGTTAAGAAGAAATCATTCAAAACTTTTACAACACTCTACGCATCGTCATGCTCTTGTTTACGGTTTCTAAAAATTCTTTTTCAGGATCACTGTCTTTTGTTATTCCACAACCTATATATAGATGTGCCGAATCATCAATTTTCATACAGCGTAGATTAACAAATAAATCGGTTTTGGATTGACCTGTAGCAAAATCGATATTAAGTTCACCCAAAAAACCGGAGTAATAATCCCTTTCATAGCCTTCATTTGCAATAAGATACTCTTTAGCCTTTTGTTTTGGTAATCCGCATACGGCCGGTGTTGGATGTAATGCATCTATAATTCCGGCTAAACTCTCTGTATTTTTTAAATCGGCAGAAATATCCGTTTTTATATGTACAATATTTCCGGCCCTAAATGTATAAGGTTCTGTACTATTTATAGCAATTGTGAATTGCTTAAGAGAATCAATAATATAATTGGTAACAAATAACTGCTCTTCTTTCTCCTTGTTTTCCCAAACTGCTTTTTCTCCTTCTTTATACAACTGGGTACCAGCCAGGGCAACAGTATGTAGTGTTCTGTTTTCTACTTTAAGTAACTGTTCAGGTGTTGCTCCCAGCCATAATCCGCTTTCAGGGTGATAAAAACAATAACGATATGCCATTGGATAGCTAAAAAGCAGCTTATGATAAATATCCACTATGTTAATAGCATCAATATCAAAAGTTTCTTTTCGGGAAAGTACCAGTTTTTCAAAATGTCCCTGTTTAATTTCCGATACACTTTTGGCTACCAGATCTTCAAAAGATCTTTTAGCTATTGTATCAGTTTCAGGCTGAATACTATCTGCAGGCAAAACACCGGTTTCATTTATAATTACCGATATTACATCTGAAGCTTGTGCAGGTATAAAACAAATCTTATCTCCATTAAAAGGAGCAAATGCAAAACCCTGCTGCGCATAATCGTTAAGAAAAAATGGTTCAGCGCTATTCTGAAAGACACCTGTTATAGCCGTGCTTCCCGGTTTTGCATATACTGCAAACGGAAAACCTGACTTATACTGATTTTTTATTTTCTTGAAAAGATCTGTCATTACACTAATTTAAATGATGTAAACCATTATCGTTTTCTTGGCAATACCATGTTGGTTATTTTACAAACCGAAATAAGTCTGTCTTTTTCATCAGTTATTCTTACTTCCCAAAGATGCAGACTCCTGCCCTGATGCACAATTTTAGCAGTTGCAGTTACTACCCCATCACGCTTGCTTCTTAAATGATTAGCTGATATCTCTATCCCTCTCACCTCCTGTACTTCAGGATTTATCATCATTAATGATGCACCACTGCCTACACTTTCTGCAAGAGCTACGGTTGCACCTCCGTGCAATAAGCCCATTGGCTGTTGTACTCTTGAATTTACAGGCATTGTTGCCTTTAGCATTCCCTCATCAGCATCGGTGTAAACAATTTCAAGCGTTTCCATCAACGTATTCTTAGCGAAGTCATTGCACATTTTTAATACATGCTCTTTATCAAATGCCATAGTTTAAATTTAGAAATGTAAAAGTACGAATACCTGATATCAAAAGCCAAATAAATATCAGGTACCTATTAAGAGAGCTTATCAATTAACAGTATTACAAACTAAATCTTACAATTATGCGTTAACCATTATATTGCTTTTCAATATTTCAAATTAATAGCTATTTTTACCAAAAATTGTTAACGCTATGCGCCATTATTTACTATTGCTTTTTATAGGTTTTGCACTTTGTTTCACTTCCTGCCGCGAAGACTTTGAGTTTGAGCAAAGCACAGGAAGCCTGGAATTTTCCAGAGACACAGTGTATCTTGATACTGTTTTTACCAATATAGGATCAAGTACTTATACCTTAAAGGTGTATAACCGTAGTAATAAGGATATAAAAATACCAAGCATAAAACTAGGCGAAGGCGAACAGTCTAAATACCGACTAATGGTAGATGGCCAGCCAGGAAAGGTTTTTAGTGATGTAGAGCTTATGGCGAAAGACAGTATGTTTATATTTATTGAAACTACTATTGATTACACTGAATATGCCAACAACGAAACTACTTTTTTATACAATGACAAAATTTTATTTGACAGCGGCACTAAAGAGCAAAAAGTAGAACTTGTTACACTGGTACAGGATGCAGTGTTTATTAAACCGGACAGACCTTTACCAGATGCAATGAAAGAAAAATTAACAATAAACGGACAGGATACCGAGTTGTTTGGACATGAACTTTCAACACCGGAAGAACTACACTGGACAAACGAAAAACCCTATGTAATATATGGATATGCTTTAGTACCGAATAATAAGACACTAACAGTGGATGCCGGTGCAAGAGTCCATTTTCATGGCAGCTCAGGATTGATTGTAGATAAAACCGGTTCTATTAATATTAACGGAACTTTATCCAGTACCGAAGAGCTTGAAAATGAAGTTATATTTGAAGGTGACAGGTTAGAACCTGAATTTTCAGATATCCCGGGGCAGTGGAACAATATTTGGCTATTCTCGGGTGAAGAAAACAATACAATAGAGCATCTTACGCTTAAAAATGCAGTTATAGGTATATATATGGTAAGCATTGATAATGATGAAACACTTCCGAAGCTTACCATTAATAATTCACAAATATATAATTGTGTAAACTTTGGGGTACTTACAGTTCATTCTGTTTTGAGTGGAGATAATTTAGTAATAAACAATTGCGGTCAGGCCTCTCTTGCTCTTACACAGGGTGGAACCTATAATTTTAAACAGTGTACTTTTGCCAACTACTTTGGCAGTTTTAATCAGGTTCCGGTTCTCATAAATGATTATTATGAAACTGACGACACACTTTTTGTTAGCGATGTTACTGCAAATTTTGACAATTGTATTCTTTACGGATCATCAAACATAGGAATGTCTTTAGAAAACAAGGCAGGAAATCAGATTGCCTTTAAGTGTAAATTCAATTATTGCCTTATTAAGCTGGTAGATTATTCCAACCAGTTTAAAAATAATCCGCTATATCCTTCCACAGGCAATATATCCGACCTTGTATTATATCATAAGTGTAAGATAGCACGAAGCTCAACTGAGGACAGACCCGATTTTCTTGATCCGCAAAATAACAAACTTAATTTAGGTGATGCACAGGGTGGTGCTAACGGGGCTGCCGATGTAACAATAGCTGCACTCGTACCTAACGATATCACAGGTACACCAAGAAACACTACTGCAACTCCGGATATAGGCGCCTACGAAAGCACAACTTTTACAGAAGATTAATAATGGTACACATTTTTTCATAATTTTACATAACAAACATAAAAACAATTAATTATGAAAAAAATTTTACTTGCACTGTCGGTATTGGCAATGTGCTTTACTTCATGTAAAAAAGAGGTGAAAATAGAAACTGAGGTTTCTGAAATGGATACCATTACAACCGACGAGCCGATGGTTGAAGAACGAATGGACTCTATTACCGAAATGAAAGCCTGGCAAGCTTATATGACACCCGGTGATGCCCATAAAATGATGGCTGCTGAAAATGGCACATGGACCAATGAAATGACCTTTTGGCATGAACCGGACAACAAGCCAATGAAAGCTACTTCTACATCTGAATGTAAAATGATACTTGGTGACCGTTATCAGGAGATGAACTATAAAGGCACTATGATGGGTATGCCATTTGAAGGCCGCAGCACACTTGCTTATGATAATTCTACTAAAGAATATATTTCAACATGGATAGATAATATGGGCACTGGCATGCTGGTAATGAAAGGCAAATATGATCCAAATACAAAAACAATAGAGTTTAAGGGAGATATGGTTGACCCGGCGCGCGGAAAAACAATACAATGCCGCGAACTATATACTATTGTTAATGACAACACCCGAAAAATGGAAATGTATGATATTAAAAATGGTGCTGAGCATAAGAATATGGAAATAATAATGAAAAGAAAATAACATCATTTTACACAAAAAAATCCCGCGATTGCGGGATTCTTTTTTTAAGCAAACGTAATATTCCAATTATTTTTAATGGCTTCCTTTTTAGGAATCAGACAGGAATGCTTGCCATCTTCGGAAATAAAGATCTTGACCTTATCCCCTGCCTTCATTTCTGCCAGTAAAGAAAAATCAGTAGAAGCTGTATTACCATATTTTTTTTCGCCTTCCTTTATTCTGTAGAAATAATCAATCGAAACCTTTCTTCTCTTATTAGTAATAGGCGTCCCTGAAATCGTCAATATAGAATGTACTTCTGCTTCATGTACAATACCATTTTTATATAATCTGTATATTTTAATTGCAGGCACAATTTTTCTTAAAAGCAGCATTACTCCAACAAGAAAAAATGCAACAGGGGCTATTAGTAAAATAAGAAAAAATGGAAACGTAAAAGACTCATATCCTATTATAGAAGATGCTCCATTATATGTTTTTATCTTTAGTTTATCACCTACAGAAAGTTCTCCTCCCTTTTCAACATTAAGCGTTTTAAATTTATCGATTTTATTTACTCCCCTATCATCAAATAAATAAGTTATTACAAGTGGATTTTTTCCGTTAATTTCTACATTATCTTTTGATTGTAAATTTACAATTATTGCCTCCTGCTCTACTCCGTTAGCATTAATAACTTCATGATCGTAATTTTCATAAGGTTCATTAAAATTGCGGCTTAAAGAAATTGAAAGTAGTAAAGTTACAACAGACGCCAGTAGTGCAATTATACCCATTAAAAATCGGGGATCTTTATACTGAACTATTTTTAATAAGGTTGTGAAACCAATGTGCCTGTTTATCATTGTCGAAATCTTTAAAATCGATGTCGAAAATACAGAAATATATTGAAAACAGAGAGGTATAAAAAAGAATATACATAAAAAGTACCATGATTACTGAAAGACATTTCCCCACATTCCTTTTACCTTTCTGACATCACATTATGTAGTATGTAAAGTTTGTGTTTGTTAGAAAATTAGATTAATTTTGCGCTCTCAACATGTAACTACAATTGTAATGATTCATTTCTTCGGAAACCAGACGAATACGGTTTTTGCAGTTCAATCGCAAAACGAGCTATCAGCAGAAGACATTTCAAAATTAAACTGGCTTTTTGGAAACGCACATAAGATAGAAAAATCCGCCCTGACGGATTTTTTTGTTGGACCACGCGCAACCATGATCACTCCCTGGAGTACTAATGCCGTAGAAATTACCCAGAACATGGGCATTAGCGGAATTATAAGGATAGAGGAGTTTGAAAAGACAGATGAGGCTAACGCCAGCTTTGACCCTATGCTTTCGCAAAAGTATAACGGGCTAGACCAGGATATTTACACTATAAACATACAGCCGAAGCCTATTATTGAGGTTAGCGATATTGCTGCTTACAATGAAAAAGAAGGTTTGGCACTTAGTCCTGAAGAGGTTGAGTATCTTAACAATCTTTCGGAAAAACTGGGAAGAAAACTTACCGACTCTGAAGTGTTTGGTTTTTCTCAGGTTAACTCTGAACACTGCCGACACAAAATATTCAACGGTACGTTTGTAATTGATGGTGAAGAGAAACCTTCTTCCCTATTTAAACTTATCAAAAAAACATCACAGGAAAATCCTAACGACATTGTATCGGCATACAAAGACAATGTAGCTTTTGTAAAAGGCCCTCGTGTACAGCAGTTTGCTCCTAAAACTGCCGATAAGCCAGATTACTACGAGATAAAAGAATTTGATTCTGTTATTTCTATAAAAGCAGAAACACATAACTTCCCTACTACTGTAGAGCCTTTTAACGGTGCAGCAACAGGTAGTGGTGGTGAAATACGCGACAGGCTTGCGGGCGGACAGGGTTCGCTTCCGTTAGCAGGTACAGCGGTGTACATGACATCATATTCAAGACTTGAAGAAAACCGCCCTTGGGAAACAGGCATGGACGAGCGTAAATGGCTTTACCAAACCCCAATGGATATTTTAATAAAAGCATCTAACGGTGCTTCTGATTTTGGTAATAAATTCGGACAGCCGTTAATTTCAGGATCAGTACTTACATTCGAGCACGAAGAAGATGCCCGCAAACTTGGTTTCGATAAAGTTATCATGCTTGCAGGTGGTATTGGTTACGGTAAAGAAAGCCAGTCTAAAAAACAAAAGCCGCAAACCGGCGATAAAGTAGTTATACTTGGTGGTGAAAACTACCGTATTGGTATGGGTGGTGCAGCAGTATCATCTGCCGATACAGGTGCTTTCAGTTCGGGTATTGAACTTAACGCAATTCAGCGTTCTAACCCTGAAATGCAAAAACGAGCTGCTAATGCTGTTCGCGGACTTGTAGAAAGCGATAATAACCCTATTGTTTCTATTCACGATCACGGTGCGGGCGGACACTTAAACTGCCTTTCTGAACTTGTTGAAGAAACAGGAGGTAAAATAGACCTTGACAAACTGCCGGTGGGTGACCCTACCCTTTCGGCTAAAGAAATAATAGGCAACGAGTCGCAGGAGCGTATGGGACTTGTAATTGGCCAGAAAGACATTGACACACTTAAACGTATTGCCGATCGTGAGCGTTCGCCAATGTATGAAGTAGGAGATGTAACGGGTGATCAAAGGTTTACTTTTGAATCTGCCACTACAGGTGCCAAGCCAATGGATTTTGCTCTGGAAGACATGTTTGGTTCTTCGCCAAAAACCATAATGGCAGACAAAACTGTTGAAGCTAAATATGCTAACCCTGATTACAGTCAGGATAAAATTCATACATATCTTAACCAGGTTCTTCAGTTAGAAGCTGTAGCCTGTAAAGACTGGTTAACAAACAAAGTTGACCGTTGCGTAGGTGGTAAAGTAGCGAAACAACAAACTACCGGACCTATTCAGCTTCCCTTAAACAACGTAGGTGTTATGGCACTTGATTATGCAGGTAAAGAAGGTATTGCAACAACTATAGGCCACTCGCCTGTTGCTGCTCTTGTAGATCCTACTGCGGGTAGCCGTACAGCTATCGCTGAAGCTTTAAGCAATATTGTTTGGGCACCACTTAAAGACGGACTTAAAAGTGTATCGCTTTCGGCAAACTGGATGTGGGCTTGTAAAAACGAAGGTGAAGACGCAAGGCTTTACGAAGCGGTTGAAGCTTGTTCTGACTTTGCAATTGAGTTAGGCATCAATATCCCAACGGGTAAAGATTCACTTTCTATGAAACAAAAATACCCTAGCGGCGATGTTATTGCTCCGGGTACAGTAATTATATCGGCTGCAGGTAACTGTAACGACATTACTAAAGTAGTTGAGCCTGTATTAAAAAAGAATGGTGGTAACATTTATCACATAAACCTTTCGGGTGATGCCTTTAAACTTGGAGGATCGTCTTTTGCTCAGGTATTAAACAAAGTGGGTAATGAAGTACCAACTATTAAAGATGCGGCTTCTTTCAAAAACACTTTCAATGTTATACAGGATCTTATTAAAGCAGGTAAAATTGCAGCAGGTCACGATATAGGCAGCGGCGGACTTATTACTACGCTGCTTGAAATGAGTTTCCCTGAAGTTAACCTTGGTGCTGAATATGACCTTACAGGTCTTAACGAAGCAGATACGGTTAAAGCTTTATTTGCAGAGAACATTGCTATTGTTATACAGGCTGATGCTTCTGTTGAAACTGAGCTTGCAAAACACAATGTGGCCTTCACCAAAATCGGCCAGCCGAAAGAAGGTGCCGTGATTACCATTAAAAATGGCGATACCAATCTTACTTTCGATATTTCAGAAACAAGAGACACCTGGTTTAGGACTTCATACCTTCTTGACCAGAAACAAAGTGGAAAAGTAAAAGCGCAGGAGCGTTTTGACAATTATAAAAACCAACCGCTTAATTATACTTTCCCTGCTCATTTTGATGGTAAGAAAGTAGCGGTTGACGCCTCTAAACCAAGACCAAAAGCAGCTATTATCCGTGAGAAGGGTTCTAACTCGGAACGTGAAATGGCAAATGCTATGTACCTTGCCGGATTTGATGTAAAAGACGTACACATGACCGACCTTATTTCAGGTCGTGAAACACTTGAAGATATCCAGTTTATTGGTGCTGTGGGTGGTTTCTCTAACTCAGACGTTCTTGGTTCGGCTAAAGGATGGGCCGGTGCTTTCCTTTACAACGAAAAAGCTAAGGCTGCACTTGACAACTTCTTTAAGAGAGAAGATACATTATCGGTAGGTATTTGTAATGGATGTCAGTTGTTTGTTGAGCTTGAGCTTATAAACCCTGACCATGAGGTTAAACCTAAAATGCTTCATAACGACAGCCGTAAACA
The DNA here is from genome assembly GCF_024054175.1 of Flavobacterium sp. NRK1. Lineage (GTDB taxonomy): Bacteria > Bacteroidota > Bacteroidia > Flavobacteriales > Flavobacteriaceae > Flavobacterium. The sequence continues at coordinate 120,471 of NZ_JAMXLA010000001.1, forward strand.
CGAAAGCGGATTTACATCGGTTACTGTACAGGAAAATAACTCGGTAATGCTTTCTACATTAGCAGGCAGCACACTGGGTGTTTGGATTTCTCATGGTGAAGGTAAATTCAGCCTTCCATACAGCGAAGACCAATATAACATTGTAGCTAAATATGGCTACAACGGTTACCCTGCCAACCCTAACGGTTCTGCTTTTGATGTTGCCATGATGGCAAACAACGACGGCCGTCACCTTGTTATGATGCCTCACATTGAGCGCTCGATGTTCCAATGGAACTGGGCGTACTACCCGGAAGAACGTAACGACGAGGTTTCACCGTGGCATGAAGCATTTGTAAATGCACGTAAGTGGATTGAGAACAGAAAATAGATTTTAGTATTGAAATACTAGATTTGAGATATAAATGCCCCGCAGAAATGAGGGGCATTTTTGTTAAAAATATGTTAATCCTAATAATTAAAAGTAGGTTAAATACTACTTTTAATTAAATTGATTTATTATATATGAAAAAATTAATTTGTTATTTTGGTATAATGCTGCTTTTAAGCTGTAGCAATGATGACACTACGAAAGAAAACAATGAATTTTTAAATCAGGTAAAAGGCATCTACACCCTTGATAAAATTGAAAGCGATGTACCGCTCGACCTTAACTTTGATGGTATAGCACAAGTGAACGTTATGGGTGAGATTGACTGTTTTTCAGGTTATCAGGTAATTGATGGTAATTACGTAATAAAAGATGAAATTATTTCAAGACCTTCATTTTCTGGAGGCAAATTTAACTCTTTAGACATTAGTATACCTGAGCATGATCTCATAAATGATCAGCCTTATGATCAATGCTTTAACAAACTTTGGTTGGTGTATACTTTTGAGGTAGATGAAAATACGAAACAAATAAGTATTACAGGGCGAGATTCTGAACGTGAGGCTATACACGGAACCTTAACTGATATTAAATGGGAAAATAATGTTATTCATTATTGGGTAAAAAGACAATATTTAACCCCTGACGGATGGAAGGATGTTGTGTTACATATAATATATAATAAGGATCTTTCTGAAAAAAAATAATTATGAGTCTTCTTGGCGCAAGCGCTAGTATACAGTCCTGCCCCTTGCGGGACTTTTTTGTATTCAGCATGCACTATATTTGCGTACACTAACTTAATATAATGAAACCAATTTTCACCTTACTACTGTTATTATTTACTACTGTTTCTTTTTCACAAAGAAAGACTTTTTTAGATTTTAGAAATGAGTCTACAGCTATCTACCCCGGCTGTGAAAATGCAGAGAACAAGGAAGACTGCTATCGCGAAAAAGTAGGCGCGCTTATACTGGAAGAAATAAACAAATCTAACACTGCCAAATCACTTGGCTTAGAAGAGTTTTCTATTAAAGTTACCATCTTTAGTAAAGCTTCAGGCGAAGCTCCTTTTAAGGCAGAAACAGAAAATGAAAGAATAAAAGGACTGGCAGTTTCAGCATTGGAAAAATTACCTGCTATCATTCCAATTAATGACCTTAGAGGTAAACCTACATCATCTAGTTACGGTTTTTTTGTTAGTTTTAAAAAGAACAACAATACAAAACAATATGAGCAAGTAATTAAAAGTACAACAGAAGACATGAAGAAAAAGCCTCATCCCTTTCCTATGGTGATTGAGCATGCACATTTTAAAGACTGCTCTGCTGAAGATGAATTTGTATCTGCCTGTTTTGAGGATAAATTCATTATTTGGATTACAGAAGAAATAGGCAATGAATTAGAAAGTCTTAAGGGCACTAAAGTAAAAATAAAAGTGGCTGTAGACAAAGAAGGAAATGTTTCTGTAAACAAAATAGAAACCAGTTCGGATAAACTTAAAAAAGTTTTGGAAAAAGCTTTTATCAACTTTCCTAAAATAAAACCCGCAGTTATTAATGGTCAAACTTCAGGTATTGTATATGATATTATGCCTTTAAGTTTTTAATTATTCATTACGTTAATTTAAGCCTGAAAATTGCGTTTATTATTGGGCTTAAAGCAAATCTGTACCTTAAATAGATTACCACGTCGTCCTTTCTCGCAATGACAGAAATCCGGGAAATAGTGAAGCATCATCTGGCGAGCACCACTCTCGTGCTAAAAATAATATATAATTTAGTTTTCAAATTATTAATCCATTGACATGAATTTAAAAACATTAATATCTCTCAAATTTGCATTTTATTTAATCGCTTGTATAACAATTGTTATATTGACTTCTAAATTAAGTAACTCGAATATTACTTTAGAAAAGGAAAACAAAGTACTTTATGAGCAAAAGGATGTTTATGAAAGAATACTTGCTTTAAAACCAGATGACATTACAGGTAAGGCAAAACTATATAATACTATTGAAACATCTAATTCCAAGTTACAAACATCTAAAATAAATACCAACACTAATTATTGGCTGTGGATATATACAATATTTATAATTATAGCAATAACCCTTTTTAACTGGTTTAATTTAAAAATTGAAAAACTTAAAAGCACTACGAAAGATAAAGGGCAAATGTTATAATGATGTTCATTAAAAGGCTTTCCTAAACAGCCCTGTGCAAATCACGTTTTTAATGAAATTAAAGATACTATAAAAAATATAGTTAATATAACTTACAATATTATATTTAATATTAATTATTAAGATTTATCCGTAATTTTGCTTCGCTAAATAGCGGTACATCTCCTTTGACTTAATCTGCCCTTACAATTTTACCTCAAGTCAGTTGTTCCGTTATTGGTAAATATCAATTTATACATAATTTTTATCCAGCCGTGAAACAACCACTACTAATGGTGGTACTATCTTTTTGTATTTTTTCACAGTACACCTTTGCCCAGGAAGTGGCAACTGAGCCTGAAAAATATACTGCACACAACAAAGGGAAATTCTTCATTTATTGGGGAGGTAACAGGGAATCATATTCTAAATCTGACATTCATTTTAAAGGCGATGGCTACAATTTTACAGTTGAAAATGCTGTAGCCGACGATAAACCTAAAGGATGGAATATTGATTACATTAACCCGGGAAGAATGACCATTCCGCAAACGAACCTTAGAATTGGCTATTTTATTTCCGACCATTATAACATTTCCATTGGTGTAGACCACATGAAATACGTAATGAGAACCGGACAGACTGCCAATATAAATGGTACTATTAATTTACCGGAAGATCATCCGGGGTATGTTTATAATGGAACTTACAATAATACACCTACTGTACTTACTGAAGAGTTTCTTGATTTTGAGCATACTGATGGCCTAAATTACATTAATACAGAATTTAGCCGTGTTGATGACGTTTCCAAATACCTGACTATAAATAACACAGATGTATTTCAGGTTAATATTTACGAAGGTCTTGGCGGGGGTATATTATACCCAAGAACCAATGCCAAAGTATTAGGCATGAAACGTAATGACGAATTTCACGTTGCAGGTTTCGGAATGTCTGCCAAAGCAGGTATCAATCTTACTTTCTTAAAACACTTTTTTGTAATGGGAGAGCTTAAAGGCGGGTATATTGACATGTATGATGTACGCACTACACATCAGGGCCCTGACAGAGCCGATCATCATTTTACATTCTTTCAGAGAATTGTAGCTGTGGGCGGTATTTTCAGGATATAATAACATTACCCAGAATAATAAAAGGCTGCTTAAATTTAAGCAGCCTTTTATTATTACAAGATCCTTATTATCAATTTAAACTTCTATATTCTACAGGACTCATACCTGTTTTTTGTTTAAACAGTTTACTAAAATGCTGCGGATATTCAAATCCTAAACTATATGCTATCTGGCTTACAGAATCTGCCGAACCTAACAGCATAGTTTTAGCATTGTTTATTAAAAAGTCATTTATATATTTTTTAAGGCTTTTACCTGTTTCCTTTTTTAGCATATCGCTTAAATAGTGTCCGGACATATTTAGTTTTTCACCAAAATAACTTACTCCCGGTATTCCGTTTTGAGATAACATGCCGGAACTGGAATAATTATGGAGTAATTGTTCAAACCTGGTTACGCAATCTTTGTTAAGATTGGTACGGGTATAAAACTGCCTGTCATAATAGCGATTACAGTAATCCAGCAACAGCTCTATATTAGAAATTATAAGATTTTGAGTATGCTGGTCTATATTCTGATTATACTCCATTATAATTTTTTGGGTGAGTTCTGTCAAAATTCTTATTTCGCTTTCCGATACATGAAGAGCTTCGTTTACATCATACGAGAAGAAAGAATACTTACCTATTTTTTCACCTAATGCCGACTTACGTATAAGATCAGGATGAAATGCCAGTGACCATCCGCCCTCATCTGTTTCATGCGAACTACCTGCAGGTGAAATAACCTGACCCGGACTCATAAACATAAGCGTACCCTCCTGAAAATCATAAGAGCTGCGCCCATAACCCATTCTGGCATATTTTCCGTTTTTATAGGATATATAATATAACCCAAAAGCATAGCGCTGCCCTGCAAAATCTTCCGATGGCACTGTATCTTTATGAAAACTCACAGAAACCAAAGGATGTTTCGGACTTTGCAGTCCGGCCAGCCGATGATAATCGGCAACCGAATTTATGTTGATTATTTCATTCAAAACTAAAACAATTGAGATTAGTGTAAATTTAAGTAAATAACAATAATTATAACCCAAGTGTCTGTTTCATCATAGCTTTAAAATCATCATCAGTCATTTCCTTACGTGCTTTTACAATTTGTTCAGCATCAGGACCGGCTGTGTAGCGCAATTTGTCGCTTCCATCTGTTGCAGCTTCATAAATTACTTCTGCAACAAGCGAGGCTGGAGAAGCATCTGAAAGCATTTGCTCCACGGCATTCATTATAACATCTACATATTGTTCATATTCTGCTATAGTACCTTTTTGGAAATCGAATGATCTTCCTGCAAAATCTGTAGCTATAGCGCCCGGTTCTACAATTTTAACCTTTGCTCCTATGTTTTCAAGCTCATAACTTAACGATTCGGATATTCCTTCAACAGCAAACTTAGTACCGTGGTATAGAGAACCCAGCGGAAAAGTTAATTTACCACCGATAGATGAAATATTTATAAAGATTCCGTTTTTATTTTGTCTGAAATGGGGCAGTATTGCTTTAGTAACATCCAAAAGCCCAATAACATTAGTATTGAACTGCCTTACGATATTTTCACGGTCAAACACTTCTAAAGGGCCATAAGCGCCATACCCGGCATTGTTTACCACCACATCTATTTTTCCGAATTTTGCAATGGCATTACTTATGGCTGTTGTAATAGAATCTATATCCAATACATCCAGCTTTTCTACAATTACATTTTCAAAACCTGTAAGTTCAGTCTCGTTTTCAGGTGTCCGCATGGTAGCTACTACATTCCATCCTTTTTCGCTAAATAACTTTGCTGTTGCTTTTCCAATTCCTGTACTCGTTCCTGTAATTAAAATGGTATTCTTCATTTTTTATATTTTAAATATTTACAGGACAAAATTATGGCACGGACAGAGCCTGGGTTTAATCGTTTTGCAGACAATCTAATACATTTTGCAGAATACCAATTATCTTTACTGAATACAACAATACTAACTCATCGTGAATAATTATAGCATTAGAAAAGCCGATTCTTCTGAATATGCTACCATAGGAAAACTGCTGGTAAGTGTATATTCTCAACTGGAAGGCTTCCCAAAGAAAGATGACCAGCCGGAATATTATCATACCCTTGCCAATATTGGCAATCTTATTAAAAGCTCTGATATAGAAATAATTGTAGCTACAGACCAACAGAATAACATTTTAGGTGTATTGGTGTATTATGGAACTATGAAACATTATGGACCAGAGGAAATAAATATAACAGAACAAAACACAGCAGGTTTGCGCCTGTTAGCTGTTAGTCCGGAGGCACAAGGACAAGGTATTGGCAAACATTTAACCGAATCATGTATTGCTAAAGCAAAACTGCAAGGCTGTGGTCAGATAATACTACACAGTACCAAAGCTATGCAAACCGCCTGGAACATGTATGAAAGAATGGGTTTTAAACGTTCACATGATCTGGATTTTATGCAGGGCAGTCTTGGAGTATACGGATTCCGTCTGCTTCTTTTATAATTAAACCACACTGTTCTACAACTGTAAATCAGGAATATATCATCAAAAAAATCCTTAAATAACATCATAATAATTTATTTAAATAATTTTTTAATATTTTGTAACTTTAAGCATACATATATATTTTTTTCATAATTTGCAGGAACAAACACTATAAAATCCTATGACTACTATAAAACGCCTGTTTGATTTTCCTTATTACCAGCTGGAAAAATACAACCTGTCAGATGCATTGGTTACTAAGTATGGAAATGAATGGGTAAAGACCTCAACTCAGGAATATATTGATAAATCGAACGCTTTCTCCCGCGGACTGCTTCGCATGGGCGTTAAAAAGAACGACAGGATAGCTGTTATTTCTTCTAATAACAGAACAGAATGGCATATCTGTGACATAGGTATATTACAAACAGGGGCACAAAATGTACCTATCTACCCTACTATAAGTGAAGAAGATTACGAATATATACTTACGCATTCAGAATCTACTTATTGTATTGTTTCAGATGAAGAACTGTACAATAAAATCATGTCTATCAGGGCAAATGTGCCTAAACTAAAAGAAATATACTCCTTCAACGAAATAAAAGGCTGTAAAAACTGGAACGAAATTCTGGAACTTGGTAAAGACATTTCAAATCAGAATGAAGTTAATAGCATTAAAGACGCTATTACCGAAGAAGAACTCGCAACAATCATTTATACTTCAGGCACAACAGGAAGACCGAAAGGTGTTATGCTTTCTCATAAGAATATTGTATCTGACGTATTAATGAGCGCCGAAAGGGTGCCTTTTGAAGCCGGTAAAAGTAAAGCATTGAGCTTTCTGCCAATTTGCCACATTTATGAAAGGATGATATTGTATTTATACCAATATTATGGTGTTGCTACTTATTTTGCCGAGTCTATCGACAAAGTAAGCGATAATTTAAAAGAGGCGCAGCCCTTTGTTATTACAGCAGTGCCAAGGCTACTTGAAAAAGTATATGATAAGATCATTGCAAAAGGAACAGAACTTACCGGTATAAAACGCAAATTATTCTTTTGGGCTGTAGATGTAGGTTTAGCCTATGAGCCTTATGGTGCAAATGGAGTTTGGTATGGCTTTAAACTAGCTATAGCGCGTAAGCTTATCTTTTCTAAATGGAAAGCAGGACTTGGTGGTAACCTCGGCCTTATGGTATCGGGCAGTGCAGCTATTCAGCCAAGGCTGGCACGAGTATTTGCTGCTGCCGAAATTCCGGTTATGGAGGGTTACGGACTTACAGAAACCTCTCCTGTTATCGCCGTAAATGATGAACGCAATAAAGGTTTTAAAATAGGTACTGTAGGCAGGCCGTTAAATGGTGTAGAAGTAAAAATTGCCGAAGATGGCGAAATACTTTGTAAAGGCCCTAATGTAATGATGGGCTATCTTAACGAACCTGAAAAAACAGCTGAAGTAATTACCGATGGTTATTTCCATACGGGAGATATAGGCGTTATTGACGATGAAGGCTTCCTGAAGATTACCGACAGGAAAAAAGAAATGTTTAAAACATCGGGAGGTAAATATATTGCACCTCAGCTTATAGAAAACGCAATGAAACAATCGCGTTTTATAGAACAGATAATGGTTATAGGCGATGGCGAAAAAATGCCGGCTGCCTTTATTCAGCCCGACTTTGATTTTGTAAAGCAATGGGCCTCACGTAAAGGAATTAGCCTGAAGTCAAATGAAGATATTGCGAATAGCAAGGAAGTACATGACAGAATACAGGAAGAGGTTGACGGTATTAATAAAAAGTTTGGGCACTGGGAACAGATCAAAAAGTTTGAAATAACTCCTGAAATCTGGAGTGTAGATGGTGGAGAAATGACCCCTACACTTAAACTGAAACGCAAAGCAGTAAAAGAAAAGTACCAGAAACTATATAATAAGATATATGATGGTTCTTCAAAATAATGAAACTCCCCAAATGGGGAGTTTTTTATTGGAAAGTACTCGAATTAAAATTATAAAGTAGCTATTCGTGAAATATATTTAAAATTTTCAACACATTTATTATACGTTTTTTTATCTGTATTCATATTCTCCTTATCATTAATCATCATGGGATGGAAAGTGTCTTTTTTTGCGTATTTTAAAATTACCGCAGATTTTTCTTTTACATAAGCTTCATCAATAGGTTTTAGAGTCTGTAATGCATAGTACAAAGAGGTATAACCCATATATTCTGTTCTTGTTAATACATCTACATATTTTTTAAGTGCTGCAACAAGCTCTGCATTATCAGGTTGTTTATTGACCTGCCCTATAAGATCTTTTTTACATAGAATAATATAACCTATATCCTGCTTTGTAGGATTGCTCAAACTATCATTGTATAATTTATCAAAATGGTGCCAGCCAAATTTTGAGACATTTTGATAGCCAAAAAATTTAGGTTCCTTACTCATGTCTTTTTTCCTGTCTTTTTCTGTTGAAGCAACCAAAGGCATTTGGTTCATATATGCCTCCCGCTCTGTCTCCGAAAGTAATCTTTCAGCATGCTGAAGCTCCTGGTTTTCTTTTTGAGATTCTTTTTTTGAACAGCCCGTGTTCAGAATACAGACGATAGCGATGATTGAAGCCGCAAACAACGGCCTTGTAATTTTTTTCATTAAGTTAAATAATTAATTGGTTTGGAATATAATTTCGGGAACCCGGAAATTGTGCTATAAATTTATAATAAATACTGCCTTACAACTATAAAAAGTAATTATTTTTCTGACCTTTTATTTATTTTAAAATCTAAAATTTTACATGTTCAATATATCTTACTATATCTTCAAAATAATACTTTTACAGCATGACTACTCCAATTAATCTTCTATTACTTCCACCACAGGACCGCTATTTTCATTTCATCAATACAACTGCTGAAACAGGTGAAATATGGACAATATTAGACAAGAATGGAGATTTTGCTTTGTTCGAAATTGATAATAAAACAGTGCTATCCTTTTGGCCGGAAGAGGCTTTTATAGAAAGTAACCTTACCCCTGACTGGAAAGACTGTATTCCGTACAAGCTCACCATAGATACCTTACAGGAAATTATAATACCCAAAATAAGACAGAATAATTATTATATAAATGTTTTTCCGGTTGAAGCTAAAACAGGCTACCTGGTAAACCTGAATGATTTTGTTCAAGATCTAAATGAAGAATTAGAATAACGAAAAAAGATTTCAAAAAATATATTTTAGACTAACTTCCCTCCCTTGAGGGAGTTTTTTATTGCGATATTCTTCAAAATAAATTCATATATTTACTATAAACCCATATAAAATGCAGGTGTTTTTAATTAACAATAATTTTTTACGAATTTAATATGCACGCATAACAAATTTTTGTATATTTGATAAACAATAACCTATGAAAGATAAAACAATAGACTATGTGCTTAGGGCAACCTGGCAGGCCGTATCAAGAATGTACAATGAGGAGGCCTCAAAGTATGGTGCCAGCATGTCTGTAGGGTTTGCACTACTTTCTATCGATAAGGATAACGGAATACCATCAACGGCATTGGGTCCGCAAATGGGTATGGAGCCCACCAGCCTTACCAGAACACTCAAATCGATGGAAGAAAAAGGCCTTATAGTACGAAAGAAGAATCCTGTTGATGGTCGCGGTGTATTAATACACCTTACCAAGCTGGGCAAAGAAAAAAGAGAGCTGTCCCGCGACAGGGTACTAAAATTTAATGAAGTTGTCAGGCAACATGTATCTCAGGAAAAACTTGATGACTTTATGGAAGTAGCAGAGATAATAAATGAGTTAATATCGGAAAAACTGGTATTTAACAACGATAATAACGAACCAACTGAATAACAAATAAAGCGAAGGTTTGGATTTATAACCAGACAGTCGTTAAACCAAAAAAGAATTTAAATAATGAAACGCACTATTAAAAAGGCAGCCGTAATAGGCTCCGGCGTTATGGGGTCGGCAATAGCCTGCCACTTTGCAAATATAGGTGTTGAAGTACTTTTGCTGGATATTCCGCCAAAGGAACTTACCGAAGCTGAACAAAAAAAAGGGCTGACGCTGGAAAGTAAAGCCGTTAGGAACAGGATAGTTAATGAACATCTTTCTAACTCTTTAAAATCTAAGCCTTCTCCTATCTATCATCAAAAGTTTGCTGAAAGGATAAAAACTGGTAATACTGAAGATGACATGGCTAAAATTGCCGATGCTGACTGGATTATTGAAGTTGTTGTAGAAAGGCTTGATATTAAACAGAAAGTATTTGAACAGGTAGAAAAATACCGTAAGCCGGGTACACTTATCACTTCCAACACTTCGGGTATTCCTATCCATTTTATGAGCGAAGGCCGCAGCGAAGATTTTCAACAACATTTTTGCGGTACACACTTCTTCAACCCTCCACGTTATTTAAAACTTTTCGAAATCATACCGGGACCTAAAACTTCTAAAGAAGTATTAGATTTTCTTAATAACTATGGTGAAAAATTCCTCGGAAAAACATCTGTGGTTGCTAAAGATACTCCTGCTTTTATTGGTAACCGTATAGGTATATATGGCATCATGAGTCTTTTCCATCAGGTTAAAGAAATGGGGCTTACTATAGAAGAAGTAGATAAACTTACAGGCCCTGTAATTGGCCGTCCTAAATCGGCTACATTCCGTACTGTTGATGTTGTAGGTCTTGATACTCTTGTACATGTTGCTAACGGTATATATGAAAACTGCCCTAACGATGAAGTACATGAGCTTTTCAAGCTACCGGGCTTCATCGATACAATGATGACCAACAAATGGCTTGGAAGCAAAACCGGACAAGGTTTCTACAAAAAAGTAGATAAAGATATTCTTTCTCTGGATCTTGATACTTTAGAGTACCGCCCGGCTAAGAAAGCATCTTTTGCAACACTTGAACTTACAAAAACAATAGACAAACCGATAGACCGATTTAAAGTGCTTATAAAAGGTACCGATAAAGCAGGAGAATTTTACCGCAAGAATTTTGCAGGTACTTTTTCGTATGTGTCTAACCGCGTTCCTGAAATTACAGATGATCTTTATAAAATAGATGATGCCATGAAAGCGGGGTTTGGCTGGGAAAATGGCCCTTTTGAAATATGGGATGCTGTAGGTGTTGAAAAAGGAATTGAATTGATACAGGCAGAAGGACTTACTCTGGCTCCATGGGTTAACGAAATGCTTGCCAGCGGTAATAAAAGTTTCTATACAATTAAAGATGGAGCTACTTATTATTACGACCTTGAGTCTAAATCACAGAAAAAAGTACCGGGGCAGGATGCCTTTATTATTTTAAACAATATTCGCGAAAGCAAAAAAGTATGGAGCAACAGTGATGCTATCATCCAGGATCTTGGAGATGGAATAATAAATCTGGAGTTCCGTTCTAAAATGAATACTATTGGCGGCGGAGTACTGCAAGGCATCAACAAAGCAATAGACCTTGCCGAGAAAGAATATGACGGACTTGTTATAGGAAACCAGGCAGCTAACTTCTCTGTAGGTGCAAATATCGGAATGATATTTATGATGGCAGTAGAGCAGGAATATGATGAGCTTAACATGGCTATTAAAATGTTCCAGGACACTATGATGCGAGTACGCTACTCTTCTATTCCGGTAGTAGTAGCTCCTCACGGTATGACACTTGGTGGCGGATGCGAAATGAGCATGCATGCCGATAAGGTAGTTGCTGCTGCAGAAACTTATATTGGCCTTGTAGAATTTGGCGTCGGGGTTATTCCAGGCGGTGGAGGTTCTAAAGAAATGGCACTTCGTGCTTCTGATACTTTCCGCAAAAACGACGTTGAGCTTAATGTACTTCAGGAGTACTTCCTTACTATAGGTACAGCTAAAGTTTCTACTTCTGCTTATGAGGCCTATGATCTTGGCTTCTTCCAAAAAGGAAAAGACGTTGTTGTTGTAAATACAGACAGGCAAATTGCAGAAGCTAAAAAACACGCTAAGCTTCTTGCAGAAGCAGGTTATACACAACCTATAAAACGTACAGATGTAAAAGTACTGGGTAAACAGGCACTGGGTATGTTCTTAGTAGGAACTGACAGTATGGAAGCTGGCCATTACATCTCTGAGCATGACAAAAAGATCGCTAACAAACTGGCTTATGTAATGGCTGGTGGCGACCTTTCTGAACCTACTTTAGTTACTGAACAATACCTTCTTGATCTTGAAAGGGAAGCGTTTCTTTCTTTGACTGGAGAACGCAAAACACTAGAACGTATCCAATTCATGCTCACAAAAGGAAAACCCTTGAGAAACTAAATGAAAAAAGAGGAAAAATTAATTCTTTATATTCCTTTTGGAATAATTATAATCACACTCCTTGCATATATAATTAAGGGGCATATTACTTTTTATGATATAAACTTTGATAAGCTAGATGCTTTTGGTGGATTTATTGGTGGACTAGTCGGTACTTCTTTAACAATAGTCGCCACATTATATATTTATAGAACATTCCATGCACAAAAAGAAGAGCTCGCATCACAAAAAGAAGAGCTCAAAATTCAAAAAGAATTAATTGCTCAACAGCAATTTGAAACAACCTTTTTCAACTTATTTAATATTCATTTAGAACTCAAGAAAAATATTAATTATAATACTGAAAATAGTATATCTAAAACAAATTTTGAGTCAATAGTAAATGGAATACAATTTTTTGAATTTGTTCATGATGACTTTAGAAATGTATGGAAATATGAACATAATATGTCACCATCACCTATAATTAAAATTCATGATATTAAAGAACAGATGGATAATTCCGATTTTTCCGGATTATTTTTTAGCGATAACATCACAAACGAAAAACTAATACAGGATATCAAATTTAAGTACCAAATTTTATTTCAATATTATAAGAATTATTTAGGTCCATATTTTAGAAATCTTTACCATTTATTGAAATATATAAATAATAACTGTCCTAATAACTTAAGTAAAAAACAATATGCTGATGTATTACAATCCCAAATGAGTTTTTCGGAATCAGTACTTCTATTTTATAATTCTTTCGAATTTGATAAGATGCGAGAACAAATTAAAAGTTTTGATTTTTTAGAAAATATGCATACATCAAATCTTTTTGAATTAAGGCATAACAACTTAAGTGATTTAGGTAAAATTAAAAGCGATTAATAATTTAGACATGAAAACAGCATATATAGTAAAAGCATACAGAACAGCCGTAGGTAAAGCACCTAAAGGAGTGTTTCGCTTTAAAAGGCCTGACGAACTGGCTGCTGAAACCATACAGTTCATTATGAATGAACTGCCTGATTTCGACAAAACAAGAATTGATGACATAATGGTAGGTAATGCAATGCCGGAAGCTGAGCAGGGTTTAAACTTTGCACGTCTTATTTCCCTTATGGGACTTAAAATTGACGATGTGCCGGGTGTTACCGTAAACCGTTATTGTGCATCGGGACTGGAAACCATTGCCATGGCTACTGCTAAAATACAATCCGGTATGGCCGATTGTATTATTGCGGGAGGTGCAGAAAGCATGAGTTATATACCAATGGGTGGTTACAAACCTGTACCTGATTATCAGGTTGCTAAAAATGGACATGAAGATTATTACTGGGGAATGGGTCTTACTGCAGAAGCTGTTGCAAAACAGTTTAACGTAAGCCGTGAAGATCAGGATCTTTTTGGATACAACTCACATCAAAAAGCACTTAAAGCTCAGGCAGAAGGCAGATTTGATAAACAAATTGTACCTATTACAATTGAGCAGGTTTATGTAGATGAAAATGGTAAAAAAGCAACTAAAAGCTATACAGTTACTAAAGATGAAGGACCAAGAGCCGATACTTCTTTAGAAGCTTTGGGTAAACTTAGACCTGTATTTGCTGCCGATGGTAGTGTTACCGCTGGAACCTCATCGCAAATGAGTGATGGGGCTGCTTTTGTAATGGTGATGTCTGAAGATTTAGTAAAAGAGTTAAATCTTGAACCTATTGCCAGAATGGTTAGCTATGCTGCTGCCGGTGTAGAACCAAGAATTATGGGTATAGGCCCTGTAAAAGCAATTCCGAAAGCTTTAAAGAAAGCCGGATTACAATTAAAAGATATTGAACTTATAGAACTTAACGAGGCATTTGCATCGCAATCGCTGGCTGTTATGCGTGAACTTGATATAAACCAGGATATAGTAAACGTAAATGGCGGTGCTATTGCGTTAGGACATCCACTAGGTTGTACAGGCGCCAAATTATCAGTTCAGTTATTTGATGAAATGAAACGTCGTGGCAACCAAAACAAATACGGCATCGTAACAATGTGTGTAGGTACCGGACAGGGTGCAGCGGGAGTTTATGAAATACTTTAGATATTATTTTAAATGATGAATTTTAAATTTTAAATGAATGAAGGATAATATTATAGCAGTAAAAACTTTTGAGTTTTCATTAAACATTATTAACCTTTATATACAGTTAAAAAAAGAAAATGAATTCATCATTTCCAAACAATTATTGAGATGTGGCACAAGCATAGGCGCTAACGTTGAAGAAGCAATCGCAGCTCAGTCGAAAAAGGATTTCATAAGTAAAATGGCTATTGCATCTAAGGAAGCAAAAGTGACAAAATATTGGCTTCGGCTGCTTGACAAATCAGACTTAACACAAATTTCAGTGAATAATTATTTAATTGATATAGAACACATAATTAATATCATAACAAAAATAATAAAGACATCACAGGAGAGCACTTTAAAAATTTAAAATTTAGAATTCATCATTTAAAATAAAATATACTATGTCAGAGGTAATAGATATAACAAGAGGAGGACAATTCCTCGTTAAAGAAACAAAGAGTGAAGATGTCTTTACTCCTGAGGATTTTTCGGAAGAGCAGGTAATGATGCGTGATACGGTTAAAGAATTTGTTGACCGTGAAATATGGCCTAACAAAGATCGTTTTGAGAAAAAAGATTATGCGCTTACCGAAGAAACTATGCGAAAAGCAGGTGAACTTGGTTTTCTTGGAGTAGCTGTACCTGAAGAATATGGCGGGCTTGGTATGGGCTTTGTTTCTACTATGCTTGTATGTGATTATATTTCGGGAGCTACAGGTTCATTTTCTACTGCTTTTGGTGCTCACACCGGTATTGGCACTATGCCAATTACACTTTACGGAACCGAAGAGCAAAAACTTAAATATGTACCAAAACTTGCATCGGGGGAATGGTTTGGTGCTTACTGCCTTACTGAACCGGGTGCGGGATCGGATGCTAATTCGGGTAAAACAAAAGCCGTATTATCTGAAGATGGTACACATTATAAAATTACAGGTCAGAAAATGTGGATTTCCAATGCCGGATTTTGCAGCCTGTTCATTGTATTTGCAAGGATAGAAGACGACAAAAACATAACCGGCTTTATTGTAGAGAATGATCCTTCAAATGGTATTTCTCTTGGTGAAGAAGAACATAAACTTGGTATTCGTGCCTCTTCTACCCGTCAGGTTTTCTTTAATGAAACCAAGGTTCCGGTAGAAAACATGCTTTCTGAGAGAGGAAACGGTTTCAAAATAGCGATGAATGCTTTAAACGTAGGCCGTATTAAACTTGCAGCAGCATGTCTCGATGCACAAAGAAGAGTAACATCAGGTGCGGCTAAATATGCCAACGAGCGTATTCAATTTAATACTCCTATTGCTAATTTCGGAGCCATACGTTCTAAACTTGCTGAAATGGCTACGAGTTGTTATGCCGGGGAAAGCGCATGTTACAGAGCTGCAAAAAACATTGAAGACCGTATAAATGCACGCATTGCCAACGGAGAATCACATCAGGATGCAGAACTTAAAGGCGTTGAAGAATTTGCTATTGAATGTTCTATACTTAAAGTTGCTGTATCTGAAGATATACAAAACTGTTCTGATGAAGGTATCCAGATTTTTGGAGGTATGGGCTTCTCTGAAGACACCCCTATGGAAAGCGCGTGGAGAGATGCAAGGATTGCCCGTATTTATGAGGGTACAAACGAAATTAACCGCATGCTGTCTGTAGGCATGCTGGTAAAAAAAGCAATGAAAGGGCATGTTGATCTTTTAGGCCCCGCAATGAAAGTTGCTGAAGAACTTATGGGAATACCATCATTCGATACTCCTGATTATTCTGAACTTTTTGCTGAAGAAAAAGAAATGATAGGTAAGCTTAAAAAAGCATTTTTAATGGTTGCCGGTTCGGCAGTACAAAAATATGGCCCTGCATTAGACGAACACCAGCAATTGCTAATGGCTGCGTCTGATATTCTTATCGAAATATACATGGCAGAGTCAGTTATATTGCGTACAGAGAAACTTGCTAAAAAACAAGGTGCAGACAAAGTAAAAGAACAAATTGCAATGGCAAAGCTTTATTTATATAAAGCTGTTGATATTGTAAATATAAAAGGTAAGGAAGGGATTGCTTCTTTCTCTGAAGGTGATGAGCAACGTATGATGATGATGGGACTTAAACGATTTACAAAATATAACAATATGCCCAATGTAGTGGCGCTTAGAGAGACCATTGCAGCAAAAATTGTAAGCGAAGGTGCTTACCCATATTAATAATTTCAGTTTTTAGTTTGTTATAAAACCCTGCTAAAGCAGGGTTTTATTTTTTTATAATTTTTAGTAATGAGAATTGAGAATAAATCTGTGAACAGACGCCTAATAGTTTTATTCTCTATATAAACTAAAACCCCGTAATGTGATACATTACGGGGTTTTATTATAATTACAGATTACCAAACCTATGGGCGGTTTCTTCTTAACAGGTTAAGTACAATCATTACAACTGCCACCAAAAGCAACAAGTGAATAAAAGCACTGCCCACATGATAAGCAAAGCTACCTAAAGCCCAAAAGATTATCAGTATTACAGCAATTATATATAATAAATTTCTCATAGCAATTTAGTTTTATAACTATTTAACCGCGTCAACTTTTTCTTTAGTCATTTTAGCGTGTTCTAAATGTTTTCTTAGTTCAGGCAGCATATTAGCAGCCCACATTCTGATATCCGGATCATTAGCTTTTTCTGAAGCTTTTTCCATTTTATCAATGGTTTTTTCATGACCATCAACCATCATATCAGCATATGCTTTATCAAAATCATGACCCGTTTTATCATTAAGGTCTTTATAAGCATCCTGTACATTTTCTGTAGATGATTCAGGGATACTGATGTTTTTCTTAGATGCAGTTGCTTTAAGATCGGCTAATGCTTTTGAATGTGCATCTTCCATCATTTTTCCAAGAGCTTTTACATCCGGATTGGTACTTTTTGTCTGAGCCAGTTTACCAAGCTCAATTTCTTTCATATCCACTTCTGCGGCTGCAACAAGGTAATCAGAATCACTTTCTTTTTCGTCATTTACGTCGTCAAATTTAGCTTCATTCTGGTCTTCTGCAACTTCTTTAGCGTCTTCATTTTTTGTTTCATTTTTACATGACTGAATCCCGAAAGATAAAGTTACAACTGCTGCTCCTAAAAGCGCTTTACTTAATAGTGATGTCCTTTTCATAATAGGTTATTTTTGTATTATTAATTTGTTCTGTACGAAGTTAACCCATTAAATGGTGCATCCTTGTTATGGTTATCACAATAAGTGTTAGCAAAATACTAAAACATCGGGTTAGCGGTCAAAGGCAAAAAGTTCAATGTCTTTGTTTTCTTTTCCTAATATCAGGTCTGTAATCATTTCGGCAGCTATTAAACTAAATGTAATACCATTACCTCCAAAACCTAACGCAAAATAGCTATTAGGCAGCTTGCTATACTCACCGATGTAAGGAAGCCCGTCTTTTGTAGATCCGAAAGTACCAGTCCAGACAAACTCAGGTTTAAATTTTAAATCCGGAAATATTTTATTTATATCCTTAACCAACTGTCCTGTCTTTCTTTTCATAAGCTTATCCCGCTTGTGTGGATCGCTGAAATCTTCATCCCGCCCTCCTATAAGCACCCTATTATCGGGAGTTGTACGCATATATAAGTAAGGGTTTGCCGTATTCCAGATAAGTACTTCATCTTTCCAAAAATCACGTTCATTATATTGTTCACTTACAACGGCATAGGTAGATTGAAGGTCTACAACTTTTTTATCAATAAAATTCACTACTTCATATCCAGTAGCATAAATCAACTTTTTAGCTTTAATGGTATGTCCTGATTCTGTTTTTAAAACTACACCATCTTTATTATGCTTTATATTGGTTACTGGTGAACGATCAAATATATCATTAGCTTTACCTCCTTTGTGTTTATGCTGTAAAAGGCAATGTGTAAGCATATATGCATTTGTCTGCGCGCCCTGTTCAGATAGTATTGCACCTGGTGCATCAATATTAAATTCTTTCTTAAGAGCTTCTGCCTCAAGATAACGTACTTTAAAACCTGCAGCTTTTCTGGCTTCAAATTCTTGTTTAAGTCCTTTTACATCTTTTTTATAAGCCGCATAAAAAAGACTTTCTTTTTTCTCAAAATAATCTGCTCCCCTCGCTTTTACAATTTCCCCCAGTTTATCTATAGCTTCACTGCAAAGCTGGTACGCCCGTTCTGCTTTATCTTTACCAATCATTTCTGAAAGTTTATATAGCGGAACATCTATTTCATACTGCAACAATGAGGTACTGGCACTGGTACTGCCTAAACCTATTGTCCGTGCATCTATAGTAATGCATTTTATACCTGCATTTATAAGATGGTAGCGTACCAATGCGCCCGATATACCGGCACCTATTATAGCCACCTCAGTTTCTATATCGTGATCAAGCTTAGGAAAAGTAAACGGAAGGCCGTCTTTAATAAGCCAAAATGGATAACCTGCCTTTAATGTCATAATAAATTGGTTGTATAACAAAGTTATTGCATTTATTAAGTTGTAAATTTAACATCAATAAAATATAGGTTTTAATTAACGCTTGTTCAATACCTAAAAAAATGCATAGTTTTGCAACAAATATCCCACAATGATAAACCCATCTGCAAGCGGCTGGATAGACAAGTTTTTTGCACAGCTAAAAAGCAAGTTACCTGTTTACGCAAATTCCCACGATTTTTACCGATCTGTGAGGGATGCAGGGTTTATATATGGCCACGTAGTATCTTTCAGTAATATAGATTCAAAAGAAACCAAAGGCTGGATAACTGAAGAAATTACAAAAGTTGCCCTGCTTAATACCTTATACGATGTATTCAGGCTTGTTGAAAAGCAGGATGACACACAAAAGTTTATAGAAAAAACCATACTTTTTTATAAAGAAATGACCCCGGGAGGGTTTGATTTCTTTAAAAAGGTATTGCCTGCTTCATCACCCAGCCACGAACTCGAAGAAATTCTTGATGAGCGTATTAAAACCAACAGCAACATTATAAGCCGTAATTTTTCGCATATACTTACTAATGCCCTGCTGTTTATGGATGTACTGGCTTTTCGTCAATATTTACTAAACAACGAGATACCTCAAAAGTACCTTAAAAAGCTTGAAGAAACAGTTATGAGTATAGTGTCGTTAGCTTTACAGGCAAAAGACAAAATATCTGACTATGATGAGTTGCTTATAAAACTGTTTGAAGCATCTGTACGTTATACTAAGTTCTCGAAGATAAATGCGCAAGACCTTGATAAACTAGAGTTGGACTATTTTACTTCTAAGCCTGAAAAAAACTATTTACTGGACATGGCGGGCATGGCTATATGGAGTGACGGTGCAGCGCAGCAAAGCGAAATTGAATTTTTATATAGTCTGGCAGCACAATTAGAGTTAAGTGATGATATTGCTGCCGAAAGTATTGCTTCTTTTGATGTGTTCATTAAACTTAACCGTAAAGAAATTCCGTTTTTTAAATATTCTAATCCGGTTAAACATTTTTACGAACATGCGTCGCAATCTGTGGTATTACTTATAAACCGTAATAAAAACCGCCTTATAAAAGAATTATCAAATAATGGTGAGTTAATGCTGCTTCTTACTCATTCAACCCATCGTAACCTTGATGAAAAAGAAAAGAAAAAAGTAAAAAAACAATTGCTGGAAATATGCAAAACAGTACCATCGCTTACTATTTTCTTATTACCGGGCGGGAGCCTTTTATTACCCCTGCTAATAAAATTTATTCCTCAAATGCTGCCATCAGTATTTAATGAGAATCTTGATAACGAATAAAAAAGCCGTTTCAAAAAAAGAAACGGCCTTCGTTATACAAAATAAAACAACGGTAAAACAATAATTAAAACTGCAGGCGGTGAACTTTACCAAGGTCGCCATTATCGCAATAATTAACCTCCAGATCTTTCACAATACCTGTATCCAGGCCGTAAACCCATCCGTGAAGGCAAAGCTCCTGCCCGTTTCTCCATGCGTTCTGCACGATAGAAGTTTTAGCAAGGCCGGAAACCTGTTCTTTAACGTTAAGTTCCACAAAAGCATTAAATCTGTCATTTTCATCTATAATAGAATCCAGGTATGTATTGTGGTGGCGATACACATCTTTAATGTGGCGTATCCAGTTATCTATAAGCCCTATAGAATCGTTGCCCATAGCAGCTTTTACACCACCACAGCCATAATGCCCGCAAACAATAACGTGCTTAACCTTTAAAACATTTACGGCATAATCCAGTACGCTTAACATGTTCATATCAGAATGTACAACCATATTTGCTATGTTTCTGTGTACAAATACTTCTCCGGGCTGTGCGCCAATCACTTCATTAGCCGGCACACGGCTGTCAGAACATCCAATCCATAATAAAGGCGGCGACTGGCCTTTTGATAGTTTCTCAAAATATTCAGGATCTTCACTCAGCTTTGTCTGAGACCATATTTTATTATTATCTAAGATTTTTTTATAAAAATCACTTGTGTGGTCGTTTATATCTGCCATAATATTAATCTTTTATATAGTTGTGCTATGCACAAAATTTATTTTATTTTATTTTATGTTCCTTATGTTCTACAAATACATTTTGTTTTCCTGTACCGGTATTTTCAAGCTCATATGCTTCTTTAAAGCCTATAAGCTTAACTTTTACATTTCGTTCTTTAGCCTTAATATCCCTAAATTCCTCAATCAGGTCAAGTACGTCGTGAGCTATATATACTGTATCAGAGGCATCAATAACAACTTTAGAATCTGCCGGTATGTCGTTAAGCGTAGATTTAATAGCAGCCTTATTTAAAAAAGAAACCTCCTGTGCAAGTTCTATATGAATTACATCACCTTCGGCATATTCTTCTTTCCTGAAATTATAAGCTCTTTTAAGGTTGCCCCTTAAAATAAAGATAATGCTTATTATCATACCCAATGCAACACCTTTAAGCAAATCGGTAAACACAACAGCAAGTAAGGTAGCTATAAACGGTACAAACTGATATTTTCCTTTATGCCAAAAATGTATAAATATAGCAGGCTTAGCCAATTTATAACCAACCATAATCAGCACAGCAGCTAGCGTAGCTAATGGTATTTTATTAAGCATGGCGGGTATTGCCAAAACACATATTAGTAACAAAACACCATGTATAACTGCCGATAATTTTGTTTTTGCACCGGCACTGGCATTCGCCGAAGAACGTACAACTACAGATGTCATTGGCAGGCCACCTAATAGCGAACTTACCATATTACCTATACCCTGTGCTTTAAGTTCTGTGTTAGTATTGGTGTATCTTTTTTGTACATCCATCCTATCTGAAGCTTCTATACAAAGCAATGTTTCAATAGATGCTACAACAGTAATGGTACCTGCGGTAATCCAGACTTTTATATTATTAAATCCTGAAAAATCAGGCATTACAATAATATTTTTAAGATCTTCAAAAGATTGCGGTACAGGCAATTTTACCAAATGGGTCTGAGCAATCTCTAAGCGGCTTCCAGTTCTGATGAATATCTCATTCAGTACAATACTTATTATTACTGCAACAAGTGCTCCCGGCACCAGTTTAAGCTTTTTAAGTGCGGGCACTTCATTCCAAAGCAAAAGAATTGTTATAGAAACCACCGTTATAATAATAGCTCCTAAATGAAAATAGTCTAATGCGCCAATAATGGAAGAAAAGGTATTGCCGCCCCCCCTTTCAAAAAAAGACTGGTCTCCTTCAAAATCGGTATCAAAACCTACTGCATGCGGCAACTGTTTTAGTATAATAATTATACCAATACCCGCAAGCATGCCCTCTATAACATTTGATGGAAAATAATTAGAGATACTACCTGCCTTTATAAATCCAAGTATTAATTGAAAAACACCGGCAAGAAAAACGCTTAGTAGAAAAATTTCAAATGAGCCAAGCGTAGATATAGCTGTTAATACAATAGCTGTTAACCCGGCGGCAGGACCCGAAACGCTTATATGGGAAGTGCTGAGTGAACCTACAACTATCCCACCAATAATGCCCGATATTATACCTGATAAGGGTGGAGCACCCGATGCCAGGGCAATACCCAGACACAATGGTAAAGCCACTAAAAAAACTACAAGGCCTGATGGAAAATTAGCCTTAAGACTGCCAAAAAAATTCATCTTTTTTGTCATAATCGAAAATATATATAATGCAATTATTCTCTCAGTTGCACATGCATATGAGAGCTGCCCAATACAGGCTTAAAATTGAATTATATAAGTTCGGGAGGTGGTGAGCATATATCCCGCGATACATTATCATGTTCACCGGGATTTGCTGAATTGATTATAGTAGTTTTTTTTGCAGGTGCAAAGAAAGCAAAATGCAGCTCCAGATAAGAAGGAGCTGCTTTTACTTCTTTTATTTCTTTCTGAATTTCCTCTTCGGTAAGACTGTAAACCATAGACATATCAGCATCATCCTGTAACAGGCTCACAATAGTAGGAACCGCCAGAAATGACAGAAACATGAATAATACAAAGTTTACAATAATCTTCATGGTACAAATATAGGTAATAATTACCTCAATATCTGTACCACCAATTTTTATAAATTAAATTTCTTCTTCGCTCCAGGCTTTCATCATCCAAATGGTTTTTTCCTGCTCTTTAATAAAGTCACTCATCATAGAATTTGTTCCTTCATCACTTATTTTATCGGATTCATCAAGTATTACTCTTTCTATTTTAAGCAGGTCAGCTAATGAAGTTATAATAAGATTGACAGCATCTGTATCTACAGTTACATCTTTACCCACTTTTAACCTGTTATTTTTAATATAATCTTCAAACGTATGTAGTGGAGTTCCGCCTAATGTAAGCACACGTTCTGCAATAAGGTCAATTTTTAATTGCGCATCATTATAAAGCTCTTCAAATTTTATGTGAAGATCAAAAAAACGTTTGCCACGTATATTCCAATGGATACCGCGCAGGTTTTGATAATATACCTGGAAGTTAGACAGCAGTATATTAAGTTCTGCTGCAATAACTTCTGTTTCTTTTATCGGCAAACCTAATGTATTCGTGGTTTCAGTTGATTTTTTTGTTTTCATAAAATTGACGTTTTTATTGGTTTTGTAAGATAAATTTACGTAAAATTAGTTATTTAAAATATAGGAAATATCAATAGTTTTTATAATTTTATCATAAAAATCTATACTATGACAATTACACAGCTTTACTATGTGTTAGCCGTTGCAGAACATAAAAACTTTACGCTTGCAGCCGAAAAATGTTTTGTAACACAGCCTACACTTAGTATGCAGATACAAAAACTTGAAGAAGAACTTGATATACAGATTTTCGACCGCAGCAAGAAACCTATTCAGCTTACCGACGTAGGACAAAAAATAGTACAGCAGGCAAAGAATATAGTTAATGAATCAGGCCGTATAAAAGATATTGTAGAACAACAGAAAGGTTATATAGGAGGTGATTTTAAAGTGGGTATTATTCCTACTGTTATGCCTACCCTACTGCCTATGTTTATGGCCAATTTCATAAACAGATATCCTAAAGTTAATCTTATCATAGAAGAACGGACAACTGAAGAGATTATAAAAATGCTTAAAAACGGGCAGCTTGATGCCGCTATTGCAGCCACTCCGCTAAACGAGGAAAGTATTAAAGAAATAGTTTTGTACTATGAACCCTTTGTAGCCTATGTACCCGAAAACAACCCCGCATATAAAAAGAAAGAGTTTGAGGTTGAAGATCTGGAAATGAATTTAAGCAATATTTTATTATTGCAGGATGGCCATTGTTTCCGAAATAATGTGCTGAATATCTGTAAAGCGGGCAACTTACAATCTGATAATCATTTTCAGATTGAGAGCGGAAGTTTTGAAACTATGGTAAAACTTGCAGATGAAGGACTGGGAATGACATTACTCCCTTACCTGCATACTTTAGATATGGAAGGTAAACACAAAGATAAACTTCGTCAGTTTAAAGAGCCAAGACCCTCACGTGAGGTGAGCCTTATATATTCTAAAAAAGAATTAAAGCTTCATATAATAGAAGCATTGCGTACAACAATTGCAGGTGTGGTTAAAGGAGCAATAACTTTTCAGAACGTAGACATTACAAGCCCATTACATAAAAAGCAATAACTAATTCTTTTTATTGAAAGACAAAAAATAAAGGAGCCAATTGGCTCCTTTCTAATTTTATTGTTCAACGTAAATAAGACAAGCTTTTAATTCAGGCTTTTCGGTCGTGAAATTATTAAGCCATTCTACCAGTTGTTCAATTTCATAAGGTAAAAGTATTTTTATTGCTTTTTCTACCTCCTTACAAAACAGTATAGGATCAAAGCTTACGCTTTCCAGAATTGTTTTTGTATAGCTAAACATCGGTCTGGTCATGATATGAAATTTATCTATTTTAATTTAGTCCGGTTGATAAGAACGATATGTAAATGTACTAAAAAAAATTCTTCGAAAACGAAATAGTTTTCAACACTTGAGCGTTAAAATTTTCAAAACAACAATTTATTAACATTTTGTTAGCTTTTGAATGCGCGCAGCATTTCTCTCTTTCCCGGTGGCCCCGGAATTTTTTCTACGCTAAAACCTGCTTCAATCATCGCTTTTTTAATAATTGTTCTGCATGCATAGGTTACTAATATACCATCATTTTTAAGGGCAGCATACATTCGTTTAAATATATCCACGCTCCACAAATCAGGCTGAAACTGGTAGCCAAAAGCATCAAAATAAATTAAGTTATATCTATTCACATCATTAATATCCTGAAAAAACTGCTTACGTTTTGTTAATGAAAAGATGTTGCTTACAGGTGTCTTTGTTTCCCATTCTGCATTGTGCATAGCTTCAAAAGCCTGCTGACCATTAGGGGTTTCCAGTAATAATGGATAGTTAAGATGGGTAATTTCATCAATAGTAACGGGATACGCCTCTACTCCTGTATAATCAATTATCTGTCCGCTTTTTACACCTTCACAATATGTTATAAAAGCATTAAGCCCTGTACCAAACCCTATCTCTAAAACAGAAATGGGCTGCCCTTGTATTAAGTTCAGCCCATTGTGTATAAATACATGATTTGCCTCCTGAATAGCCCCAAACTTTGAATGATAGCTTTCCTGCATTTCCGGAAGGTGTATGGTTACAGATCCGTCTTCTGTTATTATAAATTCTCGTTTCAATTATTTAATATAAAGTTTTTTAATTCTGGGTATAGGCCCTTCACATTTTTGTTCATGGCATTTTACACATGATGATACTGCATCATTAAAATGCATTTTGGCATTTACGGAGTCTTTATAAATAAGTTCCTGGGCTTTTAAAAATTTTGCTGCCTGTTCTTTAAAAAAGGCATCATTTTCACTTTCATCAGTCATTGCAGAAGCGTGTATCTTTAAGAAGTGTTGAGGAAAGTTACCTATAGTGTCACCGGAGGTTATACGTTCTTTAAGCCTCATATTATCTACATACATCTGCTCCATAAGTGCTGCCATTTCTGACATCTCATACATTTTAAACTCTTTTTTTTCAGCAGTTTTTTCCTTTACCACTTCGGCAGGCTTGTTGATATTGGATTTTTGTTTGCAACCTGCAAAAATAATAGCGCAGAGAATGGATAATAATAAAAGCTTCCTCATTATTTACTTATTAGCACGCCATCGGCCATAAATTTATACTCTACTTCGGGCTTTGTTATTTTTGCTATCTCTGCTTCCGACTTACCACCATCTTTAGCGTAATGTCTTAACTGAGCCACAGATGTTTCGCTTATAAATGCTTTACCGCTTACTATAGCTTCCTGATCGGCAGCATTTAGGGGAACGAAGAAAGCGTAATCTTTAAACTTAACAAAAGTTTCTTTACTACCTGGTAATGCTAAAGACATCCAGCAGCCTTTCTTTTGGCATACGGCATTAATTTTAGACTTAAATTTTACATTAACTGTATCACCGGGTTTAAGTGAGTTGTATTTTTTAATCATATCTTCTTTGGTAAGTGCTTTATCTGCCACTATTTTATCACCAAAAGAAGCATATTCAACTGCTACTCCATTTGCAGGTTTTACTGTAGTAACCTCAGTTGTTTTCTTTTCAGAATCAGTTTTAACATCTATTACTTCCACTTCATTTTCAGTCTCAGGGAGAACAACAGAATCCGTTACAGTAGATGTAGCATCCGTAGCTATTTCTGCTGATGCAGCCGGTGTTTCAGGTGCTGTCTCTTTATTCTTCTGGCACGCAGTAAGTATAATAACCGCTGTTGCTAATACTATTGATTTTTTCATTATATAACGAAAATTTGATTTTATGTGACAAATTTATACAGAATCTTTAACCTTGCAAGTTTTGTCTGCTATTTCATCTTTTATTGCACTTTATTCCATCGTTTTAATTTAAAAACACTCAAAATTATTCTAAACAGAGTGTTACTTCAATAACAATCTGACAATATAGCAATACCCTATACTGAAAAGTGTAGGGCTTTTCATTTTAAAAATAAAATGTGTTGCAAATAGTGTTTATTGTATTTTAGCAAAAAAAAAGGTAATGAGATTAGAACAGTTAACTTTTACACGTTTTATAGCAGCTATTGCAATTGTTGTTTTCCATTTTGGTTCGGGTGCTTATCCGTTCAATAATGAGAAAATAGGTTTTATTATTCATCAAGCAAACGTAGGGGTAAGTTATTTTTATATTTTATCCGGATTTATAATGGTTGTGGCTTATAGTTCATTAGAAAAGATTAATACATTATCTTTTTTAAGAAACAGGTTCGCAAGAATTTATCCTTTACTTTTTCTCTCCGTTGTTATTTTATTTTTACAAACCTATTTTTTTGATCCTAATTTTAGTTTTGGGATTATTAAAGATGCTATTATAAATTTATCGTTGTTACAGGCCTGGATACCATCAAAAGCACTTATTTTTAATGGACCCGCATGGTCATTATCTGTAGAAGTTTTTTTCTACCTTATTTTTCCTTTTCTGTTTAATAAGTTTTTTTTCAGGCGAAAGTTATGGGTGGTAACTATTGTAGTAATTGTTTTCTGGATAATTTCTCAAATGACACTTTATTATCTTTCAAATTCTTCTTTTAATAAAGGCTATCCCTCACCAAGCCATGCGTTCATATTTTTTTTCCCGGTGATGCATTTAAGTGCCTTTCTTATGGGAAATCTGGGGGGTGTTTTTTTTATAAAGAAACTGGCAGGCAAAAGCGGAAGATATGATATAGCAGTTGTTTTAAGTATTATTTTTTTTATTTTGTTTTTAAAACATCATCCGTTTGGATTAAATTACCATAACGGATTACTGGCGGTAATATTTGTACCGTTTATAATATTTATGTGTATAAATAGAGGTATAGTAACAAGAGTACTTAATACACGTTTTTTTATAGTATTAGGCGAAATAAGCTTTGGTATTTATATACTTCAATTACCTGTTTTCAGATTAACAACTTCTATTGTAAGGCAGCTTAACATAACCCATGATCCTCAAAATTTATTTTATATATCATTTGCAGTGCTTATTATATTATCTACATTGAGCTATTATTATTTTGAGACACCTGTTAGAAATATTATAAAGACCATAAAAATAAAAAGTTTCCGAGTTTGATACTTTATTATAACATCCATACCCAAAAGTCATCGGAAGATGCCAATGTTTTTGATATCGTAACCCTTATCATTTCAAAAAAATATAAACACATATACCAAATGTAATATGTTGGAAAAGTGTGGAGTATTTGATTTTAAAAATAAAATGTGTTGCAAATAGTGTTTATTGTATTTTAGCAAAGAAAAAGAAAAGCAATGAGATTAGAGCAGTTAACATTTACCCGTTTTATTGCGGCTTTAGGAATAGTAATCTTTCATTTTGGGCTTAATGCCTATCCATTTAATACAGAGTTGGTATTGGCTGCTTTTGAAAAAGCTAATATGGGGGTTAGCTATTTTTTTGTATTATCAGGATTTATCATGGTGATTGCTTACAGTAATTTTAACAGGATAGACGCGGTAGGGTATTATAAAAACAGGTTTGCAAGATTGTATCCATTATTGGTACTCTCTGTGCTGCCTTTTTTTGCGGCTATTATGCTCACAGATAAAGTTACCTTTACTGATCTTATTCTGAATCTTAGCCTTTTGCAGGCATGGATACCGGGACATGCCGTTGTTGGGAATTATCCTTTATGGTCGCTATCGGTGGAGGTTTTTTTCTATGCGCTATTCCCCTTGTTGTATAACAGGATATTAAAAAAATATGATGTAACAACTCTTATTCTGCCAATACTATTACTATGGGCAGGTACAGTAGTATTGCATAATTATCTTCTGTCAAACGGTTTTTATCAGGGTTTTGGTACGCAAAGTCATGATCTGATTTACTATTTTCCTCCTATGCATCTTAATCAGTTTCTTATTGGGAATCTTACAGGTATGCTTTTTTTAAAGAGAAAATCAATTAAGGGAAACTATGATTTATTAATTGTCCTGGCAGGACTAATTATATTTATGCTGTTAAAATACTCTCTGGGGATTGATTATCACGATGGTTTTTTGGCAGTGTTTTTTGCAGTATTCATTTTTTTAATGGCTGTCAATACAGGTGTGTTTTGCAAGCTGTTCTCAGGAAAACCATTAGTGTTTTTGGGTGAGATAAGTTATGGTATCTACGTTTTGATGGTGCCTGTATATGATACTATTGAATTGATTTTCGAAAAACTTGGGATTAACTTTAATGAGGTAGGTATGTTTTATTTAAAATTAGCGGTACTGATCGCTATATCGGCCTTTTGCCATATATTTATAGAAAAGCCATTGCGAAACAAAATCAAAATGTTACAGCTAAAAAAACATAATGCTGCTCTATAATCTTCATACACATAAATCTTCAGAAGACAATAATATCTTCGATATTGTAAACCGTTACCCCTACGAGGATATTGATGTTCCTTTTTTCTCTACAGGCATTCATCCATGGCATATTGATAAAGATAAACTTGATGAGCACTTTGCTATTATTGAAGAACGACTTTCTTTGCCTAATTGCCTTGCTATAGGTGAATGCGGATTGGATAAACGTATTAAAAAGCCAATTGAATTACAGATAGAAGTTTTCGAAAAACATTTGCTATTAGCAAAAAAATATCAAAAACCCGTAATTTTGCATCTTGTCGCAGCTTTTCAGGAGTTGATCGAGATCAAAAACAGAATTCAGCCCGGCGTACCGATAATCGTTCACGGCTTCTCTAAAAATATACAGGTGGCACAACAATTGCTGAATAATGGCTTTTACCTTTCTTTTGGCAAATACCTGTTACGCAATCCGGAATTATCGGAAGTATTTGCACAAGTGCCGGAAGACAGATTTTTTATGGAAACCGATCTGATAGAAGAAAGTTTGGATGAGGTTTATGAAATGGCAGCGAAAGCACGGAATATAGAAATTGAACTAGTAAAAAATATTGTAAGCACTAATTTTAAAACTGTTTTTAAAAATGGCTGAATGGACTGAGAGGGCAGAGCTCTTATTTAAGAAGGAAGGACTGGAGAAATTAAAAAATGCACATGTAATAGTGGTAGGCCTTGGCGGTGTCGGCTCTTTTGCGGCTGAATTTCTCGCAAGGGCAGGAGTAGGAAACATGACTATTGTTGACGGCGATACAGTAGATATCACCAATATAAACCGTCAGCTACCGGCTTTACACTCTACCGTGGGGCAGCCAAAGGTTACTATAGTAGGTAACAGGCTGATGGATATAAATCCGGAACTCAATCTTATAAGAATACAGGAGTTTCTTTCTCCTGAGCGTGCTTATGAATTAGTAACGCCGCAGTATGATTATGTACTGGATTGTATAGACAGTATTACACCTAAGTTAAACCTGCTTATTTCTGCCAGACGACAAAAGGTTAAGATTATAAGTAATATGGGCGCAGGAGGCAAATATGAGGCTTCTAAGGTTAAAGTAGCCGATATCAGCAAGACAGAATATTGTCCGCTTGCCAAAACTGTTAGAAAACGTCTTAAAAAGGAAGGTATATCTAAGGGGATAAAAGTAGTTTTCTCTACCGAAGAGCCTGATCAGACAAGCCTCGAAATGACAGATGGCAAAAATTTTAAAAAATCGTTTTTCGGAACTAATAGCTGGATGCCTGCTTTATTTGGGCTTCATTCTGCTGAAACCGTTGTAAAGCATATTATAAAAAAATAAAAAAATCCCCGATGGGGATTTTTTTGTGTCTGGTCTGTAAGTTATATTAAGGATTAGTTTCCGGTTTAGGGCTAGCTGGTTTTGAAGCAGTATTTACTGGAGGTTTTGTACTAGTGCTGTTCCCACTGTCATTTCCAGCTTTAGATTTAGCAGTTATGGGCTTATCAATTATCCACGCCGCTGTTTTTACAGCGGGTTTAGATGCAATTGTTACAGGAGTATTTACTGTAGGTTTTGAATTAGCTGGTTGTGAGGCAGGATTTTCTATTACCGGTAAAATTGTTGGTGTTCCTATAGGTATATAAATATCTGTAACCCATTCAGAAGGGCGCTTTGTTTTCTGTATGTTTTTAGTGAAAAGTTCCAGATAGGTTCCTGTAGTATTTTCTTCCAGTCCTTTTTCAGTGATATAATTGTTCGCTGTATCCCAGGCTTTTTTAAGATGCGAGTAATCTCCTTTTAAAGTTGTTTTAAGCGCCGTAAAAGATTGTAGCCTGCCTCCTTCAAATTCGCTTCCGGGAGAAGTGAACATTTCATCTCTAATAGGAATACAAACCATATAGGACGCAGTGTTTTTCTCCTTATCAAATGCTTTATAAAGTATAAAAGGAGATCCGCTTTTTACGATCTTATTCTCTTTCATGAAATCTAAAAGCTTGGGGAAAATATCGTAAGCTTTTTTAGTAATATCTTCAATTTTAGAAGTTACAGACTGTCCCAGATAAAATGTTCCTGATTTGGTAACAAGTTTATCATTAACTTTAATATCAAATTCTGTAAGTTCCTTAACAAGGAAGCTGTCAAGATTTTCCAATCCTTTTTGTAGTGAAGCTTCCAGTTCTTTATTTACATTATTGCCTCTTAATATAGCATTTGCTTTTTCAGAAAAACTGAGTTGTCCTTTTACCCTTACAGTTACTTTTGTGCTCTTAAGCGTATCCGTAAAACTCCATGAAATTTCAGAATCCAGATCATTTACAATGGCTTTTTGTATTATAGAGTCGTTTTCAATAGTATTGGTGGTAATTATTTCTCCTGTATTTTCGCCTTTTTTCCATGACATTTCTGCCCCCCTCCCCGATGTGTTTTCAGAGAAACTGAATACAGAAGTGGTATCGCTGCCTGTAAGTATACCAATGTTTTCCCAGTTTTTGTATTCGTTTATGTAATTGTATAACACCATTTTAGGTGCTTTAATAATACGCTCTT
The DNA here is from genome assembly GCF_024054175.1 of Flavobacterium sp. NRK1. Classification (GTDB taxonomy): domain Bacteria; phylum Bacteroidota; class Bacteroidia; order Flavobacteriales; family Flavobacteriaceae; genus Flavobacterium. The sequence goes on from NZ_JAMXLA010000001.1 coordinate 152,516, forward strand.
TTTTTATATCATATTTCCCGTCCTGTGTGGCTATAAAAACCGAGACTGCCACGACAGATAATACCAGTAAGAGAAATATATATTTAACAATTTTCATAGGGCTAGAAACGTTTGGTTTGTTGTAAAATTATAATAATTTCTTAGAACAAACCAATTATCTTTTAAAGTGTTAAAATATACGACCAAATGCAAAAAAAAGTCCTTTAATGGACTTTTAGTTAGTATCGCAATCTACAAGATCTTCAGGATATGGCGAAAAACTCAATTTATCGACTAATAAAAAAATATCATCTTCTTTAGTGAAAATTTCTATATCATCACTTACTTGATTTGCAGTGAGTGTTTTTCGATGTGTAGTAATATTATATTGTTCAAGTTTATCAGTTACATGATAATTAAATGAGATAACTTCAGGATAATCATTTTTAAATTGTATTTTCCAATGAAACTGCTCTCCGTATTTTTTTTCACTTTTTATCCTGAACGATATTTTAGAATAGCAGCTTGTTTTCTGCCACTCATCCCAGTCATTATTTTCCTGTGCAAATAATGATATGCCTGTAAGGAGAAACAATAATAGCAATAACTTTTTCATAATAAATATTTTAGGGTTTGGAACCAGAATCATTACTAGTTGCAGCAGGAATTTGTGCTCCGGCAGGGACTACCTGAGTTCTGCCCAGATCAAAATAATTTACAATTTGTAATCCCTTTTTAAACGGAATGGTAATAGTATCAGTATCTACAACACCCTGCGGACCGTATTTTTTTATTGTATATTCAGTCTGTCCTTCCTTTAAAGGAATTCTGATGTAACTGATAGTACCCGGCAATGATTGCCAGTTACGGGTATCAGCTTTTTCGGTAACTGCTCCGGCTATATCGCCTACCAGTCTTGCTCCGTCTTCGCTATTATCTCCTAACAGGCTTTTACTAAGGGCTGCCAAACCTTCACTTGCTGCTTTTTTAGAGGCAAATCGTGTTACAATATTTACAATTTCGCGAAGCATTCTGTCCTGAAGGCATTGTTTTGCTATAGGATAAAAGTCTTCGCCAAGCTGAAAAGGGATTTCCTTATTACTAGTAACTATAGCTGCTTTTGTATAAAAACTTTCCCTTTTTTGGTATTTTGGTATTGCAATGGCATTAACTGTTCCTACATTAAATCCCATCGGAATAGGTAAAATGATGTCCACCAGCTTACCATCTTCCATATAAGAAGTGTAAAACCAGTGTTCAGTAGCCGAAAAAGTTAATGTTATCTGATCTTTGGCGGGGGCAAGGCCATTCTCCCAGAAAATTACAGCTTCACCTCCCGCCACATTAGGTGCCGAAAACTGAGGGTTAGCTACTTTAGCACTTGTGTCAGGCTGTATGTTATACTTATTTACATATAAATTATATTCCTCAGTAAAGCCCATCTGCTTTGCAGTTCTTATTAAATCCTGCTTAAGCTGCTCGGGCATAGGTACGCCAAAGTAGTTACCGCCATTCTGGCTATATATTTCTTCTGCATTTCTGTAGGCAATAAAAGCATTGTTTATATCGCCGGTACTTTCATAAATTATGCCCTGCAAAATTTGAGAAAAAGCATCCCTGCTATACTTGTTTTTGTTTGTACGATATTTTTCGTTTAGTTCCAGCAGCTTAATATCTATTCGTTTTGCCTCTACAAGCGCTTCATTAGGCATGCCTAAATGAAAATAATTTAGAGCCATGTAATAGTGAATAGTTACTTTTTCAAAATCCTCACCTTTGTAAGGCAGTGCCATAGGGTTTGTTAAATTAGACGCTACAACCTGCCCTGCATTAGTAGTTATCTTGTCATCAATCATGATATAAGCCTGTTCAAATAAAGTATTGCTTGCCTCATAATTGCCTCTCAAATGCTCAATTTTCCCTTTTTCCATGAGGTACAACAATTTATTCCTGTTCTTGTTGAGGAATTTATTATTGTCTATCTCCTTTATCGCTTTATTAAAATTGCCATTGTATAAATCTGCCTCTATTGTGGTTTTGGTGTTGTAGGTACCACAGGACTGTAGCCCAAGCAATAAAAGCACGGCTGTTATTTTAAAAAAAGCGGGAACGGTAGTTTTTACCATCATGGTTGTTCAGGGGAATTACTTGATGTATTTTTTGATCTTTTTATCGCCAATCCAAACTTTATCGTTAGTCTGAATATTAGTAAGCTCAAGATCTACCTGATAGTATATTGTTTTTTCTTTTTTGTTAGAGTCAACTATTGAGTTTATAGTACCCTGAAGCATAAAATCAGCACCGTTTTCAAGGCCAAATTTTTTCATGGTAGACTGCGATGCGAAGTTTTGCTGATCTGCTCTTTCCGCTCTTATTTCTTCACGCATATTGCCCGCCTGTACCAGTTTCATTCTGCCTGAATTAATTATAGCTTTCTCTATGTCTTTAGAAAACGTTTCTGCAGGAATATGTTCGTGTGATTTATTGGTAATCATACCTACTATAATAACCGGTTTCTTGCCACCGTTTTCAGAAGCAAAAGTACTGTACCATGAGTGGTCCATAAGTTCTGCAGTAATGTCTTCGGCTGTCAGCCTCGAATCTGTTTCGTTCCAGCGGCCGCTAAGATCGGTTACGCTTGTTTCGCTTACACGCGATACTTTTGGGCTTCCGCAATTAGATAAAGTAAGACCTAATGCTGCTGCCAGGATAAATTTGTAGGTACTTGTTCTCATGTTGTAAATTATTGATTTATAGTTTCAAATTTATTAAAAAAAGGTTGTTAAAATATCCCTAAACAAAGAATATGCCAATTAAATTCATCTAAAGATTTAAAATAAAAAACACCCTTAAAAAGAGTGCTTAATAGATTGATTCTGACTGATGATTAAATTGTTTTAGCCTTTATTATTTTATAATAGATAAAGATTAAAACAAATTGTAATCTCCCCTTAAAAGACGTCTTTGCTTTGCGAAGGCTGTTTTTTTACGGCGAAAGATTCGGCTGAAAAAATTTGTTTTGCCTAAAAGCGCTGAAAATTTTGTTGTTTTACTCATTGGTTTTTGCATTTTGACATGTAATGCCTAATTGACTTTTACAAAGTTGGTATAATGTATAACGCAAAAAAATACCCATAAGTGGGTATTTTTAGGTAAATATTTGTTAATTATTACAAATTAAAAGTCATATTTCTTTTCCATAGAGTAGCGCAACAGTTCACTTTTACCCTGAAGGCTAAGTTTTTTGAGAATGTTTTTTCTGTGAGTATCTACAGTTGTTTTGCCAATAAACAGTATATCAGCAATTTCCTGAGATGTTTTCCCTTCTCCAATTAGCTTAACAATTTCCATTTCGCGTTTACTTAATGGTACATCATCATCTGTTTTTTTAAGGTTACTGTTTTTTATAGTGGCATCAAAATAAGTTTCACCGCTCATTACAGTTCTAATAGCAGCCAAAACTACTTTTAGCGATGAGTTTTTCATAATATAGCCTTCTGCTCCGGCTTCCTGCATCTGGTTTATTGCCTCATCCTGTTCAAACATGCTAAAAGCAATAACCTTACAGTCAGGAAACTCTTTTTTAAGATACCTGGTAGCAGTAATACCATCCATTTTAGGCATACGTATATCGGTTAGCACCACATCGGGCTGCCTAAGCCTTACAATCTCCAGAAGCCTTTCACCATCATTGGCTTCACCGACTACTTTAATATCATCCTCATATTCAAGGAATATCTTTATACCGTCTATAAGCGACTGATGGTCTTCAGCAATTACTACGTTAATCATTTACAGGTATATCTATAATTATTGTTGTTCCTTTACCCGGGGTAGAATCTATTTCAAGCGTACCGCCAAGCTGGGCAATTTTTTTCTTTATGTTTGCTAGACCCATTCCATCGGCAGTATTTATTTTACTGCTGTCAAATCCAACGCCATTATCCTCAATTATTATGTTTATGTTGTCATCATGGTCCGTCATATGTATTGTTGCTTCTGTAGCCTGAGAATGTTTTATTATGTTGGTTGCCAGTTCCTGAACTGTTCTAAAAATAGCAATTTCTAATGTGTTTTCCATTCTTTCTTTAAAACCGAAAGATATAACCTGTAATTGCAGTTTACCGGGAATGGATATTTTTTCGGCCAGTTTCTTTATGGCAGGTATTAAGCCTTCACTTGCAAACACCCCTGCATTTTTGGCATGCGCTATACGGCGTACTTTTTGGTAAGCTTCTTCTATAAGCTCATCGGTACGTTCGTACAGTTTGTTTTCTTCTTCCCTAAGCTCTATTTTTCTGAGCTTTAAGTTTTCAAAATTCAGCTTTAGTGTTGCAAGCATACTCCCTAGATTATCATGCAGATCGTTAGCAATGCGCTGGCGCTCTTTTTCCTGGCCTTCCAGCATCATATCTATACTGTTAAGCTCATAATCTTTTAGCGCTTTTTCAAATTTTTGCTGTTCTATAAGTTTTTCCTGCTTTGATATTTTTTCCCTTCTTCTGGAATTTTTTATCATTAAAAAAGCAATTACAACTATAGCCAATAAAATAACAGCAATAGAATATATTAAAATGCGGCTGGTTTTTACTTTGCTTTTAAGCAAAGTATTTTCAAGTTCTTTTTCTTTGGTTTTGTATTTAGTGTCTAAATCATTAATAGCAATATTTTGCTCTTCAATATTTATACTGTCAGCATATTTTTTGTTGAGCATCAAATATTTATAAGCATTTTTATAATCTCTTATAGAATCATAATTCATAGAAAGAAACTCATAAATATACTGGTTTACCATTGACCGATGATCTTTTATAGGTAAGTTATCTGCCAGTTTAAGGTATTCAATTGCTTTATTGTAATTTTTTAGATTATAGTAAGCTGATGCCTGGTTTACATAGTTATAGCAAAGATTTTGAATATCACCATAATCCTTCATTCCATCAAGTTGCTTATTTAGATAAAATAAAGCGGAATCTGGTTTATGTAAATCTTCAATATAGATTGCTGATATATTTATATATATTTTATTGGCTTCTTTTTTGTTATTGGCTTTACTATAAAGTTCAATTGCTTTTTTATAAAATGAAATACTTTCTTCTGGTTTGTTTTCTCCTGATCTGAAGTTACCAAGAGCCTGATAGCCTCTGGCAATTTTTTTTAGATTATTGCTTTTTTCAGCATAATCCATATATTCTTTGAAATACTTTTTATAAATATCAGTATGATTTTCTTGAACGTGTATTAAATTGGCTATATTCATATTAATGTCCATAGCCATACTTATACTATCAATTTGAGTATAAAGCTTTTTTGCTTTTAAATAGTATTGATAAGCCTTATTAAATTTATCATCAGCATCAAAACATTGAGCCATTAAAAAATTATAAAAGGCCTTTTCTGGTTTAGCCAAAGAAGATTCTCTTATGTTTTTTAAATCAGTCATTGCCTGATTATATTTATCGGATTCTATTTTTTCACGAATCGATAATAAATTTTCAGAATATTGTGTCTGACAATGCATCCTGCTTATAAATAAATTTATAAGCAGGAATAAAAAGACTTTTAAATAAGGCTTTATCATATATTAATTATGTGGAACAAAACTAGTTCCTCTTTTTTTAGGTGTTTCACCAATTAAGCATGTGCTATCCTGAAAATTACCATTGCTTATGGCATTATTCCATAAAGTCTTGACTTCAACAAATACCTTTTCAGCACAGGTAAACCAATCGTCTTCATCTTCAGAATTATCATGGTATATTACTACAAGTGCATTATCTTTTTTTGTATGATCGAAAGCAGAATAGCCTGCCTGAGTATCTACTGGTAACATCTGACTGTGTGTAAAAACGCAGCCACATTCTGTCTTGTCGTCGTCATCGCCAGAAATATCAGTACCATTATCTGTATGCTTTTTCAGGTAAATAAATACTGCATTTTTATGTTTACCGTCAATTATCTGTGAAACATCAAAATATTTAAATACATACGGGTTTTCAGTTGTTGCTGCCGGTAATAAAATGTTAAGACATAATCCTGTGGAATTAAAATAACTGTTTTCAGAGTTTACTGTAAACGTTTTGTCTGTAATTTCAGGAGTTTCATTTTCCATAATTTGTGATTTTTTCTTTTATTGGTTATTAATGCAAATTTCAAGAAGTCAATGTAAAAAAAAATCCCCATTAATGGGGATTTTTGGCATTACAAAATTAACAATATTTTAAGACTGATGTTTTAAATATGATTTTAATACAAACAGTATGGCTATAAAAGCAAGAAACGCAATTAATATTTTATAACTGCCTTTATAATATTTTTTATGCTGCTTAAGGTCTTTACGATATACATATATCATAGCAGCTACAAAAACAATAATAAAAAATATGGCAAAATTAATTTGTCCTGTTGTGAACATGTTGAAATCTTTTTGCAAAGGTACAATACTATCCCTGTATTTTTAGCTATTTTTAGGTCACAAATTTTATAAAAAATGAAAAAACAGTTAGATTCCGTTAAGCAATTCCATACCTCTTTTGGTCTTGGTGTAAGCGAAAGACCCAAAGGTTCACTGGGCGATTCGGTAAACCTGCTTCGCTATAATTTGATGAAAGAAGAGAATGAGGAATATTTTGAGGCAGTTCAAAACAATGACCTTGTAGAAATTGCCGATGCCCTTGGCGACATGCTTTATATATTATGTGGAACAATTATAGAACATGGCCTGCAATATAAAATAGAAGAAGTTTTTGATGAAATACAGCGCAGTAATATGAGTAAACTGGGTGAAAATGGTAAGCCTATTTATCGTGAAGACGGTAAGGTTATGAAAGGGCCTAATTATTTTAAACCTAATTTTGAGGAAATACTTAAATAGTTAGCAGTATTGAGTAATCAGTATTCAGCTATATGAGGCATAAGAATAAAAAAGAGGTCAGTAAATATTAAATTTACTGACCTCTTTTTTATTCTTACTAAAAGTCAACTGGTTATTGAAAATTAATCCCTATCAATTGAATACTAAACTTTAACTGTCCACCCAAAAGTATCTTCTGCAAGTTTGTATTGTATGTTGTTTAGTTTTTCTTTTAATTCCAATGCTACTGAATTTTCAATTTTTGGCAGTTCATAGTATTTATCCTGATAGCTAAAACCAACAATAGGGTTTACTACAGCAGCGGTACCTGCGCCAAAAATCTCTTTAAGGGAACCATTATTGGCGGCTTCAATAAGCTCATTTACCAATACCGAGCGAACTTCTACTTTAATATTTTCACGCGCCGCAAGTTCAATAAGGCTTTTTCTGGTTACACCATCGAGAATTCTTTCACTTGTGGGAGCCGTATATAAAGTGTCATTTATTCTGAAAAAAACATTCATTGTTCCTGCTTCTTCAAGTTTAGTATGGGTGGCATCGTCTGTCCATATAATTTGCTGGAAGCCCATCTCGTTAGCCAGTTTCGTTGGGTAAAACTGTCCTGAATAATTTCCTGCAGCTTTAGCGGCGCCTATACCTCCGTTAGCGGCACGGCTGTAATGCTCAGCTATAATAACTTTTACTTCACCTGAATAGTATGATTTTGCAGGAGAAAGTATGATCATGAAGCGGTATTGTGTAGAGGGTGCTGCCACAACACCGGAACCGATGGCAATCATGAAGGGGCGGATATATAAGGAGTTGCCTTTTCCTTTTTTTACCCAGTTTTTTTCTATTTCAAGAATCTTTTTTAATCCGCCAATAAATACTTCTTCGGGTACTTCGGGCATCGCAAGCCTTACCGCAGATTTATTAAAACGTTCAAAATTTTGATCTGGCCTGAAAAGCCAAACATCATCCTGATCGTCTTTATAGGCTTTCATACCTTCAAAAATAGCCTGCCCGTAATGAAACACTTTAGCTGAAGGATCTATAAGAAAAGGCTCATAAGGTTTAATTACAGGCGTTTCCCATTCTCCGTTCCTGAAGTCACAAAGCAGCATGTGGTCTGTAAAAGTGTTGCCAAAAGTAAGGTTTTCAAAATCTACAGTTCCAATCTTTGAAGTTTCTGCTTTGTTGATGATAATTCCATCAGTAACGTTATTACTCATTAAGTTTTGTTTTCGTGTTGGTTTAATATGTTTAGGTCATGTTATTGCAAATTTAATAAAAAAAGGAAGCGTGTAGTACGTATTTACGAAATCACTCCACTTCCAATAAGCTCTTCGCCTATATGCCATGCAGCAAATTGTCCTTCTGTAATGGCAGACTGCGGTTGTTCAAAAGAAATGTACATACCATTATCAAATTTGTGAAGGGTAGCTTTTTGTAATGGCTGGCGGTAGCGTATTCGTACCATAACATCCATTGTTTCGCCTTCTATTAACTCAAGGTCTTCGCGCACCCAATGGATCTCACTTTCCTGAATAAATAACGCTTTACGGAAAAGTCCGGGATGATTTGCACCCTGTCCCGTATATATTGAGTTGGTTTCTACATCAGTAGCAATAATAAACAAGCCTTCTTTAGTTCCACCAACATTAAGACCTTTACGCTGGCCAATAGTAAAATAATGCGCTCCCTGATGCTTGCCTACTACTTTACCCATTTCCGGTCTGTAATCTATATTTTTGGCTTCATAAGCTAGTTGCTCTTTCACAGAATTAAACTGTGGAGTTGCAGCTGTATACGTTTCAACATCCGCGTTTACTTCATAGATAAGTCCCTCTTTAGGCTGAAGCTGTTGCTGTAAAAATTCAGGAAGACGCACTTTACCAATAAAACAAAGTCCTTGTGAGTCTTTTTTATCAGCAGTAACCAATTCCATTTTAGCAGCTATTTCACGCACTTGTGGCTTGGTAAGCTCACCAATGGGGAATAAAGATTTTGCCAATTGTTCCTGTGATAACTGGCAAAGAAAATACGACTGATCTTTATTACCATCTACTCCTGCAAGAAGCTGATAGGTTTCCTTACCGTCTTTTTCAATTGTTCCTTTACGGCAGTAATGGCCAGTAGCCACATAATCTGCACCAAGGCTAAGGGCAATCTTCATAAAAACATCAAACTTAATCTCGCGGTTGCAAAGTACATCGGGATTAGGTGTTCTGCCTTTTTCATATTCATTGAACATATAATCTACTATACGTTCTTTATATTGTTCGCTAAGGTCAACTGTCTGAAATGGTATGCCCAGTTTTTCAGCCACCAGTAAAGCATCATTGCTGTCTTCAAGCCATGGGCATTCATTAGAAATTGTAACAGCTTCATCATGCCAGTTCTTCATAAACAAGCCAATAACTTCGTAACCCTGTTCCTGAAGCAGGTAGGCTGCAACACTCGAATCTACACCACCGGATAGCCCTACTACTACACGTTTCATTTTAATTCCTTTCTTAAAAATTTCTGCAAAAGTACGACAAAAATTAGTTTTTACGTTCTTTACGTGCCAGCTGCACTTTACGCTTACTCATATCTTCTTCTTTTACCATTTTCCCTTTTTCAAAAAATATCCACTTGCCCGTTTTAATATTATCTGAAAACTGACCCTGGCTAACTACCTCTCCATGCGCATTCTTAAATGTTGCCGGGCCATTAAGCTTATCGTTCTTGTAAATAGATTCTTCTAATACAATCCCCTTTTCGGTGTATTGTTTATAAATACCTTCTTTAACTCCGTTAACATAAGCAGCTTCTTCAGCCAAATTGCCGTTTGAAAAATAAACCTTTTTAACCCCATTTAATTTTCCTTTATTGTAAGGTTCAGTAGAGAGTAATGTTTCGGTCCCTTCAGCATAAAACTTCCACTCACCCTCTTTAAGTTTATTTACCTCTTTGCCTTCGCTAATTTTCTTCCCTTTGGCATCAAAGAAAGTAGTTATGCATGATCCGTCAGCAGCAAATGTTCTTGTAGCAGTAAGTGTAGATGCTTTATTATCTTCAAAAAATTTAAAAGTACCCGTTTCTTTACCATGATCAAACATGCCTTCATAACGTGGCCTTTTAGATTCATAAGTGCCTTTCCAAACTCCGTTACGCTTACCGGCAGCATCTGTCTGGTTTATATTTTGTGCGAAAGCACCAAAACTTATAAATAATAAAAATATAAAAGCTATAAACTTGTTTTTCATATACTGGTTTTGTTTTCTATTAATCGAATTTATGTCTTTTTTATTATATCCAAAAATAAGCCACATTTAAAAAAAGCACTCCGAAGAGTGCTTTTAAGTATTTTATTTTTTAATCTGTTTAGATTTTTGCTGTTCTTGTGCCTGTTCCATCATCTCCTGCATTTTACGCTGAAAACGGCCCTGAGTTTTAGGTTTGGCTTTGTTCGCCTGTATTTTAGCATGTATCTTGTCATCTTTTACAATGTAATTTTTAATTACAAGCATAATACCTATTGTAATAAGGTTAGATATAAAGTAATACAAACTTAAACCTGATGCGTAGTTGTTGAAGAATATAAGCATCATAAGCGGAGATATGTAAATCATGATCTTCATAAGCTTGCTCATATCCGGCATACCTTCCTGCTGAGGGGCAGACATAGACTGATCGCCTGTTGTCATCTTCATATAGAAGAATATAGCTACCGAAGCAAGTATTGGAAATAAACTAACATGGTCACCATAAAACGGAAGTCTGAACCCGTTAGAAAAATGGTAAACAGAATCATAAGAAGAAAGGTCTGTTGCCCAAAGGAAGCTTTTCTGCCTTAGATCAAAATAAGACGGGAAGAACTGGAACAATGCGTAGAATACCGGAATCTGCATTAATGCGGGGAGACATCCTGCCATAGGATTAACGCCTGCACTATTATACAGCTTCATAGTTTCCTGCTGTTTTTTCATTGGGTCTTTTTTATACTTCTCGTTAAGTTCTGCAATTTCAGGGCGAAGTACCTTCATCTTAGCCTGCGAAACATATGACTTATAGGTAACCGGAGACATTGCAAGCCTAACAAGAATTGTAAATAAAATAATTGCGATACCATGAGGAAGGAAACCACTTAATGCACCATAAACAGGAATAAATATCCAACGGTTTATCCAACCAAATATACCCCAGCCTAACGGCATTATTTCGTCAAGGTTTTTATTTTCATACCCTTTAAGTATATCATAATTAGCAGGACCATAATACATATTCATATTATAGCTTAATTCACCGCCTTTAAATTCAAGCGGCATTTTTGCTATGAATTTTTTAGTAAAAATGGTATCTGTTTTTTCATCTTTTACAAGATTTTCAGAAGTAAGATCTGCTGTTTTAAATGGTGTTTCCGTTAAAAGTATAGAAGTGAAGAAATGCTGTTTAAAAGCAATATAAGTTACATCTTCCGCTTTTTCAGTATCCAATTTAGAGCCTTCACTAAGACTGCTGTCTTTACCGCCTTCGTGTTCATAAACTATTTTGGTATACCTGTTTTCATAAGTAACGCTTTTTTCATTTCTGTATGTTTTAAGCATCCACTCTAAATCCATAGGTTTAGAAGTATCAACTATTTGCGAAAGCCCTTGGGAACGGATATAAAAATCCATCATGTAATCATTAGGCTTTAATACATAGCGATACTCTAAAAACTGGTTTGCACCGGCTTTAAGGCGCATCGTTAAAACGTCATTCCCGTTTTCTTTTGTAAGAGTTGGTTCAAAGTAAAGATCTTTAGTATTAAGTATTCTGTTATCCTGCGTCTTAAACTGAAGATTAAGGTTAGCATTATTGTTTTTAATAAGCTCAACTTTTTTACCGGAATCTTTAGAAAGCTGTTCAAAGTCATTTATAACAGCTTCATGTATATATCCTCCTTTATTAGCTATTTTTAATGTAAGCAATTTGCTTTTAAGCTCAGTTACATTATTTTTAGCAGAAGGAAGTGAAGCACTGTAAGCAAATGCTCCCAGCGAACCTTTAAGCTTTTCAACATTTACTGAATCGTTTAAAGTAGAATCTTTTACTATGGAAGCGGTACTTTTTTCAGGTAGTTGCGGCTGTTTAGCTTTATCTATCTGCTCTTGTTTCTCTTTTTCAAGACGTGCCTTTTCATTTTCGGCAGTATTGTTGTAAATCATCCACAATAGTAACAGCATTATAAGACCAAAGCCTACTATTGTTTTTAAATCTAACTTTTTTTCTTCCATTATAAAATTATTTTACTTTATCTCTTTGGCAGACAAAATATTATTATTTGCTCTTTTTATTTACTGCCGCTTTTACAAAACTTACAAAAAGCGGATGCGGATTAGCCACTGTACTTTTATATTCAGGATGATACTGAACACCAATAAAGAATGGATGGCTTTCAATCTCTATAATTTCTACAAGGCCTGTGTCAGGATTAACGCCCGATAATTTAAGTCCCGCATTTTGAATATCCTTCATGTAAGCGCTGTTAAATTCATAACGGTGGCGGTGACGCTCCAATATTTCTTCCTGGCCACTATATATAGTACTTGCAAGAGTATCTGGTTCTATAGTACATTTCCAGGCACCAAGACGCATAGTTCCACCCATATTGGTTATGGTTTTCTGCTCTTCCATTATATTAATAACCGGATGTGGAGTATGTTCATTCATTTCTGTTGAATTTGCATCTTTCCACCCTAATACATTTCTCGAATATTCTATAACTGCCATCTGCATACCAAGACAAATACCAAAGAAAGGTATTTTATTTTCTCTTGCGTAACGAACAGTTTCTATTTTACCTTCAATTCCTCTTCCACCAAATCCGGGAGCAACCAATATACCGTCAAGTCCGCTTAGTTTTTCTTCAGCATTGTCTCTGTCAATATATTCAGAGTGGATACTTATAACATTTACCTTAGTTTCATTAGCAGAACCTGCATGGATAAACGCTTCAAGTATTGATTTATAGGAATCCTGAAGTTCTACATACTTACCTACAAGACCAATGTTTACAGTATGTTTAGGATTTTTAAGCCTGAAAAGGAACTGGTTCCATTGTTTAAGATCCGGAGTGTTTTTCTCAGGAAGATCAAGTTTTTTAAGTGCAACCCTGTCAAGGCCTTCTTCAAGCATAAGGTTTGGCACATCATATATTGTAGAAGCATCTATAGATTGTATAACCGCTTCTCTTTTTACATTGCAAAACAATGCCAGTTTCTGGCGAAGGTCAGATGAAAGTTCATGCTCTGTACGGCAAACCAGAATATCGGCTTTAATACCGCTTTCCATTAATGTTTTAACAGAGTGCTGGGTAGGTTTTGTTTTAAGCTCTCCCGCAGCAGCCAGGAACGGAACCAGCGTTAAGTGAATAACAATACCATTGTTTTCACCCAGTTCCCAAACCAACTGCCTTACCGACTCGATATACGGTAATGATTCAATATCACCTACCGTACCACCTATTTCGGTAATAACAATATCATAGTCACCTGTATTGCCCAGGTGTTGCATGCGTTCTTTAATCTCGTTTGTAATATGAGGTACTACCTGTACGGTTTTACCAAGAAATTCTCCTCTTCTCTCTTTCTCTATAACCGAAAGGTAAACTCTTCCTGTAGTAACGTTATTGGACTGAGAAGTAGGCACATTTAAAAATCGTTCATAGTGGCCAAGGTCAAGATCCGTTTCTGCACCATCGTCAGTAACATAGCACTCTCCGTGCTCATAAGGGTTTAAGGTACCCGGGTCTACATTAATGTATGGATCAAATTTCTGGATTGTTGTCCTGTAACCTCTTGCCTGCAGTAGTTTTGCCAGTGATGCTGCTATAATTCCTTTTCCTAAAGAAGAAGACACACCGCCTGTAACAAAAATATACTTTGTCTGATTCATTTGTAAAAATATGTGTTGTGTTGCTGTTGTAAAAAACGTGGCAAAAGTACGTATTTTTTTTGATTGTTTACTGTAGCTCTTATTTAAAGTAACACTACAATCATTTTCTTATTTGCATTATTAATATTCCACAGTCAATAATAATGCTAAATAATAGTTTTCTGCCAAACTGTCGCTCTAATTTTTAATATATCAGTCATTTAATTTAGCAATTAAACAATTGACATATTACTTAATTAAAAAGTTATTTTTTAGGATATTGCCTTTGTATGTTCCTCACTATATTTTCGAGCCCGTTAAGTTTCAGTTCATACACGAGCTGAAGCATTTGCCCTAACTGCCCCGCCGGAAACCCCTTATTATGATACCATACAACATAATATTCGGGCAGCTCAATTAAATAACGTCCTTCATATTTACCAAAAGGCATTTTTGTATGTGCCAGTTTAATTAAAAATTCTTTCTGCTGATCCAAAATAAATGAAGGTTTAAAAATAAAAATGCCTCTTTGAAAAAAGAGGCAAAGTTACTACAATAATAAACTAACCCAATCCATCATTGCAAAATGAATTTTTATTGAGTGAGCTGCATTTTAAAGCATCCACCAGCAGTAACAGTTACATTACCATCCCAATTGTATGAACTACAACTTGCCGTAAAGCTGTAATTACCTGCAGGAAGTGTAAAGTTAGCTCCATATGCCGCACCACATGAAGGTGCTCCCGAACTATAATAACCTGTAATACTGCCTCCGTTTCCGGCTACATTTACCGTTATAGTACCGCATCCTAAATCATTTTGAGTCCAGAACATAACCTGCCCTGTAGTTTCTGTTGTACCACCACCTCCATTTTGAAGCAGTCCGCAATCACCTCCCCATGAACCTCTTTCATAATCGGTTACCAAACAAAAACTACAGTCAGGGTAAGAAAATTCAAGCTTACCTCCTACTATTTCAATATAAGTATCCGGCAGGCCGTACTCTGCGTCCCAGGTAATATAATGACCATCTATATAGCCTTTATACAGTCCCGCAGCAGTAGAACCTTGTTTTTCGCACATATATACCCTTTCTGACGATTCTCCTTCTATACCTCCTATTGCAAGATCTGTCCTGTCGCCACTTGGCCCTGGCAGCCTTGTCCATACCCCCTTTAAAGAAGAATTGTTGTTATTATTCGTACCCTCATCACTATCATCCTCGCAAGAAGAAAAGAGTAAAGCCGTAAACATAAAACATACTATACCAGTGCATTTTAAAAATTGTGTAATTGTTCTCATAAATTAGCATTTAATGGTTTCCATTCTCAAAATTAGTATGCTTATATAAAAGAAAATCCCCCTTTACAGGAGGATTTTAACTATATACAAATAAGGATTTACCCTACTATTACCAGTTAAATGTTATATCGCGAATAATATCCGGATGAAGGCTTAAATGCACAGGGCATGTTTTTGCAACACGTTCAAGTATTTCTTTAGACTTTTCGTCAGCATCTGATTTCATATTAAAAATCACTTCTATTTTTGCTATTTTTCTTGGGCTTGGCTGCATAACTTTTGTAACCTCAGCCGTAGAACCTTCAAGATTAACGCCCAAATCGCGAGCCTTAATTCCCATAATAGAAAACATGCATGTTGCCAATGCATTGGCAACAGCATCTGTTGGTGAAAAAGCCTCGCCTTTGCCATGATTATCTGTTGGTGCATCTGAAATAATCTCGTTGCCAGACTGTATGTGTACAGAAGATGTTCTTAACTCTCCTAAATATGTTACTTTAGATGTCATAATTATTCTGCCAGTTTAATAGTTAAATCTTCGTCATAATACAGGATATAAACCCCTGTATTATAATTGCTTCCTTTTTCAGTTATATATGCAAATTTATTTTCTACCTGTTCAGATGCATTTACTGCCATCACCTCTTTAAAGCTTTCGGCCTGAAAAAGGCGAAGGATCGTATCAAACGTAAGGTCAAAACCTCTTGTTGCATACTGATTAGGCATTATATTATTTTTTTCTTTAAATACTTTTCCAAACAACTCTGATTGTTGAGTATTGCTGTCATTAGTTACAGAAGGATAAAGCATTTTTAAGCCCGTTAACCTTGAAACCGGCATCTCATCATTGTCAAAGGCATCATATCTTTCTAATACAACGAGCTGAATCTGGTATTCACCAAGTTCATCCATCAGTGTTTTTGTAGTTCCCGCCATCATACCTATCCTTTCGGTTTCAAGTATAACATAATTAACTTTATCTTTTACCAAAAGTGCTTTGAGTCCATCCGGTATAATGGTACCATCTGCATTAAGAGGAGCAAATTTTGCAATTGGTAAATTAGCCTGAATAAATTGCTTTGAACTTGCCTTTTTAGCATCTACCATGGCTATTATGTTACCATTTTTAGATTTAAGATATTCCAGCATGGCACCTCTTGTTCTGTCTGATGTTGGTACTGACTGAAACATATTAGGATATGCCCTCGCCTCTTCTTTAGAAAGCGGAGATATTACAGGAATATTTTTTGAAGAAAGCATAGCTGCAAGCGTTTCTACATTACCGGGGAAAAACGGACCAATAATCGCATCCATACCAGATAGTCCAGATGCAAGAGCACTTACATCAGATGTAGTTCTGCTTTCTTTAGAATCCAGTATTTTTACTTTTAAAGGAAGCCCTAATACTCTTGCTGAATCTATTGCCATAAGAGCTCCCGCATAAAAATCAAGTGTCATATTAAGAAACTTATCGCTTCGCAATAATTTGGAACGTACAGTATCCGATTCTATTCTTGCAATATTAAAAGGCAGCAAAAGGGCGATTTGTCTTTGTTCTGATTTTTTCAGAGAAGCCAGAAGATTTGTAACAGGTTTGTCTGCTGTATTTACAACAGCGCCTGGCGAAAGTATGCCGGATGAAGCCGGCAACTTAATAACCATACCTTCCTGAAGACCTTCTTTAGCCTGCGGATTTAATGCAAAAAATTCAGCTTCAGTAAGATTGTTGTCTCTCGTAAGGCTGTATAAAGTTTCTTTAGCTTTTACGGTATATTCTACATATGCCTCTTTTACGGGCTGCTCTGTTACTGGCTGTATATCTTCCTTTTTAAGCAGGGCATTTTTATCTAGCTTTAACTTAAAGCCTAATGGTAAAGTATCTTTAACTTCAGGATTAAGTTCTTCAAGCAGCTGAAGGGTCATGCCATATTGTTTAGCTATAGAATACTTGGTTTCTCCGGCTTCAACAACATGATAAAAATAAGAAGGATAGGTAGGTTTTTTTTCTGCTTTTTTCTCAGCTTTAACCTGAGCTGCCACACCACTGCCTTTAATCGGGATTATTATTTTTTGCCCTATCTGCAATCCATTCTCCAGTACAGTACCATTAGCTTTTTTTATATCTTCTATAGATACATCATATTTTTTAGAAAGGCTGAAAAGCGTTTCTTTTGGCTGCACTTCATGAATAGTATTTGCTACTTTGGTAGTTTTTTCTTTTTCAGGAGTCGAAACAGGAACTTTTGTAGCTCCGGGTATAAGTAAAAATGTATTTTCTTTTATTCCGTTTTTAGAGTCCGGATTAAGCCTGTAAATATCGTAAGGAGTAATTTTATACTTTTTTGCTATGCTTACAACAGTTTCCCCTTTTTCTACTTTATGCTTTTTATAATCCTGTGCATAAGCGGGCGTTGACAGCAGGGCAAGTGAAAAAATAAAAATCACGATATATTTCATAAGTGTGGTCTTTTTAGAACAATTTAACAAATGCAAATTTAGGTTTTACAGCAACTACAATGTAGTTTTATCTTATAAATTTCAGTTAAAAATACAAAACACATACCAAAAGCATTTTATATAAAAAAGAGGACTAATAATCCTCTTCTTCTTCATCTTCTGTTTTTTTCTTAAGTGGAGGCACTGCTGGTACTTGTATAGGATTGCCCCCGTTTTGTTTTATCAGTTGTTCTTTAAATTTTTCAAGGTCTTTTTTATGTGATTCATGCAATGGAATTTTTAATGTCTGCCCCGGGGCAATGCCCATTTTGTCCATTTGTATTTCATTATATTTATATATCTCATCCGGATCTACCATATATTTCCTGGAGATCATAATAATCCTTTCTCCCATTGTAGTTACATGATCTATAAAATAAGTATCATAATCTATTAGTCCGCCATCTGCAGGTACATCTGTTGTTTCTGTTTCCTCCTGCGCCTCAACGGTATTAAACAGGCAAAGCGTAAAAAGTAATAGTAATAATTTTTTCATAAAATAAGTAATCTTAGTAATTGGAAAACCTAAAAGTAATAATTTTAGACTAAACATGAAAACTGAGAGCACATATCCGTACTGATATAAAAAAGCCGTGCAAAAAATGCACGGCTTTCAATATTATATAAAGCTTATTCCCACTCAATTGTGGCCGGTGGTTTAGAACTAATGTCATATACCACGCGGTTTACGCCTTTTACTTTATTTATTATCTCGTTAGAAACCTTCATAAGGAATTCATACGGAAGGTGAACCCAGTCAGCAGTCATACCATCTGTAGATTCTACAGCCCTAAGCGCAACAACTTTTTCATAAGTACGCTCATCACCCATAACACCTACACTGTTTACAGGAAGCAGGATTGCTCCAGCCTGCCATACTTTATCATAAAGTCCGTGTTCTTTAAGCCCGTTAATAAAAACAGCATCTACTTCCTGAAGAATACGTACTTTTTCAGGTGTAATATCACCAAGAATCCTGATAGAAAGACCTGGCCCCGGGAAAGGGTGACGACCTAAAAGCTCCGGATCTATACCTAAAGTAGCTCCAACACGTCTTACCTCATCTTTAAATAACATACGTAGCGGCTCTACCACCTGCAGTTTCATAAAGTCAGGCAGACCGCCAACATTGTGGTGCGATTTAATTGTAGCCGATGGCCCTTTTACAGAAACCGACTCAATAACATCAGGATAAATAGTACCCTGCGCCAGCCACTTTACATCTGTAAGTAAATGTGCTTCGTCATCAAATACCTCAATAAATACACGGCCTATAGTTTTACGCTTTGTTTCAGGGTCATCTATACCTGCAAGTTGGGAAAGAAAACGGTCGGCAGCATCTACCCCCTTCACGTTTAATCCCATATCTTTATATTGGTGAAGAACATTTTCAAATTCGTCCTTTCTTAACAATCCGTTATTAACAAAAATACAATAAAGGTTTGCACCAATAGCTTTATTTAAAAGTACTGCCGCAACGGTAGAATCTACCCCCCCGGAAAGCCCAAGTACTACTTTATCATTGCCTATTTTTGCTTTAAGCTCGGCAACAATATCCTCAACAAAAGTATCAGGAGTAAAGTTTTGTGGCACTTCTGCAATTTTCACAAGAAAGTTTTCAAGCATTTGCTTACCATCTGTAGAGTGGTATACTTCAGGGTGATACTGTATAGCATACGTTGTTTCACCTTCAATTTTGTAAGCTGCATTTTCCACGTCTTTTGTACTTGCCAATACTACTCCACCTTCAGGCAGTTTTTTTATAGTATCACTGTGGCTCATCCAAACCTGGCTCCCTGCCGAAACACCTTCTAGGAAAGGTTCATCTTCTTTCACAAAAGAAAGATTGGCACGCCCATATTCTCGAATATTAGATGGGGCGACCTCACCTCCATGAAAATGGGCAAGATACTGTGCACCATAACAAACAGCCAGCAAAGGCAGTTTACCACGAATTTGTGAAAGATCGGGGTGTGGCGCATCTTCAGCCCTTACAGAAAATGGGCTTCCCGATAATATTACCGCTTTGTATGATGATAAATCAACCGGAGGGTTGTTGTAAGGGAAAATTTCGCAGAAGATATTTAACTCGCGAACCCTTCTCGCAATAAGCTGAGTATATTGCGAACCGAAATCTAAAATAAGTACGTTATGTTGCATGCGCAAAAGTAATGCTTATAATTGAAATGCAAAAGTGAGATTTAAGGATTTTTATTTTGATTATTTTTTAGTAAAATTCTTTTAGAATATGCTGTTTCTAAAAGAATTTTAAACAGGTTTTACAGAAAAAAACTTTTTTTCTGCTCGTTATTTTCAACTTAAGGATTCTTAAATATTTTGAGAGCCGTAAAATTCTAATAATAAACAACTTTAATTATTACAATGGCTTTCCTGTAATTTACATTAAAACAAAAAAGAAGCTTAAAGCTGCAAAAAAAATATAATTTTGTCGGAAATAATAACACCACACTTTATGGAAGTAAAAGACAGCAACGGAAACATTTTAAATGAAGGCGACAGCGTAACGGTTATAAAAGACCTTAAAGTAAAAGGTTCGTCTTCTGTAATTAAAAGAGGTACAACCGTAAAAAACATACGCCTTACCGATGATGAAAAAGAAATTGAAGGCAAGGTAGAAAAAACAGTTATGGTACTTAAAACTGAGTTTCTTAAAAAACTGTAATAAAAAGGTTCTTATATTTAAGAGGAAACGGCTGTGTATAATTACACGGCCGTTTCTTTTTTTATTACTTCACATAAACTTCTGCTGACATACTGTTGTCATTATGCGCTTATATTTTTGCAGTATTAATTATTAAAAAGCAACTATATGAACTTACAATCATTGCGAATTATAACCGCCGACATTAAACGATTGGCAGATTTTTACGAAAAAATTACAGGAGCAACAGTAAAGTGGTATACTGAAGACTTCGCTGAAATCAGAATAGGATTAGCTACAATTGCCATAGGCACCACAAAAACATTAGCCTTTTTTGGAGAGGCTATTGCCCAACCGGAAAGCAATAAAACCGTGATCATAGAATTTCGTGTTGAAAATGTAGATGAGAATTTCAACACCGTTAAAAATATCACTAAAGATATAGTGCAGCAACCTACAACAATGCCGTGGGGTAATCGCTCTCTAGTATTTCGAGACCCTGATGGCAACCTGATTAACTTCTTTACCCCTGTCACTCCGGAAGCAATAGAAAGACTAAGCTAAACCGCAACCATAACAACACGAATAAAGGCACAGTAATCACTGCTGCCTTTTTTTCATTTATGATATGGTTTCTTTTTTTACCTTTATGGGATAATTATTTCACAATGAAAAAATACATACTGCTATTTGCATTGCTATTTTCTATAACAGCATTTTCACAAACAGAAGATTTTTCTAAACCTGATTACAGACAGATAGAAAAAAATGTAGCCAATAAAAAATCACCTTATTATTTTGAATCTCTTTTTGATCGCTATAACCGTGCGGACAGCACCATGACAATAGAAGAAAAAAGACATTTATATTACGGATACTCTTTTCAGCCTTCTTATTCTCCATACAGCATATCCGATTCCCAGGATGAACTTTATGAAATATTGCGAAGTGAAAAAACAGATACCAAAACGATGGAAAAACTTATAAAAGTATCTGAAAAGGTTTTAAAAGATTTTCCCTTTAACATACGTATAAAAGAGTATCGTATGTATGCTTTTAAACAGCTTGAAAAGTTTAAAGAAGCCAAGGTGGAAGAAACCCAGGCAGGTATAATTATAGATGCAATACTTAGTACAGGAGATGGCATTACTAAAGAAAATAGTTTTTATGTAATAAGTACCGGAAATGAATATGAAATACTGGATATTCTCGGTTTTCGTTTTGGTGGCGAGCAACAGCTTATAGAACAAAAATATGATTACCTTACCCTAGCCGAAAACTCTTATAATATTAATGGGTTTTATTTTGACGTTACCCGCCTTTTTGAAAGTTTTAAACCCTGAAAACTAAACATTGGCAATAAGGGAAAAAAATGTAAATTCGCAAAATGATGAATCCGGACGATATTAGTGGTGTTAGGCAGTTACTTGCCTTAACTAAAAAAATTGTAATTATACCCCACCGTAACCCTGATGGCGATGCTATGGGCTCTACACTGGGGCTATATCACTTCTTAAAATATAAAGGCCATGAGCCTGTAGTAATAACCCCAAACGAATTTCCTGATTTTTTAGCATGGCTTCCATCATCAGAAAAAGTAAGGGTATTTGAAAAAGAAACCGAAGCAGTTACAAAAATACTTAAAGAGGCTGATCTTATATTTACTCTCGATTTTAATGTACTCAGCCGTACAGGCGACCAAATGGAAGCTGTGCTTAAAGAATTAAAGTCGCCATTTATAATGATAGACCACCATCAGAAACCCGGTAATTATGCCGCTTATACATTTTCTGATACTTCATATGGTTCAACCTGCGAAATGGTTTATCATTTTATAAACGCTTTAGGTGAAGACAGCCTTATAGATAAAACTATTGCTACCTGCCTTTATACAGGTATAGTTACCGATTCAGGTTCTTTCCGATACCCTTCTACAACCGGCACTACACATAGGGTGGTTGCTGAATTTATAGATAAAGGAATTGACAACACTGCCATACACAGTTTATTGTTTGACAATCATTCGCACAACAGAATTTTAATTTTGGCAAGGGCTTTGCAGAACATGAAAGTGTTACCGGCCTATAAAACATCTTATACGTCACTTAGCCAGGAAGAGCTTAACAGCTTTGGCCACGCTAAAGGTGATACCGAAGGCATTGTAAATTATGGCCTGGGTATGAAAGACATTATGTTTACGGCATTTTTTACCGAAAACAAAGACGAAGGTATAATAAAAATATCATTCCGCTCTAAAGGTGATTTTGATGTTAACCAGTATGCCCGCGAGCATTTTAGCGGTGGTGGCCACATAAATGCGGCAGGTGGAAAATCTACCGAAAGTTTAGAGGCTACCATACAGAAATTTATTGCTACTTTAGCACACACAAAAATTGACTGATACAATGAAGAAGGTATTTTTATTGCCGTTGTTTCTTTTGGGAATCATGGTTACTTCCTGTTCACAACAACAGGCAAGAAGACCCATTTCCCATTCATCGGGTACTTTTATGAAAGAATCCATAGAAAGAAATATAAAACTGGTAGCCAGCGAAGAATCGCAAATAGACTCTATAATAAAGAGTAATCCGCATATAAAGTATATTGCTTCAGATAAAGGCTATTGGTACCATTATGAAATAGAGAATACACAGGACACTATAAAGCCAAAACGTGGTGATGTAGCGTTTTTTAACTATGAAATTAAAGATATAAAAGGAAACCTTATATACAGCGAGGTTGAGTTGCGCCCCCAGGTTTATTATGTAGATAAGCAAAATATAATGATGGGACTGCGCGACGGCATTAAGCTAATGAATGAAGGTGAGAAAATAACATTCCTGTTTCCTTCACATATGGGCTACGGCTATCATGGAGACAATAACAGGATAGGCACCAATCAGCCGCTTATATGTACCGTAACCCTGACCGATATTAAACCGGAAAATGAGGTAAAAGAGAATTAATCTAATATAAATGAAACCAATGACAAGTTTTTTTCTAAGCCTTGTGGCTTTGTTTTCTTCATGTAACACTACTCCATCTGCATCGCCTGTAAAATTAGGGGATGGCCTTTATGCAGAAATTGAAACTAATAAAGGTAAAATCGTGCTGCAACTGGAGTATCAAAAAACTCCGCTAACGGTAGCTAACTTTGTGTCGCTTGCCGAAGGCAAAAACGAAATGGTAAATGCTGAATATAAAGGCAAGCCTTTTTATGACGGGCTTAAATGGCACCGTGTTATTAAAGACTTCATGATTCAGGGCGGAGACCCTAAAGGTGATGGTTCCGGCGGGCCCGGTTATAAATTCCCTGACGAATTTGATCCTGAACTTAAGCATGACAAACCCGGAATACTTTCTATGGCAAACGCAGGGAAGGGCACTAACGGGAGTCAGTTTTTTATAACCCACGTTCCTACCCCACACCTTGACGGAATGCATACCGTATTTGGCCATGTTATAGAAGGACAGGATGTTGTTAACGCGATAGAGCAAAACGACGAAATAAAAACAATAAAAATTATTCGCGTAGGTAAAGACGCTAAAAAGTTTGATGCTCCTAAAGTATTTAAAGAGTTTTATGAAAAGGCAGCCGCCGAACAGAAAAAACAAGCCGAGGCAATAGCCAAAACAAAAGCCGATAAAGCTGCTTATTTTGAAGACATTAAAAAAAGTGCAACTAAAACTGCTTCAGGTCTTCAATACATGATCGTTGAAAAAGGTACAGGTAAAAAACCTGCTGACGGAACTAAGGTATATGTATCCTATTCAGGATTTTTAGATAACGGAACAGGAATTCTGTTTGATTCTTCTAATGCAGATGTTGCTAAAGCTTGTGGCAATTATATTCCGCAAAAAGATGCTGCCCATGCTTATGTGCCGTTTCCTTTTACAATTGGTACAAAAACAGGACTTATACCGGGCTTTATTGAAAGTTTAGAATTGCTTTCGCTTGGCGACAAGGCTGTTGTATTTATTCCTGCTCACCTTGCTTATGGTGAAAGAGGTATGCCACGTGGCGGAATTGGGCCTAATGCAAACCTTATTTTTGAATTACAGATAACAGAAACACCTCCTGCAACAAATTAATCTGTTTAAAACACTAAAAAACTAAAAGGGATTCCGTCGGAATCCCTTTTTCTTTATAATTGATAAACTTATGGTTTAAACTTCCAGTCAAACTCATCGTCTCTGTTTATAATAGCCCCTAACTCTATCTTAATTACTTCATCATACTCGACATTGAATATAATCCAATTATCTTCATTAAAGTAATTATCCACAGTATCAAATGATTCTTTTTCAAAATCTTTTATACCATTCTGATTACATAGATCTTCTATTTTCTCCCAGGCCTCACCAATTATTTTTGAACCAAATAGTTCAGATGAAGGGTTGGAAATAATAATATATCCTAATCTGAAATCTTCATCCTGATAAAAAGTAAGCCTTAGCTTTTTGTCGTTATATAAATAGATAATATTCTTATCATCATCTTTAAATTGCCTGTCTGGTTCACCATAAACAGCCTTTACATCTTTCTCTTTCATTCCAAAAAGCAATTCTCCTGCACCCGATTTTAAGTTTATTTTCATATAAATAATTATAAAGTTTTGTTAACGTAAAGATATTCTTTTTTACGCTATCCTAAACATAGCAACACTTCGCATAAATTTTACAGTTTCATTAAGTTTTATTTAACCTTTATATTAAAAACCTTTAAGACAATATCGTCGTAGCTTAGATATGTACAATTAACACTAATTATATACTATGAAAAAAACAATTACTTATTTAAAAATGGTTACAGGATTGTGTTTGTTTTTTGCTTTATCGGCAAATGCACAATCAATTACTGTAACAAATGCTAATGATTCAGGAGCAGGTTCTTTCAGGCAGGCAGTACTTGATGTAGCTGCTGACGGAACTATTCTTTTTGATACTTCATTAAACGGAACTACAATCACACTTTCAAGCGAAGTAATGATTGACAAAAACGTTGTTATCAATGGAAACGATGCCGAAAACACTATTATCAGCGGTGGCGGCACAACGCGTATTTTACTTATAACAGGCGGCAACGTTACAATAAATAACTTAACGCTTACTGATGGCTCTGCAACTGATAATGGCGGGGCCATTTCTGCATCCGGAAGTACCCTTTTAATTAACAACACTACAATTTCTGACAATACTGCAAATGGTGCTGCCGCTACAAATGGCGGTGGTGGTATTTATGTAGCCGACGGAAGCGTTACTCTTAATGCCTCTTTAGTTACCAACAATACTGCATCAGGAGCGTCCGGAAGCGGTGGTGGTATATTTGTAGGTACCGATGGTATGCTTACAGTAAATGGCAGTACAATATCTAACAACATGGCCAACAGAGCCGGTGGTGGTATAGAAGTTAATGCTGCTACTGCAATAACAATCATGCTTAATGATGCAACTCTTGATGGAAACACTACAGGTTCTGCACCGGGTAACGGTGGAGGACTGCATATTACAGGAAGCAGCAATGCGACTATCAGTGGTGGTACAGTAAGCAACAATGAAGCAATGTCTGAAGGCGGTGGTTTATGGAATGGCTCTGGTACAATGACAATTACAGGAACGCTAATTACTGAAAATACCGCAAGTGGTGATGCTGCAGACCAAGGTGGCGGAGGTATTTATAACCTTAGCGGAAACCTTATGATAAATGCTGAAACCGTAATAAGCAATAATACTGCTGACGGTGCTTCCGGTAGTGGTGGTGGTATCCTTAACGATGTAAATGGTACGGTAACTATAACAGAAGCAGAAATCAGCGGAAACATATCTAACCGTGCAGGCGGTGGTATTGAAGATAACTCAGGTACTGTAGGTTTTGTATCATTGACAGATGTAATGTTAAATGGAAATACAACAAATAACTCTCCTGGTAATGGTGGCGGATTGCACGTAACAGGAGCTGGTAATATAACTATATCAGGTGGTACAGTTAGCGACAATGAAGCAGGTTCTGAAGGTGGTGGATTATGGAACGGATCGGGATCTATGACGATTACCGGAACTGTAATTGCTAACAACACTGCAAGCGGAGCAGGCTCTGACCAAGGTGGTGGTGGTATTTATAATCTTAGCGGAATGCTGGATATTAATGCAGATACTGTTATATCAGGCAATACTGCCGATGGTGCTGCCGGTAGCGGTGGTGGTATATTAAATGATGTTGGAGGTACTGTAACTATAGATGATGCCGAAATTACTCTTAATACATCAACACGTGCAGGTGGAGGAATTGAAGACAACGGAGGTGCCGATGGCTCTGTAATCCTTACAAACGTAATGCTTACTCTTAATAATGCAGGTAATTCACCTGGTAATGGAGGTGGTATACACATGACAGGTATGGGTAATGTAACTGTTACAGGAGGTGTAATAGGCGAAAATATTGCTGTACAAGGTGGTGGTTTATGGAACGGATCGGGTACAATGACGGTATCACATGCACATATTACAGGTAATATCGCAGCGGGATTAAGTGATAATGATGGTGGCGCTGGTATTTATAATAATGGAGGTACGCTTAATTTAAGCAACTCTACGGTATCACTAAATGCTGCCACAGGACTTTTAGCACATGGCGGAGGACTTTATCTTAAAGGTGGTTCTGCTACAATTATGGTAAGTACACTTTCAGGCAATACATCATTAACAAATGGTGGCGGAATTTACAACACAGGAGCATTAACCCTTAATGCAAATACTATAACATTAAATACTGCTACTATAAGCGGAGGTGGTATTTCTACCGAAGGAATGAACGCTGTAAGTTTAAAAAACAGCATCGTAGCAGGAAATACAGCAGTATTATCAGGTGCCGACCTGTTTGGTGAAGGAGAAAGTACTATAACATCTAACGGATTTAATCTTGTTGGAATTGTAGACGGATCTGTTTTTGCAGGTATAGATAGTGATATAATGGGAAGTATTACATTACCTCTTGAAATTGGACTTTCTGCACTTACTGAAACTGAAGGCGGAACTCCGGTACATACTTTAAGCTGCCCTAGCCCTGCGGCTGATATGGGTGATCCTGAAGATGACAGTGCTGACCAAAACGGAATGGCAGTATTTAACGGAAGACGCGATATTGGTGCTTATGAAGCTCAGGAAAATTGTACTACAGCAGGAACAGATGATTTTGTTACTGCAAACAAAAGTATGGTATATCCTAACCCTTCAAATGGAATTTTCACCATAGATCTGGCTTCTAACTATAATTCATCTGCCAATATTTCTATTTATGAAATAGCAACAGGTAAACTGGTTAAAGAAATAAAAGCAGACAATATGAATGTTGAAATAGACATGAATGGTGTTGCTTCAGGAACATATGTTATGCAGATTGTTTCAGACAATACTACAGAAACACACAAACTTGTTGTGAACAAGTAGTTTTATTAGTTGATTTGGATAAAGCTCCCACAATGTGGGAGCTTTTTTTATATAATTATGTGATTAAGTTATCAAAACAAAACAACTATTTCATTTTCAGCAATCAAATCTAAAAATCTAAAATTAAATATTTGGAATTAAAAGATTCCTCTTATCGTGGGAATGACAAAGCAAACTCAAAAACGTTATGTCAGAGTATGATTTAAACCACCTGACCTTCGACCACCGTCCAAAGAAAGGGAAGAATCATCGGGTAATACCCTTCATACTCTAAACTTTAAGCTATAAAAAAATCCGCCATAGGCGGATTCATATTTTATACAACAAAAAATTAGTAGTTAAAAGTACCGTATTCGCTGGTAATGGTAAGCTCTTTTTTATCAGATGCTTCTACCCTTCCTACTATCTGTGCATCAACATTAAATGATTTAGAGATAGCTATGATATCCTGCGCAATGCTTTCAGGAACATAAAGTTCCATACGGTGGCCACAGTTAAACACCTGGTACATTTCTTTCCAATCTGTACCTGAGTTTTCCTGGATTAGCTTAAACAACGGTGGCACAGGGAAAAGATTATCTTTAATTACATGAACGTTATCTACAAAGTGAAGCACCTTAGTCTGTGCGCCACCACTGCAATGAACCATTCCGTGTATATCTTTAGGAGTATATTTCTCCAGTATTTTTTTTATGATAGGTGCATATGTACGCGTTGGCGAAAGTACCAGTTTACCGGCATCAATCGGGCTGCCTTCAACGGCATCTGTAAGTTTGGTTTTACCGGAATACACAAGATCGGCAGGAACCGAAGCATCAAAGCTTTCTGGGTACGCATTAGCCAAATAGTTATCAAACACATCGTGACGTGCAGATGTAAGTCCGTTACTGCCCATACCCCCATTGTAACCCTTTTCGTAAGACGCCTCGCCAAAAGAAGCAAGGCCTACAATTACGTCGCCCGGCTGAATGTTAGCATTGTCTATCACATCACTGCGTTTCATACGTGCTGTTACGGTAGAATCAACAATAATAGTACGTACAAGATCACCTACATCGGCAGTTTCCCCACCTGTTGAGTGAATAGTAACATCAAACGATTTCAGTTCTTCAATAAGTTCTTCGGTACCATTAATGATTGCCGAAATAACCTCGCCCGGAACCAGGTTCTTATTACGCCCAATAGTTGACGATAACATAATATTATCAGCAGCACCAACACAAAGCAGGTCGTCAATATTCATGATAAGTGCATCCTGAGCAATACCTTTCCATACCGATATATCACCTGTTTCTTTCCAGTACATATAGGCAAGCGACGATTTCGTGCCTGCACCATCGGCATGCATTATAAGGCAATAGTCGTTATCACCTGTAAGGTAATCAGGCACAATTTTACAAAATGCCTTAGGAAATAAGCCTTTATCTATGTTTTTTATGGCATTGTGTACGTCTTCCTTAGAGGCAGAAACACCTCTTTGGCTGTAACGTTTGCTGGTATCAGAACTCATGGATATGGGTTTGTAATTGAACCGCAAAGATAGGTTTAATGGAGCAATTATACAATGTAACAATTATTTAATACAGCAATTTATCTATTGATTCGATTAGGGCTGATCAAGATTTTATTTTAGATGTTTATTGAGAATGGAAAACCGTTTAATCTGAAAAGAGATGCTTCCTTTGTTAACATGACACCAAATTCACAATAGGCTCGCGGAGTCATCGGTATTTAACTACACTTCTGTCATTTTGAGCGTAATGCAATGGATTCGGAAAATCCTGTTATACATTTCGGTTCTATATTCAACTACCCCGCCTACGGCACCCATCCAAAGGAGGGGAATCATAATAATATGAACAACTGATGTTTAGAGCGTGAGTTAAGCTAGTGTGACTCTTGAGATGGTTAAGAGTGCAAATTGTTACATTGTTACATTGTTACATTGTTACATTGTTACATTGTTACATTGTTACACTAAAAAATTGATACATTAATTATTCTCAACAATAAGTACCTCTACCCTACGGTTGGCTTCACGTTCTTCGGCATTTTTTTCAGGTATTGGGTAGAGTGGCTGGCTAACACCGAAACCTTCAAACGAAAGGCGGCTTTTCTCTATGCCGTTCAGGTTAAGAAACTGCATTACAGCCTTTGCCCTTTGTGTTGAAAGATTGGAACGGTCTGCTTTCATACAGCACACATGCCCTTGTAGTTTTATTTTAAGTTTGGGATGTAATCTCATCGTTTCAAGAAGCTCATATAATTTGGGCCTTGAATCGGGCATCACACCAAAGCTGTTCTCATAAAAATTAAGATTATCAATACGAAGCTTATCCCCCGCTTTGGATTGCCCTATTTTTTGCATAAAAGCCACATCTAGTGTAAGGTCTTCCATTTTACCACCGGGTCCCGGTACACGTACTGATGAAGGATAAGTAATTGGTGCTTTTGCAACTTCGGGGTTTTCAATAGTTTCGGGAATTCCTAATATTTCATTTTCACGATGCAGGTCTTTTTCCTGTAGGTAGTAAATAGTAACCTTACGGTTTTCTGCTTTTACAGGCGACTGTTTATGCAGTTTACCAAAACTTCTTGTTTTAAAATCGTCACGGATTTTTACTTTGTTTTGTATTAGTCCGAAAACATGGCTTACCCTGCGTTGGGCGAGTGTATCATTCATTCCTATACTTCCGTCTTCATCAGTATATCCGTTTATGGCTAATATTTTGGAGTTCTTATTTTCTGCAAGCCACTTATTAAGCCTCTGCGCTTCTTCATTTTTAAGATCATACTTATTAGAATCAAAATAAAGTGAAAATTGTTCCTGAGCCTGCATGGCAATGGTAAAAAACAATAAAAATATAAGGAGTGAAAACAGCTTTTTCATGAGCAGGAATTTGTTATAAAACGAAAATAAGCATTTAATTTATATGTAACAATGTACAAATTTTAAATGTAGCAATTAATATACCCAATTTAAATACATTAGTAAAATCGATAATTAATTCTCTACAATCTCAATTTCCACCCTACGGTTTGCCGTTTTTTCTTCTTCAGTCTTTTCCGGTATAGGATATATTGGCCTTGTACTTCCAAAACTGATATAAGACAATCTTCTTTTGCTTATGCCGTTTCTAACCAAATAATTATATACCGCTATAGCACGCTTACGTGATAGTTTAATTTTATTTTCAGGTTCACAGCACACATGTCCCTGAATTTGTATTTTAAGTTTAGGATGTTCCTTCAACATCGCCAGCAGCTCTCTCAGCACAGGTGCTGAAGATGGAAGCATAACATCTTCATTATTATAAAAATTCAGATTTTTAAGCAGTATCTTATCTCCTTTTTTAGCATTAGTTACATCTTTGCTTAATTCGGATTTTACAAGTTCAGGTTTATTTGTAGTAGGTTTAACTTCTAAAGATTCGGCTGGTGTTGGCGCGGGTTGTATTGCAGGCTTTGCATACTGAATAACAACTTTACGGTCTGCCTCATTATATTCTGCTACGGCTTCACTTTCTCCAAAACCTTTTTTCGCTGCATCACTAGTATTGATGTTTGATGCTTTTAATTCCATGTACACATACTGTATGCGCCTTTTAGATAAATCTAAATTATAAACGTTATTCCCGGTCAGATCTGTATATCCGTATATCTTTTGAATTTTTGCATCAGGATTCCGCTTTATCCACTCCGATAACTTTTGCTGTGACGCTTCATTAGCTAAAGCAGCATCAAAATCAAAATGTACCGTAAATTGCTCCTGCCCAACGGCAGAAAATGTAAGCAATAATAAGACAGGTAAAAAGCTTTTCATATTTGTAGGTTTTTTAGCATATCTATTCAAATATACATTTTAATTGCTTATTTGCAAACCAACAGATATAATACTAAGAAAAAGCCCCTATGCAAATGCATAAGAGCTAACTCAAAAAATTGCTATGAAATATATTATCGTGTAAACAATAATTCTCTGTATTTAGTCAATGTCCATATTTCATCATCTACTAAAAGCTCAAGTTTATCACAATGATCTCTGATAGTATCAAAATATGGTTTAACAGTATCACAATATGCATGTGCCATTTTTTCAGCAGTATCTAATGCATTGGCTTTTTTACGGGCTTCAGTCATTTCTTCAACCTGAGAATTAATAGCAGCAATGTGTCCTGAAATTTCTTTAATAAGTATAATTTGCTCTTTAGCTACATTTTCAAAATCGCTTCCGAAAATTTCTTTAAGACCTTTTACATTCTCAATAAGTACGTTTTGGTAACGGATAGCCGTAGGTATAACGTGGTTGCGTGCAATATCTCCAAGAACCCTTCCTTCTATCTGTATTTTTTTAGTGTACTCTTCAAGCTCAATTTCGTAACGTGCTTCTGCCTCAACATGGTTCATTACGCCAAGTTCTTCAAATAACGAAAGTGACTTTTCAGAAACTTTTGCTTTAAGTGCAGTAGGTGTAGTTTTGTAGTTGCTAAGTCCACGTTTTTCAGCTTCTTTTTCCCACTCTTCACTATAACCGTCACCTTCAAAAAGAATAGCTTTAGTTTCTTTAATATACTCTCTAAGTACGTTAAAGATAGCATCATCTTTCTTCATTCCTCCTTCAATAAGAGTATCAACTGCGGCTTTAAAGTCTCTAAGCTGTTTCGCAACGATAGAGTTAACAATTGTCATAGCATTAGCACAGTTAGCGCTTGAACCTACAGCACGGAATTCAAATTTGTTTCCTGTAAAGGCAAACGGAGAAGTTCTGTTTCTGTCAGTGTTATCAAGTAACACATCCGGAATTTTGCCTACTACGTTAAGTTTAAGATCTGTTTTTTCTTCCGGAGATAATTTTCCGTTAGATACCCCTTCAAGCTCAGCAAGAACTTTTGTAAGCTGCTGACCGATGAATACAGATATAATTGCAGGAGGAGCTTCGTTAGCACCAAGCCTGTGATCGTTAGTTGCTGTAGCAATACTTGCTCTCATTAATTCTTCATTAGTATAAACAGCTTTAATAGTGTTTATGAAGAATGTAAGGAACTGCAAGTTGCTCATTGGCGTTTTACCAGGCCCAAGAAGGTTAACTCCTGTATCTGTAGCCATAGACCAGTTATTGTGCTTACCCGAACCGTTTACTCCTTTAAATGGCTTTTCATGGAAAAGCACTTTAAAGTCATGACGCTCTGCAACTTTCTGCATAACATCCATTAGTAAAGAGTTATGATCTACTGCAAGGTTAGTTTCTTCAAATATAGGAGCAAGCTCAAACTGGTTAGGTGCAACCTCGTTGTGACGGGTTTTTACCGGAATACCAAGAAGCATACACTCGTTTTCAAGATCTCTCATGTAGTTAAGTACACGAGTTGGTATAGAACCAAAATAATGATCTTCTAACTGCTGTCCTTTAGCTGAAGTGTGCCCTAATAATGTACGTCCTGTAAGTGTAATATCAGGTCTTGAGTTTGCAAGAGCTGCATCAACAAGAAAATACTCCTGTTCCCATCCCAGGGTAGCAGTTACTTTCTTAACATTTTTATCAAAATAACGGCAAACATCTGTTGCAGCCTGATCTACTGCATGAAGTGCCCTTAATAGTGGTGTTTTATAATCAAGTGCCTCACCTGTATAAGATACAAATACAGTTGGGATGCAAAGTGTAGTACCAAAAATAAATGCAGGAGAGGTTGGGTCCCATGCAGTATATCCACGGGCCTCAAATGTATTTCTTATACCTCCGTTAGGGAAACTTGATGCATCCGGCTCCTGTTGCACTAACTGGCTTCCGCCAAATTTTTCAACCGGGTCGCTGCCGTCATATGATGTTTCAAAGAAAGCATCATGCTTCTCTGCTGTAGTACCTGTTAATGGCTGAAACCAGTGAGTATAGTGAGTAACACCTTTAGAAAGTGCCCACTCTTTCATACCCATAGCAATATAATCTGCCAGTTTACGATCTATTTTAGTTCCGTGCTGTACTGCATTTTTTACAGCCTGGTAAGCTTCAGGCGTTAAAAACTGACGCATTGCTTTGTCATTAAACACATTACTACCGAAAATGATAGACTTTCTGTCTAGTTCTTCTACTTTAACCGGCCTTCTGTTTGCGGTTTGCTGTAGTGCCTGAAAACGAAATGTTGACATGAAACTTTATTTTTAATGTTAATGATGAATTAAATTCTGTGCAAATGTACAAAAAAATGTTTCAAAATTTAAATACCCCCATTTTTTTAGGGGTTAAAAAAATATTATTTTATCAAAACCGCAATAATACCCCCATTTATAATAATAAAATTATTTTTAGTTAATTTTACAGTACCAACAAATCAATCTTTGCATTATTTTCAAAAAAAATCTTACATCAGTAAACATTATTTTAATATTCATAAAGCATTGTTAATTGAGTTAAATATTTATTAAGCAAATTGCTGTTTGCATGAGGATTACATAATTTAGACGAAGATTAATTTTATAACCTAATGTAATTCCATAAAACATGAAAAACAAGAAACTTATTATAGGTATTGCTGCAGGAGCAGCGGTACTGGCAGGAGCAGCAGTAATTATTGCACGCAGAAGAACAAGAAAAAACCACGAAATGGAAGTGCAGGAAGCCAAAGACCATTTTAAAGGCAAACTAAACGAACTACAGCGCAAAGCTAAAAAAGAACTTAAAAGCGGATCTACAGACCTTAAAGATGCTGTTAACACCGCTAAAGAAAGAGCAACCGACTGGGTTAATAAAGCGAATGCATAAACCTTAAGCAGACCAGCCAACTTACAATTAAGGCAAACGCATCGTACAATTTAAAACCGGTTAGTATTTATAGCCGGTTTTTTCAATGCCATTTATGAAATGATTTTAATGAAGACTAAAAAAACTACTAAACACCTTAATGCGTTATGAAAACCAGAAAAAATGCAGGGAGAAAATTTCAGCCCTATAATTTATTAATAGAACAGCTGGCCGAACAGGCTAAAGAAGCTGATAATACAATATTGCCTGAAATTTTGGTAATTACCACATTCCCACCGAGACAATGCGGTATTGCCACCTATTCCCAGGATCTTATAAAAGCGCTTAATGATCATTATGTAGATTCTTTTTCCATTAAAATATGCGCACTTGAAAATGAGCATGAAAGACATACTTATACAGACCCTTCTGTAAAACATGTGCTTAACGTATCTGTTCCTGAATCATACACACAATTAGCACAGGCTATAAATGAAGATGAAAATATTAAAATTGTTCTTATGCAGCATGAGTTTGGCCTTGTGCATGAAAGTGTAAATAATTTTAATAGTTTTATTGACGCTGTACAAAAACCATTATCATTTGTATTTCACACTGTGCTGCCCGGACCAAATGATGAGCTGAGAGCGAATGTACAACATATACTTAATCGCGCTGACTCCATAATAGTAATGACACATAATGCGTCTGATATTCTTGTTCGTGATTATATAATTGACCGTGAAAAAATTACTGTAATTCCTCATGGCACCCACTTGGTAGCCCATACAAACGTTGATGACCTTAAACGCAAATATGGTTTTGAAGGGAGGACAGTACTGTCAACATTCGGATTACTAAGTTCAGGGAAAAGTATAGAAACTACACTTGATGCACTGCCACAGGTAGTTGATAAAACACCTGATGTGCTATTCCTTATAATAGGTAAAACCCATCCTACTGTTGCCTTAAATGAAGGTGAAGCATACAGAGAATCGCTTATTGCTAAAATTGCCGAACTGGGTATTGAAGACAATGTAAAATTCATTAATAAATACGTAGATCTTAACGAATTACTGGAATACCTTCAGCTTACAGACATTTATCTTTTCACATCAAAAGACCCTAATCAGGCAGTAAGTGGTACTTTTTCATATGCGCTTAGCTGCGGATGCCCTATTATCTCTACTCCCATTCCACACGCAAAAGAGGTATTGGCAGGAGAAACAGGCATTACATTCGACTTTGGAAATTCTGAACAGTTAGCTGAGGCCATCAATACGCTATTGTTTGATGAAAATTTAAGAAGGAACATGGTGCTTAACGGGCTCCATAAAATAATACACACTGCATGGGAAAATTCAGCAGTAAATCACGCCAAACTTTTAGCCAGAACTGCCAACGGAATAAAACTTCAATACCGCAATCCTGAAGTTAATCTTAGTCACATTAAAGCAATGACTACCGATTTTGGCATGCTTCAGTTCAGCAAACTTAACAGGCCGGATTTAGAATCCGGATATACTATAGATGATAATGCAAGGGCCATGATAGCTATGGGCCAGCACTATAAACGATATAAAGACCCGTCAGTATTAAAGTATATTAAAATCTATCTTAACTATATAGAATTCTGCCAGTTTGAAGATGGTAGGTTTATTAACTATGTTGATGTTAATAAAAAGATCACTGCACAAAATAACAATGAAAACCTTGAGGACAGTTCAGGCCGTGCAATGTGGGCATTAGGATATATTGTGTCTTTAGGCAACATTTTACCGGAAGAAATTTCTAAAAAAGCACAAGACATTTTCCAAAAATCGCTTTCATTAACAAAGAATATTTATTCTACAAGAGCAATGGCTTTTGTAATAAAAGGCCTGTACTATTACAACCGTAGAGTTAAAGATACTGATACCTTGATTTATATTAAGCTGTTTGCTGATCGTATGGTACAGATGTACCGCCATGAAGCAGATGAAGAATGGAAATGGTTTGAAGGTTACTTAACCTATGCAAATAGCGTTTTGCCAGAAGCACTACTGCTTTGCTATGCGATTACTAACGACGAGGTGTACAAAAGCATAGCAAAAGAATCGTTTGATTTTTTACTTGCAAATACGTTTGATGAGAATGAAATTAAAGTAATTTCAAACCGCAGCTGGATGTTTAAAGGATCTAAAAAAGAACGTTATGGTGAGCAGCCAATAGACGTTGCATATACAATACTGGCGTTACGTAAGTTTCATGATATTTTTAAAGAGGAAGAATACCTTAACAAAATGGAAATAGCATTTAACTGGTTTCTGGGTAACAATCATTTACATCAAATCATTTATAACCCGTGTACAGGTGGCTGCTTTGACGGACTTGAAGAGCACAATGTCAACCTTAACCAGGGCGCGGAAAGCACTGTGAGTTACCTAATGGCAAGATTAACTATAACTAAATACTTTGGTAATGCTGATATGGTTTATTTTAGAAAAAAACAAAGAGCTGCTAAAATTTCAGCCCTGCGTACACTTGATTTTTAAGACCAATATAAATCAGAATATAAAAAAGCAAAGCTCTCCAATTGGAGAGCTTTGCTTTTTTATATAGTAAGATGATTGAAAACTTATTTAATAGTTTTTATTTCTGTTGAGCCATTTGCTTCTTTAATAGCACTCATAACGGTATCAAAATCATTGTTGTCAAGGTTTTCAGCAACATATCCCGGTACAAGTACAATTCTGAAAATCTGATTAAGTGAAAAATCCTGTCTTAAAATGGGGTCAAAGTCAGCATCTAAATATATCACTACATCATCCTGAGAAAAATCAAAGAAATATTTTAAACTTCCTTCAGGTAAATCGTAGCTCGTAGGAATAGGTTCCCATATATCATTACCTAAATCATTAGCACCTGAAAGCCTGTACACTAAAACCACATCTGTCGATAAAATTTTAGGATTTAACGGTACTAAAATCTGATAATCTCCTGACTGGGTAAAATTTACATTATCAACTTCAAAAATTTCCGGATATGTATCATAATCTACATCATCGTCATTACTGCATCCCGTGAGTCCAAATACGCCCACAATACTTAAAAGTAAAAATATCTTTTTCATAATTTTAATGTGTTAGTTGTTGATTTTATATTGTTTAAAGGTAATTAACCAAAAACTGAACCAAAAATTTAATTTAATAAAAAATTGCTAAAAAAAATTTTAAATATATTTGCGTATGGCAGATAAGAATTTAAAATTACACATGGTTTTACTGGGCTGTACACCACCAGGCAGACTTACAGAACAACATGATATTTTTTTTGGCATAGGTGCATCTGTACCAGATCTGGTAAAGGATATGTATGCCTTTTGGCCGGATGGAGGCCGCCTGCATGTTGATTCATGGAGAGAAGTTACACAGGTAGGGGATTATACTATTAGCATAGTTCCAAAAACGAAAATTTCTGCTGTAGAAGAGAAACTATTCTTTTTAAACCTTGGCGGTTATAGGCCGGGCGAATTT
The DNA here is from genome assembly GCF_024054175.1 of Flavobacterium sp. NRK1. Lineage (GTDB taxonomy): Bacteria > Bacteroidota > Bacteroidia > Flavobacteriales > Flavobacteriaceae > Flavobacterium. Next base: position 190,408 of record NZ_JAMXLA010000001.1, read on the forward strand.
GAAGAATATCATTACAAAATACTTGTAGTAGCAAAAACCATGTCCGAGGCTGTAAAAGAAGCGAAAAAAACTACTTTTTACAAACATTTTAGTTTTAAAGGTGCTTCATCTCATATCGATGATAAGTATGCTCTGGATGTTGATGATATTTATAATGTGGAAGACATTCTTGCTCCTTATTTAAAAGAACAGTATAGCATAAGCATCTCCAAAACAGGTAAAGGTTCTGAAGATGCTATACATATAGGTTACATGAAATTAAAAGAAATTTAGTGATCCTGCAGTTTTACGTTTTGCCACTTTATCTACCGGAATAATTATCTTAACAGTAGTTCCCCATCCCGGATCGCAGTCCATTCTCATAATACCACCTGTAGGACTTAAATGGCTGTCAAGTTTTTTCTTTTCAGCATCACTTATATCATTACCACGCCCATTGTCTTTTATAGAAACCATTAAACGTGTCCCTGTATAGGTAATCCCAAAAAATACCTTAGATGCCTGTGGATCCTGTTTAACAAAAACAAGTGTTTCCTTTATTACAGATAATAATCCTAACTGGCTTTCTTTGGTTATAATAGTATTAGATATCCCTTCAGGTTCAGACACCATTACTTCAATTGGGCTGTCGCCAAAATAGTCAAGCACATATTCTTTAATACTGCCTACATAATTGGTAAGTGTAGTAGTTTTAGGCGTTAGAAGCCATACAAGGTCTCGAATATTCTCTTCAATTTTTTTAGTAGTTTCCTGCATTGCCTCACCCTGGCTTTTTAGCGTAGGCATTCCTGTTGCCCTTTCCATGATAGACTCACTAAGAGAGTTTATTTCCAGAAGTTTATTATCAAGATCACTATGTATATTTTGAACCATCCTGAGACGCTCCTGACCTTCAGCCTCATTAAACATAGTGTCTTCAGTACTTCTTTTTAATATTCTTCTTCTCCATAAAAGGCCTAGAATCACGATTATTACAAGACATGCAATAGAAATAACAGCAAACATAAAGTATTGCTGTGAAGAAAACCCTTTCGAAGGGCTGTTATCACTAACTATTTCTTTTACGACAGGAGCTGAAGCTTTCTCTTTTGCAAGTCTTTCCTTTAAAACAGCCATCTCTTCAGCACGCTGTTTGTTGCTGTAAATCTCATTCTTTTGCTCGTAAATTTTATGATAGCGCACAGATTCCGGATATTGCCTAAGATTTTCATAAGCATTTGCCATGCCAAGACTGGCTTCTACAATTACCTTATCATACTGGATAGCCACAGCATCCAGATATGCTTGCTCATATAGCCTTAAGGATTCATTATGGTCTTCCATAAGTACCTGAACGCCCCCAAGACTGCTCAATACATCGGCAACTTTTTTATGATCGTTCGCGCTGTTAAAATATCCAAGTGCTTCCTTGTAGTTAAGAATAGCCTGTGGATAATCACCGTGTTTTTTATAAGCATTTGCCATGCTGCTCAGGGTTTCGCCTGCTAAAATTTCGAGTCCGCGTGCCCTGTAAATAGCCAGCGCCTGGCTATATACTTCCAGTGCCTTTTCAATTTTATGCAGTTCCTCATACATCGCCCCTGCTCCGCTCAAACAGTCAGCTGAAAGAATTTCATTATTTAACTGCTTTGCCAGCGCAGCAGCTTCAGTATAATATTTAAGTGAAAGTTCATGCTTATTCTGCAAAGCATATAACCTGCCAACTTCCTTAGAAACATTGGCAATAGCAACATTGTCGCGACTTTTGGCTAACACAGGGAGTGCCAGCAGATAATTTTTTAATGCTTCGGTAGTATTACCTGTATTTACATAAGCATCGCCTAAAGCGTTAAGCGATTTTCCTAAAGTTCTATTGTCTTTACCTTCACGCGCTAGTGCTGTGCTTTCTTTTAGTAAGCCAATAGCATAAGTATATTTACCAGCAGTAATTTCTTCTGCTGCCTCTTTTAAGAGGGTGTTTGCACTCTTTTCCTGTGCAAAAGAGAAAAAGGCACAAAACAGGGCGAAAAAAAGTAAGTTTTTTTTCATTAATATAGATTTAGGGGCCTAACAAAAATATAAAAAAATAATCACAAAGTAAATAATATGTTAATTAATAAATAAATTTGCTTAAATACTACTAATTAACGCAATATATAGATTTTTTCGCAATATTTATGTAAGAATTATTGCGTAATTATCAAAAAACCAGCGATTTCTGTTTTTTAGATAACCCCGTATTTCTACCTGCTTTTTTCAGGAAATTTTAGCATTTACCTCTTTATCTTTAAAAAGTAACACATAAATACATCCTTTTTTACGGAATTCCTCATTTCAATAAATTAATCAAACCTGTATAGGAAATAAAATTTAAATTTCCCGATAAAAATTTCTGCTTAAAAAAGTCGATGTTTTATTAAATTAAATCGTTAAAGTAAAATGTAAATAATTATTTTTTAATTTTTACAGCATCAATATAATTTTCCAAAAATTCTTTAAGATTAAATTTATGTAAGCTTTGTGTTGTGTTTATGAAAGGTTTCCTATCAAGATGCTCATTAGTAACAAAATAATCAAGTCCGTTTAATGTAGCGATACCCTCCACCTGAGAGAACGACATATTATCCATAATTATTTTTCGCTTATTACCCGAAAAAAAATCATGATCCTTAAAATCATATAAAAGGTAGAAAAAGGGCTGAACCATGCCGCTATAACCACACAGTACTAGCAGTTTTTTATCTTCAAGATATGCGGCTCCTGTTATAAGCCCTTTTACGTCAAAAGTAGCTTTTAGTTTAGCTGTATAATTTCCCGCCGATTTTGGCAGCGCATATAAACTGGTATTCTTGGCCGACCATTGTTTAGTAAACAAATAAATACTATCGCGGGAAACCACCATAGCTTCACAATCAAAGTTTGTTGTATTGCTTTTTAGTTTGGTTAAATCTTCCTGATTGGAATAACTGAAATAAATTTTTTCAATTTGTGGCAAGCTGTCTCTAAGCGAGGCTTTACTAACTTTTAAAATATTCAGGTCTGTCCTGTTTCCGCCAACATTATTACCAAAATCGCCTATATACAAGTAATCCTCATCCTGAGCTATATCTTCCCAGTCCTTATTTACGCTTCCTTTTAACGAAATAGTACGTGATACTCCACCTGTTACAGTGTCAAGGGCATACAGGTTAATATCAGTATTATCATTATGAGTATATAGGGAATCAATCCATAGTATTAACCCTGAGGTTTCTTCGGTTTCATCTGTAAGATCAACAGAGAGTATTGGTGCAACTGAAGCCTGTTTATATTCGCAACTGCCATCATTTATCGTAGCTTCAGGATTATAATTTTTACTTAACGGGTCGGTACAACCTTTTATTTGGGCATTCAGCATATAGCCTACACATAAAAAAACCAAAATAAAAACCTGTTTTTCCATAAAGAACTAAAAAGTATTTAAATATGGCTATATTATTTGTAGAATATTTCTTCAACACGCAAAGGATCTGGAATCCCTGCATAATAACGTTTAACTTTTACAGGATAACCATCATCATCAAATTCATATTTCACCTCATAAGAAAAATTGTTGTCGTTATTATACCATTTTGTTACATAGTTGCTCCCCAATAATGAAACATATAAAGTACTCGTCATAAGTATTGCGTTATTTATACTACCATAAGGATTTTTATACATATGCACATATGGTCCAACTGGCTCATTAATCATATCATATTCATATATATCTGAAGGCAAATGCCTGGTTCCTCCAAACCATATAATATTATCGCCTTCATAGAGAAATTCATCTGTGTAATTTCCTTCAATTTTGCTAATAAATCCTTCATTATTTAACAAATACGTTCCATGTCCTGTGTTATTAGAAGTGTTTGATGTAACTTCATAACTAATCACAGTATTGCTGTAACTATAAATAACCCTGGTTATTAAATCATATGTACTCTGTTTCTCATTGATAATGCGCTTAATTAATTTACCTTCATCATCATAGGAATAGCTTTGAGTTTCTACAGGTTGATCCAAACCATAAAATGCATAGAAATCTTTTACTGTTTTTAAATGGCCCGAAAAATCATATATATATTCCTTTTTATAATCGATTACACCCGAAAGATCATACCTAGTTTCATTAATAATCTGATTATTATCGTTGAATTGGATTATAGTACTGTCTGCTTCAGTAGTTTTTACAACATAATCCAGTTTTTTTTCTACTACCTGATGTGGATCAGCTTCTACAGTAATAGTATCATCTTCTCCTGAGCAGGAAATAAGAAAAGTTGCCATAAAGGCAAGTAGTAATTTGGTTTTCATAATCATTGGTTTGGTTTTGCTAATTAAGTATAAAATTGACGTTCTACCAATTATAAAAACAATTTCTTTAGTAAAAGTTAAATGATTATAAAACCAGGCTAAATGCTTCTACCTTTAATTAAATATTAAAAACAAACATTTATGAACGGATTTTTTAAAACATTATTAGCCGGCTGGGGTGCAAAAAAACTAGGCTTTGGCTGCTTTGGTACCATCATAGCCTTTATAATACTATACTATATATTGGGGCAGCTATTTTAGTTATAATCTGCAAAAGCATTTATTATACACCGGCTGATGCTGCAGCGGCATTTTGCACTGTTCTGTAAAAATGTACAGAAAGCATTATCAACAGTTTCTCAATATCTTCATTACCAAAATTATCCTGACAGTAAATTGTAAAGCCCGGATACATTTTCTTCCAGCTAAAATTTGATGTTATTTCAAAAAGCATTTCATTTTTGTAATTCATCAAAGCATATCCCTTTTTAAAAATACCTTTGCTTTTAAAATAATAAGGCCTGTCCGGATCTATAGTTTTAGTAATAGTGAAACCTGAAAATTTAGATTTTACAGTAAGTAAACTAGTTTCTTCTTTAAACACCTCAAGAGTTGTCTGCCAAAACCCTCGTGGCACTAACCTGTAAGTTGTATTTTCATTTATATATATGTCTGCCCTGTTGTTTGAATACCATTTAGTATAAACAATGCGCCCTAATTGCTCATCATTTTGTAAAGCTGTAAGAACCCTGTAATTCTGCTGAGTGACATTTATTCTTTTCATCTGCTATATATTTATTGTAAAGTAAGCAATACCATTAATAACATCCAAAGATTACAATACAGATGACAACAGGCTTATTACAAAAAAGCCTTCCGTTTCCGGAAGGCTCATCTTTAAATTTTTAAATCATTAAATGATCTACATATTCCTCCTGTACTGCCCGCCTACTTCAAAAAGGGCAGCAGTTATCTGACCAAGTGAGCATACCTTAGATGCTTCCATAAGCTCTTCAAATATATTTTTATTGGCTATTGCAGCTTCCTGAATAACAGCTAAACGTTGTTTTACCTGTTCCGCATTACCCTTATGCAACATTTCTAATGTTTTGATCTGGAACATTTTTTCTTCTTCCGTAGCGCGTATAACCTCAGCAGGAACAACCGTTGGCGAGCCTTTAGAGCTTAAAAAAGTATTTACACCAATAATAGGAAACTCTCCGGTATGTTTAAGGGTTTCGTAGTAAAGACTTTCTTCCTGAATTTTAGAACGCTGGTACATTGTTTCCATAGCACCAAGTACACCGCCACGTTCTGTAATACGGTCAAATTCTGCCAATACAGCTTCTTCAACAAGATCGGTAAGCTCTTCAATAATAAATGATCCCTGTATAGGATTTTCGTTTTTAGCCAGGCCAAGCTCTTTATTGATAATTAACTGAATAGCCATTGCACGACGTACGCTTTCTTCTGTAGGTGTGGTAATAGCCTCATCGTAAGCATTTGTGTGTAGTGAGTTACAGTTATCATAAATAGCATATAGCGCCTGTAATGTAGTACGGATATCGTTAAAGTCGATTTCCTGTGCGTGAAGCGAACGCCCGGATGTTTGAATATGGTATTTCAGCATCTGTGCACGCTCGTTAGCACCGTATTTATTTTTAAGTGCCTTAGCCCATATTTTACGTGCAACACGACCAATAACAGCATATTCAGGATCTATACCGTTAGAGAAGAAGAACGACAGATTAGGACCAAAATCGTTAATATTCATACCACGGCTAAGGTAATATTCTACGTACGTAAATCCGTTTGCAAGGGTAAATGCCAATTGCGTAATAGGATTAGCTCCTGCTTCGGCAATGTGGTAGCCGGAAATAGAAACTGAATAAAAGTTTCTTACATTTTTGGCAATAAAATACTCCTGAACATCACCCATTAATCGTAAAGCAAACTCTGTAGAGAAAATACAGGTATTTTGTGCCTGGTCTTCTTTTAAGATATCTGCCTGAACAGTACCACGCACCTGAGTAAGTGTACGTACTTTTATTTCATTATATACATCGGCAGGCAGCACCTGGTCTCCTGTTACTCCAAGAAGCATAAGCCCAAGCCCGTCATTACCTTTAGGCAGGCCGCCATTGTAGCGCGGACGCTCAACACCTTTTGCCTTAAATATATCGTTAATCTTTTTCTCAACTTCTTTTTCAAGTCCGTTTTCTTTAATGTAGATCTCACACTGCTGATCGATAGCCGCATTCATAAAAAAGCCTAACAGCATTGGCGCAGGCCCGTTTATGGTCATACTTACCGATGTTAACGGATGGGCAAGGTTAAAACCTGAATATAATTTCTTTGCATCGTCAAGACAACAAATAGAAACTCCGGCATTACCAATTTTTCCGTAAATATCCGGACGTAAATCAGGGTCATTACCATAAAGTGTAACACTGTCAAACGCAGTAGAAAGACGTTTTGCAGGCAACCCGTCACTTACATAGTGAAAACGTTTGTTAGTACGCTCAGGTCCGCCCTCTCCGGCAAACATCCTTGAAGGGTCTTCGCCTTCACGTTTGAACGGATATAATCCTGACGTGAATGGAAACTCTCCCGGTACGTTTTCCTGAAGGCACCATCTTAAAATATCGCCCCATGCCTGGTATTTAGGCAACGCCACTTTTGGTATCTGTGAGTGCGAAAGTGATTCGGTATGCGTTTGTATTTTTATTTCTTTATCCCTTACTTTAAAAGAATAAACAGGATTTTTATATTTATTTACCTTATCATCCCACGTAAGGATAATTTCCCAGTTGTATGGGTCAAGGTTCATTTTTACACGGTCAAACTCTTTAATAAGCAACGACATGAACATTTGTTTGTCCTCTTCGATAACTTCTACAGACGTTTCTACTATACCCGATTTATCTATAGCCGGAACTTTACCTGAAACCGTTTCAATGGTTTTAAAGATTCCGTATAACTTTTGGGCTACATCCTGCTGACTAAGGGCAACCTCATCATATTTACGGTTATTCTCGGCAATTTCACTAAGATAGCGTGTACGATGCGGAGGGATAACAAATATCTTCTCGCTCATTTCACGCGTAATCTCAAAAGTGGAATTAAGTCCTGCCCCGGTTTTCTCTTCAATCCTGTCCATTATTTTTTTGTACAGGGTATTCATTCCCGGATCATTAAATTGCGAAGCAATAGTACCAAATACAGGAAGATCGTCAGGGTTAGCATCCCACAGGTTATGGTTACGCTGATATTGTTTCTTAACATCACGAAGTGCATCCAGCGATCCGCGTTTGTCAAATTTATTAATAGCAACCAGGTCGGCAAAATCAAGCATATCAATTTTTTCCAGCTGGGTAGCAGCGCCAAACTCCGGTGTCATTACATACAGAGAAACATCTGAATGCTCAAGAATTTCAGTATCAGATTGACCTATACCCGATGTTTCAAGAATAATAAGATCATACTTAGCAGCCTTAAGCACCTGTATAGCTTCGGCTACATATTTAGAAAGTGCAAGATTAGACTGCCTTGTAGCCAATGAACGCATATATACCCTTGGGTTATTTATAGCATTCATACGAATACGGTCACCTAATAATGCACCGCCTGTTTTACGTTTTGATGGATCTACTGATATAAGTCCTATTGTTTTCTCTGGAAAATCGATAAGGAAGCGGCGTACCAGCTCATCTACCAAAGATGATTTACCTGCACCACCCGTACCGGTTATACCCAATACAGGTATAGTAGATGTTTCATTTTGTTTATGAATAGCATCCAGCGTTTCTTTTGCTACCTCCGGAAAATTTTCAGCAGAAGATATTACCCTTGCAATAGCAGTAGGGCTCTTTTCTTCTAAATGATTAATTTCACCATTAAGCTTGTCGCCAATAGGGTAATCTGCTTTTTCTACAAGATCATTAATCATGCCCTGCAAGCCAAGCTCACGTCCGTCATCAGGAGCGTAAATACGCGTAATACCATATTCATGAAGTTCTTTAATCTCTTCAGGAAGAATTACTCCGCCTCCGCCACCAAATATTTTAATATGCCCTGCCCCTTTTTGGTTAAGCAGGTCGTACATGTATTTAAAATACTCATTGTGCCCTCCCTGATATGAAGTCATTGCTATAGCATTGGCATCTTCCTGAATTGCTGTGTTTACAACTTCTTCAACGCTTCTGTCGTGTCCGAGATGTATAACCTCAACGCCAGTAGACTGAATTATACGACGCATTATATTTATAGCTGCATCATGCCCGTCAAAGAGGGATGCCGCTGTTACAATTCTTACTTTATTTTTAGGAATATAAGGTTGTGCTTGTTCCATTATGAATTATCTTCAATTTTAAGCCCGCAATTTACGTAATTATTAAAAATTTCAAAGCATAAGAGCCCTATAAAAATCGTTATAGTAGCGTTTTAAAGAACTACCTTACAATATGGCCAATTATATCCTGATGCATAAAAATTATGCGGGTACGAAATGATTGTGATTTAATATGTGTAGGATACCAGTCCCTTCCTTTTGAAGCTATAATAAAAAGCCCTTCATCATCTCCGGATACGGTAAAGTTATCCGATCGGGGCTGCCGTGTATAAATAGGAATTCCTTCTGTTTTATAAAGCAGGTCGGCAAGTGCGGGAACATTATTGCTTACAAGTCCTATTTCACTAACTGAAATAAATGATTTACTGCTAAAAGGTTCTGTGCTATAGGTTTTGTTTGGATATCGGGTTATGCATTCCAGTATATTACCATTATTATCAAAGAAGTAAAACGACTCGGCATTCCAGTTGGTAAAATCTGCCGTTTCCTGAGCACCAACAGGTATAATAGCTGTTTTATCTTTAACAAAACGCAATGCCTCCGTAAACCGGTTATTAGGTACATCAATCGCAAAATGATATACCGGATGCATGTTTTCAGATTTTCGGAATATAAGTTTAGTATATCCTATTTGAAAATATAATACCTCTTTGCCCGAAGAGAGGGCGCTTAGGCCCAAAACCTTCTTATAAAACTTTTCTGTGGCAGAAAGGTCATCACTTAGTAATTCGACTTCAATAATATTCATTGTAGTAGGGTGCAAATTGCTAATTTAACCATTAATAAAACGTAAACCTGTGAAAAACAATGTAATTAATTCATAAATATTTAATTCTTTACATATTTGCATAATTACAGTTAATAGTATGCACAAACTGAAGGTTTATGATTAATAACACTAATTTTATTCTACTTTTTCACTACTACTTTAATACTACAATAAATTTATATAAATGAGAGCCACATATAGCTGTATTTCATAATTTTGCGCTTTAAATCACATCAATGAAATTCCCTAAATATTACCTGTCTGCAGCAACCGCTTTCATTATTTGGGGGTTCTTCAGCTTTGGCTTAAAACCACTACACAAATACCCTTCTATAGATATTCTTTTTTACAGGGTTTTTACCTGCACCCTGCTCATGGTTATTATAAATTTTGCATTTCGAAAAAATAAAATAACAGAGACTAAAGCCATGCTAAAGGCTTTACCAAAAAAGGAACGTCAAAACCAATGGGTTCTTATTGCAGGAAGCGCTTTGCTGCTTACAGCCAACTGGGGACTTTTTATTTATGTAATGAACCACATCAGCGTCAAGGCGGCATCATTCGCATATATGGTTTGCCCTATACTTACTACTTTTTTTGCCTTCTTCCTGTTAAAAGAAAAACTATCAAAAATTCAGGTTACAGCAGTTGCCATCAGTTTAACAAGCTGTACTATTTTAGCCTATAACGATTTACGATCTGCTCTTTTTAGCGTTATAGTAGCAGCCACTTATGCGTTATACCTGGTCATACAAAAACGCATCATCATGCCGGACAGATTTTTGCTGCTTACCCTGCAAATAGGCATAACAGCATTATTTTTATTACCCTTTTTCCCCATTTACAGCGGTTCTGTTCCTACCGAAGCTAAATTTTATATTTATATACTTTTAATTGCAGGCATATTTACTATTATTCCTATGTTTCTCAACCTGTACGCAATGAAAGGCATCAATTCATCTACAATAGGTATATTAATTTATCTTAACCCGCTTATCGGGTTTATGCTGGCATTATTCTACTTCCGCGAAAACATTTCATTCCTTCAGGTACTTGCTTATTCACTGGTAGCTATTTCTATAGTAATATTTAATATAGGAAGCTACAGGAAAACGAAAACATTACAGCTAAAAGATCCTGCCGTGCTAAACAAAAGCATCCATAAAGCTTAAATTGTAAAAGGGAATGGTTTTTGTTTACATTTGAAAAAATTATTATGTAAATGAAAAAACTACTCTTATCCCTTTTTATAGCAGCTATTATTCCCTGTGCTGCTCAGGCACAATTAAAAGGCCTTTTAGACAAAGCAAAAAATAAAGTAGAGGGTGTAACCGGTAAAGGAAGCCTTAGCAATGCAGATATAGGAAACGGCCTTAAAGAAGCACTTAAAGAAGGTGTTTCCAAACAGGTTACAAAACTTACTGCCGAAGACGGTTTCTACAAAAATGAAGCTGTAAAAATATTGCTGCCTGAAGAATTGCAAAAAGTAGACAAAAAACTTCGCCAGATGGGAATGTCTAAAATGGCAGATGAAGGTATTAAAGTACTTAATCGTGCTGCAGAAGATGCCGTGAAAGAAGCTACACCTATTTTTGTGGATGCTATTACAGGCATGACAATTGCCGATGCTAAAAATATACTTATGGGTGCTGACAATTCTGCTACTCTCTATCTGGAAAAATCTACCACTAAACCATTATATGCCAAATTCAGTCCTGTAGTAAGTACCTCATTGAGCAATGTAGGCGCAGATGTAATTTGGGAAAATATAATTAATAAATACAATAGCCTCCCATTAGTAAGCAAAGTTAATCCAGATCTTACTGATTATGTTACCAATAAAGCATTAAATGGCGTGTTTAAAATGATATCTGTAGAAGAGAAAAATATTAGGACAAATTTATCGTCACGTACTTCCGATTTACTTAAAAAAGTATTTGCTTTACAAGACAACAAATAATACCTAAAGCAAAACATATCCATGAAAAAACTTTTTATTCCGCTTATTGCATTATGCCTAACCGTTTCGGGCTGTGCCGAATTACAGCAGGTCGCTTCTCAATTGCCGCAATCGGGCGTTATGCTATCTAACGCCGATATAGCTGCCGGACTTCGTGAAGCATTAGACAATGGCATAAATAAACAAGTTACCAAATTAACACAGACAGATGGTTTTTATAAAAACCAGATGGTTAAGATACTCCTGCCCGAAGAATTACAAAAGGTAGATAAAACCCTTCGCGATATCGGACTCTCAAGCCTTGCTGATGAAGGCCTTAAAATGATGAACCGTGCTGCAGAAGATGCTGTTAAAGAAGCTAAGCCTATTTTTGTAAGCGCAGTAAAGAACATTACTTTTAATGACGCTAAAAATATCCTTATGGGTAATGATGAGGCAGCAACATCTTATTTAAGGGTTTCAACCTCAACACAGCTTTACAGTAAATTTAACCCGGTTATAAAATCATCTTTTGATAAAGTGGGTGCCGATAAAGTATGGAAACAGATTATTACAAAATACAATCAGATTCCTTTGGTAAATAAAGTAAATCCTGATTTAACCGATTACGTAACTAATGAAGCTTTAAACGGCGTGTTTAAAATGATTGCGGTTGAAGAAAAAGATATACGTAACAATATTAATGCACGCACATCTGTATTACTTAAAAAAGTATTCGCTATACAAGATAATAAATAGCTAATTTTTTAGTTATCAAATACATACAAATAACATATCCTTAACATTGTTCCGAAAATTATTTAAGTAATTTGCAATGCAAATAAATGGTTTTCTCACATTTGGTTAGGGTTAGTTAAAAAAATGCCGGTATACAACTACCGGCATTTTTAGTTTTACAAGAAAATATTTACACTTAAATATTGAAAAATTATAAAAATATTCTATTTTTAACATAATTTTTAGAGTTTTCCACATTACCAAAACCAAACTAAGAGATTATGAAACCACTACTACCAATACTCATGGCGCTGTTAGGCGCAGCATTGGGTGTTTTTTTTATCTACAAAGGAGTAGACAAACACTTTCTTACTTCCTGCCAATCCTACGGGCCCGACAGTACCCTTCCGCAGGATTATATAAACCTTATGAATGTGCTTTGCAGTTCGGGGTTTACAAAAGTGGTTGGCTTTTTTGAGATACTTGCCGGCACTTTACTTGTAGTACCGAGAACAAGACTGCTTGGCGATATATTATTATTACCGGTAATATTTACCATTTTCGTTTTTCACCTGCTTGTAGATAACAGGCCTGATGAGCTTATAGAAACAGGAGTACCACTTGCAGCAGCTATAGTTACTTTAACCTACCATTATAAAGAATGGAGATTTATGATTCACGGCAGACGATAATAAAGAAATTTACGCCTATTTTAACCAAGCCGCTACATCCCCAATAGCGGCTTTTTTTTAACTTTTAATTTAGACATCCTCCTGTATATTCAACACATTAGTTTTATACTTTTGCGAAAAACAGGAGAAGTGAAAAAGAGCGTAGTTGTTTTATGCCTTATGATGATAAGCACAGTTTGTATAGCCCAGGAATGGACTACCGACCTTACAGTTGCCAAAAGGAAAGCAACCGAAGAAAATAAGAATATATTATTGGTTTTCTCGGGATCTGACTGGTGTATACCATGTATGCAGTTAGATAAAAATCTATGGCCCACTGATACATTTAAAGACGCTGCAGAAAAAAGCTGGGTACTGCTTCTTGCTGACTTTTTACAGAAAAAAGGTAATCCTGAACCTGTTAATGTAAATGATATGAAAATGATCCTTGCTGAAAAATACAATCGTGACGGCTTCTTCCCCTATTTTGTAATGTTAGATAAAAATGGCAGAATACTTTCAAAATCAGGATATGAAGATTTTGAAACTCCCGAAGAGTATGTTGCCCTTTTTAGAAAAATGTCACGATGATTATTCTACACGTTCAATAAGGGTGTGCTGAACGCCGTCAAAAATTTCCTGTTTCCAGATTCTTCTGTCAGCTTTATCAATAAAATAATCTACCTGAGACACCTGCCCCTTTATAGTTTCAAGAGAAGTAACAATCCATACAGTGCGTAATCCCTGTTTGCTTTCATATGTACCGGACTTCACTTCTTTGATCTGTGCCATTATCGGGCCGCTTTTAGCCACACTATAATCATAGGTAGCAATGTTCTGGGTATAGCCATCTTTTAAAGGTAAAAGACGTATCAGGTAAGGGTAAAAATTACTGTCAAAGTATTTGCCCGGTGCTGCAGCATCATTAATAGTAATTTTCAGTTTCTTTAATTTATCCAGATAAGTGCCTGTAACCGAAGTACCAAATTTAAGCCTTACTGTCCTTTCAAGATTATCTGAATAATGGCGTATCGGTAAAAATGAAGGTAATTTCGTTATTGTAGAATCTATCCATGTAGTTTTAGCATTGTTTACATCTACACTTGTAATTATGGAAAGCTGGCTTTTGCCTACCATAATACGGCTATTTATTCTTGCTACTTCATGTGTTTGACCACCATTAAGCACATACCATTTCATCTGGTAGCTTTCATTTTTCATCCATTTGGTTTCGAGAGTTGTATCTCCCGGAACCATAAAGTTTTGTGCTGTGAGCGTAAAAGAAATAAAAGTAAGCAGAAGGGCAAATATATTTTTCATAAAAAGAGTAGCTTTAATATCCAAAAATATAGAAATATTTATCAGAAGCCAAAGATAACCTAACAATCCTAATGGTGATGACCGTGATCATGGTCGTCTTCAAGTATCATTCTTTCCCTTAACTGCTTAAAGTACGGAAATGCTTTAACCAGCCTGCTGCCATACCAGGAAAACATTTCACCATCTACAAAAATTGTTTGTGCATGGTGTGTATGGCGTCCAAGCTCAAAAGCATCCTCATCTTTAAAAGGATAGGGTTCAGAGGAAAGAAAAACAATTTGCGGATCACCCTGAATCCTCATTTTCTGAACAACAACTTCAGGATAGCGTCCTTCATTTTTTTCGTAAATATTCTCTATTTTATTAAGCTTTAGCAGCTCATTTATAAAGTTATCGCCTCCGGCAACCATATATGGATTTTTCCAAATAAAGTAGGCTGCCCTTTTTACGGGCTTATCTTTTATGTATTGCTTAAAATCAGCAAGGCCATAATTTATCTTATCGATCCATTTGCGGGCCTGAGTACGTACCGAAAAGATCTTACCCAGTTCCTCTATCATTTCCAAATTATCTTCAAGCGTAATAATATTACTAACCCATACCGGAGCTATATTTTTAAGCGACTCTACAATTTCCTGTGTATTTTCTTCCTTATTGGCAATAATAATATCGGGCTGCAATAACCTTATTTTTTCAACATGCACCTTTTTTGTACCGCCAATAATTTTTTTGGTAGATTTTAAATGATACGGATGCACGCAAAATTTGGTAATACCAACAAGCCTGTCCTCTAATCCTAAATCAAATAATAATTCAGTCTGCGATGGCACAAGCGATACAATACGTTTTGGCGTATCGTTAAGGGTAATAGTATTACCTATCTGGTCGGTAAAGCTTTTTGTTTTAGGTTCCAAGTCCAAAGTTTAAGGTTAACAAACCGTTCTATTTAAGCAGCAACTCCATTTCCTGCTGCATCTTTAATGCCTCTTCCCTTGCTTTTTCAGCAAAATCTTCTCCGTTAGATGCATATATAATACCTCGTGATGAGTTAATAAGCAAACCAACCTTATCGTTCATTCCGTATTTGCATACTTCTTTAAGGCTGCCACCCTGAGCTCCTACACCGGGAACAAGCAGAAAGCTATCCGGCACTATCTGGCGAATACCTGTAAAGTATTCTGCTTTGGTAGCACCCACCACATACATAAGGTTTTCGCTGTTTTTCCAAGTTTTAGATGTTTTAAGCACCGTTTTATACAGTTCTTCATCTCCGGTATGTTTGGTTTGAAAATCAAACGCACCTTCATTAGAGGTAAGTGCTAAAAGTATAGTGAATTTATCTTTAAAGGCAAGAAACGGCTCAACACTGTCTTTACCCATATAAGGTGCTACAGTAACCGAATCAAAATTTAGATCTTCAAGAAAAGCTTTAGCATACATGCTGGAGGTATTGCCTATATCACCTCGTTTTGCATCGGCAATAGTAAATACTTCCGGATGCTTATGATTAAGATAATTAATAGTTTTTTCAAGGGACAGCCAGCCTTTAAGTCCGTAAGCTTCATAAAAAGCCGTATTAGGCTTATAAGAAACTCCCAGATCATGCGTGGCATCTATTATAGCTTTATTAAATTCAAAAATAGGGTCTTCAGTTGCTAAAAGGTGTTGCGGAATTTTATTTAAGTCCACATCTAAACCTATGCATAAAAACGATTTCTTTTTCTGAATTTGTTCGTAAAGCTGTGCTGTTGTCATGAAAAGTTTTGTTTTTGTTTCGGGTGCAAAAGTACAATTTTGTTTTGGTATTGGCGAATAGTACACGCAGAAGTGTTTTCTCTTGTTTGAGTAGAACATTTGCTTTTATAAACGTAAAGTTGAGAAATCTCAACTGTACTGTTTCCAAAAATAATATGCAAAAATATTAAAGCAAAAAAAATCCCGCCGATTGGCGGGATGCTTTTTAATATACTTCGCTTTCTTTAAGCTTTTCTGTATTGTTTACTAATTGAAGCTCATCGATCATCTTATTAATGTTTCCGTTCATAAAACCGTCAAGGTCAAATAAACTCAAACCAATTCTATGATCGGTAACACGCCCCTGAGAATAGTTATACGTACGGATTTTAGCTGAACGGTCTCCGCTACTTACCTGAGAGGTACGTTTTGCAGCATCAATTTCCTGCTTTTTGGCAAGTTCCATTTCATAAAGACGTGAACGCAAAACCTGAAGGGCTTTATCTTTGTTCTTGTGCTGTGATTTTTCATCCTGACACTGAGCTACAAGTCCTGTAGGGATGTGAGTCATACGAACAGCAGACTTAGTCGTATTTACCGACTGTCCGCCTGGCCCTGATGAACAGAAGAAGTCAATACGAACATCGTTCATATCAATCTGCACATCAAACTCTTCAGCTTCCGGAAGTACCATTACTGTTGCAGCAGAGGTGTGAACACGCCCCTGAGTTTCCGTTTGCGGTACACGCTGAACGCGGTGTACACCGGCTTCAAATTTAAGAGTACCGTAAACATCTTCTCCTGTAACTTCAAAGATAACCTCTTTAAAACCACCTGAAGTACCTTCGTTCATATCTACAACACTGGTTCTCCATCCTTTGTCTTCACAATATTTAGTGTACATCCTGAAAAGGTCGCCTGCAAATATACTGGCTTCATCGCCACCGGTACCGGCACGAATTTCTACCATAACATTTTTAGCATCTTCAGGATCTTTAGGTATAAGCAGGAATTTAATTTCTTCTTCAAGCTGTGGAAGTCTTTCTTTAGCCTCCTCAAGTTCCATCTTAGCCATTTCTACCATTTCGGCATCACTGCCATCAGCAATAATTTCATTGGCTTCTTCAATATTGCCAACCAGTTTTAAGTACTCTTCACGCTTTTCAGCAAGTGCTTTAAGGTCTTTATATTCCTTGTTTAACTGTACATAACGTTTCTGGTCAGATATAATATCCGGCTGGATAATTAAGTCTGATACCTCATCAAAACGCTGCTTTATAATTTGTAACCTGTCTAACATATTTTTAATTCCTTATTTGGAGGTGCAAAATTACGTATTTTTTTTGATTCTCAACGCAGTATCTTAATACAAAAACTATGCCTTACCAGCGCATAAATTACAATATCCCGTTACCCAGCTTGTAATGCTTTTTTGAACATAACCTACAGGTAAACTAACAGTTACCTTTTCTTCCAGGCATTCTACCTTTTGGCAGTTAATACATTTAAAATGAAAATGATCATGGTCATGGTGCTCATCATTACAGCTATGGCAAAGCGCAAAGTAATATTTACCGTCATCGGCAAGTATTTTATGGGTTATACCGTCTTCGCAAAAACTGTTTAATACCCTGTATATTGTTACACGATCCATTTCACCCTTTATTTCAGCCTCTATCATGTCCTGACTAAGTGCAGCATTAGCACCTTTAAGCAAGGTTAAAATAGCCGCTTTTGCAGGTGTGTTTCTTCTTTTCATACCGTTAACGCAATTTAGTTGCAACAATTTAATGCAATTATGTTGCAATAATACGATTTTTAATTAGATTTGTCAAATCATTCATCAACTCAATATACTAACATGAACTACGAAGTAATTATAATCGGTGGAAGCTATTCAGGTCTTTCTGCAGCAATGGCATTAGGGAGAGCATCAAGAAATGTATTAATTATTGACAGCGGAGAACCCTGCAACAAACAGACACCGCACTCACACAATTTTATAACGCAGGATGGTGAAAAACCGGCTGTTATATCGTCAAAAGCGAAGGAACAGGTAATGCGCTACCCTACAGTTTCGTTTGAGAATGATAAAGCGGTCAAAGCAGTTAAAACGGATAAAGGTTTTGAAATAACTACCGAAAGTGGCGCAGCCTATACTGCAAAAAAGCTGTTGCTAGCCACAGGAGTAAAAGACATAATGCCCGCTATACATGGCTTTGCCGAATGCTGGGGTATTTCTATAATACATTGCCCCTACTGTCATGGTTATGAAGTAAAAAATCAAAAAACGGCTTTAATGGCCTCCGGCGATATTGCCCTGCATATGATTCCTATGCTGCTGCAATGGACAAAAGACCTTACCCTTTTTACTAATGGAGAAGCTATATTTACCAATGAGCAGCTAGCAAAATTTAAACAACATAATGTTGCAGTTATAGAAACTGAAATTGAGAGTGTACAGCATACTAATGGCAAACTCAACAGCATAACGCTTAAAAATGGAGATATTCACGATTTCTCAGTTATGTATGCCAAAATAAAAACGGTACAACACACTTTTATTCCTGAAGATCTGGGCTGTATAATTAACGATCAGGGCTTAATAGAAGTGGATGAGTTTAAAAAAACTAATATACCTAGTGTATTTGCTTCGGGTGACTGCACTACGCAGGGACGTGCTGTTGCAATGGCGGTAGAGGCAGGTACAAAAGCGGGAGTTATGATAAATATGGAATTATGTATAGAGGCATATTAAATTTTCAGGAATATGATAAAATAGCATCTAATAATTCGCTAATTATCATAATATTTTTTCATATTTGCGTAGTACACCAATACAACAAATATGAAAAACATTACTCTTAAATTATACAGGCTGTGCGCTTTAGCTTTTTTAGCATTGCTAATAGGCTGTGGCGACGATGATGACAATAGCGTTGATACAGTTGTAGGCAACTGGATATATACAGGAAACTACTACGGAGTTACAAAACAGTTTGACCCTCTGGATGAAGAATGCTATATTCAGACATTGTCGTTTAAAAACACAAAAGATGGAGTTTTTACTATAATTGACGATTGTGACGAAATAGATTACACGAGTGATTTTATCTGGAAAAAAGAAAAAGATGTCGAAATTTATTCTATTAAAATGTATGAAGACAGTCAATTATTAAGAATAATTTTCGAAGCAAAAAACAAAATGTATATTTATGTACCCGGCGATTCTGATGCCGAGGTATATGAAAGAGTTTTAGAGGAATAAACTCATTTTTACCTGCTGAGTTTTTACAATATAATTTAAAATAATAATGAAACACACTGTTACCGCACTTTGTACTGCTGCTATATGCTGCCTTATAGTATCCTGCAAAAAAGAGACTAAAGTACAAGAGCAATCTACTGAAAAAGAAGCCAAAAATTACAGCCTGCTTGAAAAGGCCGACTGGTTTATTGGCAACTGGCAAAATACTACTGCTGAACCAAATTTTGGAGAAGTATGGAAAAAAGCCAACGATTCGGTATTTAAGGGTAAGTCGTTTATCATTAAAGACAAGCAAGTCAATTTTAATGAATTTATGACCTTAATTGAATCTAAAGGTAAATTAACCTTCATCGCTGCTGTACCTGGTCAAAATGAAGAACAAGAAGTATCTTTTGAAGGTACATCTCTTACTTCAGACAGTATAGTGTTTGAAAATCCGGATCATGATTTCCCAAATAAAATAGTATATAATAAAATTGGAGAAGATTCTTTGGTTGCAGTAATTTACGGTATGCAAAAAGGTAAGCCCGCCAGTGTTAAGTTTGCCATGAAAAGAAGCGATAAAATAAACGAACATCATAGAAAAAATAAGAATTCTATTTTAAATAAATAAACCTGTTACATAATAGCAAAATCTATCCCGAATAAATATTAAAACCCTGCACAACAGCAGGGTTTTTTATATTTTAGCCAAAATTAAAATACCCATGAACTTTATACATGATGCCGTTTTTGACAGACAGGATTATACAGTAAACCCTTTACCAAAAAACGAATATGAAAACTGTACGTTTAACGGCTGTAATTTTACATCTGCCGATATTGCAGGCATTGTTTTTACCGAATGTACTTTTAATGATTGTAACTTTAGCATGACAAATGCCAAAGGCACCGCATTTAAAGATGCAGCATTTACAAATTGTAAAATGACAGGGTTTAACTTTAGTATATGCCAGCCTTTTTTACTGGCAATGAGTTTTACCGAATGCCAGCTTAACCTCGCATCATTTTATAATCTTAAACTAAAAAATACCCGCTTTATAAATTGCATACTTCATGAGGCCGATATGGTACAAACAGATTTCAGTAATGCATCATTTAGTAATTGTGACCTTCGTGGAGCCGTTTTTGAAAACACCATTTTAGAGAAAGCAGATTTCAGATCGGCAATAAACTATAACATAGACCCGGAAACCAACAGAATTAAAAAGGCTAAATTTTCTTTGCAGGGATTGCCCGGATTATTAGAAAAATATAGCCTTGATATAAATTAACAAAGCCCTCGCAGTGCGAGGGCTTGTCATTATAAAAGTTAGTTTTAACTTATGCTTTAGCCGGAATATTTTCTAATATTTCAAGAACAAATTTCCAGTATTTCTGAGCGGATTTTATACTTGCTCTTTCATCCGGAGAGTGAGCACCTTTAATAGTAGGCCCGAAAGAAATCATATCCATATCAGGGTAGTTAGTGCCTAATATACCACACTCAAGTCCTGCATGACATGCAACCACATTTGGTGTAACACCATTTTGCTTTTCGTATATCTCTTTTAACACTTCCAATATGGGTGAATTTACATTTGGTGTCCATCCCGGATAAGAACCTCCAAAAGTAACCTCACAGCCAATAAGCTCAAAAGTAGAGCGAAGTGCATTAGCAAGATCAAACTTTGAACTTTCTACAGATGAACGCGTTAAGCAGCCAACATGAATATTACCGTCTTTTACGATAACTCTTGCAATATTGTTAGACGTTTCAACAAGGTCTTCCATATCAGCACTCATACGGTACACACCATTGTGCGCAGCATATAAAGCACGGATTAAACCTTCCTGAACGCCAAGCTCCATAACTTTAGCAGGCAGTTCGCCTTTTTCAATAGTTATTTTAAGGTTAGGCTCGGTCGTTTTATATTCAGCTTTTATATCGTTGATTACCTCCTGCATATCAAATACAAAAGCTTCATCAAAAATTTCAGAAATAATAACATGTGCTACACTCTCCCTCGGGATAGCGTTACGAAGGCTGCCACCGTTAATTTCCGCAATCTGAAGACCAAAGTTCTCAAAGCTGTCAAATAACAAACGGTTCATTATTTTATTGGCATTACCCAAACCTTTATCTATATCCATACCCGAGTGTCCTCCGTTTAGTCCGTTTACGGTAATAGTATAACCTACAGAATTTTCAGGCACCTCTTCTTCATGATATTCACGTGTAGCGGTAACATCTACGCCTCCTGCACAGCCAATATCAATTTCATCATCTTCTTCAGTATCCAGGTTAAGCAGTATTTCTCCGTTAAGCAATCCGCCCTTTAGCCCCATGGCACCTGTCATACCTGTTTCTTCATCTATAGTAAACAAAGCTTCAATAGCAGGATGTGCAATATCTGTACTTTCCAGTATTGCCATAATAGTAGCTACACCCAAACCATTATCTGCACCCAGTGTTGTACCTTTTGCACGCACCCAGTCGCCATCTACATACATTTCTATACCCTGCGTATCAAAATCAAATACCGTAGCGGCATTTTTTTGATGCACCATATCAAGATGCGACTGCATTACTATGGTTTTGCGGTTTTCCATACCTTGTGTGGCAGGCTTTTTAATTATAACGTTTCCTACCTCATCTTCTATGGTTTCCAAGCCCAATTGCTTACCAAAATCTTTCATAAAAGCAATTACTCTTTCTTCTTTTTTGGATGGGCGCGGTACCGCATTCAGGTCGGCAAATTTATTCCAGAGCGCTTTTGGCTCAAGGTTTCTTATTTCCTGGCTCATGTATTTGTGTTTGTTGTTTGCACAAAGGTAAGTGTATGCATTAAAGTGACAAAACCTGTAATGCCAAACTTTATTGAACTGCTTTAGGCAGTCTGCAAATATTGGTATAGAATCTCATTATATCTTCGATAGCTACATCATAAAAACCGAACATCAAATATAATCTTTTATAATGCGGGAAATTTCTTTCTCCTGTACCTCTCCTATCCAGAGATTTTTAGGCTGAATACTAATTACGGGGGCATGCTTGCAGTTATCACTGCAAGTCATACGTACCACATCTACTTCTTTTTTAAGTCCGCAATCTTTCAGTTCTACCTTAAAACCTTTACGGATTTCTTTACTGTAGTTTCCGCATTTTTTTCCATCACAAATAAAAATAACCTTGCCTGCCGCATCTAACTTTTTCATTGGGTCAATTTTAATTTATCTATACAAAAATACTACTTATATTTACAATCAGTATTGCTTTTAACTCCGCTAATGAAGAAAAAATTTATATTGCCGCTGCTTCTGTTCGTGCAAATCATCATCATAAACATTCTCTCTTTTTTCCCTGAATTTGTTGAGCGTTATTACAGTAATGGACTTTTCCCTTATCTGAGTAAAGGCGAAAGAATTTTATTCGGCCTGTTTGGTTTTTCAATTGGAGATATTATTTATGGAGTCGTTATTATTTTAGCAGTACGATGGTTATGGAAAACCCGAAAAACATGGAGAACCGCATACAAAAACAATATCCTTAAAATACTTAGTGCTTTCTCGATATTTTACTTTTTATTCCATCTGTTATGGGCAATGAATTACCACCGTGTTCCGCTTCATGAAAAAATGGGCATAGAAAAAAAATATACTCCCGAAGAACTGGTAGCCTTTACAGAAAGGATAATTGCAAAAACAAACAAGCTACATCGTGAGATAGAAAAAAACGACAGTCTTAAAGTTGTTGTTCATTATACTGTAAACCAGATTTATGACCTTTCTGTAAATGGTTATAAAGAAATGGAAGCCCGGTTCCCTTATTTTGCTTTTCAGCATGAAAGTATAAAATCATCACTTATTAGTGTACCATTATCATATATGGGCTTTGGCGGTTACCTAAACCCGTTTACCAACGAAGCACAGGTAAACAGCAAACTTCCCCTATATGGATTTCCCGCAACAGCATGCCATGAAATGTCGCACCAGATAGGCTATGCCAGCGAAAGTGAGGCTAATTTTATTGGCTACATGGCATCTATACACAACAAAGACCTGTATTTTAAATATGCCGGCTATACAATGGCACTTAAATACTGCCTTAGAAATATTAATAAAATAGACGAAAAGAAAGCCAAAAGCCTTGCCGGTTTAATTTTGCCCGGAATTAAAGCTAACTTTAAAGAAAGTGAAGCCTTCAATAAAAAATACGAATCTTTCGTTGAAACTATTTTCGAATATTTTTACGATAATTACCTTAAGCTCAACAAGCAGGAAGATGGTTTAGAAACCTACAGTAAGTTTGTAGGACTGCTTGTGAATTATTATAAAGATAAAGATTTGTAAATGCGCTGTAACATTTTACATGTTTTATATACTTATGCATTATGAGTTCAAAACTTGAAACGTCTTTTGTGCAGCAACTTCAGGAAAATCAAAACCTGATACACAAGATATGCAGGCTCTACACCAATAGTGAAGATGCCCACAAAGACCTGTTTCAGGAAATTACCATACAGCTATGGAAAGCCTATCCGCAGTTTAGGGGCGATTCTAAATTTACTACATGGGCTTATAGGGTTGGACTTAATACTGCTATTACCCTGTACCGAAAGAAGACAAAATCTATCAACACTATTGAGTTTGATAGTAAACTGCATAAAATAGATCAGGACGAATATAATTATGAAGAAGAAGAGCATATAAAATTGCTTTACCAGGCAGTACAGCAGCTTAACGACATTGAAAAAGCACTGGTATTTATGTACCTGGAAGACAAAGATTACACTGAGATAGCCGAAACCCTGGGTATAAGCGAGGTTAACGCCCGCGTAAAAATGAACAGGATAAAAGGCAAACTAAAAACGATATTAAATCCGTAAAAGGACACATGGAAGAGTTAGATCTATTAAAAAAGGACTGGAAGAAGAACGAAAACAAATTCCCCAGAGTATCTGAGCAGGAAATTTATGCTATGCTCCATAAAAACTCCACATCGGTAGTTAAATGGATATTCCTGATAAGCATTATAGAATTTGCCTTTTTTCTGGCACTCACACTGCTGCTTAACGACAACAGCAATACCACCAAGATGGAGGGATATCTGAGTGATTACGTGATAACCGGCATAACAGTTATTGACTATGGCATTATGGTATATTTCTTTTGCCTATTTTATATTAATTACAAAAAAATCACAACTACAGACAGGGTTAAAAACCTTATGTCCAGCATTATTAAAACCCGAAAAACAGTATCTAATTATATATTTGTAAAAATATCGTTTATAGTTATACTGCTTACTACCATGTTTATTATTTATTTTAATAATGAACCGGAAATGCTTAATACCCGCCACATTGCCGAAGAAAAAGGAAAAGAAGCAATGCTTTACCTCGTGTATTTTGCTGCGGTTGCTATAAGTATTGCCGTATTTGCGTTAGTAGTATGGTTATTTTACAGGCTTATTTACGGTCTGTTGCTTAAACGCCTCAGGAAAAACTACAACGAGCTTAAAAAGATCGATTTTTAGTTATGAAAAAGACACTTATTATACTATTGGGGTTATGCTGTTTTTTTGCCAACGCACAAAAACTGGACAATGCCCTGCTTTGGAAAATTTCGGGCAACGGACTTAAAAAACCTTCTTACTTGTTTGGCACAATACACATTACCTGTGATGCTACGCTTGATAAAAATGTTCTAAATGCACTTGATGCTACAGATCAGTTATATCTTGAACTGGACATGGACGACCCTAATATGCAGGCCGAGATGATGAGTGGAATTATGATGAAAGACGGGGTAACAATGTCATCATTACTCAGCGCTGAAGATTTTAAAATGGTAGATGAATTTGTAACAGCAAATACAGGTATGCCGCTTAGCCTTATGAACAAGTTTAAACCATTTTTGGTAACGGCAATGCTGTATCCTAAAATGCTTAACTGTCCTCCACAGTCGTTAGAAGAATCGCTTATGGCAGAAACCAAAAAACAAAATGAAGAGGTTTACGGCCTGGAAACTTTTCAGGAACAATTTGATGTTTTTGATGCCATACCCTATAAAGACCAGATGCAGGATCTTGTAAATTCTGCCAAAGACAACATGGCATCAGATAAAGAGGAATTTTTAAAGATGCTTGACATGTATAATGCTAAAGATCTGAATAAGCTTTATGAGCTTATAAATGAATCTGAAAGCAAAACAACATCGCATAATGATGTATTACTAGTGAACAGAAACAAAAACTGGATACCAAAAATTGAAAAAACAGCAAAAGAGAAACCTACTTTTTTTGGTGTTGGCGCTGGCCATCTTGCCGGAGAAAATGGTGTAATACTACTGTTACGTAAAAAAGGATATATAGTAGAAGCGGTTAAATAAAAAAGAGGGCAGTTTAAAAACTGCCCTCTTTTTAATAATTCCATTGCCTTTGTTTGTTCAGCTCTTCCTGGTCTTCTATAATTTCCGGTGGTATTACTTTTAAGAATGACGGATGCTGTTCTATAGCATACTCAATTTTTTCAACTATCTGTTCTACCGTTTCATTTTCGTAGTCTATTTCCAACGGTTCTTTTATAATAAAAGACTGCAGTATACCTTTTTTCTTTAGGCGTAGTCCTTTTTTATCAAATGAACGCCTAAAGCCATCAATAACAATAGGCACTACTATAGGCTTATGTTGTTTTATAATATGCGCCGTTCCTTTACGAATAGGCTTAAACGGTTTTGTTGTTCCCTGCGGAAAAGTAATAACCCAGCCATCTTCAAGCGCAATTCTTATATTCTCGGTATCATTCGGATTAACCTCACGCTGCACCTCTTTGCCTTTAGCCCTCCAGGTACGTTCTACAGTAATAGCTCCGGCATAAGCAAGAATTCTTGGCAGCAGGCCTTCCTTCATTGTTTCCTTAGCGGCAACGTAATAAATATTAAGTTTTGGGTGCCATATATAACCTACATTCTTAATACTGTCTTCTCTTCCTTTTAGGCTTGCGTTAAACACATGAAACATGGCAACAACATCGGCAAAATAAGTCTGGTGATTTGATATAAAAAGTACATTCTTATCCGGCAATGCCCTGATAATTTCAGAACCATCTATCTGCAATTCATTAAATCCACGATAGCGCCTGTGCGTAAGTATCCCAAAAACCCTGATAAGCCATTTTTTAAGGAATAGTATATGTCCGAAAGGATTTCTTTTAAATAAACCCATAATTAATTACAAAAGTAAACCGCAAACTTACAAAAACCACGCCATTATAGAATGCTTTTTATAGTTTCTTTAAGCTCGCTCAGTATCATAGCGGTAGCCCCCCATACTATATGATCATCTACTTTAAAGGCCGGAACTATAATTTTTTGAGAATAAGAGGTCTGCATTTCGGTTTCAATTACTATAGAATCATCCAGAAAAACATCAAGAGGTAATTCTATAAGCGCTTCCACTTCATCAGGACTTGGTTTAAACGCAGGCTCCTTTAAAGCAACTCCCAAAAAAGGTGCTACTAAAAAATTACTGGGCGGAATGTAAATTTGGGTAAAAGGCATTACAACGTCAATGTCCTGAGGCTCTACCCCTACTTCTTCATAGGTTTCCCTAAGTGCGGTAGCAGTAAGGTTCACATCATCCAATTCAGCTTTACCTCCGGGAAAAGATATTTGTGAAGAATGCACACCCGGATAACTGTTCCTTTTAATAAGAATGATATTGGTCTGCTCATTTTTAGGATAAAAAAGCATCATTACTGCTGATTGCCTTGGGTTATTGTCTTTATAATAGTCCGGTTCAAGAGAAGGAAGCCTTGAGGCAGGAGCCATTTTTACATGGGCGGAAAGTGCAGGAAGCTGTTGATTTACTATCTTTGGTATGTATTTTAAAAAATCAGAAAAAAGCATTTTTAACAGAGGTCTTATTTAATACCCCTAAAGATACTTTAAAGCACTACAAAAAACAATACTATGTTTAGCAAAGCTGAAGCTCAAATTATAAAAAAAGAATTCTGGACTGCATTTGCAGAAGCTTATCCCCGAAAATGGCTTTTGTATGACACTAAAATTAAAGATGTTTCATTTAAATTTTATGTTGACAACAAAAAAGCACAGGTTATGCTTGACATAGAGCCTAAAGATGAAGAGAAACGCACCATCTATTTTGAAAAAATAGAATCGCTTAAAAATATTCTGCATGAAGATTTTTTAACTGATGCCGTACTCGAAAAAAATTTCTACCTTGAAACAGGAAAAGCCATTAGCCGCATTTGGGTAGAGAAAACCGGAATAAGCCTTTATAATAAAGCATCCTGGAATGAAATCTTTGATTTCTTTAACGAAAAAATGGATGCCTTTGAGCGCTTTTTTTATGAATATGAAGATTATATTCGTGACCTTGAAATTAATACCTAATATATGTATGAAGAACTAAAATACTGGTATTTAAGAGATCATAAGCTTTTCAGGACGTTAAGCTTCAGCCAGATTAAACAGTTATGCATTGTTACCGGTTTTAAACACGCCAGAAAAGGTGAAATACTTTATTTCTCTAATTCAGAGCTTCCACGTATTTTTCTTCTCAAAAAGGGAAATATAAAAATTGTTGAACTTGACGACGATGGTAATGAAACTATTAAGGAAATAATACAAAAGGGAGATCTGTTTGGGGAGCTTACACTTGAAACAGAATCGCCTGTAAACGAATATGCAAAAGCACTGACAGACGAAGTAGCGATTTGCAGTTTTCTTATGTCAGATTTTGAAGATCTTATGTTCAGGCATCCCGGTCTGGCATTATCATACACGAAATTTGTAGGCATGAAAATGAAGCGCATAAGGAATAATTATACAAACCTTATATCTAAAGATGCCAAAACCCGCCTGCACGAGTTTCTTAAAGACTGGGCAGCACGCGAAGGTAACCAACAGCAGGAAGGTATAGTGCTTGAAAATTACCTTACTCAAAATGATATTGCCCAGATAATATGCACTTCCAGGCAAACTACTACACAACTACTTAATGACCTTGAACATAGAGGCCTGTTACAATACAATCGAAAGGAAATTATTATACCTGATATTTCAAAATTGTAATATTTACAACTATTTTATAGTAAATGTAAAGTAGCCGACAAAACCATTTTTGCTGTCATGGTAATTTTACACTATTAAATTAACTGTAAAAACTTATTACCATGAAAACACGTATAATTTTACTGATATTCTCGATGATGATATCAGTAGCCGGCATTGCCCAAAATGAAAGTACAAGAAAAGAGCAGTATAATCTTGAAAAAGGAATTGCGCTTCAGGGATACGATCCCGTAGCCTACTTTAAAAATTCAAAGGCAATAAAAGGCAATAAAAACTTTGCTGCAACTTATGAGGGTGTTACCTACTATTTTTCAAGCAAAGCCAATAAGGATGCTTTTGTAAAAATGCCCGCAGCTTATGAACCTCAGTATGGAGGATGGTGTGCCTATGCTATGGGCAGTGCCGGGGAAAAAGTATCTATTGATCCTGAAACTTTTAAAATTGTAGATGGAAAACTTTATGTTTTTTACAATAAGTTTTTCAATAATACATTAACAAGCTGGAATAAGGATGAGCAGAAGCTGAAAAAACAGGCCGATGCTAACTGGAAAAAAATAATTAAATAATGAAACGCCTATTATTTTGGCTGCTAAGGATAATTCCGGCAGCCATACTTTTCCAGACACTTTTTTTTAAGTTTACGGCAGCACCGGAGTCAGTTTATATTTTCTCAACTCTGGGTTTAGGAGATGCAGGGAGGATTAGTTCAGGAATTGCAGAGCTTATAGCGGTAATACTCTTACTAATACCACGTACAAGCCACTGGGGAGCTTTTATAGCAATGAGCACAATGGCAGGGGCAATACTGTCACATATCTTTGTTTTAGGCATTTCAGTACAGGGAGATGGAGGATTATTATTCGTTCTGGCAGTAGTAACATTTATATGCTGTAATATTATTATATCTCAAAACATAAACAAATTTTATAATTTATTAAAAACCAGATAGCCATGCTTCAGTTTACCATAAATAAAAATCTTGATGAACTTATAAATTTACTGGAACAGCTTGATGCAAAAAGCTATCAGCAACCTATAACTTCTTTAAGCAATGCAACTATAGGCGGCCATACCAGACATATTATAGAAATGTATTTATGCCTCATAGAAGGCTATAAAAATGGTATCGTAAATTATGATAAACGTAAACGCGATAAAACTATAGAACTTAATAAAGAATCAGCTATTAAAAAGCTTAGGGATATAAAAACTAAAATAGCCGAAAATGACAAGAATATACTTCTTCAAAATACTTTTAATGGTCTGCCTGTAATTACAAAAAGCAGTTACCAGAGAGAGCTTCTATATAATCTTGAACATAGTATACATCATCAGGCATTAATTAAAGTTGCGTTGCTGGAAATACAATACGATCTGGTAGATGAAGATTTCGGAGTAGCCCAATCAACAATAGAATACAGAAAAAAATGTGTACAGTAACTTACGTAAAAAACGAAAACATTACCATACTAACGTCTAACAGAGATGAAGCAATAAGTCGTCCTGCTGCATTATATCCGCAGACCTATGTAGTTAATGGTAAAAAAATAATTTTCCCGAAAGATACAAAGGCCAACGGAACGTGGTTTGCAGTTTCGGAAGAAGGAAGTGTTGCAATAGTACTGAATGGTGCCGATAAAAAACATGTTTCTAAAGGTCCCTACAGGCGAAGCAGAGGTTTAATATTATTAGATATTCTGAGTGCCGCTAATCCTGTTGAAGCTAAAGAAACAATAGATTTAGATAATATAGAGCCTTTTACACTGATACTTTATACCGGTTCAGTACTTTATCAGTTTAGATGGGATGGCAATAAAAAAGAAACTGTAGAATTAGATCCTGAAGCCAACCACATATGGGCATCGGCTACACTTTATTCTGAAGAAGTAAGGGCAAAACGTAATGAGCTTTTTAAAGACTACCTTACAATCCACGAGACACCAACTCCGGAAGAAATGCTGTTTTTTCATGAGTTTACTGAAGGTAATGACAAGGAGAATGGCCTGGTTATAAACCGTAATGATTTTTTAAAAACAGTAAGTATAACTCAATGCGTAATTGAAAATAACCGGGTATATATTAACTATAACGACCTGATTTCACATAACATCAATAAAGAAAGCATTCTTATTTTATGAGATCTCTTTTACATAAAATAGTAAACTGGGAATATTGGCCTTTTCAGGTTCTTTATATCCCCATATATTTTCAATGGTTATATTATTCATTCAGATCGAAAAGCCTCTTCTTTTTCAATGCAGTAAACCCAAGCATGAAAAATGGCGGTTTCTTTATGGAGTCCAAAATGGATATTTATGACTTAATACCTCAAAAATATTATCCTAAAACAGTATTAATAGATCATACTGCCGAACTTGAAAAAGTTAAGCTGTTAATGACGGAAAAAGAAATTGGTTTCCCTGCTTTTGTAAAACCCGATATTGGCCTTCGAGGCAATGCAGTAAAAAAAATATACAATTATAATGAGCTTGCCAATTATTTACATAAAGCCGACTTTGATTTTCTAATACAGGAAAGTATAAACCTTCCTAATGAAATAGGTGTTTTTTACATTAGATTTCCTGAGGAACAAAAAGGAACAGTTACAGGTATTGTAGAAAAAGAACTGCTTTCGGTAACCGGAGACGGAACATCTACAATTCTGCAATTGCTGGATAAGAATCCGAGATTCAGAATGCAGATAAAAGCATTAAAAAAAGAATATGGGCAAAAACTCAATAATACATTGCAAAAAGATGAAGTAATGAATCTTGTACCTTATGGCAATCATGCACGTGGGGCAAAATTTATAGATTCGAGCCATCTTATTTCGCCTGAACTTGAAAAAGTGATTGATACTATGTGTAT
The DNA here is from genome assembly GCF_024054175.1 of Flavobacterium sp. NRK1. Classification (GTDB taxonomy): domain Bacteria; phylum Bacteroidota; class Bacteroidia; order Flavobacteriales; family Flavobacteriaceae; genus Flavobacterium. The sequence continues at coordinate 221,464 of NZ_JAMXLA010000001.1, forward strand.
GCAGATTCAGGGCTTTCATTTTGGACGTATAGACCTTATGTATAACTCTATAGCCGAACTGGAAAAAGGAGAAAATTTTATGATCGTTGAAGTTAATGGTGCATCAAGCGAGCCAACCCATATATACGATCCTTCTCACTCCTTACTTTTTGCCTGGAAAGAACTGGCAAGGCATATTAGTTACCTGCATAAAATAAGCAGGGCCAATCATGAAAAAGGCAATCCATACCTGGATTTCGCAACTGGCATGTCGCAATGGAAGCTACAACGTGAACATAATAAGAGAATAACAAGCTTTTAATGAAAAGTATAGCAATAGCATTTTTAACGGGATTAGGTATAAGTTTTATAGGATCTGTACCTGTTGGCTATCTAAATATTATTGCTTTTGATGTTTATAGCATGAGAGGTATAGTTAAACTATGTTATTTTCTTTTGGGTATTATAACTGTAGAGTGCCTTATTATTTATTTTATATTTAAGTTCGCTGAAAAAATAAATTCAAGTATAAGGCTTACAAAAAGTTTAGAAATTGCCTCTTTGCTTTTTCTGATAATTCTGACCGTTTTTAGTTTTTTTACCAAAAATGAAACTACTACTACTGCGGCTATACCTTATCTCACAGAAAATATTTTTTTTAGTGGTATTTTGCTTAACTCTGTTAATTTTCTTCAGTTCCCTTTCTGGAGCGGATGGAGTATATATGCAGTTAACAATAAGATTATAGAAAAGCATAACTATACCAAAGGAATGTTTATCTGGGGTGCAGGCATTGGTACAATGGCAGGTATGCTTGCCTTCGTACTGCTCTTATCCCGTTTTTCGGTTTACTTTACCGGAATAATAAATTACATAATTGCCTGTGTATTTTTATTGCTTACTTTATTTCAGGCTTTTAAATTTTATAGAAAATATGCTATTGTTACAAAATAAAAATCCCTTTTTGTCAAAAGGGATTTTTGGTTAACTAATTCAAATTAACGAAGCATAGAGAAATGTCCTCTTAACTGCCTGCCATCTTCTCTTGTAACTACAAACCAATAATCTGTAGAAGGTAAATTAGTACCATTAAATGTACCATCCCATCCTGCACTATTAGAACCAAAAGAAGTAAGATGTTTGCCGTAACGGTCAAAAATATCAACCTTCATGTGCGGTTCTTTTACAGCATATTCTATACGCCAGTAATCATGCTGGCCATCACCGTTAGGTGTAAAGAAATTAGGATAGGTTAAAAGCACTACTTCTTTAATGTCTTCACCACAACCATAGGCATCTTTAACATAAACCTGATAAACTCCTGTTTCAAGTCCTGTAAAAATATTTTCGGTTTGATAGTTCATTCCGTCAATAGAATATTCATAATCACCGGAACCTTCCACATGTACAGTAATAGAGTTATTATCTCTTGTCCAGTCATTAGTATCAATCTTAACAATTTCAGGAGTAACCGATAATTTAATTTCAACACTATTCTCTCCCTCACAAACTCTGTCTGCACCATATGCCTTTTCAACAGTTACAGTATAAATTCCTGGAGTATCTACATAAATAGTTCTGCCCGTCTGTCCATCAGACCATACATAGTTCTGATAGCCTCCTTCTGCTGTAATTGCAACTTTTCCCTCATTACAAATTGTACCTATAGTGGTAATAGTCGGCACTGGTTTTTCACCAACAAATAATTTAAACGAAGTAGTACCATAACAAAGCCCTATTTCATTGTGCACTAACCGTGCATAAATAGTTTTGCCGTTTGTATCAGCCTGATAATATTCCGGCAAAGGATTAACATTATTATCTGCATCTTCCTGTGAAGCATGATAAGTAATAGTATATGATCCACTGTTTAATGGACCTAATATAGAAGGATTCTGATCTGTTAAATGAAACTCAAAGTTTCCAGCTTCACCCGGTTCGGCACAAAAAATCATATCTCCTGGCTGTGTTGCATCAGCAATAGATGGCAGCTCCTGAACATTAAAGCCTTTTACATCGATATTTCCACAGTTATCTTCTATTTCAAAAAGATATTCTGCCGCTTCCAGATTGGTAAAAATATTACTGGTACCATTATCAACTATAAATGGCTCACCATTTTTTTGCTTAATTCTATACACAACAGGATAGCCAATAATTTCTAATATTACATCAGTAGGTTTACCCGCGCAGGCAAGAGTATAGGCTGCAGATATGGCAAGGCTGTCAGTATAAGTAAATTCTCCAAGTACATTTACACATATCGTTTTTTCCGATGTACCATCACCAAAGCTTTCAAATACCTTAACAACCCTCATTTTACCTTTATACTCAAAATTATTTCGTAATTGATGGTTATTCAATTCTATACCTGTATAGGTATCCGGAGCATTTCCTTCAACATAAGGCTGGCTATAAATAGGATTTATCCAGCAATGCATCTCTTCGCTATAATATTGCAGCCAATAGCGGGCACCATCCATGCCATTACTGTTATCATCAACATTTACCGAAAAAGATCCACAATTAGGTATAAAAGAAAAAGCGTCACCCGGACCGTTATAACCTTCAACTATAACCTCCTGATCTTTTACAACGCCACAAATGTCTGTTGCCCTAAAAGTATATGTGCCCGGTGGCAGTTCATCAATATAACACATTCCATTTGCTGCAATTTTTGAGCTTACATCATAAGGCAGGGACTGATTAAATGCCATTGGTGCTGCTATAATAGAAACGGCAGTTAAAGGGCCGTTTCCGCTATTAACTCTTACTGTACCGTATTGAGCTGTACAGGATGGTAATGCAAGTATCTCAAAAAGTTTTTCTACATAAGGCGGAACAACTATTCTCACTTCATAAGAAAATCCACAGTCATCGGTAAACTCTATTAAATATTCACCCAATGGCATATTATTAAGAGCTATTTTTCCATCAAGTGTAATATTAAGTGCAATATTACTGGGTAATGAAACTGTATATGTCGATGGCGCTTCAATTATACTGGCTGATACAACTTTAGAATCCGGCAAAGCTATCCTTATATACCCGAATTCAGAAAAACAACCATTATTTAAAGCGTACTTAGATGGCTCGGGTTTTATAAATTCAACTTTTAAGGTATCTATTGCCTTTCTGCCACAAAGATCTGTTATTTCTACTACATAATCTCCAAAAGGAACTGTATGCTCTTCATCGCCATAATCAACAGAAGACTGGGTAAAAGGACCGTAAGGAGTGCTATTATAGTCTGATGCAATAAAACCATCGGGACTACTTATAAAATTTACTTTATAAGGAGCTACATATTTAGAAGCATTTAGCCTTATGAATTTTTCTGCACAAGGTGCTTTAACAGGGGTTAAAGACAAATCAATATTAGGATCAACAATATTATTTCTTTTCTCAAAAATCTGCGTGCATTTATCTACAACCTTAATATCATAGGTATAGGATTGCGAGAAGTAACGAGGAACTGTCATAGCCACTTCTAACATTCCGGGATCACCGGTAGAAAACGTCTGATTTATAACAATTGGATCTCCGCTTATACTAAGGGGAGAAAGAGTACTTTGCACACTTAAAGGATAGGCAATAGTACCAGAAGTAGCAGTAATAGTATTCATTACAGTAATTGAATCACATATAATAGATACTGTTTCAGGATATGTAGTATCAGAAATTGCTAATACACTTGCATAAACAGTTAATGTATAGGTTTTAACTTTCCCAACGCCACAGGTATCAAAAGCCCTAATATTATAGGTGCCGGATGGAAGATCTTCAAATACATTTGATGATTGTAATGGCCTTGTTACCGGACCATAAATAATTTCATAAGAAGCAGCTATACCTGAAGTTGCTGTTACTATTATATCACCTCCGCTGGTACAATGCTGAATAGATGTTGAAATATCAATGTTAAAAGGGACTACCTTATTTAATATCGTAACTGTTTTTTCCTTCTTATTAACCTGATCATCTAAAGATTGTATAGCCTCTACTTTATATGTAGCTGCTGATAAACTTCCTAAAGAATTATCGGTAAGAATTGTTATAGGGTTTGTAACATCCGGCAAGACGTAAACCTTATAAAGAATTGTAGAATTTGGCGTTTGATTTGTAACAGTAAATGTAAGTGAACCGTTGCCAAGGCAGGTTTCATCTGTTTTTGTTAATATCAAATTAAAATCGGCCAATTGACTATATACTGTAGAAGAAAACAATATATATATTAGAAGCATGTAAAATTGTTTCATAGTATCCCCTCTTTAAACATTTAACCTCACTCCTTACTTAATTATTACAGAAGTCAGATATCCTTATCATTCCGCAATAATAAAAAATAAAAAAACATAAAACACTGATAAACAATAGAGTAAAAATGCAGTTCACCGATTATATATGTATTATTTATATTTTAAATAAATAAATAATACATAAAAACCTAATTATCAATTAATTAACCCCCCATTAATCTAATTGTTAAATAGTAAATAAATATGTTAAAGTTTAATTATACATAAAAATTTAATTTAAATATAGTACTATTTATATTAATAATTAGATTTTTTTATTAAAATTTAAGGAATAATTAAAAAAATATTATTCAGGACAATGGGAAAAATACAGCATTTTCTTTCATTTTATTTTTAAAAAATCTATATTTTAAAAAATTATGAATATAACTTATTGATTTTTAATCTCATGTGGTTAAGGAATAACATATTATCAGATAACAGAAAATTTTTAATGAAGATTAAACAAAACAAAAAACCCTTCATCGTAATGATGAAGGGTTTTCAAAAGAAAGGCGATGACATACTCTCCCACAAATTGCAGTACCATC
>NZ_JAMXLA010000001.1:226391-245871 GCF_024054175.1 Flavobacterium sp. NRK1
TTTTTTTAATGTTTTTTTAACCTTATTTCTCAACTGTCTAATTACCCGATTATTGCAGTATGAATTATTTTTGGTTTTGTAGAGTTAGGAAGGGCGGCTCTCTGCAAAATCATAGGTTTTAATATCTCAATATCATCTCTCCTCTATTTTAAACCTATATACATATATATTATAGTGTACACTAAACAGCATACTTTATACAACAACAATCGCATATATTATATATATAGGTAGCAAATACAATGTATAAAATCCCCCACCCCACCAATCAAAAACCAACATTTAGGCTTTTTAAACCCAATTTGCATTAAATGATTATTAATTACTTACAAAAGCATACCCTATATAACCGACTATTAGGATAAATTATTAATTTTAGCTTTTAAACTTACTATTATGAATGATGCACATTTACACCTTGTAGTAAACCACCTCCCTATTATTACTCCCATTATAGGACTACTTGTAATGATTGGCGGCTTTATTTCGAAATCTGAAGCGGTTAAGCGTACTGCTTATTTTATATTCGTGCTTAGCGCATTTGCCGCTATGCCTGCAATGGCCACCGGAGAGGGTGCCGAAGAAATTGTAGAAACCTTTGGCGTAGATCATCATATAATACACGAACATGAAGAAATGGCCGAAACCCTGGCAACTCTTTGCTATATATTAGGTGCTATTGGCATTGTGGGACTTTGGGCGAGCTTTAAAAACAAATCGTTTAAAACTATTATTGCCATAGCTGCTTTAGTATTTAGTGCCGGTGTTGGGTATTTTGGTTACCTTACAGGAACAAGCGGTGGCGAAATTTCTCACGCTGAAATCCGCAGCGACTTTAAAGTGGAGAAACACGAGGAACACCATGAAGAAGAATAAGAAGCTATATATAAATAAGTAGTCATAAAATTTATACCATACAAAAACCTGATCGTTTATAATGATCAGGTTTTTTTAAATCCGCTTCTCTTATCAGTAAAAAATACAAGAATAAAACCAAAATCAATGAAAAACACCCCATATCTCCCTTTCTCCCTATAATATACAGTAAATTAATTAAAAACAAATTACAACTGTACCCTATATATATTGTATGTGTATAGTTAATACTTTATATTTGCGCTTTATAAATTTTTAATAATGATAAATATTACACTGCCGGACGGTTCGGTTAAAAAGTTTGACGCAGGGGTTACTCCTCTGGACGTTGCCATGAGCATTAGTGAAGGTTTAGCAAGAAACGTGATTTCTGCATCCTTCAATGGTACAACTGTTGAAACCAAGACCCCACTAACGACGGACGGCGCGTTAATATTATACACATGGAACGATAAAGACGGTAAGAAAGCGTTTTGGCATTCTACTTCCCACGTTATGGCGCAAGCCCTGCAGGAATTATACCCGGGCATTAAGCTTACTATTGGCCCTGCGATTGAAAATGGCTTTTATTATGATGTTGATTTTGGAGAATACACTATTACCGACAAAGATTTTAAAGCTATTGAAGACAAGGTGCTTGAAATTGCAAGGGAGAAACATGAGTTTACTATGCGCAGCGCTACTAAGGCTGAAGCATTAGCGTTCTACAAAAATGAAAACAACCCGTATAAAACGGAACTTATAGAAAACCTTGAAGACGGTACTATTACGTTTTGCGATCACGCTACGTTTACCGACTTATGCCGTGGAGGACACATTCCTAACACAGGTATCATTAAGGCGTTTAAAATAATGAGCGTTGCCGGTGCTTATTGGCGCGGTGATGAGAAAAACAAACAGCTTACACGTGTGTATGGTATTTCTTTCCCGAAACAGAAAGACCTTACCGAATATCTTGAACTTCTGGAAGAAGCGAAAAGACGTGACCACCGTAAGCTTGGTAAAGAACTTGAGCTATTTGCTTTTTCAAGCAAAGTGGGTCAGGGTTTACCGTTATGGTTGCCAAAAGGCGCTGCACTACGCGATCGTTTAGAGCAGTTTCTTAAAAAAGCACAAAAGAAAGCCGGATATGAGCAGGTGGTAACACCTCACATTGGACAAAAAGAATTATATGTAACATCAGGTCACTATGCTAAGTATGGTGCAGACAGTTTTCAGCCAATACACACTCCTAACGAAGGTGAAGAGTTTTTATTAAAGCCGATGAACTGCCCGCATCACTGCGAGATCTACAACACTAAACCATGGTCGTATAAAGACCTGCCAAAGCGTTATGCTGAATTTGGTACCGTATATCGTTATGAGCAGAGTGGTGAGCTTCACGGACTAACACGTGTTCGTGGATTTACTCAGGATGATGCTCATATTTTCTGTACGCCGGATCAGCTTGATGAAGAATTCAAAAAAGTAATTGACCTGGTACTTTATGTATTCAGCTCGCTTGGCTTTGAAAACTTCAGCGCGCAGATATCACTTCGCGACCAGGAGAACAGGGAAAAATATATAGGATCTGACGAAAACTGGGAGAAAGCAGAAAATGCTATTATTAACGCTGCTAAAGACAAAGGTCTTAACACAGTGGTAGAATATGGCGAAGCTGCTTTTTATGGTCCTAAACTTGACTTTATGGTTAAGGATGCTTTAGGCCGCCAATGGCAGTTGGGTACTATTCAGGTAGATTATAATCTTCCTGAACGTTTTGACCTGACTTACAAGGGTTCAGACAACGAATTGCACCGTCCTGTAATGATTCACCGTGCGCCTTTCGGATCTATGGAGCGCTTTATAGCGATATTACTGGAAAACACAGCCGGAAACTTCCCGCTTTGGCTAATGCCGGAGCAAGCTATCATACTGTCTCTTAGTGAGAAATATGAAAATTATGCTAAAAAAGTTTTAGAATTGCTGGAAAATCACGAAATTCGCGCCCTGATTGATAACCGAAACGAAACCATCGGTAAAAAAATACGCGAAGCGGAAGTTCAAAAAATGCCGTTTATGCTTATCGTTGGTGAGGAAGAGGAGAAAAATGGTACGATTTCTGTACGTCGTCATGGCGATGCAGGAAAAACAAACCAAAGCATGACAATTGAAGAATTTGCTTCTTTAGTACAGGAAGAAATAGATAAAACACTAAAAACATTCTAAGTTTAACTTAAATTTTAAAAGCCATAGCAATAAGAAACAACAGAGGCTACCAGCCTCGAGTAGAAAAAAAAGATGCACATAGAACAAATGCTGCAATCCGTGTCCCTGAAGTAAGGCTTGTTGGGGAAAACGTAGAGCCCGGAGTTTACAAAACATCGGTAGCCCTGCAAATGGCAGAAGAGCAGGAAGTGGATTTGGTAGAGATATCTCCGAATGCAGAGCCACCCGTTTGTAAAATAATGGACTACAAGAAGTTCCTTTACGAACAAAAGAAACGCGACAAGATGCTTAAAGCTAAATCGTCGCAAATTACTGTAAAAGAAATACGTTTTGGACCTCAGACCGATGAGCACGATTATGAATTCAAAAAGAAGAATGCAGAGAAGTTCCTTAAAGAAGGTTCTAAACTAAAAGCATTCGTATTCTTTAAAGGTCGTTCTATCATTTATAAAGAGCAGGGGCAAATCCTTTTATTAAGGCTTGCAACAGATCTTGAAGAATGGGGAAAAGTAGAGGCTATGCCTGTACTTGAAGGTAAGAGAATGATTATGTTCATTGCTCCGAAAAAGAAAAAATAAGACTCAGCCATAAAGTCGAAAGTCTTAAAGTCTGCATTCCGTTCAGGATATGGCTTTATGACTTTCGGCTTTAGACTTTGGATTATAAAAATAAGTAAGTAAGATAAATTAAATAAAGGAAGAAAATGCCTAAAATGAAAACTAAATCCAGTGCCAAAAAGCGCTTTAAAGTGACTGGTTCTGGTAAAATCAAAAGAAAGCACGCTTTTAAAAGTCACATCCTGACTAAAAAATCTAAAAAGCGTAAGCTAGCTTTAACTCACTCTGCTCTTGTTCACAAAACAGATGAGAAAAGCGTTAAACAGCAATTAAGATTAATCTAATCGCTGTTTCGGTTAAACAAAATTAATAACCCTGGAGCATGGCCCATTAAGTTTCCTAAATTAACATTGGAACGCCTGCTACAAAAAAAGTAAAATTATGCCAAGATCAGTAAATTCAGTAGCATCAAGAGCTCGTAGAAAAAGAGTATTGAAGCAAGCCAAAGGTTTCTTTGGAAGACGTAAAAACGTTTGGACAGTAGCGAAAAACGCGGTAGAAAAAGCAATGGTTTATGCTTACCGTGACAGAAAACAAAAGAAAAGAAATTTCCGTGCTTTATGGATCATGCGTATCAACGCCGGTGCAAGACTACACGGAATGAGCTATTCTCAATTTATGGGTAAAGTTAAAGCTAATGGTATCGAATTGAACCGTAAGGTTCTTGCAGATCTAGCTGCTAACCACCCTGAAGCATTTACGGCTATCGTAAACCAAGTTAAATAAAACGTTTATAAACAATATATTTATTCTTACTTACATAAATAACCCGTTCAGCAATGAGCGGGTTTTTTGTTTTCTATATCCATTAAAAACAAAAAATAGATCTGTTTAAAAAGTTATCCTTAACGCAATAAGTACGTCTTGAATAAGAAAATCCCGCAATTGCGGGATTGGATATTTATATCTATAGACTTTATTATGTTTTAAGTTTCTTTTTTCGCGCAGCCGGAAACAATACATTATTTAATATAAGCCGGTAACCCGGAGAATTAGGATGCAGGTCTAATACAGTGGGCGCATCGCCTACCCTATGCTGATAATCTTCGGGATCGTGACCTCCGTAAAAAGTAAACATTCCTTTTCCTTTAGTTCCATGTATGTAGCGTGCCTCACCCGTCTGTTTATTCTCGCCCATAACAAGTACATTGGATTTTACCCTATCTGCCCTAAATGCTGTTGTCTGACCCATAAACCCTTTTACAAGTTGTGTGTGGTTTTGGCAAAGCATAGCAGGAATAGGATCCCACTTGGCAGAATAATCCATTAAGGTAAAATAGTCGAGATCCATTGGTATTTTACGATCGTTGGTAGTATCAATATCCGAGAATTCATAAACTATAGGATTACGCTCCAGTATAAAATCTTTAAAAGCAAATGAATTGTTGTAATCTATTTTAGCCTGATAGTTAGGTTCGCTGGCATCACCATCAAACATCGGTTCACAAATATCTACGCCTTCTGCTGCAAGAGCAATATCAAAACTATCGGTAGCCGAACACATGGCAAACATAAAACCCCCACCTATAACAAAGTTCTTTATTTTATTGGCTACTGCCAGTTTTTCCTGAGATACTTTAGAATAACCGAGCTTAGCAGCAAGTGCTTCTGCCTCTTTTTTCTGTTCTATATACCACGGTGCATTGCGATACGCACCAAAAAATTTACCATACTGACCCGAAAAATCTTCGTGGTGCAGGTGTAGCCAGTCATATAAAACGAGCGCATCATTAAGTACTTCTTCATCATAAACAGCCGTAAACGGAATTTCCGCATAGGTAAGCACCATAGTTACGGCATCATCCCATGGCATTTTTCCAGGGGGAGTATAAACAGCAATTTTAGGGGCTTTTTCAAGCACCACGTTTTCCATATTTTGGGACGGGCTGCTTATTTCATCCAGAATATTATTGGCTTCGCCATCACTAAGTACTTCAAAACTCACACCGCGAATCTGGCATTCACGCCTTATTTGTTCTGAATCAGGAAATAAAAAAGACCCGCCTCTGTAATTAAGAAGCCAGTTTGCCTTAATACCTTTGTCCAGCACCCAGTAGGTAATACCGTAAGCTTTAAGATGATTTTGCTGGGTAGTTTCATCCATAGGCAGTAATATCATAGATGCCTTTGCCGAAAAACCTACTGCCAGTAACAGTAAAATATATATTTTTTTAAATGCCATTGGATGTAAGATTTATTCAAAGATACTAAACTAACGATAGAAATTGAAGTGTATTACAGGTATTACCATCTAAAGATTAGCAAGATAATTTAATAGAAAAAAAACAGTAAGAGAAAGCAGCATAAAATTGGGTTTAAATCATGCAAAAGCTTATTTTTACAGCTTAATTCAACAAAATATTTATCATGAAAGACCTATTTGCTCAAATCAACGCAGAGATTGAGAAATTTAAAGCAGAAGCAGAATTACACATCGAAAAAAACAACAAAGCAGCCGGAACAAGAGCTCGTAAGTCAGCTTTAGAACTAAGCAAACTTTTAAAAGATTTCAGAAAAGTATCTGTAGAAGAATCTAAAAAATAGTTAATTAGCAGTCCTCATTTGAGGACTGTTTTTTTTTATAAAAAAATGCACCGCTTCCCCGGTGCATTTTATAGTTTAATGTTTAGTTGATGGATATGCCGCCTTAATCATTTACAGTGATGTACTCGGCACCGTTAACATCCATTTCTCGTATTGCTTCGGTAAGAACGAAGTCTTCATTAGTAGTTTTTCCCATAAGCTATATTTTCAGTTAGGTGGTTATCTTATTTTTTAAAATGGCACATCGTCATCGTTAGGACTGCTGCTATTCATATTACTTCCAAAGGCATCATTTGCCGATGGCAGATTTTTAGTTATAAAATCATGACTGCTGTTCATACTTGAAGGCAATTCATCAAAAGGGGAACCAAAATCATCAAGATTGTCAAATTTACCGAGACTGCCGATAAACTTAAGCCTAATATTATCAAGTCCGCCATTACGGTGTTTGGCTACTATAAATTCGGCTTGCCCCTGAGTTGGCGAACGTTCTTCATCATCCCATTCGTCAATTTTATAATATTCAGGCCGGTAAATAAATGATACTATATCCGCATCCTGCTCAATCGCACCCGACTCCCTCAAATCCGATAGTAAAGGACGTTTACTCGATCCACGTGTTTCAACAGCACGCGATAACTGAGACAGCGCAATAACCGGCACATTAAGTTCTTTCGCTAAAGCTTTCAGGTTTCGGGATATAGTAGAGATTTCCTGTTCACGGTTTCCCCCACCTTTAGAGTTTCCTCCGGCTGTCATTAACTGAAGATAATCTATAATAATCATCCTGATGCCATATTGTGATGCCAGCCTTCTTGCTTTTGCCCTAAGGTCAAAAATAGAAAGCGAAGGAGTATCATCTATATATAATGGTGCCTTTTCAAGGTCTTTTACTTTTATACTAAGCTGCTCCCACTCGTGTTTTTCAAGTTTACCGGTACGCAGTTTTTCAGATGAAAGTCCTGTTTCACTTGAAATCAAACGGGTAATAAGCTGTACTGACGACATCTCAAGCGAGAAAACCGCAACACCATGATTAAAATCTATAGCGATATTACGAGCCATAGATAGTACAAAGGCCGTTTTACCCATACCCGGCCTTGCTGCAATAATAATAAGGTCACTGGGCTGCCAGCCCGATGTAAGCTTATCCAGATCGTGAAAACCTGTAGCCACACCACTTAACCCTTCTTTATTAGCAATCTCTTCAATACGTTTCTTTGCCTGAATTACCAGACTCTGGGCAGTTTCAGAACTTCGTTTGATATTACCCTGCGTAACTTCATATAATTTAGATTCGGCTTTATCAAGCAAATCAAAAACATCTGTAGTTTCGTCATAGGATTCTTCAATGATTTCGCTCGAAATCCTGATAAGGCTTCGCTGAATATACTTCTGAAGAATTATTCTTGAGTGAAATTCAATATGAGCAGAAGACGATATTTTTTGTGTAAGCTGGATAAGGTAAAAATCACCTCCGGCAAGCTCAAGCTTTCCTGTTTTTTTAAGTTGTGCAGATACTGTTAATAAGTCTATTGGCTGAGTATCGTTAAATAACTCAACAATAGCCTCATAAATATGTTTATGAGCATCTTTATAAAAGGCATCGGGCTGAAGTATATCGATAACATCATCTACTCCCTTCTTATCAATCATCATGGCTCCCAATACTGCCTCCTCTAAATCCAGCGCCTGCGGTGGCAGCTTGCCTTTTTCGAGGTTGATAATGGTAGCTTTATCAACTTTTACGGGGTTTATATTTCTGACGTTTTCCATAGTACGAATGTAATTAAAATTAAGGCGGAAAGGTTAAGTAATTGTTAAGGACAACATGTTGATATCCTGTTAATAAGTTAACCTTTTGTGTTGAAAACCAAAAAAAAATCCGAAGCAGCGGGGGCTTCGGACTAATTTTGCGTTTATGGCTTATTATTCCTTAAATTCGCCCATTTTACTGTACTTATCCATTCTTTGAGCAACAAGCTGCTCTGTTGATAAGTCTTTTAATTCATTATATCCTTTAAGGATTTGTTTTTCTACTGCTTTAAATGCTGTTTCCCTGTCATAGTGTGCCCCGCCCAGAGGTTCAGGAATAATATCATCAATAAGGCCATTCTTTTTCATATCAAAAGACGTAAGCTTTAAAGCTTCCGCAGCCTGCTCTTTGTATTCCCAGCTTCTCCATAGGATTGATGAACAGGATTCAGGGGAAATTACAGAATACCATGTGTTTTCCATCATGTAAACTTTATCTCCTACTCCTATACCTAAAGCACCACCTGAAGCACCCTCTCCTACTATAACGGTAATAATAGGTGTTTTAAGGCGTACCATTTCAAAAATATTTCTTGCAATAGCTTCTCCCTGTCCTCTTTCTTCTGCTTCAAGCCCTGGGTAAGCACCCGGAGTATCAACAAGAGTAACTACAGGAATACCAAACTTTTCAGCCATTTTCATAAGACGAAGTGCCTTACGGTATCCTTCAGGATTAGCCATACCGAAATTACGGTATTGCCTTGTTTTTGTATTGAAACCTTTTTGCTGGCCAATAATCATAAATGATTGTCCGCCTATTTTTCCAAGACCGCCAATCATTGCTTTATCATCTTTAAAGCTACGGTCGCCAAACAGCTCAAGGAAAGTATCGCCTGTAAGGGCACGTACATGATCCATAGTGTAAGGACGGCTTGGGTGCCTTGAAAGCTGAACCCTTTGCCATGCAGTAAGGTTCTTGTATATTTTCTTTTTGGTTTCTTCCAGTTTCTCTTCTATCTGTTTGCATGTATTAGATACATCAACATCAGACTCCTGGCCAATTATTGTACACTTATCCAGTTGGTCTTCAAGTTCCTTAATAGGAAGTTCAAAATCTAAATATTCCATAGTATGGCAGATTTTTAATTTTAATCGAAATGCAAAGATAAAATTTTAACCGGACTGAAAAACAGTACGGGGCATTTAGTTTGCTTTTTTCGTTCTATTTTTAAGTATTCCGTTGAGTATCACGGTTGTTAAAATTATAGCAGCCCCTATATAAAAACTTGTGCTCATTTTTTCTTTATCATGAAATACCAGCACTGCCAGAATTATCCCATAAACGGGCTCCATGTTAATAGTAAGCATTACAGTATATGGACTAAGAAATTTCATTACCTGTACAGATGCTATAAAAGCATAAGCTGTACAAACCGAGCCCAATATAAACAGCCATTGCCAGTCGGAAGCTGACAGTTGGAAGAATTCTGTAGTGAAGCGCCCGGAAAATAACAGGTAAATTGAAAAGAAGAATACCCCTCCTAACAATTCATAAAAAGATATGGTTACCGGATTATACTGCACCGCATATTTACCATTGATTATAGAAAATGTTGCCGAAAGAAATGCTGAAGATAATGCCAGCAATATTCCGTTAAGGTAATTGCCTTCAAAACTGAAAATAATATACAGCCCTGCAATAACAAGAAGCCCAAAGAATACCTCATACAGAATTATTTTTCTGCCAAAAAAGATAGGCTCCATAAAGCAGGTAAAAAAAGCACCCGTAGAAAGGCACGCCAGCGTTACCGATATATTTGACACTTTAATCGCCTGAAAAAAAGTAAACCAGTGCAGGGCAATAACAAGCCCGGCTGCCATAAAGCCTAAAAATGTTTTTAGTGAAATTTTAAGCGGTGTTTTTGTAAACAGTGCATACAAGAATGTAAGAGCAACAGCTATAGACATTCTGAACCACACCAACGGAAGTGCCTCCAACGATATAAGAGCTCCTAATACCGCTGTGAACCCCCATACAAATACTATTAAATGGAGATGCAGGTAACTTTTAAGTTTATCGCCTTGCATTGCGTAATAAATAAATAGCGAGTATGCCAAAAGCTACATTTGGAAACCATACTGCTATTATAGGCGACATAGCAGATTTTTCGGCAAGGGTACCAAATACTTTATCTATAAATATATAAGAAAAGGCAAGCCCTATACCCATTGCAAGATTTATACCCATACCTCCCCTGCGTTTCATAGAAGAAACTGCCACTGCTATAACCGTAAGTATAAACGCCGAAACAGGTATACTGTATTTTTTATACAGCACTACCAGGTAGGCATTTATATTACCCGATCCGCGCAGCCTCTCTTTATCTATAAAATCGTTAAGCTCGCCCAAACTCATCGTTTCGGCTGCATATATGGTAGGAGTAAGATCGTCAGGATAAAAATTGAATTTAAATTTTTTCTCGGGAGCAGATTCAAGTTTGTCACCCATAGCGCCGATAGTTCTTTTGGAATAACTAATAAGAGTATAAGTACTATCATTAGCATTCCAGCGGATAGAACCTGCATTTATTTTATAAATAAGCTTATTATCTTTAAATTTCTCAAGGTTAAAGTTATACCCTGTTTTATCTACATAATTAAAACTGCTTACATATATGTATTCATTATCGCTAATCTGTTTATATACGTCCTGATTTTGCCTGACTTCATTATTACTTCCTTTCAGATAGGTGTATCTGAAATCATTAAAACCCTTACTGGCTCCCGGCACAAAAAAGAAACCCATTACCAATGCCAGCACGCATATTATAGACGCTCCTATAATATAAGGCCGTAAAAAACGCATATATGATATACCTGACCCAAGAATAGCAACAATTTCTGTATTGTTAGCAAGTTTAGATGTAAACCATATTACCGATAGAAACAGAAATATAGGAAAAAGCATATTGGCAAAATAGATGGTAAAATCGCCATAATATTTAGCCACTTCTACAAAAGGGACTTTTCTTGATAATATCCTGTTTATTTTTTCGGAAACATCTATAACAATACCAATAGGTATAAACATAAGAAGCATTACAAAAAAAGTAGCCAGATAGCGTTTTAGAATATACCAGTCTATTATTTTCATCTAAAGTTATTTCTTATTTTGAGAGAGATTAGCAATACACTCTTCGCGTATTTCCCACAATCTTGATAGCGACAAATTTATGTTTTTATTAGCCAAAAGCCATTGTGCCAAAAAACTTTTATGCAACTTAATTTTATAGTCAGTTATCTGATGCGGTAAAATCAGAGTTTGTTCACTTATCTCTAAGTCAAACTCCGGAATTTTGGTATTAGCAAGTAGTATACATTAAAGCCTTTGGCTCATATTTCTAACCATCACGTCTTTCCATTCACGAAAATCTCCAGCTATAATGTGCTTTCTTGCTTCACGCACCAGCCACATATAAAAGCCAAGATTGTGTATTGTAGCAATTTGCTTGCCAAGGAATTCATTAGCAGCAAAAAGGTGTCTTAAATAAGCCTTTGTATATTCTGTATCTACAAAGGTGATTCCCATTTCGTCTATTGGCGAAAAGTCATCTTCCCATTTTTTATTTTTGATATTGATAGTACCGTTTGCAGTAAAAAGCATACCGTTACGGGCATTACGCGTTGGCATAACGCAGTCAAACATATCTACACCTAAAGCAATATTTTCAAGAATATTTATTGGCGTGCCCACACCCATAAGGTAACGTGGTTTATCTTCCTGTAAAATGCTGCATACCACATCAGTCATTGCATACATTTCTTCGGCAGGCTCACCTACAGATAATCCTCCAATAGCATTACCTACAGCACCTGCATTAGCAATATATTCAGCAGATTGTGCCCTAAGATCGGTATATGTACTCCCCTGAACAATTGGAAAAAATGCCTGACTATATCCATATTTGTAGGGTAGTTTTTCAAGATGTGCAATACATCTGTCTAACCAACGGTGCGTCATGTGCATTGAGCGTTTTGCATAACGGTAATCGCATGGGTAAGGCGTACATTCATCAAAAGCCATAATAATATCTGCACCAATAGTACGCTGAATTTCCATTACACTTTCCGGAGAAAAGAAATGGTATGATCCGTCAATATGTGATTTGAATTTTACGCCTTCTTCTTTAATCTTGCGATTAGCCGAAAGGGAGTAAACCTGGTATCCGCCGCTATCAGTAAGAATCGGTCTATCCCAGTTCATGAATTTGTGCAATCCACCTGCTTTTTCAAGTATGTCAGTTTGAGGCCTTAGATATAAATGATAGGTATTACCCAATATAATATCGGGGTTAATATCGTCTTTAAGCTCACGCTGATGCACACCCTTTACAGTACCCATTGTACCAACAGGCATAAAGATAGGCGTTTCTATAACACCGTGATCGGTAGTTATACTGCCCGCTCTTGCTTTACTCTGCGGGTCTTTAGTGATTAAATCAAATTTCATGGTTCTCTTTTACAGCGTGCAAAGATAAATCATTTATGCTTTATTTGCTCATTAGATATTGCGTTATTGATTAAGAAGCACACCTGTGATTTTTAAAATTTGAAATTTGTTTTTTCTACATTTACATTATAACCAACAATACTTAACAAATGAAATATTATCTGCTTTTAGTTTTATCATTATTTACATTTTCAATATATGCTCAAAACAACATAATATACCTAACCCCTGAAGAATTGGTAAATAATATTAAAAATGATACATTAAAAGCAGCAGTAATACAGTTCTGGATCCCGAATTGTGCCAATGCAAAAGAAATAGTTACCCATTACAAAGAACTGGAAGATCAATATGGCTCTAAAGTTAATTTTTACTTTATAGGTATAACCAATAAGGAAACGTTGGTAGATACTCTTATAGAAGCTACAGCGTATAAATACAACATTTATATTGCCGCCCCCTCGGTTAATGATGATATAACAATAAGAAGAGAGACTTTTGCTGCAAAAGTATGCCACCTGCTTAATCTTAAAAAAAGTGATTTTCTGACAATGTACCTGAAAAAAAATGGTAAGGTTATTTATTGTGGAGATGCAATTGATATTAAAAAAAGTAAGCTTAAAGAAGTCTTATAATTGCACTAAGTATCTAATATCTTTATTTTTATAACCGAATCATAAAACAACCTGTAAGATTTAAATTTTTTTATGTAACAAAAAGTAAGTTGTTAGCGACTTATGAAGCTAAATCAACTTAATCATTAATCAATCATGAAAAACAAATTTGCACTGGCTTTAGCCTGTTTTTTTACCATCCTTACCGTATTTGCACAGGCACCAGACAAAACCAAACTTGACCAATATTTTGCTGCACTTAATGCGAACAACAAATTTATGGGCAGTGTAGCCGTATCACAAAACGGTAAAACAGTTTACTCAAAATCTATAGGCTTTGCTGATGTTGAAAAAGGCATTAAAAGCAATGAAAACACTAAATTCAGAATAGGTTCTATTTCAAAAACTTTCACTTCAACACTTGTACTTAAAGCTGCTGAAGAAAATAAGCTAAAGCTTACCGACAAACTTGAAAAATATTTCCCTGAGATACCAAATGCATCAAAGATTACTATTGATAATATGCTAAATCATCATAGCGGCATTCATAACTTCACTAACGATCCCGAATATATGTCATATATGACCGAACCAAAAACCGAAGCTGAAATGGTTGCCATTATTGCTAAATCACCTAGTGATTTTGAACCTGACAGCAAAGGTGAATACAGCAATTCTAATTATGTATTGTTAAGCTATATAATCGAAAAAGTATATAAAAAACCATTTAAGGCCATTGTAGACGAAAAGATCATTAAGCCGCTTGGACTTAAAAACACATACTATGGAAGCAAAACAAACACTGCTAATAATGAAGCGTATTCATATTCGTTTGATGGCAAATGGACTAAAGGAGCAGAAACAGATATGTCAATACCAATGGGTGCAGGAGCAATGATCTCTACTCCAACCGATCTTTCACGCTTTATCGAAGGATTATTTGCAGGTAAAATTATTTCAATGGCAAGCCTTGAACAAATGACAACTATGAAAGACAATTATGGACTAGGTTTATTTGTCTTCCCTTTACAATCTGCAAAAGCTTATGGACACGACGGTGCTATAGACAAATTTACTTCTGCAGTGGTTTACATACCTCAAGATAAAATCTCTATAGGTGTTGTTTCTAACGGTTCTAACGATTATACTAATGATGACATTTCAAAAACACTCCTGGACTGGATATACAAGCATCCGTTCGAAGTACCGTCATTTAAAACTGCATCCTATACAACTGAAGAACTTGATAAGTATATAGGAAATTATACAACAACCGAAATTCCTATCGGAATTATGATTACTAAACAAGGTACATCTTTGATAGCACAGGCTACAGGACAAAGTTCCTTTCCCCTTTCTGCAGCAGAAGAAAATGTGTTTAAGTTTAGCAAGGCAGGTATAGTACTTGAATTTGATCCTGCAAAAAACCAAATGATATTAAAGCAGGGTGGCGGTGTATTTACCTTTACCAAAACCAATTAAACTTATTTTTACCTAATAAACTATTAGCCTCAGTCACCTCAGATTGAGGCTAAAATATTTTTGCCAGTCCTGAAAATTAAAATTACTTTTGCACCAGTTTAACTTTAATAGAAAAAATGAAGCCTAACACACAACAACTAAATGACTTAACGACTCAGGTAAGAAGGGATATCCTTCGTATGGTTCATGCGGTAAACTCAGGACACCCCGGAGGATCGCTTGGCTGTACAGAATTTATGGTAGCCCTTTACCAGGTTTTAATGGACCGCAAGGAAGGTTTTGATATGGATGGTATAGGCGAAGATATATTCTTCCTTTCTAATGGCCACATCTCTCCTGTTTTTTACAGTGTACTTGCAAGAAGCGGTTACTTTCCTGTAGCAGAGCTTGCTACTTTCCGCCATATAAACTCAAGGCTTCAGGGACACCCTACAACTCATGAAGGCCTACCCGGTATTCGTATGGCTTCAGGATCTCTTGGACAGGGAATGAGCGTAGCAATAGGAGCTGCTCAAACTAAAAAACTTAATGGTGATAACCACCTTGTATATAGTCTTCATGGTGATGGTGAGCTTCAGGAAGGACAAAACTGGGAAGCTATGATGTATGCTTCTGCTTATAAAGTAGATAACTACATTGCTACTATTGACGTTAATGGAAAACAAATTGACGGGCCTACAGATGAAGTACTTAATATGGGCAGCCTGAGCGCTAAATTTATTGCTTTTGGCTGGGATGTTGTTGAAATTATAGAAGGCAACAATATAGAAGCTATTATAGCCGGTATGACTGAAGCTAAAGCTAAAACAGGACAAGGAAGGCCGGTTTGTGTATTACTTCATACAGAAATGGGTAACGGTGTAGATTATATGATGCATACACATGCCTGGCATGGTAAAGCACCAAATGACGAGCAGCTTCAAAAAGCATTCGATCAGAATGCAATAACCCTTGGCGATTATTAATAGATTTTAGATAATAAATTTAGATGTGAGAATTTAGATTGAAAACACACTCAAGGTAATAAACCGGATAATTTTCTCAATACTAAAATCTCAATACTTATAAAGAAAATGAAAAAATATACAAATACAGGTAATAAAGATACACGTTCTGGTTTCGGAGCCGGTCTTACAGAGCTTGGAAAAACTAATGAAAATGTTGTTGCACTTTGTGCTGACCTTATCGGGTCTCTTAAAATGGACGACTTTAAAGCAAACCATCCTGAACGTTTCTTTCAGGTAGGTATTGCTGAAGCGAACATGATAGGTATGGCTGCAGGTATGACTATTGGTGGAAAAATTCCTTTTACGGGTACTTTTGCCAACTTCTCTACAGGAAGGGTTTATGACCAGATACGTCAATCTGTTGCTTACTCAGATAAAAACGTGAAAATTTGTGCTTCTCACGCCGGTTTAACACTGGGTGAAGATGGTGCAACACACCAGATATTAGAAGACATCGGTTTGATGAAAATGCTGCCGGGCATGACTGTAATCAACACATGCGATTATAACCAGACAAAAGCGGCTACTATTGCTATTGCTGAACACTACGGGCCTGTTTACTTGCGTTTTGGCCGTCCGTCAGTTGCTAACTTTACTTCGGAAACAGGAGAAGATTTTGTAATTGGTAAAGCAATAATGCTTAACGAAGGTACAGATGTTACTATTGTAGCTACAGGACACCTTGTTTGGGAAGCGCTTATTGCTGCCGAAGCTCTTGAAGCTAAAGGGATCTCTGCAGAGGTTATCAACATTCATACTATCAAGCCACTTGACGAAGAAGCTATTCTTAAATCAGTTGGTAAAACAGGATGCATAGTTACTGCTGAAGAACATAATATTTTTGGCGGGCTGGGAGAAAGTGTTGCTCGTGTGTTAGCATTAAACAACCCTGCTCCACAAGAGTTTGTAGCAGTAAACGACAGTTTTGGTGAATCAGGAACTCCTGCCCAGCTTATGGACAAATACAAACTAAACAATCAAGCTATTGTTGAAGCTGTTGAAAAAGTAATAAAGAGAAAGTAATAATTTTTTCTCTTACATATAAAAAATCCCGCTCAATGAGCGGGATTTTTGTTTTATAATTTAATTCTTATTCTCCTCCTTTACAGGCAGGATCAAGGAATTTTGGCAGCGTACTTGATGGAGAACATTTAAATTCATCTTTAACCGTACCATCTTCATTAAACATTTCTTCAAAAGTATAATACTGATTGGTAGTTCCGGGTATTCTTATTTCATCTTTTGTATAACGCCCGTCACCATCATCATCATTATCAAGATAATTAGGCGTTCCGTCACCATCCGTATCATAATACTCAATACTTGCTCCCGGTTCGGCAGCTTCATCTTTATTAAGAATACCATCTTTATCCAAATCCGTATAAGTTACATCCAATAATTGAAATGTAAAGGCCAGACATGTATAAGGTGGTATGAGGTTACTGCGTGTCTGATTAAAATAAGCAAGCCCTGAAGGCAGAAACATTGCACCTGCACCAAAATCGGTAAAAGAAGCCGGTTCACCTATATTGCCTTCTACAAAATTACCTGATTTAAAAAGTGGCATTATATCCCACCAGCCCGGTATAAAGCCATAAAGTTCAACTTCTGTACTTGAATACGGCCTATAATCAAACTGGGTACCATCAAATAATGTACCTCTGTAAGTAACATTAATATTATCCCCTAAACTAGGACTCTTATTAACGCCCTGTCTAAATGAAAGATAATATACCGTATATTCTACATCATTCCTGGTGATTTTTATATTTTGAAGTGGGTAATCTGTCTGATCCCAAATAGAGGTTTGTTCAGCTGCATTTGTAATTTCAGGAAAGGTAGCATCAAGTGTTTCTGTATTAAGATCGATATAATGATTAGTAAGAAACTTCATTATACTATCCTTATCAGATGCATATTGCACTCCATAATCTCTTGGAGGCGCAACCTTAACATCATCATCATTCTTACATGATGCAAAAAATACAATTATAGCAACAAGGCTGAAAGCCTTTAAAAATCTATTCATTTTAATGTTTTTTAATGGGCGCAAGATACAATTTTCATTTATTTTTGTATTGCTAATAACAACGATTTTTAAGAATTAGTATGAGGATTGATAAATATTTATGGTGTGTGCGTTATTATAAAACCCGAAGTATTGCAACGCAGGCAATACAAAAAGGGCATGTTACTGTAAACGGCCAGCAGGCAAAGGCTTCACGCGAAGTTTTCCCTACAGACAAAATAAGCGTAAGACGTGACCAGATAAACTATATGCTAACAGTGCTGGATATACCCGCAAACCGTGTAGGGCCTAAACTGGTTGATATTTACCGTAAAGATGAAACACCGGCAGAGGCTTTTGAACATCTGGAGCTGCTTAAGCTATCTAAAGAACATTATCGTGCCAGAGGAACCGGAAGGCCTACCAAAAAAGACCGTCGTGACCTGGATGAATATGGTATGGATACAGACGATAATGACGAGGAATAAAAATAAACAATAGCGCAACTCTTTTTTTTATCTTTGAACAAATATTACCCTACAATGAAAAACATTATCCTTACACAACAGGAAATAGACCATACAACAAAACGCATTGCTTATCAGATTTATGAAACTTTTCCCGATGATACCGAGGTGGTATTGGCAGGAATAGCAAATAACGGCTACTTATTTGCACAAAAACTTGCAAAAGAACTGGAAAGAATATCTGATATTAAAGTAACGCTGTGTGAGGTAATAATTAATAAACAAAAACCTCTTGAGCAGGTAAAAACATCATTACAGGCGAATGAATATGCCAATAAAAGCCTTGTACTGGTTGATGATGTACTAAATAGCGGCACTACGCTTATTTATGGTGTAAAGCATTTTTTAGATGTACCGCTTAAAAAATTTAAAACAGCTGTATTGGTAGACCGCAACCACAAACAATATCCAGTTAAAGCCGATTTTAAAGGTCTTTCTCTTTCTACATCACTTTTAGAAAATGTACAGGTGATACTTGATGAAAATGAGCAATATGCTTTTCTGGAAGATTAAAATAAACTCATAATTTCATTTGCAATCTGCTCCGTCGATTTACCGTCGGTCACAACTATGTGCTTTGCCTTATGGTAATAATAACTGCGTTCAAAAAGATGCTGGGCAATAAATTCATGTAATTCATCGCTCTTAAGCGAATTTATAAGCGGCCTTTGCCCTGATTGATTTTCTATACGTTTTACTAATTCTGTAATACTAGTTTTAAGATAAACAGATATTACATCTTCTCTTTGCAATACCTCATGGTTATTAGCATAGCACGGAGTTCCCCCGCCTAAACTCAAAACAAAGCCCTCTGAGCCATTAATTATAGCTTTAAGCATTTCATGCTCTAATTTACGGAATTTAATCTCTCCTCCCTCTTCAAACAATTCAGGTATACTTTTCCCTGCCTTTTGTTCTATAGCTTCATCAAGATCTATATACAATAATCCTGAAGTTTTTGCCAGCAAACGTGCAGTTGTTGTTTTACCCGATGCCATATATCCGCACAATACTACTTTTTTCATATTGCAATTTTACTCACTTTTTTTGTCAGATGGCGCTTACCAACGCAAAATTATTGCTATTTATAATATAACAATAAATTGACATTAATTTTTCTTGGCTAATAAGCCCCTAAAAATAAAGGCGTTAAAAAAAATAAGCAAAAAAAAGACAAATTTATGCCCAAATCGCTTTGAATAATAAATAATACATGCGTATATTTGCACCCGCATTCAGGGAATGACTTTTTATTGACTCGGTAGCTCAGCTGGTAGAGCACATCACTTTTAATGATGGGGTCCTGGGTTCGAATCCCAGCCGGGTCACAAA
>NZ_JAMXLA010000001.1:245939-288372 GCF_024054175.1 Flavobacterium sp. NRK1
GCTAATGCTTAACTTTTTTTGTTTATACTAAGGCCTCGTGGAGAAATTGGTAGACTCGCCATCTTGAGGGGGTGGTGCTGCAAGGCGTATGGGTTCGAATCCCATCGAGGTCACAGAAAAATTTAAAGCCTTCAAAATCAATGATTTTGAAGGCTTTTTTAGTTCATGCATTTTAATATTTATCATAATTATGCTTCAGACTAATAATTAAATTTCAATATCCATTCTTCTTAACAAGTCGGCCTCTAAGGTATAGATGTGTTTTACTTGCCCATCAAAAATTGAATTTCCTTGCAGGTCTCTCACAATTTGATGAACAGTCACTTCAAATGCGCCATTTGATCGTTGATTAAATCCGATGGGTTCAACAGTTGGGTTTATTTCCGTCCATTGTCGTGTCCAATATCCTCTTATTGCATCGTGTCCACTTACATAACCGCCTTCAAAGGCTTTTGGCCATTGAACTTCCGGGTGAAAAGTTGAAAGTGCCGTATCTATATCTCTTAAATTAAAAGCCGCATAGGCTTTTTTGATTAAATTTTCAAAATGAGTCATTAATAAAGGTCTTTTATTTTTTTTATAATCAGAATGTAAAAGTCTGGATTTCTATTGTTAGTTGTATATATCAATCGAGGAATTTATAACTAAATCTAAGAGTTTGTTTTTATAATAGATATTGAGTACAAATTTGAAACATTCCCCTTATATAGCAATATGAACTGTAGTAAATTTAAATGGAAAACCTTTTGTTTTAATACTAATCGTAAAAATGGAAAAAATAGATGTAGTTGAAAATCAAATACTAGTAATAGGCCATGCCATTAATAGAACTCTATAATAAAATTGTCGCGTTATCCCCTTACAATTGTCTTTAATGCACGTTTATATAAAAATCAGATAGCATACTTTTGATAAAATTTTTACCTAACCAACAACAAATTAAAATATAGAAACTATGAGAAAAATAATTTCATTTATGCATATATCGCTTGACGGCTTTGTAGCAGGACCGAACGGAGAAATGGACTGGATAAAAGTTGACGAAGAAATTTTTGATCATGTAGGTAAACGTATAAGCGAAGGTGACACTTCATTATATGGGCGGGTAACTTACGAGATGATGGAAAATTACTGGCCTACAGCAGCAGACAAACCTACCGCTACCAAGCATGATATTGAACACTCACAGTGGTATAGTAAAGTTCATAAAGTTGTTTTATCAAAAACAATGAAAGGCATGGACTTAGATAACACAACAATTATTAGCGGCAATCTTACGGACAGAATAAATGAAATAAAACAACAGACTGGTAAAGACATCTTACTTTTTGGCAGCCCGAAAGCAACACATTCACTTATTCAAAACAATTTAATTGACGGATTCTGGCTGTTTGTTAATCCTATAATTCTTGGACAAGGGATTCCATTATTTAAAGATATCAAAGACAAAATAAAACTGAATTTATTGACTACAAAGCAATTTACCTGTGGAGTAACTGAATTGAACTACATAGTAGACAGGCAGTAATAATAAATACTTATCGAGTAAACAGAATTAAAGCAATAAATAGTAAGTTTGCGCGCTAAAAATACTTCAAATGAACAAACTTTGTTTTTACTTTATTGTCATTCTATTTTCAGGTATATTATTTAATCCTGTTTATGCGCAAATAAAAAAAGGTGAGTATATAAATGCCTCCATAGGAATAGGAATATGTGCACCCTCTGACGAATCTGAAATAGATGGGTCTGGATTTTATGCACAGGCCGAATATGTTTTGAACTTTAATAGCTGGATAGGTGTAAGACCATATGTAGGCGTAGTTGTAGCATCAGGCGAATCTGAAGAACAAGAAATGCCTGAATTGAGAATTAAATCTAACGCAGCTTTACTGGGAGCAAAATTTCGTCTTACCGCTCCTATCCCCTACGTTGCGCCATTCGTCGAATTAGGTATTGGTATGTCTGCCGGCTCATTTGAAACCCATACAGAATATACCGACCTGAAAAAAAATGGGGTGCTTTTACACGTTCCTTTCACATTAGGATTGGCATTAGACCGCAAAAATAATTTTGATGTTAAATTCTCCTACTATTACCATAATTCTGTTGATCAGTTCTCGGGAGCAGCAGCACTTGGATTTTCTTTTCCAATAGAATAAAATCATGTAACAATTTTAATTTGGCTACTACCAGTTATAATACTTGATTAAATTTATTTATATTTTTCTTGAGTTACACAGTATAAAATTAAAGCCTGTAAAATCAATGATTCTACAGGCTTTTTTTAGTCTATTATATTTACAGGTCAATTAAAAGACCTGCGATATAAAAGTCAGTTATGCTGTACTAATTAATTTGCGTCCGGAATAGCATAAACAACAGAAGTTACCGGAGTACCCGATAAATTATTGGTAATAATACAGGTATTACCTTTAAGACCATCAGTACCAAATGACATCACGGTTGTTGTATCGATTATGGGGTAAGCCAAAATATACATAAGCGGAACATAAATAATACTATTCATGGTAACACCATTATAAATAACCTGGTTATTGTTTGTTACTGTTAATGTATCGCCTTGCTTATTAGTCATAGTAACACCGCCAAATACAGTTAAAGGAACCGGATTAAAAAGTGTATAACCTGTTACCTTATGCCCCATGATACTGCCGGTTATAGTAACCAGAGAGTCATTCTCAGAATTATATTCACGGTTAAATGTTAAAGTTATTGACTCATTCTTCATCGTCAATGTATTATTTTCAAATGTCATTGTTTTCGGATCAAAATAGTATCCTTTAGAGGTAACACCATCCAATGAAACACTAATCATTACCTGGTAAACATCATAATCTTTTGCTTCGTTTGCGGTTACATATTGTGCCTGAACTGATAAAAAAGCAAGTGATGTAAGAGATGATGTAGAAGCAACAGACTGAGTATTATCAAGCGATTTAAGTGGATAATAGCCACTAAACCCAGCCAATGCATTTCCGGTAATGTCATTCAATTCAAATGGAGCCATTGTAGCGGTTGGTATCGTCAATAAAGACCTCGTATTTACAGTATTTGATGCTTTGTCAACAATCATATTATTGCAGGCAAAACCTTTTTCTGCGGCAGTACCCATAATTAAGCTTACAGAATCGGAACCATCAACAAACGAGAAATAATACATATTTAAATTATACACATAAGTTGAAACAGGCTGTAATCCGTCTTTACCATTATCATACAAAATTTTATAATCCTCTTCAATACTCATTACATTCTTTTGTACTTTATTTTCTGGAAAGTAATATTTACCTACGTAAAGAGAAGAAGGTATAGGATTATTATAGGTTGTTCCTGTTACAGTTACAGCAGACTTTCCCTGAAGTGAAATCGATCCTGAGCATGTCGCAGTCGTTCCTTCACTTCTATCTGTACGGGTAAAGGTTAAATTAAAATCCGCACCCCCTAAATTAACATAGGGCTGTACTAATTTTGTACCATCAAAAGTTCCTGTGAACGGATATCGGTTAGATGTTTTTCCGTCTAGCGATACTATTAAGTCTAAAAAATAAACAGGAGTTGTCGATCCATTTTTAATAAGCATATTAGCATCAATTGCAAAAAAAGCTCCCTCAGCTGTATTTAATGTGTAATAACCATTAAATTTCATTAACGCCTGATTATCTGGATTCGGCTTGATGTCAGCTACCTGAATCTTCTCAATTTGTCGGTGATATTTAGCCAATTCTAACATTGGTACAGCGGTCTTAACCATTTCTTTTTCCATTGTAAAACGTATTTATTTATAAGTGAAATTTTAATTTGTGTTTATCTGAAAACATAAAGCCTTTACACTTATAAAAGTAAACTCCTAATCAAAGGAAAATATGAGTATAAATACCTGATTTCAGTAATCACGTACTTACACCTAATAATACTCTCCTAAAATTAAAACACGAATATTGTTTTATGACCTGTTTTCTCATTTAGGTTACAAATACCCTCATTTAGACTACATACGGCTAATGCTATCTGCTGACCTTTGTAGTATCAATTTAAACTAAAAATTTATGATACAGGAAAGTAATTCATCAGGTAAAGTATGGTTCATTACAGGTACTTCGAGAGGTTTTGGCCGTGTCTGGACCGAAGCTGCACTAAAGCGTGGCGATAAAGTAGCTGCTACAGCACGTAACATGGCAAGTATAGCCGACTTAAATGAAAAGTACGGTGAAAATGTATTAACTCTTGAACTGGATGTTACAAAACCGGAACAAGTTAAAACAGCCGTAACACAAGCTCACGATCACTTTGGAAGGCTGGATATTGTTTTCAACAATGCAGGATACTCATTAGTCGGTACCATAGAAGAAGCAAGTGCAGATGATGTAAAGGCTATGTATGAAACAAATATTTTTGGTGCTCTTTCTGTTATTCAGGCAGCTTTACCATTATTGCGCAAACAAGGTAGCGGACATATAATAGGCACGTCAAGTAATCTTGGCCATGTTGTCCTGCCCGTAATTGGATATTACTGTTCGTCTAAATGGGCGTTTGAAGCCATACATGAAACCCTTGCAGCAGAAGTTAAAGCTTTTGGCATTAATGTAACTATTATAGAGCCTGGTGCTTATGCCACAGAATTTGGCAGTCAGGAATCATTAAAGTTTGCACCGGCACTTGACATTTACACCGATTTTAAAGAGCAGTTTTTTGACAGCTTAAAAAGTATGGAAAGAGGTGACCCGAATGCAACACAGGAAGCTATTTTTAAAATAGTTGATGCCGAGCATCCGCCATTAAGGTTGTTTTTAGGAGACCAATGCCTGCCCTGGGTACGCACAGCTTATGCGGAAAGATTGGCTACGTGGGAAGAATGGGCAACGGTTTCAAACTCCGCTCAGGGAAAATCAGTATAGATAAGTAACGGAATAATTGTTGATTAAAAAATGATAACCGATATACCCCCTTGTATTGGTTATCATTTTTACTAAATTTATAGTATGAAAAAAGAAGAAGATATCCCTTATAAATTTGATTCTTTGTTAGATGCTTAT
The DNA here is from genome assembly GCF_024054175.1 of Flavobacterium sp. NRK1. Lineage (GTDB taxonomy): Bacteria > Bacteroidota > Bacteroidia > Flavobacteriales > Flavobacteriaceae > Flavobacterium. Next base: position 250,997 of record NZ_JAMXLA010000001.1, read on the forward strand.
AATGCTTTAGGCCTTCCAAAGCCTAAGCATCCGTTAATAGGCTTAATAAATGGTGCAAGTGATGATATTGTTCCGGAGAGACTTCCGAAAAATCATGTACTTAGTTTTTATAAAATATCCTATAAACCTAAGCTTGGCGGCAAATTAAAATACGGTCAGAACTATTACGATTTTGACGAAGGAGGGTTACTCTTTGCTTCGCCCGGCCAGCTAATTGGCGCTAATGATAATGATGCCAGTGTGTGTTCTGAATATACTTTGCTTATTCACCCTGATTTCTTTTTAGGTTACCCTTTGGCTAAAATAGTTAAGCAATATGGTTTCTTCTCCTACTCTGCTAATGAAACACTGCACCTTTCGGAAGATGAAAAGGCAACGATAATGTCTATTTTTAGATTGATTGAAACCGAATTAAACAGCAGGATAGACGATTTTAGTCAGGATGTGATTATTTCTCAGATAGAATTATTACTTAATTATGCAAACCGTTTTTATAAACGCCAGTTTATAACCCGCAAGGCAGTAAGTAATGATTTACTGCAAAAACTGGAAGATTTGCTGGATAATCATTTCAATAATGAAACAGCAATAAGCCAGGGAATCCCAACAGTACAATTTCTTTCGGAAAAACTAAATATATCACCCAGTTATTTAAGTGACATGCTGCGTTCACTAACAGGTCAGAATGCGCAGCAGCATATACATAATAAGCTTATAGAAAAAGCAAAAGAAAAATTATCTACCACCAGTTTATCTGTAAGCGAAGTAGCTTATGCCCTGGGTTTTGAACATCCACAGTCTTTCAGCAAATTGTTCAAAACAAAAACCAGCCTTTCACCGTTAGAATTTAGAAAGTCATTTAATTAGCATACTATAAAAATACCGTTCCACGAATTATGGATGATAACTTCTATTGCAAATTCATTGAGCCTGAACAATCGCTTGCCGATTTTGTGGAGAGTATTGGTGTATTTTATAATCCGTCTGATAAACCTAAAGACGTTGTTGTATTGCCGGACGGGCGGGTTGATTTATTCTTTTCGAAATCAGATTCAGAGCCTTTTCATGTTACGCTTATGGGATTGGAAACTGAACCCGAACAGCGGAGCGTTCCTCCAAAAACTTTAAATTTTGCTATAAGCTTTAGGCCTATTGCAGTTGAATATATTTTACAGACTTCTATTGCTGATTTTCTGAACAGTGGAAAGGAATACCCGAATGATTTTTGGGGTTTCGGTATTGATGACCTAAATGATTTTGACGCTTTTTACAAAAAAATATCACTAAAGGTAAAAGAACTTATCCCTAAGGAAGTTGATGAAAGAAAACGTAATCTCTTTAATCTTATCTATTCTTCAAAAGGTGAAATGAGTGTAAAAGAGCTTTCAGAAAAAATATCCTGGAGCAGCAGGCAAATTAACCGCTATTTTAGTCAATACTTCGGTCTTTCCTTAAAAGCATACTGTAGTATTTTACGTTTCAGGAAATCACTGGAACACATTGCAAACGGAAAGCTTTTTCCCGAACTTAACTTTACCGATCAAACCCATTTTATTAAAGAAATAAAAAAGTTTGCGGGTGTAGTGCCAAAAGAACTATCTAAAAATAAAGATGACCGATTTGTACTATTATCAGTCCTGAAACGAAAATAACTTTGTACCGTTAATTAAAATTAATGGTATGAAATTAAACAGCAAAAAAATAGCAATTGTAGGCGGCGGTCCCGGTGGCCTTACACTAGCAAGGCTCTTACAGTTAAAAGGAGCCAATGTAACAGTATATGAAAGGGATTTTGATAAACATGCGCGTGTACAGGGCTCACCTCTTGACCTGCATAAAGATTCCGGGCTTGCAGCACTGCGTGTAGCAAACCTATTGGAAGAATTTAAGAAAGCTTACCGCCCGGGAGCCGATAGACTAACCATAGCTAATAATAAGGGGCAAGTTATATTTAGTGAAGATGACACAGATATAAAAGAAGATTTTGACAGTGAGTATTTCCGTCCTGAAATAGATCGCGGTCCTTTACGAATGTTATTACTGGACTCCTTAAAACCCGAAACTGTTGTATGGGATAGTCATTTTGTTTCGATGGAAAAGCAAAACGAGGGCTGGCTGCTGCATTTTAAAAACGGCACATCGGCTTATGCAGATGTTGTAGTAGCTGCCGACGGAGCCAACTCTAAAATACGTCCCTATATTACAGATACTAAAGCCTTTTATTCGGGTATTACCATGATAGAGGTAAACATACCTAATGCTGAAAAAGGATCTCCAAACATTTATAAGTTAACCAATGGCGGTAAAATAATGGCTTTTGGCAATAGTAAGTGCGTACTTACCGGACTTAAAGGCAACGGAGACCTTGGGTTTTACCTCAGCTTAAAAACAGATGAAAACTGGGCTCAGGTAAATAGTATAGACTGTAATGATAAAGCACATATATTAGAGTGGTTCAAAAAAACCTATCCTGAATGGGACAAGAGCTGGTATGAGCTTTTTGAAAATATAGCCACTCCTTTTATTCCCCGCCCTATTTACTGTATGCCTTTAAATCAAAACTGGGAGAGCCTGACTAATCTTACCATGCTTGGCGATGCGGCACACGTAATGCCCCCATTTGCAGGCGAAGGTGTTAATATGGCAATGCTTGATGCTCTGGAGCTTAGTGAATGCCTTACTTCTGATAAAAACAGTACCCTACAGGAAGCTATTACACATTATGAAACCAATATGCGTAAGAGAGCCTCTGTTATAGCACAGGAATCATTGGAAAACGGTGAAATTATGCATTCTGAAAATGCGTTAACCGAGATGCTGAATATGTTTAGCGCTTTTAAATAATAAAAAAAGCAGCCGGAATATCCGGCTGCTTTTGTACTAATTAATATTTATTAAAATCCGGATAAGGCTTTCCTTTACCTGTTTCACACAGCATTTTAAGGCTTCTTAAAAAAAGTGCCCAGTCAAAACTACATGAAGCAAACTCTTGCGAATATGCCGCCCAATTATCATGATGAAACATTAGTGTACATCCTTTATTATGCGGTTCAAGCTCAAAAGTAATGGTTGTGTCCACCCATTCTTCAGAAGCATTAAGGCAAAGCCATTTTACTTTACTATAGGGTTTAAGTTCTTCAACTTTAATTTCTTTAAAGTAATTGGGACCAAAAGCAAATCGTGAAACACTGCCAACTTCAGGTTTAGCTATAGTGTCAGGTGTCCACCATCCGGCAAGTCCTTCCTGTTTGGTAAGGTTACCGTAAACTGTTTCTATAGGTTTTTCAATAAGCAGCCTGTGATAAATACTTTTAGTTGTTGTTTGTTGTACCGAATCATCTTCCTTATTGGTTTCTATGGTTTCTTTAGGTGTTGGACTCCCTTTACCCTTCTCGATAAGATCTTTTAAGCTTTGCTGTATATAATGTGTCCATGCATCATGGCAAATCTGGTAACATTCATAATCAGGCACCAGTCCCTGGTGAGTAAATAGCAATTCCGTTTTATCATCTTTGGCTGTTATTTCAAAAACTATCTTAGTGCCTTTCCATTCAGTTTCATCTTTAGTGAATTTAAAATAGTTATCAAGTACATGCCAGACAACTTTTTTATTGGGTATCATCTCAATAACTTTTATTCTTGCCCTGTGCACATCAATGTAGTGGTATAAAAATTCACTATCTATTTTATCGGTATCACCCTTTATGTTTTCCGACCACCATGCGCGAACATTATTTATAGCATCATAAACCTTAGAAGGAGATGCATCTGTTATAAGAGTTGTTTTAAAATCCTGATTATCCATGACTTAATTTTATTTTAGATTAAATGTATTAAGTTAATAATACATTATTTATTTTGTTTAGAAGCTTCAAATTCAAAATTAGTGACATATTCGCCCCTAAAAAAGGTGTAAATAAGACATAGTGTCGGGTTGATTTAGACAACGCTATTCAATATCTTTGTACAAGCTTAGTACACATAAAATCAACAGGATAGGAAATCATTTCATTAATATTTTACTGTTAGTCATGAAACATCTTACCATCTTAATACCCGATGCACAAACTTCGTTTAATACGTTTGCCTGCATTATAGGCGCCTATGATATTTTTAAACGCGCTAACGCATTTTGGAAAGAGACAGGGAGAGAACAGTTATTTAAGGTAGAGCTGGCAGGAACATCTGAAAAAACTGAAATAAACGATGGATTACTTACCATTAAATCTGAAATAAATATTTCATCTGTAAAACAAACCGATTTAATTATTATTCCTGCCATAAGCCATGATTTTACCCAGCCTGAAAAGGGAAACATAGGGATAATAAACTGGATTGAAAAACAATATAAAAATGGAGCCGAAGTTGCAAGTATGTGTAGCGGAGCCATGATATTGGCTTCTACAGGTTTGCTGGATGGCAAAAGCTGTTCCATTCACTGGAATACGGCAGACAGGCTGAAAAAGCTGTTCCCTAAAGTACTGGTAAAAACGGACAGGCTTATAACCGATGAACACGGCATCTATACTAATGGTGGTGGCTATTCATTTTTAAATCTCATCCTCTATCTTATAGAAAAATATTATGATAGGGAAACAGCTATTTATTGCTCTAAAATCTACCAGATAGAAATAGACAGGCAAAGACAGTCAGGGTTTACTATATTTAAAGGACAGAAAGCACATGGCGATACTATAGTAGAGAAAGCTCAAAATTATATTGAAGATAATTTTCAGGAAAAAATATCAATAGAAGAACTCTCTAAAATGTTTTCTGTAGGAAGAAGGAATTTTGACAGGCGATTTATTAAAGCCACAGGAAATACTCCTGTAGAATATATGCAAAGGGTAAAAATAGAATCGGCTAAGAAAGCTTTTGAAACCACACGCAAAAATATTAATGAAGTAATGTTTGAAGTGGGCTACACCGATGAAAAGGCCTTTAGGGAAGTATTTAGAAAAATAACAGGAATGTCGCCTTTGGGCTATAAGAAAAAATATAATAAAGAGGCAATGGTCGAATATTAAAAAGAAAAGCTCAGCTAATGCCGAGCTTTTCTTTTATTAAATTTTATTATTACGCTAAATCAAATCTGTCTGCATTCATTACTTTATTCCAAGCAGCTACAAAATCTTTTACAAATTTACTTTGCGCATCAGCACTCGCATATACCTCGGCTACAGCCCTTAGTTCTGAATTCGATCCTAAAACAAGATCAGCACGTGTACCGGCCCATTTAATAGTACCAGTAGTACGGTCATTACCTAAATAAACTTCTTTATCGTCTGATGCAGCTTTCCACTGAACATTCATGTCTAGCAGATTAATAAAGAAATCATTAGTAAGCTGTCCTGGACGTGAAGTAAATACTCCATAATTAGAACCGTCATAATTGGTATTAAGTACACGCATACCACCTACCAGTACTGTAAGTTCAGGTGCTGTAAGCGTAAGCAGTTGTGCTTTATCTATAAGCCATTCTTCTGTAGAAACAGAACTTTTATCCTTACGGTAATTACGGAAACCATCGGCTTTTGGCTCAAGGAAACTGAATGATTCAACATCGGTTTGTTCCTGAGAGGCATCCATACGTCCCGGTGTAAAAGGAACGGTCACTTCAGTACCTGCGTCTTTTGCCGCTTTTTCAACACCGGCACATCCTGCAAGCACTATTAAATCGGCAAGAGAAACTTTTTTATCTCCGCTTTGAGAATTATTAAAGTTGCTTTGAATTTTCTCTAATACATCCAATACTTTTTGAAGCTCGGCAGGATTATTTACTTTCCAGCTTTTTTGAGGTTCTAAACGAATACGGGCACCGTTAGCACCACCTCTTTTATCAGACCCTCGGAATGTTGATGCCGAAGCCCAGGCTGTTGAAACAAGTTGTGACACAGTCAGTCCTGATAACAGTATCTTAGCTTTAAGATCAGCCACATCGGTATCATTTATAAGAGTATGATTAACCGCAGGGATAGGATCCTGCCAAAGCAATTCTTCCTGTGGCACATCAGGACCAAGGTATCGGCTACGTGGTCCCATGTCACGATGCGTTAATTTATACCATGCACGTGCAAAAGCATCTGCAAAGGCATCCGGATTTTCTAAAAAGTGTCTGGATATTTTTTCATATTCAGGATCAAACTTTAAAGAAAGATCGGTAGTAAGCATGGTTGGTCTGTGCTTTTTCGAGCTATCATACGCATCGGGAATAATATCATCTGCATTTTTAGCTACCCATTGATGTGCTCCGGCAGGACTTTTAGTAAGTTCCCATTCAAAGCCAAACAGGTTCTCGAAAAAGTTATTGCTCCACTGTGTAGGTGTTTTAGTCCATGTTACTTCCAGTCCGCTGGTAATAGTATCAGGCCCTTTACCTGATTTATAGCTATTACTCCATCCAAATCCCTGCGACTCCAGCCCCGCTGCTTCAGGTTCATCTCCTACGTGGTCGGCAGAGGCTGCGCCGTGAGTTTTACCAAAGCTATGCCCACCTGCAATAAGTGCAACAGTTTCTTCATCATTCATTGCCATACGTCCAAAAGTATCTCTTATATCTTTTGCTGCTGCTATAGGATCAGGATTACCGTCCGGCCCTTCCGGATTCACATATATAAGTCCCATTTGCACCGCTGCTAACGGGTTTTCAAGATTTCGGCTGTGTTTATCTCCATCGGCATCATCATCAGAAACAAGTACACCATGATCTTCCACCACACCTTCCGAGCCATGAGCATAACGCAGGTCACCGCCCAGCCAGGTAGTTTCATTTCCCCAGTAAACATCTTCCTCAGGCTCCCATACATCTTCACGTCCTCCGGCAAAACCAAATGTTTTAAAACCCATAGATTCTAAAGCTACGTTTCCCGTAAGAATCATAAGGTCTGCCCAGGATATTTTGCGTCCGTATTTTTGTTTAATAGGCCAAAGCAATCTACGGGCTTTATCAAGACTAACATTATCAGGCCAGCTGTTAAGTGGCGCAAAACGCTGCTGCCCTGCTCCTGCACCACCGCGTCCGTCACCTACGCGGTAAGTACCGGCACTGTGCCACGCCATACGTATAAACAAAGGCCCATAATGACCAAAATCGGCTGGCCACCAGTCTTGTGAATCCGGCATAAGATCATGAAGATCTTTTTTTACAGCTTCAAGGTCAAGGCTTTTAAACTCTTCTGCATAATTAAAATCTTTATCCATAGGGTTAGACAAAGAAGAATTTTGCCGCAACAAACTTACTTTTAATTGTTTCGGCCACCAATCATGATTTTTTGTTCCACCTCCGGCAACATTGCTAAGACTGCCGTTATGAAATGGACATTTACTGATATCATTAGAATTATTTTCCATACTGTAATAATTTATGTTGGTATTATTTATTAATGTTAAAACAAACATTATAAAGTTATGATATTAAGGCACATAATCAAAAAGAAATAAAATTGATTAATTCTATATCTTAATAATCAATTCCTATTAATAAGTAATCTAAAGCCATATAGTATTAAAAATTATACCTTTATGCTATCATATTTTAAATTGCTAAAAGCATTATAATCTAATAATCCCTGTTAATTATGTCTACACCGGTTGAAAAACATTATATAACCAGAAGCGGCTGGTTACGCGCTGCAGTTTTAGGTGCTAATGACGGTATATTGTCTACAACAAGTTTAGCTATTGGTATAGCAGCAGCCAGTGACACAAGAGATCCTATTGTACTCGCGGTAATAGCAGGTGTTGTTGCCGGGGCTTTATCTATGGCTGCAGGAGAATATGTATCTGTAAGTTCGCAGTCTGATGTGGAAACATCCGATCTTGAAAGAGAGAAAAATGAACTGGCAACTATGCCGGAATCTGAATTGGCAGAACTGGCAGACATTTATGTACAACGAGGATTAAACAAAGAGCTTGCAATGCAGGTAGCTATAGAACTTACTGCACATAATGCACTCGAAGCCCATGCAAGGGATGAACTGGGTATTAATGAAATTACCCAGGCTAAGCCATTAACTACAGCTTTTGCATCAGCAGTTGCCTTTACTGTTGGAGGAGCCCTGCCTTTATTGGTCGCCTTTTTTGCACCGGTAAAAAATATGATATTTTATCAATATGGGTTTTCTATAGTTTTTCTGGCTTTGTCAGGTGCTATTGCAGCAAGAGCAGGAGGGTCTAATCTTGTAAAATCTATTATAAGAATTTGTATCTGGGGAACTTTTGCAATGGGCATGTCCGCTTTAGTAGGACATATTTTTGGTGTACAAACAACATAGCACTATAACTAAATCCAGCATTAACAGTTATTTCTTATTTTTGAAAATAACCTTACAACCAAAATACAATGCCATATACAATTCTGGAAAACCTTTGGAGACGAACATTAAATCCACAAACAGCCTTTTCTGACAACAATAATGCCTGGAATAGAGAGAATGAAACTCTTTACAAAATGGGCATCAGTATGGAAGATACTTTAAAGTATCTTTATTTTGAAAAACCCGACCTGGATAGCTTTAAAGCATGGATAGCAGAAAACAAAAAGTTCGTTGCAGCCGATGATAGGGAGTTTATAGATGATGTGCTTACTAAAGATGATCTTGAATTTTGGGATAAAAACGGATATGTTATTGTAAAAGAAGCTATTTCTAAGCAGGAGTGTGAAGAAACCACACAGGCAATTTGGGAGTTTTTAAAAATGAGCCCAGATAATAGTGCTTCATGGTACAAACCACATGAAGATTTAAAAGGATTAATGCTAAGCTTTTTTGATCATGCTGCCTTAAATAAGAACAGGGAATCTAAACGCATAAAAAAAGCATATGAACAACTTTATAAAACAAACAGAATATTCAAGACTATTGATAAAGTAAGTTTTAATCCGCCTGAAACCAAAAACTTTCATTTTAAAGGCAGTCCATTACATTGGGATATAAGTTTAAAAATGCCTGCACCTTTCGGGCTTCAGGGCTTACTGTATCTTACAGACTGTGATGCTCATGATGGGGCTTTTCATTGTGTACCGGGCTTTCATAAAAAAATTGAAAGCTGGCTTAAAGAACTATCGCCCGACGAAAATCCACGAAGTAAAGCTTTAGAAGTTTTACACCCTGCACCTGTAACCGGTAATGCAGGTGATTTTATAATATGGCAAAATACCCTTCCGCATTGTGCATCACCAAATAATGGGAAAGTGCCCAGAATGGTACAATACCTTACATACTTGCCTGATGACTATATAACGCCGGCCGAATGGATATAAAGCATATTCAAAATGCTTAACCGAAATTCTTTACAATTTATTCCAAAACAAATAAGCTCCCTATTGGGAGCTCAATATTTTGTATAAGAAGCGTGCTTTGCTTATGCTAAGTTAGCAACGTGCTTAGTTAATTTTGATTTAAGGTTTGAAGCCTTGTTAGCGTGAATAATATTTTTCTTCGCTAATTTGTCAATCATAGAGATAACTGAAGAAAGTTTCTCTGAAGCTTCGCTCTTCACAGTAGCTAAACGTATAGCTTTGATAGCATTACGTGTAGTTTTGTGCTGATACTTGTTCAACACTCTTTTCTTTTCGCTAGTCCTGATTCTTTTTAATGCTGACTTGTGATTTGCCATTTTCTTAACTTATAAACTTGTTAATGTTTTTATTGTAGTCCGTAGGGGAATCGAACCCCTGTTACCAGGATGAAAACCTGGCGTCCTAACCCCTAGACGAACGGACCATTGTACAGTAAATTTCTTTTGTAGCCCGTGGGGGAATCGAACCCCCCTTACCAGGATGAAAACCTGGCGTCCTAACCGATAGACGAACGGGCCATTTTGTTTCTCTAATGCGGTGCAAAAATACAACTATTTTTTATTTGCGCAATAGTCGAAACAAAAAAAATTAAAAAAATTAATAAGCTCTTGCAAAAAGCACCCTCCCTACAGACGGAGCACCAGTAAACACACAGGCTCCTGCCTCTTCAACCCTGTCTAAAGCGATGCAGCGAATAGTAGCTTTTGTAAGTTCTTTTATCTTTTCTTCGGTCTCAGGTGTACCGTCCCAATGGGCTGCCACAAAACCTCCTTTATTATCAAGCACATCTTTAAACTCCTCAAAAGAATTTACCTCTGTAATATGCGAATCCCTGTATTCCAGCGCCTTATTAAATAAATTACACTGCATTTGCTCAAGAGTATCCTGTATATAGCTTACCACTTCGGTATTTTTAACTACTTCTTTTGATAAAGTATCTCTCCTGGCAACTTCAAAAGTTCCGTTAGCAAGGTCGTTCGGACCTATGGCAACACGCAACGGAACACCTTTGAGTTCGTACTCATTAAACTTCCATCCCGGTTTCTGAGTTGTCCTATCGTCATATTTTACAGATATACCCAGTTTTCTAAGGTTTGCCATAAGTTCTTTTGCTTCTGCAGATATTGCAGCAAGTTGTTCATCTCCCTTATAAATAGGCACAATAACAACCTGTATAGGTGCAAGATTAGGAGGAAGCACAAGTCCGTTATCATCAGAGTGTGTCATTACAAGCGCTCCCATAAGGCGTGTAGAAACACCCCATGAAGTAGCCCATACATATTCCTGCTTACCTTCTTGCGTTGCAAATTTTACATCAAATGCTTTAGCAAAGTTTTGTCCTAAAAAGTGAGATGTACCCGCCTGAAGCGCTTTACCATCCTGCATTAACGCTTCAATACAGTAGGTTTCAAGAGCACCGGCAAAACGTTCGTTAGCTGTTTTTACACCTTTTATAACCGGTATAGCCATAAAGTTTTCAGCAAAATCAGCATATATGTTCATCATTTGCTCTGCTTCAGCAATAGCTTCCTGTTGCGTAGCATGTGCAGTATGCCCTTCCTGCCAAAGAAACTCGGCAGTTCTCAGGAAAAGTCTTGTCCTCATCTCCCAACGTACTACATTCGCCCATTGGTTTACGAGTATAGGCAGGTCACGGTACGATTGTATCCATTTCCTGTAAGTATCCCATATAATAGTTTCAGATGTAGGCCTTACAATCAGCTCCTCTTCAAGTTTAGCATCAGGATCTACTTCAATAGATCCGTCTTCTGCTGTTTTAAGCCTGTAGTGAGTAACAACTGCGCACTCTTTTGCAAAACCATCTACGTGGCTTGCTTCTTTGCTGAAATAAGACTTGGGTATAAACAAAGGAAAATAAGCATTTTCATGACCTGTTTCTTTGAACTTTTTATCAAGTTCTGCCTGCATTTTTTCCCAAATTGCATAACCGTATGGCTTAATAACCATACATCCCCTAACCCCTGAATTTTCAGCAAGGTCTGCTTTTACAACCAGTTCATTATACCATTTGGAATAATCTTCTGCTCGTTTAGTTAAATTCTTACTCATTTTAAATAGATTGGCACAAATATTGTTTTACTTTTATATATCAAAATATGGTTTAGCAAAACTAACCATTTTTGAAACTTCAACAATAAAAAAATGCACCGATATGAAAACTAATTACTTCAATATCCGTCAAATCTCCTTCTTCTCTATATTGGGAATTTTAGGTTTGGCAGTAAGCTCGTGCAGTTCTTATCAGAATACATCCTCTTATGATAATGATGGTATTTATGGTTCTGTACCCCATGATGCTAATGGCAACCCTGTATATACTTACAATGATGGTAACGTACAACAGTATAATGACGGCAATAACTCAGGGCAAAATATGAACTACAAATCATATTTTAGCACGTTAGAGGATGATTTCCCATACGTACCCGTTGAAAATGATACCGTTGTAGAAACAGAAACTTATAACTCATATCCCGGATGGGGTGAAACAACCGACAACGTAAACGTTAATGTTTATGGCGGATACGGTGGTTATGGCTATGGCGGATGGGGATATCCCTATTACGGCCTTGGTTACGGATATGGCGGTTGGGGTTATCCTTATTATGGTGGCTACTACGGTGGATGGGGACTTGGCTACGGATATGGCGGTTGGGGTCTTGGCATAGGATGGGGTTATGGCTACGGCGGATGGGGCTATCCTTATTACGGAGGCTATTATGGCGGATGGGGTTACCCATACTATGGCGGCGGTTATTACTATGGCAACAACAGCTATTACAGAAATCCACGATCTACAGCTTATTATAACGGTGGAAGAAACAGCTACTATGCTAACAGCAGAGCTGCTTCAAATGCAAGATACAGCAGCAGAAATATGAACTCCCGCTCTGCGGCAAGCAGCAGAAGTTTTACCAACAGCAACAGAAACTTTACAAATGGCAGAAACGTAAATACTATCCGCACGAGAGACAATGGCACATATTCTACACGTAATGTAAACAACAGTAGAAATTCTTACAATAACTCGTCCAGATACAATAATAATTCTTACTCTACTCCTACCAGAAGTAATAATAATTATACTCCTTCAAGAAGTAACAATAATTACACACCTACAAGGAGCAGTGCACCTTCAAGAAGCAGCAGTCCGACTTACAGCGCACCTACACGAAGCAGCGGTGGCAGCTTTGGAGGAGGAAGATCCGGCGGCGGCGGCGGTGGAGGTTCCCGTGGCGGTGGAGGCGGCCGAAGAGGATAAAAATATCAGTCCCCATGTTCTTATAAAACAGCATGGGGATTACTGTATAAAATAAAATTACGTTATGAGAAAGCATATACTTACCGCTGCGATAGCACTTATGGCAGCTTCAACTTACGCACAGCAAAGTCTTAACACTGCCGAAAACGCAGTACGATATACTACCGATAATCTTACAGGTACAGCCCGATTCAGAGCTATGAGCGGGGCTTTTGGTGCTGTAGGAGGAGATCTTTCGGCTATACATGTTAACCCGGCAGGTTCTGCTATATTCAATTATAATTCCGGTACCGCTTCCTTATCCAGTTATAATATCAGCAATGATGCAAAATACTTTGGCACTTCTCAAAGAAAAAACGACAACAGCCTTGACCTTAATCAGCTAGGTGCTGTTTTTGTTTTTAATAATAGTAATGAGAATGCATTTATGAGAAAATTTGCGCTTGCTTTTGATTATGAGAACACTAACAGCTTTCACAATACAACGTATAGCAGGGGTATAAATCCAAATAATTCAATAGACCAGTACTTTTTAAACTACGCTAACGGGATTAACGAAGGCCCAATATCGCTTAATACCCTTAATAATGCTTATTACGAAGATCTTAATTATAATGACCAACAGGCATTTTTAGGTTATAATGCATATCTATTTAACCCTAACAATAATAATGTGGGCCCGGCTTATGTTAGTAATGTACCTTCTACAGGAAATTACTACCACGAAAACTATATTAATACAACCGGATATAATGGTAAAGTAGCACTTAATTTTTCGGCACAGTTAAAAAACAGGCTGTATGTAGGTGGTAATTTAAATATCCATTTTACCGATTATATTGAAACACAGCGTTTTTATGAAGATGTAAACAATCCCTTGTCAACCGGTATGCAGTCTATACGGTTTGACAATGAACGTTACACCTATGGAGGCGGTTTTTCGCTTAACCTGGGTGCAATTTATAAAATTACCGAATCATTGCGTGCAGGTGTAGCTTATGAATCTCCTACCTGGATGAGGCTTCAAAACGAGATTACCCAAAGAATATCATCCTACTGTCCTCAATGCGAAGCTAACAATTCTGCGGATACTTTTGTTTTTGACCCTAATACTACTTTTGTTTTTGATGATTACACTGTTAAAAACCCTTCAAAATGGACAGGAAGCTTAGCCTATATATTTGGCAAAAACGGATTAATAAGTGTTGATTACAGTATTAAGGATTATAGCAATACAAAATATACCAGCTCAGGCTACGGAATGGTTAACAGCCAGTTAAGTAGTACGCTTGATGTTGCCAGTACTGTAAGAGTTGGTGCAGAATACCGTATAAAAAAATTCAGCCTAAGGGGTGGTTACCGATATGAGCAGAGCCCTTATAAGAACGGCACTACAATTGGCGATCTAAACGGAGCATCCGGTGGTTTAGGTTATTCTTTTGGAGCATCAAGGCTTGACCTTGCCTACTCCTGGTATCAGCGAAAATATGCTACTCCGCTATTCAGTACAGGTTTAACAGATGCGCCAGGTATTAAAAGCACTAATAACAACGTAACTTTATCTTATACTATAGATTTATAACTCTTTCATCTTGTTATAAAGGAAAAAGCCTTCTTTAGAAATAAGGAAGGCTTTTTTATGTTTAGCGTCCTGATATATTCAGTTACTACAACTTTAACCTCAAACTTTATTATATAAATCCCTAACAAACCAAATAATTGCTTAATTTTGCACTCCAATTTCAACTACATGAGAACCAAATCGTTAAAGAAAAATAAGATCAATGTAATAACCCTCGGATGTTCTAAGAACGTTTACGATAGTGAAGTACTTATGGGGCAGCTAAGGGCAAGCGGTAAAGATGTAACTCACGAAGCACCTGCTGAAGAAGAAGGTAACATTATAGTTATCAATACATGCGGTTTTATTGATAATGCAAAGGAAGAGTCGGTAAACATGATATTGAATTATGCTGACAAAAAAGAACAGGGCCTTGTAGATAAGGTATTTGTTACCGGATGCCTATCTGAACGTTATAAACCGGACTTACAAAGAGAGATACCTAATATAGATGAGTATTTTGGTACTACAGAGTTACCGGGACTACTGAAAGCCCTTGGCGCAGATTATAAGCACGAGCTTCTTGGCGAACGCCTTACCACTACGCCAAAAAACTATGCTTATCTTAAAATTGCCGAAGGATGCGACCGTCCGTGTAGTTTTTGTGCTATTCCGCTTATGCGTGGCAAGCATGTTTCGCAGCCTATAGAAAAACTGGTTAAAGAAGCAGAGGGCCTAGCTCGCGACGGCGTTAAAGAGCTTATACTTATTGCACAGGATCTTACTTATTATGGCCTTGACCTTTATAAAAAACGTAACCTTGCTGAATTGCTTGAAAACCTTGCAAAAGTAGAAGGTATAGAATGGATCCGTCTTCATTATGCATTCCCTTCAGGCTTCCCTATGGATGTGCTTGATCTAATGAAGCGTGAACCTAAAATATGCAACTATATAGATATCCCTTTGCAGCATATAAGCGATAACATATTAAAATCTATGCGTCGCGGTACTACTCAGGAGAAAACAACAAAGTTGCTTAAAGAGTTTAGAGAAGCAGTACCCGGAATGACAATAAGAACTACTCTTATTGTTGGCTATCCCGGCGAAACGGAAGAAGATTTCCAGATACTTAAAAACTGGGTTGAAGAAATGCGTTTTGAGCGTTTAGGTTGTTTTACCTACTCTCATGAAGAAAACACCCATGCTTACCTGCTTGAGGATGATGTACCTGCCGAAGTAAAACAACAGCGTGCTAACGAGATAATGGAAATTCAGTCACAGATTTCGTGGGAACTGAAC
The DNA here is from genome assembly GCF_024054175.1 of Flavobacterium sp. NRK1. Taxonomy (GTDB): domain Bacteria; phylum Bacteroidota; class Bacteroidia; order Flavobacteriales; family Flavobacteriaceae; genus Flavobacterium. Next base: position 266,438 of record NZ_JAMXLA010000001.1, read on the forward strand.
CAGGAAAAAATAGGCCAGACTTTCCGTTGTATTATAGACCGTAAGGAGGGCGCTCATTTTGTAGCGCGTACAGAGTTTGATAGCCCGGATGTAGATAATGAAGTACTTATAGATGCTTCGCTTGCTTATCTTAAAACTGGTGAGTTTGTAAATATTAAAATTACCGATGCCACAGAGTTTGACTTATATGGTGTTCCGGCAGATTTATCACTAAATTAATATTGAAAAGCTAAAGCCTCAAAACTTTAGCTTTTTTGCTATAATTTTATTACGTTTGACTTTATATACTTATAGTTTATGAAACTGAAAGCATCCTACATTTTCCTTTTATTTGCAGCGCTTTTTACAACTGCAGCTTCGGCACAGGTTGACCGTAGAATAGGTCAGGGACAATACAAACGCAGTCGCGGGAAAGCTGAAAAAATAGATTTTATTCAGGAATCTACCGATTATCTTGCCAAAGAGCTTAAACTGGATGATTTTCAGAAGGCAGCAGTAAAAAGCATAATGTCTGATGAAAAAGACGCCATAATGGCGATTAATGAAGCAACCGACATGTCTGATCTTGAAAAAAGAGATAAAACAAGAGAGATATCACAAAGGATATATAAAAAAGTAATGCCACTCTTATCTAAAGAACAAGGAGAGAAATATACTAAAATGGAGGAAGCTAAAAAGCTTTAAACTATAATACCAAAAGCCCGTATTCACGTAAAGTGTTTACGGGTTTACTATACCAAAGCAGTTCGAAATTTTCAAGTCCGGCATCTTCATAATTTTTCATAGCCTGCGCAAAAGTTGTTACTCCGTTTGCACTTACAGCTATTTTTTCTAAAAAAGCAGCAAGCCATTCCCCTTGCTCCTGCCCTGCCTGAATGGTGTAACTCTCTTTTTTATCGTGAAAAGTTAGCGAAGCCATTTCAAAGCTGTTACCCTTTTTAGTTTTGGTAAAATAAGATACCGAAGGCTTCCCTCCTATCCATACTACTTTAGCAGTAGGCTTAGTAGTAAAGCTATCATCTTCCTGCAACACATTATAAATATAATCATCAGGCACTTTTGTACGGGGCACTTTGAATTCGAACCAGTCCTGTAACGGATAGTCAAAACAGATACCATGCATGTAGTTAAACAGCGATTTTTTCAGTCCAAAACTGAATTTATCATGATTAGTTCCTGTTTTATCTATATGTACAATATCATTATTGGCAAAACTCCCTAAAGTGTCATTTTCCTTTAGCACACCAAATTTCTCAGGATACATACCCACAGGGCTATGCGCTGTCATAGCAAACTGATGCCAGAATCCTGATTGCAGTATTCCGGTTTCAAACATCTGACGTACCATTTCAAGCGAATCTATAGTTTCCTGGGCCGTTTGGGTAGGAAACCCATACATAAGGTAAGCGTGTATCATAACACCGGCTTCGGTAAAATTGCGTGTTACTCTGGCCACCTGCGCAACGGTTACACCTTTTTGAATCAGATCCAGCAACCTGTCCGACGCTACTTCGAGTCCGCCCGAAACAGCTATACAGCCCGATGCTTTAAGCAGTCGGCATAAATCGGCAGTAAAACTCTTTTCAAAACGAATGTTAGTCCACCATGTTACAGCAAGATTACGGCGTAAAATTTCTAATGCTAATTCGCGCATCAATGCCGGAGGTGCTGCTTCATCTACAAAATGGAAACCATTTTGACCTGTTTGCAGTATCAGTTCCTCCATACGGTCGCATAGCAAACGTGCAGCAACAGGCTCGTAAATTTTTATATAATCAAGAGAGATGTCGCAAAATGTACACTTACCCCAGTAACAGCCATGCGCCATAGTAAGTTTATTCCATCGGCCATCACTCCACATACGGTGCATTGGGTTTACAATTTCAATAACCGATATGTAATCATCCAGCAATAAATCGGAATAATCAGGCGTACCTACTTCTGCCTGCTTGTAGTCTTTACAGTCCGAATTATCAATATATTTTACCGCACCATCAACCAGTGCAAATGTTCTTTTTAACTGTTCAATACTTCTTTTCCCTTCTATATGTTCTAGAAGGCATTCCACAGGAGCTTCGCCATCATCAAGCGTTATAAAATCAAAAAACTCCATTACGCGGGCATCTCTCAACGAACGTAATTCTGTATTAGGAAAACCACCTCCCATAGTAATTTTTACATCCGGAAAATGTTGCTTTATGTATTGTGCGCTTCTGAAAGCAGCATATAAATTCCCTGGAAAGGGTACAGAAAAACCAACAAGCTGAGGATTAACTTCAATCATGCGCTGATGTAAAAGCTCTAAAAGCAATTCATCAATATAAGTATAAGGCTGTTGCAGACTTTGATACAATTCATCAAACGAATTGGCCGAACGCCCTAACCTTTCGGCATAACGGCTAAACCCAAAATTCGAGTCGATACATTCCACAATAAGGTCAGATATATCTTCAAGATATAATGTAGCAAGATGCTTTGCCTTATCCTGCGTACCCATAGACCCAAATGCCCAGTCAAGTTCCTCGAGTTGTGCAAAACGCGAAGCGTAGGGTAAAAAATCTTCACTGCAAATAAGATGCGCAAGCGTAGGGTTTTTACCCTGCAGGAAAAGCATAACAGCATCTATTGTTTTAAGGTACTCATCTTTAAGCGCAATAATACGTTGTGAGTTAGGACTTATTGACTGCTGATTGTTAGCTTCAATCCTGGAAAATAGAGCTATAAGCCCTTGTTTTGAAAATAGCTTTAAAATTACTTCAATACCAAGGTCGGCCTGAAACGAGGCAATACCTTTAGTATTAAGAAAGCCCTTTAAGTAGGCTGTCGCCGGATATGGCGTGTTAAGCTGGGTAAAAGGCGGTGTTATTAAAAAAGCTTTGGTTTGCAAAACAATCAGGGTTTAAGAGTGCAAAAATAAGGCATATTTTTGGGATTTGAACAGTGAATAAAATTTGCTTATTTGCTGCTCATCAATAGCCATTATTCAGAAAACAACTAATTGTTTTTCCCTAAGTTTAATCACAAAATGCACCTAATCAATTACAAACCAAACATCAAGTAAGATTTTTATTATATTTGCCGCTCCAAACCCCCTAATCAATTATGAAGAAAATAATTAATCTAAACGGCACGCTGGTAGAATTAAGCAGGATAAAAGGCATATGCATAAACAGCGAAGGATTTACCGAAATTAAGCTTGCTCCAAATCAAATTAAAATATTACTTTCCGGCAGAAAAGAATACATCTATAATCCTGAAAGAAGAGCCTACGAATTAATTGATATTGAAGATGAAATAATCATTGAATATCCCAATACAGAATATGCTTACAGCAATTTTCTTGGCCTTATGGAAATTTGGGAAACTACTCTTAATCAATAAAATGCTGTTTACAAACCTTTATTAATGTGTTTTTTATTAATTTTATAAAAAAACCAATACCTAATGTCAAGCCAGCTAAAACATAGAGCCGTTTCACTTTTCAGCCTGTTGCTAATAAGCCTGTCCTTTATATCGTGTAAGGTACAGCTGGTACCCCCTTATGACGATGGCATAGTACAGCAAATTGAAACTACAGCCAAAGAAATAGACCGCTTTTACCTGAATATGCTTGAGAGCGAATCAAGAGATTATCTTCTCTATCAGAAAGACTATATTAATTTTGAAGTGGAACTGAATTCACTTTTAATGAAAAACAAAGTGAAACCGCTTAATGAACATTCTATCCGAATTTGTGAAATCACGTTGCAATTATGGAGAAAATATAAAGAGGAGCATCACAAAGATGACACCTTAAGCGATGGCTTAATTAAACTGAACCGTAAAACATTTGATGATCTGTTTTTCGCAATGCTGTCTGCCGAAAGAGGAAAACAAATAGCAACTAACCCTCCCGAATAATGAGCAATACAGACCAACCTATTTTTGACATAAACGAAGTGCTTGCCAATATGTTAAGCGCCGTTAAAGGCGTGGTAGATGACAATTGGGATGAAGTAAAATCTACCGCTAATGAGTTTTTGCAGCGTCGTAAAGAAAGGCTTGAACTACTGGCTGAACTGGTTATTTCAGGCGATCTGGCACTGGAAAAGCTAAAGTCAAGGCTTGAAGATGAAAAATTGATTTTTGAAGCTGAATTGCATGCCATAGCCATAATATCTAAAGCTATTGCGCAAAGGGCTTCTAACGCTGCTTTAGATGTTTTATACAAAGCCGTAAAAGATATTATTGATGTGGTTTTATAAATAAAGGCAGGATATTTACTAATCAATTTTCCTTACTTTTACATAAAATAAATTACCACAATGCCATCAGACTGTATCAGCTTTCAGAGTTCAGGATATTTTACGCCGCTTGTAAACGACTACCTTAACCAGAAAGATGCGCTGAAACCACTTTACAACCGTTTTCCTGCTGTAGATAATTTCAAGCTGCAAATGGATGAAAAGCGTAACAACTATAACCCCGAGTTTCGCAATACGCTGGTTAAAGTGCTTAACAGCCAATATAAAAACATAAATGCTTCTGCATATACGCAGCAAAATATAAAACTGCTTGCCGAACCCGAAACGTATACTATTACTACCGGGCATCAGCTTAACTTATTTACCGGGCCGCTATACTTTTTGTACAAAATTGTTTCGGCAATTAATCTTAGCAGGGAGCTTAAAGAAGCCTATCCCGGCCAGGATTTTGTTCCTGTGTACTGGATGGCTACCGAAGACCATGATTTTGAAGAAATAAACTACTTTAATTTTAAGGATAAAAAAATAAAGTGGAGCCGTGAAAGTACAGGCCCTGTAGGGAGGCTTTCTACAAACGGACTTGATGCTGTGCTTGACGTTTTTGAGAAAGAAATTGGTGTTGGCAACAATGCCGATTGGCTGAAAGAATTATTTGAAAAAGCCTATCTGAAACATGACAATCTTGCTGATGCTACCCGATACCTTGCCAACGAGATTTTTGGGACGGAAGGACTGGTAATTTTAGATGGAGATGATGCCGATCTAAAAAGGCAGTTTGCTCCACATGTAAAAGAAGAATTGCTTCATCAGACATCACATCAAAAAGTAGCTGAAACAGCAGAGTTGCTTAAAGACTATAACATACAGGTAAATCCGCGTGAGATTAATCTGTTTTATATAGAAGACAATATTAGAGAGCGCATTATTTTGCAGGAAGGTATTTATTATATTAATAATACCGACTTAAAATTCTCCGAACACGAAATTTTAGCACTTTTGAAATCAAACCCTGAAAAGTTTAGTCCTAATGTTATTATGCGTCCTTTATACGAGGAAGTAATATTGCCCAATCTTTGCTATATAGGCGGAGGAGGAGAACTGGCGTACTGGCTGGAGTTGAAATCGTACTTCAACTCAGCTAACGTAACCTTCCCGATACTGCTATTGCGAAATTCAGTTGTGCTGGCAACGCAAAAACAAGCTGACAAACTGGATAAGCTTGGACTGACCTGGGCAGATATGTTTTCTAAACAGCAGGATTTGCTTAACGCGAAAATTCAATCTTTCTCAGAATTTAAATTAGATTTTACAGAACAGAAAGAATTTCTTAAAAAGCAATTTGAAACACTGACAGCAATCGCAGCAAAAACCGATGCTTCATTTAAAGGAGCAGTAAAGGCGCAGGAAGTAAAGCAGCTAAAAGGGCTTGAAAACCTTGAGAAACGCCTGCTTAAAGCTGAAAAACGAAGCCACAAAGAACAATTGGATCGTATAGTACAAATACAAAATGAAATTTTCCCTAACCGGAGCCTGCAGGAACGTAAAGCTAACTTTTCCGAATTTTATCTTGAATTTGATGGTAAGCTTATTGCTGAATTATTTAATAAACTAAAACCGCTTGAACATGAATTTAATGTTATTGTGCTGTGAAAAAAGACAAAAACATTAACGGTTTATTAAAATTATTTGGTTAAAAACCACTACTTTTGCACAAAATTTAAAAACGACAATGGCAACAAACAGGACTTTCACAATGATCAAGCCGGATGCTGTAGAAAAAGGGCATATCGGTGGTATTTTAGCAATGATAACAGATGCAGGTTTCAGAATTGTATCTTTAAAACTTACTCAACTTACTGTAGCTGATGCTCAGGCATTCTATGCCGTTCACAGCGCAAGGCCTTTTTACGGAGAGCTTGTAGAATTTATGTCAAGAGGTCCTATCGTGGCTGCTATCCTTGAAAAAGAAAATGCAGTTGAAGATTTCAGAACTCTTATCGGAGCTACTAACCCTGCTGATGCAGCTGAAGGTACTATCCGTAAAAAATATGCTACTTCTGTAGGCGAAAATGCTGTTCACGGTTCTGACAGCGATGAGAATGCTGCTATAGAAAGCGCTTTCCATTTTTCAGGAAGAGAGCAGTTCTAATAAAAAAGAACTCACAATTTCATATAAAAAATGCCGCTGTATCAGCGGCATTTTTGTTTATCTATTATTTATTTATCGAAGCACAACATCTTTTACAACTTCCCGTTTCAGCTCTTCGTTAATCATTTTAATTATTTTAGCTTTCCCATAACTAAGCTCCTCCCTTAACACTGCAGATGTAAGCTCTACATACAAAGTGGTACCCTTAAGCATAATTTCGCGGGTATAGTTATTTACGCCATTTCCCATAAGGTTTTTCCATGCGTCGCGCACATCTATTTTATCCATTCCAGTCTGCAGTCTGTTATCCTGCATAAACTGCTTAAGCACATCTCCTACTGACTGTTCTTCATTAAATCGCTTTGCCATTATTTTACTGAAAAAGGTTTTGGTTTAATATAATGGTATTCTAAATCGTGTTCGTTCTTAAGCATGAGCTCTTGATCATTAATATCTATAATCTGCTCTTTCCACTTAGCATATTCAGTAGTATATTTTATAAATGTTTTTCCATCTTCCTGCACTACTTCTATTTTTTCAGAAAGGTCATTTACCCTATAAGTACCGTCAAACTGTGGCATAACCTTTTTCCGAAAACCTGTTTTACCCTTCAGTTCGAAATAATCAATCGTAGGATTTATAGTGTAATCTTTCTTAGTACCGTCAGCCATTATGGCCTCCTGTATTTCCCAATAACCATTTAATTTTGCTATATCATCATCAGCAATAGTATGTCCGCATGAAAACGTAATGAACAATACAAAAAGCAATACAACAGTTTTTCTCATAAAGAAGCAGTTTATTATAGGACAAATTTAGGCATTAAAATTCTGACTGCTCAAAATATCGTATGAAACTATTCCTTACATTTAGACATCAATTATACTACTATGAAAACATTTTGGTTATCTGCCTTAAGCTTTTTTCTTTTAATGGCATGCAGTTCGTCAGATGACAATACTTCCGGCAATCCTGAAAATGAGGATATGTATTTCCCAGAAAACAATTCTGATACCTGGGAAACAAAAACACCAGCCTCTCTGGGATGGAATGAAGATGCCATACAGCCGCTTTTAAGCTTTCTTGAACAGAAGCATTCAAGGTCATTCATTATTTTGGTTAATGGCCGTATAGTAATGGAAAACTATTTTAATGGTCATACTGCTACTACCCCATGGTACTGGGCCAGCGCAGGAAAAACATTAACATCAACCATTACAGGAATTGCACAGGAAGAAGGACTTATAAACATAAATAATAAAGTTTCTGATTATTTAGGCACAGGATGGACAAGTGCTCCTGCAGATAAAGAAAACCTTATTACCTGCAAACACCTGCTCACCATGACATCAGGACTGGATGATGAAGGAGGCGACAGCGTAGCCCCTGAAAATCTGCATTATCTTGCCGACGCCGGCACACGCTGGGCTTATGATAATGTATATGTAAAACTTCAGGATGTGATTGCTACTGCAAGCGGACAAACATGGAGCAGCTATTTCAATACTAAATTAAGAGATAAAACAGGTATGACAGGTGCATGGATAGAATCGGGAGATGACTTAAGTGTTTATTGGAGTACTACCAGAAGTATGGCCCGTTTTGGACTGCTTATACTTAATAACGGTGACTGGAACGGAACGCAGATAGTTAACAGTAATTATTTGGCTGCTGCAACAAGTACATCGCAGCAAATTAATAAATCATACGGTTATTTATGGTGGATAAATGGCGAGGATAGCTACCATTTGCCGCAAACTCAAATACAATTTCCAGGAATGCTCATTTCTAATGGAGCTAATGATATGTTTATGGCCCTTGGAAAAAATGACCAGAAAATTTATGTAATTCCTTCTAAAAAAATGGTAGTAATACGAATGGGTGATGCTGCCGACGAAGAAAACTGGGCATTATCAGGATTTGATAATGATCTGTGGGGAAAAATAAATGCGGTAATTAATTAAACGTGTAGGAGATCTTGGCTGGCTACTAATTTTATTAAACCTCTTAATCTATTTTAGCAAGATACACAGTTAATAAAAGGTATATTTAAATTCTATGCCCACTCTGTTAATTTTTGTTTTAAAGGAGCTATGCTGACCTTCGAGATAATTCCTGTTTGTTAAATAACGAAAAACAATACCATATTTTTTGTCAAATGTATAACCCACTCCTAAATTTATACCGAAACCTGTTGTAAGATTGTACTCATTATGGTCGCCGCTATAGGGTTCTCCATTATTAACCGGATAAATTATTGTAGTTTTTTTTATATCACCAAAAGGCTGGCTAAAACAAAAACCCGCATCTGCCAGTATGCTGCTTTTCTCTGACAACAAAAAATTATATCTCGGACCAAATATAAAATTAAGAGCGCTCCCTTTTATTTTATAAGTACTTTCAAGAACATTATACCCCTGATCATAGGAGTCAACCACATCAGAGGTAAGTAATTCATATTCTACCCTAAAAAATAAGGCAGGTCTTTCCGAATGAAAAACGTACGTTACTTCACTTCCAAAATTATAGTTTATTTTAGACTGGTTATCTACAGCAGGAAAAGCATAGCTAATACCTACATTAAGATTATTAACGCCAGCAAAAACACTGTAGTTAAAACCAGATTTCTTTTTGGGCCCGTATATAACCGACTTATAACCTTTGCATGAGTTATAATTTTTAAACACATCCATCAACTGCTTTTTATCATACATTATATCTTTAAAATCAGAAACATATTGTCCATCGCAACGCACAGCATTATAAAGTTGCTGCCTAAAGCCTGTATTTTCTTTTGTTTCAGAATCAGAAATTTTGTATTTTTTATAGATTAGGTGAGTTACCTCCTGAGGTTTTGCTTTAGTATTAAAAAAGAAAATTGTTTTATAATCTTTAGTATAAGAATACAGCGTAGCATTTCCTTCAATCAAAACATTTAAAAAAACTGTCCGGGTTTGTAATTCGGGATTCTTTTCAAAAGAATCATTACCCGAAACATCAACCTGTACTACATGTTTTTCAAATTTGAGATTATCATCATACATGCCATATTCAACAACATCGTTAGAAAAACCTTTATAATCATCATTCCTGGATTGTTTAAACTTCAGGGATTCTGCATCATAAAAATCACCATACTTAAAAAAGCCCTCTGTTTTATTTCCTGAAACTGTAATATAATATCCTTTAACATCCTGAGCATTTAATTGAACTGCAAAAAATGCAGCTATGAGTAAAGTAAAAAATTTCATTAATATAGTCGGTTTGTTTGTTGTTTTTCAAAAATAGAAATATTCCTGTTAAAACTTTATTGTAATAAATAAAAAAAAGTAGTGTTACCACTACTTTTAAAATATAATAAAGGGTATTTACTTGAAAAATGAATCTACAAATTCATATTTATTAAATACCTGAAGATCCTCTATACCTTCACCAACACCAATGTATTTTACCGGAATCTGAAACTGATCTGATATTCCAATAACAACGCCGCCTTTTGCAGTACCGTCTAATTTAGTAACTGCCAAACAGGTTACCTCAGTGGCTGCTGTAAATTGCTTAGCCTGCTCAAAAGCATTTTGACCTGTAGAACCATCCAGCACAAGTAAAACATCGTGTGGCGCATCATCTACCACTTTTTGCATTACCCTTTTTACCTTCGTAAGTTCATTCATAAGGTTTACCTTATTATGTAAGCGGCCCGCAGTATCTATAATAACAACATCGGCGTTTTGGCTAACAGCACTTTGCAAAGTATCAAAAGCTACCGATGCAGGATCACTACCCATTTGCTGCCTTACAATAGGCACACCAACTCTGTCTGCCCAAACCTGCAGCTGATCTATAGCGGCAGCCCTAAAAGTATCTGCAGCACCAAGAACTACATTAAGACCTGCTTTTTTAAACTGGTAAGCCAGTTTACCAATGGTAGTAGTTTTACCGACACCATTAACACCAACTACCATAATAACATAAGGCTTTTTATTTGCAGGAATTTCAAATTCAGAAGCTTCACCACTATTGGTTTCACTAAGCAAACCGGCAATTTCTTCCCTAAGTATCTGGTTAAGTTCTTCAGTCCCCAAATATTTATCTTTAGAAACACGTTCTTCAATACGTTCTATAATTTTTAGTGTTGTATTTACACCAACGTCAGACGATACAAGTATCTCCTCAAGGTTATCAAGAACCTCATCGTCAACCTTAGATTTTCCGGCTACTGCTTTAGACAGTTTTGATAGAAAAGAGGTCTTTGTTTTTTCGAGTCCTTTATCTAAAGTTTCTTTCTTTTCAGAAGAAAATATTTTTTTAAAGAAGTTCATATAAGCAGTTGTAGTTTATGTTTTTTCCCGTGGTAAATATAGAAAATAAAAAAGCTACTTTCATAAACAGAAAGTAGCTTTTATATATATTGTGTAAGATATTATTTCTTCTTAAGGAATGTATCTACTTCTTCAGGAGTCATAACGCTTTCAACAAAAGTATAAGCTCCTGTTTTAGGAGACTTAACCATCTTGATAGCTTTAGTTAACCTTTTTGAAGATGTCTGTAACGATGCTACGGTTTTCTTTGCCATGACTAATGATTATTTAATTTCTTTATGTACTGTTACTCTTTTAAGGATAGGATTAAATTTTTTAATCTCTAATCTGTCCGGAGTATTTTTTTTGTTTTTTGTAGTAATGTACCTTGAAGTTCCCGGAACACCAGAAGTCTTGTGCTCAGTACACTCTAAAATCACCTGGATTCTATTACCTTTCTTTGCCATCTTGCTATATATTTATTAGGTACGTCTTATTTAATAAAACCTTTAGCTTTAGCTTCTTTCAAAACTGCAGCAATACCGTTTTTGTTAATTGTCTTGATAGTAGAAGCGGCTACTCTAAGTGTGATCCACCTGTCTTCTTCAGGAAGATAAAAACGCTTCTTCACTAAGTTTACACTAAACTTCCTTTTAGTTTTGTTCATTGCGTGGGAAACGTTATTTCCAACCATCGCTTTTTTACCGGTAAGGGCACAAACTCTTGACATTATTTCTCGCTTTTATATCGTTATTCAAAATCAGGGTGCAAAGAAAAGAAAAATAAAACTATTACACAAACATAATCAGCTAGTTTTTTAAAATTTCCTGATAAATCTTTTCAAGAGCCTTATTTGCAGCCCTCTCGATAACTTTTTCACGAGGCTGGCCAAGATCTAACTTTTCACTATACACCCCTTTAGCGGTAGCAATACCTATAAAAACGGTACCAACCTCTACCGCAGAATCACCTTTTAAAGGGCCCGCATTTCCGGTTGTAGAAACAGCATAATCGGCATTAAAAAGCTGCCTTGCCTTCAGTGCCATATTTTCTGCTACCTGAGCACTTACTACACTAAAAACATCAATAAGCTGCTGCTCTATTTTAAGTACGTTAACTTTTGCTTCAGTTGCATAGGTTACAGCGCTGCCTTTAAAATAGGCCGATGACCCCGCTACAGACGTTATCATTTGGGCTATCTTACCACCTGTGCAGCTTTCTGCCAGGGCAATAGTTTTCCCTTTTTGCTTTAATATGCGCCCCAATACAACTTCAATAGTATCGCCTTCATCAAAACCTATAATAATATCTCCAATAAGCACTTTAAGCTTCTCCACTTCAGTATTAATACTATTCTGTAAAAAAGCTTCATCTGTTCCTCGGGCACTTAGCCGTAGCCTTACCCTCCCCGGATTTGGCAGATAAGCCAGTTTAATAAAATCAGGAAGGTTATTCTCCCAGTCTTCTATGCGCTCTGCCACAAGGCTCTCTCCCTGCCCATGGGTAATTATGGTTTTATGGATTATGTACGGACGCTCAAATCGTTCAATAAGAAAAGGGATAATTTCATTATCTACTAAATATTTCATTTCATACGGAACACCCGGCAGCGATATATATATTGTATCGGCACGTTTCATAAGCATTCCCGGTGCAGTACCAACAGCGTTATGCAGTATCTTAGCCTTTGATGGAACCAATGCCTGATCCTTATTAATTTGGGATGCAGGCCTGTTCATAGCCCTTTCAATGAGCGCAATTACATGAGTTTCCACTTCTTCATTGCGCACCAGATAGTCATCAAAATATTCACAAAAGGCCATTTTTGTAACATCATCTTTTGTAGGGCCAAGGCCGCCGGTTACAACAACTACATCTACCCTATTCTGAAAATAAGAAAGAGTATCCATAATATGATGTCTTTCATCACTTATAGATCGTGTTTCATATACACCTATACCTATTTTATCCAGAGCTTTGGCTATATAACCTGAATTTGTATCTGTTATCTGCCCTATAAGTATTTCATCGCCTATGGTAACAACCGCTGCTTTCATTATCTAAAGGTCATAATCTTTTTTAAGTTCTTTTGCCGTCCTGCCTATATATTCTTTAAGGCTTTTTACCACCTCTTTAATTTCCTTCTTTTTCCCTTCGCTACGGCTCCAGTTTTCTATAGCCAACACATCGTCATAAGCTAAATCCATCCCAAAAAGGTCAAGAGTAGGCTTTATTTTATGTGCAGCGTGGTAAACCTTCTCATGATCTTTTTCTTTAAGACCATGTTTTATATTTCTCATCTCTAGAGGCACCTCTTCCAAAAAGAGTTCCACTATTTTCTTAGCAAACTCTATATCATGATCTGAGATTGCATATACTTTTGATAAATTGTAGTGTAATGCCATTATTTTACCTGTATTCTAAATATTCTTTTCCCCTCTATATACCCCTCCAACACATCATCCGGACTCACTTTTGCTACACCTTCCGGAGTACCTGTAAAAATAATATCTCCTGTACGAAGCGTAAAATATTGCGACACGTAAGCTATAATTTCATCTATTTTCCACAGCATCTGCCTGGTATTTCCTTTCTGAACCACATTGCCATTATTAGTTAGCTCAAAATTGATATTATCTAAAGATTGAAACTCGGTTTTCGATATAAAATCCCCTATTACGGCCGATCCGTCAAAGGCTTTGGCTTTTTCCCACGGCAATCCTTTTTCTTTTAGTTTAGCCTGTAAATCGCGGGCAGTAAAATCTATTCCTAATCCAATTTCATCATAATATTTATGAGCAAATCTGGCATCTATATATTTACCAACTTTATTTATTTTAACCAGTACCTCAACTTCATGATGAACATCGTCACTAAATTCAGGTATAACAAATGGAAACTGTTTTTGCACAACAGCCGTATCAGGCTTTAAGAAGATAACAGGCTCATCTGGCCTTTCATTTTGCAGTTCTTCTATGTGCTTTACATAATTCCTGCCTATGCAGATTATTTTCATAGTAGTTTGAGGGAAATTATTTTAAGCCAATTTATTATTTAATTTTCGGAGTTTAATTGCCGTTAGCACTTTTTTAGTATATAGCGGAAAATCAGCATTTTGAATCCACCCGAAATATCCCGGCTCCTGTTCCAGTACCTTGGCCACCTTCGCCCCTTTATGCTTTCCAAACGTAAACATCTCTTCCCCATCTGCATCCAGTACAATAAATCCTGCAAAATCCACTACTTTTTTTCGTGTGGTGAATTCAGACAATGATTTCATATCATTTTCCAGATCCCCATAACGCTCTAATTGTGATTTAAGGATTTCATATGTCGCATTGGTATCTGCTTCGGCAGTATGTGCATTATCAAGGGTTTTACCACAATAAAATTTATATGCAGCACTAAGTGTTCTTTCTTCTTTTTTATGGAAAATAGTCTGTACATCTACAGAAACCCTGTTTTTCATATCAAAATCAACCCCAGCACGAAGCAGTTCTTCAGCCAGTAAGGGAATATCAAACCTGTCAGAATTATATCCTCCCAGATCCGAATCCTTAATCATATTATATATTGTATGAGCAAGTTCTTTAAACGTAGGTTCATTTGCTACCTTATCATCTGTAATGCCATGAAAGGCTGTTGTAGAAGGCGGTATTGGCCTTTCCGGATTTACAAGCCATGTGCGGCTTTCTTTATTACCGTTAGGGTAAACTTTTAACACAGATATCTCTACGATACGGTCTTTACAAATGTCTGTACCTGTAGTTTCCAGGTCAAAAAAGCATATAGGTTTATGCAGTTTAAGTTCCATAATCAAAATGTATAATTACAAATATAGCTTGAGAATTATTTAAAAAGAAGGTTTTTATGAATAATTACCCCCAACTTATTCTGCCGGTTTTTCAACTTTAATTATAAATAACATAATCAGGGCAAATACAGCCCCCTGAGCCAAACATATATAAAAATTTAAGGAAGCAGGATTAAAACTGCCAAATCCCTGAAACGCCATAGTTAATACCGTATAGATAATGAAGCATGGCAAAAAAATGTATTTAATTCTTTTTTTCATATCAATCACATTCCCATCTAAAGTCAGCAGTTTCATATTCCTGTTTTTTATAATCAAAATGCCACCACTCGTGGCTATAAGGAGTAAACCCTGCGTTTTTCATAATATTGCGCAACAGCTTCCTGTTTTTTTGCGCGTCACGCGATAACCCTTTGGCAGCATAATTAGATTTCTCTGTAAAATCATCAAACGGAGTTCCCATATCTAAAAGGTTTCCGTTTTCATCTGCTAAAGAAATATCTACAGCACGTCCACGGTTATGGTTAGAACCTTTTCCCGGTGGTGCCACATATCGTGGATCGTTTACTAGATCATACATCACCTTCTGATACCCATACGGACGGTAACAGTCATATATAACCAATATACATCCTTTATCTTTTGCTATTTGGCTTGCTTCTTCTAAAGCCTCCGCTACTTCAGGGCGTAAAAAACAACGCGCACAGGGGTATATTTTATGATGCATAAAATTTGCCGTATCTGCATAAGCCATTCGGTTTTGTATACCCTGCAATTCAAAGTTAACCTCAGCCCAGCCTTTTATTGTATCCTGAAATATTATCTTATCGCTTTTGCGGAAGTTTATGTCTTTCGGTAAAAGCACCAACAGACTTACAAGAGTTAGAAAGAATAAATAAAAGATAATTTTCATGAGGAATAATTATATATACAAATATAGCTAATCTAAAAAAAATCATTTTGAAAACTTTTTCCTACTTTAGCATCACTAACAATTTTGCTATGAAAAAAAATTACTTTTAGGATTACTACTAGCTCCGTCCTTTTATGGTACAGCACAAACCATCAGCATTCCTGACCCTCTATTTGAACAGATCCTCATCGATCAGGAAATAGATTCTGACGGAATCATAAATGGAGAAATTTTGACGGCAGATGCTCTTGCTGTAACTACACTTATTATTGCTCCTGAACCTGGTTCAGGCGAATACATAGAAGATTTAACAGGAATTGAAGGATTTATTAATCTTGAAAGCTTAACTGTAAATTTTACCAATATAGGAGAACTCAATGTCAGCACACTTGTAAATCTCAAATATTTAGACTGTGTTGACAATGGCCTTACCAGCCTAGACGTAAGCTCAAACCCGCTTTTAGAATATCTTGATATTACATCGGCAGGAGATGTAGGGTATCTAAACAATATTAGCGAAATTGATCTTAGTAATAATCCTAATATTAAAACTCTGACAGCCTATGGCGGAATAGATCGTATAAACCTGAAAAACGGAAATAATAATCCGGACATGAGCATCAACATTAATGCATTCTATATTGAAGGACCAGAACCTGAAGAACATACTGTATAGAAGTAGATGATGCTGTTGCAGCACAGAATAATCAATCACCTTATTCTGAATGGACAATTCTTCATAGTTATACTACCTACACTTTTACAGAAAACTGTGCATTGTCAACTGATACAGTTAATAAAAATACTGTCTCTGTATATCCAAACCCAACAGCAGATGTTTTATATTTTGAAACAGCGGATGATACTACTATAAACAAAGTAACTATATTTGATATTAGAGGAATAGTTGTAAAAGAATATAATAACATCACAGATTTTATTTCTGTTTCAAATCTTCAAACGGGAATTTATATTATAAAACTGGTTTCAGGAAATACTACTTTTACACAGAAGATAATTAAGAGATAAAGAAGGTTAATTATACAAAAAGCTCCGCAAATGCGGAGCTTTTTCAATTTAAAAATCTAATCTTCCCTGCTTCCGTCATCTGCCATTCTCACCATCTTAGGTGTAAATTTAGCAACAACATCAACAAGATCGGTCTGCGATGCCATAACAGCATTAATATCCTTATAGGCCATTGGCGCTTCATCCCTACCGGCACCTATCAACGATACGCCGTGGTCTTTTAACACCTGCCTCATATCGGCCTTGGTAATGCTTTTTATAGCCTGAGTACGGCTCATTTGCCTTCCGGCACCATGTGAAGCCGAGTTGATAGCATCTGACTCACCTTTACCTCTTACAAGAAATCCCGGTGCTGTCATACTTCCCGGAATGATACCCATAACACCTTTACCGGCAGGAGTTGCACCTTTTCTATGCACTATCACTTCTTCGCCATTCAGTATTTCTTTCCAGGCAAAGTTATGATGGTTTTCTACTTTGGCTAATACTTCTGCACCAAGGGCTCTTTTCATTTTATCATGAATTACCTGGTGGCATGCCGAAGCATAATCACCTGCAAGATTCATAGCTATCCAGTACTCCTGCCCTTCCTGAGAGTTCATATCTAAATACGCCAAATTAGCAGCCTCCTTAGGGAGTTTAGTTATATTTTTAGCCAGCTTTGTATAGTGACCTGCTATAGTAGCACCAAATCCTCTCGAACCCGAATGGGTAAGCAATGCCACATAACGGCCTTTATCTATATTCAGCACTTCATCTTTTTGTTCAAATTCAATAATACCAAACTCTACAAAATGGTTACCTCCTCCAGATGTACCTAGTTGCGACCAGGCTTTAGCATGCAGGTTTTTTATAAATGGTGTAATACCAAACTCTTTTCTATCCAAAACATCATGATCTGTTTTATATTGACCATGATAACCATGCCCTGCACCAAATTTGGTATGCGCTATAAGCTCCCTTTTATATTTAGCTTCATTCAGAACAAAATGTTCTTCGGGAATATCATAGACAGATAATGCCATCCTGCACCCAATATCTACACCCACACCATAAGGAATGATTGCATTTTTAGTTGCCAGCACACCACCTATCGGTAATCCATACCCCTGATGCGCATCGGGCATTAAGGCGCCTGCCACCGTTACCGGAAGCTTCATAGCCACATCCATCTGGGCTTTAGCACCCTGTTCAATTTGTGCTTCTCCGTAAACGTAATAAGCATCAGCAGTTTCCTTTAAAGCTATTATTTCTTCTTTAGAACCATTAGCCTCTTCCATCATAGCAGATGCCAATTGTGCAAACACCTCATCATCAAGAAAGTTTTCAGGATAGTCTATTACTTTTTTAAATAGTGCAAGCACTTCTTCTCTTGGCTGATCGTTGTATTTTGAATTAGCCAATTGTAAAGCAAGTCCTAATATACTCGTTTCTTTGTAGCCTATATAAAGTAAATCGGTTCTGTTTATTACTGCTTCCATAGTTGTATGGTTTTTAAAATTAAAATAGTTTGTTTTTATTATAAAAATGGTTAATTAAATAGTAAAAGAGGCAATAACTGTTGAGTGTGAAAATTTCTTTAGAGCGAAGTAACACTTAACAACGGCACTCTTTAGTATTAAGAGCTAGAACTAATAAGTGGTTTTTACTTCAGGATTCGAACCTGATTTTGCCAACCAGACGGAGTAACACTTATTAACGGCATCTTAATATTTTCCAGGAGCAAAAAGCAGCAAAGCTAACGGGGCATGCGTTGCCGGAATCGAACCGGATAACCTTGCCGTATAAAACGACTACGCTATTCCTCCCCAAGATGGTCGCGAAGTAAGCCTCACTTACGGCATCCTGTAAATTTGGTAAGGTAAATTGCGAAAAGGGTTTCACACGATTATCTTCGGGATAAAAGTGACGGGACTCGAACCCGCAATTACCAATGAAGTAACCCTTATCTACGACACTTACCTGCATTTTATCTTTATTCAAATTCCCTCTCTTTGAGAGAGTGAAGTATTTTTATAAACTCCCGCAGCATCCACATACGCAAGGCAACTGTTAAAGAAAGTGTTTGCTCTACCAACTGAGCTACATTGTCTAAACCCAATCAATGATGGGAATCGAACCCACGACACAACGAAGTAACTTTCTTAAACGACACTTGCTTTATTTGTATTCTCACATCCAGCCCCTCTCACCATTGAGAGGGAAGCAAGAAAATATTTTTTATTAGCTCCCGCAACATCCTATGGCTCCGGGAGCACCACTCTATAGTGTAACAGGGCAAAAAGCAAAAAGGGACTGTTTCCTGCTCTACCGACTGAGCTACATACCCAATCTGTAAACAGCGTTGAATATGGTGGGGCTCGAACCCACGACCTGGGCGTTAAAAATGCGAAGTAACCCTTATTTACGGCACCTGTTATATTTTTTTATTTTAAAGAAAGTGAGACTATTAAAAAACGCATATACCCGTAGCCGTTACCATTCAGGACCCTCAATCTTTTCAGACGGCAGGATTCGAACCTGCACGCGGATTATAGCAATTTTCCGTCGTCGAAGTATTGCAATTCCTCCCAATAGTAATCACATCACTGTAACCGTAAACCCAAGCTAAATGAGCAATAATTAAAGTGTATTATTTAAAGGATTATACTGTTTATCTTAGTTAATGCATTACCTGCATCTTCCATAGAAAAAAGTACATCAAATATCTTGTCGCTCCAGCCTGCTATTAAGTACACATCGTTTCTGCGCATATCAAGCGGCTGCTTACCATGACCGGCAAGATCGAATATATACAATTTGGCATTTGGCGCAATGGCTTTGTATTGAGACCATGATTTTTCAAACGAGTTAAACACACCATTACTATCATACATCTGCGCATCTGTAAACAAGAATACTTTATCAGCTTTATGCTTTCTTTTTATAAGGTCATCTATCACCAGGTAACCGTTTGTGGCATAACCAACTTCCCCTTCCCTTCGGTAGAACTCCAATACATTAGCAAGCACATTTCGCTGGGGCATGTTTACTATTTTCCACGTATCACCAAACATGCCCGTAACCACATTTTTACATTGCGACTGCATAAGCATTGCAAGCATTAAACCTATATCATACAACTGTATTTTACTTTTTGCCGACACAGGCTGCTGCATAGAACCCGAAACATCTGCCGCAATTACTACCGACGTATCATAATCAAATCCTTTTATGTTTTTAGCACTATACATCACAGCATCTTCAAGCGCATTTAATATTGCCGATGTGTAGCCCGATTTTAAAGCTTTTATTTCTCTGTATGCCGAAAGGAAACGAAAAGGTAACTGCTTAGAACTTACAACTGCTTTTTCGTTAGCTATATAGTCACACACCATTTGTATATGCCTTGCCGAAACTTCAGCTTCAACAATATTTCTTAAGTTTCTCATTAACGCCATGTAGCCTACCTTCCTGCTTTCTATCAATTCACCCCATTTGGCGGCTACAGCTCTTTTTTTATCTGCCTCATTAGCAAATTTTGTTTTACCCAATTCAGACAATTCTGTTTCCCAAGTATATGGTGTTGCCAGTGTATCGGCAGCTATTTTATTAAATATATCCTGCTGGGCTTCATCTTTTGCCTTTGGGTGAACCAAAAACAAGGCATCTCTTAACTTCACATCGGTTGCACGGTTGTATTTAGCAAACTGGTATTCATCAAACTTATTGAAGGATACTGCAAGACCTTTTTGCACTTGTTTAGATAACCTGTTAAGTTTTTTATTTTCAGTTCTTTGGTTAGCTATCTGGTAATAAGAAAGCAATTCTGTTATTTCATCAGCTCGTTGTATAACGTTGCTTACAGTCTTACTTACCGTATCATTACCCGATGTTTGCTTTGCCAACTCTACCAAAAGCACCATTGGTACAGATCTTAAATACATCTCTGTTCTTGCATACACTGCCAGTTTAGCTACAAATTCAGCATCACATTTAGCGATAAGGCTTTTTATTTTTTCAAGCCTTTCATTACCCGATTCGTAAAATGAATCATTCAATCCTGTTGTAACCACGGCTGAGTATAATTCAAGTTCGGGAGTCATTCTGTATGCTTTTGCACCTTCATGATTAACTGTAACATTGTTTTGCCTGTTTAAAAAATTGAATTTCATAATACAAATCTTTTTTAGGTTATTATCTTATTGTTTTTAAGGAGAGTAATTATTGTCTCATCCTGACATTGCAAAGATGCACGCACATGTACGCAGTGAAAATACGCAGTAATAAAATATTTTTAAAAAATTCAAAAAACACTCATTAACAATAACTTAAAACAAAAATAAAAACATAAAATTGTTGTAAAATATCTAACTACGCAGTTACATTGCGTATTAAAACAAATTTTTATTTATTTTTGAGAAATACTTTTTATCAAAAACAGTCAAAAACCACAAAATGGCTACAAACAAACTTGCATTACTGCGTTATAAAACCATAGATGAATGCCTGAAGAACCGTTTCAGAAAATGGACACTAGATGATATTATAGAAAAGGTAGCCGATGCACTTTACGAATATGAAGGAATAACCAGCGGTGTAAGCAAACGAACCATTCAGGCAGATATTCAGGTAATGCGTAGCGATAGCCTTGGCTATAATGCCCCTATAGTAGTTACCGACAGGCGATTTTACACCTATGAAGATGCTGCCTACAGCATAACAAAGTCGCCTATTAAT
Organism: Flavobacterium sp. NRK1; assembly: GCF_024054175.1. GTDB lineage: Bacteria > Bacteroidota > Bacteroidia > Flavobacteriales > Flavobacteriaceae > Flavobacterium. The sequence goes on from NZ_JAMXLA010000001.1 coordinate 287,607, forward strand.
GATACCGACATGGAAAAGATGAAAGAAATTGTAAGTGTACTAAAACAACTGAACGGTTTTAATTATTTTGACGAAATGAGCGAGCTTATCGCTAAATTGGAAAACAATGTAAACAAGTCGGCTAAAAAAACGAAGAATTACATACAGTTTGACGATAATAAGAAACTAAGAGGAATTGAACATATAAATCCGCTATATCAGGCGATACTTAACAAAACACCGCTATTTATAGAGTACCAATCTTTTAAAGCACAAAAACCCTCAAAGGAAATTTACTATCCCTACTTATTGAAAGAATACCGTAACCGCTGGTTTTTGGTAACAATGAAAAAGAAGCATCCGTATTTAATGACGCTTGCACTTGACCGTATGATAGAATTTCAGCCGCTTACAAAAGAGCAGTATGTAGAATATGAGGGCGTAGATTTTGAGCGTTACTTTGACGATTTAATAGGTGTAACCAAATCACAGCGCGACAGGGCACAAAAGGTGATACTTAAATTTAACAAAGTAAATGCACCTTACGTTATTACAAAACCCCTTCACCATTCACAAAAAGTATTGAATGAGAATGAAAACGGTATCATCATCCGTATTGATGTAGTATTAAACTTTGAACTGGAAAAAGAAATATTGGGATTTGGCGAATGCGTAAAAGTTGTATCGCCCCGAAATTTGCAGGAAAGAATAAAAAGAAGAATAGACCGGGCTGCGGAGCTTTATATAGAGAAGAAAGAATAAAAAACGCCTCCAAATTGGAGGCGTT
>NZ_JAMXLA010000001.1:288385-348398 GCF_024054175.1 Flavobacterium sp. NRK1
TTATTATCGTGTGCTGTTTCTTAATAATCCCTATTTACATCAAATGCTTCAAGGTAGTCTGCAACGCGTTTAACAAATGATCCTCCAAGGGCGCCATCTACCACACGGTGGTCATAGCTATGTGAAAGGAACATTTTCTGGCGGATGCCAATAAAATCTCCATCTGGTGTTTCTATAACCGCAGGCACTTTTCGGATAGCTCCTAGTGCAAGGATACCTACTTGCGGCTGATTGATGATTGGTGTACCAAACACACTGCCAAAAGTACCTACATTCGTTACAGTATAAGTACCACCCTGAGTATCGTCCGGTTTAAGTTTACCTGCTTTTGCACGATTACCAAGGTCATTAACTGCCTTAGCCATACCTACAAGGTTAAGCTGATCTGCATTTTTAATCACCGGAACAATTAAGTTACCATTTGGCAATGCCGCTGCCATACCAAGGTTTATATTTTTCTTTTTGATGATATAGTCCCCATCAACAGATATATTCATTCCTGGGAAGTCTTTCAACGCTTTTGCTACAGCTTCCATAAATATCGGAGTAAAAGTAAGCTTTTCTCCTTCGCGTTTCTCAAATGCACCTTTAACCTTATCTCTCCATTTTACAATATTGGTAACATCTACCTCAATAAAAGACTGCACGTGTGCTGATGTTTGAACAGACTGTACCATGTAACCCGAAATAAGCTTGCGCATACGGTCCATTTCAACAATCTCATCACCACCGTTAACAGAAACCGGAGCTGCTTTAGCTGCTGCTGGCTGGTTGTTGGCTGTCGGCTGCTGAACAGGAGCAGCTTGTGTTACTGCTGCCGGTTGTTGAGCTGGTTGGCTTCCGCGTGTTCTAATATAATCAAGTATATCATTTTTAGTTACCCTGCCTTCTTTACCTGAACCATTAATCGCTTCAAGTTCAGCAAGAGATATACCTTCTTCTTTTGCTATGTTTTTCACTAATGGTGAATAGAATTTTTCGGTATTAGAAAAATCTACAGGCGCTGCAACGGTAGCTGCGGCTGCTTGCACTGATTTTTCTATCACTTCAACATTAGCTGCGGTAGTTTTTTCAGCAGGAGCATCTACAACGACTCCACCTTCAGTTTCAATATAGGCAATAGTTTGCCCTACCTGAACCACATCATTAACCTGGAAAAGTACTTCTGTAAGTGTTCCTGAAACCTCCGATGGCACTTCAGAATCCACTTTATCTGTAGCGATTTCAAGCACAGCTTCATCAGCTGCAATATGATCGCCAACATTTTTTAACCAATTTGTTATTGTTGCCTCTGCAACGCTCTCACCCATTTTGGGTAATTTTAGTTCAAATTTTGCCATATTGTTAACCTAAAGGTAAAATTACTATTTCAGCTTGCGAATTTAATAAAAAAAACAACCCGATACCGTTTTTAGTATAATTATTCAACTACTATATCGTTTTTTCTTACTATCAAATTTCATCAAGCAGTATTACTTCCCCCCTGTCATTACTACTATTACTGCCTATTATAAATTTCGAGTCTGCAGGGCGTATTTTAAAAGTAAATCCACTATTTTTGTGCTCTTCAATAAAAGCAATGCAGTCTTTAAAACTTAACATCTCATTATCAAATACTATCTCAGCTTTTTTATTTTTAAAGGCAAGCACCTTTTCAATCAGTTCAGTACGTATTACCGATTTTCCCAATTTATACTGAAGTGCCTTCCTAAGCTTCTCATTCTTCGAAATTAAAATATAATGTTGAGGAATGTATAATGGGGCTGTTTTATTTTTTTTAGCTATCGCAAAAAAGAAAGCACCAATTTTCATAAGCAGTTCAAATTGTGGAGAACGCTTAAAATGCTTTTGATAAAAAAACTGCATGGCTTCCCTAAAACGCTTCATATAAGCACCGTCTTTCACAGTACTTTCTCCTTTATAATGCATTACTGAAGTTCCTGCAAAGTAATAATTATGAAGCCCTTTTTTAAGCACTGTGTATGATAAATCTACATCATCACTATACATAAAACAGTCTTCATCAAACCCTCCCACTTCCAGATAAAGTTCACGTTTCATAATCATAAAAGCCCCAACCAGTATATCAACTTTCCCGGTTTGGTCTTCCGTAATATGCTGTGCATAATAACGATTAAATATTTCCTTGCGCGGCAATAATTTATATAAGCCTCCTATCTTAGTAAATGCTACCCATGGTGTTGGCACTCCTCTTTTACTTTCGGGTAAAAAGAAACCCCTCCCATCTACAAGTTTTACACCCGCTATACCAAAATCTTTTTGTGCATTAATAAAAGTAAGAACTTTTTCAAAAGTATCTTCTGCAACAACAGTATCAGGATTTAATATACAAACATATTCTCCCTTTGCAGCATCGACTCCTATATTATTCCCTTTTGGAAAACCAGGATTATCTTTATTAGCTATAAGAGTTACTTCAGGAAAACGCTCCCTCATCATAGCACAGCTATCATCAGGCGAATTATTATCTACAACTATTATTTCTGCATCAATGCCTTTTATAGCCTGCTGTACGCTAAGCACACACTGCTCTAAAAAATAACGGACATTATAATTAAGTATAATTACTGACAACTGCATGGAGGCAAAGATATAAGAATTTAATAATTATGAAATTACTCGCGACAGCAATTTAGCTTGTTATAAAACAAAAAAAGCGCCCTTGTAAAGGGCGCTTTAACCAACTAACCAAATCCAATCATTATTATGAAATCTCTATTAATCTTTTTGCCTGTGGCAATTCTTCTTCTTTTTTAGGCAGATTTAAAACAAGTATACCATCCTGATAAGCAGCATTAATATCTTCAGATTTTACGTTTTCGGGCAGCTTGAACGACCTTTTAAATGATGCTGCACGAAATTCCCTTCTCATAAATTTACCTTCCTGTTCTTCTGATTTTTCTTCTTTAATTTCAGATGAAATAGTCAGCAGCTCCTTCTCAACTTCAATATTAAAGTTTTCTTTTTTTAATCCCGGAGCAATAATTTCAAGAGAAAAAGCAGTATCTGTTTCTTTTACATTTACCGGAGGAATAGCAGTTTTATTATATTCTGTTCCACCTAAGATGTCTTTAAAAAACTGATCCATAACTAATGGAAATCCGTTTGTACTGTTTCTTTTTACTACATTCATGATCTTTATTTTTTTATGTTTATTTCAAATATTTAATATGTAATAGTCAAGTTTTATTCCACTTTAAAAAACACAGACAAAATGACACTTATAATGACTTTTTGACACTTTTTAATTTTGAGTCTGAATTAAGTATATATTTATCCTACCAAAACAAACCAATAAGTGAACGCTGTAAAACAAAGAATTCAATCTATAGATGTATTGCGTGGATTTATAATGGCCTTAATGGCACTCGACCATACGCGCGATTACTTTCATATTGACGCCATGTCGCAAAGCCCAACCGATTTGGAAACCACAACCCCGATATTATTCTTCACAAGATGGATAACCCATTTTTGTGCTCCTACATTTGTATTTTTATCAGGCACTTCAATTTATCTGCAAAGTTTAAGGAAAACTAAAAAAGAACTCTCTTGGTTTCTATTTACAAGGGGATTATGGCTTATGATTGCCGAAATTACCTTTGTTGGCTTAGGCTGGAGTTTTGACATCTCCTTTAACTTCTTTTTTCTCCAGGTTATATGGGCAATAGGATGCAGTATGGTAATTTTATCAGCACTTATATTTTTCAGATACCGGATACTTTTAGTAATAGGAATTCTTATTACACTTTGCCATAATATAATGGACTATGTAACAATAACTAACGATAGCTTAGATATACTTGCTAATTTATTTCTCATTACAAAATTTGAATCTTACGCTTTAGGAAGCGTCCATTTTATGACAGCCTACGCCATATTGCCCTGGACAAGCATTATGTTGCTGGGATATGCAGCCGGAAGATGGTATAAAACCGAGATAAAACCGGAAACAAGAAAAAAACTACTTATCTTTTCAGGAAGCATGTTATTACTTTTATTTATCTGCCTGCGGTTTGCAAATAGTTATGGCGATCCTGCCCCATGGCAGGAACAGCATAATTTTACCTATACAGTATTATCTTTCCTGAATGTAACAAAATATCCACCATCACTAATGTATGCTTGTATGACATTGGGCCCTGCACTAATTGCATTGGCACTTATAGAGAATTTACGCAACCGTTTTACAGCAATATTCAATATATTCGGCCGCGTACCTTTCTTTTACTACATCATACACATTTACATTATACATATATTATGTGTATTTCTATTTTTTGCAGAGGGTTATTCACTTATGGATAACTACAAACTAAACATGGCTTTTGGTTTCAGGCCGAAAGAAAACTTCGGCTTTTCATTAGGAATTGTTTACATTATATGGCTATTTGTTTTAATATTATGTTATTTTCCAAGCCGTTGGTATAACAATTATAAAACCACTCATAAAAAATGGTGGCTCAGTTATATTTAAGGCATTAAACGTAAAACTGCCTGAAACTTGAAACCTGAAACAAAAAGTTTACTTTTGCAAAAAAATAAGCCACAGTGAATTATCTTTCAGTAGAAAACATCTCTAAATCGTTTGGTGAACGTACACTTTTCGAAAACATATCATTCGGTATAAACAAAGACCAGAAAATAGCTTTTGTAGCCAAAAATGGTACAGGAAAAACCAGCATACTTAAAATCATTAACGGTGAAGACATGCCGGATACCGGACAGATAGTTATTCGTAAAGAAATAAAAATGGCTTTTCTTTCTCAGGAACCCAATCTTGATCCTGAACTAACAATAGAAGAAAGCATTTTTGCATCTGACAATGAAATACTGAAAGTAATTGAACAGTACGAAAAAGCACTTGAAAATCCTGATGATGAAGAAGCTTACCAAAAAGCTTTTGAACGCATGGATATGCACAATGCATGGGATTTTGAAACTCAATACAAACAGATACTTTTTAAGCTGAAGCTGGAAGATATGAAGCTGAAGATTAAAAATCTCAGCGGTGGACAAAAAAAACGTGTTGCCCTCGCTATCATCCTTATCAGCAAGCCTGATCTTTTAATACTCGATGAGCCTACCAACCACCTTGACCTGGAAATGATAGAATGGCTGGAGAATTATTTTGCTAAAGAAAACATGACCCTTTTTATGGTTACTCACGACCGTTTCTTTTTAGAGCGTGTTTGTAATGAGATCATAGAACTTGAAAACGGTAAACTATACCAATACAAAGGCAACTACTCTTATTATCTTCAAAAAAAGGAAGAGCGTATAGCTGCGGAAAACGCAAGTATTGATAAGGCAAAAAATCTTTATGTGAAAGAATTAGACTGGATGCGCCGCCAGCCAAAAGCACGTACCACAAAGTCTAAATCACGTCAGGACGATTTTTATGTAATTCAGGAAAAAGCACATAGCCGCCGTAAAGATCACCAGGTAGAACTGGAAATAAACATGGAACGCATGGGCAGCAAGATTGTAGAGCTGCACAACATATCTAAAAAATTTGCCGATAAAACCATACTTGAAAACTTTAGTTTCAATTTTAAGAAAGGTGAACGTATAGGTATTATTGGTAAAAACGGAACAGGAAAATCCACATTCCTTAATCTTATTACTCAAACCCTTCAGCCGGATAGTGGTAAAGTTGTAACAGGCGAAACCATTAAAATAGGTTATTATACCCAAAGCGGTATTAACCCAAAACCTGAACAAAAGGTTATAGACATTATTAAAGAATTTGGCGAATATATTCCGCTTGCAAAAGGCAGAACAATTTCAGCATCGCAGTTACTGGAAAAATTCCTTTTTGACCGTAAAAAGCAGTATGACTTTGTTGAAAAATTAAGCGGCGGCGAATTAAAAAGACTATACCTATGCACGGTTCTTATTCAAAATCCTAACTTTCTTATTCTTGATGAACCTACCAATGACCTTGATATTGTTACATTAAATGTTCTGGAAAGTTTTCTGCTTGATTATCCGGGCTGCCTTATAGTGGTATCTCACGACAGGTATTTTATGGATAAAATTGTAGATCACCTGTTCGTATTCAGAGGAGATGGAGTTATTGAAGATTTCCCCGGCAACTACAGTGATTTCAGGGCTTACGAAGATAGCGCCGAGCCTGCAAAAGAAGACTTAAAACCTGTAGGCGATAACAAAAAAGCATGGAAACAAAATAATGTAAAAGCCGGCCTTACCTTCAATGAACAAAAAGAGTTTCAGAAAATTGAAAAAGAAATAAAAGACCTGGAGCGTGACAAAGAAGATATTGAAAAGCAATTTTCAGATGGCAATGTTGCAGATGGGGATATTGCTAAAAAAGCTGCCGACCTTGAAATTATACTAAAAAAGTTAGATGAAAAAACAGAGCGCTGGTTTGAACTTAGCGCCAAAATGGAAGAGTAATAAAGTTTAAATTTTGAAACCATTATCATATACACAGTTTCTTTGGAAATCCGTTAATTTACACGGCTTGCATTCTCCTTTTATATTTGCTTTTGCCGAACAGGGTTTATATAACAGGTATAATATAATAAAGAAACGCAAATATGATTTTGGCAACACAGGTTTAAATTACGAAATATTAAAAACACTATATAAAACCATCTTTTACTTTAAAGCCTACAAACTTATTGTATTAGGAGATAATGCTATTGCTGCAACAGAAATAATACAGGAAGCCGGAAAGGAACAAAATGCCAAAATATGGTTTTTTTCACCAAATGCACCTATCCCCGGAACTATAGACCTCGCGTATCTGTCAGGCAATAACAGCGAATCAATACAGAAGTCATTAGCACAACTATTACCAAACGTTAGCGACACTACAGTATGTATAATAGGGAATATTCATTCTTCTGCACAAATGGAAAAAGCATGGGATGACATAAAGAAAGACCCAAATGTTACAGTAACTATTGATACGTATCATTCAGGTCTTGTGTTTTTCAGGCGTGGGCAGGCAAAACAGCATTTTATAATCCGCACTTCAACTTCAAAATTTTTAGATGCTCTACTGGGCATAAAAAAACTTTGGGGGTTACTAGGCTAATTGTTTCGCAAAGCTTTTGCCAACTCGGCTTTAGTCATTTTAGAACGTCCTTCAATTCCCACTTTCTTAGCTTCTTCATAAAGGCTTTGCTTTGTGCGGTCTTCATATTTACCGGCTTTACCGCCGCGGTGTTCAGCACCTTTGCTGTTGGCTATCCTGGCAGACTTTTGTTTGCTGTAGCCTTTGTCTCTAAGAGCCTCATACTGGTCTTTATCTTTTACCTGTGGCCCTGGTGATTTTCTTCCTGGCATAATAGTAAAATTTAATTGGTTCAACACCACTAAATTACCAACAACGCGGCAAGTAATGCGTTAACTGCCAGTTAAATATAAATAAATGGTTTCATAAAAAAAGGTGTACCTAAGTACACCTTCTCACACAAATTTATATAAAAAACCTTATCTTTTTATTAGTTTGCTTTTTCTTTAGCTTCTTGATTTTCATCACTCTTAGCAGTCATACGTTCCCATTTAAATTTAGGAGCAAATTTAAGTTTAAGAGAGGCAATTTTACCATTATCCTCGCTGCTAAGGCCTTCTTTTTCTACAGTATTTTTACGTGCATCAAGTGCCTCATACCAAGCTTTAATTTTATCAAGATCCTGTCTTGAGTAAGTATCTTTGTTAGCATCAAAAGTTTCGTAAAACTTTTGGTATACACTTAAAATGTTGTCTTTGTTTACCCATGAAAACGTCATATCATCTCCTACAACATTTCCAGGTCCAAACAGCATATCTGCCATACCCGTTCCGGTGCTTTCCATACTTGCTTTTGCATCATTTTCAGCCTGCATTTTTACACCCTCATATTTAGATTTGCTTTCGTCAATCCTTTTTTGAGCTTCTGCATCATTGTTCAGGTCATTTAAAGCTGCTTCTGCTTCTGCAATTCTCTGCTGATATTCTGCTTCAATTGCAGCCCAGTTAGCAGATCTTTCTGCAGCATCCAGATTATTAACTGAATCTACGAACACAACATAATGATCTACATGGTTGTTTGCCATTTCTTTTTTCTCGTCTTTGCAAGATGTTAAACCTGCTGCTATAAGGACAGCGCCTAAAGCTAAATTGAATCTTTTCATGGTTGTTTTTGTATTAAATGTTACTTTGATGAGATAAAATTAGCCCAACCTTGAGCACATTTCAAAATAACTATTAATTTATTAAGAATACTTTAATACAATTAACTATACATTATGAATCATTAAGTATTCCTTAACAATTTAAGAAATACAAAAAGCATCAAATAAAAGATTTAATTATCTACCTCAAAGTTTTCGGTAACTTCTCTTCCGGTAGCGGCGTCTTTGCCGTAAAAGTTAATAGATGAAACACCTGTACCCAGCTTATTACAAAAAAGGAACATTCTGCGCAGGATAATTTTTTTTCCATTAATAAATACAGTTACGTAAGGAATAGCATCATTACTTACTTTTAAAACAAGTTTTTTAGCAGGATAGGCAGCAAGTGTAAAATCAAAAGTATTAGCAGCAGTTTTTACAAATGATATTCCATAAGCCATTCTACGCTGCAAATTACTTAACTCTTCTTTTATCCCTCCCTTTTTATAATTTATACGATGAATTTTTATAGGTTCATCATCACTAAGGTTTTTACCGGATAAAAAATTAGCTTCATAAACATAGGTATTATGATTATTTGCATGCTGAATATAAAAAAGCCTGTGCGGAGAATTAGGCGGTACAGGATAACCCTCCTGTGCAGAAATTTCCAGTACTGAAATCAAAAACAGAATAAAGAATACATGTCTTTTCATAAGCTTTTGGAATGTAATTTAAATGTAATGATTTTTTACTTACGATGTTACGAAAACGTTATATTTTACAATTTTAATATATAATTTCTCCACTTCAATGTGTTAATTAGCAATCCGTTAATACTCTTGCATTATTCCCCTTTGTAATTTTAAAACATCTAACTAAAAAACCTTAATTATGGTACGCAGGGTATATCACGTAATACGCAATGGCCGCGATGGATGGAAAGGCGTAATGGAAAATTCAGGACATGCTCCTGTAACAGGTATCCACAAACAGGATGTAATAAAGAGAACAGTAGCTATGGCAAAATGCCACAGCAGATGCTCTGTGATAATTCACAAGGCAGACGGCAGTATACAGGAAGAACAAAACTTCCCAAGAAGTGCTTCTAAAAGCTAATATAAAACCGCTTAAAGGCGGTTTTATATTTTATACTTCAAAATAAACCCTACAATATCAATTTGAATAATAACTTATTTTTCGGCATCTTTGTAAAAAAGTTATTATGCAAACAAAATCCATTTATGATAAAGGAATCCAGATAACAGCTATATTATTTTCTTTTAGCATGTTTGTAATAATAACAAATCCTTTAAAATTCAGTTGGATAACATCTATATTCGGTTCCTGCATGCTGTATTTTGCAATACAAAAATTAAGAAACGATAAAAAGAAAGGACAATCTATTGAAAAAGCCCGTAATCTTATAATTCTTGCAGGAGGCGGCGCTTTAATCAGCACTGCATGTTTTATAGCTTCACTATTTATATAAAGATCTTTCTATATTCATTTATAATGATGTTTAACAGCCACACTTAGGCTTTATCTCCTCTTTAAAAATAAAAAAAATCACTACTTTTAGGGCTCAAATCATCATTCAATGTCAGAACCAATAATCGAAATTAAAAACATTACCCGCGATTTTCCGCTTGGCAGCGAGATCGTTAAAGTACTTAAAGGTATAGATCTAAATATAAATAAAGGAGAATATGTAGCCCTTATGGGGCCTTCAGGATCTGGCAAGAGTACCCTGATGAACATTCTTGGCTGTCTTGACACCCCCACAGGCGGCAGTTATATACTTAATGGAAAAGACGTAAGCCGTATGGCAGACGATGAACTGGCTACCATACGTAATAAAGAAATAGGTTTCGTTTTCCAGACGTTTAACCTGCTTCCGCGTACTACAGCGCTTGACAATGTTGCTTTACCAATGGTTTATGCAGGCTTTAAAAAAGCCGAACGAAATGAGCGCGCCACCAATGTACTCACACAGGTAGGGCTGGAAGACCGTATGGATCACAAACCGAACCAGCTTTCGGGAGGGCAACGCCAAAGAGTTGCTGTAGCACGCGCCTTGGTAAACCATCCTTCTATAATTCTTGCCGATGAGCCTACAGGTAACCTTGACAGTAAAACATCGGTAGAAATAATGAAGCTTTTTAATGCTATACACGCTAATGGCAATACTGTAATACTTGTTACCCACGAAGAGGATATTGCTGCTTACGCCCACAGGGTAATAAGACTGCGCGATGGTATAATAGAAAGTGATAATATAAATCCTAATCCGCATATCTAGTTTACGCTTTACAGTAAACAGTAAACTCAAATAAATGAAAGTATATACAAAAACAGGTGATAAAGGTACCACTGCCCTTTTTGGCGGTACACGCGTACCAAAACACCATATTCGAATAGAAAGTTACGGCACTGTTGATGAGCTTAATTCCCACATAGGATTAATACGCGATCAGGATATAAACCCTAATTACAAGAAAATACTTGAGAGAATACAGGACAGGCTGTTTACTTTAGGTGCCATATTGGCAACAGCACCTGATAAAGCTGTTTTAAAGAACGGCAAAGACCGGCTTAATATTCCCAAAATTTCTGAAAGCGATGTAGAACTTCTTGAAAACGAGATTGACAGCATGGAAACTGAACTTCCGCCAATGACACATTTTGTATTGCCTGGCGGACATACAACGGTGTCATACTGTCACATTGCAAGATGTGTCTGCCGTCGTGCAGAACGCCTTTCTGTGCATTTGCATGAGCTTGAACCTACTGATGAGATGGTTTTAACCTACCTTAACCGACTTTCTGACTACCTTTTTGTATTGGCACGAAAGTTGTCGCATGACCTGCAGGCTGATGAAGTAAAATGGATTCCGGAAAAGCTGTAAATTACAGTTTATGATTTTCAGTTTACAACAATCAAAAACCACTTTGGTGAAAAGATAAATAGTAAGGTCTGCACACCTAAAACAGTGGGTTGTAAACACTAAACAGTGAGCCAAAAAACACGTTCTTAATTTTTTAAATAAAATAAACCAATTTTTACTTGACAATTTCAGTAGAAAATTTATTTTTGCATAAACTTTAATCGTTTAGAAGATGTATTGGACATTAGAATTAGCATCCTATTTAAGTGATGCTCCGTGGCCTGCCACCAAAGATGAGCTAATTGATTATGCCATCAGGACCGGTGCTCCTCTTGAGGTAGTAGAAAACCTGCAATCCATTGAAGACGAAGGTGAAATCTATGAATCGATGGAAGAAATATGGCCAGATTATCCAACGGACGAAGACTATCTTTGGAACGAGGATGAATACTAGGAAAAGATAAAATTCAATTGAAAAGTCTCTGCACGAGGCTTTTTTTTTTGTTAAATTTGTAACCTATTACAGTTAAAAATAAGTAATTACAAAATAATGAGTTTAATAAACAGCATTCTTAAAGCCTTTGTAGGCGATAAGTCGCAAAAAGACGTAAAGGCAATGCAGCCCCTGATCAATAAGATCAAGTCTTACGAAAGCGCTTTGGCACAGCTTAGCCATGACGAGCTAAGGGAAAAAACAATATATTTCAAAGACACTATCCGTAAGGCCCGTGCTGAAAAAGATGCCAAAATAGCATCTTACCTGCAGGAGGTTGAAAAAATTGAGGATATAGATGCCCGTGAAGATATCTATGCGTCTATAGACGCCCTTGAAAAAGAGGCCTATGAGATATCGGAAAAAACATTGATGGATATTTTGCCTGAAGCATTTGCCGTAGTTAAGGAAACTGCACGCCGCTTTAAAGAAAATACATCTGTAACAGTAACCGCAACTCCTAAAGATATGGAGTTTTCGGCTACTAAACCTTATATCACCATAGAAGGCGATAAAGCTATCTGGGCTAACTCGTGGAATGCAGCAGGGAAAGAAATTACCTGGGACATGATTCATTATGATGTACAGCTTATTGGTGGTATTGTACTACATCAGGGTAAAATTGCTGAAATGCAGACCGGTGAAGGTAAAACGCTTGTGGCTACACTGCCTCTTTATCTTAATGCTTTAACAGGTAACGGTGTACACCTGGTAACTGTAAATGATTACCTTGCAAAAAGGGATAGCTCATGGAAAGCTCCTCTATTTGAGTTCCACGGACTTAGTGTAGATTGTATAGATAACCACCAGCCAAATTCTGATGCCCGCAGGAAAGCCTATGCAGCAGATATTACTTATGGAACTAACAACGAATTTGGTTTTGACTACCTGAGAGATAACATGGCACATTCGCCAGGTGAGCTTGTTCAGCGCAAACACAATTTTGCTATTGTAGATGAGGTTGACTCGGTATTGGTAGATGATGCCCGTACACCGCTTATTATTTCCGGACCTGTACCTCAGGGAGACCGTCATGAATTTACAGAGCTTAAACCAAAAATTGATAACCTTGTAAACATGCAGAGAACGCTGCTTAACGGAGTTTTAGCTGAAGCTAAAAAACTTATCCGCGAAGGCAACACTAAAGAAGGCGGTTTCTTACTGCTTCGCGTTTACAGGGGATTACCAAAAAACAAGGCGCTTATTAAGTTTTTAAGTGAAGAAGGTGTAAAAGCTTTACTTCAAAAAACTGAAAATCAGTATATGGCAGACAACAATCGTGATATGCACAAGGTTGACGAAGCCCTTTACTTTGTTATAGAAGAAAAAAACAATCAGGTAGAGCTTACAGATAATGGTATTCAGTTTCTTTCTAAAGATACGGACAGCCAGTTCTTTGTACTTCCTGATATCGGCACCGAGATTGCCGCTATAGAAAAGAAAAAACTTTCTAAAGAGGAAGAAGCTGAAGTAAAAGAAGAATTATTTAAAGACTTCTCAATTAAGAGCGAGCGTATCCATACGTTAACACAGCTTCTTAAAGCTTATACCCTTTTTGAAAAAGATACAGAATATGTAATTATGGATAACAAAGTGCTTATTGTTGATGAGCAGACCGGACGTATTATGGACGGAAGACGTTATTCTGACGGATTACACCAGGCTATTGAAGCTAAAGAAAATGTAAAAATTGAAGCCGTTACACAAACATTTGCCACTATTACCCTGCAAAACTATTTCAGGATGTACAGCAAACTTGCAGGTATGACGGGTACTGCCGTTACAGAAGCCGGAGAGTTTTGGGAAATATATAAGCTGGATGTTGTAGAAATACCTACAAACAGGCCAATTGCCAGAAAAGATGAGCATGACCTTATTTACCGCACAATGCGTGAAAAATTCAATGCTGTAATAGAAGATGTATCTGCACTTTCTGCTGCCGGAAGACCTGTACTTATCGGTACAACATCGGTAGAAATTTCTGAACTTTTAAGCCGTATGCTTAAAATGAGAAATGTTCCGCACAATGTACTGAATGCGAAACTACATAAAAAAGAAGCCGAAATTGTTGCAGAAGCGGGTAAACCGGGAGTAGTAACAATTGCTACAAACATGGCAGGCCGTGGTACCGATATTAAGCTTACACCGGAAGTTAAAGCTGCCGGCGGACTTGCAATTATAGGCACAGAACGCCATGACTCAAGACGTGTTGACCGTCAGCTAAGAGGTCGTGCAGGCCGTCAGGGAGATCCGGGAAGTTCTCAGTTCTATGTATCGCTTGAAGATAACCTGATGCGTTTATTTGGTTCTGAAAGAGTTGCCAAAATTATGGACCGCATGGGCCTTAAAGACGGCGAAGTTATTCAGCACTCTATGATGACAAAATCTATTGAGCGTGCACAGAAAAAAGTTGAAGAAAACAACTTTGGCGTACGTAAGCGTCTTCTTGAATATGATGACGTTATGAATGCACAACGTGAAGTAGTTTATAAACGTAGAAAACATGCTCTTCATGGAGAAAGGCTTAAGGTAGATCTAGCTAACATGATGTATGACACTGCCGAGCTTATTGCTGAAACAAACAAAGCTACAAACGACTTTAAAAACTTTGAATTTGAACTTATACGTACATTCTCAATAAGTTCTCCTGTAACAGAAAGCGAATTTGCTAAACTTACTGAAAGAGAGCTTGCAGGTAAAGTTTACAAAGTAGTACTTGATCATTACAGTGAGAAAACAGAACGTAATGCCGCTGAAGCTTTCCCTGTTATTAAAAACGTTTATGAGAACAATAACGGACAGTATGAGCGTATTGTTGTTCCTTTTACAGACGGTATAAAAACACTTAATGTAGTAACCGATCTTGAAAAAGCTTATCAAAGCGAAGGCCGTACCCTTGTTAATGATTTTGAAAAAAATATCACTCTTGCCATAGTAGACGAAGCGTGGAAAAAGCACCTTCGCAAAATGGATGAACTGAAACAATCTGTTCAGCTTGCCGTGCATGAGCAAAAAGATCCATTACTTATTTACAAATTTGAGGCATTTAACCTGTTTAAGAAAACTATAGACGGCATAAATAAAGAAGTTATATCTTTCCTTTTCAAAGGCGATCTTCCTTCTCAAAACCCTGCCAATATACAGGAAGCAAGACAGGCTGTTCAGGAAAAATATACTGAAAGCAAAGATGACGTTATGAATACTGACGAAATGGCTGCTAAAGCACGTGAGGTATCTCAGCAAAGCCAGAGTCGCCCTCAGACAGTAGAAACTATAGTAAGGGATGCTCCAAAAATTAATCGTAACGATAATGTTACTATTAAACACGTTATGAGTGGCAAAACTGAAAGTATGAAATTTAAAAAAGCCGAGGCCCTATTAGCTACCGGCGAATGGATAATCGTTAACGAATAGTCCATACCAATTATATTACAGGAAAATATCCCTATGTGAAAGCATGGGGATTTTTTGTTTATTATTGTAACAACAATTTATCTTCCTAATCTAAAGTAATCTTGGTAAAAATAAGAATTAGGGCTTTAACACCATCATTCAAAAATATTAGTACTATTTACTTATATTTGAAAAAAACTAAACGTAACATGAAATCTAAACTATTTACCTTAGCAGTATTTATAACTACAGCGCTTTGCGGATTCGCTCAGGATAAAACCACCTTAAAAGAGGCTTTTACAAAAATGACTGATCTTACAAATCAGCAGGAATATAATGCTCTTGTAGAGGTAGCCTATCCAAGAATTTTTAATATGGTCTCTAAAGAAGATTATATTGCCGGAATAGAAAAAAAAATGAAGGGTGATGATTATACTATTTATATGATTACTACACAGCCTTCGGTAGACTATGGTGCTTTACAAAGAAGCGAAACCGGACTTTTCTGCCTGATCAATTATAATATTCAGATGAAAATTGTTCCTAATGAGAAAATTGAAGCGAAAGATCAGCAAAATGAAGAAAACCGCTTTAAAAAGTTATTAAATACAGAGGATGTATATTACAATACTGCAGAAAACAATTTTGACGCTAAGAACCGTCTCCTTGTTGTTGCAATTGCAGATGAATCTACAGGAAACCGCTGGACTTTTATAGATCCTTCAAGTCCTTATGCAAATGATATACTGGATGAAGCAGTAAGAAATGCTCTTGACCCAAATTACATACCTGAAACTACTACCCAAAATAATCCAACCATTAATAATAGAAAAACGGGAGTTCAGAAACTGGTAGATGAGCAGGCTGCTAAAAAAGCAGCTATTTATGAGCAGACTAAGAAAAAGAAAAAACAATAGTTTTTTCTAAAAAACACTCAAAAGCCCTGTAAAAACAGGGCTTTTATTATTACAAACCTCTATGAAATGTAGGATTAAATGCCGCAATTGGTTATATTTGTTGCTATTGGGGTCAAAATACCTTTAAATATCTTTTTACACCCATGGAGCTATATTATTCACTTTCAGTACTTATAGTACTGGCTTCTTTTTTTGCCTATTTTAATGTTCGATTTTTAAAATTACCATCAACAATTGGTGTTATGGTACTGGCAATGGCAGTATCTATAATTCTGGTAATATTTGGCAAAGTTTTCCCTAATCCTTTAAATGATGTATCAGCCTTAATAAAAGGTTTTGATTTTACAGAACTCTTAATGGGTGCTATGCTGAATTTTCTGCTTTTTGCAGGAGCTATTCATATTAA
Organism: Flavobacterium sp. NRK1; assembly: GCF_024054175.1. Classification (GTDB taxonomy): domain Bacteria; phylum Bacteroidota; class Bacteroidia; order Flavobacteriales; family Flavobacteriaceae; genus Flavobacterium. The sequence continues at coordinate 304,630 of NZ_JAMXLA010000001.1, forward strand.
TTTAAAAGACTTAAAAGAACAAAGGCTGCCTATAATGGTTTTCTCTACGGTAAGTGTTGTTATATCAACATTTGCTGTAGGATCATTACTTTATTTATTACTCCCGCTTTTGGCTGTTAAACTGCCTTATATGTACTGTTTGCTGTTTGGTTCACTAATATCCCCTACGGACCCTGTTGCAGTTCTGAGCATACTTAAAGAAGCCAAAGTAAGAAAGTCGCTGGAAACCAAAATAGCCGGTGAGTCTCTTTTTAATGACGGTGTAGCAGTTGTGGTGTTTGCTGTAATACTGCAATTAGCCCAGGATGGCCCCGACCCTACTGTGGGCTATGCAATATGGTTATTAATAAAAGAAGCAGGTGGAGGTTTTCTGTTAGGGGTAGCTTTAGGTATTGGTGCATCCCGTGCTATGCGTAAAATTGACGATTACAAAGTATCAGTACTTATAACACTATCGGTAGTAATGGGAGGTTATCTTATTGCTTCTACTCTACATATTTCGGGACCCTTAACAATGGTTTTTGCCGGACTTATTATTGGTAATTTTAAAAAAAGATGGGCAATGTCGCCCATTACAAAAGATTATCTTGACAAGTTCTGGGAACTGAATGATGAAATACTAAACGCCATACTTTTCCTTTTTATAGGATTTAATTTATTAGTGGTTAAAGACATAAACAATTACTGGCTCCCTGGCTTTGCCTGTGTTGTATTGGTATTATTTTCGAGATATGTTTCAATATGGCTGCCTACCAAGTTCATAAAGTTTCGCGAAAAATTCAGCAAGGGTACTATTAAAGTATTAGTTTGGGGAGGTTTGCGCGGAGGAGTATCTATTGCCTTAGCCCTTTCTATAGATGATGGGCCTTACAAGGACGCTATTATAGCAATAACTTATTTTGTAGTTGTATTTTCTATAATAGTGCAGGGACTCACTGTAGGCAAACTTGCAACAAAAGTTTTATCTGAAGAAAAAACAAAAAGCGTTTCTGTATAGAAACGCTTTTATATTATAAATTATCCGGTAATACCTTACCCGGATTGAGAATATTATTAGGGTCGAATATATTTTTTATACTCTTCATCAGTTGTAACTGCGTAGTATTAAAAGCTATATCCATATAATTTTTCTGAACATAACCTATACCATGTTCACCTGATAGTGTACCTTTTAATGATACAGTAAGTTCAAATATCTCTCTAATTCCTTTTGGCACTTCAGTACTCCAGTTTTCATCTGACATATCACCTTTAATAATGTTCACGTGCAGATTACCGTCGCCGGCATGCCCATAGCATACAGAATGAAATCCGTATTTTTTGCCTGCTGCTTTTATGCCCGCCAATAAGACTGGTAGTTCATAACGGGGCACTACAGTATCTTCTTCTTTATATACCGAATTAGATTTTACCGCCTCACCAACCGCACGACGCATTTTCCACAGTGCATTTTTCTGATCTTCAGTATCGGCAAAAAGTATTTCGTCAATTTTAAATTGCTCTAAAACTCCCATTATCTTTTCTGCTTCAGCAAAAAGCATATCAGGATAATTACCGTCAACTTCAATAAGAAGATGGGCTTCTACTTCCTCTTTAATATCCAGACTAACACCATCTACATATTTTAATGTCCAGTCTATTGCATCACGCTCCATAAACTCTAAAGCACTTGGCACAATACCAGCCCTGAATATCTCGGCAACAGCCTCACATGCCTGCCCCGCATTAAAAAAGGGTACCATCATTAATATATTATAGGTGTTTTTAGGAAGCAGTTTCATTACAATTTTTGTAATAACACCAAGTGTACCCTCACTGCCAACCATTAGCTGCGTAAGATTATAGCCTGTAGAGTTTTTAAGGGTATTGGCACCTGTCCATATAATTTCGCCAGAAGGCAAAACTACTTCAAGGTTAAGAACATAATCTTTAGTAACTCCATATTTTAAAGCCCTTGCACCTCCGGCATTTTCGGCAACATTACCACCTATGGTACAGCTCCCCTGACTGCTTGGATCCGGCGGATAAAATAACCCTTTTTCAAAAGCGGCCTCACGAAAAACCTGAGTGATTACTGCAGGCTCTACAATACCCTGAAGGTTTTTTTCGTCTATCTCTATTTTGTTGAAACGTTCCATAGAAAGGCCAATACCTCCATAAATACTGAGCGCACCTCCGCTAAGACCTGTTTGACCACCAATAGGCACAACAGGAATTTTATAGCTGTTGGCAAGTTTCATAATTTCTGAAACTTCATGGGTATTGCCGGGTTTAACTACTACAGATGGCGGAAAATTATAATCTTCAGTTTCGTCATGCCCATATTTTATCCTTGTATCTTCATCTAAAAAAAGAAATGACTGCCCTACTACTTTTTGTAGTGAAGCAATCATTTCCTGAGGTATTTTTATGTTTTTCATAGTATTCTGTAAGCGTGTAAACACTTCAAAAGTACTATAATTTGTGGTTAAGAAAACAGTTTAGGCCTTGACTTTTTATTTATAAGATGATCTACAGAATATTTACCGCTACCTATAATAAGTAATAAAACATATATTACAAGATACAGCCCGGGTAACTCCTGCCTGTCAAAACCGTCGGTATTATGCACAACAAAAACTATCACAAACATATTTATGATTGGCGGAATAACCGCAAGCCTTGTTGCAAAGCCAATGAGTATAAAAATTGAGCACACAAACTCTGCTATAAATGCAAGCACCAGAGTAAGTGTTTCTCCCAAACCAAACGGATCAGCAAATTTTATGGGCTCACCAGAAAAAAGCATCATAAATTTCTGGGCGCCATGTGTTAACATAAAACAACTTACAACAAGTCTTAAAAGCAACAGTCCGGTGTGGTATAATTTTTTATCTCTTGACGTATCAAATAACCACATAATTATTGTTGAATAAATTGCAGATGCGCTACAAGTTTTACCTCTTCGCTTACCGTAAGGCCGCCGCCTTCTATTACAGCATTCCAGTTAAGTCCAAATTCTTTGCGCATTAAAGCTCCTGTAACTTCAAGCCCCAGTTTTGTATTGCCATAACCATCTGTTGCCTGTCCGCCATATTCAGCCTTAAACTCTACCGTTTTGGTTGTTTCTTTCATGGTAAGTTCCGCTGTGATAGTGTAGTCATCATCACTAACCTGCTTTATAGATGTAGATTTTATAACTATATCGGGATACTTATCTGTTTCAAAAAATTCCGGACTTCTAAGATGTCCATCGCGTTGCTCATTATTAGTATTGATGCTGGAAGCCTTAATAGTTAAATTAATTTCGCCTCCTTCAAATGTATCCTCAGGAGTTGTTGCTTCGCCCGTAAACTCTTTAAAAGAACCCGTAACTGTAGAAATAACAAGGTGCTTTACCTTAAATTGTATTTCAGAATGTGCGTTATCAATAACCCATTTTTTTGTAGACATAGTATATAAGATTTGGTTTATCTTATAAAGTTAGGAAATGTGCTACAGACAGAAGTTAAAATTATGTGAACAATAGGTTTTTACAAGACTTTTTTCTTTTTTAGGTTTGGTAGAAACATTGCTATAACGCCTATAAGGGGTAAATATGCACATATAGAATAAACATATTCTATACCATTATGATCGGCAATGTTGCCTAATAATGCCGAACCAAGTCCGCCCATACCAAAAGCGAAACCATAAAACAACCCCGACACCATACCCAGTTTTTTAGGCAGCAACTCCTGCGCATATACTAATATTGCAGGAAATGCCGATGCAAGCAATGTACCTATTATTACAGAAAGTATACTTGTCCAGAAAAGATTAGCATGTGGGAGCATCAAAGCGAAAGGCGCAACTCCCAGCACAGAGAACCATATAACATATTTACGTCCAAATTTATCTCCCAGCGGTCCTCCCAAAAGTGTACCTATAGCTAATGAAAGCAAAAAAAGGAATAAATAAAACTGTGCTCCCTGGATGGTAAGGCTAAACTTAGCCATAAGGTAAAATGTAAAATAGCTTGTAATACTTGCTATATAAAAATACTTTGAAAAAATAAGTACCAGTAGAATAATTACAGATACTATTATTCTTGTGGGCGATACATCGGGTAATACAATATCTTTTTTCTTTCCGTAATTCAGGCTAAGGTGATTATGGTACCATTTGCCTATTCGCCATAATACTGAAAGCGCTAATAAAGCCGCTACAGCAAACCATATTATATAATGCTGATCGTTTGGCACTACAATCCACGCTACTAAAAGCGGGCCAATAGCTGTACCCATATTACCACCTATCTGAAAAATAGATTGTGCCAGCCCTCTTCTGCCTCCCGATGCAAGATAAGATACCCTTGAAGCTTCAGGATGAAAAATAGATGAACCAATACCTACCAGTATTACCGATAATAATATAATTTCAAAGCTTGAAGCATACGACAGTAATATTATACCTGATAGCGTAAAAAGCATACCATACATTTTAGAATAAGGCTTAGGATTTTTATCAGTATAAAAGCCAACAAACGGCTGAAGCAGTGAAGCCGCCATTTGATATGAAAAAGTAATAAATCCTATTTGGGTAAAAGTAAGATTGTATTTATCTTTAAGTATGGGGTAAGATGCCGGAATTACTGCCTGCAGCAAATCGTTAAGCAAGTGTGCTACTGCAATAGAAAAAAGTATAGAATACACTGTTTTTTGAACTGCATCCTGTTTATGGTCTTCGCTTACTATAGCGGTTGCATTATTTTTCATTGTAAAAATTAAAAAGTATTTAATATATAATACCAAATTGCAAGCGTAGCAAAAGATAGCGGTATTCCAACCCCTATCATCATTCCGGCAAGTTTTGGTTTTAGTCCGTATGCAGATGCCAGTATGGCGGCTGTAATCATGGGTGCCATAGCCGCTTCCATTAGCGACACATTAATTTCCTGATCGCTTTGCCCTAAGATAATTTTGTAGAGCACAAAAAGTATAGCAGGCATAAGTATCAGTTTATAAAAAAGCCCGAGTGAAAGAAATCCCCAATGCCTGTTGCGGCGTTGTATTTTAATCTGCATACCTACCGCAACCAAGGCTACCGGTGTAACAGTAGATCCCAGTTTTTGTAAAACAGGCTGAAAGATAGCTGCAAAATCTGTATCGCAAATATTCATTATCGCTCCGGCAAAAAATGCCAGAAAGGGAGGAAATAAAAGTATTTTTTTCAAGATTTCTAATACTCCTGCACTTCCTTTAGAATAGGAAGCGGCAACTATAATTCCTAATGTTGCCATAACTACAAAAGTGCCGGGCTGATCGGTAATAATAGCAGTTTCCAATCCTTTTTTACCATATAAAGCTTCAATTATTGGAAAGCCTACAAAAGATGTATTTCCTAATCCCGCAGTAAGCACCAGGCAGCCTATAAGTTTTTTAGACCATCCGAGCCATTTACCCAAACCACCAAAAAGCAGCCAGGCAAATAGAAAACCTATCCAGGCAACACCTAACGGATAAAGCAGTTTTGTGGTTACTTCAATTTTAGGAATATAATATAAAGCGAGTGCAGGAAGCGAAATGTAAATAACAAAGTTATTAAGCGCCATATGTCCGTTTGCAGGAACAGCTTTAATACGGCTTAGGGCTACCCCTGCCAGGAGGCAGATAAATATCAGAATAATGCTATCCATTAAATATGCAGGAGGTAATGTATTCTTAAAAGTTGCCCAAATTTACAGCTACATCGGCAAAACGTGAAATATTTACACACAAATATTTATGCTCTAAAAAAGTTTTAACTACTAAACATAATGATAATAATATATTTGGAGATATTGAAAACTTGCCTATATTTGTAACACAAATTATTACAGTATGATTTCAGGCAAATTTGCAATCACTTTGCATATACTTTCGTTGCTTTCAAAGCATCCGGAAGAGTTCCTGTCGTCTGAATATTTGGCAGGCAGTATGAATATTAATGCCGTACTGGTACGCAAGGAAATTGCAAACCTGAAAAAACATAATATGGTAGAAAGCCGTGAAGGCAAATATGGCGGAACACGCTTGCTTAAACCTGCTACCGAAATTACACTTAAAGATATATTCTGCATGACGTTTGAAACGGTTCATTTGGGCTACGCAAAAAATGACCCTAATCCTAACTGTCCGGTTGGGAAAGAGATAAACAATAATCTTAACGATTTATACAAAAACATAAACCAAAACATTAGCAGTCATTTAGAGAAAATATCACTTCTTGACTTTACAAAAGAATTTTAAAAATTTTTTACATAAAACTGTCACTTTTTTTATTACATATAATTTCTTACACTTATGAAAATAGCCATTATTGGAGCCACAGGTTTTTTAGGCTCAAACCTAGTAAAAGAGTTCTCCTCAAGAGGACACGAAATCACTGCCATTTCCAGAAATTCATCTGATGATGTACCTGAAAATGTAACTGTTGTAAAAGCAGATATTTTTAACACCGATGCTTTAGCTAATGTTTTAAAAGGTCATGACGCTATAGTTAGTGCTTATAACCCAGGCTGGACAAACCCCGATATTTATGACGATTTCATGAAGGGTTCTGCATCTTTACAGCAAGCTGTAAAGCAATCGGGCGTTAAGCGTTATATTACTATTGGTGGTGCAGGTAGCCTATACATAGCCCCAGAGAAACAGCTTGTTGACACACCTGAATTTCCTAAAGAGTATTATGCTGGCGCATCTGCCGCAAGAGATTATCTTACAATTCTTAAACAAGAAAAAGATATTGACTGGGTATTTTTTAGCCCGGCTATCGAAATGCATCAGGGAATCACTACAGGCCGTACAGGTAAATACCGTTTAGGACTGGAAAACCCTGTATTTGATGAAAACAAACGCAGTATTTTATCGGGTGAAGATTTGGCTGTTGTACTTGCCGATGAAGTAGAAAACCCTAAACACCATCAACAACGATTTACAGCAGCATACTAATTATTAGTACATTACTAACTATAAGTAAGTAATATATAAAGCTCCTCTGTTTATAGCAGCAGGGGCTTTTATTTATATAATTGGTGGCTAAAAAACCAGAGAAAAACCTTAATTTTACTTCTCTAATTAATTAACGTGGATAAGCCTAAAGCCCAAAAAACTGCATTGCATGAAGTAGATGGCATCAGCCGTCCGGAAAGCATCAGCAGGTCATCTATAGAACATGTAACCCGACTGAGGAAAAAACAGCCTACAGCACAGGAACTTGTAAACGGCATACTCGCCGGAGATAAAACTGCTCTGAGCCGTTCCATTACTCTTGTGGAAAGTACAAATCCGTCACATCTTGAAAAGGCTAATGATGTTATAAATCAGTGCCTGCCGCATGCCGATAAATCATTACGCGTAGGTATTACAGGTGTACCGGGTGTAGGCAAAAGTACTTTTATTGAAGCTTTTGGAAAACATCTTACTTCTTTAGGCAGAAAAGTTGCTGTACTGGCAGTAGATCCCAGCAGTTCGTTATCACACGGAAGCATATTGGGCGATAAAACCCGAATGGAAGAACTGGTTAAAGATGAAAATGCTTATATACGTCCATCTGCATCCGGAGATACATTAGGCGGAGTGGCACGTAAAACCCGTGAGGCTATTATTTTATGCGAGGCCTGTGGTTTTGATACTATAATTATAGAAACTGTGGGTGTAGGTCAAAGTGAAACGGCTGTACACAGTATGGTAGATTTTTTTCTGCTGCTTAAAATTGCCGGTGCCGGCGATGAGCTTCAGGGTATTAAACGCGGTATTATGGAAATGGCCGATTTAATAGTTATCAATAAAGCCGATGGCGACAACATCAAAAAAGCAAAACTCGCCAAAACCGAATTTAACAGGGCATTGCATTTATTTCCGGCTAAAAATTCAGGATGGCAGCCCAAAGTAACAACCTGCAGTGCCATAACGCATGATGGTGTAGCCGATGTATGGCAAATAATTAATGAGTATTTTGACTTAACAAAAAATAATGGTTTTTTTGGTCTGCGCCGAAGCGAACAAAACAGTTACTGGCTTAAAGAAACCATTAATGAGCAGTTAAAGAATAATTTTTACAGCCGTGAAGATATAGCTGCTTTGCTGAAGCAAAATAAAAAAGCGGTGCAAAATAACGAAATTTCGCCTTTTGCAGCCGCAACTATTTTATTGAAGAAGTATTTTGAGTAAGTTTGTCTTTTCATTGCGACAATAGAAGGAATCTATATTAAAATGATACCATTTACTTTTTGAGATTCTTCGACTTCGCTTCGCTGCGCTCGGAATGACAAGAGTGTGTATAACTTTATTGCTTTTCGTAACGTTCTACTTCCCTATCGTAGAAATTATTGGCAGCTTCAATAAGTCCTTCCATTTCAGCATTAAGTTCATTTTCATCAAGATCTTCCGGTTCTTCCATAAACTCAACCTCATCATCTTTAAGGTTAATTATAAAACGCGGATAATCTAAATGTATAATAAAGATATCATCCGGATAATCTGTATTATCAGCCAGTACAAATTTTGGTAATTCCATATATAGTCAAAAGTTTTAAAGTCGTAAATCTAATTGTGTGTCATTTTAACCGAAACGACAAAACGCATATAATTACTTCAGATTTAAGGTTTCCCTTCTTCTTCAATAAATCTACCCGTTAAATAATTAAAGCGAAGATACAAAAATATTGCAGCAACGGTAAGCCCTGCCAGCAGTCCTATCCATATACCTGTAGCTTTTAGTTCGGTATAAACACCAAGATAAAGCGATATAGGGAAACCTACTACCCAATACGCAAAAAAAGTAATAATTGTAGGGATTTTTACATCCTGCAACCCGCGAAGAGCACCCAGTACTACAACCTGTATCCCGTCGCTTATCTGGAAAATAGCTGCAACAATTAATAAGTTTGCAGCAACAGCAATAACTTCTGTATTATCAGCCAACTGAGTTACATCTTTCATATTTAAGAACAGATGCGGCAAGTACTTATGAAATGCAATAAACAGTATTGCAAAAACTATTTCCAGCAATATAGCCAGTAAAAATATTGAGCGTGCTACAATTTTGAGTCGTTTAAAATCTTTAAGCCCTTTTTGATTACCCACCCTTATCATAGCCGCAACACTAAGCCCCATGGCAAACATGAAGGTCATAGAAGCAAGGCTTAATGCAATCTGATTAGCAGCCTGCTCGGTTTTACCTAATGAACCCGAAAGCCATACTGCACAGGTAAAAAGAGCCACTTCAAAAAGCATCTGCATAGAAGATGGTATGCCAAGGTCTGAGATCTTTTTAAGTATGCTCCTTTTAATATCTTTAAAACTAAAATTGCTGAAATACACTTTTAGTTTTTCATTACTGCTTAAAATGTAGTGCATATAAATTACCAGGAATATCCTTGAGGCAACAGTACCCAATGCGGCCCCAATAATTCCCATTTCAGGGAAGATCCATACTCCGTAAATAAGCAGGTAGTTAACAACTATATTAATTATGTTAGATATAATTACCGCATACATAGCATATTTGGTTAACGATAATCCGTCGGCAAATTGTTTATAGGCCTGAAAAATTACCATAGGCAATAACGAAAAGGCTACCCAATCTACATACGGAGCTGCCAATACAACAACTTCTTCGGGCTGCCCCATAAGATGCATTAAAGGTTTGGCTACCCACACAATACCAAAAAGCATAATACCCAGCACAACACATAAAAGCAGGCCATGATGAAAATAAGATCTCACTTTTTGTATATCCTTTTCGGCATCTGCCTGTGCTACTATAGGCGTAATTGCAGTAGAAAACCCTATACCTACAGATATAGCAACAAATACCATACTATTACCAAGTGAAGCTGCTGCAAGCTGGGCAGCGCCAAGCTTACCAACCATAATATTATCTACAATACCGGTTATGGTGTGCCCTAACATTCCTAATATAACAGGATATGCCAAACGAATGTTTGCCCTAAACTCATTAAAATAAACCGATAAATTCACTGTGGAGATTTTTTGCAAAGGTACTGAGAAGGTTTTATAATAAAATTCTTTGACCTAAAAACTTTAAAATCAAAATATTACAGATAAACATATCTATTTTATGAATTATTTACAACTAATTAACAATTTGTTGGATTTTTTAATAAGAAACGCATACTAATTTTACTCCACTAACAAATTGAATTGAGAAGATTATGAAAATTGCAAGTAAATTAAAAGGAACACTATTAGCAGCAGCACTTATCCTTGGCGGTACAGCATGTGCACAGGAAGGAGCTTCTTCTTCAGACGGGTATGATCAGGGATTTCGTCTTGGTTTTGGTGTTAACGCCGGAGTAACAACGGGCGATTATTTTAACTGGTCATTAGGTGGGGATGTAAGACTGCAATATGACATGAGTATGAGAACATCTTTAACACTAACTACAGGTTATACTCATCTTTTTGGTGACGATAATGTGCCTGATCTTGGATTTATTCCTGTAAAAGCGGGTTTTAAAGCCTTTGTGTGGGAAGACCGTTTTTACGTGCTTGGTGAGGCAGGAGCAGGTTTTGCTGTAACCAATGATTATAACGAAACTGCCTTTATATGGGCTCCCGGTATTGGATATGCTAATGAGGTTATTGACATTAGCCTTAGATACGAGGGAATGACCGATTTTAATGCCGACCAGATTGCATTGCGACTTGCTTATGGCTTTAAATTATAACCCAATAACCTAAGTTCAAAACTAACCTTAAAACCTGCATTACAATAACGCAGGTTTTTTTACTTTTGTAATATCCAACACATTAGGCATGAAAATATTTATTATTGACTGGACCAAAGAACATACTACACCTCTTATAGATTACTGTAAAAAAAAGACTGACGTTGTTGGTATAGAGCTTAATGATGGTGCCGAAGCCTACAGAAAAACAGGCATACTGAAGCCCGATGTTATTGTAATAAACTACGCTAATAAACCATCACATGGGCGGCAGACAGCAGACAGTATACGTAAGCGTAAAACAACATCGCAGACTCCCATTTATTTTATTGATGGTGCCGAAGATGAAAATGAAATGGCAGAACACATTGGAATATGCCTTTCGCAGGAAGAACTGCAGGATTTGCTTGAAGATTAGTTAGCTATTTATCTGCGCTACTACCAATTCAGTTTAGCTACTCCTCGGTCTTAAGTTTATTTCTGTAAAACGAAATGTTTTCTAATACTTCTTCATCTACTTCCGGCTCTCTGAAATCATATTTTTTAAGTTCATCAAATATAATACTGGCCACCATTAACCGGGCAGCCTTTTTATCATCTGCAGGAATTACAAACCACGGCGCATAAGGTTGGGAAGTTTTTTGTATAGCCTCTTGATAATACTCCTGGTATTTATCCCATTCTTCTCTTTCATCAAGATCTCCCGCCGAAAATTTCCAGTTATGGCTTTTCTTTTCAAGACGGCGCAACAGCCTGGCTTTTTGTTCTTCTTTACCTAAATGAAGAAAAAACTTTAGCACTATTACCCCATTTTGAGATATATGTTTTTCAAAATGATTGATTTCCTTATAACGCATATCCCAAAAATCTTTAGGAATATCTTTTACATCTTCAATTCCGGGAAGGTTTTCTTTTAAAAGATAATCCGGATGTACACGTGTAACCAATACATTTTCATAATGAGAACGGTTAAAAACGGCAAACTTACCTTTTTCGGGCAGCGCAATATAGTGGCGCCATAAATAATCATGCTCCAGTTCTGCTGATGAAGGCTGTTTAAAACTATATACATTTACCCCCCTGGCATTAAAGTTCTTAAATACTTCCCTGATAAGGCTGTCTTTGCCCGACGTATCCATGCCCTGTAAAACAACAAGCACACTGTAACGGTTATTGGCATACATTTTATCCTGCTGTTTGCCTAATTCTTTACTTACCTCTTTAAGTGCATCTTTCTTTTGGTCATCAGTAAGTTCCAGGTCTATATTGGTAGCTGCATTATTAATAGCAAACTTTCCATCTGCCTTAAAATCTTTTGTGCGTATTGCTTTCATGGATAATTGGTTTATCTTTATATAAATGTAAGAATTTAAAGCATAAGCCATTTTTACAAAAACATAATATTATGCAAAAGTTTCAGTTGGAACTCCTGTTTCACATTATAGGCATTGGCTCGGCATCCGGCTTATTACTTAATGGCACCAATCTTTATATAATATCAGATAATAGCCATGTATTTTATGAATACAGCCTGATAGATAAAAAAACAACTCCTATAGCTATAGCACCCGAAAACTATAAAGGCCCTGTTGAAAATATACTCAAAGAAGACAAACCCGACTTTGAAGCACTTACAGCTATGGGTGATGAACTGTATCTTTTTGGTTCGGGCTCTACAGAAAAAAGAAATGCTATACTACATGTAGATTTACAATCTAAAAAAGTGCATCCGCCTATAGATGCTACATTTTTATACCTTGCTATGCAGGATTTTGGAGAAATAAATCCTGAGAACTTTAATATAGAAGCCGCCGTAAACAATGGTACTACATGGTATTTATTTAACCGGGGCAACGGCCCCAAAGGTCAAAATGGGGTATTTACCCTTGATGGCGATATAAACGAAACCTCATTTCAGTTTGTGTATAATGAAGTTGAACTTCCTACAATAAATGGTGCAGCCTCCAGTTTCACCGATGCTGTACTGGTAAACGGTAAACTTTACTTTTTAGCAGCTGCCGAAAAATCAGGCTCTACCTATAAAGACGGTGAAGTAGCAGGCACACTCATAGGACGAATGGATACAGAATCTATGGAAATAGAATTTACAGAAGTTATTTCGCTTAAAAATAAATTTGAAGGCATTACCCTTTATAAAAAAAACGACACTACGCTGGAGTTCCTGCTTTGCGAAGACACCGATTCTGATGCATCGGAATCGGATATTTATAAACTTACCCTTGAGAAATAATAGTCGGAAGTCCGGAGTCCGAAACTATCATCTGATGACGGACAATGAACACCGAATAAAAATATTTCACTTCCTTCCCAACCTTTTCATCGCTTTTCTAATCTATATATACAAAGAGACAAATTGTGATGGACGAAAAACTCATAACAGCATGCAGGAAAATGCACCGGGACTCCCAGAGAAAGGTGTATGAGCTTATGGCTCCTAAACTATACCACACCTGCAAAAGGTACCTGAAAAGCGAGGAAGATATAGAAGAAGCAATGGCCGATGCCTTCTATACTATTTTCACCAAACTTGATCAACTTAAAGAAACAAAAGCTTTTGAAGCCTGGGCACGCAAAATTGCCGTAAACCAGTGCCTTATGAGCCTTAAAAAAAATGTAAACTTCAATATTTATATTGAAGATATGAGCCGCAGCGCAGAACCTTCCGAAGCCCAATCGGCCGGGCTGGAAGAAGAGGATCTGCTCAACCTGCTCACGTATCTGCCCGAAGGCTGCAGGACAGTATTTAACCTGTTTGCCATAGAGGGTTACTCGCATAAAGAAATAGCCGCCATGCTGAATATTTCTGAGGGAACATCAAAATCACAATTAAACGTCTCCCGAAGTAAGCTTAAAGAACTAGTAAACAATGTTTATTATCAAAAAGAGAACAGTCATGGAAAATCAAGATAAGATATACGAACAGTTTAAAGAAGCAGCCGGCAAAGCCGAAGGCAAAGATTTTGCACGCATGGATGCCGTATGGAACCGAGTAGAAGAGAAACTGAATAACAAAAAACAGCGCAGAATAGCTACCTGGTGGAAATATACAGGCATAGCAGCAGCATTACTGTTGTTTATGACTGTAGGTCTTTTTGTTTTAAACACTGACAATAACAACACTATAGTTGCGCCTACTGTTACACCACAAAATAACGTAACCGTTATAGATACCCAAAAGGTAAAAGAAGCCTTTGACCCGGCTAAAGCTGAACCGAAAGAAAAGGTTGTAGATGCTGTGAAGCCACAGAAAACAATTCCCGATTTTAATGAAACTAAATCTACAAGTAAAGATTCTGTTTATTTCATAAAGGGACAACGTTTTGAAACATCAAAAGATAGCAGCAACTCATTAGCTAAAGGTTATGCTGCTACCGGAACAAAAGAAAAAGTACAGCCCATTGCTTCTACTGCTTTGCCTACTTCAGAAAGTAAAAAAATTACCGGAGTAATTACCGACAGCCAGGGACTGCCTGTACCGGGAGTTACAGTAATGATTGAAGGAACCAGTAAAAGTGTAAGCACTGACTTTGATGGTAAGTACATGATAGATGCCAAAGAAGGTGAAAAACTAATTGCTTCTTTTGTAGGTATGGAACAAATGGCTGTTACCTTAGGGAAACAAAAAAATGTGAACCTACAGCTTAAAGATAATGCAATGATGTTGGAAGACGTTGTAGTTGAAGCATACAGAACAACAACCAGAGCTACCAGTAATGTAGCTGTTACTACTATTTCATCTGCTGATGCAAGGCGTCAATCAAGATTAGAGAAAAAGAAAGCAAAAAATGACGCAATTGCTTCTGCTAAAGTGTCTTCTACAACTCAGCCAATAAATAATCCTTCAGCAAGCTATGTTAGCAATGATAAACACGTAACAACTCTTGCCTCTAAAACTATTGATGGCAGACCTAATGCGAATTTTATACAAACACTACAAGGACAGGTGCCAGGCTTAAATATAGCTACAGGCTCAGGACAACCGGGTGCTAACAGCACTGTAATTTTAAGAGGGATTGGGTCTATTAATGGCAATGCTGAACCTTTATATGTTGTTAACGGAGTACCATTAAGTTCTGCCATCTTTAAACAAATAAATACTAACGATATTGAAAGCATCAGCGTAATTAAAGATGCGGGGGCAACATCTATTTATGGTAACAGGGGCAGAAATGGTGTTATTATCGTTAAAACAAAAAAAGCACTTTCTAAAAAAGAGCTGCGCAAACTGGCACGTTTAAATAAAAAACTGGAGCAACAAAAGAAAAAACATCCGGAGATGATTCATTTTACAGAACCTTCTAAACCTCACCCAATAGAAGTAGATCAGGAAGAGTATGAAAATTTTGTAGAAAACCAGTTTGAAAACCCTGCCACTACCCCACTTTCTACTTTTTCTATAGATGTAGATAATGCTTCATACACTAACATAAGACGTTTTATTAACAACGGACAAACTGTACCAAAAGATGCAGTACGTGTCGAGGAAATGATCAACTTCTTTAAATACCAATACCCACAGCCTGTAAAAAACGAGCCTTTCTCGATCAATACCGAGTATAGTGATGCTCCATGGAATCAGCAGCATAAGCTATTAAAAATAGGGCTACAGGGAAAAATCATTCCCGATGATAACTTGCCTGCTTCTAACTTTGTTTTCCTTATAGATGTATCGGGTTCTATGAATGATCAAAATAAACTTCCCCTGCTAAAACAAAGCATGAAGCTATTGGTAAACCAGATGCGTAAAAAAGACAAAATAGCAATAGTGGTTTATGCAGGTGCAGCAGGACTGGTGTTACCATCTACAAGCGGTGATGAAAAAGAAAAAATTTATGCTGCTCTTGATAATTTGAGTGCCGGAGGAAGTACTGCCGGAGGGGCAGGTATAGAACTGGCCTATAAAACAGCCGAAGAAAATTTTGCAAAAGGGGGTAACAATCGTGTAATACTGGCAACCGACGGCGACTTTAACGTAGGAGCTTCATCTAATACAGACATGCAGACACTTATTGAAGCGAAACGTAAAAGCGGTGTATTTTTAACCTGTTTGGGTTACGGCATGGGCAATTATAAAGATTCTAAACTTGAAACTCTTGCCGATAAAGGCAATGGTAACTATGCCTATATTGACACTATGCAGGAAGCTGACAGGTACCTCAATAAAGAGTTTAAAGGTTCTATGTATGCTATTGCAAAAGACGTTAAAATACAAATTGAGTTTAACCCTAAGCATGTACAATCATACCGACTTATAGGTTACGAAAACCGTAAACTTCGTGATGAAGATTTTGCAAATGATGCTATTGATGCCGGAGAACTTGGCAGTGGACACACCGTAACAGCACTGTATGAAATTATACCTGTAGGTGTAAAAAGTGACTACTTTACTGCCGCTCCCGACTTAAAGTACAGCCAGCCAACAGCAACAGGTAATCAGTTTAATGATGAGCTGGCAACAATTAAATTCAGATCTAAAAAGCCGGATGAGGATAAAAGTACCGAGATCGTAAAGGTAATACCTAACACTCCGCTGGCTATACAAAATACTTCAGCCGATTATAAATTCTCTGCTGCTGTAGCTTGGTTCGGACTAAAACTCAGGGATTCTAAACTTATTCCGAACAAAAAAACTGATGATATAAAAGCACTAGCAAAACAAGGCCTGCAAAATGATCCTGACGGATACAGAGCTGAGTTTATAAGGCTGGTAGAAATGGTAAAATAAATCTTTTTTAGTTTAGCTTAACGCTGCTGCCCGGCAGCGCCATAACTGCCGGGCTTTTTAAAAACTCATATTATGAAAAAAATTATCATCATACTTTTTATTATTAATTCTTTGTTTGTTTCAGCACAGGAAAAAATTACAACAGAGGGAAGTCAAAAAATCACAGGAGTGATTACAGACAATGATGGTATAGCTATACCTGGAGTAAGAGTAATGATAAAAGGCACTAGCCAAGTAGTATTTACTGATTTTGATGGTAACTACATTATAAATGGCAAAAAAGGCAAACAATTAGTTGCTTCATACAATGGCATGATTCAGGAAACAATAACTATCAATAAGCAGAATACTATCGATTTTAAGCTTCGGGAAGATCCTGATTTTATCGAAAATACAGTTTGGAACGGTAACTGCTTTGGGCCATATATAAAAACTACAGAAAAAAACATAGGAATATCATCGCCAAGCATAACTAAACAGGAAAATATAAGTACAGATGCAATGTGTCTTGAGATTAACGCTCCGGTTGTTATTAGATGCGTTGGTTCTATAAATGGTGATTGCAAACCATTGTATATTATTGACGGAGTTCCATTAAATGAAGACAATTTTAAACAACTCAACCCTAACGATATTGTAAGTGTAAGCTTCCTCAAAAATGCAGAAGACACATCTGTATTTGGCTGTAGAAGAACAGGCGAAGTCTTCATCGTAAAAACAAAAGATGGCTTAACAAAAAAGGAGAAGAGAAAACTGAAGAAAGAACAAAAAAAGAAGGAGAAGACGAAAACAAACTAGGATCATGAAATCACTATTTATAACATTGCTCTTTATAACCAGTTTTGTCATTGGAAATGCGCAACAAACACCTCTTGAGAAATTTGACAAAGACATTAAAAATAATAAGATCACTTTGTACATTTTAGGAGGCATTGCTTCACGCCATTATCCGGGTGAAAAGGATTTCCAAACAAAATATAAATTGCATTACCACGATTTTGGATGTATTGCCCCTGCTAATCTTAGTTTCTATAAAGACTATAATTTTCTTGTACTAACACATCTTAAAAATATATTTGGCAATGAATGGAAAAAAGATATCCGGAAAGATATATTAGGTTGGGAAGAATGGCAGAAAAAGAATTAAAAAATGCAGAAGTGAGAACTTCTGCATTTTCAATTTTATTCAGTACTAAAAATTACTTCTTTTCTATTTCTCTCAGGTTTTCCATCTTTTTCATTTCAAGGAAACCTTTTATATCTTCAAAATGTTCTTTAACACGTTTGTTGCCAAATTCAAATACTTTAGTAACCAGTCCATCTAAGAAATCCCTGTCGTGAGATACTAATATAATAGTTCCGTCAAAAGCTTTAAGGGCATCTTTAATAATGTCTTTGGTTTTCATATCAAGGTGATTCGTAGGCTCATCAAGAATAAGAAGGTTGACAGGCTCAAGCAACAGTTTTATCATTGCAAGGCGTGTTTTTTCACCACCGGAAAGTACTTTTACTTTTTTGGTAGTATCATCGCCACTAAACATAAAAGCTCCTAAAAGGTTTTTTATCTGGGTACGGATCTCACCTACAGCAATCTGATCTATAGTTTCAAATACAGTAAGGTTTTCGTCAAGCATTGCTGCCTGATTTTGTGCAAAATAACCAACCTGAATATTGTGGCCCAGTTCCAGTTTACCTTCAAAATCAATTTCTCCCATTATGGCTTTGATCATGGTAGATTTACCCTCACCATTTTTACCTACAAAAGCCAGCTTTTGTCCACGCTCTATAACCATAGATGCATCTTTAAAAACCACATGGTCGCCATATGCTTTAGAGAGCTCATTTACCACTACTGGATACTGTCCTGAGCGCGCAGCAGGAGGAAACTTTAATCGTAATGCCGATGTATCCACTTCATCTACCTCTACAAGTTCCAGTTTTTCAAGCATTTTTACACGCGACTGCACTTGTAACGTTTTAGAGTAAGTACCTTTAAAACGCTCTATGAACTCCATATTCTCGGCAATCATCTTTTGCTGCTCGTCATAGGCCTTTTGCTGATGCGCACGTCGATCTTTACGCAATTCAAGATAATGCGAATATTTAGCTTTATAATCATAGATCCTTCCCATAGTAACTTCTATGGTACGGGTAGTAATATTATCTACAAATGCCCTGTCATGCGATATTACCATAACAGCCTTAGCACTGTTTACAAGGAAATCCTCAAGCCATTGAATACTCTCAATATCCATGTGGTTGGTAGGCTCATCTAAAAGGATAAGATCCGGCTTTTGTAAAAGTATTTTAGCAAGCTCAATACGCATTCTCCAGCCACCACTAAACTCAGAAGTTGGACGATTAAAATCTTCTCGGCTAAAACCCATACCTACAAGCACTTTTTCTACTTCTGCTTCATAATTCACTTCTTCAATAGAATAGAATTTTTCACTCAGCTCAGATACCTTTTCGATGATCTTATAATATTCATCCGATTCATAATCGGTACGCACAGTAAGCTCTTCATTAAGTGCATCAATTTCAGCCTTCATTTTAAAAATACTTTCAAAGGCTTTAGATGTCTCCTCAATTACAGTAGCGTTATCTTCGGTAAGTAAATGCTGTGGCAGGTAAGCTATAACCGTACCCTTAGGTGCTGATATATTACCCGTTGACGGTTTACTTACTCCTGCTATAATTTTAAGCAGTGTACTTTTTCCGGCTCCGTTTTTACCCATAAGGGCTATTTTGTCTGTTTCATTTATTGAAAAGGAAACATCACTGAAAAGTGTGGTACCGCCAAATTGTACCGAAAGCGCATCTATAGTGATCATGAATGTTTTTTTGAAGCCGCAAAGATAGGATAATTAGGCAATTGCGCAATGCCGCTTTAATTGCAGGGCTTAAAAATATTGGCTATATTTGAAAGTATAAATTTGTAATTGTTTTTTATGAAACCCTGGGTTAAAACCGGACTGTTTTTTGCCATTTGGATGTTTGTTTTTATGACATTCATTGCTCCGTATATTTTTGTGCTGATTGGAATGCAGGATGAAAATGAGCCTAAATTTCCATTAGCTAAAATTGTTATTAATGCTGTTGTATTTACCATTGCCGGATTATATATTGGTTACAGAAGCAGCATGAAAAAAAAGAACCCTAAGAAACAAATAAATTCATAATGAAAAGCTGGGTAAAATTTGGCCTTTTTTGGGGTGTATTCATGGCACTATTTATTAATGTAGTCTTTCCTTTATTTGATGGTACAGAAATTATACCCATGAAATTATTAGTCAGCATACCGGTATGGCTGGTATTCGGATTAATTTTTGGCTATGTATCGCGTAAAAAAGACCCTAAAAATAAAGTTAGAGACAGCAATGAGTAAATTAGAGACAGCAATGAGTAAACCTGTACGCTTAATTATTATAAAATATTTATTCTGTTATATAATTGTAGTTTTTATAATGCCTTTTGTAGATAATGATACTTCATTTGCCTCTGATTGGAAAAAAGCATTTTTTATGTTTATAATCTGGGCAATTATATGTTTAATAGAGATTTATTTTGAAAATAGAAAACAGAGAAAGGTCAATAAATAAGACCAATATTAATATGAAAAAATATATTAGAGCATCTGCCATATGGTATTTTATATGTTTTTTATTTACAACATTTATTTCTCCGTTATTAGGATGGAGTGACAATGGGATTGGCTGGTCGCAAATAGTCATAAATTTTATTCTGTGGTCTGCAGTATTTGCAATTGTTATTTACTTAGAAAAAAAACGTATGAAAAAACTGAATAGAAAACATGAAAAAATGGGTTAAACAAAGTTTTGTTCAGGCTTTTTGGGTGCTGATGGTATTGGGAGTAGTATTCCCATTGATAGATGACACTTTTTCGGTAACAAAACTGATAATAGCCATACCTGTTTTCATAGTTTTCGGCTTGCTTTTGGACTATTTTATGTACGGAAGAGATACAACTAAAAAAATTACAGAATCATGAAAAAATGGGTACGATCAGGATTAGTTTGGGGAGGCATACTTTACTTTATAACTATGGTTCTTTTTCCCCTTTTTGACCATGAAAGATTTACATTAACCAAAATACTTCTTGGCATTCCGCTATGGATTGTGGTTGGCCTTATTATAGGCTACCTGATAGTAAGGAAGAAAAAGAAAACCTAAGATTACAAAACTATAACAACACCTTACTTAAAATTATTCTTTAGCAAACCTTCTCTTTTCATAATTTCAAGAGCTTTAATAGTTTCTTCTGCTCCGCCTGTAAGTGAACCTGGCATCATAATAATTCTCTTCTTTATCTTCCCATTTTCATTAAAGAAAATGCTGAAGTAAGAACGGCGTAACCACGGGATAGCTTTTGTAAATTGTACCTTTTCTATATCTTTTCTTTCTATTACAGGAGCAGAAGAATTATTTATACTTGTAATTACTACATATAACAGAAACAGTCCAAAGCCTCCGAATAGTACCGTAAAAAAATTATCATTATTCCTATAACTTATATACCCCTGATAAATAAGGCAAAGTGATAACAAACCATACATTGTAAGCCTTTTCATGACACTTCCTGAGGTTGGTACCTGAAAAACAGTGTGAGGATTACTATTTGCACTTAACAAAATTTTGTCCGGCATCACATGACAATAACCCGTTTTAGTTCTGAACGTTGTATTATTTTCCATAAGACGCCAATGTCTTTTTAAAATTCTCTATTGCATTATAGTCTTCCATACCTAAAATGGCTATAAGATGCATAAAATCCAGTTTCCCTGACAAATGATATTGTATTAACTGTTCTCTTATATCACGTATTTGGTAACGATGATCTAACTGGAAATAATAAATATTCTTTTCTCCATTCTTACTATATATCCCGATGCTATTATTTACACCTTTTGAGATTTTACCATTTACTGTATCTATCTTTCCTACATAATCATCAAAACAGGAAAATTTTATACCACTAAGGGCATCTATACTGAATATTTTATCATTTACAATAATACGATTGTCAAGAAAAGTGATCTCACCATTTAAGTGACTTTCTTCTTTTTTTCGAAAGAAAGTAAACCGGACATCTTTTGTATAAATTTTAAAAGGGTTCATTTATATTTAGTTACCCATTTTAAAATCTTCAATTGCCTGAGCTGCTTTTTCCTTATCTCTATCGTCTATAAAAACTTCTACGGCCTGGCCTAAAGAGCCAAACCCTGCCATATTTGAAGATTGTATATTATTCTTTACAATTACAGCTACACCAACTCCTTCAATCCTTGCTTTAAGCGACTGTGCTAAAATTTCACTTCCCGAAAATACTTTTACTAACGCCATAATGGTTTCGTTTTATTAATTATTATCTGTTTCTTCCTCTTCGTTAAATTCCTCATCTTCTTCATCAAATTCAAAGAAAACAGGTTCTACCATTATCTTATCGGCAAGTATCTCTACCCTGTCTGTAATAACATCGGTAAAAAACAGGCGTTGGGTTTTGGCAATACTGTCTGACATTCTCACGATCTTAGTTTCCATCCTTACTTTTAGCTGATCTTCAATATCATCTACAATAAACATCTTAAGGCGGTTTACGTCAAACCCTGCCGAAGAAAACATATCGTTAAGTTTAACAGCAGTTCCAATAAGTACATCTATACCGAGAGATATTTGGTTTTTATCATAATCTATATCACCCTGCTCGTATACACCATATACGCGAAGATTATTATAATTACCATACTTTCTGAAAAGCTCCATCATTTCAACTACCTTGGTTTTATCCTTCACAATAATCAATGCACGTGGAGATTCTTCAAAAGCTTTCTCAAGGCGCTGTATTACATTAATTACAATTGTGGTAGTTTTACCCAAATCTGAATCGGCCAAAAAAACGCAGTCTGCGCCGCTTTTAATGGTACTCCAGCTTTCTTTCTGCAGTTCGGTAGGCTCATTTATGCCTGCTTCTTCTAAAGCAAGTGCAAGCTTTTCATTTATTTTTTTTAAAAACATATTCTTTATTGATATTACTCAGAAGTCAGCGTGAAATTCTGTATTCAGACTCTACTACTCTCCTGATAAAAGAGATCACAAAAGTAACAAAAAGAAAAAGAAAAACCCCGGTAAGTACCCGGGGGCAGTTTCCTGAATATCTATATTGTAATTTTATATTATTTGCTTGCAAAAAGCTTTACATCACTTTCGCTGATTTCACTGCCTCCTAATATTATAAGGCGTTCAACTACATTGCGCAGTTCTCTTATATTACCCGTCCAATCATATTCCTGCAGCAGTTTTACAGCATCTGCAGAAAACTTTTTGGATGCAGTTCCCTGTTCTTCGGCTATCTTTTCGGCAAAATGGTTTATAAGCAACGGAATATCATCTCTTCTCTCATTAAGCGCAGGTACTTTTACAAGTATAACCGCAAGACGATGGTATAGATCCTCTCGGAAATTACCATCGGCAATTTCTTTTTTAAGGTCTTTATTAGTAGCTGCAATCACACGCACATCTACTTTGATATCTTTTTCTGCACCTACCCTTTGTATCATGTTTTCCTGAAGGGCGCGTAATACCTTTGCCTGAGCAGGCAGACTCATATCTCCTATTTCATCAAGAAATATTGTTCCTTTATCGGCTGCCTCAAACTTACCTGCACGATCTTTAACCGCACTTGTAAAAGCACCTTTAACATGACCAAACAATTCGCTTTCAATAAGCTCAGAAGGGATGGCAGCACAGTTAACTTCTATAAAAGGGGCAGCAGCCCGTTCACTCTTTTCATGCAGCCAGTGTGCCACAAGCTCTTTACCCGTTCCGTTAGGTCCGGTAATAAGTACTCGTGCATCGGTAGGAGCTACTTTTTCAATAATTTCTTTTATATGGTCTATAGGTCCGCTGTTGCCTATCATTTCATAATTCTTGCTTACTTTCTTTTTAAGCATCTTGTTTTCTACAACAAGAACCTTACGGTCAAGAGCATTACGTACAGTATTAAGAAGGCGGTTTAAATCCGGTGGTTTAGAAATATAATCAAAAGCACCAAGGCGCATTGTATTTATAGCTGTTTCAAGATCACCATGACCGGATATCATTACAAAAGGAATTTCGGGCTTGATTTTCTTTACAGCTTCAAGTACCTCAACACCATCCATTTTCGGCATCTTTATATCGCAAAGCACCAAATCATAGTCTTCATTTTTTATTTTTTCAAGGCCCTGCAGCCCGTCTTCGGCTTCTTCAACTTTATAAGCATCATTTTCTTCAGATAATATTTTACCCAATACCCTGCGAATAGCGGCTTCGTCTTCTATTATTAATATCTTAGACATATTTTGTATCGATTTTTTTTGACTGTTGCTACAACCTGTTATCTATAAATATATTGCTTTATACTTAAATACACATAGCTATTAACAAATAACTAACTGTGAACTTATAGCTGCAAACTAATATTTAAGCCACTTGAATATTTCTTTATAAGTTGGTTTTTTGCCATACATAAGTATACCTATGCGGTATATTTTTGATGCAAACCAAACTACAAGGAAAAAAGTAGTAAACAATATTGCAACAGAAAGAATAAGTTGCCATAACGGCACGCCAAACGGAAGGCGCATCATCATTACTATTGGCGATGTAAGCGGTATAAGTGAGAAAACAGTTGCAACAGTACCGTGAGGATCGTTAATTACTGTAAAGAAACCTACGTATACCCCAAGCATTAAAGGAAGGATAATAGGCAGCAGAAATTGTTGTGAATCTGTTTCACTATCTACAGCAGCACCTATAGAAGCATATATTGAGCTGTAAAGAAAAAATCCGCCAATAAAAAATACCAGAAATGAAATAAGCATTGTTGCCCACGGAAGCGTTAATAATTCAGGTATATAACGCTGCCATTCGCTTACAGAATTTTGGCCGGCTTCAATCATTTCGGGAGTAATTACACCACTATCCATTTTAAGACCGAGAGCGCTGCTCGCTATAAAAATAAGTGCCGATCCTAATACGGCCCATATTAAGAACTGCAATATACCTGCCATTGAAGTTCCTATAATTTTACCCATCATAAGTTTAAAAGGCTTAACCGAAGAAATAATAATCTCTATAATACGATTTGTCTTTTCTTCTATAACACTTCGCATAACCATATTACCATAAATAATTATGAACATCATGATAAGGTAACCGAAAGCAAAGCCTATAGCTATTTTAATAGCATTAAACCATTTAAGGCTTTCTTCTCCCGAAAATTTACTCAAATGAATATCGGCTTTAGTTTTAGCTTTCTCTATCTGTTCAAAATTAATATCGGCTTTTTCAAGGTTGTATTTAAACAATTTATCATTTACCACATCTTCCATGCCTTCTATAAAATCCATTGAAGGGCTTTCGTTAGATATGTATTCTACTTTATTCACAAGCTCTGCCGGGTTTGATACAGAAGGCACATAAATAAGGCCCTCATAGCTTTCAGCCGCTTTTTCTTTAGCAACAGCTAAAGACATTTGTGAAAGATTTACATATTCTATTTTTTTAGAATCTTTAAAATCGGGTTCAAGTAATCCTGACTGGTCATGAATAGCCACTTTAATAACATCATCATCATTAACACTTGCCAGATAGCCTACAAGCACAGCCATAGCCGTAAACAGCAATGGGCTAAGAAATGTCATTACGATAAACGACTTATTACGCACTTTTGCGTTAAATTCCCGTTTTATAATTAAGGATAGGCTCATTATCTTTTGCTTACAGTTTGAATGAATATATCGTTTACACTTGGTATTTTCTCAACAAAATAAGTTACATCACCCCTTTGAACAAGGTCATTTAATAACTCTCGTGAAGTTACACCTTGAGGGAGAGTAATCTGGAGCTTTAATTCGTCATCAAGCGTTTTAAAATTTGCCGGAGCTACCTCATACTTCTGACTTAATTCGCCACTTAACTGATGATTATTACCTGTTACTACACCTACTTCAAAAGTATTGGTACGATATTCTCTTTTAACCTCATTAAGCTCCCCTTCAATAAGCTTGTTTGACTGATGTATAAGTGCAATATGATCACACATTTCCTCAACACTTTCCATTCTGTGGGTAGAAAATATGATGGTAGTGCCTTTATCCCGAAGTGCCAGTATCTCATCTTTTATAAGATTTGCATTTACCGGATCGAAACCGCTAAAAGGCTCATCAAAAATCAGCAGCTTGGGTTGGTGAAGTACAGTAACAACAAACTGTATTTTTTGAGCCATTCCTTTAGACAGCTCCTGTATTTTTTTATTCCACCAGCCTTTTATTTCCAGTCTGTCAAACCAGTAATCCAGCTGCTCTTTCGCTTCTTTTTTAGAAAGTCCTTTAAGTTGTGCAAGATATAGGGCCTGCTCGCCTACCTTCATGCTTTTATAAAGCCCCCTTTCTTCAGGCATATAACCAATATTTGCTATATGTGCGGGGTTAAGCTTTTCACCATCAAGTAAAACTTCCCCACTATCCGGCATTGTTATTTGGTTTATGATTCGTATCAGGGAGGTTTTCCCCGCTCCGTTAGGGCCTAAAAGCCCATAAATACTGCCACGCGGCACTTTTAACGAAACGCTGTTAAGAGCTGTATAATTGCCATATTGCTTAACAACATTCTTTACTTCAAGAATTGGTTCCATTCAAAATTTTGATTGAGAATGTAAAAGTAAAGAATAAGATGTAGATAATATAGATTATAAAGCATTTTAAGTATTTTTAAAAGAAATCAAATGCTTATAAAGCAAAAACCCACCCTTATTTGCATAAGGATGGGAAAAATTGCTATGAAAAAGAAAAATTCACTATTTGAATAGTGAAATCCAAATATATAAAATTATCTTAAATTATGAAAACATATCCTTAACTTTTTCAAAAAAAGATTTATCCGACTTTTCAGGGTGCGGAATAAAGTTTTCATCTGTAAGTGATTTCTCAAAAAAATGTCGTTGCTCTTTATTCAAAGTCTTTGGAGTCCAAACATTTACATGCACAAGCAAGTCTCCGTTACCGTATGAGTTTATACTAGGGATACCCTTACCTTTCAGCCTTAATATTTTGCCCGATTGTATTCCTTCTTCAAGTTTTATCCTCACTTTACCGCTTACAGTCTCAATATCCCTTGATGTACCAAGAGCAGCTTCGGCAAAACTAATATATAAATCAAGATGAAGATTTTCTCCTTCACGTTTAAGTGTTTCATGTTCAACCTCTTCAATCGCAACAATAAGATCGCCCGGTATGCTATTATTACCCGGAGCATCATTACCTTTTCCGGTAACTTTAAGCTGCATACCATCTACAACTCCTGCAGGTATTTTTATTGATACAGTTTCATCTTCCATTACCATACCCTGTGCATCGGCATGATTAGGTTTTGATTCTATGATCTGACCTGTACCTCCGCAAGTATGGCATGTAGCGGCAGTTTGCATTCTTCCCAAAATAGTATTGGTCACTTTCATTACCTGACCGGCACCATTACAGGTAGGGCAGGTTTTAAAAGTAACACCTTTAGCCTGTATCTTTCTTTTAACTTTTACTTTTTTCTCTACACCGTTGGCTATTTCTTCAAGTGTAAGCTTAACCTTAATTCTAAGGTTGCTTCCTTTCATTCTGCGCTGACCTCCGCCACTGCCGAAGCCGCCAAAGCCTCCGCCAAATGCACCACCAAAAATATCCCCAAACTGGCTGAAAATATCATCCATATTCATGCCGCCTCCGCTAAAGCCTCCTGTTCCATCAAATGCAGCAGAACCATATTGGTCATAACGTGCCCTTTTATCAGGGTCGCTAAGTATTTCATATGCTTCAGCAGCAGCTTTAAAGTTTTCTTCAGCTTCTTTATTTCCCGGATTTTTATCAGGGTGATATTCTATGGCCTTCTTTCGGTATGCTTTTTTTATCTGTTCGGCACTGGCATTTTTATCTATACCTAGTACTTCGTAAAAATCTTTCTTCATTTTGCGGGTTTTTACCGTATTGCTTACAGCTTTATATTAATTACCAATAACAACTTTAGGGAAACGAATAATTTTATCTCCCAGTTTATAACCTTTTTCTACAACGTCTACAATTTTCCCTTTTAGCTCTTCTGTAGGCGCAGGAATTTGAGTTATAGCTTCAGCAAAATCTGCATCAAAAGTATCGCCCGCTTTAAGATCAACCTGCTCCAGTCCTTTAGACACTAGTGTATCTTTAAGCTTATTATGAATAAGCTCTACTCCTTTCAGCAGCACTTCATCTTCAGATTTTGAAATTTGGGTCATTGCCCTGTCAAAATCATCCAGTACAGGTAATAAAGCCTGCAATACCTCCTGATTTGCTGTTTTAAAAAGTTCAAGCCTTTCTTTAGAAGTTCTTTTCTTATAATTTTCAAATTCAGCAAAGAGACGTAAAAACTTATCTTTTTCTTTAGCCAGTTCTTCGCCCAGCCTTTCTTCAACAGATAATTCTTCAGCAGATTCTACACCATCAGTCTGTGCAGTTGCTTCATTTTCATTTACTAATTCGTTCTGCGTTAAATCTTTTTCTACGTTTTCAGAATTCTCCTGGCTCATATTCTTAAATAATTTCTTAAACATTATTTTGTTTTGGTTCGCTTTAGCGAAATGCAAAAGTATTGCCAAAACCTGTAAAATGTCAAATTGTCATTGCTAATTTTATTATTTTTATTTCCTGGCTCTACATTTTAATTCCCATAACCATGAAAACATTACACTTTTTGTTAGTTATTGCTATCGCAGCTACAGGCATTTCCTGCAAACGTGAAAGTAAAGCTGCACCGGCTAAAATTACAGAGGCCGAAACTCCTAAGCCTATTACACCTGCTGCCAAAAAATATATTGTAGACACCATAGCTTCATCAATTAGCTGGACAGGCTCTAAGCCCACGGGAAAACACATGGGAACAATTAGCCTTAGCAAAGGAGAAATTTTCGCAAAAAATGATACTGTAGAAACCGGTACTTTTACTATTAATATGAAAAGCATTACCGTTACAGACCCAAAAGAAGGTAAAGACAAAATAAATCTGGAAAATCACCTGAAAGGTCTGGGCGATAAAGCAAACGAAGACCATTTTTTTAATATCAACAAATATCCCGCAGGAACGTTTGAAATTACCGGTATTATAAAGCAAAATAATAAAACAATGGTTGAAGGTAACCTGACACTTAAAGGAATAACAAAAAATATCGCTTTTCCGGCTTTTATAAGCGTTAACGATACTTTAGCTGTAATAAACAGTGAAACCTTTAAAATAAACAGGGTATTATGGAATATAAATTACAACTCTAAAAGTGCCCTTGAAAATTTAGGAGACCATTATATACATGATGATATAGAGCTAAAAGTAAGCGTAACTGCAAAAAGAAATAATAAGTAGAACCTATTAAAGAATTTAAGTAAGTTCAGCTTTAAGTGCTTTTTCTAAGGAAAGGTATTTAAACTGATAGCCCTGGCTTATAATTTTTTTGGCACTGACATTCTGGCTGTCAAATAAAATTGTATGCATTTCACCTAATGCTATTTCCATAGCAAATTTTGGTACGTTAGGCATAAAATAGGGCTTATCTAATACTTTAGCTATTTGTTTTACTAATTCAGTATTTGTAACCGGATATGGAGCCACAGCATTATATATTCCTTCAAGCTCATGATTTAAAATATAGGCATAAATACCTGCAAGATCATCCAGATGTATCCACGACTGCATTTGATCCCCAGAACCAAAGGCCGCCGCAAAACCGTATTTAGCCGGAGCAGAGATTTCTTTTAACACGCCGCTTTTTCCTGATAGTACCAAGCCTGTACGTACTTTAGAAACCTTAATTTTAAGTTCTTGTATTTTATCTGCTTCCTCTTCCCATTTCTGTACAACCCTGCTCAGGAAAGAATTATCAAATTCAGTTTCCTCTTCAGAATATATTTTGCTTAAGCTATCCGGATATATACCAATAGCTGATGCAGAAATAAAATGGTGAACATTATTAGCTTTAGATTTTAAGAGCTGATGCAGAACAGCTATAGAAAGAACCCTGCTTTCTATAATCTCTTTTTTATATGCTTCTGTCCAGCGTTTAGCAATAGGAGCACCCGCCAGATTTATAATAACATCAACATCATCCAGACAATTTTCGTCAATATCGCCGGCTTCAGGATTCCAGTAAAAACCTTTATAGTTGGGCTCGTTTTGAAGTTTATTTTTAGAGGTAGTCAGGTAATGAATAAAATAACCATTTTTTAAGAGTAACGATACGAGTTCTGTACCTACAAGACCTGTTGCTCCCGTAATTAAAATTTTCATACCTTTTTGTTTATTGCTCAAATTTAAAAATCACAATGTAATAAATGAAAGGTTTAACTAATATTTATGGTTACTTAACTTTTATACTCCATTCAAATTCCATGTGTGACACCTGATCTCCGGCTTCATCCTTACCTATAGAATTCATCCAAAAGGTCTGCCCTTCACCGGTAGCAATAGCACGGTTAATAGCTTCCTCAATCTGGTGCCCGTCATTACATATAAAGGTTATTCTTCCTTTAGCTTTTTTACTAAAATTGCCTTTATTATTAGCCACCAGCATAGATATCTTTCTTCCGCTTTTTTTTATATGAAGCATTACTAAAGCCCCTGTGGTAAGTTCTGCTGCCATAGCCTGTACTGCAAAATACATAGAATTAAAAGGGTTTTGGTTGAACCATCTATACTTTACTTTGGCAGTACACGAAGTATCTGACAGATGTTTAACTCTGACTCCACACCAAAATGCTGAAGGCAATTTGAAAAACAGGAAAGTATTAAGTGCTGAAGGCGTAAATTCCATTGTGTATTGATTTTCAGCTAAAATACTGATAAATAACGGAAGAATAAAATGTTAAAAATATGTTAAACATTAGTACTTTGTATTGCATAATACCTTTCAATCAACATATATTTGCATAGAATATTAATAGACATAAACCTATACTATGGAAACTATAGCAAATAAAAATACAGCTACCCTGTTGCAGTTAAGTGCATTAACACAATATTTTTTCCCGCTAGGCAACTTTATATTTCCTGCTTTAATATGGAGCCTTAAAAAAAATGATTCAGAATTTATAGATTATAATGGCAAACAGGCTATAAATTTTCAGTTAAGTTTATTTCTTTATTCGTTCCTGCTTATTGTTATTGCGGCTCCAATTTTTATTTATACCCTGTTTAGCGGAATGAGTGTAAATGTTTCTACTAACGAAGACTGGATAGTTGAACATTTATCAATGGGTAAAATAACAGGATTAGTACTTATTGCAATTATCGCCTGCTGTTTAGTTATAGGTTTAAAAATAGCTGAGCTTTTTTTAATACTCTATGCATCGGTAAAAAGCAATAACGGGGAGCGTTATGATTTTCCTTTAACCATAAAATTTATTAAGTAATGAAAAATATAATTTTAGCAGTATTTCTAATTCTTGTATTAGTATCCTGCAATTCAAACGACAGCCACATAAAATATAGTTACTCTTTTACCAAAGAAGGTGATATTAAAAGAGAAATGATCACTAAAAATGCTACAAACGATATTGAAATTAAAATGGAAGGCACAGCCTCTTTTACTGCTGATGGTACAAATTTTAAAGGACTGACTAAAGGAGGATTCATAGAATACAGAAATAAAGAAACCGAATTAAAAGTAAGTTACAAGAATAATGGTTTAGCAATTACAATAGAACAAAATGGAAGAAAAATTTCTAACACCAGTGATACCGGAAAAGAAATTATAGCCGAAGCCATTAGGGATATAAAAAAGGTACAGGAAAAATATAAATAAACGGAGTTCAATCAATCAATCAATCAATCAATCTCTGCTCTTAATCACAGCAGTAATCAAATCAATCAGAGTTTAATCATCAATTAAAAACGAACAGTCATGAAACAATTATTAATTACCATGCTTTTGGCAGTAACAGGCTTTAGCACACAGGCACAAAAAAGTGAAACACGAAAAAGTGAAGACTTTACAGCACTTGAAGTACAAAATGGAATAGAAGTTATTTTTTCACAAAGTACATCAACAGGGTTAAAGGTAGAAACAGATGATAACCTTGAAAATATTGTTACAGAATATAAAAGAGGTGTGCTAAAAGTTTATATGAAAGAAAACAATAAAAAAATAATTCAGGGACATGCCAAAGTATATGTATCTGCAAAAAACGTAACAGATTTTAAAGTTAGTACAGGTTCTTATATTAAAATACAGGGAAAACTGGTTTTAAATGAGCTTACGGTAAAACTAAATACAGGAGCATCATTTGCCGGAGAAGCGCAATGCTTAAATAAATGCAAAATTAAGGCTGAATCGGGCTCTATGTTTAGAGGCATTATTAAAACTACAGAATTTGAAGCTATTGTAACAGGTGGTGCCAGTATAAAAGTTACCGGAAATACTGACTCTTCAATTGTTTTTTGTAATAGCGGATCTTTACTGGCAGGAAAATTTATAAGTAACAATGCCAATGTAAAAACCATTAATGCATCAACAGCTTTTATAAACACGAATAAGTCTATAACTGCTAATACAGATAACTCATCATCAATAACTTATTTTGGTGAACCTGCAGATGTGAATTTAGGTGAAAATACGTATTCTATAAAAAGAGATAATCTTAAATTAGCCTTAAATAACTAGGCCTTAGGATAAAATGCGGCAGATGCCAAAAAAGAAAGTGAACCAAAAAATATGAAAAATAATGAATATTGAGAACACCAAGGCCCAGATGCGCAAGGGCGTTTTGGAATTCTGCATACTGTGTGTATTAAAAGAAAAAGATGCATACACCTCAGAAATTCTGGATACGCTAAAAAACGCTAAGCTGCTTGTAGTAGAGGGTACGGTTTATCCGCTGCTTACAAGATTAAAAAATGATGGACTGCTCAGCTACCGTTGGGAAGAATCTACATCGGGTCCGCCCCGTAAATATTACGGACTTACCGATGAAGGCAGAGAATTTTTAAAAGAACTAAACATTACCTGGACGGAGCTATCCGATGCAGTAAACATAATAACCAGTCAAAAAGCATAGTCATGAACAAAACAGTTAGTATTAATTTAGGAGGGTTCTATTTTCATATAGATGAAGATGCCTACCAAAAGCTAAATCGCTACTTTGATGCTATAAGGCGCTCACTTTCCCCAGACGGAAAAGACGAGATCATGAGCGATATAGAAAGCAGGATAGCCGAACTACTGTCTGAAAAGCTAAAAAGCGACAAGCAGGTTGTAGGAACTAAAGAAGTAGAAGAGATCATGGCTGTGATGGGCCAGCCAGAAGATTACAGAATAGATGAAGAAACTACAGGCGAAAAAACAACTTATAATGCACCGGATTATATATATACATCTAAAACCAAAAAGTTTTACAGAGATGGTGAAAAAGGTATGATAAGCGGCGTATGTGCAGGTTTAGCCCACTATTTTAGAATAGACCCTTTATGGATAAGAATAATATTTATCCTTTCATTATTCATTTCTTTTGGTTCAAGTATATTTATATACATACTGCTATGGATACTTATCCCAAAGGCAGTTACCACTACAGAAAAGCTGGAGATGACAGGAGAACCCATTAATATTTCTAATATTGAAAAAAAAGTAAAGCAGGAAATTGACCTTATTGCGGGAAAGTTGCAAAATGTAGATTATGACAAGCTGGGTGCCAATGCAAAATCTGGTGCAGAAAAACTTGGAAGTGGTATAGGTGCAGTATTTTCAGCTCTTTTTAAAGGCTTTGCTAAAGTTATAGGTGCGCTCATTTCTGTTTCATCTGCTATAATGCTTGGCGTAGTGGTTGTGTTTTTTATGTCGCTTTTGTTTACAGCATCGCTTAAAAACTCTATGTGGCATCCATGGATAGGAGGTTTTAATTATACAGAAACTCCTGTATGGTTAATGGGTACAGCAGCATTTTTTGCTATAGCCATTCCGCTTTTCATATTATTCCTGTTAGGACTTAAAATATTAGTAGACAACTTAAAACCTATAGGCAACATTACAAAGTTTACACTTTTGGCTATATGGCTGTTATCTGTAATATCACTAATATATTTCGGAATAAATCAGGCTACAGAAATAAATGAAGAAGGCAAAACAGTATCTAAAAGCGAAATTAACCTGCCGAAAGATGAATTGCTGCAAATTAAATTCAGATACAATGATTATTTCTCAAAATCTGTATATGGCAGGACTGATTTTAAATTCACTCAGGACTCATTAGGTAATGACGTTATTTATTCTAACAAAATAGCATTTAATATTCTAAAAACTGATGAAGATAAGCCTTATATTCAAATTGAAAGAATAGCAAACGGCAGGTCGTCTACCGAAGCAAGGATGAGAGCCGAAAAAATAAAATATGGATTTGAATTTGAGGGAAATACATTAACTTTAGACAATTATCTGGTTACAGATCTTGGCAACAAATTCCGTAATCAGGAAGTAGAAGTTTATTTATACTTACCCGAAGGGACAGAATTTAAATGTGATGACAGTGTGAAGGAATATGACAGTTCTGACAATTCTTTCTTCGACTTGTGGTGGGATGATGATAGTTATACTTACAGAATGGAAGCAAATAAGGTAAAATGCCTAAACTGCCCTATTGAAGAAGATGGAAATGAAGATGAGCTGCCTGAACCTCCAATGACTCCGGGACCTGGACATGTGAGGGTGAACGGCTCAGGCAATGGGGAGATTAATATTTCAGGAGAAGATGTTAACCTTCATGTAAATGTTGACAGCTTAAGTATTACAACTAAAAGAAGAAAATAACTAAATATATTAATCATGGTAAAAATTGTTGTTCAGCTAGCCAAAGTAGTAATTGCAGTAGTGGTTTCTGTACTTTGCTTTTCATGCGGATTTGATTTTAACGTTGTTAACGGTACCGGAAATGTTACTACACAGGATCGTACTACCTCGGAAACCTTTAATTCTGTATCTGCCGGAAGAGGCCTCGAAGTAATTATAGAACAGGGAAATGTAACATCTGTAAAAGTTGAAGCAGATGAGAATTTGCAGGAACATATAAAAACCACAGTAAAAGGCAATGAACTTACAATAACTGCCGATGTTAATATAGGCGATGCCGAATCTAAAAAAGTAACTGTTGTTTTACCTGAAATAAAAAAACTTGAAGCTGCAGGCGGATCTTCAGTAAACACTAAGGGTACAATAAAATCTGATAAACTTAAAATTGATGCCAGCAGCGGAAGCTTTATAGAAGCGAAAATTGATTCAGGACACGCAGATTGCGAAACTTCAAGTGGAAGCAGCATTACATTAATGGGCACTACAAATTACCTAAATGCCAAGGCATCGAGCGGAAGTAATATTGATGCAGCTAAACTCAATTCAAAAAAGGTAAAATCGGGGGCTTCAAGCGGAGCTCATATAACTGTTAATCCCTCACTTAATTTATCAGCTGATGCTTCAAGCGGCGGGCATGTATATTACATAAATACACCTGACAAACTGGAAAAAGACGAAAGTTCAGGAGGTTCAGTATCTCAAAAATAATATTTACTAAAGCCTCCGTCATTGGAGGCTTTTTAATTAAACGGGTTATGAAAAATTTATTTTTAGCAACTATATTGTTTATCAATACAATGAGCTTTGCTCAAAACGAAACCTATCCTCTATCAGAAAAGGCGTTGGAAAATAAAATACTGTCATTAGACAGTGAAGCTTTCATTTGTTTCAATACGTGTAATCTGGACAAGTTTAAAAATTACTTTACTGATGATCTTGAGTTTTACCATGACAAAGGAGGTTTTAGCAAAGGCATAGCTCCTTTCTTGGAAGCAACCCGTAAAAATATTTGCAACAATCCCGATGGGAAAATATTACGCAAGCCTGTAGCGGGAACTTTAAAAGTTTATCCACTGGAGGGATATGGTGCCATATTAACAGGCGATCATGACTTTTACATAGTAAACAACGGCATAGAGAAAAAGACAGGAACAGCAAAATTTACCCATGTATGGCTGCTTAAAGATGGCTATTGGAAAATGGCCCGTGTACTGAGTTACAACCATCATGCAGCAGAATAAAAAAACCAAGCCAATAGTTATAAAACATCAGCCCCGCTGGTGTTTTTTTATATATTTGCCTTAACCAATAATGACTACTACAAAATGAAAAAAATTCTTCTGCTACTATTTACCCTGCTTTTTACTGTTTTTACATTTGCACAAAAAAAGGAAAAGATAAAGGGCAGCAAAATTGTTACGGTTACCCAAAAAGAAATTGAAACTTTTGATAGTCTGGAAGTTGAAGATAACATTGAGATATTTTTAATTAAAGGAGCTGCAGCAAGTTTAGAAATTGAAGCTGATGATAATTTACACGATGTAATTGTAAGTGAAGTGAATGGCACAACATTGCGCCTTTATACCAATAAAAATGTTACCTCTTCCAAAAAATTCAGTGTACGTGTTACTTATACAGAAAATTTAAAAAGCATAACTGCTAAAAATGAAGTTATACTTAATTCACTTGCCGATCTTCAACTGGAAAATATAACTATAAAAAATCTGGATTATTCTAAATCCTATCTAAATGTAAAATCTGCCAACTTTACACTTATCATGAATGATAAAACAGAAACCCAGTTAAACTATCAGGGAGATACTATTACTGTTGAATTAAGTAAAAATGCAGAACTCAAAGCCCTTATAGCTGCGGGACAATCGGCTAAAATAGATTTATACCAAAAAACAACTGCCGAAATAGAAGGCGATGCTGCTCAGGCAACAGTACGGGTTGACAACAATGCTACATTTACAGGTAAAAAATTTACTGCAAAAAGCATGCAGCTTACCGCCGAGGGATACACTACCTGCAACGTTAATGCCGCAGAAACAATAACTATAGCGGCATCTGGCAAAGCTGAAATTGAGCTTTTTGGAAAACCAAAAATAGAAGTTACAAATTTTGCTGATAGTGCCATTATTTATAAAAAGGAAATGTAAACAATAACTTAGTAAATAAAATGGCTGCCAAATCTGGCAGCCATTTTTAGTTAAACTATATATTTATTATGACTGAATAAATGCCAGTATATCTTCATTTATAGTTTCTGCCTCAGTAGTCGGCATACCGTGAGGGAAGCCCGGATAAGAAATAAGCTTACTATTTTTTAAAAGCTTTGCTGCTTTAGGAGCCTGGTGATAAGGAACGATCTGATCATCTTCACCATGCATAACAAGAACAGGAATGTCTAAACTTTTAAGGTCTTCTGTAAAATCTGACTCAGAAAAAGCTTTTATGCCTTCATAATGTGCCAACACAGAACCCATCATCCCCTGGCGCCACCAGTTATGCCTTATTCCCTCAACGATTTCTTTTCCTTCGCGATTCCATCCGTAAAAAGGAATAGGAAAATCATAATAATAATCTGCCCTTTTAAACCCGGTTCCTTGTCTTATTTCATCAAAAATTGATAATGGTACACCTTCCGGATTATTTTCACTCTGAATCATAATAGGCGTTACTGCACTAATGATTACTACCTTTGCAACACGGTCATTTCCGTATTTAGCTGCATAGCGAATAGCTTCTCCCCCGCCTGTTGAGTGCCCAATATGGATTGCATCCTTTAAATTTAAAGCAGCAGTTAATTCTGCAATATCAGCTGCATAAGTTTCCATAGTATTCCCCTCAGAACTTTGTCCTGAACGGCCATGTCCTCTTCGGTCATGCGCAATAACCCTATAGCCTTTTTTTAGGAAAAACATCATTTGTGCATCCCAGTCATCACCAGACAAAGGCCATCCATGATGAAAAACAATAGGTTGTCCAGTTCCCCAGTCTTTGTAATAAATTTCGGTTCCGTCTTTTACTGTAAATTTGCTCATTTTTTTAAGTTTTAAAATTAATAATTTTAGAAAGATGGTTATCTTACTCTAAGGTAGTCAATTTTAAAACCACAACAACAAATCACTACAAATCAATAACTTAAACTTAAAACTAAGCATTTATACTTACGATATATCGTAGTTTTATATTTTATTGTCTCTTTTTTTTAGACAAAACCTAATACACTTTGACCTCAACAGCATTTTAAATACTTTAAAAGTTAATTAGGCCTATTAATCATAGTTTTATTGTAAATTGAGAGTTTAAAAAAATACAGTAGATACGTATTATATAATATATATTATTAGTTATATGAATTTGAACAAGCTTTTTAGGATTTATTATGCAAAAATAATAACGAGCATAGCCTTTATACCCGGTGTTATTGCTGTAGGCTACCTTTTACTTACATGGGGAATGCTTGAGATTGATTTTTCAGAATTCGGAAAGCACTTAAAATCAAATGCGGGATGGCTCAGTCTTAGAGATGCAAGTACAGCCAGAACAATTATTGCAACTATTGCAGCTGCTGTGCTTTCACTTACTGTATTTAGTTTTTCAATGGTGATGATAGTACTTAACCAGGCAGCATCTCAAATGAGTAATAGGGTGCTTACCAGCATGATACAAAACAGATTTCAGCAGGTGATACTTGGGGTATATATTGGTACAATTGTTTACGGGCTTTTTTTATTAAGCACAATACGTGATACTAATAAGGGAATATATGTTCCTTCCTTAAGTATATATGTACTCATTTTTTTTACAGTAATTGATATTTTTTTGTTTATTTATTTTTTGGATTATGTTACCAAAACTGTGAAGTATGAAACAGTTATAGATCGTATTGAGGGAAAAACACTGGATACTATCTCTAAAACCTTTAAACAAGAGAAAGTTGAATCTTTTTCTGCAGGCAATCTTCCATTTATTACTATAACAACACCTTCTTCAAATTATTTTCAGAGTTTGAACGAGGATAGCTTGCTTAAAATTGCTGTTGAGAACAATATCTATTTCAATTTTATGTACAAAAGAAATACTTATCTGGTAAAAGATATTTTCTTTCTTAAAGTTCATAATACCCATACCCTTGAACAGGATATTATAGATGAAATATACAGTCATATTGATTTTTATAAAGGCCAGCCTATAAACCGAAATGCCGATTACGGCTGCATGCAGCTTGCAGAAGTAGCCATTAAAGCCCTTAGCCCGGGTATAAATGACCCTGCAACTGCGGTAATGAGCTTAAATGCATTATCTACTATACTAGCCGAGCGTATGTATATTAATATACCTCAGACTATATGTGATAATAAAGGTGAAGTAAGAATTTACTGTCCGGCATCGGGGTTTGCCGATATTTTTGAAGAATGCCTTCTGCCCATATGGAACTATGGAAAAGAAGATAAATACATTAGAGATGCAATGATAATGACAGTTAAACAATTACAGGAAAGAGACACTCAAAAAAAATATACTGACTTATTTAATAATTTCATTTTTAAAATGGGAGCATAAAATAAAGCATAAAAGTATAGCTGCGTTTAGGCAGCTATACTTTTATAAGAATTATATATACTAATTTTTAGGAATTACCTAAAACTCAAGTGTACCCTATATATATGCAAGCGGTAGCATTCAGAAAAATAAAGTTTTTACTTTTTTTGACTTTCTATTATTTTACAATGTAATCAGAACAGTCATTTTTTGGTTTAAAAACACCTGCTCCCTGGCGATAAACTACTTCAGCACCTAAATGTCCCGCATACAATAAACCAGCAAGCCCTGTCATAAGTAATAAGCCATAGAAAACGGAAATAACTTTTGTTATTGACTTGCTGCCGAACCGTTCCTGCAAAAACAGGAGCACCAAGGCAACAGTATAAGCTATTATAGTAAAATAACTCCACCACTGATGCTGCTGAAGCATTTTGGGGTCACAAATTTTTCTTACTTCTATATTATAAGCTAGCTGTCCTGTGTAAATTGCGGCCCATCCGGTTACCACGCCGATGAGGAGGAGAGCCCCTGTAAAACGGCGCATAAACTTGCGCCATTCGGCATTAGATACTGTATATGAAAACAACCCTGCTACCGAAGCAAGCAGCAGGGTTGCCACTGGCAAATGGACTATAAGCGGATG
Organism: Flavobacterium sp. NRK1; assembly: GCF_024054175.1. Taxonomy (GTDB): domain Bacteria; phylum Bacteroidota; class Bacteroidia; order Flavobacteriales; family Flavobacteriaceae; genus Flavobacterium. The sequence continues at coordinate 344,177 of NZ_JAMXLA010000001.1, forward strand.
CCATAGTTCAGTCTGCCACATAGAGGTTGTATTATTCATTAGTCCAGTATAGTTACAGCTAAGGGTTCCAGTTTATTACCCTTTTTCTCAACTTTAACCTCTACATTACCTCCCTCATGGAGCTGATCAAATTCTACAGCAGCACCATCTTTTGTAAGTGTGGTTTGATCTGTAAAATAAAGCTCGAGGAGCTTATCGTCGGGTGTACGCACATAAATTTCCTTTTCATCGGCATCAACCTCTTCGGCCTTACCCTGATAAGTTCCAGATGGTACGATGTCTGTGTCTTTGTTTTCTCCGCAGGATGTTAATAATGACAAACCTGCAAAGGCAAAAATTGCAATTGCTTTTTTCATGATATATAAATTAAATTAATAAACGAATGTGTTATTCCTTTGGAAAGGATAGTAAAATATAGTTAAGGCAATGGATTTAGTATCGAGGAGGCCTTAGTAGTAAGTTATGGTGGACAATAGAGCAAAGCTGCTTTGGCTGGCGTATACTTTTATGAGATATCATCTGCGTGATAAAATTAAAGGATCCTATTATATCACCAGGTAAAAAAATAAACTGAAAAGAATGAGAGTCAGTATGTTTAAATGGCAATTCATTATCTTTTTTCTGATCTTTATCATCTATATCATTACCTAAATAATGCATAGCCAAAAAATTATAAACATCAAGCGTATCATCGGCCTGTTTGTGTTCTGAGAAGTGTTGACAAAGCAAAGGCAACCTTAATACCTGCTGAAAACAGTAATTATTAAGGCTTACTAAAAAAATGAGTATATATATTTGTAAAATACGCATTTACCAAAAGTAAGCCCGTTTAAGAAAACAAACAAAAATGTTTTATAAAAAATAACATTTACATTCTAAATATAATCATGCCACTTTGTAAGTGTGAACAGGACTTTCAACCAAAAATGTCTCGTGTGTAATGGATTATCTTTTAAGTGAGATATGCGCTTTAAACTCCATTGTTACCATTGCGGCACCTTCAAATTGAGTGTAGGTAATATTATAATCGTGAATTAATATGTAATGTCGATATAGCCTGCCTATATACAGATGATAGCGCAAAACAGGTAGATTTACTTACCAGAGACAATTGTATAAGCACTACTTTAGCCTTTTAACTTTACGAAAGTTTATATGGATAATTCTCAATCTACAACTATTGTTAAAAATGCAGGGATTGTAATAATAACTAGCTTTATACCTTCTCTTTTTACACGGCTCGATTTAACTGTAGGTAAACAATTTAAAGACAATGAAAGCCGTGAAAAAGCTGCTTTATATTTGCAATACTTAGTTACCGGACAGCAAATTAATGATGACTATTTATTACCCTTGAATAAGGTTTTATGCGGCTTAGCTATGAATGAACCCATAAAAGAAAGCATTGAAGTAACCAGTACTGAAAAAGAACTGGTGGAAGGCCTATTAAAAGCTACGGTTAATTATTGGCCCTCAATTGGGCAGACTTCTGTTAACGGTTTTAGAGGCAACTGGCTTGTAAGGGATGGATTTATAATAGAAAATGAGGAACGCTGGGAACTAGTTGTAGAAAAAAGAGCGTATGATATGCTACTTAACCGTTCACCTTTTACATTTTCAATTGTTAAGTTTCCCTGGATGAACAAGCCCTTATATGTTAATTGGCAGTATTAATCGGAGATGTACTTATTATTCACAAAAATCCTGTTATAATCCGGCTTTCATTTCAGGCTTAAAAAAAAGCCCACAAATACTAAGTATTTGCGGGCCATAAAAGTCATAAAGACTTTTAAGTCGGGGTGGCAGGATTCGAACCTGCGACCTCCTGGTCCCAAACCAGGCGCGATGACCGGGCTACGCTACACCCCGAAATCAAACAGAACAACCCATTTGAGCGGTGCAAATATACTATTAAAATTGATATCTCAAAGTAATAAGATAATTTTATTTTTCAATAGCCAAAACTAATAACTTTGAGTAGTTATATTTTTAATTAAAACTTACATTTGCATACCAAATTAATGACCACAAGAAATTATGTCTGATACGATTGAAAAAATAAAATGCCTAATTATTGGCTCAGGGCCTGCGGGCTATACTGCAGCAATTTATGCTGCGAGAGCAGATATGAAACCTGTTGTTTATACCGGTATGGAACCTGGGGGACAACTTACAACAACTACAGAAGTTGATAATTTTCCCGGATACCCTGAAGGCATAGACGGCCCTACAATGATGGTGCAGCTGCAACAACAGGCAGAGCGCTTTGGTACTCAGGTTAGAATTGGTATGGCAACTGCTGTAGAATTTAGCAAAGAACCGGGAGGATGGCATAAAGTTATTATTGACGGAAATAAAGAAGTTCATGCACAAACAGTAATTATATCTACCGGGGCTACTGCAAAATATCTTGGGTTACCAAGTGAACAGCGCCTTAGAGGCGGAGGCGTTTCGGCATGTGCAGTATGTGACGGTTTCTTTTACCGAAATCAGGATGTAGCAATAGTAGGTGCAGGAGACACTGCTGCCGAGGAAGCTACTTACCTTGCTAACATTTGTAAAAGTGTTACCATGCTTGTACGAAAAGATTTTATGAGAGCTTCTAAAGCTATGCAGCACCGTGTAGAAAATACACCTAATCTTACAGTGCTTTACAATAGTGAAGTTGATGAAGTTATAGGTGACCAGGTAGTTGACGGGCTGAGGATTGTAAATAACAAAACCGGCGAAAAACATGAAATTGCCATTACCGGACTATTTATAGCCATTGGACATAAACCCAATACCGACATATTTAAAGGACAGCTTACCATGGACGAGACAGGCTATTTAATTACAGAAGGAAAATCTACAAAAACTAACATTCCGGGGGTTTTTGCTTCGGGAGATGTTCAGGATAAAGAATACCGTCAGGCAATTACGGCCGCAGGATCAGGATGTATGGCTGCCTTAGATGCTGAACGTTATTTAGCTACATTAGAAAGTCATTAATATTTTAAGACTTATTATATTTAAAACAGCATTACTGGTAATGCTGTTTTTTTATGTCCTGATTTACCCTCTTTATTGTCAGGTATACACCTCTGTTAAAAGCATAAGTTTAGATACATTTGTTATACAAACAACAACAAAATCTAATTTATTATGCAAAAACTAACACCATGCCTTTGGTTTAACGGAAGAGTTGAAGAGGCTCTTGATTTTTACACTTCAATATTTAAAAACTCAAAAATTAAGGAAGTTTCACATTACGGAGAAAATATGCCTATGCCGGCAGGTTCTGTAATGACAGCTACATTTGATATTGAAGGACAAAGTTTTATGATATTAAACGGAGGCCCTCATTTTACACACAGTGAAGCCATTTCTTTTGTTATAAACTGCAAAGATCAGGACGAAATTGATTATTACTGGAATAACCTCACGTCTAACGGCGGCAGGGAAAGTATGTGCGGATGGCTGGCAGATCCGTATGGAATTTCATGGCAGATTGTTCCCGAAGAAATTGGCGACCTAATTGCTGCTAATACCGATAAAGTTATGGCCGCTGTAATGCAAATGAAAAAGCTAGACCTTACTATACTTAGAGATGCAGCAAAAAGCAAATAAAAAAGATACTTAAAACAATCATTGTGAAATGGACAAACCTAAAGATATTGATACTTACATAGATTCGTTTCCATCTGAAATACAACAGTTACTACAACTGGTTCGGATAACTGTACATAAAGCTGCTATTAACGCTGAAGAAACAATTAGCTATGGCATGCCTGCTTTTAAGCTTAATGGCAATTTGGTATATTTTGCTGCTTTTAAAAACCATATAGGTTTTTATGCTTTACCTTCCGGCAATAAAGCTTTTCAGAAAGAACTATCTCAATATAAAACAGGTAAAGGCTCAATACAATTTCCTTACAGCAAACCCCTGCCTCTAGACCTTATAACAAAAATTGTAAAATTCAGAATAAAAGAGAATCAACAAAAAGCCGATTTAAAAAAGGTAAAAAAATAAAGCGTTTTCATGGCAAAAAAAAACCCTTCTCTTCCGGGGAGGAAAAGAAGGGGAAGCCATAAAACCACACCTTACTTTAATTAAATGGCTTATTTGATTTAAGGGGACGAATTTTTAATATTATCCCGTTATTTTAAAATCCGTTCTATAGGTATATACGAAGAGTTGTTTTTTTCGGATTTAAAAATTATATTTTTTTTAAAAAAAAAA
>NZ_JAMXLA010000001.1:348436-617240 GCF_024054175.1 Flavobacterium sp. NRK1
CCATTTTAATAGCTACAATTCCGGCTTCAGTACCTTTATTGCCATGTATCCCTCCGCTACGGTCTATAGCCTGCTGAAGAGTATTATCTGTAAGCACGCAAAACACTACCGGCACATCGGTTTGAACATTAAGGTCTTTTATCCCCTGCGATACAGCTTCACAAACAAAGTCAAAATGCTTTGTTTCACCCTGTATAACACTTCCTATAGCAATAACCGCATCTACATTCTGCGTATCGATCATTCGCTTAGAGCCATAAATAAGCTCAAAACTGCCAGGTACATCCCAGGAAACAATATTCTCCTTTAGAGCACCATTTTCAAGTAAAGCTTCTATTGCTCCTTTATAAAGGCCTGAAGTTATATTTTCATTCCATTCAGAAACAACAATCCCAAACCGAAAATCTTTCGCGTTTGGGACTGTGTTTTTATCGTATTGTGATAAGTTTTTATTTACTGTAGCCATATTTATTCAGCCATTGCAATATAGGCATCAATAGTAGCTCCTTCCTGAGAAGTGCTGTATTTTTCTTTTATTTCTTTAAAATATTTAAGAGCATCCTCTTTTTGGTTTAAAGCAAGTGCAGTTTGTCCTGCTTTGAAAAGATAACGTGGCGTTATAAGATCGTTAGTTATACCTTTAGCCGCTTTATCATAAAACTCTAATGCCGACTTATTATCTTTTAACTGTGCAAAAGCATCGCCTGTAGCACCTTTTGCCATAGCATTAAGAACTTCATCTTTAGAATCAAATTGCTCTAACTGATCTACAGCCTCTTTATATTTACCTGTGTTTAGGTAAGCAGTACCTGCATAGTAATGTGCAAGGTTAGCAGCATCTGTACCCGAATTGTTTTCTATTATTCCAAGGAAACCTAATTTACCCTCTCCCCCGTTAAGGGCAAGATTGTATAAAGAATCGCTTGCTGTTGGTGCATTTACAGCCTGCTCAAAATATTGCTGAGCCTGGAACATATCTTCTGCAGCAGTGTTCTCTTTTGGATCTACTACCATTTTATTATAACCAAAATAAGCAACTGCAGCTAAAGCTATTACAACTACACCAACAATAATGCCTTTTTGGTTCTTAGCTACCCACTCTTCTGTTTTCGAAGCACCTGCATCAAGGGTGTTAAACACCTCTGCTGTTGTGCTTTTGCCGTCAAAAGTTTCTTCTACAGGTTCAACTTCGTTAATTTCTGCGGGTTTGGGAGCTTTATAGCCTCTTTTGTTGTACGTTGCCATTTATGTTATTTTAATGAGTGGCAAAAATAAAATTTTTATTGAATATTAAAATATCTTTTGTCGATAATTTTCGATAATTTGCGGCTTCTCTATAAAATAGCCCTAAATTATACAAAGTTCTCACAATCAGGATTCCGTTTGCTTCATGTACTTAAAGAATTTATCACTGCTTAACTATAAGAATATTGCCGAGGCAAATTATGAATTTGACCCCAAGATTAACTGTTTTACCGGAAAAAATGGTGTGGGAAAAACAAATGTGCTTGACGCTATATATCATTTAGCTTATGGTAAAAGCTATTTTAACCCGCTGGCAGTACAAAACATAAAACACGGCGAAGATTTTTTTGTAATAGACGGTACTTTTGAGAAAGAGCAACGCAATGAGCAGATTGTATGCAGCCTTAAAAAAGGCATGAAAAAAGTTCTGAAACGCAATGGTAAAATTTACGATAAGTTCTCTGAACATGTAGGCTTTATTCCTTTAGTTATTATTTCACCTTCGGATAATGACTTAATTGTAGAAGGTAGTGAAACCCGCAGAAAATTTATTGACAGTGTAATATCTCAGCTTGACGCCGCATATCTTCAGGAGCTTATAAATTACCAAAAGGTGGTAGCACAGCGTAATGCACTATTAAAATACTTTGCACTTAATCATACTTTTGACAAAGACACCCTTTCTATTTATAACGAACAGCTGGATACACTTGGACAGGCTATTTTTGAAAAGCGAAAACAGTTTCTGGAAGATTTTATACCTATTTTTAATAAACATCATCAGTCAATAACCAATGCTACCGAAAATGTAAGCCTTGTTTATGACAGCCATCTTCATAGTAAACGATTATTAACCCTGTTTGATGAAAACCTGCAACGTGACCGCGTACTGCAATATACCAGCGTAGGCATACATAAAGATGATCTTCTGTTTGAAATTGACGGGCATCCAATAAAAAAGTTCGGTTCACAGGGACAGCAAAAATCTTTTTTAATAGCCTTAAAGCTGGCTCAGTTTGAATTTATTAAAAAACAAAGCGGTGTATTGCCAATTCTTTTATTTGATGACATTTTTGATAAACTGGATGAAACCCGTGTTGCTAAAATTGTACAGATGATAGATGACAAGGTTTTTGGGCAGATATTCATTTCTGACACCCATCCGGAGCGAACAGAAAATATAGTTAAATCCACACATCAGAGTTATAAGATCTTTAATATGTAATTATCCATACTATAATTTGTTTGTTGGACAATGAGTTAAAAATCAATAATTTTACGATACTAATCCAGACATCATGATATCAAAAGACAGCCTTCAGTTTCTTGAAGATCTTAAACAAAATAACTATCGGGAATGGTTTCAGGCCAATCAAAAAAGATACGAAGAATATAAAAAAGACTATCGCCGGATGGTTGAAGCCTTTGTTGCAGAAATGAGCAAAGGAGATGAATCGCTAAGCCATTTGGAATTTAAAGACTGTTCTTTCAGGATCAATAAAGACATCCGGTTCTCTAAAGACAAATCGCCATACAAAACCAATATGGGTATATGGATGAGTACAGGCAACAAAAACACAAACCTGGCAGGTTACTATGTACATATAGAAAAAGGTGCCGGTTTTATTGCTGCCGGAGTTTATAATCCTGACGCTAATGACCTTAAAAAAATACGCAGTGAAATAGCCGGTTTTTATGAAGACCTTGAAGATATTGTTGCAGATGCTGATTTCAAAAAAATATATGGAGGTCTTGAACGCACTGAAAACAACTCGCTTAAGAAAGCCCCAAAAGATTATCCTAAAGACCACCCAGCTATAGAATTTCTTAAACTAAAAAATTTTGTAGCTGTGGCAAAAATCTCTGATAAAGAAATTGAAAGCAAAGACTTTATTAAAGAAACATCTAAAAAACTTTTAGTATTAAAACCGCTCGTAGAATTTTTAAACCGCGGCCTAACTACAGAATAAGCTTTTAAACTACTTTTGCACCACAAAAACCAACCGTACATATATTATGGAAATCATTGCTAATTATCCTTTAAAAAACCACAATACATTTGGCATAAGTGCATTGGCAAAAGAATTTATTCAGGTACATACTATTACTGAGCTTGCAGAAGTACTTAAACAGAATAAAAACAAAAAACTGTTTATACTCGGTGGAGGCAGCAACATGCTGCTTACACGAGATATTGATGCTCTTGTAGTACATATAGATTTAAAAGGTAAAGAAGTAATAAAATCTGAAAATGGTTTTGCTGAAGTAAAAGCAATGGCAGGCGAAAACTGGCATGAATTTGTTCAGTTCTGTATAAGCAATAATCTTGGCGGTTTAGAAAATCTTTCGCTTATTCCTGGCAATGTAGGCACTACCCCTATTCAGAATATTGGCGCATACGGCACTGAAATTAAAGACACTTTTGTTTCTTGTGAAGCTATGGATATTGCTACACAGCAAATTAAAACCTTTACTAAAGAAGAATGTGAATTTGCCTATCGTGAAAGCATTTTTAAAGGCAAACTAAAAGATCAGTACATTATAGTATCGGTTACTTTTAAGTTAACCACAGAAAATCATAAAATCAACACTTCTTATGGAGACATTGCAGCAGAACTAACTAAAAACAATGTTGTTATACCAACTATTAAAGATGTAAGTGAAGCTGTTACGGCAATTCGCCAAAGCAAATTACCTAATCCGGCAGAACTAGGCAACAGCGGTAGTTTTTTCAAGAACCCCATTATAACAGCCCAAGAATTTGAGAAGGCCTATTTACTCCATCCTACGATGCCACACTACAAAGTATCTGACACTGAAGTTAAAGTACCTGCCGGCTGGTTAATAGAACAAAGCGGTTTTAAAGGCAAACGTTTTGGCGATGCCGGAGTGCATGCAAAACAGGCTTTGGTACTTGTAAATTACGGAAATGCTACAGGCACGGAAATACTTGATCTTTCTAAAAAAATTCAGAATACTGTATTTGAAAATTTCGGTATTGCTATTGAAGCAGAGGTTAATATAATATAAAAATGCGATTCAAAATTAAACGTTCAAAAAACTGATTACTTAACAGCAAACAGTGAACACTTTTAACTAATTTTGCAGCTGAAAACAAAAATGCCGCCCCGCCTATATGCTTAACATTATTTTTTATGCATTTATAGCTGTTGTTGTAATACAGCTGGTATATTACCTTATAATTTTTGGAAAATTTGCTTTTGCACATGCACAGGAAATTACTCCTAAAAAAGTTCCGGTTTCTGTAATTGTATGCGCTAAGAATGAGGCGGAGAAAGTGAAACAATTTATTCCGCTGCTGGCAGAACAAAACTATCCTGACTTTGAAATTGTACTTATTGATGATGCTTCAAGTGATGACACATTGGATATTTTTGAAGAATTCGAAAAGCAGTATAGTAATATACGCCTAGTAAAAGTTGCCAACAATGAAGCTTTTTGGGGTAATAAAAAATACGCGCTTACTCTTGGCATAAAAGCGGCCCGTAAAGAATATCTGCTGTTTACAGATGCTGACTGCTACCCTACTTCTAAAGACTGGATAACTCACATGACATCTCAGTTTACAGCAAACAAAACTATAGTTTTAGGATATGGTGCTTATGAAAAGGTAAAAAATTCTTTTCTAAATAAACTTATCCGTTTTGATAATATGCTAACGGCTACCCAGCATTTTGCATGGGCAAAAATTGGCAGCCCGTTTTCAGGTGAAGGCCGAAATCTGGCTTATAAAAAAGATGAGTTTTTTAAAGTAAACGGATATATAGACCATATGAGTATCCGTATGGGTGAAGATGCACTTTTTCTTAATCAGGCGGCTACAAAAAAGAATACCAAAATTTGTTACACCCCTGAAAGCTTTACGCATTGTGAGCCTAAAAAATCTTTCGGAGCATGGAAAAAACAAAAGAGAAGACAGGTTTTTATTTCTAAATTTTTCAGGTTTGGAGACAGGTTTCAGTTAAGGTTATTTTTCCTTTCACAGTTTTTGTTTATCACATTAGCCATAGTTCTTTTTGCGTTGCAATACAACTGGATGTTTATGGTTCCTGTTGTTGCTGTCAGGTATCTGGGAAGCTGGCTTACAATGGGCTATAGTGCGGCTAAATTAAAAGAAAAAGATACCGTTTACTGGTATCCGGTTATTGAAATAATCCTTATCTTCACACAACTGAACGTTTTCTTTAACAATTTGTTTTCAAAACCTGCCCATTGGAAATAAACTCTCAAATAATACAGCAACATATAGAAAAAGGAAAAACAGGCGACCAGGTTGCCTTTACCTTTTTGCTTGATTTTTTCTGGAACGAGGTTTATGGTTTTATGCTAAAACGTACAGAAAACGAAGCTGACACAGAAGATATAGCAATTGAAACTTTTGCCAAAGCATTTGACAAAATAGCTACATACAATCCGGAATATGCTTTTAACACCTGGCTTATTGCTATTGCAAAAAATGTACACATAGACCTGCTTCGTAAAAAACGATCATCGCTGTTTATTGAAATTACTGACGAAGAAGATCAGCAGGCTTATAATGTTGCAGACAGCTCCCCTTCTCCGGAAGATAAACTTATTAAAGAGCAAAATCTTTCAAGCCTTTTAGAGTGTATAAAAAAACTAAAGCCTCAGTATCAGGAAGTAATTCAGCTTCGCTATTTTCAGGAACTCAGCTATCAGGAAATTGCCGGCCAGCTTAATGAACCTCTTAATAACGTAAAAGTAAAATTACTACGTGCTAAAAAACTGCTTGCAGAAATCATCAGCAAGAAAAATTAATCTCCATTTTTTTGAAGCAGCTTTAAAGTATGTTTCAATGCCTTATTTCCTTTAGAACCTTTAAAATGGCCCGGAAGCACATACTTAGGAGAAGGGTATTTTTCCATTAGTTTAATAACAGACTCATCCCAGGCTTCTACATTCGCATCAGCAATATTACCCAGACTGTTATTTTCAACACTTTTAATAAAACACCCTCCATAAAGAAATTTTTCCTTTGGAAACCATATTACTATATTATCGCGGGTATGTCCTTCTCCGGGATAAAAGGTTTCAAAACGATAACCACCAACATTAAAAACAGTATCTTTTTCAAAAGTATGCTGCGCTATCTTATTACCATTTTTAACCGAGAGCTCTTTTGTATATTTTGATGTATAAGTTGCAATACCTTTATTGGCAAAATATTCAAGCCCTGCAGATCTGTCATCATGAAAATGAGTGGCAATACACATTATTACTTTCTTATTATGCTTTTTCTCTATGCTATCTAAAAGTGGCTGAAACTGGGTTTCATCCCAAGGGGTATCAAACAACACCACCCCTTTATTTGTTACCAAATAAGCACTGTTTGAAGGAAAAGGATTTCCGGAAAATAAGTGATACGTTGTATAACTGTAAATAGTATTGCTGATTTTAGTAAATTTTAGTTTTGTATTTCCGTTTTGCGCCAAAGCTAAAACAGAAAACAACATAGCAATCATTCCTATTAAAATCTTTTTCATAGTTCAAATATAATAATTATTGAAAAAACATCCCCTTCTATTAATCTTACAAATATTTATGAATTTATTTACAATATAAATGTTTTCGAAAACGTTTTAGTTAATATAAATCATTATTAACAACCAAAATCATCTTACAATGTCAAAAGTTAGTGTTTTCGATCACGGATGGATTGACCTTGTTTTTGAAGGTCGCAATCAAAATTACGGAGCCTACCAACTACGTAAACAAGACTCAAAAACTACCATACTTGCTTTTTTTGCAGGTCTTGGTGTAATTGCTCTGTTAGTAGGAATACCTGCTATTGCAAGTCGCTTAAAGCCACTGCCAATACCAGACGAACTTACAGGTGTAGAAATTACTCCCACAACTATAGAAGTAGAGCCTTTTAAAATGCCTGAAACACCCAAACCCAAACCTGAACCAATTGTAGAAGAGCCTGCTGCTCCGGCAGCAGCACCTGCACAAAGTAATGTACCTACGATAGAATTGAGGCCATTTACAGCAACATCAGAACCTACGCCCACCCTACCCACAACAAGTGATTTTGAAAATGCTGTTCCGGCTGCAAACTCTACTCAGGGGACCAGCACACAAATTTCTTTAACACCGGGTACAGGAACATCTTTAACAAGCACAACAACTACTACAGCCGGTACAGGTGATGCAATTGAAACTTTTGTAGACGTTGCTCCTCTTTACCCGGGCGGTTTGAAAGAGTTTTATAAAGATGTTGCTGACAGATTCAGAACTCCCGATATTGAAACCTCAACAGTAAAAGTTCTCGTATCATTTGTAGTAGAGACCGACGGAACGCTAAGCAATATTAAAGCTACAAGAGATCCCGGCTACGGCTTGGGAGCAGAAGCGGTAAGGGTTTTAAAATCTCTTAAAGCTACATGGAAACCGGGAATGAAAGGTGGTAAAGCTGTAAGGACTGCATACAGTCTGCCCATAACCGTAAAAACGCATTAAGAAGTAAGCCCCTTTTTAGGGGCTTACTTCTTAATATTATTATCTGCTAAATATCTATTGAGGCTGATTCTCCTCAAAAACTACCGGTAAACCGGTTTTTTTTATAGTAACCGCATGATAAGGCTGAGAATCTAAAGCTGGCACAGGCTCTCCTTCCTGAGGTTCAGTCTTTTTAATTTTTACTGTTACTTTTCCATCCTGTTTAGTAACAGATGTTATTTCAATATCGTATCCCAATTCATGCCTGTATTGATCAAATACAGCTATAACCTCATAATTTGAAAAATTCACAACTGTATTGCTAAACGTTTTAACTTTAAATTTAAAGTCATTCCATTTCTCATCAGTTCGTATTATATAATAATAGGGTGTAATTTCAGCATTTGAACCACTTCCATCACCTTTTTTTAAAGTTGTAAACTCAAGTTCCACAGGAGTATTATTTGCCCCTCCGGTTTGTTCATTATTATCACTACTGCATCCAATAAGAGAGATTAATACAAAAGCTGCTAAAACAATTTTTTTCATAAATAATTGGTTTGATTAAATTAAGTTGCCGAAATTAAGAAAATAAATAACATCCCTACCAATGATTGTGACAGCTTTGCACATAAGTCAAAAATAGCTGCTGTTATACAAATAAGTAGTATCTTTGCATCTCAACGTTTTTATCTATGGAAACTGTTTTAGACACTATAAAACCTACTGCCTCTAACGGATTGCTTACACAAAAGCCCAAATGGCTTAGAGTAAAGTTACCTACAGGCAAAAAATATACTGAACTTCGCGGCCTTGTGGACAAATACAAGCTGCATACTATATGTACATCGGGCAGTTGCCCAAACATGGGCGAATGCTGGGGTGAAGGAACTGCTACATTTATGATACTGGGTAATACCTGTACACGTTCATGCGGCTTTTGCGGTGTTAAAACCGGACGCCCGGAAACGGTAGATTGGGATGAACCTGAAAAAGTAGCCCGTTCTATTAAGCTTATGAATATTAAGCACGCTGTAGTAACCAGTGTAGATCGTGATGACCTTAAAGACGGTGGCTCTATAATTTGGGCAGAAACCGTTAAAGCTATCCGCAGAATGAACCCTAACACTACGCTTGAAACACTAATACCGGATTTTCAGGGTATAGAAAGAAATATAGACCGTATTATTGAGGTTGCTCCTGAAGTTGTATCACACAATATGGAAACTGTAAAAAGGCTAACCCGTGAGGTACGTATTCAGGCAAAATATGAGCGTAGCCTTGAGGTATTACGCTACCTGAAAGACAACGGTATTAATCGTACAAAATCAGGCATTATGCTTGGCCTTGGCGAAACTGAAGAGGAAGTGATACAGACTATGCACGACCTTCGCAGTGTAAACCTTGATGTACTTACTATCGGGCAATACCTGCAGCCAAGTAAAAAACACCTTCCTGTAAAAGAGTTTATTACTCCTGAACAGTTTGAAAAGTATGAAAAAATAGGACTTGAGCTTGGTTTCCGCCATGTAGAAAGCGGTGCGCTTGTACGTTCATCATACAAAGCACAAAAACATATATTATAATTTTTTAAGTCAGAATGTCATTCTGAATGCAGTATAACGGAATGAAGAATCTCTATTGAGATTCCTCCTATCGTCGGAATGACAACCGTACGAAACAAATGACTACAAAAACAAAAATTGCCATTAACGGTTTTGGCCGCATAGGCCGAAACCTTTTCAGGCTACTGATAAACCACCCTTCTATAGAGGTGGTTGCCATAAACGATATTGCAGATGCCCGCACTATGGCGCATCTTATAAAATACGACAGCATACACGGCATATTACCTTATGATGTATCTCATACCGAAGACAGTCTGATAATAGACGGTAAACCCTACCTTTTTTTAAGAAACAAAAATGCTGCCGACCAAAACTGGAAATCATTAGGAATTGATATTGTTGTAGAATCTACAGGAAAGTTTAAAACACTTGAAGATGCTAATGCACATCTGGAAGCCGGAGCTAAAAAAGTAATTCTTTCTGCCCCGCCGGAAGATGACCGTATTAAAACAGTAGTATTGGGCGTTAATGAACACATACTGGACGGCACTGAAACTGTAATATCTAATGCCAGCTGTACCACAAATAATGCTGCTCCTATGATGAAAATCATTAATGATTTATGCGGAATAGAACAGGCATATATTACAACGGTACACTCTTACACTACAGACCAAAGCCTGCACGACCAGCCCCATAAAGACTTACGCAGAGCACGCGGAGCATCACAATCTATTGTACCTACTACAACTGGTGCTGCTAAGGCACTAACAAAAATATTCCCTGAATTTGATGGTAAAATAGGCGGAAGCGGAATACGCGTTCCTGTACCTGACGGATCACTTACAGATATTACCTGTTACGTAAAGCGTGAAGTAAGTATTGAAGAAATAAATGCTGCTTTTAAAGCGGCTGCCGAAAATGAGCTGGAAGGCATATTAGCATATACAGAAGACCCTATAGTATCGGTAGATATTTTAGGCAACCGGAACTCCTGCCTTTTTGATTCTCAATTAACATCAGTTATAGACAGAATGGTAAAAGTAGTAGGCTGGTATGATAATGAGATAGGATATTCGTCAAGAATAATAGACCTTATTTTATTTTTAGAAAGGTAAATTTTAATCGTTTTTTTGTCATTAGGACGAGAAGCAATCTCTATAGAGATTCTTCACTCCGTTTCATACGTTCAGAATGACAAAAAATAAAACTTTAATATTTAATAATAAGCTCCTTTATAAGTGCTCTCACTTGGGGTTCTGCTTTTTTTGCAGCTTCAAGCACCTCATCATGGCTTAGAGATTCTATACCTTCTTCATTACCCATATCGGTTATAACTGAAAGTCCGAAAACTTCCATATTCATGTGGCGCGCCACAATTACTTCCGGCACTGTTGACATTCCAACACAATCAGCTCCCACTATTTTAACCATTCTGTATTCAGACATCGTTTCATATGTAGGTCCCTGCAAACCCAGATAGATACCATCTTTTACATCTATTTCTTTTGCTAATGCAATTTCTTTAGCTTTGGCAATCATTTTTCTACTATAAGCTTCATGCATATTTAAAAATCGCGGACCAAAACGCTCATCATTTTCACCCCTTAACGGATGCTCAGGAAAAAAATTGATATGATCATAAATAATAACAATGTCACCTACTTTATAAAATGGATTTACACCTCCCGATGCATTCGACACAATAAGTTTATCTATTCCCAAAGCTTTCATTACCCTAACCGGAAAAGTAACCTCCTGCATAGTATAACCCTCATAGTAATGAAAGCGTCCTTTCATAGCTACAACATTATTTTGGCCTATCTTCCCAAATACGAGGCAGCCTGAATGACCCTTTACAGTTGACACAGGAAAATTAGGTATCTCGTTATAATTGAGTGTAAACTCTACATCAATATCATCTGTAAAGCTACCTAATCCTGAGCCTAAAATAACTCCATACTTCGGTGCAAAACCTGTTTTATCCGAAATATATTTAGCTGTTTCCTGTACTTTTTCCCACATACTCTAAAATGGTTTTATCAAAATCATCACTATCAGAAAGAAAACGGCTTTTTATTGGGAGGTAAAACAACTTATCTTTCGGCAGTTTACCCCTTAACCTCATATAATCTTTCTCGGTTGTTATAATTATTTTTTTTCTTGAAAGTTCTTCTAAGTAAACAAGTTCACTTTCCGTAAAATCATGATGATCCGGATACGCTAATACTTCATCTTCAGGCTGATGTAAATAATTAAAAAACGGTTCAGGCTTAGCAATACCTGCAACCAGAGCCTTATTCATATATTTTACATCATTAACATTACGTCTGCCAATTTCAGAATATACTTCATCATCATATTCTATAGAGGTAAAAAATATTTTTTGGTATGGTAACGGTTTAATTTTTTTTATAATATCCTGCTGTTGCTTTTTACTTAAAGCAATCGGGCACTTGGTTACAATAATAATTTTAGCTCTTGTAGCTCCACTCCTGCTTTCACGAAGGTTTCCTGCCGGCAGCAGAAAATCATCCGGATAAATATCGCCATAAGAAGTAAGCAATATATAAAATCCGGCTTTCACGCTGCGATGCTGATAGGCATCATCTAAAAGAATTACCTGGGGCTTTGGCGAAAGTAAAAGCAATTGATCGATCCCATTTTTTCTGTCGGCATCTACAGCGACACGAATGTTAGGAAACTTTTTATAGAATTGAAAGGGCTCATCGCCAAGCATAGCAGCGCTACTGCTAGTACTTCCTAAAACATAGCCTTTTGATTTTCTTTTATATCCCCTGCTTAATGTAGCTACTCTGTATTTATCTGATAAAAGGCGTATAAGATATTCCGTTTGGGGTGTTTTACCTGTTCCGCCTGTACTTAAGTTGCCAATAGCTATTACAGGTTGAGAATACACAAAAGATTTAAAAAACCCTATATTGTATAAAAAATTACGCACTGCAGTAATTATCAGATAAATTAAAGAAAATGGTAATAAAAGCTTGCGTAAAAATTTCATTTAAAAATATATGGATTACTATAACAGCAAAGATAATTTTTTAGGTTCATAAATTTACGTCGATAGCACTTACATATATTTTTTACCTAAAACATTAGAAACCTTTTTAAATTAATTGCATATTTTTTAAACATAACCCAACAATAATTATTAATGCTACTTTTGCAACACATCAATTCCAATTATGAAAATAAAAGACATACTTTCAGTACTAGAACAAATGGCTCCCCTAGCCTATGCAGAAGATTTTGACAACGTAGGACTGCTTACAGGCAATGCCAGTGATGAAGCTACCGGAGTTTTAGTATGTCATGATGCACTGGAAACTGTAATAAACGAAGCCATTACTAAAAACTGTAATCTCATAGTTTGCTTTCACCCTATATTATTTTCGGGATTAAAAAAAATTACGGGTAAAAACTATGTTGAGCGGTCTATAATAAAAGCTATTAAAAATGACATTGCTATATATGCGGTACATACAGCATTAGACAACCATAAAAATGGCGTCAATAAAATATTTTGCGATGTTTTAGGACTAACCAACACCAAAATTCTTATCCCTAAAGAAAATTATATTCGAAAACTGGTAACCTATACAATACCAGAGAATCTTGAAAAATTGCGAAATGCACTTTTTGATGCCGGAGCAGGCAATATAGGTAATTATGAAAACTGTAGTTTTAACTCACAGGGATTAGGAACTTATCAGGGCAATGAAAACAGCAATCCTGAAATTGGTATTCCGGGTGAATTTGTAGAAGCGAAGGAAATTAAAATTGAAGTTACTTTTGAAAAACATCTTGAAGCGAAAATTCTTAAAGCCCTTTTTAATAATCACGTTTATGAAGAGGTCGCTTATGAGATTTACAGTTTGAATAACACTCATCAAAATATAGGTTTAGGAATGACAGGAGAACTGGAAGAACCTATGGACGAGACAGCTTTTCTTAATTTTGTAAAAGAAAAAATGGATGCAAACGGAATAAGACATAGTGCATTTACAGGAAAAAAAATAAAAAAAGTAGCTGTATTAGGCGGATCGGGTAGTTTTGCCATTAAGAGTGCAATTGCCGCAGGAGCAGATGCTTTTCTTACCGCCGATTTAAAATACCATCAGTTTTATGAAGCTGAAGGCAAGCTTTTACTGGCTGATATAGGGCATTTTGAAAGCGAAAGATATACAAAAAACTATATAGTTGATTATCTTACGAAAAAAATCCCTAATTTTGCATTCATTTTATCGGAAGAAAATACAAATCCAGTTAAGTACTTATAAATATGGCGAATATCAAGGAACTAAGTGTTGAAGACAAATTAAGGGCACTTTATGATTTACAGTTAATTGATTCAAGAATAGACGAAATCAGGAACGTGAGAGGCGAACTTCCTCTTGAAGTAGAAGATCTTGAAGACGAAGTTGCCGGATTAAGCACAAGGCTTGAAAAACTGAAAACAGACCTTGAATCTATTGAGGAGCAGATAAAAGATAAAAAAGTGGCTATTGAAGACCATAAAGCTGCTATAAAAAAATATACTGAACAGCAAAAAAATGTGCGTAACAACCGTGAGTTCAACTCTCTTACTAAGGAAGTTGAATTTCAGGAGCTTGAAATACAACTTGCTGAAAAGCACATCAAAGAGATGAAAGCTTCTATTGAACACAAAAAAGAAGTTATTGCCCAGTCTTCAGAAAGACTTGATGCAAAATCATCTCACTTAAGCCACAAAAAATCTGAGCTTGACGCAATTATGGCTGAAACTCAGAAAGAAGAAACTTTCCTTACTGAAAAATCTGCTGAATATCAGGGATTAATTGAAGAAAGACTTTTAGCTGCTTATAACAGAATAAGAAGTAGTGTTAGAAATGGCCTTGCTGTAGTTTCTATAGAAAGAGGAGCTTCTGCAGGTTCTTTCTTTACTATACCACCGCAGACACAAATGGAAATTGCAGCCCGCAAAAAAATCATTACTGATGAGCACAGTGGGCGTATTCTTGTTGACAGCGTGCTGGCTGAAGAAGAAAAAGAAAAAATGGAGCAATTATTCTCTAAAATATAATTACTGAAAATCCCCGCCAAGGCGGGGATTTTTTTTAGTTCTCAATGCAAAAAATACTAACCTTTCTCATTTCTAAATCTTTGGGGTTATACATTAATCTCCTGAGCTTTATATATCCTAAAAAGGCCAGCTGGCTTGCTTATAAGTTTTTTAGCCATCCGCGCGATGGTAAGCTTATAAAAGAAGATCTCCCAGAAATATTAAGGGAAGCTGATGCCGAAATGATTACCCACAATGATTTTGTTTTCCAGATGTACACCTGGCAGGGTAACAGCACTAAGGTGCTACTTATGCACGGCTGGGAAAGCAACGCATCACGCTGGGAAGAATTTATAGGCTACCTAAAAAAATCAGGGGCTACTATCATCGCTCTTGATGCCCCTGCGCATGGATTATCATCAGGTTCAGAATTCAGCATGCCGCGTTATGCAGAATTTGTGAATGTGGTAGTACAAAAAGTAAAACCCGATTATTTGGTAGGACATTCTTTAGGTGGAGCCACCGCTTTATATTTTCAGTCGCATTATCAAAATGATTATATAAAAAAGCTTGCTGTACTAGGCGCACCATGCGACCTTAATACTCTTCTTAAGAATTACGCAGGAATGCTCAGTCTTAACAGCAATGTTTTTCAACTGATGGAAAAACATTTTTTTGAGCATTTCAGGATAAAAACACATGAATTCTCAGGAAGCATATTTGCTTCTAAAATCAAAATAAAAGGACTTATTGCTCATGATGTGAATGACACTGTGGTTTCTTTTAAAGAAGGTAAAAAAATAGCCGCAGCATGGCCCGATGCAAAATTTATAACTACAAAAGGACTTGGGCACAGTATGCATGGTGATGCATTATACAATACTATATATTCTTTCTTATTTGAGAAATAAGTTACAATTGTCGTAATTTTGCAATATGGAAGAAACGAAACGCCTCAATAAATTTATATCTGAAACCGGTTATTGCTCCCGAAGGGAAGCCGATAAACTTATTGAAGAAGGCCGTGTTACCATTAACGGTATTGTACCCGAAATGGGAACTAAAGTTACACCGGAAGATGAAATCCGAATAGATGGAAAGCTTATTAAGGAAAAAGCCGGTAAAAACATTTATCTGGCATTTAATAAACCCGTGGGCATAGAATGTACAACCAATCCTGATGTTAGGGATAATATTGTAGATTATATTAATTATCCTAAACGTATTTTCCCGATAGGCAGGCTGGACAAAGCCAGTGAAGGCCTGATTTTTATGACTGATGATGGCGATATAGTAAACAAAATACTTCGTGCCAGGAACAATCATGAAAAAGAATATATAGTTACCGTAAATAAACCCATTACCGATAGGTTTATCCAACGTATGGGTAATGGCGTACCTATTCTTGATACTGTTACCCGCAAATGTAAAGTAGAACAAATAAGCAAATACATATTCCGTATTGTGCTTACGCAGGGACTTAACCGCCAGATACGCCGTATGTGTGAATACCTGGGTTATGATGTAACAGCTTTAAAGCGCATACGAATTATAAACATCTCTTTGGATGTACCCATTGGCAGGTACAGAGAACTTACTGCCGCCGAAATAAAAGAACTGAATACACTTATAGAACCGTCCAGTAAAACAGAAGAAGCCAGCTTACCAAAAGAACAGCCCACACAAAGAATATCTGCAGCACGCAGGCCATCAAATCCTAACAGGCCACAAAGCAGAAATAACGGACCTGCTAAGCCTTTAAATAATAACAGAAGACCCGGCGGACCTAAAAAGAAGGACTAAAATTTTAGATTAAAACTTAAAGACTGAGCATATCTTTAAATAAAGATGACTGACGGCGTGAAATTTCTATTTCGGCACCGTTTTGCATTGTGGCTTTAAGTTTACCATTAAACCAGTTATCTACCGTATTTATATATTTAAGGTTAATAATCTGCTGCCTGTTTGCCCTGAAGAATATATGGTGAGGCAAACGCTCCTCTACCTGATGTAGTGACTTATATATAAGAGGTTTGCAATCTTTAAAGTAAACGCGTGTATAATTGCCTACTATTTCAAAAAGAAATACTTCACCAATTTTTACAAGCCAGCATTTTTCAGCATCTTTTATAAATATCTGACTTTCTTCATTCAAAAAGTCAGTAGATGAGTTATTTGGTGTCGGTTCACTATTAATTTTATCTTTTATTTTTTGTACAGCATCTGTAAACCTTTTTTGGTTTATTGGTTTAAGAAGGTAATCAAGAGCATTATACTCAAATGATTTTATAGCATACTCATCAAAGGCAGTAGTAAAAACCGTTACAGGAACCTCATCAAGCATTTCAAGTAATTCAAAACCATCTTTTTCCGGCATATTTATATCCAGAAATATAAGTTGTGGCTTCAACTCATTAATGAGTGTATAAGCACTGTCAACATTTTCAGCCTCTCCCACAATTTCGATTTCCTCATGCATTTTAATAAGCTCTTTCAGCTCATTGCGGGCAAGTCTTGAATCTTCTACTATTATCGTTTTTATGGTATTCATACCAAAGGGATTATAATTTTAGCTTCTACAAAATTATCGTTTTCTATGAGTGTAAAACTGGCTTTTGCACCATATAATAATAAAAGCCTTTGTTTAATATTTGCAAGCCCGAGTTTTGTTGACTCCTGTGCAATTGAAAGTGTACCGCTGTTTTCTACTAAGATAATAAGCTCATCGTTAATTTTAGCAACGTTTAATCGTACCTCTCCCCCATTTTTAATATTTCCAATACCATGTTTTACCGCATTTTCTATGAGCATCTGTATTACCATTGGAGGAATAACTATTGCCAGTATTTCAGGGGCTACATTCATACTAAACTTAAGGCGTTCTTCAAACTGAATCTTAGATATTTCTATGTAATTCTCTACAGTTTGCAACTCCTCTTTTATAGTAATTGTATTTACATCATTTTTGGTAAGGCTGTAACGCAGCATCTCAGAAAGCCTGGTTATTATATCCCTTGCCCTGGGTGCATCTTCAAGTATAAGCCCTCTTATATTATTAAGGCTGTTGAACATAAAATGAGGGTTTATTTGTCCCTTTAGCGTATTAAGCTGCGATTCTCTTAAGTTAGACTCCAGCTTAAGCTGATTCATTTTGACCTCATTAATATGCCTGTAAGCTTTTATAGCAATAATTATAAAGAGCCAAATAGTAAAAACAGCACTAAAATAAGGAATATTCAAAACCATCATAAAGGTTGTAAGCCCGGCGTGTGTATGCATAAAACCAAAATAAACAAGATCTAGTAAAGGCCAGATCGCAAAACTATAGGATATTACAACCAAAAAAAAGACCAGAATAACTTTTAAAATAGCCGCATTTTTTAGATCGTCAAATTTTATGAGGCGTTCTACAAAATATAATATAATGTTAGATAACATATATGCTACAATACCACATACCACACCCTCGCATATATAATAAGGTATTACAGTACCGTCCATCATTTTTTCGGGATACTTTATACGGTAAGAAACTTTGCTAAGTGTTAGCGAACATAATATATATATAACAAATATAAGCGAAGTGTAAATGTGATATTTTGTGCTTTTTAATAACTGCATTCTTTTATTTTCTAAAAAAATCAGGCAATGCTTTCATTGCCTGATAATAACTACTCAAATTAAAAAGATTTTTTTGATTGATGATTTAATTTATTTGAGCATTAAAAAAAAGACATAATAAAGTGTACAATGGTCTCTAAAATATAAATAGCCAGTGTTATCATAACTTTTTGTGTTTTATACCTTTTCAGGCTGGTTGATTTTGATATTTCAAATATAGGCCAATAAATTTCTTACATAATTAAATTTATGATGAGTGGCAATTTATTTAGGATGAATGGTTTCTAAATAATAAAAGTCTCACTTCATAATTTCACAAATAATACTATTTAAGAAAACGTATTCGTAGATTATTATATAAATAATAAAAAATATAACATTTAATAATACTTTAACAAGAATTGAACATTTGCGTGTTCAATTAGTCGAAGAGACCATAACCAAAACTTACCGAAATAAAAAATTCAATAAGGATATATTATTAAAAGCTTCAATTTTGTGATTTTATAATTTTTTATTAGGTAAAAACCTATATATGTAACAATAATAATAATTTTGTTATATATACATATTACTGATAATCATAAAGTTAACTTTATATATTAGCAAAACTTCTAAATTAAATAAAAAACTATGAAAAAAATTACCTTATTTTTTGGGCTGCTGCTAACAGCTCAAAGCTGGGCTCAGGAGTGTGACGCGCTGAGCTATTACACAGAAGATTTCGAATCTGTAACCGTTCCAGCCATTCCCGAATGTGCTACAGCAACTGCATCAGGCGGCAGTAATAGCTGGATGACTGCAAACAATCCGGGTAATGGATTTGAAAACAATGTTTTACAATATTCCGGAAATGCAAATACTGCTGACGCCTGGTTTTTTACCAAAGGCATTGTTATGACAGAAGGAACATGGTATAAAATATCTTATAAATATGGAAATAACAGTACAACTACCAGCGAAGATCTTGTAGTAACTTATGGTACCGATACAGGTGTATCGGGAACTGTTTTTCAAACACACGCCGGTATAACAGGCGGAGAAGCACAAACTCTTTCTATAGATTTCTTCCCTGCTCCGGGAACAGGCACTTACTATTTTGGATTTCACGCTAATAGCGCAGCCTCACAAGGCAATTTATATTTAGATGATATAGTTATTGAGCCTTCTACATGTAATACACCTACAGGTATAAGTGTTTCTAATCTAACCTCTACTTCTGCTACGTTCTCATGGAATGCAACTGAAAACAATAACAATGATTCATTTAGTGTATATCATTACGCTTATATGAATACTAATACACCACCTGCAGGCCCACCTGATTTAAAATATGAGCCTACAACCAGTGTAAACGTTACAGATTTAGCTCCGGGAACTACTTACTATCTTTTTGTACGCAGCCAGTGTGGACCAGTGTATGGTGACTGGAATGAAGCAGTTACTTTTACAACTCCGGAATGTGCGGCAACTACAGTTCCGTATTCTGAATACTTTGAAATAGCCACCGCACCAGAGCTTCCAATATGTATTGCTACATCTGAAGCAGAAACAGGCAGCCAGTGGGTAACTGCAAATAATCCTGGAAACGGTTTTACAAACAATGCTATGGAATATGCCGGTAATGATGAACCTGCAAACGCATGGTTCTTTACACAAGGCATAGAACTTACTGCAGGTAATTTTTACAAAATAAGATATACTTATGGTAATGATAGTGAAGAAACATCTGAAAAATTACAGGTTGTAATGGCTACCAGTCCTAATGCCGCTTCTTCTATTGGAACTATAAGTGATATGACTGATATTACAGGAGGCACAGCTGCAACATATACATCAGGAATCATTACAGTACCTGCCTCCGGTGTTTATTATTTTGGATTCAATGCACATAGCGATGCCTCACAAGGCAGCCTTTATGTAGATAATATTGAAGTTAAAGACTGGGATTGTGGAGTTCCTGTTAACGTATCAGTGTCTGACATAACTACAACTTCGGCTACAATTACATGGGAAACACCTGAAGAAAACACGAGCTTAGGATATCTTGTAGCACATCCTACGGAAAATGCAGCTCCGGAAAGCGGTGAATATGTAACCGGATTAACTAAAGAGCTTACAGACCTTGCACCAGGAACAACATACTACATTTTTGTTCAAAGCCAGTGTGGCCCGTTATTTGGAGACTGGAGTGAGAGTATAACATTTACAACTCCTGCATGTGAGACTACAACTGTTCCTTATTCATTAGATTTTGAATCGGTTACTGCACCTGCAATACCGGAATGTACAATAGCCTTAGATGCTCCAACAGGCAGCAACTGGGTAACAATTAATAATCCGGGCAATGAATTTACAAGCAATGCACTTGTGTATACAGGTACAGAAGAAGCTGCAAACGCATGGTTCTTTACCCAAGGTATAGAAATTACTGCCGGTACATTATATAAAGTATCTTATAAATACGGTAACAATAGCGAAACAACTACAGAGAATCTTAGGGTAACTTTAAATTCAAACCCTAATCCTGAATGGATAATAGGCAATAATTTTGCAACTCACGAAGGTATAACAGGTGGCACTCAGTCTCAAAATTCTATTGAATACTTTAACCTACCGGAATCAGGCGTTTATTATTTTGGCTTTAATGCGTACAGCGAAGCAGGACAGGGAAATATTTATGTTGATGATTTCTTAATTGAGGAAATAGATTGTGGTGAACCAACTAATTTACAAGCGACCAATGTTACTGACACTACAGCTACTATAACATGGGAAGCTGCTACAACAGGCAATGCTACATTAAGTGTTTATCAGTATTACGTTTCTACTACAGATACCCCTCCAACTGAAGGTGAAAATAGTTCGGAATTAACAGTTAATCTTGACGAACTTGATTCCGAAACTACCTATTATGTATATGTTAGAGCACAGTGTGGCCCTTCATGGAGCGGATGGGAATCTGTAAGTTTTACTACAGATGCAGTTGCAGGTCTTGGCAATGCAGACCTGAAAGGCCTTACAGTTTATCCTAACCCCGTAAAAGATGTGCTTAATCTTGACGCCAACGTTACGATTGAAAAAGTAGAAGTATACAGCATTACAGGCCAGCTTGTACATAGCGAAAATGTAAACAGCCAAAACACTACACTTAATCTTCAAAAGCTTTCTGCTGGCGCATACCTGGTGAATATTATAGGCGAAGGTCAGTCAAAAAGAATAAAAATAATTAAGGAGTAACATAATTTGATTAATTAAACTCCGTACAGGCGCTTTAGGGCGCCTGTACTTTTTTCTTATGTTTGATTTATACAATTAAGCATTTGAAGCCTGCAACCAAAGCCTTATATTATTTTGCGTACTTTGTAGTATTAAACAATATATATTATGAAAACTAACAAGCAACAAAAAATATGGTTTATAACGGGTGCTTCCAAAGGATTCGGATTACTACTGGTAAGGCAACTACTGGATTTAGGCCAGAAAGTAGCAGCAACATCACGTACTACAGATGAACTCATTAAAGCTGTTGACAGCACAAGTGAAAACTTCTTACCCCTGCAGGTAGATTTAGCCAGTGACACATCGGTAAAAGAAGCTATAGCAAAAACTGAAACTGCATTTGGCGGTATAGATGTTTTAATTAATAATGCAGGTTACGGAATTGGCGGAAGTTTGGAAGATGTAAGCGACAATGATATTCGCAGTGCTTTTGATATTAATGTTTTTGGAGTATTCAATACAATACGTCATACATTACCTTTAATGAGAAAACAGCAAGCAGGGCACATTATTAATATAGCCTCTATCGCCGGTATTGCACCGGGTTCGGGCTGGTCGGCCTATTCTTCCACAAAGTCAGCAGTTATTGGTATGTCGGAAGGTTTGGCACAAGATGTAAAACCATTGGGCATTACGGTTACTGTTGTAGCTCCTGGTGCGTTCAGAACAAGTTTCCTGTCTAAAGAATCTTTATCATTACCACAAAAAACTGAAAGTGGTTATAAAACCATTAATGAAACACTTCACAATTATCAGAATATGGACGGCAAGCAGGCCGGAAATCCGGAAAAAGGAGCTGCCATTATGATACAGACGGCCTTTGAAGAAAATCCTCCCTTGTATTTATTACTTGGCAGCGATGCTTACCGCAGGGCAACTACTAAATTTGAAAGTCAGATGGCAGCGTTTGAGAATCTGAAAGAGTTGACAACATCTACTGATTATTAGTAAAGAAAAGAGTCAATTAATTTTTATTTTTTAAGGAATGTTATTTAATATTCAAATCCCCATAAATGGGGATTTTTTTATGATCAAAAGTTATTACTTTCGCGCCACCAAATTATTCAATCACATGAAAAAAATCATTTTATCTACAGCACTATTATTTGCTATTGGATTTACAGCAAAAGCTCAAGAAATTAAGTACGGTGTAAAAGCAGGTGTAAACTTTGCTACTCTAACAGGAGACATTCCTGACGATGTAAAAACGCGAACAGGTTTCCACGCAGGAGCTGTTGCGGAGTTTAAGCTTACAGAAGAATTCTCTATCCAGCCTGAATTACTTTATTCTCAACAGGGTATGAAGTATGATGGGATAGACGCAGACACAGGCATCAAGGTAAAAACCACATGGAAAATGGATTACCTTATACTTCCTGTTGTTGCCAAGTATTATATTATCGAAGGATTCAGTATTGAAGCTGGTCCTCAGATAGGTTATCGTCTTGGAGCTAAAATAAAAGCTGAAGCAAGTGGTTTTGGAGAGAATGAGTATGACTTTAAAGATGACACAAAAGCTTTAGATTTTGGAATTATAGGCGGTTTGGCATATGATTTACCAATGGGACTATTTTTCCAGGCACGCTATAATGCAGGTATTACAAAAATAAATGAGGGCGACGATAGTGTACAAAATGATGTATTCCAGCTTTCAGTAGGATACAAATTTTAATTATAATCTAAAAAATCCCGGACTATTAATTAATCCGGGATTTTTTGTATTTAAAAGAAAGTTATTTCTTTTCTCTTTTTAGTTCTCGTGCAAGCAATGTGTTTTTAAGGAGCATTGCAATTGTCATTGGCCCTACACCACCCGGAACCGGAGTAATAAAAGATGCTTTTTTACTTACGTTCTCAAAATCAACGTCGCCTGTAATGATGTAACCTTTTGGATTAGTTTCATCCGGTACGCGAGTAATACCCACGTCTATAATCACAGCATCATCTTTAACCATTTCTGCTTTAAGGTAATTAGGCACACCTAAAGCAGTAATTATAATGTCTGCCTGAGTAGTTATCTGCGCAATGTTTTTAGTATGGCTATGCGTTAATGTAACTGTAGAGTTACCTGGGAAACCTTTACGCCCCATAAGTATACTCATTGGTCGGCCTACAATATGGCTGCGCCCAATTACTACAGTATGCTTACCTGCTGTCTGCACATTATAACGCTCTAAAAGCTCAAGGATACCAAACGGAGTTGCAGGTATAAACGTTGTCATGTCCAAAGCCATTTTACCAAAGTTTTCAGGGTGAAAACCATCCACATCTTTACTCGGATCTATAGCCATAAGCACTTTCTGATCGTCGATTTGCTGTGGCAAAGGAAGCTGAACAATAAATCCGTCAATATTATCATCCTGATTCAGTTCCTCAATTTTTTTTAACAGCTCAAGCTCAGAAATAGTGCTTGGCAGTTTAATAAGCGTAGATTCAAATCCTACACGCTCGCAGGCTTTTACTTTGCTGCCAACATAAGTAAGGCTGGCACCGTCATTACCTACAATTACAGCTGCAAGGTGAGGTACCTTTTCGCCATTGTTTTTCATTTTACTTACTACTTCGGCAATCTCATTCTTGATATCTTCCGAAACCTTTTTCCCGTCCAGTAATTGCATTGTTCTTGTTTATTTTGAAATAGATGTTTCTGTTTTTAGCTTAAAGCTGAATAAGCTGTAATTAAAAAAGACGCGTTTAACCGCGTCTCTGTATTTTAAGGCCTCATTCCTTTCATTCCGCCCATCATTCGCATAAGATTCTTTCCCGCACCTCCCTGCATCATTTTCATCATTTTGCTCATCTGGTCAAATTGTTTTAGCAACTGGTTTACCTGCTGTACAGAAGTTCCCGATCCTTTTGCTATCCTGTTTTTTCTTTTCACATCAATAATGGCAGGTTTTGTGCGTTCGCCAGGTGTCATAGAGTGTATAATTGCTTCAATATGTTTAAAAGCATCATCTTCAATTTCTACATCTTTAAGCGCTTTTCCTGCGCCGGGTATCATGCCTACAAGGTCTTTCATGTTACCCATTTTTTTAACCTGCTGTATTTGTGAAAGAAAATCGTCAAAGCCAAATTCGTTCTTAGCGATCTTTTTCTGAAGCTTTCTTGCCTCTTCTTCATCATACTGCTCCTGAGCTCTTTCTACTAACGACACCACATCTCCCATACCAAGGATACGTTCTGCCATACGGTTAGGATAGAAAACGTCAATAGCTTCCATCTTTTCACCGGTACCAATAAACTTAATAGGCTTATTAACTACCGATTTAATAGATATAGCTGCACCACCACGGGTATCACCGTCTAATTTTGTAAGTATAACACCATCAAAATCAAGTCTGTCATTAAATGCTTTTGCAGTATTAACAGCATCCTGGCCTGTCATAGCATCTACTACAAACAGGGTTTCATGAGGTTGTATTGCTTTATGAACGTTAGCAATCTCGTTCATCATTTCTTCATCAACTGCCAAACGGCCTGCGGTATCAACAATAACCACATTAAATCCGTTTGCTTTTGCATGTTTAATAGCATTCTGCGCTATTTCTACAGCATTTTTATTACCTTCTTCAGAATAAACTTCAACGCCTATCTGCTCTCCAACAACATGAAGCTGATTGATAGCCGCCGGGCGATAAATATCACAGGCAACCAGTAATGGTTTTTTATTCTTTTTGGTTTTCAGGTAATTAGCAAGCTTTCCTGAGAAAGTAGTTTTACCCGACCCCTGAAGACCTGACATTAATATAACTGTAGGGTTGCCCGAAAGGTTTACACCTGCAGCATCACCGCCCATAAGTTCGGTAAGCTCATCTTTAACAAGCTTAACCATAAGCTGTCCGGGCTGCAATGTGGTTAATACATTCTGCCCAATAGCTTTTTCTTTTACTTTAGTTGTAAAATCTTTGGCAATCTTAAAGTTAACGTCGGCATCAAGTAAAGCCCTGCGGACTTCTTTCAGTGTATCTGCAACATTTACCTCGGTTATCTTTCCGTGCCCTTTTAATATATGAAAGGCTTTGTCTAATTTATCACTTAAATTATCGAACATAAAATCAGGGTTTCTTTATAGAGGTGCAAATTTAAGAATTTGATTTTTAAGATAGAGGATTTAACGCAATAAAAAAACAACTACTTTCACTACAGCAATACCTTATGTTTCTTAATTATAAAATATAATTATTATTAAAATATAAAATGAAAAACCGACCTGGGAAGGGGCCGGTTTCTCTCGGAAAAAAACTTGAATATTTAAAAAAACACAACTATTCTAAACATGTATTGCAATCGCCTTCAAGTTCAAACAAAATTTGTACTTCATCAGGCAATAGCGCTTTTTTATAGACTCTAAGGTCGTCCATATAACCTTTGCAGCCATCACCAATATAATAATCTAAAATATTGGCAGAAATATCAGCTTCAGAAAACTGTTGACTGGCTTTTAACTCACCATCACGATACAAACTAATAGTATTGGCAGTATCTACTGTAATAGTAAGATGATGCCAGTTTTGCGTATCTACCGGCAAGGCAACGTCTGTTTTCCAGTCTGTATCAATCAATTGTACAGTGCCTGCTTTGAAAACAGAAGCATTAAGATCGCGTGCAGCAATATTAAACCCCTCATCATCAGTATTGCCTTTTGCAAAAAACTTTTCAATATCGTTATTATTTACATTTTGCATCCTGAACCAAAAGCTAACACTAAAAGCATCCCCCTGAACTATACTGTTATTGGTATTCCCGTGTATTTGTAAGAACTGAGTGCCATTAAATACTATAGCACAATTTTGATTGCCATTTCTGTCTGCTGTAAAACTGATATCAGATGGCACTATAACTTCATTGCCTTTTAGATCTTTTGCAATTCCGTTAGAAAAAGTTAAATAAAACAATAAGTCATCCACTAATATCTGCGGGTTAGAGCATCCCCCCTGCTGACATCCTTCTAAAGCATTATTTAATGCATCTACAAGTTCATTATTATCATTAACAGTTACGCCTGCACCTTCATTTACATTTAACGAAACCGGATAACGTATAGAGTAATACTCATTTGGCCCTAATATATTAATGGCCTTATATAATTCTTCATTATTGTTTACTATATAAGTATCCTGCATCTGAAAACCACTATCATAACTATAAATGGTCATAGGAAAAACGAACGTAACACAATTATCACCTATATATTGAAATATTTCGGCACAGGAATCTTTTAATGCATCAAACTCCTGCTCATTATTCACTATCACCTCTTCGTAATCAGAATTTTCAAGAACTACCGGATAAACAAAAGATATACTATCTTCATCATTATCATCTGCATTGAAAACAGCTTCTACATTATTAAAATCAGCTTCAGAAACTATGTCCATTTGCAAATTATTAACTACAACCTTCACAGGCAGTTTAACTTTAAAGCAACTTGTACTGTCTAAAACATTATCTGAAGCAGTTTCATTTACCGCCATTGACTTAAGCATGGCCGTAAGTGATGAACTATTATTTAATGCTTCAGTATTTTCACTTATGGAATCATTCTGACAAGAAATTGCCATAAATGAAAACACCAAAACACAAAACAGACTTTTAATCATTTTTCATTCTAATATTATACAAACAGCTACGGACTGAAATACCCTACCCGCTTTTTTATTTTTTTATTAAAACTTAAAAACCACGCTGTAAAGCGTGGCTCTTAATAATTTACATTCTTTTTCATGTATTGTAAAGCAAAAATTTATTCTGTATAAATTTTTTTGCAGGATAACTTTTATTCATGGAATAAAACATTCAATATTTAAAATACCCTACTTCAAATTTTCAAAATTTTTTATTACTGCATAAATAAAGCTAGTTTTTTTCGAAGGTAAGGTAATCAGTACCTCCGTTACCGCCGCTAACATCTACAAGTTTAATTCTCGTACCTGTTCTTTCAGCTACATCCCAGTCATCTGTAAGATCGGCAAATTCTGCCGGAGAAGCAAAACCAATATTTACATCAATATCACTGTCAAAGCTGTCATCATCATCATCCATACTATTGTCATCAATAACAGACCATGTACCCGTGTAAACATTCGTTCCGTTTGTAGCTGTAAGTACATTATTTGTTCCGAATGTAAAATCGTAACCTGTAAAATCTGAGGTATGATCATCATTATCCTCTACAAAATTTGTAATTCTCCATGTGCCCGATTTAAGATTGTTTGCAACAGCAGTAGCATTACCATTTACTTTAGATTTATCATCATCATCGGAGCATGCCGCCATACCGGATAAAATCAGACATGCAACTAATAATTGTAATTTTCTCATTGTTTCTTCGATTTGGTTAAGTTTACGAAATTATTACTTAAACACACTAAATAACATCATTTTAAAAATAGTTTAAGTAGTTTTTTATATTATTTAACATTAATGCAAACATATAAATTTATACTCCGCCAACATTAAACCAATGAGTATATATACCCACTGATTTAGAATTTGAGATAAAAAAATTAGAATTCGCTAAGATACATGCGCACTATTGTCATTCAGCATTTTTTTTGCAGCTTTGTAGCATGATATAATTTTTTTTATAATTTACGCCCAATTTATAAGCCAGAATGAAAGAGAAATCTCTTAAAGGCATATGTGAGGAAATTGTTTTTTCTAATTTTTTCATGAGCCACGCAAAATCGCTCAGAAATTACCTGTTTTATAAATACGGTAATGAAGAGCAGGCAGAAGATGTTACACAAGAGGCTTTTATAAAGCTATGGGAAAATTGTGCAAATGTGCCATTAGAAAAAGCAAAATCTTTTCTTTATACCGTAGCAAATAATACTACACTAAACCATATTGCCCATCAAAAAGTGGTTTTAGAATATTCTAAAAAAAGTACTGTAACCGGAACTGACAGGCAGAGTCCTGAATTTTTAATGGAAGAGGAACAGTTTAAAGTAAAACTGCAAAAAGCCATTGCCAATCTTACCGAAGCACAACGAACAGCCTTTCTGCTGCATCGTATAGATGGGAAAAAGTATCATGAAATTGCGGAAATACTAGGCATCAGCGTTAAAGCTGTAGAGAAAAGGCTTCATGGAGCCCTTACAGAATTAAGAAAAGAAATTGATAACCTTAGGTAGGGAATTTTAAACTATAACTGTTATAGTAAAAAAGGGATTAAAAATGAAAGATGAAGTAATGTTAGCGAAGTGGCTTAACAACGAGCTTGACGAGAAGGAATTGAAAGACTTCATGGCTACTCCTGAGTTTAGTACTTATAGCAAAATAAAAGAATATTCGGCACAACTTACTGTACCTGAAGCCGATATGGATGCCCTATATCACCGTATAGAAACGAACAGAAATAAGCCTGTAAAAGTAAAAAAACTAACACCGTGGATAGCAAGAATAGCTGCAATGCTTGTTATTACCCTTGGTGCATCCTATTTTTTATATATAAACCAAACAACTACCCAACTGGCTGAAAGTGGCCATAGAACCGAATTTTTATTACCGGATAATTCTTCTGTAACTCTTAATGCGGGTTCTGAAGCTGATTATAAAGAGTGGAATTGGGAAAATAATCGTAAATTGCAATTAGATGGCGAGGCTTACTTTAAAGTAGCCAAAGGCCAGACTTTTGATGTTGTAACCTCTATGGGTAAAGTAACCGTAGTAGGAACACAGTTTAATGTAAAAGCAAGGGAAAACCGTTTTGATGTAACCTGTTTTGAAGGTAAAGTAAGAGTAACCTGTAACGGAAAAACTGTTCTGTTATCGCCCGGCAAAAGTATATCTTTTGAAAATGGAAAAATGCTGCAAATGCAGGTTGAACAGAATCACAAGCCGGGATGGCTTACTTATGAAGTTGCCTACAACAATGAAAAACTTACCAGTATTATAAATGAAATTGAGCGTCAGTATAATGTAACTATTGAACTTAATATTCAGCATCCGGAAAAATTAACCGGTTATACAGGCTTTATCCGCATGAATAATTTAAACGAGGCCCTTGAGAGTATTACAACTGTTTACAAATTAAAGTCACAAAATACAGGCAATAAAATCATACTCTCTGTTGAATAATGCTAAAAATCCGGCAGTTTTTGCTGTTCTTACCGCTCTTCTTCATCGTCCCCAAAGCTTTTGGACAGGACGAAAAGAAAAGTATTGAACTCAAAACAATACTGGATAACATTTCTCTTCAATACAATGTAAAATTCAATTATGCAGAGGGAGATATAAAAGGGCATTCTATTTTTCCGCCACCTAAAACATTACCATTAAGGGCTAAGCTTGTTTATATAGCAAACCGTACTAATTTAAACTATAAAGAAGTAGGTGAGTATATTGTAATTTACTCCGGAGACAAACCTGGTAAAAAACGTTGTGCCTACATAATTGATGAGTTTGGATATCCGGTAGGCAACGCAGTTATACAATTACCTGACAATGAAAAAATTGTCACCAGAAACGATGGTTATTTTGAACTTCCTTCCTCATTTACCGGCATCATATATATAGATCACCTCAACTTTGAACCTGTTAGTATTAATATCAGGGATTTTACAGATGACTGTAAGGAAATTGTATTGAAACTTGAAATTCTTGAGCTTGAAGAGCTTGTTGCCGAACGATATCTTGCAACAGGTATCTCTAAAAAAAGAGATGGCAGTTTTACCATTAAACCAAAAAAATTCGGGATTTTACCCGGCCTTATAGAACCCGATGTTTTAAAAACAATGCAGCAGCTTCCGGGCATTAACAGTATAGACGAAACAGTATCTAATATTAATGTGAGGGGCGGTACCCACGACCAGAATCTTTTTTTATGGAATGGCATCCGGCTGTATCAGACAGGGCACTTTTTCGGGCTTATTTCTGCCTTAAACCCGAATCTTGCCAATGAAATTAAAATATTTAAAAACGGTACATCTGCATTTTACGGAGAGAGTGTATCCAGCGCTGTAGATATCTCTTCCCATACTACTGATATTGGTAAAGGTAATTTTACCATAGGTGCTAATATGATAAATATAGATTTCTACACGAAGATTAAAGCTTCTGAAAATTCTAATTTTGAATTATCTGCCCGTCGTGCTTTTACTGATGTTTTAGATTTTCCTACCTACAGTAAATATTCTAAAAGGATATTTCAAAACACCGTAGTAACCGGGCTTGATAACAGTACAGATGTAAATTATAAAAGCGATAAAGAATTCTACTTTTACGACTTTACCGGGCAGTATCATCAAAAAATAGGCTCAAAACATAACTTATATGTAGATGTAATAGGCATAAATAATAATCTTGACTTTACACAAGGCACAATTAATTCGCAAACAGTAGTAACTGAATTTAGCAGCCTCAAACAACTTACCCTCGGCGCTTCAGCCAACTGGAAATCACAATGGAATGACAATCATAGCAGTGAAGCAGGATTTTATACTTCATACTACAATGTAGACGGAAGAAATGCTGCCATAGAAACACAGCAGATAATGGAGCAGGGAAACAAAATACTGGATATAGGTTTCAAACTTGCCGACAGTCAAAAAATAACAGAACAATATAACCTGCATACCGGCTATCAGTTTAATGAAGTGGGAATTAAGAATTCAGACAACGTTAATGAACCTTCTTATAACCGTACAGTTAAAGAAGTTTTACGCACACACTCTGCTATAGGAGAACTTGATTATGACTCTGAAAATAAAAAGATCCATTCACGTGGCGGTGTAAGGTTTAATTATATTGAGCAGTTTTCTATGTTTTATGCCGAGCCACGATTACAATTTAACTATTTACTGGCTCCAAGCTGGCAGCTGGAAGTCCTTGCAGAAATGAAAAGCCAGACAGCCTCACAGATTGTAGAACTTCAGGGAGACTTTTTGGGTATTGAAAAGCGCAGGTGGGTGCTTTCTAATAATAATGATATTCCGGTTCAGAGAAGCAGGCAAATTAGCATTGGTGCAACATTTAAGCAAAATGGCTGGCTTATATCTCTTGAAAATTTTTATAAAAAAGTAAAAGGCATTACCACGGCAGGACAGGGATTTCAGGATCAGCTTGAACTGCGTAACGATATTGGCAGCTATACCGTTATTGGAAGTGAGTTTCTGGTACAAAAGCAATTTAAAGGGTTTTATACCTGGCTGAGCTACAGCTATAATAATAACAATTACAGGTTCAATGCCTTTTCAGACAGAAAATTTCCAAGTAGTTTTGAAATAAATCACAGCATTAATACAGCCGCTATTTATGAATGGAATAATTTTAAGGTTGCTTTAGGATCAAAATGGTTCACCGGCCGCCCTGTAACCCTGCCTATAAGTTCTGAGCTTAATTTTGCAGCAGCATCCAAACCCGAAATCACATATAATTTCCCTAACTCAAATAATATTGAAAACTTTTTTCAGGTAAATTTCTCGGCAACTTATGTAATAAAAGCCACCGAAAATTCGCAATTACAGTTGGGTATATCAGTACTTAATATCTTCAACAGAAAAAATATCATTAACCGTTATTACCGTATCAGCAGCGAAAATAACGGAATTGAGGTAGTAAATACATATGCTTTGGAGAGAACACCAAACGCATTGATAAAATTTAGTTTTTAAGCATAAAAAAAATCCGCCAATAGGCGGATTTTATAAGCTGTAAGTAATATTATTTCTTGATTACCTTCTTAATAATTGTCTGATTATTGTCAAATTGAACTTTAACAATATAAATTCCATTTTGTAATTGGGACATATTTATTACATCAGTGTTTCCTGTAAATACAGTTTGTCCTAAAGTATTAACTACATTAACGGTTTTTATTCCAAGTCCGTAAGCTTCAATGTGAGCAACATCATTTACAGGATTAGGATAAATACTTACCGCTTGTTCTGTAAAACTTTTATGATTTAAAATAAATCCGTTATAACCATCTCCTGTCATATAAACAGACATTGGGAAGTAGCCCTGTCCACCTGCAAACTGAGCATCAGGAACCTGTATATTAAAACTATGTTCTCCAGCTTCTAAATTACCAAGATCTATTACACGGTTTGGTATTTTGTCACCCGGACACCAGTTATTCCAGCTCCATGCCGAATTAGTATCAGGCCTTGGCGGAGGGTTAGATGTACCGTTACATAAGTAGTAAATACAATTTATTTGTGTATTGTAGTCTATAAACGGAATACATGAGATACCTCCGGGTTTGTATTGAAGCTTAAGTTCTTCATCAAAATAAACAAAGTGATTACGTCTAACATATTCTTCACCATTAGTATTAGATCCGTGGTTAGAAGTTATAAGATGCAACTGAGCATTTTGAACAGCACTTTCAAGGTTTAAAGTAATTGTTTTAGTAGTTTCTCCTAACACATCTGTACCTTCAAGCGTATAATTTTTTAATTCATATTTGTATGACATCGGAGCTATGAATGATGTTTCGGGAGTTTCAATCGAGCTGTCAGTAGCAGATTCAAAAGTAAGCGATCCCATATAAACATCATTTCTACCGGCACAGCCAGGTATTTCTACAGCCGCCCCACCCTGACCGGGACCTCCCTGATAGCCATATACTTCAAGCTCCACCCAAAGATCATATTGGGATGTAATGGCTGTGTTATGAAAAACGTTGGTAAGATGATCTAAATCATATACATAGGGAACTTCAGTCACAGAAGTTTCATTTTTATCCATAAATGGAGTTATGAAACGACCTAATTCAATTCTTCTTACGTCATCATAATTATAGCTTGTAGTATTTTTAGGAACAAAAGCGAGGTTGATATTACCTATCCTGTCATAATTATCACAAAGCGGATTAAGGGTAACCGTCATGGTAAGTGTATTACCAAAAGAGTCAAGCTGATCCTGAGTCAGCATTTTGGAATATGAAGAATTGCTCAAACGAATTGCTCCTTCCGGAACAGGTTCGTTAACAGTAGCTTCGTACATTCCGTAGTAAACCGCCTGATTAAATACAGTAAGAGTATAAGGCGTATCATCTTGTGCAATACTCTTTACAGGAGTAAAAAAAGAGGCACATAAAGATAAAATAAGTAAAGTTTTTTTCATTAGGGTTAATTTAGAGGCGTAATTTAATAAAAACCTCACTAAAACTTTACTATTAACCTCTAAAAGTTACGCTTTTAAAGAAAAAAAACAAATTCTTATACAATGTATATTTAAAACTGAAAATAAATGAATGGTTGAGGCCCTGCGGCAGCCGCTGCATATACTAACCAGAAAATTAAACCTAAAAGTATACCTTTCACTATCATTGGAGTTTTATCGAAAGCTTTTTTAAGAGCTATAGAAATATTTTCAGGAAGAAAATGCCACACATATCCAATCAGCATAAGCATAAATACATTTTTGTACCCCATTATTATAGTCTCCCACTGATCCGGACTAAAAGTTACATTGCCTATATTATTTATTACATCCAAGGCTGTAGCAAAATCTTTAGCACGGAAAAACAGCCAACAGAAAGCCACAAAATGGAATGTCAGAATTACTGAAATAAAAGTCCATACTCTTTTCGCACCTGTTTTTGGTGCGTTTTTCTTCTCAGGAAAGTATTCCGAGAAAAGCCTGTGTACGGCTAATGCCATACCGTGTAAAGCCCCCCAAATAATAAAACGAAGACTTGCCCCATGCCAAAGTCCACCTAACAACATTGTTGTCATAAGGTTTACATTGGTAAACATGGTTCGGTCTTTATCTTTAGAGAGTACAAAAGTCAGTGTAAAAATCAATAACGATCCTACTCCTAATATTAACGGGATATTACTGCTTGGTCCGTAAGTTGCGCCCCATACTATAAGCGCTAAAAAGAATACAGCCGGAAAAAAGAATCCTGCAAAAGAGCCATGTCGGTTACCACCTACCGAGATATAAAGAAAATCCTTTAACCATGTAGAAAGTGATATATGCCATCTTCTCCAAAATTCTGTAATAGATGAAGATTTATATGGTGTACGGAAGTTTGTAGGCAATTTAAACCCAAGTAACAGAGCAATACCTATTGCCATATCACTATATCCTGAAAAATCGCAATATATCTGTATAGTATACCCATACGCTGCCATCAGATTCTCAAAAGGTGTGTATGCATTGGGCAAATCAAAAACCCTGTCAACAAAATTTATAGATATATAATCTGATATTACTGTTTTCTTTATAAGTCCGCCAATGATAAGAAAAAGTGCCCTGTTAACATCATCTTTGGTTAGATTAAGCTTGGCGTATATCTGCGGAATAAAATCTTTAGCGCGCACAATAGGCCCTGCCACAAGTTGTGGGAAGAACGATACAAAAAACAAATAATCAAGATAGCTTTTTGCAGGTGTTATTTCCTTACGGTAAATTTCTATAATATAGCTTATAGACTGAAAAGTATAAAATGAAATACCCACAGGAAGCATAACTTCATAAAAAGAAAGATGCCCCCCAAAAAGATCATTATAATTACCCAGTATAAAATTGGTGTATTTAAAGTATCCTAAAAAGGTAAGGTTTACAATTACACTAAACCATAAATAAACTTTTCGCTGCAGGGTGCGGGTTTCCCGGTACAAAAAGTAACTCAGGGTATAATCTACTACAGACGATAATATAAGAAGTAAAAAATACTCCCTGCTGCACAGGTAGTAAAAGTATATTGAAAAAGCTGCTGTTATTACTATTCTTGCCCTGAAGTTTTTCCTAACAAGTATGTAAATGAAATAGAATATAAGAAACAGCCTTAGAAACTTTGCGGTATTAAACAACATAGGTTCTTTAGGATTGTATAAAAACCATTCCTGTAGATCCTGAACCGTAATTTGCGGCACTATATCTGTCAGCTGCATTAGTCCCTGTTTAATTTAAAATTATCATAAGCCTCAAGGATAGCTTCACTAAAAAGCAATCCTTGTTTTTCATATCCGTCTTTTGAGTAATGCACCCTGTCAGTACTCATCAATCCTTTAGAAGCATTGCGATTTACGCTGAATAACCCTCCCATTTCAGAAAATAAATCCCATGTCGCATAATTTTGTTCTGTTTCCTGAGCAAGTATGATCTTACTATATTCGGCAACAAAAACATTAGGATATTTCCTTTTAAAAAGTGATGGCGGCGGTGTTATAACCAGTATAGCTGCATCAGGATTTTTATCTCTTATATTTTTAATAAATAAATTAAGCTGCTCTTTATAATTAGCCCCGAT
This sequence comes from Flavobacterium sp. NRK1, assembly GCF_024054175.1. Taxonomy (GTDB): domain Bacteria; phylum Bacteroidota; class Bacteroidia; order Flavobacteriales; family Flavobacteriaceae; genus Flavobacterium. Next base: position 383,907 of record NZ_JAMXLA010000001.1, read on the forward strand.
CATTTTATCAAATGATTCATTCGTACCCAGGGAGATAACAACCAGATCAGGTTTTAAAGCCGGAAGCTGTTCAAAAAACAGAGGGTATTTATTATAATCAGAACACTTAGCTCCGTTTACACCTATACTGCTGTATATTAAACCAGGCTCATCTTTTTCTAATACAAGTCCATTTAAGGTATAATCTTTATAACCTTTACCAGGCAACATATATATTTTAGAAAGCGCATTAGTACTATGATAATAATTTGAAAGTGTATCTGCAGAGAGTGATAAAGGGATAAATTCAGATCGCTTTATCTCTTTTTTCTGCATTTCTTTCGTTGGTATTTTAAGTGTTTTTCCAGCCCTTATAATATCGCTTCTAAGCCCGTTAATTTTTTTTAACTGGGCTACAGTAACATCGTATTTATTTGCAATACTGCCCAGCACCTCTCCACTTTTAATTTTATGTGTTATTTTCTTTGGGACGGAGGATTCTAAAACAATAGTTTTAGAACTTGTAGCCAGATCAAACATTGGTTTATTTCCTGGTGTAATTATCCTTATGGTATTAAAATCATAAGAAGTATCTCTCAGATTAAGTTCTATTACAAAATTTTCTGAAGTTTTCAGGGCTATTCCACTAAGGCCAACGTTCATGCCTTCTTCAGTAGAATATATATTTCTCCTGCTTTGCCAGCTAACGTTAGAATTATAACGTACATAGTGCCCTCCATTAGTTTTTGCCAGGTTATGCGGGAAAGTAAACCCACAGCCTGCATTTCCAAATTTTTCCTGAAGCTTCTTACGGATAAATCCTGTCATCAGATCCGCCTGAATATGAGAATCTCCAATATGTACAATATTCACATGCCCTTCTTTCTCCTGCTCTAATTTATAAAGCTTTTCAAAAAACAGCTTCATTGCCTCAGTATTTGTAATACTGTTATCACCTACAACAATATCTGTGGTGTCAATATCTGCAATATCTGTTACCACAGAATCTATTACTACTTCAGTAGTATCAACCTGTGCTGCAGCAGAAAAGCACAACAGTATGCAAAAAAAAGTAGATAGCTTACTGCGCATGTGTTGTATCGGTTTTTTGAATTATAGAATCCTGTTTCTTTATTTCAGGCTCAATTATTTCAGGCTCAATATTTTTGTGCCCTCTTAACTTTTTATACTGTTCGTAGCCGTTATTTAGCTGTTTATAAATAAGGTCGGATATTTTTTTAGCCCCTCTGTAGTTAAAATGTGTATAGTCTTTATTCGCCATAGCCGGTACCTCTTCAACCCATTTTACCATAGAACCGTCGCCACCCATAAGGGTGTAAAGATTTACATAAGCAGAACCACTGCTCACCGCATATTTTCGCTGGGCGCGTGTTAAAGGCACTACTGCAGAATCTGTCTTCATTTCCAGATCATACTTGGTAGATTTATCTGCAGACGATATAATAAGTATTGCTACGCCTGGAAAACATTCTCTAAGATGAGCTATAACCTTAGCCATCTTTCTTTCATACCATGTATAATTAAGAGAACCGTAGTTAAGCACATTGGTACCATATTGCAGCACAATAAGATCGTAACCCAGCTTATCATTAAAGGCTCTCATCACACTGGTATCGAAAGTAGAAATTGGCAGTCCCGAATTTCCTCTGTTAGAGAAGTTATCTACATGCACCCCACGTCCGTCGTCAAAATTAAAACCATAGAATGGTATAGAATCTGACGCTGTAAATTGTGCTTTAAACGACTTAATATCACCTAAACCTATACTTAGTGTATTAACCTTATTTACAGGGTTTAGTTTTTTATGAATCGTATCTTTACCAACAATAAAATCTACTACCGCCTGCTTATTACCCGATTTTCCGTAGAAAAGAGTTGGATTATTAAGAGTTTTTATATTTGCAAAATTGCTTGCTTTATATTTAACCCACACAGGATCTACAGTATCTTTTTTTACAAAAAACACCTGCCCGCTTATACCAAAAGGTTTTTTAGGATTTTTTACATTAAGAAAGGATAGTGTTTTCCAGTTTGATGAAAACTGATGTGAAACTGTACTCCTGGATTGTGCCGATTCTGATGTAATATTCACAAAGCCTACACCTTCTCCGCCAAACCTGGCCTGAAGGCTGCTTCTAAATTCTTTCACTATCATATCACCATCGGTCATAGAATCACCAAAATAAGCTATTCTAACATTTCCCTGCTTTTTAGTTTCAAGCTGTAAAAGCTTTTCATAAAAATTTACAAGGTGCTGGTAACCTTTATAATCATCAAAGTTCTCTGCCGGAAATTTTATACCATTTACTTCCTCAAAATCTATTTGTGTGTTTTTTTCCAGTGTATCTTTTTCAACAGGGGCATCTTTTTCCTGAACAGCCTCAAGCATCATACTGTCTACCACAACATTTTTTGTATTGTTGGTGGTTTCAGTAAATATTTTTTTTGGCAAAACCTGTCGAAAACCAATAAGCGCCACTATAGCAATAACTATAATGGCAAATGACTGAAAAAAGTAGGGCTTATTCTGGCTCACTGTAATGGTTGTATTTAAAATTACATGCGTTCAGGCATGTTAATACCCAGTAGTCCGAATGCCGCTTTTATAGTTTCGCCTACCTTTTTAGAAAGCTGAACCCTGAATATTTTAGTATCCATATCTTCTTCTCCAAGTATAGAAACTACCTGATAATATGAACTGAATTCTTTAGCAAGATCATAAGCATAGTTAGCTATAATAGCAGGACTATAGGATTGTGCTGCGTTTTGTACTACAGTGCCAAACAACTCTAATTGCTTGATAAGTTCTTTTTCTTTTGCATGGAGCGGAGCTGTTGTTATATTTTGCTCAATATCAAAATCAGATTTACGAAGTATAGCTCTTGTTCTCACATAGCTCATTTGTATGAAAGGCCCCGAATCTCCATTAAAGTCGATAGACTCATTAGGGTCAAAAAGGATACGCTTTTTAGGATCTACCCTAAGCATCTGATATTTAAGAGCTCCTAAACCTATGGTTTCATATAATTTAGCTTTTTCCTCTTCAGAATAACCTTCCAGCTTACCTAATTCATCTGATATACTTTTTGCTGTAGCAGTCATTTCTTCCATCAAATCATCTGCATCTACAACAGTCCCTTCACGGCTTTTCATCTTTCCTGAAGGAAGATCTACCATTCCATATGATAGATGAGACAGGTTTTGCGCCCAGTCATATCCTAATTTTTTAAGGATAAGGAAAAGGACTTTAAAATGGTAATCCTGCTCATTTCCTACAGTATATACCATACCGCCAACATCAGGAAAATCTTTAACACGCTGTATAGCGGTACCAATATCCTGGGTTATATATACCGATGTACCATCGGAACGCAATACAATTTTACGGTCAAGCCCATCAGATGTAAGATCAATCCAAACCGAACCATCAGGGTCTTTTTCAAAAACACCTTTTTCAAGTCCGTCAGCAACAACATCCTTACCTAAAAGGTAAGTATTGCTTTCATAGTAATTCTTGTCAAAGTTTACGCCTATGTTATTATAAGTCTCTTCGAAGCCTTTATAAACCCAGCCGTTCATTTTGTTCCAAAGTGCCATTACCTCAGCATCCCCAGCTTCCCATTTACGAAGCATTTCCTGAGCTTCAAGCAATATAGGCGCTTTCTTTTTGGCTTCTTCTTCACTCATTCCCGTATCAACCAGGTCACTTATTTCTTTTTTGTAAGCCTTATCAAACTCCACATAATAATTACCTGCAAGCTTGTCACCTTTTATGTTATCACTTTCGGGAGTTTCACCATGCCCAAACTTCTCATAAGCAAGCATAGACTTACATATATGAATACCCCTATCGTTTATAACCTGTGTTTTATAGACTTTTTTACCCGATGCTTCTATAATATTAGCAACAGAATATCCTAATAGCACATTACGCACGTGGCCAAGGTGAAGCGGCTTATTTGTATTTGGCGAAGCATATTCTACCATAACAGCTTTACCGTCTGCTGCAGGGGCAGGAAACGCAAAATTTTCATCCTGCTTTATTCCATTAAAGTAATTAATATAGTAAGCGTCTGAAACTACTAAGTTCAAAAAACCTCCTACTACATTAAACTTCTCTACCTCAGCAGCGTTATCTACAAGATACTGCCCTATTTTATTACCAAGTTCAGCAGGATTGCTTCCTTTAATAACTTTAAGAAGCGGAAAAATAACCATAGTAATATCGCCCTCAAATTCTTTCCGTGTAGCCTGCAGTTCTATTTTTTCTACAGTTACACCAAACAAAGCATCTATAGCCTTTTCTATATGGAAAGTGAGAATTTTTGATATTGTCATTTTGTATTATTTTTTAAGCGTGCAAAGATAAGTATATTTCAGCAACCCCCCGGCAGGAAAAATTTAAAAAAAGATGTTAATTAAAGTATTCATTTCTAATACTTCAATTAAATAAAAAGCTAAAAATAGTATTTTATATAGCCCATGAAAAAACTTTTTTTTCATTTTTCTGTAACAAAAATATCTAAATTTTGTCTTATCACTATATACATGAAATTATAAAATTAAAATCATATGTTTCATGCATAAAAAGGTACTTTGTATTGCATATTAGTTTTAAAGTGCATACATTTGCCCAATCATCAATCAAATCAACGAGCAATGAAATTTAAGCTTTTATGCATGCTCCTTTTAGGAAGCATCATGACTATGACTGCCCAAAACCCTGGCAGCATAACAGGTAAAATTATCGACAACACTACAAAGGAACCTTTACCTTACGTAAGCATTGTAATTAAAGACAATGGCACAGTGGTAACCGGCGGCATTACAGAAGATAATGGAACTTTTACAATTAAAAACCTTGCGTTAAAAAATTATGCTGTCGAAATACAGTTTATGGGTTATAAAACCCAAAATTTAACAGCTGCCCTTAGCGAATCTGCTAAAACTATTAATTTAGGAACAATAACCATAAAGGAAGAAGCTACTACACTTGATGAAGTTAATATTGTTAAGGAAATAAGCACAATAGAGCAGAAACTTGACCGCAAGGTTATAACGGTAGGACGCGATCTTACTACTGCAGGGGGTACAGCCTCAGAAATTATGAACAACATACCATCGGTAAATGTAGATCAGGATGGTAATATTTCACTGCGTGGTAATACAAATGTAAGAGTACTGGTAGATGGAAGGCCTACTAATATTTCTCCTGCACAGTTACTAAAGCAGATACCTTCTACTTCCATCAAAAAAATTGAACTTATAACCAACCCGAGTGCTAAATACAACCCGGAAGGAATGAGCGGTATTATTAATATTGTACTGCATAAAAATACTAACGACGGTTTTAATGGCAGCTTTAATGCAGGTATTACTTTTGGTCAGACCCCTAAAGTAAACAACTCTCTGGATATGAACTACAGAACCGGTAAAGTAAACTTTTTCACCAACGTAGGCAGCAACTCAGGTAAGTACTTTAATGGTGGGTATGTTCAGCGTCAGGATATTGAATCACGCCAGCTTATTGATGTTGTTAATGATAACGACAATGTGCTTGGTAAATTTGGAATGGATTATTATATAAATGATAATAACACTTTATCTGTTTACACTAATCAGAATTATGGCAGCGGTAAAGCTACAATAGGTACTGATATAGTATATGGCCCGGATGAGACATCTGAAAATATATCCCAACAATCAAAACTTGATGGCGATAACCGAAACAACTCTTACAACTTAGCCTATAAACATAAATTTGAAAAAGAAGGCCATACATTAGATTTTGAAGGAAATTATAACGATTCTAAAAACACTCAATACGTAGATTACACAACTACAACAGGTAACGAAGCTGCAAAGCTGTATAACGATGACGTTATTGACAAGCGACAAAATGCTACTTTCAACCTTGATTACATTAACCCGCTAAATGATAAATCAACTTTAGAACTTGGTGCAGAAGCAAGGCTTATACGTTCTGACAATACTTATAATTCTACAAATCCACTAATACCTGTTGAACAGCGAAACGTAGGATATACATATGATCAGGATATTTATTCTGCTTATGCTACATTCGGGCAGAAATTTGATAAATTCAGCTATCAGTTGGGCGCACGTTTTGAAAGCTATAAAGTAAATGCCAATTACAACGGGACACCGGCTTTTAAAGACGATTATATTACAGTATATCCATCAGCATATTTAACCTATAGCCTTAATGAAAAAAACATGCTGCAGTTAAGCTACAGCAGGCGTGTGGACAGGCCAAGCCTTGAGCAAACCAAACCCATCAGGGAGTTTGCCACGCCACTTGTAACGTCATTAGGTAATCCTGAATTAAAACCCCAGTTTACAAACTCTGTAGAACTTAATTATACCAGAATGTTTGGCAAAGGCTCATCAATAACCGGAGGTGTTTATTACAGGCTCATAAATGACGAGATAAGCAGAATACTTTACCCTAATGAAAGTACCGTTAATGAGCAGGACCAGATAATGAGTTTTGGCAACTTCAAACATAATAATGCTTTTGGTTTTGAGCTTTCGGCAAATTATAAAATATTAAAATGGTGGGATATCCAGCCTGCAATAGATTTTTCAAGCATCTCACAAAAAGGTGTTATTAATATAGAGCAGGAAGACGGAACATTTGATACAAAAATTAAAAGCATTACCGCAAATGCATTTAATGCAAGGTTAAATAGTAATTTCAAAGTAAATAACCGCCTTAGCTTCAACTTATTTGGTTTTTACCGCGGGCCAGTTAATGGGGTACAAAACAATTCTAAAGATATGTATAAAATAGATAGCGGTGTGCGTTATACATTATTAGATAATAAAATGACTTTAAGTGTACGCTACAGCGATATGTTTAAAAATATGCGTTATGGCTTTGACACAAAAAATCCATTTACTCAGGAAGGTGAGTTCAGATGGGAAAGCAGAACTGTTTATGTGGGTATAAACTATATGTTTGGAGGCGGAAAAAACAGGGCAATGCAACGTAAGCAACGCGATAATAATACAAAACAGGCAGGCGGAGGAATGTTTTAATCCTCAACTGCAAACAACTTAATATGATTCCATATTAAATTTAGGTTTAGGTTAGTAAAAACCCCGGGAGTTGCGCCCGGGGTTTTGTTTTATAGAAAGAATATGTTTTACATAACAGAGGTTTAAACTCCTTATCTCTATCACTGCAAAATCTCTATAACAGCATTGTGTTTTACAGCAATATATAACTCATCAATCTCATCATTAGTCACAGCAATACATCCGGCAGTCCAGTCTTTACGGTTGTGAAACCATCCTGTATAGCCTCTGGCATTTGGCAGACCATGTATCTTAATATCACCTCCGGGTGATCTGCCTAATTTTAGTGCATTAGCTTTATCAATAGTATTAGGATAAGAGATTCCTAAGTTTTTATGATAACTGCTATGAGGGTTTCTGGCATTGATGGTATAAATACCTTCAGGTGTTTTGTTATCACCTTCATATTGTTTGTGACCTTCGGGACTTTTCCCTAAAGCAATAGTATAGGTTTTAATTAATCTATTACCCGAATACGCCTCCATTTTTCTTTTACCTTTATACACTATAAGTTTATCTATAACTATACCTTTTGGTAATGGTTCATCAGGATACCAGCACCAAACAACTATAGTAGTGAGCACTACCAACAATAGCCAGAACATATATTTAATTATTCTTTTCAGTATTATTAATTTATAAATACAATTTAAATAAAAATTCCACTTACTAACCTATTCAGCATTAGAAAGTGGAATATATATTTTAATCTTAAAAGTTTAAGATTGTCTGCTTATGCAATTACCATTTAATTATAGCACTGCCCCAAGTAAATCCGCTGCCAAAAGCGGCAAGCACAACAGTATCACCTTCTTTAATTTTACCCAGTTCCCAGGCTTCGGTAAGTGCAATAGGAACAGAAGCCGCAGTAGTATTACCGTATTTCATTATATTATTATAAACCTGGTCGTCGCTTAACCCAAATTTTTGCTGAATAAACTGAGATATTCTAAGATTTGCCTGATGCGGTATAAGCATATCAATATCGCTTACCTGAAGATCATTTGCTTTAAGCCCTTCCATAATAACTTCGCTAAAACGGACTACTGCATTTTTAAATACAAACTGGCCATTCATATATGGATAGTAACTCTCATCATTAGGATCTGCATCAGCAATAATATCAGTTACCCAGCGTTTGCCCATACCGGGAGCAATAAGAGAAAGTTCTTCTGCGTGCTGGCCTTCAGAATGCAGATGTGTAGATAGAATACCTTTACTAAGGTCTTCTTCTCTTGAAAGCACAGCAGCACCGGCACCATCACCAAAAATTACAGATACTCCACGTCCTCTTGTTGTCATATCAAGCCCTGTAGAGTGAAGCTCAGAACCTATAACTAGTATATTTTTATACATACCGGTTTTAATAAACTGATCTGCTACAGATATTGCATAAATAAATCCTGAACACTGATTACGAACATCAAGTGCTCCTACAGTTCTTTTCATGCCCAGATCACGCTGAACCAAAACACCGGGCCCAGGGAAATAATAATCAGGACTAAGGGTAGCAAATATTATAAAATCTATTTCTTCTTTATCTATACCTGCCCGTTCTATAGCTATTTTAGCCGCTTTAACCCCCATTGTTGTGGTAGTATCGCCATCACCTTTTACTACATGCCTTCTTTCTTTAATACCTGTACGCTCCTGGATCCACTCATCATTGGTCTCCATAATTTTAGACAGATCGTCATTTGTTACAACATTATCCGGAACGTAATAGCCTAAGCCTGAAATTTTTGAATGATACATGGATTGGTTATTTTATTAAAAATAAGTCTGTAAAAGTAAACATTCTTTAAAAATGAAATGCAAAAGAATGCTAATTTTTAGATTTTTACATTCTTAAACTAATAAATAGAATGCGCACTTATAAAGCTTTAACTTTATATTCAGCTAAAGGCTTCCGGATCTAAAGCAAGTGTAACTTCAAGGTTAACCTCAAGTTCTTTCGGATTTTCAAAAAAGATTACCTGGCGGTTTAATGCCGCTTTTATAAGATAGCGGTTACCTTTAAAATAGCATTGCTTAACTATAACACTAAGCGGACCGCCCGGAGTTATTTTTAGCTGATGGGGATAAATAAGCACAGTCTCATCCGGATTTTGGGTGAGCGTTAGCAGTTCAAGCTTAATTTCATTTACTTCCCCAAAAAGCGAAGCTGTATATTTATCTTTTGGGTTATAGTATATTTCTTTTGAAGGAGCTTTATCCAATACTCTGCCCTGCTTTATAACTATAGTTTCATCTGCAAAAGACAGTGCATCTGTACTATCATGCGTTGCTACAATAACAGTAATGCCCTTTTGTTTAAGATAAGCGAAAAGATTTCTTCTTAAAGCGTTTTTCCTGAAATTGTCTATATGGCTAAAAGGCTCATCCAGCAAAAGAACTTCAGGTTCCAGTGCCAGTACTTTTGCAAGAGCTATCCGCTGTTGCTGCCCACCGCTAAGGTATTGTGCCTTTACATCGGCAAAAGCATCCATTTCAACAATTTGCAAAAGCTCATGAATACGCTGCTGCTTTTCTTCAGGATAAAAATTAGAAAGATAGCTTCCAACATTTTCGGCAGCTGTCACAAAAGGCATTAAATCAAAATCCTGCGCCAAATACTTCATATAGGGCATACCGGGAATAAGATTGTTCTTTGGCCCTGTTACTACTTCACCTCTATAGGTTATCTCTCCTTCATTAAGATCATACAGACCGTAAATAAGTTTTAGCAATGTGCTTTTACCACAGCCACTTTCGCCAATAACAGCAATGTTATGACCTTTTTTTACTGTAAAATTTATATTGTGGAGAATTATCTTATCGGTATAACCAAAAGAGATGTTCTTAACTGCAAGCATTTGTTTTTTATTATTCTGCAAAAATATTCAATTCTTATATACTAAGCACTGCGCTTAACAAATATTAAGATGAAGATTATCCCATTAACTAATACAGCCATTTATAGCAGGCATATTATATTTTTATTAAAATTTATTCTGTAAAATATTCTGTTAGCTCAAAATCATGAAAATTCATTACAAAGAAGCAACTTAGGAGTTTTAATTTTAATACTATTTTAACCATTATAAACTCAATAATTATATAATAAAATTCGTTTTTTAAAATATATCACCTCTACTCAGCTTTATTGGAACGGGTTAAAATACCAAAGGCGCCTTTCTTAAAGAAAAACGCCTTTACCAACCTAACCAATAATAAACATCCCTTACTATACTAAGTGCAAAAAGCACCAATAGCCCAGCAAGAAGATTTTTATATATTTACGAAAAAATCTAAGAAGTAGTTTTATAATTTAACATTAAATAAATTAAGTATAGTTCAGAAACCAGTAGAACATGAAAAAAACAATCACAGTATTAGTATTAATGGCATCGTTGCAGTCTTTTTCGCAGATGTACAAATCCCGTAACCGTTTTAACCAATTTTCTTTAGAAGCAGAGTATGGTTTAACATACACGCGAAATCCTAACCAGACAGATTATAATCATATAGGATTGGGATTCCGGTATATGATAGATGAATACTGGGGTATTAAATTTGATTATGCTCATGATAAAATAGAAGATAATGGCACAATAGGCACAGGAAGTATTTATGACAGAGGGTCTGTACAGGCTGTTTATAATATTGGCCGTCTCTTTAATTTCAGAGAGCTTACTAACAGTACGGTAAACCTGTTATTACATAGTGGCGTAGGTTATTCAAGGCTCGATATTTATCAAAATAAAGATCATGACCATATTGGAAATTTTATTCTTGGCGGTACTGTACAGGTATATATTTCTGAATCACTTGCCCTTACAGGAGACGTTTCCGGCATTCTGAACTTCAGGCAGCAAAACCGGTTTGACAGTAGCTATACCGGTGAAACTTTTACAGGTAAAATGCTTACTGCAGGCATAGGACTTACATATTATTTCGGGCGAAATAAAAATACTGCCGACTGGAGATAAAAAACAAAAATCGGCTAAAAGTTTAAGCCGATTTTTTTATTGCATAAACTCAAACATAGCTTGCACTACCTGTTGCGGATTTTCTTCCATAATAAAATGTCCGCTATTTTTGATCTCTTTCACAACAACCGAATCTGAAAATGGAGCCAGACAATAGGTTAGCATTTCACACCCTGCTTTACTGCCAATGGCAGCAATAGGTATTTTTATCCTGCCATACTTTTTAATATCTTCTATATCCTGTATAAAAGCCTGATACCAGGCATTAGCCGCCCGGATATTTTCTTTTTTATTATAATGATATGCATATATTTGTCTGTCATGATCATTTATTGCAGATTTATTAAGTAACATAGAATCAAATATCCAGTCCTGAAGTAAATGATATCTCCCGTCAAATAATATTTCTGGTAATTCTTTTACCTGATTAAACGCTACCCACCACGGATAAACCGGCATGCCAACAGGAAGCATAGGCAATTTATACATATTCTCATCCGGATGTGGAGTATCCAACATAATAAGTTTCGAAGTATATGTCTCATAATTTGTTGCGAAACTAAAAGCTACATTCGCTCCTATATCATGTCCCGCAATACATACCTTTGAGTAACCTAAAGACGTAATGAGTTCTAGGATATCTTTAGCCATGTTCTTCTTATCATAGCCATCATGAGGTGTATCGCTACTCCCCATTCCGCGAATATCTACAACTATAACGTGATATTTTTCAAATAGAGATGGCAATATTTTATGGTAAGCCCACCACGTTTGCGGCCATCCCGGCAACAATACTAAAGGCTCTCCCTGTCCGCCTGTTACATAGTGTATATTTGTGCCGTTAACCTCAGCATATTTATTTGAAAAACCGGGAAGTAATTTTACCAGCTCTTCATCTGATACAGATAAATTCATTTTATATTTATTTAAAGGATATATTATTCAGATTTTTTTTCTTTCAGGCCGATTCCGTTACTAAAAGAAAACCATGCAAAACGCTTTGCTTCATTTCTGGCTATATCTCCATTATCAATAGATAATATAGCTGCATCGGCAATGCTCCCAAAAAGATTGAATATCCATACCACAGAGAGTTGTTTACTTATTACCCCTTTCTCCTGTAATGTGTAAATAATTCTAACCCATTTAGATTTCACATCGTCACCCTTAAAATCATCATTACCTCCTGCTTCAGTATAAGAACTTCTTTCATAAAGCCTCTTAATAAAAACCGATTTACTTCCACTTTCTATAACAGCAGATAACATTGCTTGAAGTTTTTTTACATTATCGGTATTAGAGTTATAGGCATTAACCATAGCTGAATTGCATGAAGACATTGCAGCATCTTTACATGCTGTAAGTAATTCGTTCTTACCACTAAAATAACGTTGAAGGGTTCTTCTGCTCACGTCTGCAAGTTGCGCTACATCTTCCATGGTAAAGGGTAAATTTTTACCAAATAATATAATAGCTGCATTTATAATTTTTTCTTTTGAACTTTTCATGTCACAAATATATACAATTTGTCACAATATTGTGACAAATTATTTTTATTTACAAAAAAATAGCTGCTCAATGAGCAGCCATTTTAATTATAATTATATAGCGTAAACAATTATTGCTTAGCTTCTTTTTCAGCATCCTGAACCATTTTCTCATTTGCAGTAATAGCAAATTCTACACGACGGTTTTTAGCCATATTCTCTTTAGTTGTATTTTCTACTAAAGGCTCTGTTTCACCACGTCCCATAGTAACAATTCTGCCTGAATTTATACCTTTACCAGTAAGGTAAGCTTTTACAGATGCAGCTCGTTGTTCAGAAAGTTTCTGATTAAGCTCGTCACTTCCACTACTGTCAGTATGTCCAACAATCTGAATGTCAGTATCAGGATATTCGTTAAATACAGGAATAATTTTATCAAGGTTAGCTTTAGCCGTAGATGTAAGCGTAGATTTTCCAAGATCAAAATTTACAGAGTTTTCACCTAATGTAATTTTAATACCTTCTCCTACTCGTTCTACATCTGCCCCCGGAAGCGCCTGATCTATTTTTTGAGCCTGCTTATCCATTTTGTTACCTATAATACCACCTGCAGCACCACCAACAGCACCACCTATAATAGCACCAAGGGCAGTGTTCCCGCCTTTACCAACGTTATTACCAAGTATACCCCCGATAACAGCACCTGAAGCAGCTCCAATTGCTACACCTCTTTGGGTATTATTTGTATTTTTAACCGCGTCACAAGAGCTAAAACCAATACTTGCAGCTAAAGCAATGGTAAGCATATAAATTTTTGTCTTTTTCATGATCAGATATATTTGGGTTTTTATTGATTACATTTTTGAAAATTGGTACACAACTTCTACAGTTTTACCACCTACATTTACATTATCTACCAACTGGAAAGAATTTTCACTTTGGTTTCTCATTTTTAAAAAGTAGCCTTCTGTTACTCTTTTTGCTTTTTGACCTTCGGTAATTTTAAGTGTAAAATCACCTGTTTTAGTTACTGTCCATACAATAGGGCTGCTAAAAGAAGGGCAGTTTGCACCACCTCCTAAATTCATTGTTCCTTTATTATTATTGGAAACAAAACTCCAGCTACTCCCTACAAAGCATTTTGAATCGGCAACGTCAAAAGAAGTTACTTTGATATAATCCGAACCCGGGTATGTTACATTAGTAATTGTCCAGTTCCCTTTAAGGCCCATTTGGGATTTCGTATCAAGGGATCCACATGAAGCCAGCATCATGACAAACATGCCTAAAAAAAGAAATTTTTTCATAGTGTTAATAAAGGTTTTAAAGGTTTAAATCCATTCTGATTTTTCAGTATAAAAGTAGTGAATAAGCAAGCTATTTTACAATAGGGACATTATTTTTTTAATAAGAAAAAAATTAAAGATTTGTAATCCATATCTATTTATAAATCATGTAAATACCCATTTTAAAAGGTCTTATCATATAAGAGCTTTAAAACATTGGCACTGTATTAATCTTTTCTTAAATCATCTTTTCTTTAACAAATATGTCTTGTAAACTGTATCAAATTATCAAAAAAACAAATGCCAATTTGTCACCATATAGCTATTGGTATCTTATTTGAATGGAAGAAAGAAACTAAATCATATAAAAAACATATTACTATGACAACAGGAAAAATTAATGTTTCGGTAGAGAACATATTTCCCTTAATCAAGAAATTCTTATACAGCGATCACGAGATCTTTTTACGTGAATTGGTTTCAAACGCTACAGATGCTACGCTCAAATTAAAACACCTTACCGGTATTGGCGAAGCAAAAGTTGAATACGGCAACCCTGTTATTGAAGTAAAAATTGATAAAGAGGGTAAAAAGCTTCACATCATTGACCAGGGAATTGGTATGACAGGTGAAGAAGTAGAGAAATACATTAATCAGGTTGCGTTTTCAGGTGCTGAAGAATTTTTAGAAAAGTATAAAGACTCTGCCAAAGATTCAGGTATCATCGGACATTTTGGTCTTGGTTTCTATTCTGCATTTATGGTGGCAGAAAAAGTTGAGATAATTACAAAATCATATAAAGATGAACCTGCAGTACACTGGATATGTGACGGCAGCCCTGAATTTACACTTGAACCTTCTGACAAAACTGAAAGAGGTTCTGAAATAATACTGCATATTGCCGAAGATTCACTTGAATTTCTTGAAGAAAGCAAAATCAGCGAACTGCTTAGAAAATATAACAAATTTATGCCGGTACCTATTAAGTTTGGTACCCGTACAGAGACACTTCCTAAGCCGGAAGATGCTCCTGAAGATTATAAAGCAGAAACAATTGAGGTTGACAACATAATAAACAACCCTAATCCGGCTTGGACTAAACAACCATCTGATCTTACAGAAGAAGATTATAAAGCATTTTATCATGAGCTGTACCCTATGCAGTTTGAAGAGCCGCTTTTTAATATTCACCTTAATGTAGATTATCCTTTTAACCTGACAGGTATTTTATATTTCCCTAAACTTTCTGCCGACTTACAGGTACAGAAAGATAAAATACAGCTTTACCAAAACCAGGTTTTTGTAACTGACAATGTAGAGGGTATTGTTCCTGAATTCCTTACCATGTTACGCGGTGTAATTGACTCTCCGGATATCCCTCTTAACGTATCACGATCTTACTTGCAGGCTGACGGTGCCGTAAAGAAAATTTCAAATTACATTACACGTAAGGTTGCCGATAAGCTTAAATCGTTGTTTAACGAAAACCGTGAAGATTTTGAGCAAAAATGGAACGATATTAAAATAGTACTGGAATACGGTATGCTTAGCGAGCCTAAATTCTATGAAAAAGCAGGTGCTTTTGTACTATATCCAACCGTAGATGGTAAATTCTTTACACTTGATGAACTAAAAGAAAAACTGGCTCCTAACCAAACTGATAAAGATGGTAAGCTTGTAGTGCTTTATGCCTCAAACAAAGATGCACAACACAGTTATATAGCTGCTGCGCAGGATAAAGGTTACGAAGTACTGCTACTTGATTCTCCTATAGTATCACACCTTATACAGAAACTTGAAGCTGATAACGAAAACTTCACGTTTGCACGTGTAGATGCTGACCATATTGATAAGATCATTAAAAAAGATGAAGAGCAGACATCTAAACTTAGCGATGAAGAAAAAGAAAAGCTAAAAACTACTATAGAAGAATTCATTCCAAAATCGGGCTACACTGTACAGCTTGAAGCTATGGACAGTAATGCTGCTCCATTTATGATAACACAGCCGGAATTTATGCGCCGTATGAAAGAAATGAGCGCCAGCGGCGGGGGCGGTATGTTTGGTATGGGTAACTTCCCGGATATGTATAATCTGGTTGTAAACACAAATCATGAACTATCCTCAAGTATAATAAGTAATACTGATAAAACGCACCAGGAGGCATTAGTTAAACAAGCTTTAGATCTTGCCAAGCTGTCGCAAAATCTGCTTAAAGGTGAAGAACTTACTGCTTTTGTGAAGCGTAGTTTTGAACTTATAAAATAGTATTGAGGTAACAGATCTTAGTATTATAACCTGCAACTTTCGTTGCAGGTTTTTTTATTTATATTTGATAAATTTTAAAATAGTATGTTTAGTTTATTTCGCAAAAAGAAACAAAGCAGAAAAGAGAAGTCAGAAGAATTACTCAAAAAATCAGGTATAAAAACTAATGACTGGCTCCCTGACATTGAACCTGATGAAGAAATAATATTACGAAGCCCTGTAGAAATAGCCGAAAGAGTGACCATACTTTGTATTATAAATTTTGTAGCTTTTAATACTTTTTCAGGAGAAGAAGCTCTTGAATATATACACTACCATAATCTTTCAAATCTTTTAACTCCCCTGGAAATAGAATTTTTAAATAACCCAACAGAGGAAAAAAAGTTTAAGGAAAGCTGGAAGTGTGAAGGAATATGGGTACTGCTTTGGTCTTTAAACATTGTTGAAGACCTTGAATTTCCCGACCATTTATGTGATTTAAATAAAATCACTCCGGAGAATTATCCTATAGGAGATAAAAAAGACCCCAATGATTTTATAAATAACAGTTGGGAATTAAGATCGAAAAGCCAAATACTGGATGCTAACGATCTATATTACCGCATGGACTGGGCCTGTGTTGATGCACGCATTAATGGTAAGGAAATGCAAATAGTCCATCCCGGAGTAGTATATGAAAGACATTACGCTCTTAATTGGCTGATAAATTATATGGATCAGGAGTGGGACGATATTAGTTGCGACACATAATACATAGGTTACGCTGGATATATTAACCAACTTAGATTTTAGTAAGTTTGGCATGATAACTCTTACCTTCGGCAGTAGCAGTAATATATACATCTTTCCCTTTAACTTCATCTATAGTAACCTGCATTACAGTACCTGGTGGAAGTTTAAAATTTGGCAGGGTTGACATAACAAGCATGTTTTCGTATTCGCAATCGCTTATCCATTTAATCTTTGATATTGCTATATACTCGCGTTTTTTATATTCTTCTGTCCACGACTCGCCATTTATTCTTACAATAACATCATCACCATCAGTATCTTTATACCTAAACGTACCACTATGCAATAGCTTACAACCCGAAGCTATAGGGGTAACTGCTGAGTGAACTATAGTATCAGAAACACGGGAAACCACAGTGTCTTTAGTAATTATGCTGTCTTTAATTATTTGCTTTTGTTCAGCAGCCTCAGCATTGTCCGTTTTCTCTTTGCCACAGGAAACTACAATTAACAGGCATATTATAACAGATATTCTATGTATTGCAAATTTTATCATAGATCAAATATATAAAAGAATTAACTTTGGTTAAACAACATTATTATGATACTACCCTGGCATCTTTACCTAATGGCTGTACTTTATATTTTAGCAGGAATTAATCATTTCAGGATGCCAAGAATGTATTTAAAAATAATACCGCCTTATTTGCCATCTCCCAAAATGCTTAATGCCATTAGTGGCACAGCTGAAATTTTATTTGGTATAGTATTGTGTATTCCTTCAGTTTCCAATTGGGGAGCATGGGGAATAATAGCTTTACTTATAGCTGTTTTTCCTGCAAATGTATATATGGTTACCAATGAAAAAGCCGCTTTAGGATTACCTGCATGGGTACGATTAATACGTCTGCCATTACAGGCAGTGCTTATTTTCTGGGCGTATATCTACACTTAAACTTTTATTTTTATATACTGATTAAAAAGATTAAAGTGAATGTAAGTCTTTTTTCACACGAAAAAATTCAATGATTTCACAATCTTCCCTAAAAGAATTAAAAATTACTCAACGATTTTTTTAAAATTGTCAAAAAACACTAAAAAAACATCTTATATATACATTTAATAATTTTTTTTAGTAATATTGATTAACGAATCTTAAACATTTAAAACATTATCTGATTAATTTTTCATCTGATGAAAAAGAGTAACCGTACAGAATTGGACAGGGAAGCGTTAGAAAGGATTGTAACGCTTGCCCAGGAGGAAAAAAAGCCTTTTGAAGAGATCAAGAAAGAATTTGGAATATCTGAAAAGGAAGTGACAGAGATTATGCATAAGAGATTATCATCAGATAATTTTGAATTGTGGAAGAAAAAGGTGGCAGCCAAAAAGCCTAAACCTAAACCAATAAACAGTTTTGAAGATGATGAACTGGATTCTAAGTATTACATCAAGAATAAATTTTAATATGCAGCTCCTATTTAGGAGCTTTTTTTTACACCAAACATAAAATAAACGCAACTAATTTTTAACTTTATTTATTTTTTACTTAATTTTGTTAAAACAAGCTTACTTTAAGTTAAAAATTAAACCATGCAATTACCAAAGCTGCCTATTGCCTGCCCCAGCTGCTCCGGAGCACTTCATGTATCTCAGTTATCATGCCCTTCCTGCAGCACCCAGGTTTCAGGAAATTATCCATTACCTGTTTTATTAAATCTTCCCGCAGATGAACAGGCTTTTATTTTACAGTTTGTTCTCTCCGGCGGAAGCCTCAAAGAAATGGCTTCACAAATAGGTATCAGCTACCCTACCGTAAGAAACCGGCTGGATGACCTTATAGAAAAAATAAAACGACTAACCCCTGAAGAATAAATAACCACCACCATAGTATGAAAAAATTACTTTTTAATCCGTTTGAAAAATATGACGGACGCCCGATTCTTGCCCTCGGATTAGCAGCTACATTAATAGGCAGCTTTTTAGGTTTTATCTTTAATGCCCGTTTTGACGGGGTTATTGATATGCATTTTACTGATAAAGTAGCTTTCGCCGAGCCTTTTAGTGATAATGTATTTAATATTGCCTTTTTGTTTATTGCGCTTTATGTTGTTGGCAGATCTATTAACAACAAAACAAGGCCAATAGATATATTAGGAACAGTAATGCTGGCCAGACTGCCTTTTTATTTTGATACATTAACCAACATAAATGGTTATATGACAGCATTTGGTGAAAAAATAATGAACCTCGGATCAGATATTACGAATATAAATCCCATGGAAATTTTACTACCTACTTTATTATCACTAATTACAATACCGCTTTTAGTATGGTATATAGCTATACTTTATAATGGATTCAAAACAGCAACTAACCTTAAAACAACCACTCAAAAAGTATGGTTTGCGGTAGCATTGATAGTTGCCGAAATACTGGCAAAAATACTATTCTATATAATTCACCAATAAACAATCAACATATGAAAAGGTCACTTGTGTTATTATTACTTATGCTCACTTCAACGCTGTTTGCACAGGACATTACAGGCAAATGGCAGGGTAACCTTGTGGTACCCGGCGGTAAGCTAAAACTTATTGTAAACATTGCCCAGGGTGTTGCAGGTTATACTGCGACTATGGACAGCCCCGACCAGGGGGCTAAAAATATTCCTGTCCCAAATATCGATTTTACAGAAAACATATTAACATTCGGAGTTCCGGCAGCAGGTATCAGCTACAAAGGAAAGCTTGAAAATGGCACTATAAAAGGTACCTTTACACAGGGTGATTATACCCTTGCATTGGATTTAAGCAAAGGGGAAGCAGTAGAAACAAAATTGAACCGCCCGCAGGAGCCTAAAACACCTTTTCCTTATTATACAGAAGATGTAACTTTTAAAAATGAAAAAGCAGGCATTACCCTTGCCGGAACATTAACACTACCTAAAAAAGATGGTAATTATCCTGTTGTAATATTAATAAGCGGAAGTGGGTCTCAGGACAGGAATGAAGAAATACTCGGACACAAACCTTTTCTTGTACTGGCAGACCATCTTACCCGAAATGGTATAGGAGTATTACGTTACGACGACAGAGGTGTTGGCGGATCTGGAGGGAACCCTGCAACAGGTACTTCGGCAGATTTTGCTACAGATACCCAGGCCGCATTAGATTACCTGAAAACAAGAAAAGAAATCAATAAAAAGAAAATAGGCCTTATAGGCCATAGTGAAGGCGGACTTATTGCACAGCTTATTGCAGAAAAGAATAGCGATATAGCTTTTATAGTTATGATGGCCGGGCCGGGAATAAAAGGAAATGAGCTTATGATATTGCAAAATTATCTTGTAGGTAAAGCAAACGACATACCCGAAGATGAGCTTACAAGCATGGGCAGTACTGTTAGAAAAGCCTATGACATTATACTTACCGAGAATGATGAAAAAGCAAGAAAGCTTGCAGTTTCTGAAATTTTCGAAAAAGAATTTGGGCCGTTTTTTGCTTCAAAAGGAGTACCAAAAGATGAAATAGGCCGCGTAGTATTAGGACAGGTTGAACAGGTTACTTCTCCCTGGTTTGTATATTTCCTTAGGTACGACCCTGCCCCTGTTTTACAAAATATAAAATGCCCAATTCTTGCCCTTAATGGTGAAAAAGATACACAGGTTGCTGCAAAGGCAAATCTTGATGGCATAAAAAGAGCCGCAGAAAAAAGTGGGAACAAAAAAGTAGTTACTAAAAGCTTCCCCGGGCTTAACCACTTATTCCAGGAGTGCAGCACGGGCAGTATTCAGGAATATGGCACTATAGAAGAAACTATATCACCGGTTGTACTTACCGAAATTACCAACTGGATAACCAAACAATAAAACTATGTACAGAATTGCAATTCTTTTTATATTAATAGGTATTGCCGTAAAATATGCTAAAATGTATTTCCTTATTGCCGGCTATAACACAATGTCGGCAAAAGGGAAAGAAAAAATAGACATTAAACGCGTTGCCACACTTATTAGAAATGTAATGTTTTCAATGGCCGGATTAATATTTTTAGGCAGCCTTATAAGCTATTATTTTAACTGGCCGGAAGTAGAAAGCTACATTTTTTTTCCAACAATAGTGATTGGTGCTTTATGGTTAATGATACAAACTAACTCGAACAAATATCGTATTAATAAATAATACTCAACATATTATGATATTTTTTATCTTTATCATGTAACAAAACTGCCATTCAATCGACTTACATGATATCAAGACCATAATTATGAAAAAATTTATCTGTACACTTGCAATTGCAGTGTCTTTTGGCAGTATGGCTTTTGCCCAGAAAAGCAAAGACTTAAAAGTTGCCATTGATCTTAAAAATGTAAAAGACGATAAAGTAATGGTTACCATTACACCGCCTGCTATTGACACAGAAACAACTACCTTTTTTATACCTAAAATTGTTCCGGGAACTTATTCTGAAGACAACTATGGTAAATATATTGAAGGCTTAAAAGCATTTGATAAAAAAGGAAAAGAGCTTACAATTACAAGGCCGGATGAAAACTCATGGAAAATAGAGGGAGCTAAAAAACTGGCGAAGATTACCTATTTTGTTAATGACACTTATGATATAGAAAGCACGCACGAAATATTTTCTCCTGCGGGAACTAATATTGATGCCGATAAAAATTTTGTACTTAATATTCACGGATTTATAGGGTATTTTGAAAATAAAGGCGAAGTTCCTTATGAAGTAACCATAACTCACCCCTCTACTCTATGGGCAGCAACTTCTCTTGTAGATACTGACAATAGTAATGAGGTAGATGTATTCAATTCTCCGCGTTACCCTGATCTTGTAGATCATCCTATTATGTATTCTAAACCTGATTACACTACTTTTACAGTAGATGGTATGGAAATACTTATTGCAGTATATTCTCCTACCGGACGTATTACAGCAAAAGAAATTACTCCGGAAATGGAACGAATGATGCGCGCCCAGAAAAAATTTCTAGGCCCCATAAACACTACTAAAAAGTACAGCGTTCTTATATATCTTACTAACGGCACTCCTACAGATGCTCATGGTTACGGAGCTCTTGAACACACTACCTCTACCACTGTAGTAATGCCTGAAGAGTATCCATTAGAACAACTGCTTGCTACCTTAAAGGATGTTGTATCACATGAGTTTTTTCATATAGTTACACCGCTAAGTGTACACTCTAAAGAAATCCATTATTTTAATTACAACACTCCAAAAATGAGTGAACATTTATGGATGTATGAAGGTGTTACAGAATATTTTGCCAACCTTTTCCAGGTAAATCAAGGACTTATCAGCGAAGATGACTTCTTTAAAAGAATTGCCGATAAAATAAGGCAGTCTAAAGGTTTTGACGATACTATGGATTTTACCAATATGAGTAAAAACATATTGAAGCAGCCTTACAAAGATGCTTATTATAATGTATATCTTAAAGGAGCGCTTATAGCAATGTGCATTGATATACAAATGCGTGAAAGCAGTAACGGACAAAGAGGTATTCTAAGCCTTATGCAGGATCTATCTAAAGAATACGGCAGTAATAAACCTTTTAATGACGAAGACCTGTTTGCTACAATAACCAGGCTTACATATCCTGAAATTGGCGAATTCCTTAAAAAATATGTTTCCGGCACAACACCAATACCTTATGACACTTATTTTGCTAAAATGGGCGTAACCAAAGCTACTGTTAAAATTCCGGGTAACCCATTCCTTAAAAATAATCAGGTACCATTAATTACGGTAAATCCTTCTAAAGAAATTGTTATCCTGCCTAATATTACGCCTAATGAGTTTATGACTAATCTGGGTATAAAAAATGGTGATGTTATACTGGCTATAAACGGTACTGCTTATAATCTTGATAATATTTATGATCTTATAGGCGCTACCGAAACATGGAAGGAAGGCGATACTATTACTGTTACCATCAAACGTGACGGCAAAGAAGAAACTATTAAAGGCACTGTTAAACTGCCTATGGAAGATAGCGAAGGCTATCATGCAACAGATAATTCTAAAACTAAATTAAGAGAGGCATGGCTTAAGGGATAATCTATACCAACAATCTATTACGCAACAAAAACCACCAACTATGAAACAATTATTAACCTTATTATTACTTGTATTTGGCACAGCTGCTTTTGCAAATACAGATGAACCTGTAAGCCCGCCATCAGCTGAAGGACACGAAACTACCGTTACTTCGTGCCATAAAACAGCTGCCAAAACTGTAAAAACACAGGAAACCGCAACATCATCATCGGTTAAGGATGCAAATATTGAAAAAGAAAAACCAAGAAGAGCCGGAACGACTAAAACATGTACTACAGTAGAAAGGACTTCATTAGGCATAAGCGGTTTATTTGTAAACTTTGTACACAAAACCAATGTAAAACTTGTAAATCTTTTACTGGAATAACATCTGCGTATTATAACCAAAGGCTTCCTTATTACAGGAAGCTTTTTTTTTGGAATGCTGATAATTTCTTAAAATTGCCTCAGCATTAAGTGTAATATTTTCATTACTTTGCGGGAAATTTTTAAAAAGCTTTCTACATATATGAAAAGAACTATTCTTGCCCTTATAGCAGTGGCAATGCTGGTTTCCTGCAACAAAGAAGATCATGGCGATGCCAATCTTCACCTTACTGGAAATATTAAAGGACTAAAAAAGGGAACCCTATATATACAAAAGGTTGTAGATACTTCGCTTGTGGCTATAGATACTATTGTAATAAACGGAAAATCAACTTTTGAGAGCTACCTAAAAATAGATTCTCCTGAAATGCTTTATCTTTTCCTGGATCGCGGACAAACCAATTCGGTAGATAAAAGTCTTCCATTTTTTGCCGAACCTGGCGAAATGAGAATAGAAACTTCTAATGAAGAGTTTTTTCACAGGGCTAAAATAACAGGTTCTGAAAATCAAAAACTATATGAAGAGTTCGAAAAAATAAAGGCAAAGTTTACAAGCGACAACCTTGATCTTGTAGCTAAAAATCTTGAAGCGACTAAAAACAGTAATGTAAAACAACTTGACAGTATAGCAGCAAAATCTGAGCAGCTTATTAAAAGGAGATATCTTTATACCGCCAATTTTGCACTTAACCATGCTAAAAATGAGATAGGCCCGTATTTGGCCCTTTCTGAAATTGCAGACATTAACATCAAGTACCTTGATACTATTCAAAAAAGTATGTCACCAAAAGTAGCTAAATCGCTTTATGGAAAAATGCTTACGAAGTACTTAGCTGAAAGAAAGAGTGCTGAAACTGCTGAAGTAAAGTAGGTTTCTAGACGCCAACATAAACACAAAAACCGCTTAGGAAACTAAGCGGTTTTTTTATTGAGCCGATAGAGGGACTCGAACCCACGACCTGCTGATTACAAATCAGCTGCTCTAGCCAGCTGAGCTACACCGGCGTTCTCAATACGGGTGCAAATATATATTGCGTTTTTTACTTTTGCAACTATTTACAGGCACTTTTATTGATTTTTTTTGCTTACAGCGCGTTGATTTTTTCAACTAATTGTGTAGCAGATTCTTCCAATTGCTTGTTAATAGCTCTGAAGTGTTCTTTTTTATTTTCTACGTTTTTAGCATTTAATTTAGCTATAAGGCTGTCAAAAGTAACAATTGCCTCATCTATAAGCGCTTCTGATTTTTCAGTTGGCTTGCCTCCTGAAGTTATTTCCCACATGTAAACTGCTTCAATAATGTCTCCTAATACGAAATTGATGTCTTTCTTTAAGTTTCTAACGCTTGCCATCCCTATTTTGATTTTTAAATTCTTTGCAAAATTACAATTATTCTTTCACTCTTTTGTTAAGAAATACCTATTTCTAAAAGTGTAGCCTCTCCTGAAAGTATATAAACCTTAAGTGAAGCCGGTATTAGTACTGTATCACCTTTCTTAAAACTATATGCTTCTCCATTTGCATTTATTTCAAATTCTCCTTCTGTGCAAATGTAAACCGTAAAACTGCTCCCTTCTTTATTTATAGCACAACTGCCTTTAAGTGGTAAATAACTGGTGGTAAAATATGGGCAGTCTACCATTACATTACTTGTATTTTCTACAGTAGTATAATGCTTCTGGGTATCTGTAGTATTATAGTTCATAGCATCAAGAGCAAGATCTATATGCAACTCTCTTGAATTGCCATTGGCATCTACCCTGTCCCAGTCATATATTCTATATGTTATATCAGACGTTTGCTGTATTTCTGCAATTACTATACCTGCACCAATAGCATGAATAGTACCTGTTTCAAGAAAAAATACATCTCCTTTTTTTACAGGAACCTCATTAAGTATCTTGATCAGGTTTTTATTTTCTAAATGTTCCAGATACTCTTCCGGACTCGATTTTTCCTTAAACCCAACAATAATTCGTGCTCCTTCATCAGCCTGCATAACATACCACATTTCTGTTTTACCGAAAGAATTATGACGTTTTTTTGCCAGCTCATCATTAGGATGCACCTGTATTGAAAGATCATCCTTAGCATCAAGAAATTTAAACAATAAAGGAAATTCTTTACCATACTTTTCATGCACTTTATATCCAAGTACTTCTGCCGGATATTCCTCAAGCAGATCAGTCAAAGTTTTACCTTTATACTCACCATTAGCTACAACGCTAACGTTGCCTTTAACATCGCTAAGTTCCCAGCTTTCACCTGTAGTTTCGGTTGGCAGATTAGTTTTACCTAAGTCGGTTTTTAGTTTAGTGCCCCCCCAGATTCTATCCTGCAGTATTGGTTCAAAAACCAATGGGTATAATTTCATGCTCATATTGTTTTTTGGTTGAATTAATTTCCTTTGTAGGTTACAAAATTTCGTGGTGTTTCATAAAGTACTACTTCAATATCCATAGTGCTTTCAATACGTCTTCTTATCCTGTTCCATATCACAACCACTATGTTTTCGGCTGTGGGATTAAGATCTGCAAATTCAGGCACATCCAGGTTCAGGTTTTTATGATCAAAAGGTACTTCTACCTCATCGGCAATAATATCTTTCAGTATTTTAATATCTATAACATAGCCTGTTTGCGGATCTATATCCCCCGTAACACTTACTATGAGTTCATAATTATGCCCATGAAAATTAGGGTTATTGCATTTGCCGAAAACAGTATTGTTCTGCTCATCGGTCCAATCTTTACGATACAGTCGGTGGGCAGCATTAAAATGGGCGCTTCTGCTTACGGTTACTCTCATTGCTTTAATTGTTTGTTACCGGCTTACTGTATATTAAAATAAGTACCAGTTATTAAACTATAATTTATGGTCTTCTAAAAAATGATAAAACTCATCAAAAATTATCCTGAACCATACAGTATATGATTCCGGATGATTCTGCATATCTTCTTTCACAGCATCTATACTCATCCACTTCCAGCTCTCGGCTTCTTCTGTATTTATATTAGGTTCTTCATTATAATAACCAATCATAACATGATCAAGCTCATGCTCTGTAAGTCCGTTATCAAATGGTGCTTTATAAATAAACGAGAAAAGTTCTTTAAGCTCTGTTTCAAAACCCATTTCTTCTCTAAGCCTACGGGTACCGGCCTGGATATTACTTTCGCCTTCACGCTGATGGCTGCATGTAGTATTCGTCCATAAAAGGGGCGAATGATATTTTTGAGCTGCACGCTGCTGCAGCATGATCTCGTTTTTGGAATTAAGAATAAAAACGGAGAAAGCGCGATGCAATAAAGCTTTTTCGTGTGCTTCCATTTTGGGCATAAGCCCTATCTGCTCATCCTTCTCGTTTACAAGTATTACTTTTTCTTCTGTCATAACATCCTAATAGCTTCCAAAAATAATAAAAACTTCGCGGATTAAAGAGCGTTTAACGTTTTGATAGCGGTATAGCGATTTAAAAAAAGTAATACATTTATACTTTGACTTATAAATAATGAAAACACTTAAAAATATACCAATAAACAAACAGGATGCACGAGCTGTAGGCGGAATTGATATGCATTATATTTCGTTAAATTCACAAAAGAAAAAAGAAAAACCAGAGGACCACATGCAGGAACATATGGATGATCATTATGTCTTTTTTATAGCACAAAAGGGGTCGGCTATTTTTCATTGTGACATGGAAGAAATGAATCTTTCGGCAAAGGGATTTATGACTGTAAAGCCATATCAGGTACATGCTCCTAAAAAAGTAAGTGATGATTTTAAAGGCTATTTTATGGCTGTAGAGTCTTTTCTGATACCCAATCATTGTAGTGAAATGCTTAAAAACCTTTCGGCACAGCAGCAATATTTACAGTTGGAAAGCGATGAAGATTACGATCTGGAAGAAACTGCCGCATTGCTGTATCGTACATTTACAACCGAAAACCCTTATAAATCATTTATTCTTAATGGCCTCCTAACCGCTTTCATTAATCAGGCCTGTTCTTTATACCTTAAAAAAGGGAACGTAAAACCTCAGCCAAAAAGTCAGGCCGCTATTATTACATCTAAATTTAAAAATCTGTTAGACCAATATTCGTTTTTACATCTGCCTTCGTTTTACGCTAAAAAACTAAACATAACAACTTCTCATCTTAATCATTGTTTAAATATGGCTACAGGGTTATCTGTAACACACTGGCTGCAGGATACCATGATTACTGAAGCCAAAAAGCAAATTTATTATACTAACAACGATATAAAAGAGATAGCTTTTACACTTGGCTACGAAGATCACGCCTATTTTTCAAGGCTTTTTAAAAAAATAACAGGAGAAACCCCTCTTTCATTCAGAAAACGATTCCGCGAATAGTCCAATTATTTAATTGTTTTGTAAAATTAAAATAAAGGAGTTTTAAAAGTACTTTGCATCAGTAAAAATAACTGAACAATGAGTATTATAAAAACTATCATCAATAAGACATGTCATAGCGCGGTGGTGATACATAAAGAACAAATCACACCTTCAACATATCATGTGCGCATAAAAATTAACGGTAACAGCTTCAAAAACTATATTCCGGGACAACAATTACGCATTTTTGTAGGCATTGAAAATATTATATCATTAAATGATCTTGTACGCACATATTCTATATGGAACTACGATGAATTTAGAAATGAGGCAGATCTTGCCATCTGTACTTTTTCTAACGGGCAGGGGGCTAAATGGGTAAAAAACCTTGAACCCGGCAATATAATTTACTTTAGGGGACCGGAAGGAAAGTTCACTATAAACCCAGATGCAGACAACCATCTTTTTTTTGGAGATATTTCTTCTCTGGCACATCTTTACGAGCTTAACCGACATACAGGATTAAGCAAAACAGCATCCGGTATTGTGTATTCTTCTTCAAAAACGCATTATTTTGATGATATTTACCCTAAACGTAATTTTGGTTTTATAACAGCATCAGACAATATTACTGATGATATTATTGCTGAAATTACATGGAATGGCATCCCTAAAGGAAATACTACCGTTTATATTGCCGGAGAAACAGCTTTTTGTGTAACGCTGCATAACTATTTTAAAAAAGAACATAACTTTTCTGCTAAACAAATTAAAACAAAACCTTTTTGGCATCCTGATAAAAAAGGTCTCGAATAAAACAAATACATCTTTTAAACAGTAAAATGATTTTGTTTTTACTTTTAAGTACCTTTGGTTATGCGGTTTGAAAAACACATACCATGTCAGGCTTTACAGCCCTATATAAAGTACTTCGTAATTTCTGAAATTACCGAAGCCGATGAATATAAGGTATTACCGGGCACATCAGTAGTCATAGGATTTCAATATCGTGGCTCGCTGCAAAAAACAAAAGGCGCCGGTGAAGGCAGACTGGCTTCTGCCGGTATAACAGGACTCCAGGATTCTTATCAGGTATTTAAAAATTCAGCTGACATTGGAACTGTTTTAGTGTTCTTTACGGAAACAGGCGCTTCCCATTTTTTTAAAATTCCGCTTAATGAAATTTTTACCCAAAGTCTTTCGCTGGACATATTTATTCCTCGATCTATTATTGAAATTATTGAAGAGCAGATGTCCGAAGCCAAAACTGATAACCGTAGAATTCATATTATTGAAACTTTCCTGCTTTCACAACTACAACAACGTGAAACCGATAATCTGGTTTCGCATGCCATAGACCTCATCATAAATTCAAATGGTACCCTGAGAATTGGTGAACTCTCACAACGCCTGTATATCAGTCAGAGTCCATTAGAAAAACGCTTCAGAAAAATAGTAGGTGCAACACCTAAAAAGTATTCTTCTATTATCCGCATTAACTCTGTCATAAATAATCCTGTGGCAGACAAAAGCCTTACCGAATTAGGGTATGCTTCAGGTTATTTTGATCAGTCGCATTTTATAAAAGACTTTAAAACATTTACCGGGCAAACACCCGAACAATTCTTTTCTTCCAAAAATCAATAAAAACGATTTTTTACAATTTCAGGTTTAATATGTTTTGAATATTTGCAGAGTTAAAATTTATCAACTTTAAATACTTTAAAATATGTTTACTATTGAAGAAATTAAATCTGCGCATTCTAAAGTTAAATCAGGATCCGATTTTCCCCAGTATATTCAGGACATTGCAAAATTGGGAGTGCATTCTTATAGCACTTTTGTGACCGACGGACACAGTATATATTGTGGAGGCGATAATTATATGACCCAGACTCCGGCAAAATACCCGTTAATGGCAATTGAAAAAAACAGTAATAAAGAATCTCTTGCAGATGCACTTAAAATTCATCAGGCCGGAGAAACAGACTACATGACATTTTGCAGACAATCGGCAAAAGCCGGCGTAGAAAAATGGGTAGTAGATATAGAGCGCATGACCTGTACTTATTATAATCTGGTTGGCGACCCTCTTATTGTAGAACAAATACCGCAGCCCTAAAAATAAAAAAATCCCCTATTGGGGATTTTTTTATTTTACATACCTGTCATAAGTAAAAATATCTATCTGGGCTTTTAGGTCAAATAGTAAACTATACAATCCGAAAAAGGTTCTGTTTACATAAATAAAATGTTTAGAACCTCTGTTACCATCCATTTTACGAAGGGTTTTGTCATTGGCAAACTTTTCGCTTAACTGCGCAATGGCATCACTGAATGAAGTGTCTGAAAAATCAAATCGTTCCTGCTGATAAGGTCTTGTAAATACAGTAAGCAGATCATGGAACAGTGTAGAGAAAAATTCAATCTCTTTTTGCGAATCATTTTCCTTTAGGATTTCAAGCTCATAAAGCTTTTGGTTAAAGAAAACGCTATCATCCAGGTTCTCTTTTTTTGCAAGGTCAAAATACGGAAAATAAAAATCGTCCGGTATGCTTTTCATACAGCCAAAATCAATCGCCATAAGGTTAGCATCTTCATCGACCAAAAAGTTACCCGGATGTGGATCGGCATGGAATTTCTTTAAAACATGTATCTGGTACATGTAAAAGTCCCATAGTGCCTGACCTACTTTATTGCGTTTTTCCTGAGAAGGTTCAGTTTTACAAAACTCAGACAGGTGAATACCCTTCATCCAGTCCATAGTGATTATTTTTTCACAGGACAGTTCAGGATAATATGTTGGAAATTTTATATTCTGAAGGTGTGCACAAGCCTTACGTATGGTTTCGCTCTGCTGCAATTCCAGCACATAATCTGTTTCTTCGATCAGCTTATTTTCTACTTCTTTAAAATACTCATCAGATGCTCCCTGTAAATTAAACATTCGTACAGCTATAGGCTTTACCAAAGCTATATCGGTACCAATGCTCTCTCTTACGCCCGGATACTGAATTTTAACCGCAAGGTCTTTACCATCTTTTTTAGCACGGTGCACCTGCCCTATACTTGCTGCATTTATAGACTCTGCACTAAACATATCAAAAAGCATATGCGGCTCTTTACCAAAATAGCTTTTAAAGGTTTTCATAACCAAAGGAGCTGAAAGTGGCGGTACCGAAAACTGGCTCAAAGAAAACTTTTCTACATACGACTGTGGCAGCAGATTTTTCTCCATACTGAGCATTTGGGCAACCTTAAGCGCGCTTCCTTTAAGCTCTTTAAGGCTGTCATAAATATCTTCAGCGTTATCTTTATGCAGGGCATCTTTAGTCAGATCAGGATTTACCATTTTCTGTCCATAATATTTCAGGTAATTCCCTCCTATTTTTACACCTGTAGTTACCAGTTTGGTAACCCTGTCAATCTTATTTGTGGGAATTGAATCTAATCTGTTCATAGCTTATGCGGTAAATTTTTCTTTCCACACAAACTTGCCCAGATCTAATAGACTGCTTAGCGGGCTGTTATACACAAGATCTGTAGAAGCCTTAACCGATTTTTCTATAAACACATCTGTCTTTTCAAATCCCGGTGAAGTATCCTGCATCCAGAATTTAAATATAGAAAGAAACTGAAGCCATGCTCCTTCACGCAATGCTTCGCCCTGTAATTTATCGGCACGTGCATTTTCTATATGTACAGGTTTTTCAAGTACTGTTTCTGCAAACTGAATAAATTCAGTTCTAAGCGCTTTAAGCTTCATAAGGTTTTTAAGTCCGCGCCCTCCTTCTTCCATAGTGTATATAATGTAGCTTCTGTTGGCTGTTGCCATTTCGAAGAAAGTAAAATAGAAGGCTGAAAGCTTCTCTATCCCATTATATTCTGCATACGCAGGAGATTTTTGTAATGCTTCAAGTGTATAAGTAAACATTTCTACAAAGTAAAAATGCTCTAGTGAATCAAATGATGTAAAGAATTTATAAAATTCGGCTTCTTCAAAACCATTGTCTTTAGAAAATTTATAAACCGATGCAGGTTTATGACCGTTCATAAGGCAATAATCTGCATATTTATCTATAATCTCAGATTTAGAAAGCTGTATTGTTTTTTTAACTGCCATGACAAATAATTTAGTACAACAAATTTACTCACTAATCAATTATAAACCTGCTGAACAATTGTTAATACTTTTATATACAGCTATGTTATCAAATACTGTGCTACAGGTTCAAATTAAAAAATGAATATTATTTTTTTTCTTAGAAAGAAAAAATTAACGACATTTGTCGTAAAATTAAAGACAAGTTTCGTAAATTTGTATTATCAAAACACGATGATGTATGGAAGCGATTGATTTGTTTAGTTCAAACCTAAGTTATGGTGCCATAGACGACCAAAATATCATGTCACTAATATCATTGGTCAGGCAGGGAATAAAATTTCCTGTGTTTGTAAACTTTATGGAAAAAAGCCCTTTTGACCTTACCGAATGGTCAGGGTTTCTTCATGTGTCCGAACGTACCATGCAACGCTATAAAAAAGAAGAGCGTACTTTTGACGCGCTTCAGTCTGAAAAAATACTTGAAATAGCATTGCTTTATAAAAAAGGAATTGAGGTTTTTGGCAACACTCAAAACTTTAATACCTGGCTAAACACCCAAAACCTTGCCCTTGGAAAAATAAAACCTAAAGAACTTTTTGACAGTTCTTTTGGGATAAGCCTTTTAAAAGATGAGCTTACAAGGATAGAACATGGTATATTGGCATGATAGTTTTTCGTTTAAGCAAATCACTATATGCTAACGATCTTTCAGGTCGTGGTGCCGAAAAAGCAGGAGGAAGATGGAATAGCAAAGGCATACCTATGGTATATACCAGTGAGTCGAGGGCACTATGCACTACAGAAATTGCTGTACATACACCCTTAGGGATATTACCCTTAGACTATGTTATTATTGCTATAGAAATACCAAATTCGGTAGCGATACAATATATAAAACCTGAAGCAATACCTAATGACTGGAAGCTATTGCCCCATTCGCATTCTACACAGGAAATGGGTGATGCTTTTATAAATGATAACGCTTTTGCAGTTATGAAGGTACCTTCTGCCGTTGTGCAGGGCGAATATAATTACCTGCTTAACCCTGCACATAAAGACTTTAAAAAAATAAAAGTAAAGCTTATAGAACCTTTTGAATTTGATGAAAGGCTGTTTATTAAATAGCTATATTTTCACAAATTCCAGATTTTTTACTCTTTCATGGTTTAATGTAAAACCGCTTAAGGTACCATCAGGATTACGATGAAAAGTTACCTCTCCTCTATCAATAACAAGAATATCTTTATCGAGAGGACCAATTGATAAATCTTTTCCCCCATTTATATTATAAAACATTTTTCCATCTTTAACAAAAAAGGTATATTCTGCATTGAGGGATTCACAACTGAAACGTCCGGTATATTTACTATAATCCGGTAAGTTATATTTTTCAATCCTTTTAAAGCTTATTTTCTGTCCTGACTGTGTAATCTGCATAACCTGAGCCTTGCCATTAGTTATTTCATCAAATAAAAAACTGGCTCCTGCTTCTGAAAAAGTAAACAGGTTATCCTTTACAGGCTGAAGACTATATACTGAATTATCCCACACCTGCAATATATTTAAAGTATTATCTTTTGCTGTAATCTCAAATACCATTTGCTCAGCTTCATATAAGCCTGTATATTTATAAAGTACTTCTTCAGATAATTTTGCCGATTGTGAACTTCCAGCTCCCGCAGGCCATTTGAATTTATAACCTAAAAATTCGCTTGCTATGGCACTGTGCATACGATGAACATTAAAATCTCCCCTATTTGTAAAAACAATAATATCAAGATCTTCTTCAGGGAAATAACTCATTATAGAATGGTAGCCATCCAGGTCTCCCCCATGAGATATCCTGTTTTTGCCTGAATAAGTGCTAAATTCCAAGCCATTTGAATAAAATAAATTTTCCTGAATTTCATATCGTTTGCCGTTAAACATACCATTCCAAAAAGCAGTACCCAGTACCTTTTTAGTATTCATTTCACTAAGCCATTTCAACATATCATCAGCTGCAGATAAAATACCACTCCCACCAAAAACACCATTATCGGTATCACAAACTTCATATTTGCCATCCTCTAAATTATAACCAATAGCAACATTTTTCAACTTGGTTATATCACGCACAAAGTGTGTATTATTCATTTTTAAAGGTTTAAATATTTCCTTTTCTGCAAATTCTGCAAGTGGCATTTTTGAAACCTGTTCTACTATTTGCCCTAAAAACCAATAATTAGAATTACTATAGCTGAATTCTGTTCCAGGCTCAAAGTTAACATCATTCATAGCCAGATATTTTCTTATATCTTTATCTAAAAGATATTCTTCATCCCTGCCTGCTATCCATACAAGCGTCCGATAATCTTTTAAACCAGTAGTGTGGTAAAGTAAATCCTGAATAGTAATTTTATTAGCATATTCGGGAAAATCAGGAAAGTATTTTGATAACTTATCGTCAAATTTCAGTTTTCCTTTTTGCTCAAGCATAACTATACAGGCAGCAGTAAATTGTTTGGTGTCGGATGCAATATTAAACAGCGTTTTTTCATTTATAGTTTCCCCAGCAGCTATATTGGCATAACCACCTTTATTATTATAAACAACCTTTCCGTTTTTGCATGCTAATACATATACTCCCGGAGAACCCGGTTTGTTGAATGTTGCAAGTACAGAATCTGCTACTTTGAAATTGTACTGTGGATAAACCACTAATGATATGGTGAGGAGGAAAAAGACAAATAATCTCTTCATTTTAAGATATTATAAGAAAAATAAACAGGTCACGAATATAGAAAATTATATCTCAGACATAAAATTAAACTAATCTAAAGTATGCTCGGTTATGCCAAACTTTCTGCACATTTAATGGCACATTTTTCTCCATCAATTGCCGCAGAAATAATTCCTCCCGCATAGCCCGCACCTTCACCACAAGGGTATAATCCTTTTATCTGCAAATGCTCCAGTGAATAATTATCTCTGGGTATGCGTACCGGCGATGATGTTCTTGATTCCGGAGCATGCAATATAGCTTCATTGGTTAAATATCCGCGCATTGATTTACCAAAATCAACAAATCCCTGACGCAAAACCTGAGTTATGAATCCCGGAAATACCTGCCCTAACTCTACAGGCGTTGTACCCGGAACATAAGAGGTTTTAGGAATATCTGCAGATACTTTACTTTGCGTAAAATCTATCATTCGCTGTGCCGGAACACGCTGTGTTTCGCCCGCAAGATGCCATGCTTTTTGCTCTATAGCTTTTTGAAATTCCATACCTGCCAATGCACCATGTTTCGCGAACGGTTTAAAATCTTCTAATTTTAATTCTACTACTATACCTGAATTCGCCGTTTCCTGATCACGTTTTGATGGCGACCATCCATTAGTTACCACCTCTCCCGGACTGGTAGCACAGGGAGCTATTACACCGCCCGGACACATACAGAATGAATACATTCCCCTGCCGTTTACTTGTTTAACAATGGAGTACGGAGCAGGTGGA
Organism: Flavobacterium sp. NRK1; assembly: GCF_024054175.1. Taxonomy (GTDB): domain Bacteria; phylum Bacteroidota; class Bacteroidia; order Flavobacteriales; family Flavobacteriaceae; genus Flavobacterium. The sequence goes on from NZ_JAMXLA010000001.1 coordinate 419,180, forward strand.
AGGTATTCACCTCTTCCTGTATTATAATCACAACTGTATTGTATGCTGTCTATAAGACTTTGCGGATGTTCTGCCCTTACACCAAGTGCGAAAGGTTTGGCTTCAATAAATATTTTTTTACGATCTAAAAGTTCAAAAATATCTCTTGCCGAATGCCCCGTTGCTAATATTATTTTAGATGCTTTTATAACATCATCATTTTGGGTTACTACACCCTCAACTTCGTCGTTTTTTACCAGAATATCAGTAACACGGGTATTGAAAAGTACCTGTCCGCCAAACTCAATAATCTTGTCTCTCATGGCTTTGATTATCTTAGGAAGTTTATTTGTACCAATATGCGGATGAGCTTCTACTAATATTTCTTCACTTGCACCAAAACCAACAAATAATTCAAGAATACGATCTACATCTCCCCTTTTCTTTGAACGAGTGTAAAGTTTACCATCAGAATAAGTTCCTGCACCACCCTCGCCATAACAATAATTAGAATCTTCATTGACAACATGGTCGCGATTAATAGCTTTAAGGTCACGACGGCGTTCCTGCACATCTTTACCTCTTTCTAAAACTATTGGTTTTAATCCCAGTTCAATTAACTGAAGTGCAGCAAAAAGTCCTGCCGGGCCTGCACCTATAATAATAACTTCCTGCTTACCTGAAACATCTTTATAATTAGGCAGTTGGGTTTTAGGTTCGTTATAGTCTTCATTCCAGTACACCACCACTTTAAGGTTAATCTTAACTGCTTTCTGGCGAGCATCTATAGAACGCTTAATAATAGCAATATGCCTAATCTCAGCAGGGTTTACCTGCATAAGTTTAGCAATATGGTTAATTAGTAATGGTTGCTGTGCTGCCACTTCGGGCGCTACCTGTAATTGAAGTTCTCTTGGCATGGCGCAAAATTAATGAATATTTTCTATTCATTATTCTATTATGTATAAAGCCTGTTATCTCTTTTCCAGCATATCCTGCCTTTGTTCAAAAGCATATAACGCAAAAGATGCCAGCCAATGTTCGCCTTCATAATTACCATCGGTAATGGCAGGCAGCGAATGTTTAAAATGAGTATCTGCTAATGGTTTTAAATGCCCCAGTTCTTTAGGATATTGCTTCACCAATGCATATAGATTCCATGTACGACTAAAATTAAGCCCATCAAGATGCACAAGGTGCCCATCGGTACGGTCTGATACCATTCCCGGTTCCCAGGTAAATTTTTTATCAAATAAATCAGGGGCAAAATCTTTAAGCCATTTTAAAAATTCAGGTTTAGGCATAACGCGCTGTATAATACCTATTTCTTCCATACAAGGCGAAAGAAAATCGGTCCCGCTTGGTTCCCATGCAAACGGACAGTCTATGTCATTTTTAAATAATCGTAATGCATTATCTTTAATACTTTTTTGCAATGGTAAGTTTTTAGCATAAACAGCATAATCCCAGGCAAGATTAAGTCCGAATGCAGTACTTGTATGCGTACCTACACGCGCCGGATAATTAAGTTTAGGTAAAAATTCAATATAGCGTTCTACAAGAACATTAGTTAAAGGTTGTAAATTAACCGCCAGTTCTTTTGCAAATGGCTCATTAAAACTGTCCAGTTCATGTTGCAGCTTTAGCAGCCATGCCCAGCCATAAGTACGCTCATACGATTTTTCGTGTTTTTTATTAAGATAAGCTACCTCTTGCGCTATATTTTCTTTTGAAAGATTAATTTTCAGTTTATTGATAATTTCATCCCTGCCTTCAATATCCGGAAATCTTTTAAGCAGATATACCAAACTCCAGTGCCCATGTACCGATGAATGCCAGTCGAAACAACCATAAAACGCAGGGTGTAGCTGTTTAGGCGATTGTATTTCAGAAGCATCTGCCAATAACTGGCTCAATTTATTAGGGTACTCCTGCTGAAGACACTTTATCGGCAATTTTGCAAGAGCATTTGCCTGTTGGAGGTTAAGTTCCTGTGCCGATGATAATGTAATAGTAAATAGTAAAGTGACTGCGTATAGGTATTTCATTAGATTGGTGTTTTCTGTAGGTTATCTGTAAAGGATAAATATATAAAGTTTACAACAAACAATACCCAACAGCTTTTAAAAACCTTCACATTGAAAACATATACCATTATATTTATTTTATCCTTACCTTAATTACACCTTTTGAAGTACCGTTACCTTTATATTTTTTACCGTTAATAATCACTTCCGCAGTTATCTTGTTTAAATCTTTTTCAAAATTCCTCTTTCCTTTTTTATCCGATATTTTTATAAGAACGTCATTACCCTGTTTCTCGGCAACAAACGTAAGAAGACTATAATCATCTTTTTTATAATCCCATCCGTCACCATCATCTAAATATAGTTTTCCTTCTGCTTTGCCTTTTTCGTCAAGACATATAATCAATGTTAACGGATCAAATGAATTTTCTCCTGTATTCTGAATTATTTTTCCAACCGGAATAATACTTCCCCCTTTTATTTTTAGTTTGGCCTGATAAGCATCATTAGTATCGCCATCTACTAAACTAATATCTTCCCAGATACCTGAAGGTAATGTAGGCTTATTGGCAAATGCAGGAATAACCAAAAGGTTTTCACCTACCAGAAAAATCTGTTCTTCATTTCTTAAATCAGGGTCTTTAGTATCAGCAAAAAAAGCAGGACACATTACAGGCAAACCTGTAACAGATGTATTATGAAAAACCGTGTATAAGTAAGGCAGTAATCGATATCTGCGTTCTAATGCGATTTTTGACGTTTTTTCTATTGCCTCGCCATATGCCCAGGGTTCTTTGTTATTAGTCCCATTACAGGCATGTCCACGGGCAAAAGGCATAAATGCACCAAAGCCTAACCAGTTTGCCCATAAATCGCCACTTGTGTTGCCTAAAAACCCTCCAATGTCAGGGCCGTTAAATGGCTGCCCGGAAAGGCCAAGTGTAATTGACATAGGAACAGAAAGTTTTAAATGTTCCATGCTGGCATAGTTATCCCCTGTCCACGTAGCCGCGTATCGCTGACCTCCTAAAATATTAGCCCTTGTAAGCAGAAATGGTCTTTTATCAGGATTAGCGTTTAAGATTCCTTTATAAGATGCTTCAACCATCAGCCTTCCATAAGCATTATGGTACAGCAAATGAGGCCCTTCCGGCAAATTATCTCCACCTCTGTGAGGCGTGTCATACGGCATTGTACCTAAACGTTGGTTTTCCGGCAGGTCACCATCAAAAATTGCAGGTTCATTCATGTCATTCCAAACACCATCTATGCCTGTAGCAAGGAAATCCTTGTAAAGTCCTGCCCACCAATTCCTTGTTCTCGGCATCGTAAAATCGGGAAAAGTACAGTAGCCCGGCCATACTTTACCATGATAATCCGTCCCATCAGGATTTTTTACCCAAATATCATTTTTACTACCCGATTGATAAACACTGTAATTTTCATCAAATTTCACTCCCGGATCAACCATATATACAGCCCGAAAACCTTTATCATGAAGATCTTTATTCAGTTTTTTAGGATTAGGGAACTGATTCTTATCAAATGTAAATATCCTGTATTCATCCATGTAATCAATATCCATCCATATCACATCACAAGGAATATTTTTAGTCCTGAATGTATCAGCTATTTCACGAACGCGCTGTTCTGTGGCATAGGAAAATCGGCATTGGTGATACCCTAATGTCCATCGGGCCGGTAATTTAATTGTTCCTGTTAACTCAGCTAGTCCCATCAGTACTTCCTGCGGAGACTGCCTGTCTATTATATAGATTCTGAAAAGTGCACCTTCCGTATTAAAAACAATTTCATCTGAGTTTGTATGAAGTTCTGCCTTCCAGGAACTGTCAAACAGAATACCAAAAGCAGTACCGTTGTCTCTTACTCCCATTACCCACGGGTGGCTTTGATATAATCTTTTACCACCCTCAACGCTGTAAGCCCCGGTATCGGTATTCCATAATTTTATCGACTGCCCGTTACGAAGTAATGGCCCTGTTACCTCACCACCGCCGTATAAACTAATATTACCTGTTAATTTTAAAGAAGCACCTGCCTTGCCTTCTTTCACTATAAATTCAGGTATTAGCTTCCAGCTTCCGGGTAGCTCACCTATTTGAACAGGTTCTTGTGCTAAGATTAATGAGGGTGTTAGATTTTTATCAAACCCTGTAGGGATAAACTCGGCTATTCCGTTGCCTACCAAAGATTTTTTTTGCACCGAAACTTTCTGTGCATTTATACCTGAAGTAAAAAATAATATCAAAAAAGAGAAAAAGATGTTTTTTAAGGTCATTTTATTGAATTTTAGCTTTACTAAATCGTATTAGTAAAGCTAAAATAGTTCAAAAATTGAAATAATATTAAATTATTTTGAAGATTTATTTTTTTTAAGATTATAAGACTTCATCGCACAATTTAATCTGTATTACATCCTAATAATTTTTATATGAATAACAAACTAAATACCAATTACCGCTGATGATATTAAACTTATAATTAATATTATATCCCGAATCTTCTATATATCGTCTATAGAAAACCAATGAGTCAGATTTTGTTATATGCTCTTTTATATTGATAGATATCTGTTTTTTAAAGTCCTCTTCCGCATAAAAATTAAAATCTTCCTTAGACCATACATATAATGTATCTCTGGAATCGATCTCTTTTTCGTCGGAGTTATAGCCATCTAAGGGGAATTTAGTTCTGGACAATCTAAATGAAGAATCAGAACGAAACTTACTAAAAAAATTATCAAAATTCTCCCGCTCCTCTTTGTGTTTTGTAATTTCCTGATGTGAAATTTCATCATTTACTGTTTTTTTTCTCTACATTATTACAACTCAGGTGCAGTAATAATAAAACTACAACTTTTTTACAATTCATTTATTTAAATGTATTTATCAAAAATGCACTTAATACATTATTGTTCTTGCCATTACTTAATCTCCAACTATAATCAAAAATAGTACAAACTTTGTAACTTTGCTACTTTGCATTTTACATTATGAGAAAAATCAAATTAATATGGGATTTTCGTGGGGAAGCGGGCGCTAAAACAGCCGAACATCACGAAAAACACCTTAAAGAATATATTGCAATAGAAAAATTACCACTTAACATTACAGGCTTTCAGGTTATTAATAACATGCATGCTATTGCCTGGATGGTAGTTACGGATGAACACATGATACAGGTACGCGATGCCTTAAAGCCACACAGAGGAGAACTGTATGAAGGCTAGTGTTTAGTGTTTAGTGTTCAGTGTCAGTGTTCAGTGTTCAGTGTTCAGTGTTCAGTGTTCAGTGTTCAGTGTTCAGTGTTCAGTGTTCAGTGTTCAGTGTTCAGTGGAAAACATGATTATAAAACCTATATTGCGTAAAAACAGAAAAATCCTGAATTGCTTCAGGATTTTTTTTATTTTTTTCAGCTCGCGAAAACTGTCAACTAACAAAACAACCAGAAACTAATTCGCTACTTCGCTGATAAATTTAATTCTCATTAGCCTTAGCTCTTCGGTATCATAATCGCCATCAAATTCTTTCAGGGCATCTTTAATGCTGTCTGATTCTGATTCCATGTAGTAATCATGAATCTCTTCCTGTTGGTCTTCATCCAGTATTTCATCTATCCAGTACTTAATATTCAATTTAGTTCCGGAATAAACGATCTGCTCCATTTCTTTAAGCAGCGCTTCCATATCAAGGCCTTTTGCTTTAGCAATATCATTGAGCGAAAGTTTCCTGTCTATATTCTGGATGATATATAGCTTAAGAGCTGAATTAGCTCCGGTAGATTTTACAACAAGGTCATCAGGCCTCATAATATCATTATCTTCTACATAACGGGCTATAAGCTCAACAAAATCTTTACCGTACTTTTTTGCCTTCCCTTCACCTACCCCATGTACATTGCCAAGCTCTTCAAGGCTTATAGGGTATTTAAGCGCCATATCTTCAAGCGATGGATCCTGGAATACTACAAAAGGCGGAACTCCAAGCTTTTTGGCTACTTTTTTACGAAGGTCACGCAGCATACCCATAAGCACTTCATCAGAAGTACCTGAAGATTTAGATGCTGTAACGGTAGTCTCATCATCACTCTCATTGTAGTCATGATCTTCGCTCATCATAAACGATTTAGGATTCTTAATAAACTCAGCTCCTTTTTCGGTAAGCCTAAGCACCCCGTACGTTTCAATATCCTTAGCAAGATAGCCCTCAACCAAAACCTGTCTTATAAGTGCCATCCAATGTTTTTCATCAAAGCCTGCTCCAATGCCAAAAAATTTCTGTGCATCAGTTTTATGTGCTTTTATCACTGCATTTATTTTACCTATAAGCGTAAATATGATTTCTTTAGACTTATACAGTTGTTTAGTATCTCTTACAACTTCCAGTAAAGTTACCACCTGGTCTTTGGCTTCGGTTTTCTTTTTAGGATTACGTACATTATCATCCATATCTGCACCTTCTCCATTCACATCGTCAAATTCCTCACCAAAGTAATGCAGCAGGAACTTTCTTCGCGACATAGATGTTTCAGCATAAGCAACAACCTCCTGAAGCAGTGCATACCCTATTTCCTGTTCTGCTACAGGCTTGCCTGACATAAATTTCTCAAGCTTTTCAATATCCTTATAAGAGTAGTAGGCAAGACAGTACCCTTCGCCTCCATCACGCCCGGCTCGCCCGGTTTCCTGATAGTAACTCTCTAATGATTTTGGAATGTCGTGATGAATAACAAAACGAACATCGGGCTTATCTATACCCATACCAAAGGCTATAGTAGCAACAACCACATCTACATCTTCCATAAGGAACATATCCTGGTGTTTGGCCCTGGTTTTGGCATCAAGTCCTGCATGATACGGAACGGCACTAATGCCGTTTACCTGCAGCACCTGTGCAATTTCTTCAACTTTTTTACGGCTCAGGCAGTAAATAACACCTGATTTACCTTTATGCTGACGTATAAAACGGATAATATCCGATTCTACATTTTTAGTTTTTGTACGAACCTCATAATACAGGTTTGGCCTGTTAAAAGATGCCTTAAAAGTATTGGCATCTACCATATCAAGGTTTTTAAGTATATCCTCCTGTACCTTAGGTGTAGCAGTAGCAGTAAGCCCTATTACTGGCACATCTCCTAACTGTTTAATAATATTTCTCAGGTTACGGTATTCCGGCCTGAAATCGTGTCCCCATTCTGATATACAGTGAGCCTCATCTATCGCTACAAATGAAAGCGGAACACTTTTAAGGAAATTCACATATTCTTCTTTAGTAAGCGATTCTGGTGCCACATACAGCAACTTAGTCAAACCGGATGTTATATCCTTTTTAACCTGATTAATTTCTGTTTTTGTAAGTGAGGAATTTAAAACGTGAGCTATACCGGACTCTGAAGACAGGCTGCGAATAGCATCCACCTGATTTTTCATAAGCGCGATTAGGGGTGAAACTACAATTGCAGTTCCGTCGAGTGCCAGCGCAGGCAATTGGTAACAAAGAGATTTACCGCCACCTGTAGGCATAATAACAAATGTGTTGTGGCCGGAAATTATACTCTTTACAACATCTTCCTGAAGGCCTTTGAATTTGTTAAAACCAAAATATTTTTTTAACTCTTTGTGTAAGTCAATTTCGGTCGATTTCATTATTTATTAATAGTAATTTACATAAATTTGCAGAACATAAAGATACAAAAATCTTTAATACGCACAACTTTTTAAACATTTCACAAAATTGATAAATAGAGACGCAATACTGGCATCTGCCAAAAAAACTATACTTTCTGAAAGTGAGAGCATTGCTAATCTGGTGCAATACCTTGATAACGATTTTGCCGAGGCAGCAGAAATAATTTATAAAAGCCAGGGCCGCCTGGTAGTTACCGGAATAGGCAAAAGCGCCATTATTGCTCAGAAAATTGTTGCTACACTTAATTCTACAGGAACACCTTCACTTTTTCTTCATGCCGCCGAAGCCATTCATGGCGATTTAGGCATGGTACAGCCTGGTGATGTAATTATCTGTATATCAAAAAGCGGCAACAGCCCCGAAATAAAAGTGCTTGCACCCTTACTGAAACGTTATGGCAATATTCTTATTGCTATGACTGCAAATAAATCTTCTTTTTTAGGAAAGGAATCTGATTACGTACTTAATGCGTATGTAGAGTCTGAAGCCTGCCCAAACAACCTGGCGCCTACCAACAGTACAACGGCACAGCTTGCTTTAGGTGATGCACTTGCGGTATGCCTTATGGAAATGCGTGACTTTAAAAGCGAAGATTTCGCTAAATATCATCCCGGCGGAGCCTTAGGTAAAAAACTGCTGCTGCGCGTAGGAGATATGCTTGACGGAACACATAAACCACAAGTTAGCCCGGATTGCAGCATTAAAAAAGCTATTGTTGAGATTTCTGAAAAGAGGCTCGGTGTTACAGCGGTTATAGAAAACAATAAAATTATAGGCATAATTACTGATGGAGACATCAGGCGAATGCTTAATGACAGGGACAATATTGCAGGCGTAACTGCTGCTGATATAATGACCCGAAACCCAAAAACAATTAAAAGCACCGAAATGGCTGCAGATGCCCTTAATACTATGGAAAACTTTGCTATAACACAACTTGTTGTAGCCGATGAAGGTGAGTATAAAGGTATATTACATTTACATGACATCTTAAAAGAAGGAATAGTATAACATGGCAAGAAAAAAAACTCCCGGAGGCGAAATGTCTTTTCTGGATCACCTGGAAGAACTACGATGGTTATTAGTAAGAAGCTGTATAGCTATTTTGGTTGGCGCATGCGTAGCCTTTGCTTTTAGCGGATTTATTTTTGATGAGATCATCTTTGCTCCGCAAAGCGGTGATTTTATTACCTATCGCTTTTTTTGCGACCTTGCAAATAAGTATGATCTCGACAAAAGCTTCTGTATCAAAGAGCTTCCTTTTGAAATTCAGAGCCGCTCTATGGACGGGCAGTTTTCTACCGATATATGGACCTCCATAACTGCCGGTTTTATAATTGCATTTCCTTTTATACTATGGGAGTTCTGGAAATTTATAAGCCCTGCACTATATGACAAAGAGAAAAAATATGCTGCAGCATTTATTGTTTTCACTTCATTATTATTTTTCGCCGGCGTATTCTTTGGGCATTACCTTATAACACCGCTGTCATTAAACTTTTTAGCAAACTACAGAATAAGTGACGTGGTGAAAAATGATATTGACCTCGACTCTTACCTAAGTCTTGTAAAAACAACGGCTATATCGTGCGGACTGGTTTTTGAGCTGCCGATAGTAATGTACTTTCTTTCTAAGGTTGGGTTAGTTTCGGCGAAATTCCTTAGAAACTATAGAAGGTATGCCTATGTAATAATACTTATTATTGCAGCTATAGTTACACCTCCGGATGTAGTGAGCCAGACCATTGTAACCATACCACTTGCAATATTATATGAAACCAGTATATTTATAGCAGCAAGAATGGATAAAAAAAGGGCTAAACAACAAAACGCATAACCAATGGCTGATATAGTAAACGAATTTAACGGGTACCGCCAAAAGATGAATGAGAAGCTTTTGGCTGATAACAACAAGGTTATAAAACGTATTTTTAACCTTGACACCAATGCCTATATGGAAGGTGCCCTGGATGTAAAAACTAAAGAGCTTTTAGGATTAGTAGCATCTGTAGTATTGCGTTGTGATGATTGTGTAAAGTACCATCTTGAAACCTGCTACAAAGAAGGCCTCACTAAAGAACAGGTAATGGAAGCTTTAAGTATAGGAACGCTGGTTGGCGGAACTATTGTTATTCCTCATCTTCGCCGGGCTTATGAGTTCTGGGAAGCCCTGGAAGAAAACACCAACAACACTACAACTGTTTAAAACAGATATCTTATGAAATTAAGAGCAGAAAATTTAATTAAAACATACAAAGGCCGTAGTGTTGTAAAAGGGATATCGGTAGAAGTTAATCAGGGTGAAATTGTAGGATTATTAGGGCCGAACGGTGCCGGTAAAACCACATCTTTCTATATGATAGTAGGATTGGTAAAACCAAACAGCGGAAAGATTTTTCTTGACAAGACTGAAATTACCAATTTTCCAATGTACAAAAGGGCACAGCATGGTATTGGCTATCTGGCGCAGGAAGCTTCTGTTTTTAGAAAATTAAGTATAGAAGATAATATTTTAAGTGTATTACAGCTTACTAATCTTTCTAAAAAAGAACAGGAAGCAAAAATGGAAGCCCTGATTGATGAGTTTTCCTTACAACATATCCGTACTAACCGTGGCGACCTTTTATCGGGTGGTGAGCGACGTCGTACTGAAATTGCACGTGCACTGGCTACTGACCCTAAATTTATCCTTCTTGATGAACCCTTTGCAGGGGTTGACCCTGTAGCGGTTGAAGATATACAGCGAATTGTAGCCCAATTAAAAAATAAAAATATCGGAATTCTTATTACCGACCACAATGTGCAGGAAACTCTTGCAATTACAGACAAGACATACCTTATGTTTGAAGGAGGAATACTTAAAGCCGGTGTACCCGAAGAGCTGGTACAGGATGAAATTGTACGTAAGGTGTATCTTGGGCAGAACTTTGAGCTCCGCAAAAAGAAAATTGATTTTCACTCACCAAAGGGTGGCCACGAAGTACCGGAACAGGAAAACTTTTAAATTATAGAAGCGCGGAAATATTTCCGCGCTTTTTTATTCTAATTAAATGAAATGATGATACACTTATTACGAACAGATTCTAATAATAAAGATTTTCAGTATCTGGTAAATTTATTAGATAAACATCTACACATTTTAAATGGTAATAAAAATGTTTTTTTTGCACAGTATAACAAAATTGATGCTCTTAAACATACTATAGTTGCATATCAGAATAATATACCTGTTGGCTGCGGCGCTATTAAAGAATATGAATATGGAATTGCCGAGATAAAAAGAATGTATGTCCTGGAAGATAAAAGAGGGCTGGGTATTGCCACCAAAGTATTAATGGAACTTGAAAAATGGGCTGCAGAACTTAGTTATACTAAATGTATTTTAGAAACCAGTATTCATTTAGCAGTGCTGTTGCTTTATATAAAAGCAATAATTACAGATCTATACCAAATTACGGACAATATAAAGGAATAAAAAACAGCATATGTTTTGAAAAGGTTTTAAAGCAATGATGCCGGATTTTTTAAAAATACCCATTATTAGGTATTTTTTCAGGACAGGTTGTGCCCTATTTTTGAACCACAAACCAACAACCAATCTTAACTAAAAGCATCCTTATTTCCATTGGGGGTGCTTTTTTATTTTGCAAGCATTTTTAGTTCTTCAAAACTGCCATTATAAATATCTACATCAACGCTGGTATCTATTCCTTCCAGTATTGCCTTATCAGTAAATTGCCAGAAAAGCCATTCTTTTCTTATCCTGTCTTCAAAAAAACTGTAATTAGCTATCCAAAGATCGTAACCCTCAAATTCTTTTTTAAGAAAATCAGTATAAAAGCTCTCTCCACTATAAACAACAGGCTTTACGCCGTAATACTTTTCAACTTTTGTAAGCCAGCGCTTTAAACCCATTTTAAGGCTGTCAAGGTTTTGTCTGTTTGGTATTTTTTCTATATCCAGTACAGGGGGAAGATCACCTTTCTTAAGTTTTACATTCTTAATAAAATTATCAGCTTGTTTCAGCGAATTTTCATCCGGTCTGTAATAATGGTAGGCCCCTCTTAAATAACCGCTAACTTTAGCGCCTTTCCAGTTATTTTTAAATTCACTGTCAAGACCGTCTCTTCCGGCAGTTGCACGTACAAACACAAATCCTAACGGAAAATCTATATTATCATTTTTTACAGCTTCCCAGTCAATCTTACCCTGATAGTGCGATACATCAATACCAAAAACTTTATCTTTATGCCTTGCTATAATTTCATAAGTCCGCAGATCGGCAATTTTTCGCTCTTCTTTATATAAAGCTTCAATACGTTTATTTGTTTTAAAACCCAGCCAATACAGAACGCCATGCCTGTACTGATAAACCATGGCTATCATAAAAGCCAGCAACAGCAAAAGGAGAGAATATTTTAATATTTTCCCCTGAGTAATTGATTTATTATTTTTTTTTGATCTTGCTCTTCTTGCAGCTGGTTTAGGCGGCTGGCGTTTCATAGATTATTTAAACAGCAGCAGTTTTATTAAACTTATTGTTTATAGCCGAAAGCAGTACATATAAAAATATAATAAGCGGTATGCCTAAGTATTGAAAGAAAAATAATAATAGTACTGAAAGTATTAAAAATACAACCTGTATTTTATTTGTTTCCCAGTTAAAATATTTAACCTTAAGCGAAAACAAAGGAATTTCGGCATTAAGCATATAAGCACTTACAATGCTTATCCCTACCAATACGAAAGGATTGCTTAACATATCAAACACAAAACCTGTACCGTCAGAATGTGCCTGTATAACCGGAAGGCTTAATATAAATAAGGCATTTGCTGGTGTTGGCAAACCAATAAATGAGTCGGTCTGGCGGGTATCTACATTAAACTTAGCAAGCCTGTAACATGAAGCCAATGTAATAATAAATCCTGCAAAAGGCAGCATACCTAAATAGAAATTGTCTGCGCTAAGATTGTATTCTTCCTGATTATCGGCAATACCAGAAAGCATCTGAAACATGATAAGCCCCGGCACAACACCACTTGTTACCATATCCGCTAATGAATCCAATTGTAGCCCTATCGGACTCTGCGCTTTAAGGATACGGGCAAAGAAGCCATCCCAAAAATCAAAAAATATACCTATACAAACCCAAACAAAAGCCATTTGGTAATGTGTATTAAACGCATACATAAGGGCAATAAGCCCCGATGAAAGATTACATAATGTAATTAGGTTTGGAATATGTTTCTTAAATGGCATAGGTCGTTTAATTTTTTATATGCACAAAGTTAACACAATAAGTTAATAGAATTGGAGTTTAGTAATTGAGAATTTTATATCATATTTGCACAAAATAACAGCATTGAGAAAGATATTTTTTATTTTATCCTTTTTATCCACCTTTTTAACTTATAGCCAGTCAGTTAGAAAATACTCCAATGAATTTATGAATATTGGGGTAGATGCTGCCGCACTGGGTATGAGCAATGCTGTTACCGGCCATACAGCAGATGTAAATTCAGGATACTGGAATCCCGCAGGGCTTATTAATGTTCAGGACAAACAACTTGCCCTTATGCATGCCAGTTACTTTGCTAATATTGCACAATATGACTATGCCGCTTTTGCAATGCCGATAGACGACAGGAGTGCTTTTGGAATTTCGGTAATCCGTTTTGGGGTCGATGACATATTAAACACAACACAACTAATAGATAGTCAGGGTAATATTGACTACAATAGGATAAGTCTTTTTTCTGCCGCAGATTACGGAGTAACTGTTTCCTATGCCCGAAAACTTCCTCTTGACGGTTTTAACTATGGTATTAATGCGAAAGTCATTCGCAGAAATATAGGTAAATTTGCCAACTCATGGGGCTTCGGTTTTGATTTTGGAATTCAGTATGAAACCAAAAACGAATGGAAAGTTGGCTTAATGCTCCGCGATATTACTACCACTTATAATGTTTGGCAGATAGATGAAGACGAGTATAACACTATTAAAGACGCTGTACCCGGACAAAATCAGGAACTACCTGAAACAACAGAAATCACACTTCCAAAAGCTCAATTAGGTATAGCAAAAAAATTTATAATACACTACGACTATAGTATATTAGCAGCAGCCAATTTAAATATGCAGTTTGCCCAGACTAATGATATTATTTCTACCGAAGTTGTAAGTATAGATCCCGCTATAGGCTTTGAGTTTGGATATATAGATTTAGTATATCTTAGAGGTGGTGTGGGAAACTTTCAGAATGTAAAAGAAATAGATAATTCTACATCCTTAAGTTTTCAGCCTAATATAGGATTAGGTTTTAAATATAAGGGAATACAGGTAGATTATGCCTTAACAGATATTGGAGATCAAAGTGCAGCACTATATTCAAATATCTTTTCTTTAAAAGTAGATTTAGGAATTTTCAGAAACTAATAACCATGCAAAAAATTAAAATTTTTACTGCATTACTCTTAGTACTATTTTCAGTTCCCACTAAAACCTTTGCACAGATTCCATTATCAGATGAATCAAAAATCAGCCTGTTAACCTGTGGTCCGGGAAAAGAACTATATTCCGTTTTTGGCCATACAGCTATAAGGGTTTATGATCCTGCTACCCGGTTTGATGTTGTTTACAATTTTGGCACATTCGATTTTGATACACCTAATTTTTATGCAAAATTTGTAAAAGGCGATCTTCAGTATTTTGTATCTGCAAGCTCTTATAACGATTTCGTTTTCACCTACCAATACTATAACAGAGATGTTTTTGAACAGGTATTAAATCTTACCCAACAACAAAAGCAGGGCATTGCCAATGAACTGGCAACAACTCTGATTAGTGATAAACGTTTTTATACCTATAAATTTATTCACCGCAACTGTACCACTATGGTAGCAGATATATTAAACAGATACATACCGGGAAAAATTTCACTTAAGAATGAAGATTTGGGTATGACATACAGAGAAATCATACACAGTAAGCTTAACGGTCATTTTTTTGAAGATTTAGGAATAAACCTGACTTTTGGAATGCCTACTGATAAAACATCTGAAAAATTATTCCTCCCTGAAGAATTAATGCAGGGAGTAGCCAATACAACTACACCATTAGGTCCGCTTACCAATGGTACTATAGAAGTTTATAAGGCAACTCCGGAAAAAACAGGTTTTTCTTTAAATAACTTTTATGTTTTTGCTTTGTTCATATTACTATTAGCAGCATTAAGCGGTAAAAAATTAATGCAGAGATCATTTTTGGCTATCGCAGGATTATTAGGTGTATTCTTTTGTTTTGTAGGCTTATATTCTTCTCACACTGAATTAATATGGAATTATAACATTCTTATGCTAAATCCTTTCTATTTACTACTACTCTATTTTAGCTTTAAGAATAACTTCAAAGGCATTTTAATAACCAGCTATATCTGTATAGGCTTTCTTGCACTATATTCAATTATAATGCTTAATAAGCCACATTTAGCAATAACATCTCCATTATTATTACTAACTATTATTGTAGTACTGCGCAATAGCTTCACTGCTAAGAAAAAATTAGCCTGAATTGGTTATTTTTGTATTTCTAACTTAAAATAAAATATTTTGTTTTTATTTAATAAACCCAAACCCAGCCTGGCAGATTTAATTCCGGAGGGATATATTGATATTCATTCTCATTTACTGCCAGATATAGATGATGGTGCTAAAAATGAGGAGCATTCCTTAAAATTAATAAATAGCTTAAGGGAATACGGTTTCAGCGAATTTATAACTACTCCACACGTCCTTACCGGCGTTTGGAACAATACAAAAGAAGGAATAATATCTACAGAAACGAGAGCTAAAAAATTTTTAAAAGAGCAAAGCATACAAAATCCATTTAAGGCAGCTGCCGAATACATAATGGACGAAACGTTTTCTAATCTTTTTAAATCAGAACCATTACTTACTTTAAAAGATAATTTTGTATTGGTGGAAATGTCATACATCAACGCACCAATTCAGCTTTATGATATTATTTATGACCTTCAGGTGGCAGGATACAAACCTGTATTAGCTCATCCAGAACGTTATTTATTCTATCATAAACGATTTGAAGAATATGCTAAACTAAAAAAATCGGGATGCAAATTTCAAATTAATCTGCTATCGGTAGTTGGATATTACGGTAAAGAAGTATTAGAAACTGCTCAAAAACTGTTAGATGATGATATGATAGATTTTGCCGGATCTGACACACATCATGAACGCCATACAGACGCTTATAAAAATAAAGTTCAAATAAAGAAAACAGATAAACTGTTAACAGCACTAAAAAACAATTCCCTTTTTAAAAATTAAAAAGGGAATTGTTTTTATAATCATTTTGCTTTTATCTTTTTCCAAATATTTTTTCTTTCCAAGATGACTCTTTTTGAATGTCGGCACCATAACCATAACCGTAGCCATAGCCATAGCCATAGCCTTTTTCACTAGTAGTATCATTAAGAAGCATTGCCATATTAGGAAGTTTACCTTCAGTATATAAAGTATGAGGAACAGCAAGCATACGCTTATCTAAGTATCCTGCACGGCTTACATAAACAAAGGCATCAGCCATATTAGCAACAATAAGAGTATCTGTAACAAGACTCACAGGAGCAGTATCCACTAATATATAATCATACTCAGACTTTAACTTTTCGAAAAGATCTACAAGTTTAGGTCCCATAAGAAGTTCGGCAGGATTTGGAGGTATTATACCCGGAGGCATAATATAAAATTGTTCAAATCCCTCATATTTAACTATGTAATTATCATAATCAGAGCCCGGAGAAGACAAATAGTTTGTCAATCCTTTGGAAGGAACATTTAAATATTCATCCAGCTTTGGATTACGAATATCCATACCAATCAATAAAATCTTTTTACCAGTAAGCGCAATAGTTGTAGCCAGATTTACTGATATGAAAGTCTTACCTTCTTTTGGTACAGTAGAAGTTACAAATATTGTTTTGGCATGGCCCGGCTGAACCTGAGACAGCATAAACTCAATATTAGTACGAACAATTCTTAATGCTTCAGCAGTTCCTGAACGGCTATGAAGATTAACAAGCTCATTATTAGTTTCAGATCGTGGAACATCGCCTAAATAAGGCAGAGCCAGTTTTTCAATATCTTTATAATTATGAATTTTAGTATCCAGTAAATCTAAAATATAAATAATAACTACCGGTATAATAATACCTAAAATAAGCGCTGCTAATAAAATAAGACTTCTTTTAGGAGAAACAGGTATGTCATCGCCATAGGCGCGATCAATTATATTAGCATTAGGTGCCGTTACTGCAAGAGAAATCGCATTCTCTTCTCTCTTCTGCAATAAATAAAGATAAAGAGCCTCTTTAACCTTTTGCTGACGGTCTATTTCACGGAATTGTCTTTCCTGCCTTGGCACCTCACCAATTTTTCCACTAAGAAAGGATTCCTGCCTTTGTAGATTTTTTTGAGTTATAACCAAAGATGACTTAAGTGTATTAAGGCTTTTCGTAATGCTTGATTTTAAACCTTCGATCTGTACATCATATACTTCAACCCTGGGATTAATATCTGTTCCACCCCTTAACATTCTGTCTCTTCCAAGAATTAATTTATTATACTCTTCAATAAGTGACGCTGCATCAGCATTATCAGGGATTAAGTTAGAAGGAATAATGTCATTTGCTGATGATTTTTTTAAAAAATCCAACATATAATTAACAACATTCAATTGATTGTTTGTTGTAATTACCTCTTTTTCATATTCACTTGCAGTTTTTATAAATAATTGTGCGTCAGAGATAATATCAGTAAGTCCGTTTTTCTTTTTAAAAGATTCGGCACTGGATTCAACTACTGACAATTCTTTTGTTAAAGAGTCAATACGCTGATTTATAAATAGGTCAGTATTTTTTGCGACAAGGTTTTTATCTTCAATTGCATCATCATTATATCTTCTAATAAGAGTATTTAAAAAGTCAATACCTTTTTGTTCAACTTCGTCAGTTATAGATAAAGCTATAACACTTGTCTGTTTATTAGTAGTAGCAGCCTGAAATTTCAATCTGTAAGATTCTGCTACTTTATGCAATGGAATAATTTTTACAATAACATCTTCAATAGTATTCTTTTTAGAAACTGGAACGCTATCAACAGTATGAGTTATAACCATGTTTCCCCAAGGATTTTTCACAGTCTGCCCAAAAGAAAATTTACCCTGGCTTACTTCATCTGCATCCAGCAATTCATATTTTGTTGATGAAATGCATTTAACATGAAAAACAGTGTCTGTTTTATAAAACTTTTTATCCTTATTTAAAAATGAAACATGGACAGGAGATTTTTTATAAATTTCACCTGTTTTGACATTCCCTTTATTAAAATAGCGAACATTAAATTCAAGCTCCTTAACAGTATTGTATGTTGCAGTTCTAGATTTTAAAACTTCAATTTCGTTATCAACGTTACTTTTTACACCAGCCATAAAACCTAAGTCGGAAAAAGCAGATAACTCATTTGCCAATCCACCTTTTTTATCATCTTTAATTAAAATAGCGGCCGAAATTTTATATATAGGTGTAGAATATCTTAAATATAAAAGCGCAGCAGATAAGCAAAAGACAATAGCTAAGACAAACCATTTCCAGTGAGTAAGGTAGACTTCTATTTTTTCTTTAATATTAAAAGTTACTTCGTTTTCGTTATTTTGAATAGGAAAATTATTCTGCATGTTTTTAACGTATTGCTAATGCTATGATAGTAATAACTAATGATAAAGCGGAAATTGCTACAGTTACATTAGGGCCTATAACCGAAGAATTTACTTTAGTTTTATTTGGTTCAATATAAATTACATCATTTTGAGTAAGATAATAAAATGGGGAATTTATAAAATCTGAACTGGTTAAATCAACATAATTATGAGTCTTTTTCCCTTCTATCTCCCTTATTATTAAAACTTTTTTTCTATTCCCATAAATAGTCATATCTCCAGCCATAGCAAGAGCCTCCGGCAGGGTTATTCTTTCCGAATTTATGGTAAATGTACCTGGACGGGTCAATTCTCCTAATAAAGAAACCTTAAAATTTAAAATTCTTAAATTCACAATAGGCTCCTTAACGTAAGCTTTTAGTTCTTTTAATAATTTTTCAATAGCTTCAGCACGTGTGAGCCCACCGAGTTTCACAGTTCCTAATACAGGAAAGTTAATATTTCCTGAATGATCAATAAGATAGGTTTGATATTGTAATTGAGAACTAGCAATATTCATATTACTAACTGATGGATTCATAAGTGGTATTGCTGCAAGATTAAAATCTTTCACTACCTCAGGATCCGGAGCAGAAACTATTATCATTAATTGATCATCAGCCTTTAATCTAGGCTCATAATTTACAGAACCCCCATCTGGAAGATTAGAGATATTCTGAAAATAAATGATGTTTTTTTTAGAAACACAAGAACTGAATACTAAAGCTATAGCTATAAAAAATAATAGTCTGTTTATCATATACTTTTTAAAATTACAAACATAATCCCTAATATTTTATAGGTATTAAATTTCCGCAAAGATAATTTTTTATCTTAAAGAACATGATAAATTTACTATAAATACTACAATATTATTTCTTGTCCAGTAAAGCAAAATCTGAATTCATACTTTTAAATTCAGGCACAATTTCTTTCATTTTTGCTACAACATCATCACCAGAATGCTTGTTAGCTGATGCTATTAATTCTTCAAGCAACCCATAGAGAGGAATAGCCTCATTATAAATTTCCTGGGCAATCATAATTTTCTCATGATGTGTAGGCAACGTCTTAGAACTATCATTTAATAATTCTTCATAAAGTTTTTCACCCGGCCTTAAACCTACAATTTTAATTTCTATGTCTTTATCGGGCACAAATCCGGCCAACATAATCATTTTTCTTGCCAGATCAATAATTTTCACAGGCTTACCCATGTCAAAAATATAAATCTCTCCACCCTGTCCCATAGCTCCTGCCTCCAGTACTAATTGACAAGCTTCTGGTATAGTCATAAAGTACCTTATAATATCAGGGTGTGTAAGAGTTATAGGACCGCCATTTTCAATTTGTTTAGAAAAAAGAGGAACAACAGAACCATTAGATCCTAATACATTTCCGAAACGGGTAGTAATAAACTTTGTTTTACAAAACCCATTTTGTATTAGCATGTTATTATGAAGAGACTGTACAAATTTTTCAGCTATACGCTTACTTGCTCCCATAACATTGCTCGGATTTACAGCTTTATCTGTTGAAACCATAACAAAACTATCAACACCATATTCCAAAGCGAGTTCAGCTATATTTTTGGTTCCCTGCACATTAACAAAAATAGCCTGAGATGGATTTTCTTCCATTAAAGGAACATGTTTATAGGCAGCAGCATGGTATACTACCTCAGGTCTGTATTTATTAAAAACATTATTTACTGCAACTCTGTCTCTTACATCAGCTATGATACTGCAAACTTTAGAGTTAATCTCCATTTTACTAATTTCAAGTCCTAAATGGTGTAAAGGAGTTTCTGCCTGATCAAGCATAACGATGTTTTTAGGATCAAACTGAATAACCTGTCTTACAATTTCGCTGCCTATCGAACCTGCCGCACCTGTTATTAAAACAGTTTTACCTTTCAACTGATTCGATATAGATTTATTATCTAAAACAATAGGCTTTCTTTCAAGTAAATCCTGAATCTGGAAGTTTTTAATTTTTTTAGAAATTTCCTTCTGATCTTCCCAATCCGAAATAAGAGGAACGGTATAAACTTTATAATTGAACTCCAGGCATTCATCAACAATACTTAGTTTCTCTTCTTTTGACAGACTTTTATCCGCAATTACTAATGCTTCAGCATTAAATATTCTCATCAACACTGATACTTTTTTCTTATGTTGAAGAATAGGAAGCCCTAAGATCATTTTTGAACGGTTATGACTCGATTTATCGATAAAGCCTACTATTTTAAACCTAGCAGGCATTTCAGATTTTAAAGCATTTGCAACCGCAATAGCATTCGCATCTGAACCGTAAATAATTGATCTTGATAATTTATGTCCCTGATTATTACTAAAATAAATCTCAAAAACCTGTTTAACAAGCACTCTGTATAAAAACAAACAGCTAAAAGAAAAAACAGCATTAATTAATATAACTATATTGAGATACAGAAGATTACCTGTAATATTCCAATAAAGGCTGTTGATAGCTAATAAAGAAAATGCAGTGGTAAATTGTGCGAAAAAAATCTTTACTGCATCTATATAAGATGAATGCCTTATTATGCCTGCATAAGTTCTGAATATCCTAAAAGAAAATAGACTGACAAATATATATATAGGTATTTTTAAGCCGTATATTTCTTCCTCAAGAAAAACGCCTGTGCGTCTTATAAGCAAATAGGATAATACTCCTGTAAACAGAATTACCGACAAATCAATTAAAACGATAATCCACCTAGGCAGATAACTGAGCCTGTGCAAAAAACCCCAAATTCGTAATGCCTTTATTTTCTCATCATTAGCCATGTCAAAAAGTATTTAAACTCCTCCTAAGGTCTCAAATTATATAGTTGTAAAGTAAAAAACTATATTTAAATCGGGATTATAAAATCGTATTAGGGTTAGTATAAATTAAAAATAGTGTTGGGATTATTAATAATTAATTTCAAACTCATCAGCATAAAAATAACCATCTTTTAATTTTATTTCATAAAGTCTATCAGAATTTAACTTATCAAAAGATTTCATTCCTTTCCAAATAATAACTTTTTTTTCTCCTTCCATTACAAAAGCTCCGGGATAGGGTCTGGTTGTAGCCCTCACAAGACGATCGACTTCCTGAATGGTCATCTCATTAAATATCTGACCATCCTTCGGAGTTCTTCCCTCCCATACAGTTGCTTTTGACTCGTCCTGTACTTGCCCTGTTACTTTATTATCTTTAAGCTTAAAATACATTTTTTTTATTAAGGTTTCATGAGCTTTATTAACCTTTTCATATAGTTGAGTAGCCGTTTCTTCTTCATTTAGAGGAATTTCTTCCTGACCTAATATTAAACCAGTATCAACACCTTCATCCATTTTAAAGAAAGTAACTCCTGTCTTATCAAGCCCCTTTATAATTGCCCATGGAATTGCAGCTCTGCCTCTCCCATCCGGAAGTAAAGTTGGATGTGCACCAATGACTCCGGATTTTGGAGTATCCAACAGTTCTTTCGAAGCTATTTGCGACCAGCCAATTATAAAAAGCCAGTCTATCTCATAGTCTTTTATGGCATCTATAGCCACTTGATCATTAATATGATTTACCTTTACTACTGGTATATTATTGATTTCGGCAAATTTATCTACATAGATCCTCCCCGACTTTGATTTTGCTTTATCGTCAGAAAGGGTAATTATTAAATCCAGTTTACCATTTACTGAATAAATGGCTTCCATACAACTTAATCCGATTTGTACACAGGTTACGAATGCAAATTTCATACTAATATGTTGGTGGTTTTTTTGTTAAATATACAAAAGTACGCAGAACTATCTTCACATCCTGTAAAAAAGTAAGATTGCCTGCATAAATCCCATCCCATTTGGCTTTTTCCGTTTCAGGCATGTTATCATATGAATTTACCTGAGCAAGTCCCGTTAAACCCGGTCTGCATGAATAAGCATTTTTTTCGCGCCTCATTAATACAAGTTCTGTTTGTGATGGTAAAGCCGGACGTGGCCCAACAATACTCATCTCACCCAAAAAAATATTGAACAATTGAGGCAGCTCATCAAGATTAGATCTTCTTATAAACTTTCCAAATGGTGTAATTTTTATTTTAGCAACTTCATTTGACGGTACATTTGCTGTATTAACAGGCATACTTCTAAACTTCATAAGAACAAATTGCTTTTCATATAACCCTACCCTGCTTTGCCTAAAAAACGGATTACCTCTATCCTGTAAATAAATAATTAGCCCTACAATAAAAAACAAAGGGGCAAATATAATTATACAAATTAATGATGCTGTAATATCTATTAACCTCTTAAAAAAAGTTCTGTACATATTAGTATTTATAATATTTGAAATATTGCCTGGAAAGCTTCTGCATATATTTTACCAGACTGTCCACCTCTTAAAGCAGCAAGGCCGGTTATTGCTTCATCGGACCTTGGATGCGGATACGGGCGCATAACACCCTCATAAGCATATAATGCTTCAATCTTTTTATCGACACCTTCTTTTCCAACTTCTATAAACGTATTAGGAAGAAAAGGAGAAACATTAGTCGGAAATGCCCAGTCAGTAGACGAAGGAATCTCCATAAAATATAATCCTTTTATAGGTTTTACATCTTTTCTTCTCTGAAAAAGCCTGGCAGCAGCCTGGCAAGCGCGGGAAGTACATAAATGATCATCATTAAGATCAGACGGATGATGAGTAAATATAAAATCCGGCTGAATTTTTTCAATAATTCTTTCTATATATTGAACCAGTTCTAAATGAGGTACTGTATTAAAACGGATATTAGGAAAATCTCCCATAATTGGCGGCTCGGCACCTACAATTTTTTGTGCATTATCGCAATGCAGGTATAATTTCTCTAATTCAGGCCTGTGCTGTCTTGCCTCAACATTCCCAGATAAAATACAATTATATACTTTATGTCCTTTTTGTGTTAATATGTGTGTACTGGCACCAAAACCAAGTATTTCGTCATCTGGATGCGCTGTTACTGTTAAATATATATCACTCATAGTCAACTTATCTATTATAATTATTTAAAAAAAGCTATTGTCCTTTCAATGCCACTTTTTGCACTCATTGGCAATTCTTTACCCATAGCCTTTTTAATTTTGGCATTTGAAACACAATAATTCTGAGTAAGCTTGCTTATCCTTTCAGTATTAACAGGAAGGGGTAAAATGTCGCCAATCTTTCCAATAATATTAATTATAGATTTATTAATTGAAAGTATTTTTATAGGTTTATTTATCACTTTACCTATTATCTTCACAAGTTCTACTGAGGACAAAGCCTCATCATCAGCAACATTATAAATACCTGAATGAATATCTTTATTTGACAAAAGTTCACTTATAATAAAACAAAGATTATCAATTGAAACAAAAGATCTTTTATTATCATACTTTCCAAAAGGATAAGGAACACCTTTAGACACAAAATTATAAAGTACATTAAGATTACCTTTATTCATTGGCCCGTGTATCATACATGGACGAAGTATATAAACTCTTTTACCTGTAGGTATCTTTGCTTTTTGTATATATTCTTCTGCTGCCAGTTTTGATTTACCATAAGCAGTCACAGGTGATGGCAAAATATTTTCATCTAAATATCCTTCAACTTCATCTGCAGCAGCCTTTACAGAACTTAAATAAATAAATACAGTACATTGTGAATCAAGAAAATCATCAAATAACTTTTTTGTTAACTCGGTATTTATTTCAAAATATTCACTTTCGTTAGTTATATTTTTTAAGTCATGAGCCTTTCCTGCACAATGTATAAAAGCATAATAATCATTTAAAACATCTGCATTAATATCAGAATATGAAATTTCATCTTCGTTAGGCGTGCGGGAAACTCCGGTTATACTAAAATCACTGTTTTTAAAATATAATCCCAGGTTGGCACCAACAAATCCCGAAATCCCTGTAACTATTACATTCATATTTTTTTGTTTAAAATGTCCTCTAAATTATCCATGCATTTCTCAAGTTTAAAATATTGTTGATAATAATTAAATCCACGCTGCCCCATTACCCTTCTCTCAGTTTCACTCATATTGTACAAAATAAGTATATTTTCAACCAGTTGCATATAATTACTTGCGGAAGCAGCTAAACCACAACCAGCCTCTTTTACTAACTCCGCACCTTCACCGTTAAGCATTGCTAAAATAGGCTTACCGGAACTCATATATGCCTGCATTTTGGCAGGAACTGTCAAATTAAAATTTAGCTCATTACGTAATGAAACCAGTAATCCATCAGCTTCTGAAAAAAAAGAAGCCATAGCTTCGACAGGATATTTACCCAATAAAAAAACTGTCTTTTCAAGTCCATTTTGGGCAACAAATTCTTCAACATAAGGCCTGCTTCGTCCATCTCCCAGAAAAATAAATTTAATGTCAATTTTGCTTTTTAGCTCAAGAGCAGCCCCAAGAATACTTTCCATATCCTGTGACATGCCTATATTGCCTGCAAAAATAATTTTAAATCCAGGAGGCAAAGATGGAATAGGGTAATTTTCATTTCCACCTGAAATTACATCTTCAGCCCAATTTGGGAAATAAACAATCTTATCGTGATAATCTCCTTTTTCCTCTATAGATTTTCTAAACCCTTTTGAACTGATTAGAATTTTATCAGAATTATTATAAATATACTGTACAACAGCCTTAAAAAAATTTAATATGTATTTATTATTTATTCCTCCTGCGGAAGAAAGGCTTTCAGGCCATAAATCTAAAACCCAAAAATATATCGGAATTTTTTTTAATTTTTTTACAACAATAGCCGGAAAACCCTGAGTAATTGGAGATGGCTCATGAACAATGATTGCGTCAAATTTTTCTGTTAAAGCCAATTTAAGCGCTGAGAAAGATGCAAAAAATGCCCAGCTAAAATAATTAAGAAATAATCTTATTCCGCCCCCTTTGCCTCTTGGAATCAATAAAGAACGTATTACTTTTACACCATTAATATTTTGTTTCCTGTTTTTAAAAAATCCATAGCCGGTATATACCCTGCCTTCAGGATAATTAGGCAAGCCTGTTAAAACAGTGACCTCATGCCCTCTCTTTGATAATTCAAAAGCTATATCATTACTTTTAAAGTTTTCCGGAAAAAAATACTGTGTAATTAATAATATTTTCATTCTATTCTTTCCAAACAGTTTTCTTTATATAATCTACATAGCTTAAAATTATTCTAACAACCTTATCAGAAACATTTGGCATAGAATAGTCTGCAACTCGTCTGAAATTACGTTCAGAATCTACCTTTTGATATTGCAACTGGGTTAATCCCTGCATAATTCTTTCAGGATTAAGTCCTACCATCATTACCGAAGCTTCTTCCATAGCTTCAGGCCTTTCATGTGCTTCACGTATATTAAGTGCTCTAAAGTTTAATATTGAAGATTCTTCTGAAATAGTACCACTATCAGACAGCACCGCAAAAGATTTCATTTGTAATGCATTATAATCATTAAAACCCAACGGTTTCAAAAATCTTACATTAGAATGCATTGTTATATTTTTCTTTTCAATCATATTACGGGTACGGGGATGTGTACTTACAATTACTGGATACTGATACTTTTCTGCAATCAGATTAAGACTTTCCATTAAACCTGCAAAATTTTTATCACTATTAATGTTTTCCTCACGGTGTGAAGAAACAACAAAAAACTTACCTTCTTCAAGTTCCAGTCTTTGCAGCACATCTGATGATTTTATATCAGACAGATAATGATTAAGGACTTCAAACATTGGTGAACCGGTTTTAATAATCCTATCTGCAGGAAGTCCTTCTCTTAAAAGATATTCTCTTGCAATATCACTGTAAGTGAGGTTAATATCAGAAACATGGTCCACAATCTTACGATTAGTTTCTTCAGGAACCCTTTGGTCAAAACAACGGTTCCCCGCTTCCATATGGAAAATAGGAATATGTCTTTTTTTAGCTGGTATAGCACATAAACAGCTATTAGTATCTCCTAAAACCAAAAAAGCATCAGGTTTTTCAGATTCAAGAACCGGATCAATTTTTATAAGAATCTGGCCTACTGTTTCAGTTGCTGTCGCCCCGGCTGCATTAAGAAAATGATCGGGCTTGCGGATACCTAAGTCTTCGAAAAATATCTGATTGAGCTCATAATCATAATTTTGACCTGTATGCACAATTATATGTTCAATAGCATCAGAAGAATCTAGGGCTGACATTACTCTTGATAATCTGATAATTTCAGGACGGGTACCAACCACCGTCATTACTTTTAATTTTTGTTTCATATTTATTAGGCAAATAATGCCATTTTTAGATTATGATTTTTTAAACATTTTCAAAATAGGTATCGGGGTCATCAGGATTATAAAATTCATTAATCCAAAAATTAGTATATAATACATCCTCGCCTATATTTTTTATATTGTGTGTATACCAAACAGGCATATCAACATACGAAGGCTCATTACCATCGAGATAAAAATCTAAAACTTCATCTGTACCTATCCTTCGTAACTGAATCAAAGCAGTTCCTTTAATAACCGCGAATCTTTCTATTTTACGCGTATGGTAGTGGTTACCCCTCGTAACACCAGGAACAGTTGTGGAAAACGAAACCTGTCCACTTACTCCAAGTCTTATAATCTCTACAAATGCACCTCTATTATCTGTATGTTGTGTGAATTTTACAGGAAAATAATTTTTAATATCCATATAACAACGATACGTATTGAAAAGATTAAGTTCAAAAGTATTATCTATTACCGGTATTTCACCTTTATCCTGATAGATTTCTTTGTAAAACTGAATTTTTGCAAGAATTTCAGAAACTTTTGCTTCAGAAGTATGAGGTACCTGATAGATAGGAATATTTTCGCTATTTACTATCCTAGTAATAATTTCTTCAACTAATTCCCCTACATATATTAATTTTAAATCGCCGTCAATTTGTATTTGTGGCGTTTCACCGTTAGCCACCTGATGGCAAAATGTAGCAATTACAGAATTGTAATAAGGATGACCAAATGGACCGAATACATTAGGAATTATCATTCCTGTGAAAACAGTATTATTTTTTGCAGCCCATTGCACTAATAACTCTCTTCCTTCTTTTTTAGATTTGCCATACAAATTATCTCTTTCCTCCTGAGAAGACGAAGACATAATTACATGTGCTTTACTAGAAGTTCGTTCAAGAGAAGCTATTAATTTTTTTACCAGCCCAATATTTACTTCATAAATAACTTCCGGATCATTATGTCTGTTCATCGCCGCTAAATGTACAATCACATCACATTGCGAAACAAAAGCATCCATAGCTGCCTCATTGTCGAAGTAGTTCTTTTCAAAGTGTATACACTTAAATTTCTCAGGATCTGTCATAAGGGTATTGTACAAATGCGTACCCACAAACCCTGCCTGTCCTGTAATTCCTACTTTAAACATTTATAAGTTTTTTAATTTTTAAAATGATTTATATCATATCTGTATTCATCCTGTATTTCTCCAATTTTATAATCTGCCATTACAAGTAATTTAGAGTTATCATCCAGCGCTTTTATACTACTCACATAGCCCGCAGGTATATGGAGCACTTTTAAATTATTCGAATCAAGCAAAAAAACATATGGTTTTAATTCTTGTGAAGGATTTTGCCAGTCATCGATTTTAATCAGCTTAATCTCAAAATTTCCTGCTAATGCAGAAAACCATCGTTGCTCGATTTTATGTCCCTGCCATCCGCGTATAAGAGAAGTATCTTTATTTTCTATAATATATATTCTTTTTACTTCAGTAGCATCAAAGGCATTATTATAACGTAAATCGCCTCTCTGATCTGAATGAATATTTCCTTCAATAATTTGGGGCTTCATATCAAATTATCCAGGATATTGCATTATATCTTCACCTAAAACTTCTTTACGTATAAGCGGCAGTTTTAGTAGTAGTTTTTTCATACCTTCAACCCCTTGCTGTTCTGTATTATGAGAATGGTAATCTTCAATAAGAGAAATATCTTTCTCTCCTTCTGAAAAATATTGAGCATAATTTAAGTCACGATTATCAGCAGGAATACGATAAAAATCTCCCATATCCTCTGCTTTGATCATTTCTTCCCTTGTACAAAGCGTTTCATAAAGTTTTTCTCCATGTCTGGTTCCTATTACTTTAACAGGATTATCTGCATTACAAAGCTCTTTTAGGGCTTGCGCTAAATCGCCAATTGTTCCGGCCGGTGCTTTATTAACAAATAAATCGCCCTGATTGCCATTTTCAAATGCGAAAAGAACAAGTTCAACAGCTTCATCCAGAGACATTAAAAATCTTGTCATATTAGGATCTGTAATGGTTAATTCATTACCTTCTTTTATTTGTTTTAAAAACAAAGGAATGACTGATCCTCTGGAAGCCATAACATTACCATATCTGGTAAGGCAAACAGTAGTCTTATCATTTGAGATTGCACGGGATGCTGCAACTGCAACTTTTTCCATTAATGCTTTAGATATACCCATTGCATTTATAGGATAAGCTGCCTTATCAGTACTTAGACATATAACTTTAGTTACATTATTTACAACAGCAGCATCAATAACATTCTGTGTTCCAAAAACATTCGTTTTAGTTGCCTCTAAAGGAAAAAATTCACATGATGGCACTTGTTTAAGCGCTGCAGCGTGAAAAACATAATCAACCCCATGCATAGCTTTTTCAACACTGTGAAAATCGCGGACATCTCCAATATAAAATTTTAATTTATCGCTTTTAAGCTGATTACGCATATCATCCTGCTTTTTCTCGTCACGTGAAAAAATACGTATTTCCTTAAAGTGATCCGTATTAAGGAAACGATGCAGAACCGCATGACCAAAAGAGCCTGTTCCCCCTGTTATGAGTAATGTTTTATTTTTCAACATGTTAATATAAGTTATATTTATTTTTATAATTTTCTAAAAATTTTAAATCTGATTCTGAAATTTTGACTGTATTATTTATATCTCTGTATGCTACACTTTTTAAATATATAGAAGGAAAGATAAGAAGAATTCTCAGTGCTATCTTCTTTAGAATAAGCCCTATATTAATGATAAATTTTTCTTTTAATGATAGGTTTATAATCTTTTGTTTAAATATTCTCTTTATGCTTATCATATGACTATCATGCATAAATATTGATTTTCTTAAATTA
Source organism: Flavobacterium sp. NRK1 (assembly GCF_024054175.1). Taxonomy (GTDB): domain Bacteria; phylum Bacteroidota; class Bacteroidia; order Flavobacteriales; family Flavobacteriaceae; genus Flavobacterium. The sequence goes on from NZ_JAMXLA010000001.1 coordinate 448,889, forward strand.
ATCTCCCTATCTTCGAAATACAGCATCAATATTTTATCTGAATAAAATCCTTTAAAATTATTAGAAAGAGTTACCATAGGCAATAGATCTTCGCCAGCCCTCATAGTTTCATCATATCCAACATTGGTAGACTTTTTAAAAGCTAAGGTGGGATGTACGAATGATTTATAAAGTTTATTCTTGTAAAAGCTTCTTACTCCTTTTATTTCAAAATTATTGCGTACGACTAGCGCACATGATGCAAAAAAATCATAATTCTCAACTACCAAAGAGTTATAAATTAAATACAATCTTTCCGGAAGATATAAATCATCTATATCCCAAATAACAACAATATCAGTATTACAGTTTTTTAAACCTAAATTTCTTGCATATCCTCTGCCCATATTTATTTCATAAGAAATAATTTTAATTCGTGGGTCATCTATTGCGTTTAAAATCTCTAAAGAATTATCAGAAGAGCCATCATCTACAACTATCCATTCCCAATCAGTAAATAACTGATTAGAAAGACAATCATAACTTCTTGTAATATAATCACTACAATTATATGTAGGTGAAAGTACTGATAGGATGGGCTTTCTATTCATCTATTTTAACATATTATAATATCTTGTAGATACGTTTTTTATATTGTATTGTTCTAAAATTTCAATAATGCAATTTTGTAATGCATTGTCATCGACTATATTTTCATTTCTTATAAACTCAATTAATTTATCATAAATATAATCTTTATCAATATCATCTCTGAACACATTAAAATTTAGAGGATATTGCTGAAGAATATTTAATGAACTATCATTATTTATACTACATATATTAATAATCTTATGTTTTGACTGAATATAATCCAGTAATTTGCTAGGTTCTTGATAAGGATTATTATTACCTATATTTATCAAAACATCTGCATTAAATATCTCTTCCATCGCAACTTTTTTTGATACCAAACCATGTAGAAATAACTTATTTTTAAGTTCAGTATATTCTTCAAAAATATTTTGACATGAAATCATATTTCCATAAAAATGGAATTCAAAATTATTGTCAGGATATTTTTTATTTAATCTTGAAAAAAAAGACAATGCTAAATCTGGTCTTCTAACATTAAGATTAAGAGTACCAATAAAAACAAATTTAAAATTATATTTGATAGTATTTTCAACAACTAAAGGTACTGGCACATAAATATTAGGATTAATAACAATCTTAGAATCAAAATCGTCAAAACACTTAATATATTTATTTTTAACATTACTAGTCAAAACTGAAATGCTATTTGCCTTTTTAAAAACTTTTCTTTCTATATAGCGATTTAATAAGCCATAAATTTTATAATTATTAACTGCTTTGGAATAACAGAAAGGATCAATTGTATCAGCTATCCAGTTAAAATCATTTTTCATCCTTAAAGAATATGCTATTAAATGATCTGTAAAAGGCCAAGACACAGAGATGACATTTGAAATTTTATATTTATCTATTATTTTCTGAGCTAAGTGTCTCCCTGAAAAAAACCATAAAAAAGCAAAATCTGGCCAATATAATTTTGATAAAATATACTTATTTATAAAATGTAATAATTTTAATTTAGTTTTTTTTATATCGGTTACACTATTAGTAGAATTCTGATTTTTAACCTTTAAGCTCGCACTCATTGGTGTTCTGTGAATATGAATATCATCTATCACTTCATATTCAGATTCAAAATTTCTTGAAGGTGTAACCACATGAATTTCGCAATTATACTCTTTTTGCCAATAATCTAAAACGTTTTGCCACCGGTAAGTATTAGGACTTATATATGGAACAAAATCATAAGTTATAATTAAAATTTTTTTTTTCATTACTGAATTTCATTATATGAATTACGAAATCTATTATTAATATTAAGTCCATAAAATAAAAGTATGGAAAACAAAATTGAGTACCGCAAATCTTCATTACTAAACATTAACAAGAAAACTAATAAAGTACCTAACCGAACTACAATATTGGAAGAAAATATTTTAGTAAGTCTTAAAAAACCAGTTACCACTGCTGTAAACATAAAAATACCATATGTTGCTAAAATATTGAAAAGAGTATTTGTAGAAAGGCCGTCGGCTCTCATAGAGTACCCATATAGCATTCTGGAATGATTTAAATAGTTTTCATTATAAGAGGATAAGCCAACGCCGAAAAAAGGCGATTGCAAAAAAATTGACCATGGAACTTGAACTGAAGCATATCTGGCCATAGCACTCTCATGATTTTCTGAAGCAGAATCAAATTTGTTTAAGGTAGCTTGAAATAATTCATAATTAAAAGATACATATAAACCTATTACAACAAATAATAGAGTAATATAAAAAAAGGATTTAAAATTTCTGTTTTTTAGAGTATATAATAACATTATAATAGAACATATGAGAAATCCAGCAGTAGATAAAGTTGTAAGTAAAGTTATTACATATATAAAAAGATATTTTTTATTTGGTATATTTTTATATAAAAGTTCTACCAAAATACCAATATTTATAAAAATCATAAAAACACCTGGTTCTCGAAATATTCCCGTATTCCTACCCGTATTTAAATAATGACTGTAAAAAATTAAGTTAATGTACTCTGTTCCTTCACTATTTGATAATACCGGAAAGTAATAAAGTAAACCTGGATTGATTACAAACAGTAAAAACAAACAAACACATGATATACATAAGTAGTACAAAAACTCATTATATATCTTCATAAGTAATGCTAAATCTACCCTGCTTGCTACAACATATCCAAACATTAAAGCTAGAAGTTGTACAACATATCCTAGCGAAAAATCAAAATTATATATTATTGTTAATAAAATAAATATAGTCAAAGTTACTATCCATACTTTCCACTTAAGAGGAGAAAATAAAGGTTTATATTTTAAAGAAAAATATATCATAAAAAAGATATAGATTGCCTGAATGATTCCCAATAAAAAATTATTAGCAGCGGCAAATGTAATTGCATCAATGTTTATATAGAAAATTAAAAACACTATAATATAAACTATCTTATGCCTCATCCAATTATATCTTATTTTTTAAACATTTATACATATTATGCTTATTATGACGCTATTTGTTATAATTAACCCTAGCCAATCGTTGATAAATCCTCATCATTTGTTCTAAATTCAAAATCTTATTATGTCTTTAACATAATTAATAAAATTCATGTAACAATTCATTAATGATAAATGTAATGCTTCTTTGTTTTTTTCTTAAAACAGAATAAGTTTCATAACTTCCAAACACTAAATTATCGTACAACTCTCTAGGCATTTTTGCCATTTGATTTATCTGGTATGCCAATGACTGAGAATTTCCATTGAGAAAAGTAAGACCATTATTCTCATTAACAAATTCTGCCATTCCCACAACATCAGATGCTATGACTGGAACTTTTAATGAAAATGCTTCTAAAATAGGTAAGGCCGCATGAGGTTTTGAAAAAGGGCAAATTAAAGCAATACTTTTTTTATAAAAATAAAATACATTATCTGTCATTCCTATATCTATAATTTTATCAGAGGCATTAAGTTTTATTTTCAAGTCTTTAATTCTATTAAAGTATGGATCAAATATTCTTCTTAAGAGTTGCTTAATAAAATTAGAGCTATAAATTACTTTACCGCCAAGAAAAAAAATTTTAATATTTTCATCAATAAAAGGTAATGAATTAACTAATTGTTCAAATCCTTTAATTCTATATTCACCACCTAAATAGATAAAGTATTTAGTATTATTATCAATTAAAATGTCCAATTTTTCATCCCTTCTATTTAAAACAACCGGATCATAAATTATTTCTGTTTTATAAAACAAGTTAACTCTATTAGCATTATCTTTTGTTATTGCTACTATTTGATCACAATTTTTTTTTATTGTATTTCTTATAATATTATATCTAATTTTAGTTTTACCATAAGAAAGTGGCTCCCTTACATGAATAAGAGTTTTAATATTAAGTTTTTTTGCTGCATATGCCCAATCAGATAAAAAAGTAGAATTTAAGTAAATTAAATCTTTATTTTTACTGAATAATCTCAACTCCTTCACAGAGAAATAATATTTACTTAGTAAAAATGTTATTAATGATTTTAAATTTAATAATCCTTCAATAACATTAAAATAACTTGCATCACTATGCACAAACAGCGAATAGTGCTTTTTATAAAATTTACTTTTTGAAACAATTACTTTTATGCCTTTATCTTTTAAATAATCAACAGCTACACTATCAAAAACTGCAAATACTTCAACTTCAAATTTTTCTTTAAGTTCATCAATGATACCTAATAACGCAATTAAACCCCCTCCTAAACCTGTTCCATGATGTATTATTAAAATTTTTTTCATGCCTAAGCTTATAATAAATTACCTTTAAATACGGTATATTTTAATTCTAGATTTTTCTTTTGCATATTGCTTAACATATGTAAATCAGTAGATTCATTAAAAATAATTTCACAAACTTTTTCAGTATTTTTAGAAAATTCTTTCATAGAAAACATTTTATATTCAGAATTAGTGACCTTTCCAAAACCTAAAATTTTATTTTGCCACTGAATACCTAAAAATGGCAACAATCTATTTTGTGCTAATATCATTGAATGCATTCTACCTCCAACAAGAAAATTAATTCTATCATACAACATTACTAATTCATCTATGGAGGATATATGTTCTACCTTAACATTATCAGACTTAATATTATCATTAACAATACTAATTGATTCATAATCCATTAATTCAGTCGAAAATAAAATTATATTTGTGTTTTTTTTCTTAATAAGTAATTTAATAAGTCTTTCCACACCTTTCAAGTAGACATTGAAATCTTGCTTGTTATTAAAGCACATAGATCCTAAAACACAAATACCAATTTGTAAAGGAATGATGCTCTTAATTCTACTTATTTTTTCAATACCATTTAAAAAAACTGGATCTACAGTCAATTTTATCTTTTCTTCATCAACAAATTTCGACGCAATTTGCTTTGAAATTTCATCTCTTACAGATATCCCTTTGACATTTTTAAAACTTTTTTTTAAAATTTTTATACTTTCTCTATATTTTAAAGGTCCTACTCCCACATACATAAAATAAAAGCTTTTATCATAATGACTAATTAAGTCGATATACTTCTTAATAATATAAGGCCATGTAATTGATAAATCCATTATCATATTACCTCCGGCAAAAATAACAACATCTGAATTGCTTAAATCAGATTTAAATTCTTCATTGTTTGACCAATTTTTTTCAATTTTAAATTTCCAAATCAATAATTCATAATACTTATCCCCTATCAACTTTCTAAATATATTCTTAAACAACGATATTTTCTTTTTTCCTACAGCATTTAGCAGCGTTATTTGTTTTGGATCTTTTGTTTTAACGATCCTTTTGCAAGTTGTAAAATTGTATTTAAGTATATTATATCCTTTTGCTTCAACTAACTTATCTATACAAGAACTTAATTCAATATCTCCTAAATTACCACTTTCGTAAAAACTTATAACAATAGCTTTTTTCATAATTAACTGGTTAACGATTTCAAATACATTATAGACTTTAAAAGTAAATCTTTATTAATTATAAGAAGTAAAGTTATAACGAAAAAAAGATTGGCAGTCACAATAGTGAAATTAAAATAATTGAGTATAGACGTAAAAACGAATAATATTAAATATCTTAAAAAAGATTTCATCGGAAATTTAAATGTAAAAATGTTTTTTGTATGATATAATCTTATCATCATTACAGTAAAATATCCTATGCAAATTGCCAGACCGGAACCATGTAATCCAAATTGTGGAATTAATATAAATGAGGATCCAACAGTCACGACTCCTCCAAAAACACTACTGAAAAAAGCTCCTGAAGTTTTTTTTGAAGTAAGATAACCTGCTCCATAGAAGCTTGCTAATGAGCTAAAAATAACACTTAAAAGTAAAACCGGTGTATATTCCCAAGCTGAAAAAAATTCTTCACTTACAATTCGGGATAATAAAATTTTATTTAAGGAAACAATAAGTATTGATATAGAAAATAATATTCGGATGTACTTATCTAAAACAACTTTATAATAAGTATTTCTATCATCGTCTTGATGAGTTGTTATAGCTCTTTCCTGCCATGCCAAAAAAAATATATTAACAAATATAATTAAGATTGAAGGCAGCTTATAGGCAATGGCAAAAACACCATTTGCCGCAGCTCCTAAGTACAACAATATTATATATCTATTAGCTGAAGAAATAGCCCACCAATTTAATGAGTTAGGAACAAGAGGTAAAGAATAACGAAGCAAATCTTTCGCAAAAACCAAACTTATTTTCTCGTTATCATAATACTTATAAAGTCCATTCCCAAAAAGCAATATCAAAGTTGAAATGAATAGTGCAATTATATTTGCATAAATCAGCCCTACTATCTTTAATTTGATAACCGTTAAAAAAAATATACCTAAACCTATATAAAGGCCCGTATTTATTACTCCATTTAATACATAAGATTTATTATCACCTTTACCTCTTATACATTGTAAAAAAAACAGATTAAAGGATTGAAGAAAAACCAGTATATAGATATATAAAATATTATTAGTCGGTATGAAATAATTATATAAGAATATAATTATTGAAAAACATAAAAGCGATATTAGTATAATTACAGATATTGTAGAAAAAATTTTTGAAATATTTTCTACAGACTGATCATTAAGCAACCATCGCAATGCAGAATCTGACAACTGAAATGAAACAAATGGGGTAAGTAAGTTTATCGCTATTAAAAGTAAATCAAACTCTCCTAATTCTTGCGTTGTAAGATAAAATGTCACAAAGAATACCAATACAAAACTCATTACCTTTGATGATAAATTACCTACGGCATATAACAAAGTGAGGCTTGCTAAACTTTTCTTTTTCAATTTCTCTTATTATTAAACATTATCTTAAATATAAAAAGCAGTTTTATATTTAATTATGAATTTTCGTCTTTAGTTTTATTTATTTTTAAGTTCTTCCAAAAACTATTAAACCTTGTTCTATTTCTTTATTAGATGAGGCAAATAATACTTCCCTATTAATTATCTTTTCTATTTTTATAGCTAAATTTTCCAAATAACTATTATCCAAATTATCCCCTACTACTACAACTTCAATTTTGCCTGTATCAATTCCGTTAGCATAGTCGCCTATAAGTACTATTTGTCTTACATTCCCCATACGCCCCAAAACTTCTTCCACAATCGTATCTAAACCTAAATACTTTCTAACAATATTTTGTAGTGGTAAAAATAACGGATGGCTTTTATTTGCTCTATACCTAATTTTATTACTTACATTTTCTTTTTCAAGATAACCGGCATCACTAAGATTATTAAGCTCTTTTCTAATAGCATTGGTGGACTCATTAAATTCATTTGCCAACCCTCTTAAATGCCCTTCATTGGCGGCATTTATAAAAAATTTCACCAAGAGTCTTAATCTGGTTTTAGAAGTAATAATTGAATCAAGCATTAATAAACTTTTCAAATCGCGCCACAAAAGTACTCATTAATTTCAATCCTGCAACCAGATTTTGTAGGGAAGTACGCTAAATTTAAGTTAATATATTTTAAGAAATATTATTTTCTAAATCCTGTAAATTAATGCCATAACCACTTTTTATTAATGGTTGTGTTATTTTTATCAATTTTTCCTTAGTTATAAATCCCATTTCATAAGCAACACCTTCAATAGCGCCTATTTTTAATCCCTGTCTTTCTTCAATAGCTTCAACAAACTGTGATGCCTGCATTAAAGACTGGAATGTTCCTGTGTCAAGCCATGCAGTTCCTTTATCCAAAATGCTGACACTCAATTTTCCCTGCTCCAGATATTTTTTATTTATATCTGTAATTTCCAATTCACCCCTACTGCTTGGAACAATATTTTTAGCTATTTCAATCACATCATTGTTATAAAAATAGATTCCCGGAACCGCATAGTTAGATTTGGGTGAGACTGGCTTTTCTTCAATGGAAACAGCTAACTTTTTTTCATTAAATTCAACAACGCCATATCTTTCAGGATCCTTAACGTGGTAAGCAAAGATCACCCCTCCGTCCGGATTATTATTCGACTGCAATAAAGCTGCTAAACCCGTACCATAAAAAATGTTATCACCTAATATAAGAGCAACCTTATCCTTTCCAATAAAATTCTCTCCAATAATAAATGCTTCTGCTAAACCTTTAGGTTCTTCCTGTATAGCATATTCAAAACTACATCCTAAACGGCTACCATCACCTAAAAGTCTCTTAAAGGCGGGCTGATCATGAGGGGTTGTAATTATAAGTATTTCTCTTATACCCGCAAGCATCAGAACTGATAACGGATAATAAATCATCGGTTTATCATATACCGGAAGTAATTGTTTACTTACTGATATAGTCAAAGGATATAATCTTGTTCCAGATCCTCCTGCGAGTATAATTCCTTTCATAAGTTTATTTTTTTAATACATTTTTCAAGACTAGTTGTCCAATGTGGTATCTCTATTCCAAAAGTATTTTTAATTTTTGCCTTACTCATTACCGAATATGCCGGCCGTTTAACAGGGGTAGGATAATAGTCAGAAGTTATAGGTCTTAAATCTATTTTAATATTACTTAATCTAAATATTTCAAACGCAAAATCATACCATGAAGATACACCTTCGTTACTGTAATGATAAATACCATATTTATCAGAATCAGATTTTATAATACAAAAAATTGTTTCAGCAAGATCTCCGGCATAAGTTGGAGTACCAACCTGATCGTAAACTACAGATAACTCATCTCTTTCAGCTCCTAACCTAAGCATTGTTTTAAGAAAATTATTCTGGTATTCAGAATAAAGCCAACTGGTTCGCAGAATAAAATAATTTTGCATTTTTTGCTTTACCAATTTTTCGCCTTCTAATTTAGATTTTCCATAAACACCTGTTGGTACCGTTTCTTCTTCTTCAGTTAAAGGAACGGGAATTATACCTTCAAAAACAAAATCAGTAGAAATATGTATTAAAGTTATATTTCTTTCGCTACACATAGCTGCGATATTTCCAACAGCCCTGGCATTGACTGCAAATGTATTTTCGCTATCAGTTTCTGCCTTATCAACTGCAGTGTAAGCTGCACAATTTACGATATAATGTGGTTGATAATGATCACATACTTTTTTGAGATTTGACTCATTCGTTATATCGAGATCTGTCGAACTTAAATATGTATATATGTGGCCGCCGCCATAGTGATGTTCAAGAGCTTTTATACAATTACTTAACTGCCCATTCCCCCCTGTAACTAATATCTTTTTTACCATCATCTATTTATTGTATGCCTCTGCTAAAGTAGGTAAGAGTATATCCTTATCTGAAAGATTCAGCTTTTCATCAGCTAGTAACCAGTCGATACCTAAAGCCGGATCATTGTAAATAACACCTTTTTCAGATTCCTTATTGTAATAATTATCACACTTATAAAAAAACTCAGCAGTTTCAGAAAGAACAACAAAACCATGCAAAAATCCACGGGGAATAAATAATTGTAAATTATTTTCGGCACTTAATTTAACCGCAACATGTTTCCCGAATGTTGGTGAATTCAATCTAACATCAACGGCAACATCAAGAACTTCTCCTTTTAACACTCTCACAAGTTTAGCCTGTGCGTGATTACCGGTCTGCGCATGTAAACCTCTTAAAACTCCATAAGAAGAATAAGACTGATTATCCTGTACAAACCTTGTTTTTGTCCCTGTCAGTTCCTGAAATCCTGCCTCATTAAAACTTTCAAAAAAGTAGCCCCTTTCATCATGAAATTTACGGGGCTTAATAATAAAACATCCCTCAATATCTGTCTTTTCAATTTCCATTATTTAGTAACATCGTATTGATTATTATAATACTTTTGATACTCTCCTGTGGTTACACTATTTAACCATTCCTGATTAGATAAAAACCAGTCAATAGTTCTTTCAAGTCCTTGCTCAAAAGTAACTGATGGTTTCCACCCTAATTCTTTATTAATTTTAGCAGCATCTATGGCATACCTTAAATCATGACCGGGACGATCTTTAACATAAGTAATTAGTTTTTCAGAAGTACCTGCTTCCCTGCCTAATTTCTTATCCATAATACTGCAAAGCAATTTTACTAGGTCTATATTTTGCCATTCATTAAAACCACCAATATTGTAAGTCTCATGGTTCTTTCCTTTGTGAAAAACTAAGTCTATTGCTACAGCATGGTCTTCAACAAACAGCCAGTCGCGGGTGTATTTACCATCCCCATAAACAGGAAGTGGCTTATTATTAATAATATTATTAATAAATAACGGAATTAATTTTTCAGGAAAATGATAAGGACCATAATTGTTTGAGCAATTAGTTAAAACATAAGGTAAACCATATGTTTCACCGTAAGCCCTTACAAAATGATCAGATGCTGCCTTCGATGCAGAATATGGAGAGTTAGGATTATAGGGTGTAGTTTCCGTAAATAAACCTTCAGCCCCCAGTGTTCCATAGACCTCATCCGTGCTAATGTGATAAAAACGCCTGTCAGTAAAATTATCTTTCCATAAAGAGATAAATGCATTCAATAAATTCATTGTACCCATTACATTTGTTTTCACAAAGGCAAGAGGATCTTTAATTGAACGGTCTACATGTGATTCTGCTGCTAAATGAAGTACACCTTCAAATCTATGCTCTTCAAACAAACTATTAATATGCTCTGCATCTGTAATATCTGCTTTTATAAAAGTATAATTAGGCTCATTTTCAATATCTTTAATATTTTCTAAATTACCTGCATAAGTAAGTGCATCCAAATTATAGATATGTTTATCAGGATAATTTTTTACAAATCGTCTTACAACATGAGAACCTATAAATCCGGCACCGCCGGTAATAAGAATTTTTTTCATTTTCTTTTTTTACAAGAATTATACTTTATAATATCCTCTATACCAATCTATAAAATTATGAACTCCGGTTGTTATATCTGTAAGTGATCTATAACCGAAATCTTTTTCAAGAGCGGAAACATCAGCCCATGTTTTTTCAACATCGCCAGGCTGCATAGGCAGCATATTTTTTATAGCAGTTTTATCTGTATATTTTTCTATTTCGGTAATAAAATCAAGTAATCTCACAGGTTTACTGTTTCCTATATTATAAATTTTAAATAATGATTCTTTATCTTCTTTATTATTTAATAAAGTTGCAGTTACTCCTGTAATTATATCGTCGATATAAGTGAAATCTCTGGATAAATTACCTTCATTAAACACTTTAATAGGCTTATCGTGTAAAATTGCATCAGTAAAAAGAAACATAGCCATATCTGGCCTTCCCCATGGACCGTAAACCGTAAAAAATCGTAATCCTGTAGTTTGTATTCCAAACAGATGGCTATAAGTGTGAGCCATCAGTTCATTGCTCTTTTTTGTAGCAGCATAGATACTTATAGGGCTATCTACATTATCTTCCACTGAAAAAGGTATCTTCTCATTTAACCCATATACACTTGAGCTGCTGGCATAAACCAGTTTTTTCACATTATATGTACGGCAATTTTCAAGAACATTTAAAAATCCTACTATATTACTCTCTACATATGCAAAAGGATTTTCAATGCTGTATCTTACACCTGCCTGAGCAGCAAGATTACATACAGCATCAAGGTTATTTTCTTTAAATACTTCAGAAAGTGCTTCGCGGTTTTCTAAATTAATTTTTATGAATTTAAAATTCTCATTAATTTGACTTTTAACAAGAACTCCTTCTTTTACATCAAAAACCCCTAACTGTTTAAGCCGGTCAAGCTTAAGATTAATATCGTAATAATTATTGATATTATCAAGCCCTATCACTGTGTGCCCTAAAGCCAAAAGCTTTTCACATAAATGATAACCAATAAAGCCTGCCGCGCCAGTTACTAATATATTCATAAGCCTATTATTTCCCTATTTGCTGAAAAATAAATCCAATATTTTTTAATTTATCAGCATCCAGAATATTCCTGCCATCAAATACAAAAGCAGGTTTTTTCATATTATTATAAATTTTTTGCCAGTCATACGTTTTAAACTCGTCCCATTCTGTTAAAACAGCTATGGCATGAGCATCTTTACAAGCATTATAAGGATCATTTAAAACTTCAATCCCTTGCTTGTTTTCTTCAGCAGCTCTTGTACCAAGATAATTTATATCTCTATAAATTATCGACTCTTCTACTTTAGGATCGTAAACCGCAATATTTGCCTGTTCATTCAATAAATCATCAGCAACATAAATTGCCGCAGATTCTCTTGTATCATTGGTGTCCTTTTTAAATGCCCAGCCTAAAAATGCTATTTTTTTACCTGAAACTGTATTATATAATGTTTTTACAATATTTGTTGCAAAACGCTTTTTTTGATGATCGTTCATTATTACTACCTGCTCCCAATAATCTGCCACCTCTTTTAAACCATAAGACTTGGCAATATAAACAAGATTTAAAATATCTTTCTGAAAACAAGAGCCTCCAAACCCTACTGAAGATTTAAGGAATTTAGAGCCGATACGACTATCCATGCCTATAGCGCGTGCCACTTCATTTACATCTGCACCCGTTTTTTCACAAAGCTCAGACATAGCATTAATTGAAGATACTCTCTGGGCTAAAAAAGCGTTAGCTGTTAGTTTAGAAAGTTCGGAAGACCATACATTAGTTGTAAGTATTTTTTCTTTAGGCACCCAGTTAGAATAAACATTAACAAGCGCCTCTATCGCTTTCTGTCCTTCTTCATCTGTATCACCACCTATAAGTACTCTGTCAGGATTTATCAAATCGTCTATGGCAGTACCTTCAGCAAGAAATTCCGGATTGGACAGTATTTGAAATCTTGCTCCGTTACCCGTGTTATCAAGTATATTTTTTATTGCCTCTGCAGTTCTTACTGGCAATGTAGATTTTTCTACAACAATTTTATTGCTTTTTGCAACTGTTGCAATCTGGCGGGCACAAAGTTCAATATATTTAAGATCTGCAGCCATACCTTTACCAACACCATAAGTTTTGGTTGGAGTATTTACAGATATAAAAATCATTTCGGCCTCATCAATTGCTTTTTCTACTTCTGTAGAAAAAAATAAATTTTTGCCTCTTGCAGATTTCACAATTTCAGCGAGCCCCGGTTCATAAATAGGAATATTATTTACATCCTCATCATTCCACGCAGCTATCCTCTCTGCATTTAAATCTACAATAGTAACCTTTATATCCGGACATTTATGAGCAATAACAGCCATTGTAGGTCCCCCCACATATCCTGCCCCAATACAACATATATTTTTAACGCTAATCATTGATTTCCAATTTCACTATATTAGAATTACCTTTAATAATTAAAAAAGATATTTTCTTTCAATTATTAAATCTACAAACTTACAATCTTTTTAACCTTACTTATTTAAGAATACAATTTTATTTTGTTTCGCAGAAACTATAATTTCCCATCGGCTAAATCTCCTAACACGCCTTTAACATCATACAAAACACTATTTCTGCTTCTTAGTTTATTATAATCCAGTGATGTAAATTCTTTATGCGCAACCGCAAGTACAACCCCGTCATATTCTGTATTAGGTAAAGTATTTACTGTTACTAAGCCATATTCATGCATAACCTCTTCCGGGTTTGCCCAGGGATCAAAGATTGTTACAATAATGCCATAATCTGCTAAGGCATTTATTACATCTACAATCCTCGTGTTACGTACGTCAGGGCAATTTTCTTTGAAAGTTATTCCTAAAACAAGTACTTCGGCCCCTTTTATTTCAACACCTTTCTTTATCATGAGCTTAATAAACTGAGAGGCTATATATTCTCCCATGCTATCATTCAGGCGTCTCCCTGCAAGTATGATTTCAGGATGATATCCAACCTGTTGGGCTTTTTGTGCCAGGTAATAAGGATCTACCCCAATACAATGTCCACCAACCAGCCCAGGTTTAAACGGAAGAAAATTCCATTTTGTAGCAGCGGCCTCTAAAACTGCATAAGTATCAATTCCTAAACAATTAAATATCTTTGACAGCTCATTTACAAATGCAATGTTAATATCGCGCTGCGAATTTTCAATAACCTTAGCCGCTTCTGCCACTTTTATTGAAGGTGCTAAATAAGTACCCGCAACAATTACAGATTTATAAAGGTTATTTACTTTTATTGCTGTTTCGGGTGTTGAACCGGATGTAACTTTAAGTATTTTTTCAACTGTATGCTCCTTATCTCCGGGATTTATTCTTTCAGGGGAATATCCTGCAAAAAAGTCCTCATTAAATTTAAGTCCGCTAACACGTTCTAAAACGGGAACACATTCTTCTTCCGTAGCCCCGGGAAATACGGTAGATTCATAAATAACAATGTCGCCTTTTTTAAGCACTTTGCCCACTGTTTCACTGGCTTTGTAAAGCGCTGTTAAGTCAGGTTTATTATTTTTATCTACAGGTGTAGGTACTGTTACAATATAATATACAGAGTCTTTTATATTCTCTATTTCATTTGTACAATATAAACCTTTATCTATAGGCATTTCAGTTACAGCAACATCCTTCAAAGCTTCCTTAGAGATTTCAAGAGTTACATCTCTATGCTCTTTAAGTTCCTCTATCCGGGCCTGATTTATATCAAAACCAATTACAGGATGCTTTTTAGCCATGGCTACTGCAAGGGGTAAGCCTACATAGCCTAAACCAATAATTGTTATCTTCATTTTCTTAGTATAGTTTATTTAGGCTTCTTTTAAATTATCCCAATACCAAACCACAGCTTCTTTTAATCCTTCTTTAATAGAAAATTGCGGATTATAATTCAACAAATCTTTGGCTTTACTTATACTCGCTAAAGAGTGAGGTATATCTCCCATTCTTTCAGTTCCATATAGTACCTCAACGCCTTTAATTGCTTTATCATACTCTGTCAAATATTGCTTTAGGTATCCTATAAGCTCTTTTAAGGTCGTCCTTTCCCCAAAAGCGGTATTATAAACTGTGTTTACTGCGCTATTATTCTCAGTCAGCATTGCCAGCTCGTTCATATGTACAACATTATCAATATAGGTGAAATCACGTGAGTAACTACCATCGCCATTTATAACAGGGCTTTCATATTTCATAAACTGCATTACAAATTTAGGTATTACAGCAGCATAAGCACCTTCAGGGTTCTGTCTTCTGCCAAAAACATTAAAATAGCGTAAACCAACAGTTTCTATACCATATGTTTTACTAAAAACATCAGCATAAAGCTCATTTACATATTTTGTAACGGCATAAGGGGAAAGAGGTTTCCCGATTTTATCCTCCACTTTTGGCAAAGCTTCAGAATCTCCGTAAGTAGAGGAACTGGCGGCATAAACAAATCTCTTAACACCTGCATCCCTGCTGGCAGTAAGCATATTTAAAAACCCGCCTACATTTACATCATTACTCGTTATGGGATCTTTAATTGAACGGGGAACAGAACCTAATGCAGCCTGGTGCAATACATAAGTAACTCCTTCAACTGCTTTTCTGCAATCCTCAAAATTTCTTATATCGCCTTCTATAAGTGTAAAATCGGGATTTGATAAATGATGCTCAATATTTTTTCTGAAACCAGTTGCAAAGTTATCAAGACATATCACTTCGTATCCTTTAGAAAGAAAATAATCGCATAAGTTTGAACCTATAAACCCTGCTCCTCCTGTGATAAGAATCTTTACTTTTGAACTGATACTCATTAAATTATAATTAATTCTTAAAATTTATGGTGCAAATATAGATACTATATTTATTTAATCTATACTTAACAGGGGGTATATTAACAGGAATTTCACACTGTACTCTAAGTGTTTTTTAAAGAATTTTCAAACGGAACACGATGAAGTATGCTTCTGCCTAAAGTTACCTCATCAGCAAACTCAAGCTCATCTCCTACTGCAATTCCTCTTGCAATGGCCGATGTAATAATACTGTAGTCTTTTATCTGTTTATAAATATAAAAATTAGTGGTATCACCCTCCATTGTAGAACTCAATGCAAATATGAGCTCTTTTACAGCACCGGTTTTTACTTTTTCTACAAGGGTAACAATATTAAGCTGTCCTGGGCCAATACCATCTATAGGCGATATTTTTCCTCCGAGTACATGGTACACACCCCTAAAAAGATTTGTGTTCTCTATAGCCATAACATCCCTGATATCCTCCACAACACAAATAACAGAATGATCTCTGGAGGTATTGGCACATATCTGGCAAACCTCAACATCACTTATATTATGGCATTGCCTGCAAAATTGTATTTCATCACGCATTTTTTGCAGTGCCGAAGCCAGCAACTGTGTTTGTTCTGACGGCTGCTTTAATAAATGAAGAGCCAGCCGAAGAGCCGTTCTTTTTCCTATACCCGGTAATTGGGATATTTCGGCCACAGCCCTTTCTAATAGTTTTGAAGACATTTCCATAGTACAGCAAAGGTAATAAACAAGCAGGAAATTGCATTTTATAACTATACAAATTTAGGTGACTATAGCTTTTTGTAATATTTTTTAGTTGCTTTGTAATTCAATCCTTTTATTATGCAACCAATAACCATTCTATCTATAATAATAGTCTATTTCGGAATACTTATTCTTATTTCAAGAATGGTAAGTAAAAAAGACAGCAGTAACGATACGTTTTTTAAGGCAAACAAAAACTCCAAATGGTACCTGGTTGCATTTGGCATGATAGGCACCGCACTTTCGGGAGTAACATTTATTTCAGTTCCGGGAGAAGTAGGCTCACCAAATGGAGAGCAATTTAAATATTTCCAGTTTATTCTGGGTAATGCTATAGGTTTCATAATTATTGCTAAAGTATTACTGCCCCTTTACTACAGACTCAATTTAACTTCTATTTACGGTTATATTGAAGAAAGGCTTGGCTATTACAGCTATAAAACATCTGCTATGATATTCCTTATTAGCCGAACTATAGGTTCTGCATTCAGGCTATATCTTGTTGTAATTGTTTTGCAGCGTTATGTATTCGATTCTTTTGGAATACCTTTCTGGGTTACTGTACTAATTTCTTTATTGCTAATTTTTGCTTATACCTATAAAGGAGGATTAAAAACCATTATAATTACCGACACTCTACAAACCTTCTTCTTAGTATCTTCAGTATTTTTCACCATTTACTTTATTTGTGATAGTCTCGGTCTTAGTTTACCGCAGGCATTTGAAACTGTTAAAGAAAGCGGTTACTCTAAAATATTTTTCTTTGAAGATTTTATTGGCAGCAGATTTCATTTTGTAAAACAAATACTAGGGGGAATTTTTGTTACAATAGCCATGGTTGGGCTCGATCAGGACTTAATGCAAAAAAACCTAAGCTGTAAAAATATAGGCGAAGCCCAAAAAAACATGTTTACGTTTACAGGCATATTTGTTATAATAAACCTTTTCTTCCTGGGTGTTGGGGCTTTACTGTACATTTATGCTAACAAAAATGGAATAAGTGTGCCTACAGATCCGCCGGGTAATCCGAGAACAGACCTGCTGTTTCCTGAAATAGCTTTTAATTATCTCACCCTTATACCATCGGTTATATTTTTATTAGGGTTAACCGCAGCTACCTTTGCAACTACCGATTCTGCACTAACAGCTCTTACTACATCATTTTGCGTAGATTTTTTAGGAATGGATAAAGAAGTAAATTCCGGAAAAACCAATATGGTAAGAACAAGGCACATGGTACACGTAGCTTTTTCTATATTAATGTTTTTGGTAATTATAGTTTTTAATGCTTTAAATGATGCTTCTGTGGTTAGTATGATATTTAGAATTGCATCTTATACCTACGGTCCTTTATTAGGCTTATACAGCTTTGGATTATTTATGAAAAGCTATAGCATAAAAGATAAGTTCGTGCCTTTTATATGCATAGCATCTCCATTAATAACGCTATTCATTAGCCTGAATTCGTCTAAATTTTTAGGCAATTATGTTTTCGATAATGAGTTGATTATCGTAAATGGGTTAATCACTTTTGTATTGTTACTATGTGTAAGCAGTAAAAAGCAATTAATTAAAATTGATTAGTAGAAAGCATAACTAGTGTACACGCTACTTCTATTTCAATATCATTCTTTTTTAGAAGATCATATAATTCAGGATTTTCAGTTCCCGGATTAAAAATAACACGATCAGGCTTAATGTTTACAATATAATCATAGTATTCCTTTTGATTCATAGGATTAAGGTATAGCGTAACCGTATCAACATTTTCAGAAGCAGGCTTTTCCTTTGTTATGACAACGCCATCAAGTTCTTCTTCTTTCCTGCCAACGGCTACAACCGGATGCCCGAATCGCTGCAGCATTTTTATTGCTTTATAAGAATATCTTGCCGGATTAGTAGATGCGCCCAGCACCAATGTTTTTTTCTGACTGCTCATAACTTAGTTTTTTATCAAATTTATTCAAAAAAGAATAATTATACCCGTTCTTTATATTTACCCTAACATTTAAACAACTATTTGTTTAATTGGCAAAAGTCCGTTACAATAAACACAGTACGAAAAATCGTTTAAATATGAAAAATCCCGCTCTACGCGGGATATATTATTATTATTTCATGTTTTTTTAATCTTCATGCTCTACACTTATCCCAACACCTAAAACATTAGCCAGGTAAGCGTATGCAAATTTATTTTCTACCGAAACTTTATAAGTCCCTTTTGGCAGCCTCACTCCTTGCTTAAGGTCTGTATACAAGTCACAAATATCTCCTGAACATTCTGAAAGATCATTACCATCTTCATCCTTAAGCTGTAAATTCATATATATATTTTCTTTTTCCCCGGAAGGATTTTCTATAGTTACAGAAACAGGAACAGTGCTATACTGAGGTTCATACACATGAGAAAACAAGAGTTTAATATCTCCCGATTCTATATCCTTTTTTAGTGTAAATTCAAATTTCTTAATATCAGTTGCCTGCCATTGCTTTTCCATAAAATCCTGATTGACTTCTTTAAAAACTACTGTTTTTTGGCAGGAAAGAACGATAAACATTAAAAATAAGAGTAATACTTTTTTCATAATTAATGATTTTAAATTAATTGTTGTTTATCCAGTATAAATAACTAATACTGATTATATTACTAATTTAATTAAAATTTTAACATAAATATATATACTACTTAACAAAATTATTTTTTAATTCCTATTTCGCTAATAACAGCTGAATTTAATGATTTAGAAAAACCAGCAAGATATTAAAACTATACCTTTGCCCTATATACCAGACAGTTTATGGAATTATTTATTTACATTTTTGCAGCACTATTTTCAGTTATAAACCCATTAGGAGCCGTTCCTATTTTTGTTGGTCTAACTATGGATGACAGTATGGGCGAACGCTCGCGCATATCATTTTGGGCCGCTATAAATGTTTTTATAATACTTATAATATCTTTTTTTATAGGTCAGTATGTACTAGCATTTTTTGGCATTAGCATAGATGCCTTAAGAATAGCAGGAGGGTTTATTATTGTAAATTCAGGTTTTTCACTTTTAAGTGGTAAGTTTAAAAAAACCAGGGGTGTAAACAAAAAAGTAGAAAACGATGCCCAAAACAGGAATGATATTGCCCTTACCCCACTGGCAATACCTATGCTTGCCGGGCCAGGCTCAATATCTTTACTTATTGCAATGTATCAGGACTATAAAGCGCTGGATCAACAAATTATTGCCTGCCTGGCTATGTTTGCCGTAGCTCTTGTAATATTTTTAATGCTTCGCAGTGCTCATTACCTTTCAAGAATATTAGGAGCTTCAGGTATTGTAGCAATCTCAAGAATTATAGGATTTATTGTTATTGCTATTGGCGTGCAATACATAAGCAGTTCTGTTGTAAATATTCTTAAAACTATACCTTTTAATTAAAAAAGGCTGCACTATGGGTAGTACTGCCTTACAACAAACTATATAAATATCTAATGAAATTTATTCTGTAAATCCTACGGCTACAGTATTATTAGACTGCGCGTCGATCAGGATAAAAACACCATTTAACCTGTTTTTACTAAAAGCATCTAAAAAAGCCGGGACTGCAGTTTTTAATTGTACTCTGGCAATATCATTAAGTCGTAAATTATCAGTATCAATAATTTCTTTCGGATTTTCAGGCGGAATAATGCCTTCTATTTGCTGAAGTTTACAAGGTACTGTTCTTGTGCCAGCCTGTAATATATACCTGCCTGATGGTATGGCTGCTTTTTCATCCATCCATACAAGTGTGGCTGTAATATCTTTGGAAAGAAGTTTTTTATCTTCTTCTTTTACAAGCATCACACCCCGGCTTATATCAACATCATCTTTCAGTCTTAATTGTATGGAAGCTCCTGTTTGTGCTGAAACTAGTGTCTCTGTAAATTTCCTGATTTCTGTAACAATGCTTTTTTGTCCCGACGGCAATACAGTTAGTTCATCTCCTACGGCAACAGCTCCGCTTATTATCCTACCGGCATATGCACGATAATCTGTAAACTCTGTGTTTTGCACATGCAATACCTGTTGAATGTCTATTCTGAAATCTTTAGTTTCTGTACCGGACGGTATAATTTTATGAAGTATACCAGATAGCGTATCTCCTTTATACCATTCGGTATTTTTAGAAGCCTCAACTACATTATCGCCCTTAAGGGAACTTATAGGCAAAACATGCACATCGGGTTTATACGTAAATTGCTCCGTCATTTTATTGATACCCGAAGCAATAGAAAGAAATACATCCTCACTGTAACCCACAAGATCCATTTTATTAATACAGAACACCACCGTTTTTAAGCGTAACAGGCTGCTAATAAAGTAGTGTCTGAAAGTTTGTTCCAGTAAGCCTTTACGGGCATCTATAAGTATTATAGATACTTCCGAATTTGAAGCTCCTGTAACCATATTTCGTGTATATTCCACATGGCCGGGGCTATCGGCAATAATAAATTTTCTTTCGGCAGTAGAAAAATAAATATGAGCAACATCTATAGTTATCCCCTGTTCTCTTTCTGCTATGAGTCCATCTGTAATTACCGAAAAATCAAGATCCTCAAGTCCTTTTTCTTTTGTCTTTCTAACTATCAGTTCTTCCTGCTCTATGGTAAGTGCATGACTATCGTTAAGAAATCGTCCTATCAGCGTGCTTTTGCCGTCGTCAACACTACCGGCAGTATTAATTCGTAGTAAATCCATAATTAGAAGTATCCTCCTTTCTTTCTTTGTTCCAGTGCCGCTTCCGATCGTTTATCATCAATTCGTGCCCCGCGTTCAGAAGATTTAGAAGATTTATTTTCATATATAATATCATTAATTGTTGATGCTTCCGAAATAAAAGCTGCTGTACAGGTCATATCTCCCACAGTTCTGAAACGCACGGTAGTTTCAAAAAATTCATCGGTATCAACCAGGTTAAGGTATTCTGAATGAGCCAGAAAAGCCCCATCCCTTTTTACCAGTTTACGCTGATGCGCAAAATAAATTGTTGGCAGGCCAATGCCTTCCTGAGCTATATAATTCCACACATCTTCTTCTGTCCAGTTACTTATCGGAAAAGCCCTTACATTTTCGCCAAAGTGTATTTTACCATTTAAAATATTAAACAGTTCAGGCCTTTGTTTTTTTGCATCCCACTGGCCAAAATCATCGCGTACAGAAAATATACGCTCCTTTGCCCTCGATTTCTCTTCATCACGTCTGGCACCTCCCATGCAGGCATCAAAACCAAACTCTTCAATAGCATCTAAAAGTGTAACTGTTTGCAAAGCATTACGACTTGCATGTTTACCGGTTTCTTCCTGAACCTTTTTTTGGTCTATACTGTCCTGAACATAACGTACTATAAGCTCAACATCCAACTCTTCAACCAACTGATCTCTAAATGCTATAGTTTCCGGAAAGTTATGCCCAGTATCTATATGCAGAAACGGAAAAGGTATCTTTGCCGGATAAAATGCTTTTTGCGCCAGACGTGCCAGTGTAATAGAGTCTTTTCCTCCTGAAAATAACAGTACCGGTTTTTGAAACTGAGCTACCACTTCGCGTATTATATATATGCTTTCATCTTCCAGCATTTGCAAATGTGTTTGTATGTGCTGTGTCATTTATTAATAATTTTTATCAGAATGTATATGTAAGCCGCACTCTTTTTTTCCGTTTTCCCACCACCAGCGTCCGGCTCTGAAATTTTCACCTTCGGCAAGCGCCCTTGTACACGGTGCACAGCCTATGCTTAAATACCCTTTTTTATACAGGCTGTTAATGGGAATATTATGGATATGTGTAATATGTTCTATTTCTTTAAGTGTATAATTAAGTAAGGGGTTAAACTTTACCAATTGGTTAGTTTTATCCCATTCCAGAAACTGCATTCCTTCACGATTTTGCGACTGTTCTGCCCTAAGTCCGGTAATCCATAACGATGCCCCTTCAATCGCTTTCTGAAGTGGCTTAACTTTACGTATGTGGCAACATTCCTTACGATTTTCAATGCTGCTATAAAATCCATTAATCCCGCGGTTGCTCACATAAGCAGCTATGTCTTGTTCATCAGGAAAAAAAGTATTAATTTTTAATAAAGGATATTTATTCTGCGTACGTTGAAAAACCTCATAGGTTTCATTAAACTGCCTGCCCGTATCGAGGGTAAATACCTCAACATTGTTTGCATGCGGAGCAATAAAATGTGTTATAACCTGGTCTTCTATGCCAAAAGATGTAGAAAATACTTTTTTGCCTTCAATAGCAGTTATTACTAACGCCAAAGCTTCGGCAATTGGCAGATCAAGCAATATTTTATTTAGATACTCTAACTTCTGTTTCTCCATCTTTTCTTGTTATTCTGGCCCACGCCCTTTCATGTAAAAAATACAGGAACATCTTAGAGAATACCTCAAAACCGCCAATTGATACAGCAATTTTTACATTGCCAGTCAGTAAAAATGATATTATCATTGTATCTATAGTTCCCACCATACGCCATGTAACTGCTTTAATGGCAGATATCTTAGGGCTATCTTTAAGTGAGAAACCTTTTTTGGGCTTTAGTAAATCAATCATGATACTGTATTGATATTAAATTTTTCAAATATACTATTAGTCTATAGAAATAATAGACTAATAAGGTAAAAAAAATCGCTACAATAATGTTAAATCATGTAAAGTCTTTTGTTGCAATATATTAAGAGTAGTATCCCGGACATCCGCCATAAATCTATTAAGCGAACATTTATCTTCGTGCGGACAGTCTTCGCATTTTTCATAATAATTAAGGCTTACACAAGGCAGCATAGCAATAGGCCCGTCCAGTACACGAATAAGTGTAGCAGCAGTTACTGTTTTAGGATCTTTCATCAGATAGTATCCTCCGCCTTTCCCTTTCTTAGAACCCAGTATACCAAATTTTTTAAGGTCAAGTAAAATAGCCTCCAAGAACTTTTTAGGTATCTGTTCTTTTTCAGATATATCAGATATAAGCACAGGCGCCGATCCTTCCTGCTTTGCAATGAAGATCAGCGCCTTTAAGCCATATTTAGTTTTTTTTGAAAGCATATTATTGTTTAAGCAAAAATACTTCAGCCATCATACAGCGGGCGCTTCCGCCACCGCAAGCTTCTATAGTATCCAGATTTGCACTCAGTATTTCCGTATGTTTTTCAATTTTTGTAATTTGGTCTTTAGTCAGTATTTGTTTGGCAGACTCACTCATTACAAGGTAGCTTTTATCGTCTCCTCCTTTTACCTGCAGCATATTGCCTGCAAAGTTATTAAGCTGTGCCTCTGTAAGCAGAATCACTTCTTTGCCATCTTCCTTCAGATTTTCCAGAACCATTTTACGTTCTTTTTTATCATCTATACAATCGGCACAGATAACAGCAAATGTTTCACCTATACACATCATAACATTAGTATGGTATATGTGTTTGCGCTCACCATTTACAGTCTGATACGCTTCAAATATTACCGGAGTATATTCAAAATCTTCACAGTACTCAATAAAAAGCTCTTCATCAGCACGTGGAGACAATGCACAGTATGCCTTGCGGTTTACCCTGTCTAAAACAATACTTCCTGTTCCCTCAAGAAAAATATCGTCTTCTTCTGCAGAAGTATAATCAACAATATTTTCAATAGTAAATCCTTTATCTTCCAAAAGGTCAAATATATCTTCTCTGCGCTCATTACGCCTGTTTTCAGCAAACATAGGATATAGTGCTATATCGCCGTTTTCATGAAAAGATACCCAGTTGTTTGGAAAAACAGAATCTGGTGTATCAGTATCGGTAGTATCATCCACTACAACCACATTTACACCTGCTGCTCTAAGCTTTTCTACAAATGCATCAAATTCCTGCTGCGCCTTTGCATTAACAGTTTCCGGCAAAAGGCTGTCTATTACTTTTTGATAATAGTTGTTCACAGCAGTTTGCTCATTCATTCGGAAAGCAACCGGGCGAATCATTAATATTGTATCGGTAATTTGTTTCATATCAAAATATAAATTAATCTCTAATTAAAGGCAGAGTTGAGCATCTTAACAAGCCTTCCTGTTTTGCAATTTCAGCATAAGGCACTTCTTCCACAATAAAATCATGGCTTAAAAGCCAGTTTTTTAGCCTGTGGAAATTTTTCTCTATCACTACAACATTCGTATCTATAGAAAAGAAATTTGATGTCATGTTATACATTTCTTCTCTTTCAATATGAAACAGGTTATCCATACCAAATATGTCTACAAGATACAAATAATCTGCCTCTTCCCTAAATCCGCTTTTATAAATTACGCCTTTATCTTTTCCCACCGGCTGAAAACAGCAGTCAAGATGCAAAGCATTATCGCGTGGTTCTATTCTCGATTTTACAAGGTCAAACTCCTTAACAATTTTATTCGGAAATAATTCTTTAATATAATTTACACCCTGCATATTTGTTCGGGCAGTAATAAAATCTTTATAATCGCTTCCTTTATAAGTTCCAATAAATATATGATCATTCCAGGGCATCACATCACCCCCCTCTATATGCACTTCTTCAGGCGGGCGTACCACTTTTAAAGGATCTATCTGATCTATTACATACTGAATCGCATCCAGCTCGCGCTCACGATCCGGTAATATATTGGCTTTAATAAATACATCGTCTATTACAAAACCAATATCACGACTAAAAATCTGATTGTAGTTCTCTATAATTTCGGGCCTGAAAACCTTTACATCATATTTTTCAAAAACTTTAGCCAGGGCATCCATTTCTTTAACCATATCTGCTTCTACAGGATAAGTTCCGGCTTTTATATGTTCTAATGATTTCGGATCATAGGCTTCATGCTCCAGCGGAGTGGGCCCGTTACTTGTGGCTGTACCTAATATTACGGCGCGAAGCCGCGAGGTTTCGTTTTTTACGTTGAGTTGCAACATGTTTTTTAGCTTTTGCGCAAATATAGAAAATGAACTGCTGATTGTAAACATTTATAATGATATTGATAATTTTTTCATGTTTTAATTATAACATCATCAGGTATAGAATAAAAAAAGCCACCGTAAAGGTGGCTTACTATATAACAGTAAAAAATTACCTGTTTTCTTTATCTACAAAATCTCTTAGTGGAGACCCTGTATAAACTTGTCTTGGACGACCTATCGGCTCTTTATTTACACGCATTTCTTTCCACTGAGCAATCCAGCCCGGTAAACGACCTATTGCAAATAAGACTGTAAACATTTCTGTTGGTATACCTAAAGCCCTGTAAATGATTCCTGAATAGAAATCTACGTTAGGATAAAGGTTTCTTGATTTAAAGTATTCATCCTGCAATGCAGCTTCCTCAAGCTTTTTGGCAATGGTAAGAACAGGATCATCTACACCAAGAGTTGATAATACTTCATCAGCTGCTTTTTTAATGATCTTAGCTCTCGGATCAAAGTTTTTATATACTCTGTGACCAAAGCCCATTAAACGGAAAGGATCATCTTTATCTTTTGCTTTTGCAAGATATTTATCTGCATCTCCACCATTTTTTTGTATTTCTTCAAGCATTTCAAGCACAGCCTGGTTAGCACCACCGTGAAGCGGGCCCCAAAGTGCAGAAACACCGGCAGATATTGATGCAAATAGACCTGCATGAGATGAGCCTACCATTCTTACTGTAGATGTAGAACAGTTTTGCTCATGGTCGGCATGAAGGATAAATAATTTATCCAATGCTGCAACTACTGTAGGATTCATTTTGTATGGGCCAGTAGGTAATTCAAACATTAAACGTAAAAAATTCTCCACATACCCTTTAGTATTGTCATAATAATTTAAAGGGTAGCCCATATTTTTTCTGTATGTCCATGTAGCAATAACCAAAAATTTAGCCATGGTTTTGCAAACAGCTTCATACATTTCCTTATCATTGGTAACATCAACCGATTTTGGGTTGAATGCCGTAAGCGCACTTGTAAGAGAAGCAAGCACTCCCATAGGGTGTGCATTTTTAGGAAACCCATCAATGATGTTTTTCATTTCTTCATTAACAAGCGTATATTTCCTTATGTCGTTTTCAAATTTTTCCAGCTCGGCAGCCTTAGGAAGCTCGCCAAAAATAAGAAGGTAAGAAACTTCCAGAAAGTTAGATTTTCCTGCAAGGTCTTCTATAGAATATCCTCTGTAGCGAAGAATACCCTTTTCACCATCTAAGAAAGTAATTTCACTTTTGCATGATCCTGAGTTTTTATATCCCGGATCTATTGTGATAGCGCCTGTTAAACCGCGCAGTTTATCAATATCAATGGCCGTCTCATTTTCAGTTCCTGTAATTACGGGAAACTCATACTTTTGACCATCAATTTCTAATATTGCAGTATTTGACATGATTTGTAGTGTGAATTATGGTTTTGAAAAATATATTCCTGCGAATTTAATAAATTACAATTTATTTATAAAGAAAATTACTTATTAAAATCGTTAAATATGCATGTAAAAAACAAAAGTCAATACTTTGAAGCATTGACTTTTGATAATTATGTAAAATTTAAAGCTTTGAAACTATTTCTTCATAAGTTTCTCAACTTTAATTCCATCCTCAGTATTAATTTTAAGCAAATACATACCTGCTGCTCTGTTGGTAAGTTCTAATTCAGCAGAAAAATCATTCGCAAATGCAGTTTGTATAAGCCTGCCTGATAAATCATACAGTTCAATCTTAGAGATAACAAATTCGGAATCAACTTTGACTTTATCATTAGCAGGATTAGGATACATCCTAACGGAGCTATTTACTATCAATGTATCAGATGTGCCCAGACTACAGGTAGAACTCATTGGGGGCGGACCTAATTCACCCCAGTTAGAATCCGTTACCAAATCCTGCTCCCCTTCATCTACACAGATAAAATTCAGGTTCGGGTTATTTTCAAAACTACATTCAAAAGGATCTAACATTAAGCCTCCGTTATGAAGATTAATTGTTTCTAATAAAAGATTATCAGTACACGAAATATAGGTAATAAGCGGGTTATTACTCAGATCAAGATTAGTTAATGAAGATCCATTAACAGCCAGCGTTTTTAGATTAATATTATCCTGAAAATTAAGTGATGTAAATGGAGTACCTTCAATACTTATAAATTCTTCCAAAGCGGAAAGTCCTGAAAGATCAAGCGTAGTTAAAGAGTTTCCTGAACACCTTATGTTCTTAAGAGCATTTAAACCTGACACATTTAAAGATGTAAGATTGGAATATTCACATTCCAGACTCTCCAGATGTGTAAACCCCGTTACATCAAGTGTTGCCAACGGATTATTACTACACATTAAATTTTTCAGATTAGGAAAGAATGAAGCATCAAATGAAGCAATCTGGTTATTGCCAAACTGTATCCATTCTACATTTACAAAAGCTTCAAGTCCTGTGAGATCAGCTATATTTGCTCCGGAAATATTAAGCCCATACACTGCTTCGGCTTCTGCAATTTCAATTTCACCATTGTTATTAGAATCTATCTGTAAAGCCTGACCATTCTGATCCCAGCAAGAAGCCGGCACTACCATTGTTTCTAACAGCTTTGATTTCAGGTTTACATCAGTAAAATTAATTACCTGAGCGCTTGCTATGCCTCCAAAGAGCAATACTGCAAAGAGTAAAGATTTTTTCATAGGTTTAAAAATTAGTATTTATGATTAGTTTAAGTTTACATATATAATATCTCCCCCGACTCTCTTCTGCATCTTCTTTTCAGCTTGCCGATAAAAAAAGGCCAACACCTTGGTGCTGACCTTTATATAACAGTTAATTAATTTTATTCCCTAATTAGTTTTTCAACTTTTATTCCTTTTTCAGTATTTATTTTAAGAAAATATATTCCTGATGCCCTGTTTGTTATATCAAATAAAACTGATGTTTCATTTACAACTCCTATTTGCAGCAGCCTTCCCTGAATATCATACAATTGTACAGACTTAATTACGCTGTCTGCCTCAATTTTTACAACATCTTTGGAAGGATTTGGATATACAATAACAGAATTGTCCTTTTCAAAATCTTCTGTACTTAGTACATCAAAAGTTGTTGTTGCCGAATTTGTAGCCACAGGGAAATTATAATCGAAATAAATATTGGCTTTGCCTGAAACCATATCTCCTGATGTAAGATTGTGTTTACTTTTTATTTTGTAAAGTATGTTACCGTGGTCAGCAACTCCAAGATTAATATTATCAAACCTGAATTCAATTCTGTTTTCAATAGTCCTGGTAGTTACGCCGTGTGAGTTATTAATCAATCTAAGAGAAGCAATATCAAACTCATCAGGATTTATATCCTGCTGTACCACTATAAAACTTGCTTCAGATGTACCTGTATTTTCAAAATTCACAATATAATGCAGGTAATCACCTATTGCATCAGGAGATATATTGCTTCCTTCTATACATATTATATTATTAGGATCATATGAGCCGGTAACAATCTGGTTAAATTCAAAAGAATTATCCTGAGGCTCATCATCCGTTTCCGGATTAATTTCTACACCAAAATGCAGTTCGTCGCCAATATTTACAGAAGGTGTATCAGTAGGAGTGTTCACATTTAGTGTCATACTAATCTCCCTGCTTTCAAAAGGTTTCAGACTGGTGTAATTCCATGTATAAATATCAGTTCCAATAATATCAGCTACCGGCTGCATATTAACATATTCAAGTCTTGAGCTATCCCAATAACATGTAATATCTCCTGCATCTATAACCTGATTCCCTTTATTTTTATATACCATTTTATAAACAGCATCAAACCCAGGCTGAGCATTTGTTACAGGTGCAATTAGTACTTCAACGTCATTATGCACACCATTTGCCATTATACAGAAGTTTCTAGTTTCTGTTGCTCCATTAACTGTTTCAAAAGAGGTATAACCTGTAGATGGTGAAGCATAAAAATAAGTGTTTTCAAATTCAGGTGTTACCGTATAACTACCAGCTCCTACATAAAAAGTATAAGTACCATCTGGTTTGGTAAAAACTGAATCCTCATACCCACCTGACGTTATAGTAAGTTTAAATGATGGAATTGCATAGTCGGCAGCATCACAACCATTATTTTCCGAATCAAACCTTACAGTACCTGTTATACGGTTATAAATACCTCCCGGCTCATAGGAACAATAGGAATTGACCTGAACATTATCCGGAAAAGATTCACTCGCCAAAATAGATGCTATCTGAGACTCGTCTGCACATATATACTCCAGATCTGGATTTTCCATCCAGTTGGCTGGATCAAAACTTTCATTTTTCCCATTTTTAATAAACAACGTAACCAAATTATTAGAAAAACAAGTTAATGACTCAAGATTTATATTACTGCTAAGATCAAGAGTAGTTAATTGGTTATTGGAACAATTAAGTGAAGTAAGATTAACTAATGAAGAAACATTAAGTTCAGAAAGATTATTGCTATCACAATTCAAATCCTCTAAATATTCAAGGTCTGACAGATCTAATGCATTAAGAGCATTAATATAAGTATTAAGGTTTTTAAGACTATCCAGGCCGTCTAAATTTAAAGACGCAATATTATTAACACTACAATCTAATAATTCAAGATGGGTAAGCCCTGCTGCATTAAGTGTTATCATGGTGTTATTAGTACATCTCAGTTCTCTAAGATCTTCAAGCGATGTTACATCCAGATTAACTATTGTGTTATGGCTGCAATCCAATACCCTTAGGTTTGAAAAATAGGCAATGCCTGTTAAAGAATAAATTTCAGAAGAAGCAACATTAAGCTCCCTTACATCTTCCGCTTCTTCCTCTGTTATAACCCCATTTCCATTAGCATCAACCGCTATTGCATCTCCACTGCTGTTTTTAGCAATGTTATTAATAGCTGAGGCTTCAAGCAGTTTTGCTTTGAAAGCAGCATCAGGCACTACTATTTCCTGGGCAAGAAGTCCACCCGAAAAAAGAAGCAGCAAATAAAGTAAAGTATTTCTCATAACACCTTGTTTAGTTCTTGTTTAGTTTTTCAAATATAATTTTTTAAAACAACCATCATCCTTGTCATTTAGAATTCGGTATGATTCATTTAGAATTCGTATTATAAAGACTTCAGCAATTCCTGCAAGCGTTCTTTTTTACGTTGAGAAATTGGCAAATGACTGTTATCGGCCATTACGGCATATCCCCCGTCTTTTTTAATATAAGACTTTAAATAGGCTAAATTTATCAGGTGCGACTGATGAATCCTCTCAAACCCATGTTCAAAAAGCATATCCTCATATTCTTTAAGAGTTTTTGCTATAAGAACCGGCTTATTATCTTTTATATAAAACTTTGTATAATTATCCTGCGATTCAAGCCTAATAATATCACTAACTTCAAACAAATGGATACCGTCAGATGTAGAGAGTGCTATACGCTTAAACTTATCTACTTTCTTTCGTATATTTTCAAGCAATAAATCTATATGGGCATAATTATCATTCGTAGTAAGCACTTTTTTAATCTTTTCTATAACATTCTGTAAATCTTCCGGATCTACAGGTTTAAGTAAATAGTCAAGAGCACTAAATCTAAATGCTTTTAAAGCATACTCTTCATGAGCCGTAATAAATACTACATGCGATTTAAGCCGGCCGCTTTTTTGCTGAAATTGCTCCAGAATGTCAAAACCGGTACCATCACCTAATTGTATATCAAGAAAAATCACATCCGGCTGATGATTTTCAATTGCAGCTATTCCGGATTTAACACTATCCGCCTCACCAAGTATTTGTATATCGGTAGCATACATGGCTAAAAGCCCCTTCATCCCGTTCCTTAAATTGCTGTCGTCGTCTATTAATAATGCCGTAATCATATGTTAATCAGATGAATATTGTATAGGTAAATTTAATATAATTTTTGTTCCTGCCGGTTCGCCATTGGCATCAGTAAGTTCTTTTATTTCAACCTGAGACGTTTTAGATGTGAAAGCCTGAATTACTTCCAGTCGTTTTTTAGTAATCTCCAGCGCCATAGATTTATGTACTGTAACCGAATTTTCTTTTAGCTTTTTCGATCTGTTATATCCGATCCCATCATCAGTTATAGTACATACCAGTTTATCTTTTTCAAGCACAAAATCTACACTTATAAAGCCTTTTTTCTTTTTAGGCACAAGGCCGTGAATTATAGCATTTTCAACAAAAGGCTGTAACAATAAAGGCGGTATTGCCATATCATCTTCTATTGAAGGGTCTTTAGATATTGAAAAGTCAAACACTTTATTAAAACGGAGCTGTTCCAGTTCCAGGTAATTTTGTAGCCCTTCTATCTCTTTATCAATTGGTATAAGCGATTCTTTAGAATATTCAAGCGTGAGACGCATTAATTTTGAAAACTTAGACAGGTATTTAATAGCCGAATCAGTGCCGTTTTGCACAATAAAACTGGATATAGAACCCAGACAGTTAAATACAAAATGCGGGTTCATTTGTAAATGAAGGGCCTTTTGCTCATATTCTGCAAGATCGCGCTGTAATGTGAGCGTTTTTTTTAGCTGCAGCCTGTTGTATATTAAAAAAGCCAAACCAAACAATAGTACTGTAAACAATGCAGCAAACAACATTTGCTGCCTGTGCCTTTTTGCCTGCTCATCAAACATTAGCTGGCGTTTTTCATTTTCAAGCTTCTGCAATGCTTCCTTACGCTCAAATTCATAATTCATCTCTTCACGAACCATGCTTTTAATACTTTCAGCAGTATTTATATTTTCTTTGGCAGCAATATATTTTTTATAATGGTTTAAAGCTTCGGCAGTTTTACCTGATTTTTCATAGAGATCGCTTAATGCTTTTTCCGATTCCCTAACCTGCTCCATAACGCCAATCTCATCAGCCATTGAAGATGAACGCATCAGATAATTTAAAGCTTCTTTATTTTTATGCTGCGTTGCATATACAGTCCCCAGATAACCTAATGACGCCGATGCACCATATTTTTCCCCGGTTTCTTCAAATATTTTAAGTGCTTCCAGATAGCTTTTTTCAGCTTTAGCATAATCTCCGGTTTTTACATAGTAATTACCAAAATTATTATATAGCTCAGCCAATCCCCTTTTGTTCTTAAAAGAAGTCAGTATTTTTTCAGCTTCTTTAAAAGATGCATAAGCCTTATCGGACTCATTATTCAGCAGGTAAACAGCACCGATATTAGTAATAGTAATTGCAGCGGTATCATCACCCAATTTCTTCTGCAGCCAAAGTGCTTTATTATAATACTCTAATGCTTTATTGTATTCTTTTTGCGATTTATAAACTATACCAATATTATTATAGGTATGGGCCATATAAACTTCCTCTTTCGTTTCATCATGAAGCTTTAAAGCTTTAAAATAATACTCCAGAGCCTTCGCGTAGTTATTTTGTTCAGAACAAACAACCCCTATGCTTCCATAGGTAATTGCTAACCGGTCTTTAATATCATTAATCTCTTTTTCAGGAACAGTTTTAAGTAGTTCTTCAAATACAGTCTGAGAGTTGCTGTAACTCTTAAGTGCTTCTGTGTAATGGCTAAGCATTATATTAGCATTACCAATATTAAACCAGGAGTTTGCTTCCTGTTTTTTCAGTTTTTTCTGTTGCGAAAGTACAAGTGCTTTTTTAGCATATTGCATCATCTTTGCAGGATCATTCTCAATATACTCACTGGAAATATCATTAAGAATCTGTATTTTCTCAGTATCAGAAACCGGATTCTTTAATTTATTTAAAAGACTGTCCAATACTCTGGTTTGAGACGAAGCACATATAGAATATAAAAGTGTAAGGCTGGTTATCAGGAGAATTCTAAAAATTTTCATAAGCCATATTTAGTAAAACAAATTTATCATTTCAATTTGATAAAAAACCATCCGTTTAGAATTTGAAGCCTTCCATTTAGAATTTGCATAAATATATCCTTAAGTAATAGGAATTTTATAATTATCACGCACAAATCTAACTAAAAAAGGCTACCATAACGGTAGCCTTTTATATAGTACAAATAATTTATTTATTGCTTTACTTTAAATGCTTTTTCACCGGGAAAATAAGCTACATCAGCAAGTTCTTCCTCAATTCTAAGCAATTGGTTATATTTTGCCATACGGTCACTTCTTGAAGCTGAACCTGTCTTAATTTGGCCACAGTTTAATGCTACTGCAAGATCAGCAATAGTATTATCTTCAGTTTCACCTGAACGGTGAGACATTACTGAAGTATAACCTGCATTGTGTGCCATGTTAACAGCAGCAATAGTTTCAGTTAGCGTACCGATCTGGTTTACTTTAACAAGAATAGAGTTAGCAGTATCGCTGGCAATACCTTTTGCAAGACGCTCAACGTTGGTAACAAATAAGTCGTCTCCTACTAATTGTACTTTATCACCTATCTTTTCAGTAAGGTATTTCCATCCGTCCCAGTCATTTTCCTGCATACCATCTTCAATAGAGATAATTGGGTATTTTGTAGCCAGTTCAGCAAGATAATCTGCCTGCTCCTGAGAAGTTCTTATTTTACCTGTTTCGCCTTCAAATTTAGTATAGTCATATTTACCGTTTACATAAAACTCAGATGCAGCACAGTCAAGGGCAAGCTTAACATCACCCCCAAAAGTATAACCAGCATTTTCAACAGCTTTTTTTATTGTTTCAATAGCATCTTCAGTACCACCTTCAAAGTTAGGGGCAAATCCGCCTTCATCACCTACAGCAGTACTAAGACCTCTGTCGTGAAGTACTTTTTTAAGATTATGAAAAACCTCAGTACCTATTTGCATTGCCTGAGTAAAATTGGCAGCTTTAACCGGCATAATCATAAATTCCTGAAATGCGATAGGCGCGTCAGAGTGAGAACCACCATTAATAATATTCATCATAGGTACAGGAAGCGTATTAGCAGAAACACCACCAATATAACGGTATAATGGTAAGCCAAGCTCATTAGCTGCCGCCTTAGCTACTGCTAAAGAAACACCAAGGATAGCATTAGCTCCAAGGTTAGATTTATTATCAGTACCGTCAAGGGCAATCATCGCTTTATCTACTGCATTTTGTTCAAAAACAGACATACCTACTATTTCGCTGGCAATAGTTGTGTTTACATTCTCAACTGCTTTAGATACGCCTTTACCCATGTAGGCTTTACCACCGTCACGCAATTCAACTGCTTCATGTTCTCCTGTAGATGCTCCCGAAGGCACTGCTGCCCTTCCAAGAATACCATTTTCTGTTATAACATCTACTTCTACAGTAGGATTACCGCGAGAGTCCAATATTTGTCTTGCGTGTACTTTAATAATAATGCTCATTATATAGTTTTTTGTTGTTATATACTTATTTGTGAAACCTAACAAATTTAAACATTTTGAAAAATGAAATTGTCTAATTTATAAAAACTTATAAACGCAAACGTTTTAGCTTCATCACTTTAAAAAAAAACACATTTACAATTTGCCAAAAAATAAATTTGGGCTAATTATTCATTAGCCCAAATTGCGGTTTTATTAGTTTTTACTTTTCTCTATATTAGCTATAAACTGATCGAAAAGATATGAAGCATCATGCGGTCCAGGACTTGCCTCCGGGTGGTATTGCACAGAGAAGCAATTTTTGCTTTTCATTCTCATACCCGCAACGGTACCATCGTTTATGTGTTCATGGGTAATTTCAAAATCAGGATGTTTTTCCAATTCTTCCCTTACAACAGCAAAACCATGGTTTTGAGAAGTAATTTCTCCTTCACCAGTCAGCAGATTCTTAACCGGATGATTAATTCCTCTGTGGCCATTAAACATCTTATATGTTGAAATGCCATTTGCAAGAGCCAGAACCTGGTGACCTAAACAAATACCAAATACCGGTTCATTTTTGTCTAAAATATTTTTTGCTGTTTCCTGAGCTGTGTATAATGGATCCGGATCGCCAGGGCCATTAGAAAGGAAATAACCGTCCGGATTAAAGCTCTTCATGTCCTCATAACTTGCATCATAAGGAAATACTTTAATGTAACAATCCCTCTTTGCAAGATTTCTAAGTATGTTTTTCTTTATACCAAGATCCAGCGCTGATATTTTATATTTGGCATCAGGATTACCTATAAAATAAGGTTCTTTGGTTGAAACCTTAGACGAAAGTTCCAAACCTTCCATATTAGGCACATCAGCAAGTTGTTTTTTCAGTTCTTCTATAGATGTCCCGTCTGTAGATATAGCAGCATTCATGGCACCGTTGTCGCGAATATAACTTACAAGTGCTCTGGTATCAACATCTGATATAGCTACAAGGTTTTGTTCTGTAAAATAATCCATCAGGCTCTTATCAGAATTTACCCTTGAAGGATTAAAACTAAAGTTTTTACATACAAGGCCCGAAATCATAATTTTATCAGCCTCTATTTCCTCTGCATTTGTACCATAATTACCTATATGGGCATTAGATGCCACCATGATCTGTCCAAAATAAGACGGATCGGTAAAAATTTCCTGGTATCCGGTCATTCCGGTATTAAAGCATACTTCTCCAAAAGTTGTTCCTTCGATACCGATTGATTTACCATAAAACACAGTACCGTCAGCTAGAAGGAGAATTGCCTGATTACGATTTGAATATTTCATTTACTAATTTTATTTTCGTCTCGGTTGCAAATTTACTTCAAAAAATTGGCTTTCTAAAACGTTCATTACACTTGGTTTATATAAAAACGATTAAGTGGGGTAAAAAAAAAGGACAAACTATAAAGTTTATCCTTTTTTTAATATTATTGAACAATCAGTTGTTTCATGATTATTCAGTAGCTTCTTTGTTTTCTTCTGTATCAACAGCAGGAGCTTCAGCAACAGGAGCAGCAGCAACGTCAGCTTTTTTAGCAGTACGGCTTCTACGTGTAGTTTTCTTAGCTTCTTTTTTAGTAGCGTTATACAGTTCGTTAAAGTCTACAAGCTCAATCATAGCCATATCAGCGTTGTCGCCAAGACGGTTACCAAGCTTAATGATACGGGTATATCCACCTGGACGATCGCCAACTTTAGCAGCTACTTCCCTGAAAAGTTCAGTAACAGCATATTTATTACGTAAGTAAGCGAAAACGATACGTCTGTTGTGAGTTGTATCTTCTTTTGATTTAGTAACTAGAGGCTCAACAAATTGTTTAAGCGCTTTAGCTTTGGCAACAGTCGTATTAATACGCTTGTGCTCTATAAGTGAGCAAGCCATGTTAGCAAGCATAGATTTCCTATGCCCTGCCTGCCTGCCTAAATGATTTACTTTTTTTCCGTGTCTCATTGCTGTTGTAATTTAAACCCTATAGGGTTCAGATTATTCTTTATCTAATTTATATTTCGTTAAGTCCATTCCGAAGTGTAAATTTTTAGAAGCAACAAGTTCGTCAAGCTCTGTTAACGATTTCTTACCAAAATTACGGAATTTCATTAAGTCATTTTTGTTGAACGATACTAAGTCTCCTAATGTATCAACTTCAGCCGCTTTTAAACAATTTAATGCCCTTACAGAAAGATCCATATCAACAAGCTTGGTTTTAAGAAGCTGTCTCATATGTAATGATTCTTCATCATAAGATTCTGTTTGTGCTATTTCATCGGCCTCAAGTGTTATTCTTTCATCAGAGAACAGCATAAAGTGGTGAATCAGAGTTTTTGCTGCCTCTGTAAGCGCTTCTTTAGGATGAATAGAACCATCAGTTATGATTTCAAAAACCAATTTTTCGTAGTCGGTTTTTTGCTCAACACGAAAGTTTTCTATCGCATATTTTACATTCTTTACAGGAGTAAAGATTGAATCTGTAAAAATTGTTCCTATAGCAGCGTTTTGCTTTTTGTTCTCTTCTGCAGGTACATAACCTCTACCTTTTTCAATGGTAAGTTCAAGATTAATGTTTATTTTGCTGTCCATGTTAAAGATAACAAAGTCAGGGTTTAACACCTGGAATCCTGAAATGAACTTTTGGAAATCACCAGCTGTAAGCTGATCTTTTCCTGTAAAAGATACAGAAACCGATTCATTATCGATGTCTTCTATCTGACGTTTAAAACGTACTTGTTTTAAGTTCAGGATTATTTCAGTAACATCTTCAACTACCCCTGCTATTGTAGAGAACTCATGGTCAACTCCTTCAATTCGAACTGAAGTAATTGCATAACCTTCCAATGAAGAAAGTAAAACTCTTCTAAGTGCGTTACCAACAGTCAGTCCATATCCCGGTTCCAAAGGTCTAAATTCAAATTTACCTTGGAAATCGGTAGAATCGATCATGATAACTTTATCGGGCTTTTGAAAATTAAATATTGCCATATTTTCGACTAATGTCAATTATTATTTGTTATACAACTCTACGATTAGTTGTTCTTTAATGTTTTCCGGGATTTGGATCCTGGCAGGTACTGAAACAAAAGTACCTTCTTTTGTATCGTTGTTCCAAGTTATCCACTCATATACCTGAGAAGAATTAGATAAAGAACGGTCTATAGCTTCAAGAGATTTAGATTTCTCACGAACAGCTACTTTATCGCCGGCTTTAAGGTGGTAAGATGGAATGTTTACCAATTCACCGTTAACGGTAATATGCCTGTGAGATACAATTTGTCTTGCTGCCCTTCTTGAAGGTGCAATACCCATTCTGTATACCACGTTGTCTAATCTTGCTTCACAAAGTTGTAAAAGGATCTCACCAGTTACACCTTTAGAGGCAGCAGCTTTTTCATACAGGTTCCTGAATTGTTTTTCAAGGATACCGTAAGTGTACTTAGCTTTTTGCTTTTCCATTAGCTGAACAGCATATTCAGATTTTTTACCTCTTCTTTTAGCTAAACCATGTTGCCCAGGAGGGTAATTTCTTTTTTCGAAAGATTTATCATCTCCGAAGATCGCCTCACCAAATTTACGGGCGATTTTTGTTTGTGGACCAGTATATCTTGCCATTTCAAAAAATTAATAAACAGGGGATTATGAATTCAGGTCGTATCCTCCGATAATCCGTATTCCTGTTTTGTTTATACTATAAAATAAAATTAAACTCTTCTTCTTTTAGGAGGACGACATCCGTTATGCGGTAGTGGAGTTACATCAATGATTTCTGTAACTTCTATTCCTCCATTGTGAAGTGACCTGATAGCAGATTCTCTACCATTTCCAGGACCTTTAACGTAAACTTTCACTTTCTTAAGACCTGCCTCAAGAGCTACTTTACTACAATCTTCTGCTGCCATCTGAGCTGCATACGGAGTATTCTTTTTAGAACCTCTGAAGCCCATCTTACCTGCAGATGACCAAGAAATAACCTCACCTTTTTTGTTAGTCAAAGAAATGATGATGTTATTGAAAGTAGCACTGATATGAGCTTCACCTGTAGATTCTACAATAACTTTACGTTTTTTTGTATTCGCTTTAGCCATACTACTTATTATTTAGTTGCTTTTTTCTTGTTAGCAACAGTTTTTCTCTTACCTTTTCTAGTTCTTGAGTTATTCTTAGTGCGTTGTCCTCTAAGTGGAAGACCAGCTCTGTGACGGATACCTCTGTAACAACCGATATCCATTAAACGTTTAATGTTTAATTGGATCTCAGAACGAAGCTCTCCTTCAATTTTGAAATAAGAAACAGCTTCACGAATTCCGCTGATCTCATCATCATTCCAGTCCTGAACTTTTTTATCTTCGCTAACGTTCGCTTTTTCAAGTATCTCTTTAGCCCTGCTTCTACCAATTCCGAAGATATAAGTTAAAGCAATAACTCCTCTTTTGTTTTTAGGTATGTCTACCCCTGCAATTCTTGCCATAATTATCCTTGTCTTTGTTTAAATCTAGGATTCTTTTTGTTAATAACATATAATCTGCCTTTTCTACGCACAATAATGCACTCGGCACTTCTTTTCTTAACTGATGCTCTTACTTTCATTATTAATAGCTTTAGTATCTATAAGTAATTCTTGCTTTGGACAAATCGTAAGGGCTCATTTCCAGTTTCACTTTGTCACCAGGTAACAATTTGATATAGTGCATACGCATTTTTCCTGAAATGTGAGCAATTACTATGTGCCCGTTTTCTAATTCAACACGGAACATAGCATTTGATAATGCTTCAATTATAGATCCGTCCTGTTCTATTGCTGATTGTTTTGCCATAAAAATTTTTAAGCTACTGCTTTTCTATTCTTACCACTTTTCATCAAACCGTCGTAATGCTTATTCAATAAATAAGAATTTATTTGCTGAATAGTATCGATCGCAACCCCGACCATAATTAACAGTGATGTACCTCCGTAAAACAACGCCCACTGCTGCTGAACTCCAAAGTTAAACACTACAGCCGGGAACACGGCAATAAGCGCTAAGAACAATGAGCCAGGGAAAGTGATTAACGACATGATCTTATCAAGATAGTCTCCGGTTTCAACACCCGGCCTGATACCAGGTATAAATCCTCCACTTCTTTTAAGGTCGTCAGCCATCTTATTAGTAGGCACCGTAATCGCGGTGTAAAAGTACGTAAAAATTATAATTAATAAAGCAAAAACTACATTGTAGGCTAAACCAAACACATTCTGGAATTGAGAAGTGATAGTTTGCGCCATGTCAGACTTGGAAAGCCCTGCTAATGCGGCAGGTATGAACATAATAGCCTGGGCAAAGATTATAGGCATAACTCCCGAAGCGTTTAGCTTTAACGGTATCCACTGCCTGTTTCCGTCCAACATATCTTGTTCAAAATCGCCAGAAGCAGTTCTTCTTGCATATTGTACAGGTATTTTTCTAACCGCCATAACCATAAGGATACAAGCAATAATGACAACTAACCATACAACAACTTCAAGAAGTAATTTTAAAGGACCTCCGTTATTCTCAGTAACCACCGAAGTAAATTCCTGAATGAAAGCCTGTGGCATTCTTGCTATGATACCCACTAATATTAGTAACGATATACCATTTCCTATACCTTTATCTGTTATTTTTTCACCAAGCCACATCGCAAAGATGGTTCCGGTAGCAAGTATAACAACAGATGAGAAAAGGAATGCAAAAGATGATGAAGGTAATAAGAAAGCTTCCTGAGGAAGGGTTCTGTAAAGGTTATAGATATAACCAGGACCCTGAACAAGAGTAATAAGGATAGTTAACCAACGCGTAATCTGGTTGATTTTTTTCCTTCCGCTTTCACCTTCTTTTTGCAATTTCTGAAGGTAAGGTACAGCGATACCCATTAGCTGTACAACAATCGAAGCAGAAATGTAAGGCATGATACCTAATGCAAATACAGATGCCTGCGAAAACGCACCACCTGTAAATACATCGATAAGCCAGCCAATACCTCCCTGGGTTTGATCTGTTAATTTGTTTAATTGTGTAGCATCAATA
This sequence comes from Flavobacterium sp. NRK1, assembly GCF_024054175.1. Taxonomy (GTDB): domain Bacteria; phylum Bacteroidota; class Bacteroidia; order Flavobacteriales; family Flavobacteriaceae; genus Flavobacterium. The sequence goes on from NZ_JAMXLA010000001.1 coordinate 489,885, forward strand.
CCGGGTAAGGTTACATGTGCACCAAAACGGTACACTAGTAACAATCCCAAAGTAACTAAAATTCTGTTTTTTAGTTCTTCTATTTTCCAGACATTGGCAAACGCTTCGAAAAATTTCTTCATTTGAATTATAAAGATTATAAAGTTACAGCTTCTCCACCAGCAGCCTCAATAGCAGCTTTTGCAGTCGCAGTAAATTTGTGAGCAGTTACTTTTAGTTTTGCTTTAAGCTCTCCTCTTCCTAATATCTTTACCATTTCATTTTTAGTAGCTAAACGGTTTTCTACAAACACTGTAAAATCTACAGTATCGGTAACAATTCCATTATCCACTAGAGCTTGAAGCGTGTCAAGGTTTACACCTTCGTATTCTTTTCTGTTTATGTTTTTAAAACCAAACTTAGGAACACGTCTTTGTAATGGCATCTGACCACCCTCAAAACCAATTTTCTTAGAGTAACCAGAACGAGATTTAGCTCCTTTATGACCACGTGCGGCAGTACCGCCTTTGCCAGAACCTTCTCCTCTACCAACTCTTTTGTTTTTATTGTGAACTGAACCTTCAGCAGGTTGTAAGTTACTTAAATCCATGAGTGTATTTTGTTAGTTAGCTTCTTCTACAGAAACTAAGTGTTTAACTTTGTTTACCATTCCAAGGATAGCAGGAGTTGCATCGTGTTCAACAACTTGTCCTAATTTACGAAGACCTAAAGACTCAAGTGTTCTCTTTTGTGTAAGAGGACAGTTGATTTTGCTCTTTACTTGTTTTACTTTTATTTTTCCCATGATTTCCTTGTGAATTAACCTTTGAATACTTTTTCTAATGAAACACCTCTTTGTTTTGCAACAGTAACAGCGCTTCTCATTTGAAGTAAAGCATCAAAAGTAGCTTTAACAACATTGTGAGGGTTAGATGAACCCTGAGATTTTGATAATACATCGTGAATACCAACTGACTCAAGAACTGAACGAACAGCACCACCGGCAATAACTCCGGTACCATGAGAAGCAGGCATTAATAGTACACGTGCACCACCAAATTTACCTTTTTGCTCGTGTGGAACAGACTGTCCTGAAAGTGGAATTCTCACAAGGTTTTTCTTAGCATCTTCCACTGCTTTAGCAATAGCTTCAGATACATCTTTAGATTTACCAAGACCGTGACCAACCACTCCATTCTCGTCACCTACAACTACAATTGCAGAAAAGCCGAAAGCTCTACCACCTTTTGTAACTTTAGTAACACGATTTACACTTACCAAACGATCTTTAAGTTCAAGACCGCTTGGTTTTACAAGTTCTACGTTTTTATAATTATGATACATAATTTCTTAGAATTTAAGTCCGGCTTCTCTTGCGCCTTCAGCTAATGATTTAACACGTCCGTGGTAAAGGTAACCACCTCTATCAAAAGAGATTGTTTCAATACCAGCTTTTAAAGCTTTCTCTGCAATTGCTTTACCAACAGCTGCAGCAGTTTCAATGTTAGTACCTTTAGTGATGCCCGCTTCTCTTGAAGAAGCAGCCGCAAGGGTTACACCGTTTACATCATCTATGATTTGTGCATAGATCTCTTTATTGCTCCTGAATACAGAAAGTCTAGGTTGAGCAGCAGTTCCGCTTACAATCTTTCTGATTCTGAACTTAATTCTTTGTCTTCTTTCAGATTTGTTTAATGACATAGTCTTAGTTTTTAAGCTGATTTACCTGCTTTTCTTCTTAATACTTCACCCACAAATTTAACTCCTTTTCCTTTGTAAGGTTCAGGTTTACGGAAAGATCTGATCTTTGCCGCCACCTGGCCTAAAAGTTGCTTATCATGAGAAGCTAATTTAATAATTGGGTTTTTACCTTTTTCTGATACAGTCTCAACAGTAACTTCCGGCACAACTTCAAGAACGATGTTGTGAGAGAAACCAAGAGCAATATCTAATTTCTGTCCCTGGTTAGAAGCTCTGTAACCTACTCCTACCAGTTCCAGCTCTTTAGTAAAGCCTTCAGCCACACCAACAATCATATTATTGATAAGTGACCTGTATAAACCGTGCTTAGATCTTTCATCTTTATGATCAGAAGATCTTTCAACTAAAACCTGACCATCTTCAACTTTAACAGAAACATCTGAAAAGTCCTGCGTAAGCTGGCCTTTTTTACCTTTAACTGATACAACGTTGCCGTTAACTTCTACAGTTACACCAGCAGGTATTGTAATTGGATTTTTACCTATTCTTGACATCGTATAAGTCTTTTAAATTAGTATACGTAACAGATTACCTCACCACCTACATTTAGCTGTTTCGCCTGCTTGCCAGTCATAAGACCTTTAGAAGTAGAAACGATAGCTATACCTAATCCGTTAAGGATTCTTGGAAGGTTAGTTGCTCCTGCATATTTACGTAAACCTGGTTTACTAATTCTTTGGATATCTTTAATTACAGGCTCTTTAGTTTCTTTATCATACTTAAGAGCTATTTTGATGGTGCCTTGTACAGCGTTATCATCAAATTTGTAGCTAAGGATATACCCCTGATCGAATAAAATCTTAGTGATTTCTTTTTTCAAGTTAGATGCAGGAATCTCAACCACTTTGTGATTAGCTCTAACTGCATTTCTGATTCTTGTTAAGAAATCAGCAATTGGATCTGTATACATATTTAGTAATTTGCGGTAACGGTTTTCGGCCAGTTAAGGCCGAACCTGAAACCAATTTATAATTCTGATTTTACCAGCTTGCTTTTTTAACTCCTGGTATTAAGCCATTGTTAGCCATTTCACGGAAAGTTACACGTGAAATACCGAACTGACGCATATAACCTCTAGGCCTTCCTGTAAGTTTGCAACGATTGTGCATACGTACCGGAGAAGCATTTTTAGGTAGTTTTTGTAGGCCTTCATAATCTCCAGCTTCTAATAAAGCTTTCCTTTTTTCAGCATACTTTGCTACTAACGCCGCTCTTTTTACCTCACGGGCTTTCATTGATTCTTTAGCCATAATTTAATTCTTTTTAAAAGGTAAACCTAATTCTGCTAATAATGACTTCGCTTCTTTATCGGTTTGTGCAGAAGTTACAAATGTAATATCTAAACCTGATATTTTGTTAACTTTATCAATATCAATTTCAGGGAAAATGATTTGTTCAGTTACACCCAGGTTATAGTTACCTCTACCGTCAAAACCTGTAGCCTTAATTCCACCAAAATCCCTTACACGTGGTAGTGCAGAAGTAATAAGTCTGTCTAAAAACTCATACATTCTTTCACCGCGTAAAGTTACTTTAGCACCAATTGGCATACCTTTTCTAAGTTTGAAAGACGCAACGTCTTTCTTAGAAATAGTAGATACAGCTTTCTGGCCGGTAATTTTTGTTAATTCATCTACTGCATAGTCGATAAGTTTTTTATCAGACACAGCTGCACCAACTCCACGGCTTAAAACGATTTTTTCAAGTTTAGGAACCATCATTACGTTTTTATAACCGAACTCTTCTGTAAGAGCAGAGACAACTCTACTCTTATATTCTTCTTTTAATCTTGGTATGTAAGCCATCACTATAATACTTGATTAGATTTTTTTGAAAATCTCACGTTCTTATCTCCTTCTTTTCTAACACCAGTTTTTGTAGTCTCTTTAGTTTTAGAATCTACAAGGGCAATGTTAGAGATATGGATAGGAGCTTCTTTCTTCACGATACCTCCCTGAGGGTTTTTAGCGCTTGGCTTAGTGTGTTTAGACACCATGTTTACACCCTCAACTACCGCTTTGTTTTTCTCACGAAGAACACGTAGTACTTTACCTTCAGAACCTTTATGGTCTCCGGCAATTACTCTTACTGTGTCTCCAGATTTTATCTTTAGCTTTATCATCTTTAAAACAATTAAAGCACTTCTGGTGCTAATGATACAATTTTCATGAATTGTTTTTCACGAAGTTCTCTTGCAACCGGACCAAAAACACGAGTTCCCCTCATTTCACCAGCAGCATTTAACAAAACACAAGCGTTATCGTCAAATCTGATGTATGAACCATCGGCTCTTCTCACTTCTTTTTTGGTACGTACAACAACTGCAGTTGAAACAGCACCTTTTTTAACGTTACCGTTAGGCGTTGCATCTTTAATAGAAACTACAATTTTATCTCCAACAGAGGCATAACGTCTTTTCGTTCCTCCTAGAACACGGATAGTTAAAACTTCTTTAGCTCCCGTGTTATCTGCTACTTTTAGTCTAGATTCCTGTTGTACCATAATTACTTCGCTCTTTCAATGATTTCAACTAACCTCCAACATTTAGATTTACTCAAAGGACGTGTTTCCATAATCCTTACTGTATCACCTATGTTACAGTCGTTTGTTTCGTCGTGTGCAACAAATTTCTTAGTTTTTAACACGAACTTACCGTATAATGGGTGTTTTACTTTCGTAGTTTGGGAAACCACAATCGATTTCTCCATTTTATTACTGGTAACTACACCAATTCTCTCTTTTCTTAAATTTCTTTTTTCCATCTTTCAGCAGACTACAATTATTGTAACTCTCTTTTGCTTAGCTCTGTTGCTACTCTAGCGATAGATCTTCTTACAGTTCTGATCTGTAAAGGATTCTCTATAGGAGATATAGCGTGAGCTGTTTTTAGGTCGGCATATGTTTTCTTCAATTCACCAAGTTTACCTTGTAACTCAGCTGCAGATAGATCTTTTATTTCAGATTGTTTCATAATAAATTTTGATTACGCTTCGAAATCTCTGGCAACAATAAACTTAGTTTTTACAGGAAGCTTTTGGGCAGCAAGGCGTAATGCCTCTTTTGCTACTGATAAAGGAACTCCTCCTACTTCAAACATGATTCTTCCTGGTTTAACAACTGCAGCCCAAAATTCAACTGCACCTTTACCTTTACCCATACGTACCTCTAGAGGTTTTTTGGTTATCGGTTTGTCCGGGAAAATTTTTATCCACAATTGACCTTCCCTTTTCATGAAACGTGTTGCCGCAATACGGGCAGCTTCAATTTGACGGGAAGTAATAAAAGACGAATCTAAAGATTTGATACCAAACATTCCATTAGAAAGCTCGTGACCTCTTTGAGACACGCCCTTCATCTTACCTTTCTGTACCTTACGGTATTTTGTTCTTTTAGGCTGTAACATTTTTACTTCTTTAGTTTAAATTACTTTCTTTTGCGTTGGTTAGGTTTACCACCATCCGGACGACCACCTGGTCTTCCTTGTGATCTGTCCTGAGATCCTGAAGATTTAGACTGTTTTTTGTCCATACCTACTAACGGAGAAAGATCTCTTTTACCGTAAACCTCACCTTTCATGATCCACACTTTGATACCCATTCTACCATAAGTAGTGTGAGCTTCAGCTAGTGAATAATCAATGTCTGCTCTGAAAGTTGATAGAGGAATCCTTCCTTCTTTGAACATTTCTGAACGTGCCATCTCAGCACCGTTTAAACGGCCGGAGATCATCACTTTAATACCTTCTGCGTTCATACGCATAGCAGCAGCGATAGCCATTTTGATAGCCCTTCTATACGAAATACGGCTTTCAATCTGACGGGCAATACTTGTACCTACTAAGTAAGCATCAAGCTCAGGTCTTTTAATTTCAAAGATGTTGATTTGAACCTCTTTGTCAGTAATTTTCTTAAGTTCTTCTTTCAACTTGTCTACTTCCTGACCACCTTTTCCGATAATGATACCAGGACGGGCAGTAGTAATAGTAACGGTTACAAGTTTAAGCGTTCTCTCAATAATTACTTTAGACACACTAGCTTTAGATAAACGGGCATGGATATATTTCCTGATTTTGTGATCTTCGGCAAGTTTATCACCGTAGTCATTTCCACCATACCAGTTAGAATCCCAACCCCTGATAATACCAAGGCGATTTCCTATTGGATTTGTTTTTTGTCCCATTTCTATTAGTTGCTTTGTGTGTTATTGTTAATAGCTCCAAGCACGATAGTAACGTGATTAGAACGTTTTCTTATCCTGTGTGCACGACCCTGTGGAGCCGGTCTTAGCCTTTTAAGCATCATACCGCCATCAACTCTGATCTCTTTTACAAATAAGCCTGCATTCTCCAAACTCTCTTCAGCGTTCTTTTGCTGCCAGTTATTAATAGCAGAAAGTAACAATTTTTCAAGTTTACGAGAAGCCTCTTTTGAACTGAATCTTAATATATTAAGAGCTAATTCTACTTTCTGACCTCTTACCAAATCCGCAACAAGGCGCATTTTTCTGGGTGAAGTAGGGCAGTTATTAAGCTTAGCAAATGCAATTTGCTTATTTGCTTCTTTAGTCTGCTCTGCTCTTTCTCTTTTACGAACTCCCATAGCTTCTTATTATTTTTTACCTTTATTTTTTGCCCCAGCATGACCTCTAAAAGATCTTGTAGGTGAAAATTCTCCTAATTTATGACCTACCATATTCTCTGTAACGTAAACCGGTACGAATTGACGACCGTTGTGTACTGCGATAGTTTGTCCAACAAAATCCGGGGTAATCATAGAAGCTCTAGACCAAGTCTTAACAACTCCTTTGTTTCCTTTTTCGATATTTTCCTGAACTTTCTTATCCAACTTATAGTGAACGAAAGGTCCTTTCTTTAATGAACGTGCCATATCTTACTTATTATTTCTTTCTACGTTCTACGATATACTTATTACTCGGGTTAACTTTAGAACGAGTCCTGTAACCTTTAGCCGGAAGACCTTTTCTAGAACGTGGGTGACCTCCAGAAGAACGTCCTTCACCACCACCCATTGGGTGATCAACAGGGTTCATCGCTACCGGTCTTGTTCTTGGTCTTCTGCCTAACCATCTTGATCTACCTGCTTTACCAGAAACGATCAACTGGTGGTCAGAGTTAGAAACAGCTCCAATTGTTGCAGAACAAGTTAAAAGGATCAACCTTGTTTCACCTGAAGGCATTTTAATTGTAGCATATTTTCCATCTCTTGCCATTAACTGCGCAAAAGTACCGGCACTACGAGCTATAACAGCTCCCTGGCCCGGACGTAGCTCGATGCAAGATATAACAGTTCCAAGAGGAATTTTACTTAAAGGTAAAGAGTTACCGATTTCCGGTGCTGCTTCAGCTCCTGAAACTACGGTTTGACCTACCTGAAGTCCGTTTTGTGCAATGATATACGTTTTTTCTCCGTCAACATACGATAATAGGGAAATGAATGCTGAACGGTTTGGATCATACTCGATAGTTTTAACTGTAGCAGGAATACCTGCTTTAGTTCTTTTAAAATCGATAATACGATACCTTTGTTTGTGACCACCGCCTGTATAACGCATGGTCATCTTTCCTTGACTATTTCTACCTCCAGAGTTTTTTTTCGGTGCGATCAAAGAACGCTCCGGCTTATCAGTTGTAATAGTGTCAAAGCTATTAACAACTCTAAAACGCTGACCCGGGGTAATAGGTTTTAATTTTCTAACTGACATTTTCTATTAGATATTATTGTAAAAATCTATTGTTTCTCCTTCTTGTACTTGTACAATTGCTTTTTTGTAAGCATTTGTCTTTCCACTGATTAAACCACTCTTAGTGTATTTAACCGATCTATCAGCCCTGTAATTCATAGTGTTAACTTCAACAACAGAAACTCCATAAGCAGCCTCAACCGCTTTTTTGATCTGAATCTTGTTTGCTTTCTTGTCAACAACAAAACCAAAACGGTTAAAAATTTCACCGTCTTTAGTTATTTTTTCAGTAATGATAGGTTTAATTATGATACTCATAGCCCTATTATTTGCTTAAATTTTCTTCAATTCCTTCTAACGAACCCTCTAAAAGAACTAAACTATTTGAATGTAAAACATTATAAGTGTTTAATTCTGAAGCAGTTACAACATTAGAAGCTTTTAAATTGCGTGACGACAAATATACATTTTTATTTGTATCACCCAACACAAATAGAGATTTTTTATTTTCTAACCCTAAAGCTTTCAAAACGTTAATGAAATTTTTAGTGTTTGGCGCTTCAAATTCGAAGTTCTCTACCACTATTAAATTTGATTCTTTCGCTTTAAGAGCAAGAGCAGATTTTCTTGCTAAACGTTTAAGATTTTTGTTAAGCTTGAAAGAGTAGCTTCTTGGCCTTGGACCGAAAACTCTACCTCCACCTTTAAACAATGGGTTTTTAATACTACCTGCACGGGCTGTACCTGTACCTTTTTGTTTTTTAATTTTGCGTGTACTTCCGGTAACCTCAGCTCTTTCTTTAGCTTTGTGGGTTCCTTGCCTTTGGTTAGCAAGATATTGCTTAACATCTAGGTATACAGCATGCTTATTAGGCTCAATTGCGAATACTGAATCAGAAAGGGTAACCGTTCTGCCAGTTTCTTTTCCGTTGATATCTAATACTTTTACTTCCATTACTTCTGAATGATTACATAAGAGTTTTTGTGTCCAGGAATAGCCCCTTTAACAACAAGCAGGTTCTTTTCAGCCACTACTTTTAAAACTCTAAGGTTTTGAACTGTTACATTATCTCCTCCTGTTCTTCCTGCCATGCGCATTCCCTTGAATACACGTGAAGGATATGATGATGCTCCTACAGAACCCGGCGCCCTTAAACGGTTATGCTGACCGTGAGTAGCTTGTCCAACACCACCAAAACCGTGACGTTTTACAACACCCTGGAAACCTTTACCTTTAGATACACCCTGCACATCAACAAATTCGCCTTCTTCAAAAAGATCTACAGTGATTACATCACCTAATTTGTGCTCGTTAACAAAATCCTGGAATTCAACGACTTTCTTTTTAGCAACTGTACCTGCTTTCTTAAAGTGGCCTTCTGCCGCTTTAGTAGCATGTCTTTCTGCTTTGTCATCGAAACCAAGTTGTAACGCTTCATACCCGTCAACCTCGTTGGTTCTGACTTGGGTAACAACGCATGGACCTGCTTCAATTACTGTACACGGAATGTTTTTTCCGTTTTCATCGAAAATACTGGTCATGCCGATTTTTTTACCAATTAACCCAGACATATTAAACTAATTATTAATTACTATTTATTAAATTCTTTCTCTTATATAAGAAATAAGCATTAAGTATCAGAACAGAGTTCCGATACTTAACACTTTACTCTTTATACTATTATCACACTTTTATTTCAACCTCTACACCACTTGGAAGCTCTAATTTCATTAGCGCATCAATAGTTTTAGAAGAAGAACTGTAAATATCAAGAAGTCTTTTGTAAGAGCTTACCTCAAACTGCTCCCTTGATTTTTTGTTAACGTGTGGAGAACGTAGTACAGTAAATATTTTTTTGTGAGTAGGTAACGGAATAGGACCAGTTACAACCGCACCTGTACTTTTTACAGTTTTTACGATTTTTTCAGCAGACTTGTCTACAAGGCTGTGATCGTAAGATTTTAATTTTATTCTGATTTTTTGACTCATTTTCTTTAGAATTAAGCGTTGCCTTTAGCTTTTTTAATAACCTCTTCTGATATGTTAGAAGGTGTCTCAGCATAGTGAGAAAACTCCATTGTTGATGTAGCTCTACCTGAAGATAATGTTCTTAAAGTAGTAACATAACCAAACATTTCTGATAAAGGAACATTTGCTTTGATAGTTTTAGCACCTGCCCTGTCACCCATGTCATTAACCTGACCTCTACGACGGTTGATATCACCTACGATATCACCCATGTTTTCTTCAGGAGTAATAACTTCCATTTTCATTATCGGCTCAAGGATAACAGCACCGGCAGCACGGCCAGACTCTTTGTAACCCATTTTAGCAGCTAACTCAAAAGAAAGCGCATCAGAATCCACAGGGTGGAAAGATCCGTCAAGAAGAGTTACTTTTAAGCTATCAACTTCATATCCTGCAAGAGGACCTTGTTTCATAGCCATTTTGAAACCTTTCTCTACAGACGGGATATATTCTTTAGGAACGTTACCACCTTTTACTTCGTTTATAAACTGAAGACCTACAAAACCTTCGTCAGCCGGCTCAATTCTGAAAACGATATCAGCAAATTTACCACGCCCACCAGATTGTTTCTTATAAACCTCTCTGTGTTGTGCAGCTTTAGTAAATGCCTCTTTATATTCAACCTGAGGTTCACCCTGGTTAACTTCTACTTTAAACTCCCTTTTCATACGATCTACAAGGATATCAAGGTGAAGCTCACCCATACCAGAGATAATCGTTTGACCAGAAGCCTCATCAGTTTTAACCTGGAAAGTCGGATCTTCTTCAGCAAGTTTTGCCAAAGCCATACCCATCTTATCAACATCAGCTTTTGTTTTAGGCTCAATAGCAATACCAATTACCGGAGCAGGGAAATCCATAGACTCAAGTACAATTGGGTTTTTCTCATCACAAAGTGTATCACCTGTTTTGATATCTTTAAATCCTACAGCAGCTCCAATATCACCAGCCTCGATATATTCGATTGGGTTTTGCTTGTTAGCATGCATCTGGTAGATACGGGAGATACGCTCTTTGTTTCCTGAGCGCGTATTAAGAACGTAAGAACCTGCATCAAGACGACCTGAATAAGCTCTGAAGAATGCAAGACGACCTACGTAAGGGTCAGTAGCAATTTTAAATGCAAGAGCAGCAAATGGCTCTTTTACATCCGGCTTACGAAGAATTTCTTCTTCCGTATCAGGATTTGTACCTGTAATACCTTCTTTATCCATTGGAGACGGAAGATATTTACATACAGCATCAAGCATGAACTGAACACCTTTATTTTTGAATGAAGATCCACAAATCATCGGTATGATAGCCATATCGATAGTTGCTTTTCTTAATGCATTATTGATTTCATCCTCAGTGATTGAGTTTTCATCTTCCATATATTTTTCAAGAAGATTCTCATCATAAGCAGCAACTTCTTCAATAAGCTTACTCCTTAATTCTTTAGCTTCTTCAACTAAGTCTTCAGGAATAGGAATAATATCAAAAGTAGCTCCCTGAGTAGCATCATGCCACAGGATAGCCTGGTTTTTTACTAAATCCACAACACCTTTAAAATCTTCTTCTTCACCAATTGGCAAAGTGATTGCAACTGCGTTAGATTTTAGCATATCTCTTACCTGCTGACAAACAGCAAGGAAGTTAGATCCCTGACGGTCCATTTTATTAACAAAGCCCATACGAGGAACTCTGTAGTTATCAGCAAGCCTCCAGTTAGTTTCAGACTGAGGCTCAACACCATCAACTGCACTAAAAAGGAAAACAAGACCATCAAGTACCCTAAGAGATCGGTTTACCTCTACAGTAAAGTCAACGTGTCCCGGAGTATCGATGATATTAAAGTGATAACCTTGTGATTCAGGTAAAATTTTACCTTGATCAGTAGGGAAATTCCATGTACATGTAGTCGCTGCAGAAGTAATGGTAATACCTCTTTCCTGCTCTTGCGCCATCCAGTCCATAGTAGCTGCACCATCGTGAACCTCACCTATTTTGTGTGATTTACCTGTGTAAAATAAAATACGCTCAGTAGTTGTCGTTTTACCAGCATCAATGTGAGCAGCAATTCCTATATTTCTTGTAAATTTTAAATCTCTAGCCATTTCTAATTTTTCTTTATCAATTAAAATCTAAAGTGAGAGAATGCTTTATTAGCTTCTGCCATTTTATGAGTATCCATTCTCTTTTTAACAGCAGCACCTTCTTCTTTAGCCGCAGCTAAGATTTCAGAAGCCAGTCTCTGAGCCATAGATTTCTCATTTCTTCTTCTTGCATAAAGAATCATCCATTTCATTGCCATGGATATTTTTCTGTCCGGACGAATCTGCATTGGTATCTGGAATGTAGCACCACCTACCCTACGGCTTCTCACTTCAACGTGAGGCATAACGTTAGTTAGAGCATCTTTCCAAGTTTCCAGTGCTGATTTTTCAGCATCTTGCTTTTTAGACTCAACGATATCAATAGCATCGTAGAATACTTTAAAAGCAGTTGATTTTTTACCATCCCACATTAAGTTATTTACAAAACGCGTTACTAATTGGTCATTAAACCTTGGATCTGGTAAAAGAGGTCTTTTTTTGGCCTGTCTTTTTCTCATGTCTTTACTTTAAAAGTTTTTTTAAAATTACTTTTTGTCTTTAGGGCGTTTAGCACCGTATTTAGATCTCCTTTGTGTTCTTCCGCTAACACCTGCAGTGTCAAGCGCTCCGCGCACAATGTGATACCTAACTCCCGGTAAATCTTTTACCCTTCCGCCTCTAACTAATACTATCGAGTGCTCTTGCAGATTATGTCCCTCTCCGGGAATGTAAGCATTCACCTCATTACCGTTTGTTAAACGAACCCTAGCAACTTTACGCATTGCAGAATTCGGTTTCTTAGGTGTAGTAGTGTAAACACGTGTACAAACCCCTCTTCTTTGAGGGCAAGAATCTAAAGCAGCCGATTTACTCTTCTTAGTTATCTGGGCTCTCCCTGTTCTTACTAATTGCTGAATTGTTGGCATAATTAATATAAAAAATTCTAATTATTAAAAAACCCGCTTTTTACGGGGTTGCAAATGTAGAAATTAAAATTAATAAAACAAATCATAAATCATTAATTTTCAAACGAATTGTGAACCAAAAACCCTCTGCATATTTTTTCTGCATTTTTTGCGTTATTTTTACGGCTAACAATTTTCCGTTGAAAAGATTTCTCTTCATATTCATTTTATTTCTTGCCCCTTTTACTTTAAAAGCACAAACTCTTTACTTAAAGATAGAAGGACGTATTGATGCTGAAACAAAAATAATAGACTCCATATCCTATAATAAGATTCATGAAAATGTAAAATCAATTAATGAAGAAACTGCCCTTTTATCAAATAAGCTTTTAAAAGTAGGTTATCTTGAAAATACGATACTAACAAATATCAAAACGAACGACAGTACTTTTATTTATAAGTTTTCCGTTGGCCCCAAAACAAAAAGCATACATATATATACAGCCCAAATTTCTCCGGAAACAAAAGATTTGCTATCAATATCCAAAGACACTCTTATAATGTCTTTAGCTGATGTTGAGAATTTCATGAATACAGGCGTAGCATCTCTTGAACAAAAAGGTTATTCTTTAAATTCGCTGCAGCTGACAGATTATTACCCTAGTGGAAATGTGCTGAATGCTACCCTAAATGTAAAAACCGAAAAGAAACGCACTCTTGACGATATAGTTCTAGAAGGGTATAAAAAATTTCCGGAAGGAATAAGAAGAAATATAGTAAGACAATATAGAGGCAAAATCTTCAACCAGGATAATCTGCAAAGAATATACAAGGATTTTAATGCTTTACGCTTTGTCAGCCAGGTGCGCTATCCCGAAATACTGTTCAAACAAGACACAACTAAAGTATATGTATATATAGAGAAGGCAAAACCAAACAGCTTTGATGGTTTTATAGGATTTTCTAATAATGATCAAAACAAAATAATGTTTAACGGCTATGTAGACCTTATATTAAATAACGTATTAAATACAGGAGAAAAGTTTAATTTATTCTGGAAGAATGACGGAAATAAACAAACTACATTCAACACTTCCTTAGAACTTCCTTATATTTTTAAGTCACCTATCGGACTAAAGGGCAGCCTTAGAATTTTTAAACAGGACAGTACTTTTCAAAACACAATAACTGATATTAATATTGGATATTATTTTAGCTACAATTCTAAATTATTCATTGGAAGACAGCAATCGCAATCTATAGATATTCAAAATCTAAACAATAGCACACTAAGCGATTTTTCCAATTCTTTCTGGACATCAACTTACGAATTCACACGTTACAATCCTGATGATTTTCTCTTTCCAGAAAAAACATACTTATTTATTAAAGGCGGCACAGGTAAGCGTGAAGCCAAAACAGGCAATTCAAGCCAGTATTTTGCCCAAATTAATTTTTCTCATAACCTCTATTTAAACAAAAGGAATATAATAAATATTAAAAGCCAGAATTATTATTTAAACAGTAACTCATATATAATAAATGAACTATACCGTTTTGGAGGCATTAATTCAATCAGGGGATTTAATGAGAATAGCCTTCAGGCAAACCTTGTTACTTCAATAATGGCAGAGTACAGATATGTGCTTTCCTCCAATTTATACATACATTCAATTACTGATTATGGCTATTTTCAGGATAAATCATCAAATATTAACAATAATTTATTAGGAATAGGGTTTGGATTCGGCTTATTTACAAAAAACGGATTATTCAATATAATCTACGCTAACGGAAGTACTAAAGACCAGCAAATAAAGCTATCCAACTCCATTATTCACCTTAGCTTCAAAACAGAATTTTAACATTTATACTTACGGAAAACCATAAAATATTACAAAAAATCAAAATTTTATCATAAAAAACTTGCATATGACGATGCTACGTCAGAAATTTGGGATACTAACTCAAATCTATTTCAATGAAGACAAGGCTACGCGTTTTGTTAACGCTCCTCATGGCGTTAATGATGCAAATTACGTTTGCACAGCAAAGAGCTGTATCTGGAACAGTTACAGACGAAGGTGGTTTCCCTATTCCGGGAGTAAATGTCCTTATTAAAGGAACAACCACAGGAACCCAAACCGACATCGACGGTAAATTTACAATTCAGGCCGCGCCTACTGACGTGCTGGTATTTAGTTACATTGGTATGAAAACGCGCGAAACTCTGGCTGCTACAACATCGATGAATATTACAATGGCCGATGACGCTATTGAACTTGAAGGTGTTGTTGTAACGGCTTTTGGTATTAAAAGAAATCCTAAAGATTTAGGATATTCAGTAAGCACCGTAAAAAATACAGACCTTACTGAAAACTCTGAGCCAGATCTTATCCGTTCCTTAAACGGTAAAGTTCCAGGAGTAAACGTTAACGTATCTACAGGTGTTGCCGGGGCAGCAAATCAGATTACAATAAGGGGTACAAGCAGCCTTACAGGTAATACTCAACCACTTATTATTGTAGATGGGGTTGCCTATAACAATACTGAGGTACAAACATCAAGTCAGGTAACAGGTGGTGGTGGCTATGAAAATGGTTTATCATCTTTAGATCCTAACGACATCGCATCAATGAACGTATTAAAAGGAGCCGCAGCTTCAGCTCTTTACGGTTCTAGGGCTATGAATGGTGTAATTGTAATAACAACTAAATCCGGTTCACCGGGCAATAATACCAACAAAAAACTTGGTGTTACTTTTAGTAATGGAACTTATTTTGAAAATATTGCAAACCTGCCGGATTATCAAAACACCTATGGTGCAGGAGCTAATTTTTTATATAGTAATGCAAACGGTTCATGGGGGCCTCGCTTTGACTCCTTAGAAACTATACCAACATGGCCAAATCTTGCTAATGCATTTCCTGGTCAATTCGGTCCAACTGTACCTTATGTTGCTAAACCTAATAACGTAAAAGATCTATTCCGTACCGGTACTGTACTTGAGAACTCTCTAAACCTGAATTATTCTGGTGAGGATGGCAATTTTAACCTTACCTTATCAGACTTAAATCAGGATGGATATATACCCTATAATACGTATGACAGGACATCTATTTCAACAGGAGGAAGTTTTAAATTAAAAAACGGAATTACATTAGGCTCTAATTTAAGTTATGCCCAAACTAAACAAGTAGGTGGTTTCTTTGGAGAAAATCAGTATGATGGTGCATCATCCTCATTTGCAAGAACGTTATTCTTAGCAAGGAACTGGGATTTTAATTTACCGTATGAAGATCCTGTTACAGGAGCAAGTGTAGTGCCAAATGCAGGATACGATCATCCTTTATGGTCTTGGAAACATGATAAAATTACCACTCAGACACAAAGAACAGTTGCCAGCTTTAATGTTGGATATAGTTTTAATGATCACATTTCAACCAGCTATCGTTTGGGTATCAACAAATACGACCTTGCCAGGAGACAAATTCGTGACCTGAATTCCCGTGCCGATACAGGTGTAGGATCTATAACAATTGACAATTTTACCAATGAAGATATAGAATCGACCTTATTATTTAATTTCGATTATAAAATTTCAGATAAAATAGGTTTTACAGGAATTTTAGGTAATAATATTTTCCAGAACTCACAAACACGTGAAGCATACTATGGAAGAGATTTTGCTGTGCCGGATGTGTATAGTTTAAAAAATACTAAAGAAGTATCCAATTTAGCTGACAATACTAACAGAAAAAGAACATTGGGCTTTTTTGCTGATGCCACTTTCTCTTACAACAATTTCCTTTTCCTTAATGGTACGGCGAGAAATGACATTACTTCATCATTAAATCCCGGACACAGGTCTTATTTCTATCCATCAGGAAGTTTATCTTTCATCCTTACGGAAGCATTAAAAATGGATAGCAAAGTATTAACATTTGCCAAATTAAGAACCAGCTATGCTAAAGTTGGACGTGATACTTCGGCTGAACAATTAAGCCTTACTTATGTACTAAATAATACATTTAATGGCCAGCCCACAATTGGTAATCCTACAACTTTCCCAAACCAAAATATGGAACCTGAGTTTGCAAGAGAGTTTGAAATAGGTACAGATCTCGAATTTTTCAACAGAAGAATAACACTGGATTTCACCTATTACAATAAAGATGCTTACAATCTTATATTCCCAGTACAAGTACCTTCAAGTAGCGGGTATGGATTCTACGCAACCAATGGAGGAGCTATGACAAATAAAGGTCTTGAAATCGGACTTACTTTAGTTCCTGTTCAAACAGAAAACTTTAAATGGACATGGACTACCAATTTCACAAAAAACAAAAATAATGTTTATGAGCTAAGTAATGGTTTGGAAAGAACACAACTCGACCCTAATGAAGTTGCTTATGCAATACCAGGCCAGCCATTTGGCGTATTTTACGGAACTAAGTTTGCTAGAGATGATCAGGGTAATTATTTAATAAATCCCGCCGGTGGTGGTATCATTCAGGATCCTGAACTAGGAATAATAGGTGATCCTAATCCTGATTTTAAAATGAACTTTATCAATAGTTTTAGCTATAAAGGCATAACTCTAAGAGCGCAAATTGACTGGAGACAGGGTGGTGATGTTTCATCATCAACTATAGAATCATTATTAGGCCGTGGTGTGACTAAAGATACAGAAGACAGAGAGCATACGTTTATTATACCAGGTTACTATGGTAATAATGATGGTACTCCTATTCTGGATGCCAGTGGAAATAAAATACCTAATACTACTCAGTTAAGTATGAATGAACTTTATTTCTCACCTGCAGGAGGTAATACTTTTGCGATTAACAGTGTAGATGAAGCAAGAATATATGACGGAACTGTATATAGACTGCGAGAATTAAGCCTTATATATGACTTGCCTCAGAAATTTATTGAGAAAACACCGTTTGGCAGGGTAAGTTTTGGTTTTATAGCAAACAACCTTTGGTATTGGGCACCTAATGTACCGAAGTACACTAATTTTGATCCGGAAACTACCAGTTATGGTTCTTCAAACCTTCAGGGTATTGAAGTATCAGCTGCCCCAACTGCAAAACGTTACGGTTTCAGGCTTAATGTATCATTCTAAAAAAAATAAAGATGAAAATATTTAAAAATACAAAATACGGAATTGCTGTATTGTTTACCGCAATGCTCTTTACCGGATGTGATGATTATCTTGATGTAAATCAGGATAAGGATGCACCAACTGTAGCTCCGCTAAATGCCCTATTAACCAATACACAAGTAGCAGTAGGTGCCACCGGAGACTTTCAGTTTTATACCGGCGAAATACTTCAGGTATACACACACCAAATGGTGGTAAGAGAAGAAATGGATCAATACGGTACTAAAGTTGATAATATTAACCTTAACAATGAATGGGATAATACTTATTTAACATTAACCGATATTGAAACCCTAATTGCCCAGGGTACTGATGAAGGGTCAATGGCCTATGTAGGTATAGCCCAAATGGAAAAGGCTTTTTTAATGGCTTGTGCAGTAGATATATGGGGTGATGTGCCTTATACAGAGGCAACAAGTCTTATTGATAATATAATTTCTCCAAAATTTGATGATCAGGTTGAGATATATGCATCTGTTCTGGAACTTATAGAAACTGCTAAAACCAATATGGCAAGTACTGGTGGTTTAATGCCTGGCAGTGATGATTTATTTTATGGTGGTGATATGGATAAATGGATTCGTTTTGCTAATACCTTTAAATTAAAATTATACAATCAGATACGTAGTACTTCATTATTTAATGCTGCAGATTTCGCTGCTCTAGTAGCTGAAGATAATTTCTTTCAGTCAAGCGATGATGATTTTGAATTCAAGCATACTACCAATACTTCACCATCAGATGAAAGAAACAGGTTTTATGTAGAATCTTATGGAAGCACACAGTTTTCTACCTACATGAGTCCTTGGTTCTATGAAATTCTTAAAGGCATGAATCCTGATATTCATACAGGTAATGCAGACCCACGTATTCCTTATTATTTCTTTAACCAGCTTACAGCAGGGCAATTTCCTCCTGATCAGGGAGATCCTGAGACAGGAAATCCTAAAGCCGATTATTGGGATGCTTCAACTGGTTTCTTTAGTATACGCTTTGGTAGTACAGGCCCGTGGAGGGATTCCAGCGCTGAAAATTCATATACATATCCCGGAATATTCCCTTGTGGCGGACGTTATGATGATGGTGAAGGCGGAATTATGGACATTAACGGAGGTACGGGACTTGCTCCTAAGAGGATACTTACCTATGACGAATTTTTATATATTAAAGCTGAATTAATGCTTGCAGGCACAATGGGCGGAGACGCTGGTGCCCAACTTGAAGAGGCTATGAATGCAAGTTTTGCTAAAGTTGATGATGTTGTTGCAAAAAGTGAAACATCACAGGATGTACCTGCTCTTTCAGGCACAGCGGAAGTAGCTGATTTTATTGCAAATATAATGGCTGAATACAATGCAGGAGATGGTACTAAAAAACTTGAAGTTATTATGACTCAAAAATGGGTAGCTACCTTTGGGGATCCAATGGATCAGTATACAGACTATAGAAGAACAGGTTTCCCTGTACTTGCAAATCCACTTGGACCATCTCCTGAATATCAGCTTAATAATAATGATGGATTCCCTCTTATTGATTCACAGACAGTACAAAATAATCCATTCCAGGTATCCTTATACTGGCCTCAGACTGAACTTAACGTAAATGTTAATGCACCAGCTCAGAAAAATGCTGCTACTTATAAAATATTCTGGGATAATTAAAAAAAAAGTTATGAAGAAAATAAAACTAATATTTGCATCATTTATTGCTTTAGCAATGACGCTAGCATGCAATGATGACGGAGGAGACTCTGTACGTAAATTACAAGAAGGCGCAGTACCTGACATACAAAAAACGGATGGCACCGACTCTTTTATTAATCTTAATGAACTGGAAGCCGGTAATGATATTGCACTATCTTTTAGTGTAGATAAAGCTTTTGGAGATCCGGCATCAATGGACGTAGTAGCATTTTATATAAAAGCAGATGGAACTGCCGAAAAAGCAATTTTAGCAGATGATGTAACAAATTTTCCTGTTACAATAAATGTTACAAAAGAAACATTAATAAATGCTTTTGAAGTATTAACTTCTGCTGATGATTTTGAATTGGGAGACCAATTAAAAATATCAACTGATCTTACTTTAAAAGATGGAACTATTGTTAAGCTTTTAAAAGATGATACTGGTGCGCAAAATTATGGCCAGGATATTGCTAACTCAACAGTATTTAGTGTAGTTCAGATATATAATGTATCCTGTCCTTCCGACCTTGGAGGTACATATAGTGTGGTAAGTAGTGGTTCTTCTACTGATCCAGGTCCTACGCCTGACGAAAACCCTATTACTGATTATCCTTACACCACTACAATAACAGATAATGGCGGTGGTAGTTACACTATGTCTGATGCTTTTGGAGGCCTTTATATCCTATGGTACGACATCTACGGGTTAGATTTTGAAGTTGAAGGAAATTTTACCGATGTATGTGGTAATTTAAACGGATCGTTTACAGACCCATTTGGTGGCGCAGTAACTATAACAGGAACAGTAAATCCTGATGGTACTTTATCGATACATTGGGATAATGAATTTGGTGATACAGGAGATTCTGTTTACACTAAAGTCGAATAAGATAAGTTAGTTAAAAATTGATTTTCAGAGGATGGTATTTGCCATCCTCTTTTTTTGTAAAAAACAATAATAGCTGCCCATAACTGGACAGCTATTTTTTTTAAACTAAAACTATTTACTCTACTATTACTTTTACTGTATATACTTTATTAGAGTGTACTTTTAAAACATATACACCTGTTGGAAGGCTCTGATTAATTAATGAGAAATTATAATCATTAATATTTTTTGATGAATAGAACAGGTTACCTGTCATATCAAACATATCGATCTGATCGATGGGATATTTAGATTTTATATAAGTTCTTTCTCCGCTTTTTGCCGGATTAGGATAAACCATGACCCCGTTTTGAGAAGAATTTTCATTCAATCCTGCTGTGGGTCCTTCCACAACAAATGATACTCTGTTGGAAACTTCATTATAAGAATCATTTGTAAACATTACAATAAAGTAATCTCCCGGTTCTGCCGGTAATTTATCATCAGGAATTGTAGATGTGCCTTCCGGCTGACCGTCAAAATAAGTATAACTTACCAGCTCATCCACATTAGGGTCATCGCCCTCATGGTAAATACCTAACCAGTCTTTTATAATACCCGGAGCATCTGTCCACGTTGCAATGATATTTTCATTAAGGTTATAAATCGTTTTGTTTATACCTAATTGCGTAATATGGTCTCCCACCTGAAAGAATACTTTATTGCCAATGCTTTGGTAACCATCCAATAAAAAATATTGCGCATAATAGTATCCTTTCTGAAGTCCTTCAAAAGTAAAACTACCTTCTGTAGTAGTTACATAATTCCATTGTGTAGAGCCTATATTACCCGGAGTCTGTCCTACTTTATAAATACCTATCCAGTCATTGGTCATTTGCGGACCATTTTCAAAGCTGATTGTTACAGGATCTCCTTCTTCATATATTTCTGCATCTGCTGCTAATGCGACAAAAGAACCAACATAAAAAGGAACTCTGTCAACAATTTCAGTATAACCGTCATTTTCTAAAAGAGTAGCATAATACATTCCCTGTTCAGCTACCCCATTTAAAGTAATACTGCCGCTTATCTGACCGTTAGTATATCCCCAAACCTGAGATGGGGTTGCACTGCCCGGTGTCTGACCTTCTTTATAAATACCTATCCAGTCTGTTGCATTACCCGGAGTATCCGTAAATGAAACAGTAATTGGCGCATTTACCGCGTAAGCAAGTGTATCCAGCTGAATAAGCGTATTAGCATAACTACTGTTAATAATATTAAATGACTTTACTTCACTCCATTCAGACCAGCTTAAGTTACGATCTCTATGACGCACTTTTACAAAATACTGCCCATTTGGTATTTCATTTTCTGCAAGTGTAAGTTTTGTAATATCTACTCCCAGATTAACATTAGCCGTTGTATCAACCTGAGTACCAACAGGGCCGAAAAGGTCTTCAAAATCTCTGTAAACATCTTTTTCAATTATATCAAAAGTTGGTGTTTTACCTATCATAAACTGAGTAGAATTCATTTCTTCTTCAGTTGTTGTGTTATAAGCAGTACTCTCAATAGTAAGCGGTAGTTCAACATCATTCCCAGTAAAAGCATTGGTTATTTCAGGTTTTTCCGGAGAAGTAAGTCCTTTATAATGATGAAACTCATCCATTAACTGGTTGTTTTTCCAATTATAAACACTTCCTATAGAATAAGCCTCCACATCAAAAGTTCCATTATTAACATCAATATCAATAATCTGGTAAATCCAGTTTGAAATTGTTTTCTGCACATCTTCAAAATCCTGTTCCACAGCCATACCCCAGTACTGATCCCACGCTACTCCACCGGAGATAATCTGATAAGTAGGCGTGTTTTTAAGCTGACCTCTATGATACAAATGGTGATGAGCTCCTATATGCAATATATGTTTAGGGGATGTAACTAATATAGGCATAGCCGAATTACGTATCCATGTTGAAATATCACCCACATATTGTTCTGCCTGGTAAGGTCTGTGCCCTAAAGATATAATCCATTCTACAGTATCATCATCATTGGCAGCAGCAACAACCTGAGATAACCAACCCAATTGCTGAACACTTGTATGTTCGGTATCCATTGCAATAAACAATGTATTACCTACCTGATTGGCATAATAATTTTCTGTACCGGAAGATATTCCCTGATATGACATCCCGTCAAGAATATAATGTTCATAATACGCCTGCATAGCAAGTGTACCGTAGGTTTCATGATTACCAACCAGTGTTTGTATAGGTAAATAACCTGAAAGTGCTTTATTCTTTTTAAAGTGAACATTTTCATAATGATCTAATGTACCAACATCTACCTGGTCACCAACCATTACAGTTAATGCTATATTATCGGCAGGATCTGCAGTTGCTCCCCATTTCTCTGCAATTTTACGCTTAGCAGCAGATACAAGAGAGTCAAACCTTGGCTCATTCCGCATCTGATTATCTCCTAATACAAGGAAACGCAGATGCCCATCTGCTGTTGCAGCCTGCCCTGCTTCAGGCAGGGTTTTAAAAGAATATACATCAGAAGTTAGTGAACCTGTTTTAATTCTGTAATAATATTTAGTATTAGCTGTAAGTTCCTCAATTTTTACAGTATGATAAAAATAGTTATTGGCATAACCTGTATCTGTAAAAATCTGATTTGTTCCTGTAACAGTATTAGTTAATGAAGATGGCGTATTACCATATTCAACTACAGATTCCGGATTGCTTTCAGTTTTCCAGTTTACATAAATTGAGTTTTGAGAAGGCGCCTGCAGGTACGGATAAAGACTTTGTGCATAATTGCACAGCCCCGTAAATAACAGCAGCAATAACAAGTAATTTTTTTTCATGATGTAGTGCTTAATTTTCTTATTTAATAATGAGGTCAAAATTATAGCTACTATATCTCTGAGAGGTCACAATAAGTTTAAATTAGCTTCAAGAAACCATTATGTGTTATTAGCATATATTACCTTAAGTTTATCTGAATGAGAAAGTTTAAATCTTAAATCAATATCCTATCTTTGCAGCATGGAAAAAGAACACCAGATATTCGGGATAAGGGCTATTATAGAAGCCATACACGCAGGTAAAGAAATTGATAAGGTTTTTATTCAGAAGGATGCACAGGGCGATCTTATGAAAGACCTTATGAAAGCCATGAAGGCAAACAACGTTAATTTTAGCTATGTTCCTGTAGAAAAACTTAATCGTTTAACGCCCAATAACCATCAGGGCGCTGTGGCTACCATTGCCCCTATTTCTTTTTACAATCTTGAAGATCTGGTTGAAAAAGTATCTGAAAGCGGAAAAACACCGCTCTTTCTAATTCTGGACCAACTATCAGATGCCCGTAATTTCGGAGCAATAATCCGTACAGCAGAATGTACAGGTGTTGATGGCATTATTGTTCAGAAACAAGGTTCTGCACCCGTTAACGGAGATACTGTAAAAACATCTGCAGGTGCAGTATTTAATGTACCTATCTGTAAAGTAGAGCATATTAAAGATGCTATTTTCCACCTTCAGGGTTCCGGAATTAAAACTGTTGCTGCTACTGAAAAAACAGACAATACTATATATGACCTTACATTAAATGAGCCGTTAGCCATTATAATGGGGTCTGAAGACAGAGGAATAAACCCATCTGTTTTAAAAATTGTTGATGAAAAAGCTAAACTGCCTATGTTTGGAACCATATCATCGCTAAATGTTTCTGTTGCATGCGGGGCATTTTTATATGAAACAGTTAGGCAAAGAAGCTAAAAACACTCCTTGTTTACAATATATTATTGGGCAGTTTGATCTTCAGACTGTCCATTTTTATTATCATCAGTTCCCGATACATAATTATAAACTATTCTTATTGACGGAAATTGGGCTTGTGGTGATATAATCTCTGGATCTACAACTTCTATATCTTCCGGTTTAGGAGGGTTTACAAAATTACCATGCACATCAAACCGCTTCATAAACGGATCTTTCTTAGGATCGAAATCGGCTCTTTGCCAGTCATATACTATTTCTTTAGTATATTCAGGAGTTTTATATATTCTGGAAAACAAAAATCCGCTTATAAGTCCGCCCAAATGCCCTTCCCACGATATATTCTCTTCCACACCCGGAAAAACATACCATATTATACCTCCATATAGTATTATAATAGTAAGTGACAATGCTACCAGTCTGTAGTATCGTGTCTGAATACCTTTAAAAAAGATAAAACTTACCAACACATATATAAGCCCGCTAGCGCCTATATGATAAGATTCACGACCTATAAGCCATGTAATGAATCCAGACAGCAACACTCCGTAAACAATAACTTTTAACGCCTGATCGCGATAAAAATACCGCAGTGCAGCTATAAGTAACACTAAAGGCAAAGAATTATTATAAAGATGCTCCAAGCTTCCGTGAAGAAACGGGCTTAAAATAATACCACGAAGACCTTTAAACGTTCTCGGCAATATTCCATAGTCATTTAGGTATATATTATATTTCACTTCTACCCAATAAACAAGCCATAGCGTGAGCACAAAGTACAAGGGCCAGGCAAGTACAGAAGGTGAAAATTTAAATTCGTTTGTATCGGTCATAATAAATTAACGAGTCAAAAATGTAACCAAATCGGTTTTATGTTATTTTGTCAGAGCTTTATCTGTCTGCGTAGGTCATACTGACATAATTATTATGAAGATATTAATTTGTTTTAGCATTTTTTGAACTCCTGATTAAAACATAAATATGTAATTTTACACTATGGAAGCACCTTTGGCAGAACGCATACGCCCTCAGCACTTATCAGAATATATAAGCCAGCAGCATCTTGTTGGCCCTAATGGCTCGCTTACCCACCAGATAGCGCGGGGAATAATTCCCTCTTTAATTTTATGGGGCCCTCCCGGTACAGGAAAAACAACGCTGGCGCAAATAATGGCGCAGGAAAGCAACCGCCCTTTTTATGTACTGAGCGCAATTAATGCCGGTGTAAAAGATGTGCGTGAAGTTATAGATAAAGCCAAACAAAGCGGAGGTTTATTTACTTCTAAAAATCCCATATTGTTTATTGATGAGATTCATCGTTTCAGTAAATCACAACAGGATTCGCTACTGGCTGCCGTAGAAAAAGGATGGGTAACACTTATAGGCGCCACAACTGAAAATCCAAGTTTTGAAGTAATACCGGCCCTTCTTTCCCGTTGCCAGGTATATGTTTTGAATGCATTTACAAAAGAAGATCTTGAAGCATTACTGCATCGTGCCATTGCTACTGACAGTATATTAAAAACAAAAAATATTGACCTCAAAGAAACTGAGGCTTTGCTACGCCTTTCCGGTGGGGATGGCAGAAAGCTTCTGAATATTTTTGAGCTTGTGATCAATGCTTCCGAAGGAGATTCTGTTGAGATAACAAATGAAAAGGTTATGCAGTTAGCACAAAAAAACACTGTACTGTATGACAAAACCGGAGAACAGCATTACGATATTATATCTGCTTTTATAAAATCTATGAGAGGCAGTGACCCTAATGGAGCTGTTTATTGGCTGGCACGTATGATTGAAGGCGGCGAAGACCTGAAGTTTATTGCCAGGCGTATGCTTATACTCGCCTCTGAAGATATTGGCAATGCCAATCCTACGGCACTTATAATGGCAAATAATACGTTTCAGGCTGTATCAACTATTGGCTATCCGGAATCAAGAATACTTTTAAGCCAGTGTGCTATTTATCTGGCTACATCGCCAAAAAGCAACGCAAGTTATATGGCTATTGGTAAAGCACAGCAAATAGTAAAACAAACAGGCGATTTACCGGTGCCTCTGCATCTTAGAAATGCCCCTACAAAATTAATGAAAGAGCTGGGCTATGGTGAAGAGTATAAATATGCCCATGACTACGATAATAATTTTGCAGATCAGGAATTCCTGCCTGACGAAATTAAAAACACGGCTTTTTATGAACCGGGCAATAATGCAAGAGAGAATTCTACAAGGGATTTTTTAAAAAACCGATGGAAGAAATACGGTTATTAAAGCAACAAAGTTTCAAAGCCTAAATATAGAACTTTGAAACTTTGTGAAATTTTATAAAATTAAAACTTGATGTTTAATTTTTCTGAAACTAACTGATCGTTTTTATAATATTCAAAAACCCAATCGTTTCCTTTTTTAAATACAACCCCGTTCTTATCTTCAGACACCGCAGTATAAGAATCCTGTTGTGAAGTTTTATAAATTTTTAGAATTACTTTCGGAGTACTGTCTACCAACTGATAGCCATTGGCTATTGGCTGGGCAAAAAGCTGATTATCATTATTTACTGTCACCGGAGTAGCCGCTTTTTGTGCTGTTGGTATTGTAGTGGCTACAGTACTGTTTTTACCCGAATATTTGTAGTTTAACTGATTTACAGACTGAGATGCTTCACGCATAGCCTCATAATAAGCTTTCTGATAACTTTTTTCTTTACTCTTACCTTTCTGTGAGGTAAATACAGTTTTTCCCTGACAATCTTTTAATGTAATTATAAGTGATGTCATTAAAAGGTTGGAGTCATTTTCTACATCGCCGTATAATGCTTTGCATTTATCAAGTGCGAGTTCATCCGGCAATTTTTCATCCGCATAAAACACCTGCCAGCCCTGTTTTTCGAACATCATTTTAGTTAACGAGTTCAGGTTGTATTTATTTTCTTCTTTCAGCCATTCAAACTTTTTAGGCACAATCACATATTTGTAATCGTTAATGCTTTGCGCAAAACCTATTGCGGAAAAAAGCAAAGTGAATAGTAATAACGTCTTTTTCATAGTATTTATAGTATATTTTTTAAATCAAGAAGATGATTAACCTGTTTTATTGAAGTATGAGCCTCCTGCCCGTGTTCATTAAAAAAGATGGCATCCAATCCGCAGTCAAGGGCTCCCTGTACATCAGCTTCAATACAATCTCCAATCATAATGCTGGAAACTTTATCAGTATTTGCGGCTTTTAGTGCATATTCAAAAATTCCGGCATGAGGCTTTTTACATCCCGCAAGATCGGAGTTTGTAATGGTTTCAAAATAGTGCTGTATGTTAGCGTTTTTAAGTTTTCTTTCCTGTACAGCATCAGGGCCATTAGTGATAATATGAAGGTTATATTTGGGTTTTAAATATTCTAAAATCTCTATAGCTCCTTCATGAAGATGGCTATTAACAGGTAATAGGTTTATATACTCTTCAGATATAGCATAAAGCAGATCCTCATCTGCTTCAAAGCCCAGAATATTAAATGTATCTGTTAATCTACCATAGCGCAATTCCTGTTGTGTAATTGAACCGTCCCTGTAAAGTTTCCAGTATTTTGCATTGATAGGAGAATAATACCTGTTAAAGTCAGTATGTGAAACACCTATCCTGTATTTCTCAAGAATAACCTGAAAAGCAAGTGCAGAATTTTTCTCGAAATCCCAAAGTGTATGGTCGAGATCGAAAAAAATATCTTTTTTACCGGTTATTTTCATTAGTTGCCTTTTGTTATCACAGCATTGTCAACATGATATATCCAGTCGTCAACGTCAGTATCATTATACCTGAAATCTCCCTGAATAGTTACATACTGATCTGTTTTCAGTTTCATATTAGGATTCTTGAAATGTAATCCCATTATTGTTTCAGGCCCCGCCTGGCCACAAAAAAAACATGATGCAAAAACATTTTTGCTCAATGCATAATTCTTATTGTCTATAGGTATAATAAAACCACTCATTGTTACCTGTTTCCTGTTTTTAGCCTTTAGCGTAGGATTTATTACAGGATACATAACTCCTTCCGGATAATCTTTACTTGGTTTTTTAAGATATTTAATCTGTGCAAGCAGTTTCCAGGTAAGTGTATCGGAAACCGGAGTATATACAACTTCATGACTTCCCTGGTTTTTAATAGACGCAGGTGAAGCAACAGACATTAAAACAAATCCTGTTAGTAACAGGGTAAAAAATAAATAAGCCTTACGCATTTGCAAGAGTTTTTGAAATATTTAAACTATAAGCTTTTACAGCAGGTATTACAGCTGCCAGAATCCCTACAAAGATAGTGAGCAGGAACAAATATCCTTCCTTTTCCCACACAAACTCAAAAGGATTAAATGACATTTTAAATTCGTCTTCGGAAGAACCGGATATAAACATCAATGCTATCCTACCAACAATCGTTCCAAACACATAACCCGTAATGCATAATAAAAGACTTTCTATAAGCACAAGAGACAATAATTGTAATCGGCTGGCACCATTAACGCGCAATAATGCAAATTCGTATTTTCTCTCTTTTAAAGTATTAAATAAAGCTATAAAGATACTAATTCCGGATATAAGCATTATGCCGTAAGCAAGGTATTTTAAAGCATCAAGCCCAATACCGAAAAGCGAAAACAGCCTGTTTATCTCTATAGCAGGAGATGCAGCCTGCATTTTTGTATTCTGGGCAATAATTCTTGGCCAGGTTACAATACCCATCTTACTTCTAAATTTCACTAATACAGCCGTAATTTCTTTACCTTCTTCAGTAATGTCAGCTTCATCATGTTCGTGATGGCCTTCTTCAGCATGGTCATGTTCATGATCTTCATGAACATTTGCTGTTACTGAATGCTCATGGTCATCTGCTTCAGCGCCTTCTTCATGTTCATGATCATGCATTGCCCAAACGCTTTGTATGTTGCAAAGTATAAGATTATCTATTACTTTTCCTGTTTTTGAAGCTATGCCGGTAACAATATAAGCATGGTTTTCATGTACTTCTCCTTCTTCTGCATCACCGTGAGAACCAAAAAATTTATCCCCTATTTTAAGACTCATTTTTTCAGCTATTTCGCTACCTACAACAACTTCAAAATTATTGGCAAATATTTTACCTTCTTTAACTTCTGCACCATATTTAATAAGATAATCGGGTGTAGTACCCACAATTCGAAATCCTCTGTAATTATCTCCAAATGCTAATGGAATGGCCGTTTGCACAAATGGGTGCTTCATCCACTTTTTTGCCTCTGTATAGTCTATATTTCCTGTTGGGGCATCTACCTGATACACCGAAGATAATATAAGCTGTAAAGGACTCCCCTGCGCACCAAGCACTATATCTATACCGTCGATATTATCACTGAATTTTTTCTCGAATTGTTCCTGCAATAGAATTAGCAGGGTTATTATAGCAACACTTGCCGTTAAAAGAATTATGCTGAGCGCTGTATTTAATGGCTTAAACCAAATATTTTTCCAGGCTATTTTGGTAATCATGATAAAGAAATTTGGTTAGGAAAACGGTCTTTCAGTCGTTGGTCATGCGTTACAATTACTAATGCTGTACCGTATTGTTTTGCCAGATGCAAAAGCATATCTGCAACTTTAAATGCATTTTCATCGTCAAGACTTGATGTGGGTTCATCTGCCAAAAGAAGTTTTGGCTCATTAATAAGTGCGCGGGCAATGGACACCCTTTGCTGCTGACCGATACTTAACTGTGACGGCAGTTTATGCAAATGATCTTTAAGGTCAAGCTGTTCTAAAAGCTGTTTTGCTTTTTCAGCTGCCTGCTTACCCGTTGCCAGCCATGAAGCTAGCACAACATTTTCCAGAACATTAAGCGACGCAACAAAGTAAGACTGCTGTAAAACCAATCCTATATTTTTACCGCGGAAATGATCGAGTTTCTTTTCTGAAAGTGCACCTATGTTTGTGTTCTCTATTAAAACTTCACCACTTTTAGGGCGTTGCAGCCCACCTAAAAGATGCAACAGCGTAGTTTTTCCTTTTCCTGATCCGCCTGTTATTAAAAGGCTTTCACCTGATGAGGCAGTAATGTCCGGGAATCGGAAATCTGTACCTTTACCGTAGGAAAAGTGTATATTTTTAGTTTGTATCATGCCAATTTTAATTGACCTGCAATTTAGGGAAATTAGGCCGAGTATAAAACATAATTAAGGAGATTATACCTATGTGTTATTCCCTTCTTTATTTTCAAAAACAATAATACTTTGCAGCATTCCGTTTTTTTTATCATCATTTTCGAAAGCATATTCAAGTACTACTTCGTTATCCTGCAGAGCCTTTAAACAGCGAGCATATATAGCTTCCCTGTTTTTCATATCCGCTATTGTAAGGTCAAGCTTTATTTCTAAGACCGACCGGTGCAAAAACGGATCATCAATATATACTTTGGCATATTCGCGATCATAATTTTGGGTAAGGTTAAAATCTACAAGTTCAAATTCATGCTTTTCCAATTTTTCCAAAACCATTCCTGACACTTCTTTTTTCCTCGACTCTTCATCATCGGGCAGATCAAACTCCCCGTCATACTTAAAGGTCATTGTATAATTATGCATAGCTTTTTTATTTAAAGGTAGCAGTTATATAATAATAAAAACAACGAATTAACAGATTGATAGGATTAAAAAAAACTTAAAATAAAGATTGTATAAATTAAATATACTTTAATTTTACGCTATCAGAATGTCTTTATAAAATATAATAACAAGTAAAAGCCTTGCTTTTATACCTGCAGTCAAAGTAGAACTTAGCGGGAAATAATTATTATGAATTTTATAAAGAATATATGGAAACTACTATAAAAATAGCCGTAATAGGCGGTACCGGAAAATCAGGGAAATTTTTAATAAAGCAATTAGCCTCACAAAACATTGCTTATAAAGCCCTCGTCAGAAATCCGGAAGATTTCGAAACCTACGGCAGTAAACCCGAAATTATTAAAGGCAGTGTAACAGACTATCAATTGGTATTGATGTTATTAAAAGATTGTGATGCTGTAGTAAGCATGCTTGGTATGGGTATTTATCCTAATCCCACCAACATTTTTAGCGCTTCTACAAAAAACATTATCAGGGCAATGTACGAACTTGGTATTAAAAAATATATAGTAACTACAGGGCTCAGTGTAAATACACCTTTTGACAACAAAGGGGTAAAATCTAAAACGGCTACTGAATATATGTTAACTCATTATCCCGAAACTACACTTGATAAGCAGGAAGAATATGCAATACTTGCCAAAAGTGATATTGACTGGACTATGATTAGATTACCAATGATACAATTAACGGGCGAAGAAATCCCTATTGATATCAGCCTTGAAGATTGTCCCGGTGATAACATTAGCGCAGCTTCACTGGCGTTGTTTGTTATAGAACAGCTACAAGAAGATACTTTTATAAAAAAAACGCCTTTTATAGCTAATATTTAAAACAAAACTGTGAACCTTTTGGTTCACAGTTTCTATTTTGATTGATGATTATTCTAAAACTATAATTTCCTGTTTAGGATTTTTCATTCTTATTTTAACTAGACTATAATGCCATTCACCTCTGATTTTGTCAGCAATAACATCCATTTCCCTTTACCTTTTTTACCATTTACTCTTACAGACAGCTTTACTTTCTGGTTATTATTTCTATAATCAACAGTACTTTCCAGTATAGCCATTTTATCTACATCCGAAAGCCGGCCTAATACTTTTTGTACCTGTTCATTATCATTACATTTTTCTATAGCTTTTTTATAAAGAACCTCATCTTTAAAAGCCGTTGCAAAATTTGAAGCATTACCAGCAGATCCCAATAGTAATACAGCCAATAATACTAGTAAAAAACTAAAAGGAACAAACCATTTCCAGTTACGTTTCAGCCAGCTTTTATCTTCAGATGTTTCGTTACTCATAATATCCCTTTTAAAAATAACGACTGAACGCAGATTTTGTTACAGGAAATAGTAAAACAAATCTTATATAGAAGATTAATCTTTTAAAGCATTCCTTCATCAGCAAAACTTAAGTACCCCGTTTCGGTTACAATAACATGATCCAGTACATTAATACTTAATGCCTGTCCTGCAGATTTTAGCTGTCGGGTTATTTGTTTATCGGGTTCACTTGCCTGTAATGCTCCTGAAGGATGGTTGTGCACTAATATAATTCCTGTTGCATTTTGTTCTAAAGCGGTTTTGAATACAATACGAACATCTACTACAGTGCCTGTAATTCCGCCTTTGCTCAACTGTGCCTTGTAAGTAACCTTATTAGAATTATTAAGGTATAATATCCAGAATTCCTCATGCGGGAGTTCGCCAATTAAAGGCTGCATAATTTCAAATACTGCACGGCTGGAAGTAATACGCTTAAGATCAACTCCTGCCTCATCGCGCCTTCTTCTACCCAATTCCATTGCAGCGGCAATAGTAATAGCCTTAGCTTCTCCTATACCTTTAAAATCCATAAGCTGTTGCAGACTTTGTTTACCTAATGCATTGAGATTGTTATCTACACTGGCCAATATACGCTTACTTAATTCTACTGCACTTTCGTTGCGGCTGCCGGAACCAATAAGTATAGCTATAAGTTCGGCGTCACTAAGCGCTGATTTCCCTTTAAGCATAAGCTTTTCACGTGGCTTATCATCTTCAGCCCAGTATTTAATTGAGAAAGTTCCCTGGTTCCCCTCCATAATAAAGATTGTATGCTACTAATGTAATAAAAAGGCTACTTACAGATATACTATAACTAATAATTATTTCGTTTTCCTATTAAACCACCTCATTATGAAACACTTATTATTACTACTATCTTTAGTTTTTCACCCTCCTCTCCATTATGAGAAAAAAGTGATTACTAAACCATCCGTTCAAAAAGATTTTTATGAAAAACTCTGTGATGCTGCGGTAGCATTAACCAAAGATAATGTAGAATACGATCCGGCTTATTATGCTATCCCTTATCCTAACGGTGATGTACCAAATGACAAAGGTGTTTGTACTGATGTAGTAATAAGAGCATATAGAAAACTTAGAATAGACCTTCAAAAAGAAGTGCACCTTGACATGAAGCAGCATTTTGAAGTATATCCTAAAACCTGGGGTTTAAAAACGACTGATACTAATATAGATCACAGAAGGGTACCTAACCTTGAAGTTTTCTTTAAGCGAAAAGGAGAAGAAAAAGCAATAACCCAAAATGCAGCAGATTATCAGCCCGGTGATATTGTGACATGGCGTCTTAATGGAAAATTACCCCATATAGGTATTGTAATAAATAAAAAATCAATATCAGGCAGATATAAAATAGTACATAACATTGGCTACGGACAGGTAATAGATGATTGCCTGTTTGACTATCCTATTCAAGGGCATTACCGGTATAAAAAATAAAAATCAGGCTGCTTAACCTACAGCCTGATAAAAAAAACGATGATAACCATGTTCCACGATCATAAGGTAAAGTAATAAACTCTTTTACTATGCCCTGACCAGGCATATCATAAAGAAATCATAGCAATTTCTCCCATTCGAAAATAGTATTCATTACAAACCATAACCGGAAAAATCACCGAAAAAAAATGCTTTAAATAAAACAGGGCTATAAAGATATTAATGTAATACCCTAAATTCACCCATAATCTTTATGCACCTGTTTTAAAAATTTTATAATTATAAAAAAGGAAAAGGGCTGCTTAAACTATGCTAAACCTAATATTACAATAATATGCAGACGCACTACTTTCTGCATATCTAAAAGCAGCCCAAATCCTAATTTCTTTCACTAACATGTGGCATCATTAGTTTTAACAGTCATACTTTAAACTATGGTAACTGATCTTAACCTTAGTATTTCCCTCTCGGTTATTTTCCGCAAGATTAGCTAATATTTTATTTAGAATTTATAGCTTCACGCAGAAAACAATTGGAAAAAAAGTGACAAAACACTGGTTTTTAAGCGACATACAGCTAATAAATATTTGATTATCAAAAAAATAAGCCACCAATTATTCATTACCGCAATGCAATAAAAAAAGCCCCGTTACATAATTGCAACAGGGCTTTTTAAAAGTGATTTCCTTATTAAATAAGTGTTTTAACTTCGTCAAAATTGAGTCCTCCATAATTTCCGGAACTCATAAGCAATAAAGCTACGCCTTCTGTCCCATATTTAAGTTCATAGAGATATTCTTTAAACGCTGCCGGGTTGGTATAGATAATTAAATCCTCACGATTAAAAGCTTTCGCTATCTGTTCATAAGTAACTTCTTCAAGCTGTTTTATCTTTACTGCATCGGGCGAATAAAAAACTACAGCAACATCTGCATTATCCAGAGCGCCTTCGTACTCCTTTAAAAACTCTGCATTAAGACTGCTGTAAGTATGCAGTTCAAGGCAGGCAATAAGTGTTTTTTCAGGATACTGTTCTTTCACTGCTTTTGTAGTAGCAACCACTTTGCTTGGTGAGTGCGCAAAATCTTTATAAGCTACATTTTTACCATTTTCAGCAATTTTTTCAAGGCGTTTGCTTGCACCTTTAAAGCTGGCTATAGCTTCATAAAAATCGGCTTCATCTACACCCATATTCTGACAGATCCATTTCGCTCCTGCAAGATTATTAAGGTTATGTGCTCCAAAAACTTCGATAGGCATAGCACCCTCCGGTGTTTCAAGATAGGTAACTCCATTCTGCACAGTATAATCAGGAGTATGATAAGGCAGTTTACGTATAGGATTTGTAGCTGCTTCTGCCACACGTTTTACTTCAGGATCATTTTCGTTATATACTAAAATACCTCCGTTTGTAATTTTTTCAATAAAAATTTCAAACTGTTCAACATAGTTTTCATAAGTCGGGAATACATTGATATGGTCCCAGGCAATACCGCTTATCAAAGCTATATTTGGCTGGTACAGATGAAATTTAGGCCTGCGATCCATAGGTGAAGATAGGTATTCATCACCCTCAAGCACAATAAAGTCGTTATCTTCAGTAAGATGAACCATCGTATCAAAACCTTCAAGCAGGGCACCTACCATATAATCTACATCTATATTATGATAATGCATAACATGCAATATCATACTTGTAATAGTAGTTTTACCATGAGAACCACCTATTACCACCCGGGTTTTATTTTTAGACTGTTCGTAAAGAAATTCAGGATACGAATAAATTTTAAGTCCCAGTTCCTGAGCCTTCAGCAATTCAGGATTATCTGCTTTGGCGTGCATTCCTAATATTACAGCCTCAATATCGGCAGTTATTTTTTCAGGAAACCACCCCATCTCAGCAGGTAATAATCCTTTCTTTTGAAGTCGGGAAAGAGAAGGTTCAAAAATGGCATCATCGCTGCCTGTTACCTGATATCCTTTTGAGTGAAGTGCCAGTGCAAGATTGTGCATGGCAGCACCGCCTATAGCTATAAAATGTGTACGCATTCTTATTATTTCTTAAGATGTCAAATGTAGCCAAAATGATAGAATTAATTACTGCTAAACAAAAAAATCCGCCCCTCAGTGAGGAACGGATCTTTCAATATGAACTTAATTATATAATCGAAATTATTTCACGATTGTCATTTCGTCAACTATGTGTTTTGCATTTGAGTACTTGTCTATAATCCAAAGTACGTAACGAATATCTACATTTATAGTTCTTTGCAGGTCTTTGTCAAAAATAACATCTCCAGCCATAGCTTCAATGTTACCGTCAAAAGCAAGACCTATAAGCTCACCTTTACCGTTAAGTACCGGAGAACCTGAGTTACCACCTGTAATATCATTATCTGTAAGGAAGTTTACAGGCATATAACCTGCTTTATCTGCATACTGACCGAAATCTTTTTGCTCATAAAGATCTAATAATCTTTTTGGCAGGTCAAATTCTTCATCATTTGGTTTGTATTTTGCTACTTCACCTTTCATAGTAGTATAGTAGTTTTTCTTAGCGTCATTTCTCTTATCTTTAGGAAGCGCTCTAACTTTACCATATGTTAAACGAAGCGTACTGTTAGCATCAGGATAGTATTTAGCATCCGGATTTGCCTCTCTCATACCCTCTACAAGTAAACGGAATGCTTTAGAATATTCTGCATCAAGTTTTTGCTGCTCTTCAGACTTAGCCCTGTATTGATTTAAAAGATCTGTTGACAGTAAATATAAAGGGTCGTTTTTCAATACCTCTATATTAGGATTAGCCATATAAGCCTCTAAAGTTTCTTTTGAAGCAAATATACTTTTTGCAAACGCATCGTTGATATATGCTGTATAATCGTAATTATTTTCCTTACCTATTTTTGCAACAAGAGGTGCTATTTCATATCCGGTAGATTTTGTTGCATATAAATGTAATTGTGCAGCAAGAACATCTTTTTCTATTGGCTCATACATTGTACCATATGCCTCATCAATATAAGCTTCAAGGTCTTCTTTCATAGCTGCCCTTCCAGGCTCGTTAGCATTTGTATATTGTTCAAGACCCCGGCCTAAACTATAAGGTGTTACTGCAAAAGCACTTGTTCTAAGCATACCTATAAGATAATTATCCTGACGTGCCTTTTCATTAGTTTTAGCATAATAATTGTTTATTGTCGCAATTACATCACCATATTTAGCTTTATTTTCAGGTTTATTAGCCCATTTATTAAAATCAGCTTCTGCTTTGGCTTTTGTAGCTGCGGTTTTATGTTTAGTAAGCGCATCTATCATTCCCTGACGGTTTTTCCAGTAGTTAGCTACCTGAGCATATTTTGAAGCATAGTTAAGGCGCACTTTGTCGCTCTTATCCATGTACACTTTCATTTTATCCATTCCCAGTTTAGACGACTCAACCCATGCAGGATAAGCAAACTTAACATTTTGCTCTATACCGGCAGCCGGCATCCAGCGGTTAGTACGGCCGGGGTAACCAAGAATCATGGCAAAATCGTTTTCCTGAACACCTTTTAAACTTACCGGAAGGTAATGTTTAGGTTTAAGCGGAACATTGTTTGGGGAATATTCTGCAGGACTACCATCTGGATTTGCATATACGCGAAACATAGAGAAATCACCTGTATGACGAGGCCATTCCCAGTTGTCTGTATCTCCACCAAATTTACCAATACTTTCAGGAGGATTACCTACTAAACGAACATCGTTATAATCCTGATAAACAAAATAATAGTATTCATTACCCTGAAAGAAAGGACGAACAGAAACTACATATTTACCGTTTTCGCTATTTTCTTTTTCAATAACAGCACTTTCCTGTTGTATTGCTTTTTCTCTTTCGGCTTCTGTCATAGAAGGATTTACTTTCCCAAGTATTCTTTTTGACACATCATCCATTCTTACAAAGAAACGGACAGAAAGACTTTTTGGTTTAAGCTCTCCCTCTCGGTTAGCAGCCCAAAATCCATTTTTAAGCCAGTTTGCTTCAGGACTGGAAAGTTCAGCAATAGCTTCATAACCACAGTGGTGATTAGTAAGCACAAGACCATCTTTAGATATGATCTCTGCAGTACAGCCTCCGTCAAACTGAACGATAGCATCTTTTAAACTATGGTTGTTAATGCTGTAAATCTCTTCAGAGGTTAACTGCAGTCCCATTTTTTCCATATCCCTGTGGTTAAGACGCTCAATAAACATCAGGAACCACATTCCCTCGTCCGCTCTTACAGGAAGAACCATAAGCGACATGGTAAGGAATAAAATTAATTTTTTCATTTGTTGTGGATAAAGTTAATAGTTGTAGTTAATAGTCACTACAAGTTCATTATTGTTACAGTGAATGATTAACTATTTTAAGTTTAGTGGTGCGAATATACTTTATTTTGCGAATTTGGTAAAATTATACGCTGATAAATCAAGAATACCATAGTTTATATGCAATGAGTAATCTAAAAAATATTGGTAAATTCGTCAAAATTTAAACTAAATGAGCCAACTTATAACTGATAAATTGAGATTTACTGCAGAGGAAAACAAAATAACTATATTACATGCTGTGGAATCAGGCAGCAGGGCCTGGGGCTTTGCTTCTCCTGATAGTGACTATGATATACGGTTTATTTATAAAAATGAGCCTTCGTGGTATTTATCACTATGGGAGAAAGCAGATGTAATCGAATTCATGACTGATCAGGATCTTGATGGCTCAGGTTGGGATCTTGCCAAAGCATTAAAGCTTCTTGCGAAATCTAATGCCCCACTAATTGAATGGTTATATTCGCCTATAGTTTATTATAGTAATGATTCATTCGTAAAACAGATGCATCTTTTTGCTGCAGACTGCTTCTCTCCTATTGCAACGCTTCATCATTATTTGGGTACTACAAAAAACTTTATGGAAGCATGTAATTTAGAACACGTTAAACTTAAAAATTACTTTTATGCTTTAAGAACAGCACTTGCGGGAAAATGGATTATTGAAAATAATTCTTTTCCTCCTGTAGCATTTGACGATCTATTACCTATTGCTCCTTTAGAAATTCAAGAAAAAACGATTATGTTAAGGGAAATAAAAGCTGAAAAAGAAGAAAAATATTTGCATCCAAAAGATGAGATTATAACTGATTTTCTATTGAAAACCATTAATAACAACCAGGAAAAAGCTTCATCTCTGAATCCTGGAAAAAAAATAAATTCAAAGCTTGAAGATTTTTTCAGAGCAGAAATAAAACAATAACTAAATGACAATTGAGGATATAAAAAATAAAGGACTTATTTTATTGGAAGTAATATCCGGAAGTAAATCATTTGGCCTTAACACTCCAACTTCTGACACCGATATTAAGGGTGTATTTTATATGCCAAAAGAAAAGTTTTTTGGTCTTGAATATATACCTCAAATAAGTAATAAAACTAATGATATAGTATATTATGAAATTGGCCGCTTTGTAGAATTACTAATAAAAAACAATCCTAACATATTAGAAATCCTCGCCACTCCCGATGATTGTATAATATATAGACACCCTATCTGGGAGAAATTAAAAATTGAAGATTTCTTGTCTAAAATGTGTAAAGATAGTTTTGCCGGTTATGCTATTACTCAAATTAAAAAAGCCAGAGGACTTAAAAAGAAAATTGTTAACCCTATTCCTAAAGAAAAGAAAAGTATACTCGATTATTGTTTTATACTTTCAGGTAATAATTCACTTCCATTAAAACAATGGCTTGAAGAAAACAAAATGACACAGGAGCAATGTGGACTTGTGAACATACCCCATGCAAAAGGAGTATATGCTTTATTCTATGATACAAAAAAAATATTAGGCTATAAGGGAATAATGCAAAAAGACATATCCAATGAAGTTTCAGTTTCTTCTATCAATAAAGGTGAAATAGCATTAGCACATATGTATTTCAATCAGGAAGCCTATTCTTCTTATTGTAAAGAATATCGAGAATATTGGCTATGGATTGAAAAGCGTAATGAAGAACGCTATAATACAAATAAGAAGCATGGAAAAGATTACGATTCTAAAAACATGATGCATACTATAAGGTTGCTACAGTCTGCTAACCAAATATTCACGAATGGTAAAATTAATATCCGTGTAAGCAATCGTGAGGAACTTTTAGATATTAAAATGGGAAACAAGGATTATAACTCTTTATTAAAAATGGCAGATGATCTTATTGCCTCCATTGAGAAACACTATATAACTTCTCACCTTCCCGATCATCCTGATAAGGAAAAAGCAGAAAATATACTTATTGATATACGAGAAAAATTATATCGATAGAATATTATCTGCTACTCCTATTTACTTTTTAGTAATCATAGCCAGCTTTTTACTCTTATCAGGTTCCGGTAAATAATCCCGTTGGCTTACATGGGTATAATATTCCTGTACAAAAGCTTTAAACCTTTGTATATTCTCATCATCTTTTTGTGTTTTTCTTTCAATAAGATTGTTATGCCCTAAGGGATCTTTCCTGTAATCAGATTTTACCAAAACGTCTTTTTCATTAAACAAATAATAATATTCATCTGTAATAAAATTAAAAGCACTGTTAGAAAAATTTACAGCAAAGTGGTTTTTAGAATCTTCCCTATTAAAATGATCTTTACCAAAAGCGAAATAAGGTTTGTCATAATCCAGCATACCTAATAATGTAGGCATAATATCAATATGCTGCATTACCTTATCATCTTTAGCTTTCATATTACTACCCGGCTTAAAGAAAAAAATAGGAATTGTATAATCATGAGGAGCTTTACTGAACTTTTTACTATCAGCACCAGATGAATGATCGGCAGTTATAATAAAAAGCGTGTTTTTATACCAAGGTTCTTTTTCTATACTCTTAAAAAATTCGCCAAGGGCATAGTCCGAATATTTTATAGCGCGGTGAATAGGCATTGTACCCTCACTAAATTGCTTGGGCAATCCCGGAGGTATAGCATAAGGATGATGTGACGAAAGTGTAAAAAATGTAGCAAAAAATGGCTTGTTGCTGTTAGCCATCTTATTTATTTTTTTATGTACAAAAGGCATAAATTTATGATCCCATATACCCCATTTACCATCAAAATCTTTTTTTCCGTTCTCTTCTTCATATTCATTTCTCGAGTAGAAATTTTTAATTCCGGTATTCTTACCAAATGACACAAACCCCATTGACTCTTTTACAGCTCCATGAAAAAATGCGGTTTCATATCCCATTTCATTCATACATGCCGGTAAGGCATAATAAGGTGCTACCGAATTAGGCAGCGAAAGAAAATGCTCTTTAAAAGATGGGATAGATGCCCATATTGCTGGCAATGCATCTATAGAGCGGGCTCCGTTCTGATGCCCGTTTGTAAATAAATAACCTTGCTGAAATAAAGAATCTAAAAAAGGTGTATTTGTTTCCTGATCGGGTTTAAACTGGTCTGAAAGGCTTTTAATATGTGCTTTACCAAAACTTTCTAGTATTATTACGAAAACATTTGTTTTCCTGTCAATATCAAATTCTTTAGAGTCAATAATTTTGTGCGTGGTAGGATAAATATTTTCTGCTATGTTATCATCAAAATAATGCAATGACGGTACGTCTTTGGATTTATTTAAAGTTCTGATAAAACAAAACGGATTACTAAGTATTACTGAGGTATGTGTAGGATTATCTGTGTATAAAAAAGCATCATTCATACCTATTGGAAATGATGCTGCCGAAAAAGTTGCCCCTCTCACAAAAAAAATAACAACAATAGTCATTACAGCTAGGTAGGCACTATTAATTGTATAATATTTTTTGTTGTTTTTTGGTTTGAAAATCATATTTTCACTGCCTTCGCACGAACATTTGTAGCCCTGATATAAAATAACCAGTAAAAGGAAGTAGAAAACAAAGCCATACCAATAATCAACCACAAAATCGGCAAGTAAGGGTATAAATGCATCTTCTCCTAATAGAAAAAAATCACCTAATACTATTCTGGCCTGTTTAAAAGGATAATAAAATATATCGGCAACGTTTACCAAAAGTCCAAGACCATTTGTAACCATAAAAATCCAGAATAAAGTTTTTTGATAGCCTTTCTTTTCCCTAAAAAGAAAAGGAATAAGAGAAAGAAATATAAACAGCATATTAAGGTATATTATGGAAACCGTGTCAAACATCAAGCTCCCCCTTAAAAGACTTATAATATCCTTTCTATATATAGGATCTATAAGATTATTATTAAAATAATAAAAGGCTAAGCGGCACAGCATAAATACCACATATACTATAAACAATCTTATAAGTAAAACAGTCAGACTGTTTTTATAATTGAATTTCATATTATTAAAATCACTTAAGTAGCATTATTCTACTTATTTTTCGGCACAAAGATAAATTATTTTGTTAAGCAATTGTTAACATTTTACTGTAATTTTAAATTAGAGTTAACATTAACCTATTGAATATTAGTTTAATATAAATTATAAAATTCAAATATTTTCTATAAAAGAGAAGAGGCGCTGTACAGCGCCTCTTTTCTTTTATAGATATGTTTTTTATTATTCAGTTTCAGCATTAAGCATCTGCCAAAGTTTATCTTTAAGTTCTGTAAGCCCTTGCTGTGCCACGGATGAGATAAACATATACGGTATCCCTTTAAAATCTTTATCAAGCTGCTGCTTCATTTCTGCTTTAAGCTCATCATCAAGCATATCAGCTTTAGAAACTACCACCAGCCTGTCTTTATCAAGCATTTCAGGATTATACCTTCGCAGTTCATCTAATAAAATATCATATTGTGCTTTAATATCTTCCGCATCTGCCGGCACTAAAAACAATAATGTTGAATTACGTTCAATATGCCTTAAAAAGTAATGCCCAAGCCCTTTACCTTCTGCAGCACCTTCAATAATTCCGGGTATATCTGCAATTACGAATGACTGAAAATCCCTGTAGGCAACAATTCCTAAATTGGGTTTTAAAGTTGTAAAAGGATAATCTGCAATTTTAGGTTTAGCAGAAGTAAGCACAGAAAGCAATGTAGATTTGCCCGCATTTGGAAAACCAACAAGGCCGACATCTGCAAGCACTTTGAGTTCTAGTATAATGTCACGCTCTTCTGCCGGCATTCCCGGCTGTGAATAACGGGGCGTCTGGTTTGTAGAACTGCGAAAGTGCCAGTTCCCTAATCCTCCTTTACCCCCTTTGGCTACAATTTGCTTTTCACCATCTTCGGTAATTTCAAAAAGTATTTCGTTTGTTTCCTTATCGCGTACTACTGTTCCCAGCGGTACTTCAATATACTTATCTTCACCATCAGCACCTGTACTGCGCGCACTTCCTCCATCACCACCATGTGTAGCCTTAATATGCCTTGCAAACTTCAAATGATATAATGTCCACAGTCCTTTATTACCTATAAGATAAACATGGCCGCCACGGCCGCCATCACCACCATCAGGACCTCCCTTTTCTATAAACTTTTCCCTGTGTAAGTGTGTAGATCCCTTACCTCCTTTACCGGAAGACACATATATCTTTACATAATCTACAAAATTTCCTTCTGTCATTCTTTCCGATTAAAATGTTTACTGTTTGTGGTTGCGGATGCAAAAGTAAGTTATTTTTATGAATTTGCCTATTTACGCTATTTCGCGCAGCATGTGTTATTAATTAATGTTCATTTATTACCTTGCGGTAAATGAATTAAAACATGAAGATCATACCACTCAATGAGGGCATATTTGCTGTAACTAAAACAAAAATTTTTACAGCTATAAACCGTGAGGAAGTTGAAACAGCCGATCCGGCATTATTAAAAATGGCAATTTGTCCTTTTTTAATTGAATTACCTGATGACCTTATATTATTAGATTCAGGACTTGGAATATTTAAGGATGGAAAACCGATTATTATACAATTGATC
Source organism: Flavobacterium sp. NRK1 (assembly GCF_024054175.1). GTDB lineage: Bacteria > Bacteroidota > Bacteroidia > Flavobacteriales > Flavobacteriaceae > Flavobacterium. Next base: position 533,239 of record NZ_JAMXLA010000001.1, read on the forward strand.
GAGGAGGCCGGCTTTACAGCAGAACAGGTAACAAAAGTTTTACTATCGCACCTACATAAGGACCATATTGAAGGGATCGGGCAAATTACAGATAATGGTTTCACATCTAATTTTCCGAATGCAAAAATATATTTTCAGCAAAGGGAACTTGATTACGCACTTACGCAAACTGAAAGCCATTCCTTTAATCAGGATTACATTAAAGCATTGCCATCATTACCCAATCTGGTTATTATGAATAATGATAAAGGTTCTATAGGAGAATATATAACTTATGAAGTTACTGGAGGGCATTCTCCTTTTCATCAGGTGTTCCGGATAAAAGAAGATAACACTACCGCTTTTTTTGGTGCCGATAACCTTCCTCAAAAAAGTTACCTAAAGTTTCATATAGCTTACAAAACCGACTATGAGGGTAAAAAAGCCATGGAGTTACGACAAACATGGGAGCAAAAGGCAAAAGCAGAAAACTGGACCGTATTATTTTATCATGACTTTAGTAAAAATAGCAGAACCCTATAAAATAATAAAACCGGTGACTATTTACCGGTTTTATTATTGCTTATTATTTTATTTACTATTTGTAAGTAATACCAAAATCTGTATTTGTCTGAGAATTTTTAGTTTCTTCAACAGTGATCTTCTTAATTTCCAATTTAGGGCCATAACCTTCTGAAATAGCTAATGAATTTTGAAGGTCTTTTGGCATTCCTTCCAATATAGCTTTAAGTTTTGCGCTACCTTCCTTCATAAGCTTTCCATATTCATCAATATATTTATCTCCTGCATCAAGATATTTCATCGCATCAGAATATGCCTGATCTTTTTTTGTCTCAATATCTTTTAATTCCTCTGTATCTTTACTTAATTTTTCTGTATCAATTTCAAAAACATCTTTGACTTCTTTAGCATTTGCTGTTAATTGACTCAAAACATCAGTCGCTTTAGCAGTAGTTGCTTTAGATTGAATAAATAAAAGATATTCAGCAGGAACCACATTTTCAATTTTATAATTACCCTGAACATCCGTTGTTGACTCATACGTAGCAGGTTCAGCACTTTTATCAATGTTGTAAAGCTTAACTTCACTACCAGCATCAGGCTTATTACCTACATAATCATTGTACTTATAAAATACATTTCCTGAAATTGAACCAGGATCTTTACTACATGCAATAAGTGCAAAAGCAGAAACTGCTAAAGAAAAATTTTTTTCATGTTAATTTGGTTTGTTAATTGTTAATATAATTGGTTAAAAATTTAAACTACTCTTTAATTGACCTCACTTTTACCTTGTCAATTTTAACTCCATCCATTTTTACTACTTCAAGCTCATAAAGATTCCAGGCAAGTTTTTCACCTTCTTTAGGTATATATGACAATTCTGTCATGACAAGGCCGCTTACAGTAGTTACCTCATAATCGTTAGTAAGATCATCAAGGTCAAAATAGGTTAAAAAGTCATGTAACGGATAATGTCCGTCAACAAGCCATGTGCCGTCTTCATTTGCAACAAGCCTGAATTCATCTTCGTAAAAATCAGATGCATCTCCTACAAGAGCCTCCAGAATATCATTTAGTGTAATTATTCCCTGGAATACACCATATTCATCTGTAACAAGCGCATAATGCACCTTTGTTTTTTTGAATATCTCAAGGGCTTTATAAGCCGAAGTATGCTCAATAAGGTAAACGGGTTCTTTTACTATTTCTTTAAGTATAAAGTTTTTTCTGTCGTAATTAGCAAAGATATCTTTTAAAAGCACAATACCTATAACATCGTCAAGGCTTGCACCATCAATTACCGGATATACCGAGTGCAGCTCCTCCAGCATTATTTCACGGATCTTTTCATTATTGGCATCAGTAGATAAATAAGCTACCGACTTTCTGTGTGTCATTAACGAATTTACCTTACGGTCTCCAATATGAAACACGCGCTCCATAATATCATGTTCTATCTCCTGTACCTCTCCCCCTTCAGTTCCTTCTTTAATGATGGCTTTTATTTCCTCTTCTGTTACTTTACCATCTGCCGAAGGGCGGATTCTGAAAACCTTTAATAAAAAATCAGTAGATGAGGTAAGCAGCCAAATGAAAGGAGCTGTAATTATAGAAATGTATTTCATTGGTATTGCTACCATTTTTGCAATGGTTTCAGGAAAATTAAGGCCTATCCTTTTAGGAAGCAGCTCCCCCAGAACCAATGAAAAAAATGTTAGTATTACCACTACTACACCTACTGCAATATTTTCTGCATAAGGTTTTAAAACTTCAAAACCCTCTATAAACAGCTTTACATCGCCCGTGACTTTATCACCAGAATAAATACCCGTTAAAATACCGATAAGTGTAATGCCTATCTGTACCGTAGAAAGAAATTTATTTGGCGCATTTGCCAGATCTAACGCAGCCTGCGCACTGGCATTCCCTTTTTTTGCAGCGGTTTCAAGGCGGTTTTTCCGTGCAGAAATAAGTGCAATCTCAGACATCGAGAAAACACCATTCAAAATAATCAGGAATAATATTATTGCTATTTCCAAGCGGTGTGTTTTTAGTTATAGCGTATCGATTACTGTACTTAACCGATTAGTAATTTCAGATATTTCACCAATTCCGTTTACAGCATGAAATTTACCCTGCGCTTTATAATATTCAATTAACGGAGCCGTTTTTTCGTTATACTCCTGGTAACGGTTTCTTATTAGTGCTTCGTCCTGGTCATCAGCACGGCCGCTGGTTTTACCTCTTTCAAGAAGGCGTTGCACAAGCACCTCATCATCTGCCTCAAGTGCAATAGTAGCCGTAACATTCCATCCTTTTGATTTTAAGAAAGCATCAAGGGCATCAGCCTGTTCTGTAGTACGTGGAAAACCGTCAAAAAGAAATCCTTTAGTGTCCGGATTTTTTTCTATTTCATCCTGAAGCATTTTTATAGTAAGTGCATCCGGAACAAGCTCACCCTTGTTTATATAAGATTTTGCCTCAAGTCCCAGCGGAGTTTCGTTTTTAATGTTATAACGAAAAATATCCCCGGTAGAAATATGTGTAAGGTTGTATTTTGTTTTTAAGAACTCTGCCTGTGTGCCTTTTCCTGCACCCGGCTTTCCAAATAGTACGATATTGATCATTTTATATTTATGGTTGTATGTATTATTATTTTAACTGATAAACTTCTGGCAGATTTCTTCCCAGCCCATCATAATCAAGCCCAAAGCCCACTATAAACTTATCGGGTATTTTAAAACCTATATAATCCAGCTTTATATCCATCTTATAAGCATCAGGCTTAAAGAACAGTGTTGCAATTTTAAGCTGTTTAATATTATGCCCTTCAAATATATTTTTTAATTCTGCTACAGTATTCCCTGTATCCACTATATCTTCTATCACAACAACAGTTCTGCCTTCCAGATTTTGATTAAGGCCTATAAGCTGCTTTACCTTATTAGTTGTAACTGTACCTTCATAAGAAGCGAGTTTTACAAAACTCACCTCACACGGCCGCGTATATTTCTTCACAAAATCAGACATTACCATAAACGATCCGTTAAGCACGCCTATAAAAACAGGTATTTCACCTTTAAGATCTTCTTCTGCCTGTAAGGCCATTTTGGCTATAACCGCATCTATTTCCGCAGCGGTTTTAAAGGGTACAAAATGCTTATCATGAAGCTTTATCACTAGTTTTATGAATATATTTAGATTACAGAATAGTTTGCAAATATACTAATTACCCATTAGCACCTTACATATAAATGTTATTTTCCCATAATTTTAAGAATGTTAAAATACAATTAATAATCAAGGCTTTAGAAACATAAATAAGTAATTTCGGGTATATAACATTTATTATACTTATAGTTATTTCCATGAAAACATCAATACTTACAATATCTCTAATAGGGATATTATTAGCAGGTTCGTGTAAAAATCAACCTTCAAAAGCCGAAAAACAGGAAGCAAAAGCACAGGGGAGTACTACAGTTACGACTGCCATTGGCGATTTAACGCTTCCCCCTCCTTTCGAAACCGAATCGGTTAGTAAACGCAATAGCATGAAAGACTGGCCGGAAGGCCAAATACCAAAAGCCCCTGAAGGTTTTACAGTTACAAAATTTGCAGGCGATCTTAACAACCCACGTAATACTTATATTGCTCCAAATGGCGATATTTTCGTAGCCGAATCAGGTACTTCGGGGAGTGAAGACCAAATCACAGTTTTTAGAGACAAGGATAAGGATGGAAATTTTGAAACCCGTGCTGTTTTTGCCGAAAAACTAAATCAGCCTTATGGCATGCTTATACTTAAAAATTATTTTTATGTTGCCAATACGGATGGTTTATACCGCTATCCGTATAAAGAGAATGATTTAAAACTAAATGGTAAAGGTGAAAAGATTGTAGAATTGCCTGCGGGAGGTTATAATAACCACTGGACAAGAAATCTTATAGCAAATGCTGACGGATCTAAAATATACATCTCTGTAGGCTCCGGAAGCAATGTTGCCGAACATGGTATGGAAAATGAAGTGCGTCGCGCCAATATACTGGAAGTAAATCCGGACGGCACAGGAGAACGCATTTATGCAAGTGGATTGAGAAATCCTGTAGGTATGGACTGGAACCCTGAAAGTAATGAATTATGGACTGCCGTTAACGAACGTGATGAGCTGGGTGACAATCTTGTGCCTGACTATATTACAAGTGTAAAAGAAGGAGGTTTTTATGGCTGGCCATATTCTTACTACGGACAGATTGAAGATCCCAGAATGAAAGGCCAGGGTAAGGATTTAGTTGCCAAAGCCCTCGTGCCTGATGTGCCTGTTGGAAGCCACACTGCATCACTTGGGCTTACATTTTATAACAAGGGTAATTTTCCTGCCAAATATAAAAACGGTGCCTTTGTTGGCCAGCATGGTTCATGGAACCGATCTGTGTTAAGCGGATATAAAGTATTGTTTGTACCTTTTAAAAATGGTAAACCATCCGGCAAACCACAAGATTTTTTAACAGGGTTTATTGCAGATGAAAAGAAAGCACAAGTTTACGGCCGTCCGGTAGATGTTACTGTTATGAACGATGGCTCATTGCTTGTAAATGATGATAGCGGAAATACTTTATGGAAGGTAAGTGCTAACAAATAAAAACCAACAACTTATTTACTAAAATTCCTGTAGTTAAAGCTACAGGAATTTTTAGTTTATCATTTTAAGATCTTCCAATGATAAAAAAACTATTTATCAGTATAATTCTTAGCTACACATCCGTTGTGTTTGCACAACAACAGGATAGTATATCTTCAAACAAGGTATTAAAAGAGGTAATAATAAGCAATTATCATATTAACGACAGCCTTCTTAATGCACCTGCGTCAATAAGTGTATTATCTTCGGCAGAATTGCAGCGTAATAACAACTCAAATATCGCAGCGTCGTTCAATACAATTGCAGGAGTATTTATGCAAAGCGGTGCAATTAATACTAATAGAATTTCTATACGTGGTATTGGTGCAAGAACACCCTACGGGACTAATAAAATCAGAGCTTTTTACGGGAGTATTCCATTAACATCAGGAGATAGCGAAACAACTATTGAAGATATAGATATTGAAATACTCGATCAGGCAGAAATAATTAAAGGACCGCTTTCAAGTATTTACGGCGCTGGTCTTGGCGGAGCAATAGTACTTAAACCAAAGTTAGCTATCGAAAAAGGAAGCCGTGCCGCCATAAGTACTACGCACGGATCATATGGGTTAACAAAGAATACCGTAAGCTACAACATGAACAAAAAGAAAGGAAGCCTGAATTTAAGTTATCATACGCTTGATATTGACGGTTACCGTGAAAACAGTGCTTATAACCGTGAGGGTATTACGCTGGCTGGTGAACTTTTTCGTAAACAAAACAGTAAGATGACATATTTTGGCAATTATACTTACTTAAAAGCATACATACCCAGTTCTATTGACGAGGATACTTTTAACAACAATCCCAAAGCTGCAGCTCCTACCTGGAAGGCTTCAAAAGGCTATGAACAATACGACTCATATATGGGCGGGCTTTCCTATGACTGGCATGCCGCTTCATGGTTAAAAAATTCAACATCGGTATTTATCAATTCGAAAAAAAACTATGAACCAAGACCATTTAATATTCTTACCCAAAATACAACCGCATGGGGTGCAAGAACTCAGTTTTTTGGAAATTTAAAATTAAGCGGTATAAAAACTGAATTTATTACAGGTCTTGAATATTTTAATGATGGCTTTAAAGGAGGCACTTTTGTTAATCAATACGAGGACAATAATGGCAACGGAACATTGCAGGGCGACAGGATTACAGGAACCAGACAAAAGCGTAATTTTATAAATGCTTTTGCGCAATTAAGATTGCAGCTATCAGGAAAATTTGAAATACAGGCGGGAGTTAATTATAACAAAACCAGATTTGAATTAGAAAATACATATCCTTTACAATCTGTTTCATCAGAAAACTACAGCTACAAGGATATTTGGTCTCCGCAATTATCATTACTATTTAAACCTTCAAAACTGCAAACTATTTATGCATCTGTAAGCAGGGGCTTTTCAATGCCTGCTATAGAAGAAACGCTTACAGCAAACGGTAGTATAAACCCGAATATAAAACCTGAAAACGGCTATAATATTGAGGCTGGCAGCAAATTATATCTATTAGACAGAAAGCTATATACTGAAGTGACATTATACCACATGCAGATTAAAGACCTATTGGTTGCTCAACGTGTTGGTGATGACCAGTATATAGGGGTTAATGCAGGTAAAACACTGCATCAGGGTATTGAGGCTGCTATAAATTACCGCCTTACTATTAACCGTTTGGCTATAACACCATATGCATCTGCATCTATAGGCAATTATGAATTTAAAGAATTTTTAAATAATGGTGTTGACTATTCGGGTAATAAACTGACAGGAGTTCCGTCAAAAAAAATCAGCACAGGCTTTACCTTACAAACAAATTTTGGATTTTACCTGTCTTCAGATTATTACTATGTAGACAATATTCCTTTGAATGATGCTAATTCCGCCTATAGCAAAAGTTATAATTTGCTAAATGCAAAAACAGGCTATCGTTTTAATTTATTTAAAGGATTTACATCTCATTTTTCGGCAGGAATAAATAACATAACCAACACACATTATGCGGGTATGATTTTAGTAAATGCCACAGGGGTAAACGGAGCCCAGCCAAGATATTATTATCCGGGACAGCCTGTAAATTATTATATCAATATTTCCTTCAGCTATATATTTTAACGGGTTACAATTGCACTATTATACCAAAAGCAATATTATGTGTATTAAATCCTGCATTTGAAGCCTGAAGTCCCGCGTTTGAAGTATGGCGCACATTTGGACGAACATCCAATGCAACATTTCCTATTTTATAAGTAACACCTAAAGCAAAAACATCGCAAAATGCAAAACCCTTAGTAAGTCTTTCCGTTTCTGTATTAGTTATCATTGGCCCAACATTTCCCATTGCATATATACTGAAGCTTTTTGTAAAATTATGCCTTGCAAAAAAAGCCACATTTAAAATATATTCCCTTATGTCTTTAAGTTTCATGTAAGCCTCCCTTTTTTCTTCCGAATTAGGATCATCGGGTTTTACAAAGTAAAAGTTTTTAAGCCTGTGCGTAGCAAAATTTACTTCGGGCTGCAATGCAACCTGATATTCCCATTTTTTACCGGGATTAAGGCTGTAATATATCTGTGCCTGTATATACCTGTTGGTATAAGTATAATCGATATTTTTAAATTCACTGCCAAAGCCCGTTGCAAGGCCAACGGAAAGTTTAGATGGTTCTTTTTGTTCCTGGGCATACATACCTGCACAGCAAAAAAGCACAAATAGGAAAGATTTGCGAAACATGTTTGTTTTGTTTTGGTTGTTATAAATATACAAATTTTAACATTCCGACAAATACCTCATGATTTAAATAGAAGTCAAGCCACACCTTCCTTATGAAAATGTAAATCAGTAACATATATAAAACAGGTCACACTTTATGTGCAGGCATGTCACACTTTGTCCTGTCTTATTAAAAGGCTTTTAGAATATATAGGCAGTAATTTGTAAATGATTAACAAAAAACAATTGTACTACTATGAAATCAACTTTATTCACAATTCTCTTTCTTGCTTTTGCATGGACTGTAGGCGCCCAGGCTCCTACTATTGAAGGAGACATTATGCTTTGCCCTGATACCAATGGCACCGCATCAATTACAAATGACACACAATATGACTCTTACCAATGGTACTGGAAATACTGGTTTTTAAATGATGACTATGTAGCTATAGACGGCGCAAATGAAGCATCATTTACGTACGACTGGTATACCTACGACCAGGCATTACTAAAAGTTGTGGTTACAAAAGACGGAGAGACATTTGAATCTAACGCTATACAAATTGACAGTTACAATTGGGCGGGCTTACTTATTATGAATGAATTACAAGGAAATGTTCATTTTGAGTTTAATGAAGAAACTTTAGAGCAACGGTATGTAATGTGTAACGGAGCTAAAATTGTGCAGACTGTATTAGAACCTTACGTAACGGCACAATGGTATAAAGATGGCGAGCCAATAGAAGGAGCAACTTCATTAACATATATTATAACTGAGCCAGGGGCTTATTACGTAGTTGCTGGTGTAGAAGTATGCCCTGACGCTACAACTACCTCTCAGGTAGTTAATGTTGTTGCAAGCGAAGATTGCGGACCGGCAACACCTTCACCTCTTGTTATCCAGGGAGATACTATGCTTTGCCCCGACAACAACGGACTGGCTTTTGTAACTAATGCAGTAGGTTATGATACCTACCAGTGGTATGCTAAATTTTCAGAAGAAACAGAATTTGAAGCTATAGACGATGCAACGGTAGCATCTTTTAACTATGACCAGGCAACTTATGGTGATGCTACAATAAAAGTAGAGGTTACTAAAGATGGTGAGACCTATACATCTAACGAATTAGTGATAGCTACTTATGATATTGCAATTTCTTTTGATTCTGTACCTAGCGAGGGCGTTACGGAAGAAGATTCAGTTTATTTTATTTGTGAAGACGACTCTGTTACTTTTACAATACCCGGCAACGAAGAAGACTTTATTAACATACAATGGTATAAAGACGGACTTCCTATTGAAAATGCTTACGGAATGAGCTACACGGCTACCGAGCCCGGAGTATATCACCTTGATGCTGCTATGACAGTTTGTACAAACAACATACTAAGCACTGCTGATAATCCGGTTACGCTTAGTCCTAAAGAAGGTTGTTTCTTAAGCGTTAATGACCCTGAGTTTGCAGCTATGGTTAAACTTTACCCTAACCCGGTAAGTAATATACTTAACGTTACACTTCCGGAAAACACTTTACTGCAAGACTACAGCATTATAGATCTTACCGGTAAAACATTAATGAATGGTAAAGTTGATGCTTCTGTAGCAGCTATAAACGTGGAAAGTCTTTCTGCAGGCACATACATTATAAAATTAAACAGTACGCAGGCTCAAACTGTAAAAATGTTTATTAAAAAATAGTTTTTATGTTTTTAGAGTTTAAAAACGGAGCTTTAGGGCTCCGTTTTTTATTTGTATTTTTCAGAAAAAATAATCTGTGGACACCATTTTTTACAATAAAATAGTAAATAGCACCGCGCACAGACCTATAAGGGATTTACTGTCGAACGAGGTATTGAATAGCAAAATCCTGTTACCAGATTTAATAGCCATTGCTTTTGATACTGAAGATAAAAACCATCATAAAGCCTGCTGGATATTGGAATTAGTGTTTGAAAATAAAATTGAGTGGTTAGAACCTCATCTGGATATATTTTGCGAAACGCTGACTCATTTCAAAAATGAAAGTGCCTTACGTTCAATCGCTAAAATATGTCTTTTTACCTGCGAACATGACCTGAAACACCAGGGATTTTTTAACCAAAAACATTTACAGAAAATTACAGAAGCCTGCTTTGACTGGCTGATAAATAATGAGACTAAGGTTGCAACAAAAGCCTATTCTATGCGAGTACTTTTTATTTTAGGCAAAAAAGAGGAATGGATACACCCTGAATTAAAAAGAATAATAGCAGAAGATTCAGCTAAGCACACAGCCGGATATAAAGCTGCCGCAAAAGATATATTAAAAAGAATTAGTAAGTAAAGCAGCAGTAACTGTTCAATATTAAATTTATATATTCGGCTAATGAAACCCGCTATAACTGAAACTCCTCAAAAAAAGCAGCCCCTGCTTTACAAAATAATAACCAATCTTACATTCTGGGTTTTAATAGCTATTATCTGTGGAATTCTGCTTGGGCATTTTTACCCTGATAATGCTGTAAAAATGAAAATAATTGGAGACAGTTTTATAGACATTATAAAAGTATTTATAGTCCCTATTATCTTTCTAACCATTGTTTTGGGCATTAGCGGCATGGGTAATCTGCGAAAAGTAGGGCGCATAGGAATAAAATCGCTTATTTATTTTGAGATAGTAACCACATTTGCATTAGCAATAGGCGTTGCTGTTGCCTATATTATACAACCGGGTAAAATTGATAAAGCCGGACTTAACATTGAAGATGCCGGCAAATTCACATCAGGAGGCAGCAGCAGCTTTAACTGGCTGCAATTTTTCATGGACAACATTACATTGCAGGTACTGGTGGTTGCAATAATTACAGGTATTGCATTGAGTTTCTATTCTAAAAGAGAAAAAGCTGTTACATTGCTTTATAAAATATCCGATTATGTATTTAAAGCGCTTAAAATTGTAATGTACCTTGCTCCGCTTGGAGCTTTTGGCGGAATGGCATATACGGTTGGCAAATTCGGGCTGCATACCTTATTGCCTTTAGGAAAGCTTATGCTTACTGTGTATGTTACAATGGCAATATTTATATTTGTTATACTCGGCACTATAATGCGCTACTACAAATTAAGCATACTAGAGTTTATTAAATATATTAAGGCCGAATTGCTTATTGTTTTAGGGACCTCATCATCTGAAGCTGCACTGCCAAACATTATGGAAAAGCTTGAAAAAATGGGATGCAGCAAATCGGTAGTAGGATTAGTGGTCCCTACAGGCTATTCCTTTAATCTGGATGGGACTTCTATATACCTTTCCATGTCGGTTATATTTTTAGCGCAACTCTATAATGTTCATCTTACTTTTGAAGAGATACTTACCATTATAGGTTTACTTATGATAACTTCAAAAGGCGCTGCAGGTGTAACCGGAAGTGGCTTTATAGTACTTGCCTCTACTCTTACAGCTATTCATAAAATACCGTTGGAAGGGCTAGCCTTTTTATTAGGTGTAGATAAATTTATGAGCGAAGCACGCGCACTTACTAATTTTATAGGCAATGGAGTTGCTACAATTGTTATATCTAAATCGGAAAATGAATTTGTTGATCCCGCGAATCCAAGAATTGAAGAGTAAAGTTATTCTTTATGCTCTTCATCATCAAAACCAAACCTGCGTAATTGCGGGGCGCTAAAAAATGTAATAGCAATAACACCAAGTGTTAAGCATCCTCCTGTTACCACTGCCCTTACAGTACCCAGCCAGTGTGCCATAACACCACTTTCAAAATCACCGAGTTCATTAGACGAGCTTATAAATATAGTATTTACAGATGCTACACGCCCGCGCATGTGGTCTGGCGTTACAAGCTGTAATATGGTACTGCGCACTACTACACTAACAGCATCAAACATACCCGACAGCAATAAAAACGCAAATGAAAGAATAAAGTTCGTTGAAAGTCCAAAACCTATTATACACAAAGCAAAACCCGTTACGGCTATAAACAGTTTTCTCCCCGGGTAGGTTTTTAACGGCAGAAAAGCCAATATTGCCAGCGTAAGCATAGCCCCTACTCCGGGTGCAGATCGCAGCAGTCCGAAACCAACCTCATCTACATGCAATATTTCTTTTTGATATACAGGCAATAAGGCTACAGCACCACCAAACAATACCGAAAACATATCCAGTAATTGTGCACCTAACAACGCCGGTGTTTTTAAAACAAATAGTATTCCTTGTGACAGGCTTTGTAAAACAGGTTCTTTTTCTTTTTTAAGAATTGGTTTTGTTTTTATAGACAACATGGGTATTAACAACAGCAAGAGAATAACAACAACACTAAACATACCTGCCAGAATTCCGTCTAAAGCAATAGCCAATCCTGCAGCCAAAGGCCCTAACATAGAACCCGTTTGCCATGCCATACTGCTCCAGCTGGTAGCGCCGGGAAAATGCTTTCGGGGAACGATTAATCCAAATAGAGAAAATACCGACGGCCCCATAAATGAACGGATAACACCACCGCAAAAAACAAAAAAATAAATACAATATAAAGTTGTGTTTACTCCAAGTTCATTTAATGAAAAAGGTGTTGTGAGGGTAAAAAGGCTCACTGCTAAAAGAATATATCCGGTAATACAGAAAAGCACCATTTTACGCTTTTCGTTAAGATCTACAAAATGCCCTGCAAACAAGGAACAGCCTACAGCAGGAATCACTTCGGCAAGTCCCACAAAACCCAAAGAAAGCTTATCATTAGTAATATGATAAACCCAATAATAGATAATGGTGATTTGCATATTAAGGGAAAAAATCAGCCCAAAACGTATGCTTAAAAAAGATTGAAATTCTTTTAACTTTAAAACCGGATTTTTACCAAAAAATCCTTTCCCTGATTCCTCAGGCAATTCATTTTCCAATGTACTACATGCTATTGGTTACTAAACACAAATATACCTGATTTGAATATACAAAACATGGGAACGCCTAGTATAAAAAACTATTACCCCCCATTTCTGAGCCTGTCCAGCAAAGTATCGAGACTTACTGTAGCAAAGCCCGAACTATGATCAGACAATCCGTAAGGAATAATAAGTTCACCATTATTTATAATACCCCCGCAGGAATATACCACATTAGGCACATAGCCCTCACGCTCATCGGGATTAGGTACTATTAACGGATCTTTTAGGCGCCCTATTTCTATAGATGGATCATTAATATCGAGCAAAGATGCAGCAATACAGTATTTACGCATAGATCCTACAGCATGGGTTAGCACCAGCCATCCATATTCTGTTTCTATAGGAGAACCGCAATTACCAATCTGAACAAATTCCCACGGATACTCAGGAGACTGGATTTTTACCGGATTATCCCACTCATTAATATTATCACTATACATAAGGTAGTTGTTCCAGCCATCAATACGGGAAAGCATTGCATACCTGCCGTTTATTTTTCTTGGAAATAATGCAAGGTTTTTATTTTTTGCACCTGCACCATTTAAAGGGCTGGTTTTAAACTCATAAAAATCGGTTGTTTTTAAAAGTTTGGGCATAATATGTACACCGTCATAAGCAGTGTAAGTAGCGTAATAATATACACGCCCATTGTCGTCTGTAAATTTTACAAAGCGTGCATCTTCAATACCCTTGCTCTCAAAATCAGAAATAGGAAAAATTACCCTGTCACTTATATCAGTATCTTTAGAAAAGGTTATTCTTCTGTAACTGTCAGAAAGTGCAAGTATGAGGTTGTATTGTCTTAAAATATCTTCATCCCGTGTTCTAGCCTTGGCATCCAACACAAGTCTTTTAAGCTGGTCATAATCAAAACGGTCTTCAAGATTTTCCGTTACCGCACGTATAAACTCATCATTTATATCGGCCTCTTCCGCCTTTTGTAAAAAAAGCCTTTTATGATATACTATATTATGTATCTTCTCAGCTTCATCTATATAATTACTTGCCGGAATTACTGTAATATCATTATTACGGTCTATAATTGCCCTTCTGAAAACTACAGAAGATACATGCCCTTCACCTACCGCCCTAAAGCTGATTATAACGCGCAACTGCCCTTCTTCAAGATTAGTCTGATCAGGGTCGGGAACTACTGATGGGTTAAAAAAAGCAGCGGACTCAATAGAATATTCGTGTGTAAAATAAGATCCTATAAGCAGTTTGCAGTATTCATCGAGATTTTCATAGTCACCTCCTGCTAAATTTATATATTTTTTTACCCGTTCACAATTTCTAAGTAGTTTCCTGGTAATATTACGGTGCCGTTTAGAGAAATCCTGTAATAAAGGAGATGTTAGTCCAAAAACCGTATCTCTGTCGAGAGCCAGTATTTTACGAATTAGTTCAACTGCCCTTTCTTCCCCATTAAAAAAAAAACGGGCTATAACACGGGTTGGGTCGGGCATTACCTTTACCGGTTTCCTTTCAATTGTCAATCTCATAAACTACGTTTTACACCTGTACTATAACAGACAGGTTTAATGAACCTCTAAAATACAAATATAATTTCACATATCGTTTGGCTGAAAATGCTAAAATTAATGTAAAAATACTACAGGTATGTGATTAAATGTAAGTAGTAAATTAGCGATAGATTAAGTATCTTTGCATCTGCAAAACATCAGCTAATAATGAATTATTTTTCTTCCGATTTTAAGTTAGGCATTTTAGGCGGCGGCCAGCTGGGTAAAATGATGCTTACCGATACCCGAAAATTTGATATACAAACTTATGTGCTTGACCCAAGCGATGAAGCACCCTGCAAAATAGGCAGCAATAAATTCTTTAAGGGCGACCTAATGGACTTTGACACTGTTTATAATTTTGGTAAACAGGTTGATGTACTTACTTTCGAGATTGAACATGTAAATGTTGCTGCACTTGAAAAACTGGAAGCGGAAGGAATTAAAGTTTATCCTTCGCCAAAAACATTAAAACAGATACAAAACAAAGGCATACAGAAAGATTTTTATGCTGTTAACAACATACCTACGGCCGATTATAAACGTTTTGAAAATCTGACTTCACTTAAAGAAGCGGTAAATAATAATGAAATAGCCCTGCCTTTTGTATGGAAGAGCACCGAAGGCGGCTATGATGGAAACGGTGTAAAAGTAATACGTACTCCCGAAAGCTTTAATGGCCTGTCAGATGTAGAATGTATTGCCGAAACTATGATTCCGTTTAAGAATGAGCTTGCAGTAATTGTAGCAAGAAACCCTTCAGGAGAAATAAAAACATATCCTGTTGTAGAGATGGAATTTCATCCGGAAGCCAATCAGGTAGAATATGTAATATGTCCTGCACGTATAGATGATGAGGTAGCAAATAACGCCCGTAATATTGCACTAAAAGTATCAGAACATTTTAATCATGTAGGTTTACTTGCCGTAGAAATGTTCCAGACGGAAGATGACCAAATATTAGTGAACGAAGTAGCACCAAGACCACATAACAGCGGCCACTACTCTATTGAAGCCAGTTATACTTCACAGTTTGAACAGCACCTGCGTGCTATACTCAACCTTCCGTTAGGAAATACAGACAGCAAAGTAGCGGGTATAATGGTAAACCTTGTTGGCGCAGAAGGCTATTCGGGAAATGTGGTATATGAAAACATAGAAAAAATATTTGGTAAAGATGGGGTTACACCACATATTTATGGAAAAAAGCAAACGAGGCCATTCCGTAAAATGGGACATGTTACCATAGTAAATGAAGATATAGCGGAAGCACGACGTGTAGCGGAAGAAGTAAAAAATTCTATACGTGTTATCAGTCAGTAATACTGAAACATGGACTGACGTTAATTAACAAATATAACTTGAAAATGAAGGTAGGAATAATAATGGGCTCAATATCGGACATGCCGGTAATGCAGGATGCCATAGATATATTAAAAGAATTTGGCATAGAAACAGAAGTAGATATTGTTTCGGCTCACCGCACACCTGAAAAACTTTTTGAATATAGCACAACAGCACATACCCGTGGTGTAAATGTTATAATAGCCGGTGCCGGTGGTGCTGCACACTTACCTGGTATGGTAGCATCAATGAGTCCCCTGCCGGTTATAGGTGTACCTGTAAAATCAAGCAATTCAATTGATGGGTGGGACAGTGTATTATCTATACTTCAAATGCCGGGCGGCGTACCTGTAGCAACAGTAGCCCTTAACGGAGCAAAAAATGCAGGTATATTGGCAGCACAGATTATAGGCAGCCATGACAAACTTGTGCTTGCCAAGATTATTGCTTATAAACTTAGCCTTAAGGAAGCAGTAAACAATGCTTCGGAAGCATTGAAGAATAACAAATAGTTTTGTAACTTTGGTAAAGCTATGATGCCGAAACCAAATAAATAAAACAATATATTATAAAATGCCTTGACTATGCGGTTAAAAACCAGGCATCGTCAGGGCATTTCTTATAAAGGCCAAGGCTTAAATTATTAGAAAAAATGAACTTACTTACACAGAAATTTACAACCAAACATGATACCGCACCCTTTAGCGGCATAAAAACGGAAGATTTTTTACCTGCTATTAAAGAAGGTATTGAAATAGCTCGCAAAGAGATCGATGAGATCGTTGCAAATCCTGAAACTCCTACTTTTGAAAACACTATAGAAGCTATGTCTTTTGGCGGAAATATTCTTGAGCGCGCTTCGAGCATTTTCTTTAATCTGCATTCTGCAGAGACTAACGATGATATACAAAAAATAGCTATGGAGGTATCTCCGTTATTATCAGAATTTGGTAATGACTTGCGTTTAAACACAGCTCTTTTTGAGCGTGTAAAAGCAGTTTACAATCAAAAAGACACCCTGAATTTAACCGAAGAGCAAAAAACTTTGCTCGATAAACAATATAAAAGTTTCTCCAGGAATGGTGCCAATTTGCCGGAAGATAAAAAAAACAAGCTTCGCGAAATAGACATGGAGCTTTCTAAACTTAGTTTGGAATTTGGTGAAAACGTATTAGCAGAAACAAATGCTTACCAATTGCATATTACCAATGAGGCCGATTTATCTGGCCTGCCTGAAGGCACTATAGAGGCAGCACGCGAACTTGCCATGAGCCTTGAAAAAGAGGGATGGGTATTTACCCTTGATTATCCGAGCTATGTGCCTTTTATGACTTATGCTGATAACCGTGAACTGCGCAAACAATTAGCTATCGCTTTTGGGTCAAAGGGTTTTCAGAATAATGAATTTGACAATCAGGAAATAGTGCTAAAAATTGCCCGACTTCGCCATGAACGCGCTAATCTGCTGGGTTATGCTTCCCATGCTGATTTTGTAATGGAAGAGCGTATGGCCGAGAGCCCGGAAAAAGTAAAATCGTTCCTGAAAGACCTGCTCGCAAAAGCTAAACCTGCAGCCGAAAAAGAATTTGCAGAACTTTCTGCCTTTGCAAAAGAAACTGATGGAATAGACCATTTGGAAAAATGGGACGGAGCTTATTATTCTGAGAAGCTTAAACAAAAACTTTTTAATCTTGATGACGAAAAACTAAAGCCTTACTTTAAACTTGAAAATGTACTTAATGGCGCATTTACTATTGCAGGAAAATTGTATGGCCTTAAATTTAAAGAGGTTCAGGATATTGACAAATACCATAAAGATGTAACTACATACGAAGTAACAGATGAAAATGGCAATTTAACCGCTATTTTTTATGCCGATTTCTTTCCGCGTAAAGGAAAACGTAATGGTGCATGGATGACATCGTTTAAATCTCAATATGTAAAAGATGGTATAAACGAAAGGCCCCATGTTTCTATAGTATGTAACTTTACAAAGCCTACAGAAACAAAACCTTCTTTACTTACCTTTAATGAGGTTACTACCCTATTCCATGAGTTTGGACATGCCTTGCATGGTATGCTGGCAGACACTATTTACCCGAGCCTTAGCGGTACCAGCGTTTACTGGGATTTTGTAGAACTGCCAAGTCAGGTTATGGAAAACTGGTGTTATGAACCTGAAGCGCTTGCCTTGTTTGCACATCATTACCAAACCGGTGAAATGATTCCAATGGAATACATTAACAAGATAAAAGAGAGTGCAAGTTTTCAGGAAGGCATGGCTACTATGCGCCAGCTAAGCTTCGGATTACTTGATATGGGATGGCATGGTGCAGACCCAAGCGGTATTACTAACCTTAAAGAGTTTGAAACAGAACAGTTTGCATCTACACAACTTTATCCTGATGTAAAAGAAAATGCCATGAGTACTGCCTTTTCACATATTTTCCAGGGAGGATATTCTTCAGGCTATTACAGTTATAAATGGGCTGAGGTACTGGATGCAGATGCTTTTGAATACTTTCAGGAAAAAGGCATTTTTGACAGGGAGACAGCTAATAAGTTTAAAGATAATGTACTCTCTAAAGGAGGCACAGAACACCCAATGTTATTATACAAACGTTTCCGTGGACAGGAGCCTAAACCTGAAGCACTGCTTAAAAGGGCAGGACTTTTATAATTTAGCAAATCATCCGGTTACAATAACAAACCCCGAAGCGATAAACTTCGGGGTTTTGTATTTAGGTTGGGTTTGCACCTGTATTTTGCGTATCGTTATCTGCTGGCGGTTGCGGTGTATCTGTAGCAGGTAAAGCTGTTCCGGCAACAACGGTTGTAGTATTTACAGGAGGTTGAGGTACAGCAGGCGGATTATTTGAACTGGCTATTGCAACAGTATTATCTCCGCTGTTTACTGTAGGCATTTTAGCTATATACGTATTAAAGAGGCCTTCAATAAAATCGCTGCCTGCGTAACCTGCCGCCATGACAGTAAAAATAAACTGGCTGCCTACATATGTAGTTGTGTTTTGTGCCGATTGGTTTTCAAAGCCATTAACCAGTACATAAAGTGCACCGGCAACAAAACCTATAAACAAACTGATAAGCAATCGGGCTGCATTTATTCCTTCTATACTTTCTTTAAGGGCATTGGTATCAGATAATTTCTTAAGACCAATTACCATTCTGATTCCCTGCCCGAGGAGACCTAATAAGCCCCCCAGTAAAATTTTTTCAATGATCTGATCCGGTGTCATACTATAATAAATTAAGAGTTGGTTACCACAAATTTGCAGATAAAATCAATTTTAAAAACAGGTGTTTTCACGTGATTTTAAAGACCATTCATAATTTTATTTAACTTTTTGCCTTTCTTTTAAGTCTTCTTTGCTCCCGTTCAGCTTTTTTTGCCTTAATCTTTTCTAATGTTTCAATTTCTTTGGCAGCTTCTTTATCTTCATCTTGTTTTGAACGGGGCGTATAAGATCTCTGTTTAGAATAAAGATTATATAATGGTATATCTATAACGGCTGAAAATCTCCAGTACCATTCTTTTTTTACAAATTCAGGTGTGCCATCAGGATTTACTTTGGTAAGCTCAGGCCCCATTTGTCCTCCAAGATTTAAAGACAATGGGCATTTGCCAAAACCAAATGAAAGGTAAGCTCCCGGCGCAAAAACATTGTCCCAGATAACATCGGCCATTTCTGTATCGCTATCCTGTAGCCTGAATGCTGTAACAGCCCCCACATCTACCATCGAAAGAAATAAACCAAACGATTTTCCATCAACATCTTTTAATGGATTCTCACTATATTTTTTCCAAATATTACCAAATCCCATATAAATCCCCACAGGGGCAGTAAAGCCATAAACAGTAGCATCATGGGTACCAAAATCTGTACCTACAAAACCGCCTGCAAAAGCATTTACAGACACATTAAATGTAGTATTACGTTTTATTCGGTAACTACCCACTGGCTGCGCTGATGTATTAAGAGCATCCATAAGCTGTTCTTTATTTTCAGCAGCAAGGGCGTTAGCAACAAAACCTGTATATTTTTTAAATCGGGAAAATCTTTCTGTATCAGTATTTCCCTGAAGCACTCCTATATATTGTGTAAGCTCAACAAGTGCCAAACCATATTTCTTGTCTTCAATAAATTTTGTAATCTTTATTACAGATTCCGAATACTTATATATCTCATCAAAAACTTTTGTCTCCAATTGCGGATCGATATTTGACTTGTAAGAAAGTATCGATTTATTTACACTTTCCAACACTTTTGAATAAGATTCAATAATTATTTTTGAAGTTAATTTATGCTGGTTATTTTGCTCAGCAATATACTTAGCCTCTTCATTTATTGATGTAAACACAGGAGTTATATCCTGCACAAACGATACTATTTTTTGTGCATTTTCAGGTCCGGACGGAGAAATTACTTTTAGATAATCATCATTTTGTTTTACTAACAAAGTAATATAGTCTGTAACAAATGTAGGTTTGGTAAAATTGCCCAAGTCAGTAGTATTGATGAACATAGACGAACCTGCCCCGTCTTTTTTTACAGAATTAAGAGCAAAAGACATTATGCATAGTGCTTTCTTAATATCTTCATTTCCGGTTGCAGGATAGCTAATAGCCAGATTGTTAAATGCCGGTACAATAGCAGCAGATATATTTTCGCTTGCCAGCAATTGGAGAAAAGAAGCCAGTGCCTGAAATTTAGGATCATTGGGCTTAAGATTATTTATTACACCCGGAAGATTTTTTAAAAGATTAGACGTATCTTCCTGAAAAGCATCTTTAAGGGCATTCATAAATACAGGATAGTTATAAGGATCGCTGGTCATTAGTACATCCTTGCTTTCAGGAAATAATAAACCCAGATAGGGCTCTTTTTCAAGTTCGTCCTTAAATTTTTTAACAAAGGCAATATTAACTTCCTGTTTAAAATGCTCTGCAATAACCGACCCCAAAGCATCTATAGCTGTCGTTGGACTAAAAAGAGCTCCAAGTCCAGTATCTGCCTCTGCAAAAGCGGGAGCCATTGCTGTTTTCAATCGCTTCTGTAAAGGATCATTTTTAAAGCCTTTAAAGTCATTCAGGGCATCATACTTATTCTTTAAATTGCTAACTTCATTATTATCTTTAAAATAATATGCTAATATGCTGTCTCTTTTTTCAGGATTATCCGGATGGTCATTCAGGTATTTTGCATCATTAAATACAGAACGAGACAGTAGTGGGTTTTGGGCAGTTTGACTATAGCTAGTTACCGCAAAGCAAATAATTAATGTGAATAATGTAAGGTAATTTTTCTTCATTTTATGCAAATTAAATTGGTTAATTATAGCAGCAATGTTAACATCAGTAGTAAACATCATACAAATTTCTTTATAAAAATGGCAATAAAACACCGTATATACACCTGATTTAGAATAGGTTTATACCTATAATAAATTTTTCAAAACTTATCAGAGTTGAAAAACAAACCCCAAAGCAAAAGCTTTGGGGTTTTTATTATTTAGGGGTTTTGCCCAACAATTACCACCATAAATAACATGCATTATTTTTTAGCAAGACGGGTAGAAAAATCTGAGATAACATTTTGATATTTTCGCAATACCCTGTCCCATTCATGAAACTGCTCATCAGCTTTTACACTGGTATCACTTTTCCCTGAAGATTCACTAACCAGTTTAACCTTAAATGTTAAAGGTGAAGATTTAGATAGCTTAATTATTAAACGAGTTCTGATCGTGTTTTGTTGAAATGACTGTACGCTCCAGGCAGTTCGTAAATAAGACGTTTCTTTATCGCTTACTTCAATTGCATCAAAATAGTCAGTCACAATTTGTGTAGTAAGTTTCCATGCATCAGAAATACTAAGATCCTTATTTACTTCTATAGAAAAATCTACATTCGCATGGTCTGTTTTAATAGAAGCTTCTTCTGCATCATCTCTTTTCATTTCAAAATAAACACTTTTAGGAGCTTCCGGCCCCGCTTTTTTACCGCAAACGGTAGCTTCATATTTTAAAAATCCGGTTTTTTCAACTTTAACCTTATAACATTCCGCTTTATCAAGTTTTAGTTTATAGGTTCCTACTCCTACCTGTTGCCCATTAACTATAATATTGGCATCAGGTTCAGATGCACTCACTTTTACAGTTTGAGCCTGCAACGCCATAACTATAAAAAAGAAAAAGAAAGTAATTTTTGTTTTCATAATGTGTTGGTTTTATAAATTATTGGTTTTATAAATTATTGGTTTTAATAGCAGGATAGTATTAACTTCCTTATTGCACCAACAAATTTCGACACTCAGCACACTCATTAACAAGGGTTTACTCCTATTATCAAATAGGTTTTAACCTATAGGTTAAAATAACTTTCATTTATTTTTCATAAATATTAATTATTTGTTAAAATATATCATAATTATTAGCAAAACATTAGTTTTAAGTGTTTTTAACAAGTATTTATTTAAATAACGAATAAATATTTAAATATTAATCAAATTAACCAACTAATTAATTTTTTATGAAAAAAACAGTTTTTACAGGAATCTGCTTAATGATTCTTACGGCCACATCAATTATTGGATGCAGTAAAGATGAACAGGATGTTGTTACATCTAATTCTTTAGAATTTAATTTAAAATCTAATGTAAGAGATTTTGAAAGTTTATTAGAACATCTTTACGGAACTTCTTATCGTATTGAAGACGAGATAACAGTAACAGATGAGGATGACACTTATACTTTAAGGCATGTTACTACAGCCGACGGAACTCTTGAGGGATACACTATTACCGGATCAAATGATAATGCATATATAGAGCATAATGCAAGAATGGGCACTATAACAAATTACACTGATGATTCAGCTCAGCCTGAAGGCATTTATGACGTAAGTGACGATTCTTATTACTTAGATCACGGATTTACACCTATATTAGTGCAGGACCCTGGAGAGCCTACACCGGTAATTTATAGAAAAAGATTAAGCTACGGTGCCTGCAGCAGGCCGGATGCAAACGGAAATTCATTTGCCGGCGTATATGTAACCAGAAGGTTTTTAGGAATTTCGGGTCAGGAGAGGCAACTTTTAAACTCTAGCGGAACACAGGTAACAGTACCTTGTTCAGGTAATCCTCTTCAACCGGAACCATACACAGGCGCTTATTAAAAATAAACAATTTAAATGTCCTGTCTTTTGTAAATAATTGCAAAAGACAGGACATTCTTATTCATTCACATGAAAAATTATTTATCTTTTTTGCTTTTATTGTTTTTCAGTTCCCTACATTCTCAAACAATTAAAATCATAAATGAAGTAACCCATGAACCCATACCTTTTACCAGCATTAAATTTTACAGGCAGGGAAAAGTAGTCAACGGAGATTATGCTGATCAAAATGGTGAGTTAACGATTACAACCGTCTTTGACAGCTTTGAATTAACATGTCTTGGCTACAAAAATAAAACAATAGAAAAGGACGAAATAAAAAAAGAAATTGCACTTGAACCTATAAGCTTTTTGCTTAAAGAGATAATTATCAATAAGAATAATGATTTAGTCGAAATTGGCCATGCCAATGAAAAGAAAGGAGGAATTAGTGGTGTAGAACGATTTTATCAGGCTTCTGTTTATATACAAAATCCATACAAAATTCCTGTATTAATACATTCTTTTCTTTTTAACGCATTAAAAGTAAAAGGCCGGAGAACCTACCGTATTCATCTTTATAAAAAATCAGATAAAGGAGAATATCCTGGTATTGACCTCTTACCAGCTGATATTGTACGTGTTATTGAAAAAGGCTCAAAAGGACAAATAGAAATAGATTTATCTGAATATGGAATTGAAATGCCAGCTGAAGGGCTGTATGCAGCAATTGAAGGTTTAGGAGGATACGACAGTAAAGGAAATAGTATACTGGAAACAAATAAGAGTGGATTTAGTTTTGAAGCATTTCAAACTTATGAATACATCTATTTTATTCGTCCATTTTTCTTTCAGGGAAAAGGATGGATTAACGTTAATGAATTTCTTATAAATGACGGTGTTGTAGACCGTTCAAATAAAAAAAACTTCCTGGCTCCGTCATTTGGGTTAAGAGTTATTAAACCTTCTAAATAAACTATAGGCTATTTGCCAGCACTACCAACCCTAACCAGAATATAGGTATGCTTTCTACCCAAAAAAGAGTGTACACTTTTGGGCGCTGCGGATTTGCATATATTGTAAAAAGTGCCGTTGCTACAACCAAAACTACATTCACTAACAGCTGTTTTACATCTACTGTGCTTTTAAAAAATTCAAGAAAATAAAAAGGTATAAGTAAAAACAGGTTTAGCCATTTAGTATATTTTATACCTATTTGCTGCGGAATGGTTTTCAGGTGCGGATCGTCTTCTTTTAAATCAATAATCTCAAAAATTAGTATAAGTATTATTACCAATAAAAAGCGCTGTGTAAATTTAAGATAAACATCTTCTGAAATAGAGACCCCCGCATTAAGCAAAGGAACGACTGTTGTGATACCTGCCCAGCACAGAGCCACAATATAAATTTTTATTCCGCTCCAGTTGCGCAGGTTTTTTGTATTCGGGAAAAATGGCACTGTATAAAGTGCGGTAAGTCCTAAAAACAATATTGCTGCAATTTGCGAAGTTCTTTCAAGAAAAAAGAAGCTAATTCCGGCGGCAACAAGTGCAATTGTACTAAGATAAACTATAAATTTTACTCTTCTTCCGGCTGACTTTTTTACACGAAAAAGTCCGTCGTATTTCATAAAATTGTAACTGAACATAGTCCCGCAATAACCAAAAACAGCTACAGCCCAGTTAAACGGCAGCTGAAACATATGATTGGTCATTAATATCAATGCCAGCACAGATGCACCTACATGCATACTGCCATAAACATAGAGCCAGAAAAGCTTTTTTATAACACTCATCCTACAAAAATAATCAATATCCTAACAGTAATTAAGTTGGGCTGAAAAAATCACAAAATTGCCCTGTAAAAAGACATTAAAAATTGAATATAAATAACTAATTTTGTGCCTCTAAAAACAACGCATACAAATAAATGAGAACAGATGCTTTTGCTTTAAGACACATTGGCCCGAGAGAGAACGATCTGAAACACATGTTTAAGACCATTGGTGTCGAATCTATTGACCAACTAATATACGAAACTTTACCGGACGATATTCGCCTTAAAGCTCCGCTAAACCTGGAGCCGGCAATGACTGAGTATGAGTACCTGAACCACGTGCAGCAGCTAGGAAACAAGAACAAAATATACAGATCGTATATTGGTTTAGGTTATCACCCTGCTATAGTACCACCACCAATTCAAAGAAATATATTTGAAAATCCGGGATGGTATACTGCCTACACGCCATATCAGGCTGAAATTGCACAGGGCAGACTTGAAGCATTACTTAATTACCAGACTACTGTAATAGAACTTACAGGTATGGAAATTGCAAATGCATCACTTCTTGATGAAGGTACTTCTGCTGCTGAGGCAATGGCACTTTTATTTGACGTGCGCACACGTGACAAAAAGAAAAATAATGCAAACAAATTCTTCGTTTCTGAAGAGATTTTACCTCAAACGCTTTCTGTATTGCAAACTCGTTCTACACCAATAGGTGTTGAGCTGGTTGTGGGCAATCATGAAACTTTTGAATTTGGTGATGATTTCTTTGGTGCTATACTTCAATACCCTGGAAAACACGGTCAGGTTTATGATTATGCTTCTTTTATTTCAAGAGCAAAAGAAAACGAAATTAAAACAGCCGTAGCTGCAGATATATTAAGCTTGGTTAAGCTTACTTCTCCGGGAGAAATGGGTGCCGATGTTGTAGTAGGTACTACACAGCGTTTTGGTATTCCGTTAGGATATGGCGGACCTCACGCTGCATATTTTGCAACTAAAGACGAGTACAAAAGAAGTATGCCGGGAAGGATTATAGGAGTAACTGTTGATACTAACGGTAACCGCGCACTTCGTATGGCACTTCAAACACGTGAGCAGCATATTAAACGTGAAAAAGCAACTTCAAACATTTGTACTGCACAGGTATTGCTTGCTGTAATGGCTGGTATGTATGCTGTTTACCATGGACCAAAAGGACTTGAGTATATCGCTGATAAAGTACATGCAAGCGCTGCTACAACCGCCGAAGCTTTAAGCAAGATTGGTATTAGCCAGGTAAACACATCTTTCTTTGATACTATACTTGTTAAAGCAGATGCTGCAAAAGTAAAAGCTGCTGCAGAGAAAAAAGAAATAAACTTCTATTACCCATCTAACGATACTGTTTCTGTTTCATTTAACGAAACTACATCGCTAAATGACATAAACGATATTGTTAGCATATTTGCAGAAGCGGCAGGTAAAACTGCCGAAAAAGTAACTGCTCTTAGCGAAGTTAATGCTATTCCTGCCAGACTTAACAGAACAAGCGAGTTTTTAACTCACGAAGTATTTAATAAATATCATAGTGAAACGGCTATAATGCGCTACATTAAAAAACTGGAGCGCCTTGACCTTGCCCTGAACCACTCT
The DNA here is from genome assembly GCF_024054175.1 of Flavobacterium sp. NRK1. Lineage (GTDB taxonomy): Bacteria > Bacteroidota > Bacteroidia > Flavobacteriales > Flavobacteriaceae > Flavobacterium. The sequence continues at coordinate 559,546 of NZ_JAMXLA010000001.1, forward strand.
ATGATTTCTCTTGGTTCTTGTACCATGAAACTTAACGCCGCATCTGAAATGCTGCCGTTAAGTATGCCGAACTGGAACAACATTCACCCGTTTGCACCCGTTGAACAGGCTCAGGGGTATCAGGAAATGCTTAAAAAACTGGAAGAGCAGCTTAATGTAATTACAGGTTTTGCCGGCACTACATTACAGCCAAACTCCGGAGCTCAGGGAGAATATGCAGGTTTAATGGTTATACGCGCTTACCACGAGTCACGCGGAGACAGCCATAGAAACATTGCACTTATCCCGGCTTCTGCTCACGGAACTAACCCGGCTACTGCTCACATGGCAGGTATGCAGGTTGTAGTTACAAAAACATCTGAAAACGGAAATATAGATGTAGAAGATCTTAAAGCTAAAGCAATACAGTATAAAGACAATCTTGCCTGCTTAATGGTTACTTACCCATCCACACATGGTGTATATGAGGCTTCTATTATTGAAATAACAAACATTATACATGAAAACGGCGGACAGGTTTATATGGATGGCGCTAACATGAATGCACAGGTAGGTTTAACAAACCCTGCTACTATTGGTGCAGATGTTTGTCACCTTAACCTGCACAAAACTTTCGCTATCCCTCACGGAGGCGGAGGACCTGGTGTTGGACCAATCTGCGTTGCGAAACACCTTGTACCATTCCTGCCAACTAACCCTGTAATACCTACAGGCGGCAGTAATGCTATTACAGCTGTTTCTGCTGCACCATGGGGTTCTGCCCTTGTATGTCTTATTTCTTATGGCTACATTACTATGCTTGGTGCAGAAGGTTTAACAAGTTCTACTCACCACGCAATTCTTAATGCTAACTACATTAAAGAAAGACTTGCAGGTCATTACGACACACTATATACAGGAGAAATGGGACGCGCTGCACACGAAATGATTATTGAATGCCGTCCGTTTAAAGCTAACGGTATTGAAGTTACCGATATTGCAAAACGTTTAATGGATTATGGTTTCCATGCTCCTACAGTATCTTTCCCTGTAGCAGGAACATTAATGATCGAGCCGACTGAAAGTGAGAACCTTGAAGAACTTGACCGTTTTTGTGATGCAATGATCGCAATTCGTAAAGAAATTGAAGAAGTTACAGCGGACGATAAAAACAATGTATTAAAAAACTCTCCACATACGTTAGCTATGCTTACAACAGATAACTGGGATTTCCCTTATACAAGAGAAAAGGCGGCATTCCCGCTTGAGTACCTACAGGAAAACAAATTCTGGCCCGGGGTTCGCAGGGTTGATGATGCCTACGGAGACAGGAACCTTGTTTGTTCTTGTGCGCCGATTGAGGCTTATATGGAAAACTAATAGTAAAGGGCTGCAATGCAGCCCTTTTTTTTATTCCTGATGATAATATGTCATAAAAACACAAAGACTAATGTAAGAACTTTGTGATTATCAAAAACTACTGTAATGAAAGACATTGAATCCAGAGCTGATCTGGAAACACTTACCCGAAAATTTTATAACCGCCTTCTGGCAGATGACAGCATAAATTTTATTTTTACAGATATCGCAAAAATAAACCTTGAGGAGCACCTGCCAATAATAACCGATTTTTGGGAACTAAGTATGTTTCACACAGGGAACTATAAAAACAATCCTATGCACATACATATGGAACTGAATGATAAAAAACAACTTACTTCTGCCCAATTTGACACTTGGTTACAGCATTTTAACGCAACTACAGATGAATTATTTGCCGGAATCAATGCCGATAAAATAAAAACACGTGCACTATCTATAGCTACTATTATGAAAATTAAAGTTTCAGCCATTTAAATTATCAAGTACTGAAATTTTGTAACAAAAAATGCGCTTTTATTTAAATAGTATGCCTGCATAGCAATTTAAACTTTTTTATACCGTTTAATTAATTAAATTAGCTATCCACAAACAATTAAACTATGAACATAAGGATCACTGGTTCGGGATGCTATATCCCTAACCGAATTATAGCAAACATAGATTTTGCAAAGCATCAGTTTTTAGATGATAACGGCAATCCGTTATCTTATTCTAACGAAGTTGTAACAGAAAAATTCAGACAAATAACAGGTATTGATGAACGCCGTTATGTAGAAGAAGACCTGCTTACATCAGACATTGCTTTTTATGCAGCGCAAAAAGCTATTGAAGATGCTAAAATTGATCCTGAAACTCTTGACTATATCATTTTTGCACACAATTTTGGAAACGTAAAAGAAGGTGCGATACAAACCGATATATTGCCCAGCCTTGCCTCACGAGTTAAACACAGCCTGCAAATAAAGAACCCAAAATGTGTTGCATATGACATTCTTTTCGGATGCCCCGGATGGGTAGAAGGCGTTATACAGGCAAAAGCGTTTATTAAATCGGGAATGGCTAAAAAATGCCTTGTTATAGGAGCAGAAACATTATCGCGTGTTGTAGATCCGCATGACAGGGATAGTATGATCTACTCTGACGGAGCCGGAGCCAGTATTATTGAAGCTACTGATGAAGAAGGCGGAATATTATCTCATGAAACTGCATCTTATACTTATGAAGAGGCTTATTTCCTTTTCTTTGGTAATTCTTTTAATAAAGACCACGACCCTGATGTTCGCTACATTAAAATGTACGGACGAAAAATATATGAATTCGCGCTTAGCAATGTTCCTAAAGCTATGAAGGAATGCCTTGACAATAGCGGTGTAGGAATAAACGATGTAAAAAAGATACTTATACACCAGGCTAATGAAAAAATGGATGAAGCGATAGTGCAGCGTTTTTATAAATTATACGATATGCCAATGCCTGAAAAAGTAATGCCAATGAGTATTCATAAACTGGGAAATAGCAGTGTTGCCACTATTCCAACTCTTTATGATATGCTAATAAAAGATCAATTAGAAGACCAGCACTTAAATAAAGGTGATGTATTGCTGTTTGCATCCGTAGGTGCCGGTATGAACATTAATGCATTTGTTTATAAAATATAATTATTAAAGCATAAAAACAATTAATCCGCAATAGCATAAAAACTATTGCGGATTTCTTTTTATGTAGGTTTTACTATTTTATAAATCCAATAGCCTTATCAATCCAAACATTTACCTGATAAACAAGTTTTAATTTGTATAATAAGGTAATATTAATTATAAGTGATAGCGCTGTTTTATAAATGAGATCTATAAGGTGGTTATCCGTATCAGGTAAAAAATATATAACAAGAGTTGACACGATAAAAATAAGTGCCATAAAGCCGAAGGCTTTATCAAGAGGTAAAAGCTTAAATTTTTTATAAATAAATATAAGTTTAGATATATTAAACAGCGTCATAGAAATAAAAGATGCATAGGCCACACCTGCTATTCCTAAATTTAAACTGTAGATAAAATACAGATTTAAGGACACATTAAGCAGTATTAATATACAAATAGCAATAAGGTTAAACCTGTAATATTTAGAATAGGTTATAATTTCAGAGTTAAACCCTGTAGCCATATTTATAAGCACACTAAGGCTTAATATAATTATAATAGGAATACTGTCTTTAATATTCTCATAAGTAGGCATTAACCTGAAAAGATTATCTATACCTAAAAAAATACAGCAGTACAATATTGCACCAACACAAAAAAGCAGTTTAGCAACTTCTACATATTTTTTTTGAAGTTCGGTAAAATTCTCAGCTTTAAGATGCCCCGATACTATAGGTGCATATAAGGCAAACATTCCCACAGCCGGAATTTGTAATACAGATGCCAGACTTACTCCTATACTAAAAGTTCCATTGGCTTCTTCAGAGATAAGATTGAATATTACTATACCATCTATTCTGAAAGCCAGTAATGATCCAAGGCTTCCTGCAAATGCATACAGGCTGTAGCGAAAATAATCACGCCTCGATATTTCGCCAAAAAGAGTTTTAAACCTATAATTAAAACCGGGTTTAAAATGCCTGAATAAATAAACCGCCGTAAGTATAAAAATTACTAAATAACAAACAGTATAGTATAATATAGACTCTGTTTCTGAAATATACTGATGCAGAAATAATAAAAATGCCAATGGCAATACAACTTTAGGTATTATTTTTTCATAAAGCGTAGGCACCGCAAGCTTTTGAAGATCCTGCGCCTGTTTACGAAACAACTCTATAAACGCTAATGATACTGCGATAGGAAAAGCGAAATAATAGAGGTAATTATTTTCATCTCTATTTGTGCCAGTATAAATTATTATACCAGCAAATACCAAAAAGCTGATAATTGAAATAGAAAAAATGCTATAATTAAAAAGCTGTTTTTGTTTCTGCTCATTAAGCGCCGGATAAAATTTAATAAGCGCATGCGATGCACCAAGCACCATTATAGGAAATAACAATTGTGATATATTATCTACATAACGCACTGTACCTAATAGTGCTTTGTCTTTAGGATAAATTAGTACCGTAGAAATTATACCAATTGCAGTACCAATATAATTGATAATGGAATACAGAAAAATTTGTTTTGCTGAAGCTTTCTTTTCCATTATTTAGCGTTATTACGTGCTGTTTTAATTTTACCAATCTTACCTATCCATTGCAGGTAATATTTAAGCAGGGTAAAAAACATAGATGCCGATTTACCCGCTCCGTATGATTTGCTAAAATACTTTGGCAGCCCAAATACTTCTTTCAGGCCCTGAATATAGCTTTTTGAAAGTTCGTTATTAATATCTAGGAGTGATGTAAGTATCTTATATTTTGACTGAATACTATCTTTTTTAAAATTTCGGGTAATTACTCTGTCGTGTACAATTCGACTATCAGGATCAATTCCTATTTCAAATTTATGGTATCGTACTCTGTCGCAATAATTACGATCTTCACCATAATGTCCAAACAATGGTTCAAAATAACCTACCTTTTCTATACACTTTCGGTTTAACATCCACGCAGCAGCATTTACAAAAGACACAACGGCAATATCGCCGGAAATCAACCCGGTCTTTCTTTTATAATAGGTTTCAAAACTTTTATCAAGTGTAACCCCGTCTCCAGAATAATGCATCGGACTCATAATACCAAAATTGTCGTGATTGTCCATTCTGGCTATAAGACTATTAATAGTATCTTCAAACACCCATGCATCCTGATTTAAAAGAAAAACATAGTCAGCCCCATGTTCCAAAGCCTTTTTCATCCCTATGTTATTGGCCTTACCAAAACCCAAATTGTCAGGAGATTTAATTAAATCTACTTCAGGATATTTAGCAAGAAGTGGTGCAGAATCATCGGTAGAATTGTTGTCAATAGCAATAATACTAACCGGATATTGCGAATGCAACAGCGACTGTATATTCTTATCTATCCAATGAGCACCATTATAGGTAACTAATACAACAAAAACTTTCTTATTCAAGGGTTATGTTTTTCTAATAGCACAAAAATAGAGATATTTGCATTCATTTTCTGCACAAACATGAAATACTACGCTATTATCCCTGCACACAACGAGGAAGCCTTCATGGCTCTTACACTGCAATCTCTTGCAGAACAAACAGTGCTGCCCTCAAAGGTTGTAGTTGTAAACGATAATTCTACCGACGGAACGGCTGCTGTAGTTACGGCATTTAGCCAAAAACACCCGTGGCTATTTTTAGTGAATAAAAAAAGTGATGCTGTACATATGCCCGGAAGTAAAGTTATACAGGCATTTCAAGCTGGATACGAAACAATAGATGAAGAGTATGACATAATTGTAAAGCTGGATGCCGACCTTATTTTGCCAAATGATTATTTTGAAACTATATTAAATGCTTTTAAAGCTGATGATAAAGTAGGTATGGCAGGCGGATTTGCCTATATAGAAAAAAACGGCGAGTGGATTCTTGAAAACCTTACTGATAAAGACCACATTCGCGGAGCTTTTAAGGCTTACAGAAAAGAGTTGTTTTTACAGATGGGCGGACTAAGACCTGCTATGGGATGGGATACTGCCGATGAGCTTATAGCTAAATTTTATGGCTGGAAAGTAATTACTATTGAAAGACTGAAAGTTAAGCATCTTAAACCTACAGGAGCCAATTACAATAAAGCTGCCCGCTATAAACAGGGAGAAGCTTTTTATACATTAGGGTACGGTTTTTTAATTACTGCAATTGCGGGTGCAAAACTTGCAATGCGTAAAAAAAAGCCGTTGTTATTTATAGATTACATAAATGGTTTCCTTAGAGCGAAAGGCGAAGGTAAGAACCTGCTTGTTAGCAGTGAACAGGCAAAGTTTATAAGGTCGTATCGTTGGAAGAAAATGAAAGAGAAATTATTTTATGACCTATTAGTATTAAAAAACTATTAACTATTAATGATTACTGGCTACAATTCGGTACTTTAGCCATTATTTTTGACTTATAAATGATAAAAGCATTACACCAGATAGGCCGCTATTTCCTTATGCTGAAGGAGGTTTTTAATAAACCTACGAAGTGGAAGGTAATGAAACCCCTAATTTTAAAAGAAGTAGACGATCTTATTATAGGCTCGATGGGTATTGTAGCATTTATTTCGTTCTTTATAGGCGGAGTTGTTGCTATACAAACTGCCCTTAACTTAACAAATCCTATTATTCCTAAATCGCTTATTGCATTTGCAACAAGGCAATCCGTAATATTAGAGTTTGCCCCTACTTTTATATCCATTATTATGGCGGGGCGTGCAGGATCATATATTACATCCAGTATAGGTACAATGCGCGTAACAGAGCAGATAGACGCTCTTGAGGTAATGGGGGTTAACTCCCTTAACTATCTTGTATTCCCTAAAATTACTGCCTTTCTGTTATATCCGTTTGTAATTGCAGTATCCATGTTCCTGGGAATTCTTGGAGGATGGATGGCTGGCGTTTATGGCGGTTTTGTAAGCAGTGACCAGTTTTTACAGGGTTTACAAACTGACTTTAAACCGTTTCACGTGTTTTATGCCTTCTTTAAAACCTTTATTTTCGGATTCCTGCTTGCTACCATTCCATCATTCCATGGCTATTTTATGAAAGGTGGTGCACTAGAAGTAGGTAAAGCCAGTACAACATCATTTGTATGGACTAGCGTTGTTATAATTTTGGTAAACTATATAGTAACCCAATTACTTTTAAGCTAATGATAGAAATTAAAGACATTGAAAAGTCGTTTGGAGAATCAAAAGTTTTAAAAGGAATTTCCACGACGTTTGAAACAGGAAAAACAAATCTTATAATAGGACGAAGCGGATCGGGTAAAACTGTTATGCTTAAAACGCTATTGGGTATACATACACCGGAAGTGGGAACTATTTCATTTGATGGCAGAATATATTCTGAACTTACTCCTGATGAAAAAAGAAAATTGCGTACAGAGATAGGCATGGTTTTTCAGGGAAGCGCATTGTTTGACTCCATGTCTGTAGAAGATAATGTAGCATTTCCGCTAAAAATGTTTACCAGTAAACGATCGAGAGAAATAAAAGAAAGGGTAAACTTTGTATTGGAAAGGGTAAATCTTGTTGATGCCAATAAAAAATTTCCCAACGAAATATCAGGAGGAATGCAAAAAAGGGTTGCTATTGCAAGAGCAATTGTAAACAACCCTAAGTATTTGTTTTGTGATGAGCCTAACTCCGGGCTTGATCCTGAGACATCTATTGTAATTGATGAGTTAATTCAGGAAATTACTAAAGAATATGATATTACAACAGTTATTAATACCCATGACATGAACTCTGTTCTACAAATCGGGGAGAAAATAGTCTTTCTTAAAAACGGTATTAAAGAATGGGAAGGTGATAATGAACAAATACTGGAAACAAGAAATAAATCTATTGTAGAGTTTGTTTACTCATCTGACCTGTTTAAGAAAGTACGCGAAAACCTGTTGGCAGAAGCCGACGATGAGGAAGGCGATCATCACCCTCATTTAGGACATGATAAAAAATAAAACAAAAAGCTCAGAGTTGATCTCTGAGCTTTTTGTTTTATACCTAATCTCCTTACTCCTCCCTTTGCAGGTAAACCCATCCGGTTACCTGTTTGCCGGCAGAAAGTGTTATAACATAATAATATGTACCTGTAGGCAATGTTCCCTTATCAGATTGCCCATGCCATTCGGAAAGATAGTTCTGCGCCTCATATACTTTTAACCCGTACCTGTTGAATATCTTTATTTCTTTTACATCAAGGTTAGAAAGGTCAAAACTATCATTCATACCATCGCCGTTTGGAGAAATACCCCTTGGTATTATACAAGATGTATTAAATATGGTAATGGTTGCGTCAGCGGTACAACCTTCGCTATTTGTAACAGTTGCTGTATAGTCTCCTTCTGCTAAATTGGTAATGGTTGCTTCATTACCTGTAAAGCTAAAACCGCCCGGCCCTGTCCAGGTGACTACTGCTCCTGCTATGTCTTCAATATTTACCACCCATAGCATATATTCATAATTTATACAGCCCGAATTTAAAACCAGATCAAAAGGATTATCATTAAGTGTAACTTCAATCTCCCTTCCTGTTGTACAATTATTATTATCAACTATAACTTCATAATTTCCAAGTTCAGAAATCTGAATGCTTGCAGACGTTTCAGCTAATTCATTACCATCAATATACCAATTATAATCAACCATTGTTCCATCAAAATTTTCAGGCATAACCGAAAGGACAGAAGTTTGCCCTTCACATAAAACAGTATTACCCTGCACAGTAAATTGTGGCAATGCATTTACAGTTACCGGTACAGTAACAGCATCCGAACTACATTCGTTAACTGTAACCTTTAAAGTATATATACCTGACGCATCAGTACTTACATTTGTAAGCAAAGGATTATGTTCGCTAGATTCAAAGCCGTTTGGTCCGGTCCATTCATAAGATGCATTGGCAATTTCGGCGGCGGTGAACTGAATATCGGATCCTTCACAAACCGGATCTAAAGAAGATACTTCAGGTGCCTGGGGAATATCGGTAAGTTGTATTGTAATAATTGCTTCATCTGTTATATCACAAATATTAGAAACTGTATATCTAAAATGATAACTACCTTCGGCAATACCTTCTGTTGCAAAAGAGCTATTTGTTAGGGCTCCTGTCGCATCTATATCTTCCCAGGCCCCTCCTGTATTTGCAAGGTTACTAAGATAGTCTTCAAGATTAACAGTATTCCCTTCATTACAAAGTTGTATAGTATTATCATCGCCTGCCATTGCCGCAGCTTCTACAGTAATGTTTACAGAACCTGCCGGAGATGAGCATTCATTAACAATAACAACAAGCGTGTAAGTTCCTGAAGCAGCCAAAGTAACGTCAGATAAAACAGGATTCACTTCTGTAGATGAAAATCCATTTGGCCCTGTCCATTCATATATAGCTCCCGGAACCTCTACAGCAGAAAGCTGTATCTCGGAATTCTCACATATAGGTGTATTACTGCTTACAATTGGCATTTCAGGTATTGCCTTTACCTGAAGTGTCAGTATTGCATCATCAGTCAGACTGCACAAACCCGTTAAAGTATATTTAAACTGATAAGTACCTTCTGCGAGCCCGGCTGTAGTAAGAGTGCTGTTATTAAGCAGACCGGTATTATCAATATCCCCCCAGTTACCTGTTGTTGCTACTCCTTCATCAAGATAGTTTTTTAAATTTATTGCAATACCATCATTACAAAAAGGTACCGTAATATCTGGCCCTGCATTGGGCAATGTATTTTCCTCTAAAGAAAAACTCAGTTCCTGATTCATACAGGATAGCGGATTATCACTTGTAATACTCACATGATAAGTAGCCGCATCTGCTGCCGAATTATATGCAGGGAAGTTTAGTACTGATGTAGTGCTTAAAACATTTTGCGGAGCTCCTTCTTTATACCATTTATAAGTTAAAAATGTAAATTGTGGAACAGAAAGAGAACTATCCTCCCCTTCACAAAAACCATTTGGCTGTATAGCAATGGGGTCTAATGCATCAATATCCAATTGAATATTTCTTATATTTCCGCATACATCGGTTACATTAAAATTATATATAGCACTTTCCAATTCTGTAAAAAGATTAGATTCCCCATTATCCACAATAAATGGTGCCCCGTCTTTTGTAGTTATGCCATAGGTTAATGGTGGTACTCCCTCAGCTATAACCGCCACTTCTGTCAGCCCTCCTTCACAGGGAAAACTGTAAGCATCTATAATTACAGGGCCATCATCAAAAGTAAAAGTATGAAGAACCTGAAAACAGCGAACATTTGCTATACTACCATTGTCATACACAAAAAATGTTTTTAAAATTCTAAATTCTCCTGTATAAGGATACCCATTATTAATCCCGTTATTTATAAGTGAAATAGAATTTAATGTATTTGCCTGTGTTCCTTCTACATAATCAAGGCCTGTCTGCGGATGCTCCCATACACCTTCGTCGGGATTATATTTCTGCAAATAAAAGCTCTGAATATAGGTACCATTGCTAATATGCTGAAATTGTATATCAAAAGAACCGCAATGCGGAACTATAGTAAAATCATTTGTTGTTACACCATAACCTGATAATGAAACAGTTCTCGTAACTTCTATACCACACGAATTAATAGTAGAAAAAGTATAACTTCCTTCCGGCAGGGAATTGATGTAAGCCCTGCCATCATTTGCTATATATGAAGCAGCATCAAATGGTAAGGGTTCCGTAAATTCAGGCGGCGCAGCTATTATAATAAGGTTTGTAAGATCTTCCCCTGTATTGTTAATTCTTATAGATCCGTATCCGGGTTCACATCCGGGGCGCTGTGATGCAGATAAGGTGGTATTATTATCTACCAATAATACTTCAAAATCTAATTCAATTTCGTAACCACAGCTATCTATAACAAAAAACGTATAAAGTCCCGGGGGAAGATCTGTTATCTGAAATTCTCCATTTGTAATATAACTACTTACATCTTTAGGAAATGGCCCCGGATATTCAGCAGGGGCAGACAACATTTCTACATACACAATTTCTTTTCCATCAACGCTAATCCCAATAGCCCCATCGATTGAACAGCTAGCATTTTGACCATTAATCTCAGGAACCTTAGGACTAGTAACAACTATAAAATCTACTGTGGTAGTTCTGCCACAGGCATCTGTTACCTCAACCGTATAATCTCCCTCGGGCACATAAGAACCTGAAAATCCATAACGGGTAGTATCCGTCACAAAAGTTGGATGTCCCGCATTAGATGCAACAGGATCAAAATCATCCGGTGCATTAATAAAATTTACAGTATAAGGCGCAATAAACAACTTTGGAGCAATTGAGAAGAAATTGTCTTCACAATTCTCTGTTTCCGGCTTTACATCTACGGTAAATTTTTCATTAATTATATTATTATTTCTGGTATATACATTACCACAGGCATCTGTAACTTTCAAATTATAACTATATTCCTGATCATTGTAAAACGGAATCTCCAAAAACAGTCCTCCAGAACCATCAACTGTCTGATTCAAAACTACAGGTGTTCCTCCCCCGGGAGGAAAAACAGTGATCTGAACTGTAAGAGGATTAAAAATTTCACCATCCGGCACAGTTAATAATCCATGCGACACACCTATAGTATTACATGATATTAAAGATTCAGGATTTCCGGAACTAATAGTGATTCCGGTTGAAGCCTGCAAAACAGTCACACTGATAACAACAGCTTCACCACAATTATCAAAAACACGAACAGTATAAAGTCCGGCGGGTAAACCTGTAAAAATATTTGAAGTCTGCAGAGGTTTAGTTACAGGACCCGCAGTAATTTCATACTGAACTGCATTTCCTGAAGTTACGTTTACAGTAATTGTACCATCAAAACCACACTTAACTTTGGTAAAGCTAAGTGTATAACTGAGGGGAACAATTAAATCATTTATAGTTGCAGTCTGCGTATTTGTACTGGTTTGTCCGTTCAGAGACTGTGTAGCAGTTATACTATAATTACCACTTCCAAGCCCCGGAACATTGGGTGTTGGAGTAGTAATTACTGGCGTTGTAGTGTCAGGTAATAAATAAACTGAGTAGCTCATTGTAGCTCCCGGAGTAGTACCGGAAACCGAGAAACTTAATGCCCCGTTATTTAAACATGTCTGGTCAGTTACAGTGACAGCAAAGTTAAAAGGAGGCAACTGTGCAAATAATTGCAATGATAAAAAGAGCGTTATTAAAGTTAATAACCCCCTTCTGTTAGGTAATAATTGGTTCATTACTGTTAGTTTAAGTATCAATAAAGATATTGATTCTTATAACGTACAGGTAAAAACTTACAAAATTTAACATAATTCATTATGGAATTATGCCTTTTTACGAGAAGATGTTACTAATTGAGTAATTTTTTTTATTTCCTGTTCTTTCTCTTTAGGGTAAATAAGTAGTATATCTTCTTTATCTACAACAATATAATTATGTATGCCGTCAATTATAATAGTTTTTCCTTTATCAGCCCTGATTATATTATTTGTGGCATCTTCTAAAAAAACTGTTGCGTTTACAACAGCATTATTATTTTCATCTTTATTAAGCTTGTCATGAAGTGAACCCCATGTACCAAGATCATTCCAGTCAAAAGCTGCAGGAACAACATACACATTCTCTGCTTTTTCCATAACAGCGTAGTCAATAGAAATATTCTCGCTCTTAATATAATTGTCTTCTATAAAGTCCTTTTCGGCATCCGTATTATAACTATCATACCCTTCCATAAATAAATTATACATTTCGGGCTGAAATTTTAAGAAAGCACTGATTACAGATTTTACACTCCATACAAAAATGCCCGCATTCCAAAGGAAGTTACCACTTTCAAGAAATTTCTTTGCTGTGGCATAATCAGGCTTCTCCCTAAACTGAGAAACCTTTTTTATAAGCCTTTCATTTTTATTATCATACTCTATATAGCCATAACCGGTATTAGGAAAAGTAGGCTTTATTCCTAATGTCATTAATACCTCTTCTTTTTGTGCACAATTAAAAGCATGCTGAAGATTATCTATAAAAGCATTTTCATCTTCAATCCAGTGATCTGTTGGTGCAACCACCATTATTGCATCCGGATTTATTTTTTTTATTTTTAATGTTGCATATAAAATACACGGAGCTGTATTGCGCATTGCAGGCTCAAGCACAATTTGACCAGGTGCTACCTGAGGGAGCTGCTCAAGCACAATGTCATTGTATATTTCATTGGTAAGTATGAGTATGTTCTCTTCAGGAATAAGTTTAGTTAGCCTGCCAAATGTTTTTTGGATAAGGGTTTCACCTGTACCCAGCATATCGTGGAATTGTTTAGGAAACTGAGCAGTACTTACCGGCCAAAAGCGTGAGCCTACTCCGCCTGCCATTAATACTGCATAATAATTTTTGTTCATTTTTATGGCTTTAATTTCTAAGTAAAGATTCCACTAAATAAGTAAAATTCAAAACCGTTTAATTTTCATTTAACACAGTTAGGGCAAAAGTTCAACCTCTGCATTAGGATTAAACAAATATACCCTTCCGGTACTTACCTCCAAGCATTCAAAACGCTTAACGCGCTGTGCCCCTTTTTTAAATACCTTACCGTTATGTATCCTGAAATTACTCCCGTAAGGCAATTCAAATATATAATTCTTTTCTGACCTTTCATCATACTGTTTCAGGGCTATAGAAAGGGTAGCATCCGTATCACTGCTGGCTTTTGGATTTCTGAAATGTCTTGCCAGCAAGGGCAGTAATTGCGAAGGAAATATTTCCGGCCTTATAAACGGAATCATAAGCCTTTGAAAGGTACTCTTCCATTCGTCTCCGTGAGGCTTAATATTCCTGCCATATTTTTCAAAAGCTGCTAAATGTGCTATCTCATGAATAAGGGTTATTAAAAAACGATACTTATTTAAATTTGCATTCACTGTAATCTGATGCATACCGTTATTGTCTCTGTGGTAGTCACCGTGACGTGTTACGCGTTCATTTACAATTTTTAAGTTTACCCCATACAGCTTTATCAGTTCAAAAACCGTATCTGTAGCATGTTCGGGCAAATATGGTGCAAGTATATGTTTCACGTTATCTTCTCCTATGGTGTTGTACTGGACACCTGAAGTACCTTTCCATTAAAATACGTATTACCTGTTAAGGCAAAATTAAAAATATAGTCACTCATTTGTTTAGGCGAGAGTGGAGCCTGATATCCTGGAAATGCCTCCTGAAGCATTTCGGTATTTACAGCTCCCAATGCCAACACATTAAATGCAATACCCTGCTCTTTATATTCTTCTGCCAAAAGCTCACTAAGTGTTATTACAGCTCCTTTACTGGAGCTATAGGCTGACAGGCCTGAAAACTTAACTGTTCCCTGAACCCCGCCCATGCTACTTATAGTAACTACATGTGCGCCTTGCTGCATATATGGCAAAACTACTCTGTTAAGAGCCACTACACCAAACACATTTACTTTATATATGTATTCAAATTCATCTGCTGTGATATCAGCAAATGGCTTTAACAGCAAAGCACCGGCATTATGAATAACAATATCAACTTTATGCCACGCAGATTCTATAAAATCTTTAACCTGTTCAAAACCATTACCTGAAGTAAGATCAATGCCTAAACATGAAATATTATGGTTTTCTATAAATGCCTGTGGTATTTTCCGTGATATTGCAAGTACATTATGCCCTGCATCAGCAAACTGCAAAGCAAGCTCATAACCTATGCCCCTGCTGGTGCCTGTTATTATAATATTTTTCATTTATTTCTTTAATACAATTTCCTGTGTTGGCGCATTTACCATTTTTTCAACTACCGGAATCATCTGCTGTATAAACGCAGTCATATGAGTGGTATCCATCTGGTCAAACTCATCGTCCAGCTTATGGTAAAATTTAAAGGTTGACATCTCTGTAGTGCTTAATGTATGAGAAGGAATATTAAATTCTAAAAAAAACGGATAATTATCAGATGCCCTGAATAATTGATACTGCATTTCAAAGGCGTTGGAACCTATGATTCTTTTTCCGGCATATTCATTAAATTTATCAGCCATATTGCTTCTGCCATATCCGGTAATAAATGCCAGCAGATCTCCACCGAGCTGAACCCCCGTCATTTCAAAATTAAGCATACAATAAATATTGAAATTCTGGTCTTTTAATTTTTTAGCCAGGTGTTTAGATCCATAAAGTCCTTCTTCTTCTGCCGAAAAAAAGCAAAATAAGATGCTTCGTTTATTAGATTTCATTTTGCCATAATAATTAACAAGTTCAGCAACTGTTGTTGTACCTGTAGCATTATCATCGGCACCGTTATAAATATAATCACCATCAACAGGCTTATCTGTTGTACCTATATGATCGTAGTGCGCCCCAATAACCACAAATTCTTTTTTAAGCTCAGCATCTGTCCCTTCCAGATATCCTACAACATTATAAGTTGTTGGTGTAAAATTAGTAAGCGTATCATTATAAGAAATGAAATAAGGTTTAATACCATTTTTAACAAAAATATCTTCCAGATATTTGGCCGCTATTTCTGCTTCTTTGGTTCCGGCGTTACGGCCTTTTAGTTCATCGGAAGTTAAAAACTTGAGTGTTGTTATTACTGATTTTTCATGAACTTTATATAAAGCATCTGTTTTTTTCCTTTTCTGCGCAAAAGCAGAATTAATACTTAACAGAGCTAAAAGGAAAACGTAAAGTATTTTTTTCATGTGATGTGATGTATTCCGCTAAAATAAGAAAAAAATACCACTTGATTTTAATGATGCCCTATGGATATACCGGCCAACTCCTCTTAACTTAAAATTAATCTACTATATATAAAACAGTAACTTGCAGAAATAAAATATCCGCCCTGAATTAACTTCAGGACGGATATTTATTAGGACTATAATCCGTAATTATGCAAGCATAGTTACCGGATTTTCAATATATTGTTTAAGTGTTTGCAGGAACTGAGCTCCTGTAGCACCATCAACCGTTCTGTGATCACACGTAAGCGTAACTTTCATTACATTACCTACAACTATCTGGCCATCCTTAACAACAGGTTTTTGTATAATAGCGCCTACCGAAAGAATTGCAGAATTTGGCTGATTAATAATAGAAGTAAACTCCTGAATACCAAACATACCTAAGTTAGAAACCGTAAACGTACTTCCTTCCATTTCGGCAGGAGCAATTTTTTTGTTTTTAGCTTTGCCTGCAAGATCTTTAACAGCAGCACCTATTTGAGACAGACTCATATTGTCGGCAAATTTAAGTACCGGTACAAGAAGTCCGTCTTCAACAGCAACAGCAACGCCTATACTAATATGTTTGTTGTAAATGGTAACATCATCTTTCCACTGTGTGTTAACCTGCGGATGTTTTCTCAATGCCATAGCACATGCCTTAACTACAAGATCGTTAAACGATACTTTAGTATCCGGCACTGCATTAATAACACCGCGCGAAGCAATAGCATTATCCATATCAAGCTCTATAGTAAGACTATATTCCGGAGCTGTGAATTTAGATTCAGCCAGACGACGCGCAATAGTTTTACGCATCTGGTTATTTTTTACTTCTTCAGTACTTACCTCACCTGCAGGAATAAACGGCTTAACTTCAGCTTTTGCAGCACCTTGCGGAGCAGCAGCCTGTTGTGCAGCCTGTGGAGTATAATTTTCTATATCTTTTTTAACGATACGGCCATTTTCGCCCGAACCTTTAACCTGATTTAGGTTTACACCTTTTTCTTCAGCAATCTTACGTGCTAATGGGGAAACAAATAGTCTTCCGCCATCGTTATTTGCAGCAACAGCCTCCTCAGCTTTTGGAGCTTCAGCCTCTTCTTTTTTACTCTCTTTAGGAGTATCGGCTTTTGCTTCAGCAGCAGGAGCGCTTCCTTCTTTACCTGTAATACCCGAAACATCTGTACCGGCAGGACCTATTATTGCAAGAAGACTATCTACCGGAGCAGATTCGCCTTCCTGAACACCTATTTTTAAAAGCGTACCTGATTGGAATGATTCAAACTCCATAGTAGCCTTATCAGTTTCTATTTCAGCAAGAATATCGCCTTCCTTAACTGTATCTCCTACTTTTTTAAGCCATGTAGCAACAGTACCTTCTGTCATAGTATCACTAAGGCGCGGCATTGTAACTACAATAACTCCTTTAGGCAATTCTGAAGACGCAGCAGGCGCAGCTTCAGCAGCAGGTTTTGATTCTTCTTTTTCTTCTTTCTTAGTTTCTTCTTTCTTTTCAGATGATTCAGCAGCAGGAGCCGCTTTACCCTCAAGCAAAGCAGAAATATCCTCACCTTCTTTA
This sequence comes from Flavobacterium sp. NRK1, assembly GCF_024054175.1. Classification (GTDB taxonomy): domain Bacteria; phylum Bacteroidota; class Bacteroidia; order Flavobacteriales; family Flavobacteriaceae; genus Flavobacterium. Next base: position 576,890 of record NZ_JAMXLA010000001.1, read on the forward strand.
CCTATTACAGCAAGAACTGAATCTACTGGAGCAGTTTCACCTTCCTTAATGCCTATGTACAGTAATGTACCTGCATCAAAGGCTTCAAACTCCATTGTTGCTTTATCTGTTTCAATCTCAGCAAGTATATCGCCTTCTTTAACGGTATCACCTACTTTTTTAAGCCACGTAGCCACAGTACCTTCGGTCATGGTGTCGCTAAGGCGCGGCATTGTAATAATTTTTGCCATGATTTATTGTAGTTTATGTGGTAAGAATGGATAATCTTTTTGATCGTAAACAACGTCATACATAACGTTTAAATCCGGATATGGAGATTCTTCAGCAAATTTCTCGCATTCTTCCACAAGGTCTTTTACCTTTTGATCAATTGCTTCAATTTCTGCTTCAGAAGCATAGTTATTCTCTTTTATAATATCAAGAACCTGAGTAATAGGATCAATTTTTTTGTACTCCTCTACTTCTTCTTTGGTTCTGTAGTGCTGTGCATCACTCATTGAGTGCCCACGGTAACGATATGTTTTCATTTCAAGGAATGTAGGCCCGTCACCTCTTCTTGCTCTCTCAATGGCTTCATGCATAGCCTCTGCAACTTTAATCGGGTTCATTCCATCAACCGGCCCACATGGCATTTCATAACCAAGTCCCAGTTTCCAAATATCTGTATGGTTAGCCGTACGCTCTACAGATGTACCCATTGCATAACCATTGTTCTCAACAATAAATACTACAGGAAGTTTCCATAGCATAGCCATGTTAAATGCTTCATGAAGCGAACCCTGACGTGCAGCACCATCACCAAAATAAGTAAGAGTTACACCTCCGGTATTAAAATATTTATCGGCAAATGCCATTCCAGCACCTACAGGTATTTGTGCACCAACAATACCATGACCTCCATAAAAACCGTGTTCTTTAGAGAAAATGTGCATAGAACCGCCAAGTCCTTTAGATGTTCCGGTGGCTTTACCTAAAAGCTCTGCCATAACCCTTTTCGGATCTACGCCCATACCTATTGGCTGAACGTGGTTACGGTATGCAGTAATCATTTTATCTTTAGAAAGGTCCATTGCGTGCAATGCTCCGGCAAGAACTGCTTCCTGGCCGTTATATAAGTGAAGGAAACCTCTAACTTTTTGCTGTATGTATAAAGCTGCCAGTTTGTCTTCAAACTTCCTCCAAAACTGCATATCCTCATACCACTTCAGGTAAACCTCTTTTGTTATTTCTTTCATTTGCTAAATTATTGTTGCTGATGTGATTTTTAAAAAATGTTTTTCTTAAAGCGCAAAAAGTTTCCTCACACAAATTTGCGAAATGCAAAAATAAGACTTCCCTTTAATAACAAAAAAAATTAAGCTAAGTATTTTGTTATTTTTTAGCAGGTAGTTATTGCTTTTGTTATTATACCAAAAAATAAGGGATTCCGAAGAATCCCTTTATTGTAAATTATCTACTAATATTCATCGTAATCGTCTCCGAAATTGAAGCTAAGTGAAAAACGAAGTGTATTTTCAAGCGGATTTCTAACCTGTGATGCAGAGAACAGGTAAGATACATCTATTTTTACCACTGTGTACCTGAAACCGGCACCAAGAGAGAAAAATTTACGTGCTCCTTTACTCTTGTCTTCATTAAAGTAACCTAACCTGAACATAAAGGCATCCTGATAAGAATATTCCGCACCAAGTGAATAGGTAATTTCTTTAAGCTCTTCACTAAATCCGCCCGGAGCATCTCCAAAAGATTTGAATATACCGGACACCCAGCCTATATCATTATATTTTTCCCTGTTTTCAGCATTCTGATTAGAAGCCTCATCACTAGCCTGCTGAATTTCACTATTATCTATAGTACCATCTCCATTAAGATCTACAGGATTAGCCTGAACAGTAGCATAAGGTGTTGGCACTAACAGCTTAGCCAGTTCAAGATTTACACCAACTTTATTATACTCATCAAATATAAAATCAAAGCCCCCGCCAAGCCTTAGTGTAGAAGGCAGGAAGTTTGAACTTAAATCAGGATCATTGTCATAACTAATTTTAGGACCGATGTTTTGTATATTAAGACCACCTCTCCAACGGCCGTCAAAATCCGTGTAAGCAATTTCTTCAGACTGATAGAAAGCTGCAATATCAAAAGCAAAAGATTTGGCTGCTCTTGCATCTCCGCCACCCGCAGATTCGGGTATTCTTAAATTAGAACTGATAAAACGTCCTGCAATTGCCATCGAGAACTGCTCATCAAGCTTTAGAGCATACGATAGATCTACAGCCAATTCATTAGGAGATCTTATGATCGCTTCCTGATCAGGATTATCTCGAATCTCAATATCACCTAAACCAAAATAGCGAAGGCTACCTGCAAAAGCACTCCTGTCGTTAATCCTGTTATAATAAGTAACCTGTCCCAACGATATATCATTAGCAATGTTAGTAAGGTAAGGTGTATAGCTAAAGGAAAACCCTTGTTCTTTTAATGCGAAGGCATATTTAGCGGGATTCCATTGCTGTGAGAAAACATCGGTAGATGTAGCAACTCCCTGGTCTGCCATACCCGCCGAACGGGCATCTGCTGCTATTGTTAAAAACGGAACTCCTGTAGTAATTACCCGATTATCGTTTTGGGCTTTCGCCATTTGCACTCCTAAAATAGAAAGTGCTATCAAGATTATCTTTTTCATTCTTGTTTTGAAAATTTAAAGGTCACAAATATAATGTTTTTTACAGCAATACAAGTTTTTCGTATTTTTCTGCAGTTTTATTAGTAGTGGTAGACCTTACAGTAAGCTTGTAAACATACACTCCCTTACCTATACGGTCTCCAAAATCATCTTTACCATCCCATTTAATTTCACGGCACAAAAACCCATCGGTAGTAACCGACTGATTTATCGTCTTTACAACTTTACCGGTTACTGTAAATATCTGCACCTGAACATCCAGTGGCTCAAAAGGCCGGTTATGGGTAAACCAGAATTCTGTGTAACTCACAAACGGATTCGGATAATTAAGCACTTTATCCAATGTTAAACCTTCATCTCCCACAACCACAAACTGAATTTCGGCAGTAACCAGATTATTATATACATCCCATGCTTTAAAGGTTAACGTATGCAACCCTTTTTCCAGATTACTGAACGGAAAACGAAGTGCGCCTTTCTGATAATTATCAACTTCGGTTTCATAATAGTCGTTCATTATATATGGATTATTTTCATCTCCATCCAATATTCCTAATATATCATGGCCAATACCACTTGCTGTATTAATACCATGCTCGTCTTCCAGAAATGCCAGGAATATTGGCGATGCATTTGTAATTCCTCCCGAAACAAAAGATTCATCATTCATATACAGCCTCACTTTTGGCCCTGTATTATCTGCTTCAGCATTTTCATTTACCCCTCCAATTTTCACATCAACACTATAACCCTGCTGGTCTTCGGTAATATTAGCTCTTTTTGCATAAAAACTAACCCTGCCATTTGCTATAGGAACACGAATATCACGAGGCACAACAAAACCAAATTCAAATTGCCCATTAACAACCGACGCATTACCTCTGAATATTGTTTCCCCTAATATTTTAAAAGGAGTTTTAATAATATTTCCCGAACTGTCAGTTACACCATCATTACCCAAGGTTATCCTGTCAATATCCTTATCAAAAACAGTAACCTCAAGTTCACCGTTATAATTTGTTATTGTAGTACCGCTTTCATTAACAACATTTCCTCCCAGTTTTACATAAGCAAGAGAATTAAGCGCCCCTGTAAAATCGGATATAGGAGTATCATTAATAGTAGTAAGTTTTATTTCCGGTTTTGGTATTGCAAGCATCAATGCCGGATCACCAATAAAACATATCATCCTAATATTTTTATTATTCTGCTCAATCTTAGTTCTTCGCAATGCTTCTGCCATAGAAGGAAATTCACTTTCCCCATAAGCATAAAGATGTTTCACTATAAGCGGATTAAATTTATAAGCAGCACTTATAAACAAGGCACGGGTTGTACTCATCATGCCTATAGCACCTCCTTTAGGGTTCCAATAGGTATATTCTCCAACTGTTGGCCTGTATGGATTATCAAATTTTGTAATTTCACAGCTTGCCGTTATAAACAAAGGATACTTACCTTTATTAAATAAGTTATCGGCATCCGTTTTATTATACATACGCTCACTTGCCATGCCGTCTTCACCACCATGGCCAAGATACCCAACCACTAAAGAGCCATAATTTATAGCCCTTATAAACTGTTCTTTGGCATCGGGATAACGCTGACCTCCGGCAGAAGCCTGCTGAACATAAGCATCTGTATAAATTTTTCTGATATTTACAAACGGCCGGGCAGCATTAAGTTGTATAGCCAGACTATCCATTTGAGGAATAAAGTCCTGAGAGCCATCACCATCAAGATCATCAGCCATAACTATAAATTCATTACGCCATCTGCCATACGATTCCGGACTTTTATACTCAATCACCTTATTCACCATTTCATCCGCTAACTTCTTATCTGTAACAAGCATTCTTCCAACAGCAACGTCTAATCCTTCAGGACCTGAAAGAAGCATAGCACCTTCTTCCGGGTCCATCAATCCGTAAAAATCATCTGTAATAAAAGTAGTTACTACACTATAATTATTAAAGGTTGGGGAAGGATCATACCCCTGCATTATAGGCACTATATTGGTATTATTGGGCGTTCTGTTTTTATAATCAAAAGAGGCATCTCCAAACAAATTAACATACTTTATCCGCTTGTCACCGGATGATGCATTATAATAAACATATTTAACCAGATTTCTTATAGCGCCAATATCCTGTTTACCCGAAGAAAATTCCTGATAGATATTTTCAAGGTTTACAACTTTTACATTCATTCCTTCCTGGCGGTGAAGGTTAGCAAGCCTTTCAGCCGAAGAACTTAAATTAGCAGGTGTAACTATTATATAATCTACATCCTGAAATTGGCCTGAAGCATTATTAAAAATCGTACCTTTTATATTCTGATTTGCAACATGCGTGTGACTCTCACGTTCAGGGGTAAAATAATTTGAAGGAACAACAGCCACATATTTTCTAATTTCACCAAGAGCAGCCTTAAATGAGAACTGAGACTGAAGGCCTTCATTTACCATTCTTCCTGCATTATAAATGTCGGTAATATCCCATACTTCACTTATACTGGAAGCATTAGACATATTATACTGTATTATTCCATTATTCGTTGCAGCGTCATTGTACTGAAATCTAAACTGCCTGCCATTTCCTGTCAATTTTCTTTTAGCCTGGACTATAATGTAATCCAGCCATGCATTAGACCCCGGAGCACCATTATTATTATAAGTCAGCTCAACTTTAATTGTTGTACCTGCAGGAGTATAACTTCCAATTAAATTATCCTCCTTAGCAGCCTCAAGCTCCTGTAATTGCCCGAAATTCAAATTACCCAAAACCTGTCCGTTTACCTTAACCGTCATAGATGTATTTGTAACTGATGCTGCCGCAGCACTAACCTTTATTGAAACAGGTGAAAGGTCAATATCAGGAACAACAAATTCAAATTCCTGTTTATTATTAACGTTAAAGGTTTCCCCATGCCATTTTCTGCCAAGCCTTGCTATATTCACTAAATCTTCCTCATGATACTGATATTCATCAAAAACAGAGGTAGTAAGTGTTGCCGCACCGCCGGGCTGCCCCATAACGGAAACCCTTTTACCCGGGCCGCCTTGCGAAGTAACATAGTAATAAGAACGATCTGAATACAAATTATTATGACTGCCATTTTCCTGACTCCAGTTATCAACTCCTTCTGCATAAAACAGAATATAATCACCAGAGCCAAAATCACCGTCTTCCTCTCCTATAAACCTAATAGCATTTTCAGCAAGGTCTGAAGGATAGGGAGTGCTGTTTTTTAGCGGCACCATTCGGCCACCGTTACCGTATATTTTTATATTTCGCGGATCAGTATTAGTATCAAAACCTAATTGCTGTAAAAAACTCTTTGTTATTTTATATATACCTGACTTTTCTACATAAAAACGATACCACTCTCCGGAAGCAAGTACAGAATTAGATAATTCATCAAAATCATTAATACCAAACGTAGTCATTTCAGCTCCTATAGAATAAGAAAAGGAAAAAGACTTTATTCTTTTAAAGCCACTGCCCTCCTTAATAACAGGAGATAAAGACAATGAAGCATAACGCTCATCCCTGGCTTTAGAAACAGAAATATCAGCATTTATTGAAGAAGGAATATTTTTAACCGAAAGATCGCCAAGCTGCTCACGGCTTATACTTTCATAAACAACATTTTGAATTTGTAAAGAATTTTTAGGCACAAACCCGGACACAGGAAAAGCATATCGGAAAAAAAGCTGCTTATGATGAAAATCAAAGTCCAGGTACTCATTCTGAAACTGAGGTATAGTAACTTTAACGTCCGCAATAAAAGACTTCATATTATCAGTCCAATTCAATACAATTTCATTCTTTTGCTGGGCAAAAGAGAAGATAGTATATAGAAGAGCAAAAAAGAGTAATCTGTTTTTCATCATTGAAAGAACGCAGCTATGCGTAATATATTACAGTATATGTAAAAAAAATTATTACAAACCGATTGCAATATTACTTCAAAAACACCGTTATAAAAACAGACATTTAACATAATTTTAGATTTTTGATAAAAATTTCTAAAACGTGTTGCGGTTTAATGGTTAATTATTATATTGCGCCACGAAATTTATTTACCTACTGAAAGATGAAAGTTAACAAAATCACGGCTTTACAGTTGCTGCTTGCATTCGCAGTTGCATTTGGCTTTACTGCGTGCAGTAAAAAAGGGTCTAATGGTAATTCCACGGCTACAGGCTGGAAGATCAATGACAAGAAAGGTGGATTCCAACACAACTCCAAGTACAAAAAGCAGGAAACTGCTCCCGGACTTGTAGAAGTAGAAGGCGGAACGTTTACTATGGGTAGAGTTCAAGACGATGTTATGCACGATTGGAACAACACTCCAACCCAACAGCACGTTCAGTCTTTCTTTATGGATGAAACAGAAGTTACCAATGTAATGTATATGGAGTATCTTGATTGGCTAAAGAGGGTTTTCCCTCCAACAGAAGAGAACTACAAAAACATTTATGTAGGTGCTTTACCCGACACCCTTGTTTGGAGGAGTGCTTTGGGTTACAACGAAACAATGACTAACAACTACCTTAGACATCCGGCTTATTCAAACTTCCCTGTGGTAGGTGTTAACTGGATACAGGCTGTAGAATTCAGCAAGTGGAGAACTGACCGTGTTAATGAGTCGGTACTTGAAAGAGAAGGCTACATTAAAAGAGATGCAAAAATTCTTGATGTAACTGCTGAAACTACTTTTAGCACTGAAGCTTATCTTGAAAGCCCTACTAAAAGCTATGGCGGAAACGAAGAGATCGTATTGAAAGGTCCAAGAAATAAACTTGCTAATAAAGAAAATGCTACAAACGTATATGCTCAGAGAACTTCAGGAATTATCCTTCCTGAGTACAGACTTCCAACTGAAGCTGAATGGGAATATGCTGCTGTTGCCCTTGTAGGAAACCGCGAATATAACCTTTACAGAGGTGATAAAAAATATCCTTGGAAAGGTTCATACACACGTAGTGGTAAAAGAACAAGTAAAGGTGACCAGTTAGCCAACTTTAAACAAGGTAAAGGTGACTACGGAGGAATTGCAGGATGGTCTGATGACAATGCAGATATCACAGCGCCTGCAAAAAGCTACCCACCAAATGACTTTGGTCTGTATGATATGTCTGGTAACGTAGCTGAATGGGTAGCAGATGTTTATCGTCCAATTGTTGATGATGAAGCAAATGACTTCAACTACTATAGAGGTAACGTCTATATGAAAAACAAAATAGGTGAAGATGGCAGAGCTGAAATCGTAACTACTGACAATATAGAATACGATACTTTAAGTAACGGAAAAATACAGTACAGAAATTTACCCGGACAAATTGCTCAGGAGCAGATTACTTCTGATGACACTTACCTTAGACAAAATTATACTAAGGGTGACAACAGAAACTACAGAGATGGCGACAGACAATCTACACGCTATTATAACTTTGGAGATACTGATGAAGAAAGAGGTACTGTGAACGAAGCGGAAAGAATGTACGATTCTCCTAAGCACCTTGTTACAAAAGACAGCCTTGGTAACATGGTAAGAGAATATGACAAGTCTTCTGAAAGAACAACCCTTATTAACGATAATGTAAGAGTTTATAAAGGTGGTTCATGGAGAGACAGAGCTTACTGGTTAGATCCTGCACAGAGAAGATACTTCCCTCAGGATATGGCTACAGACTACATCGGATTCAGATGTGCTATGTCTAAAGTAGGTCCTAAATCAGGAAAAAAGAAAGCCAGAAACTAATTAAGTTTCAATTTACAAAATATAATAAAAGCCCTATCTTAGGGCTTTTATTTTTTTATTTGCCTTATGGAGACAAAAGACCTTTACAACTACTTTTTACAATGCGCAGGTATTATTACCGACACACGTAAAATAACACCTGACTCAATGTTTTTTGCCTTAAAAGGCGAAAACTTTGACGCTAACACTTTTGCATCTGAAGCTTTGCTAAAGGGCGCAAAATATGTTGTTATAGATAACCCGGAATATAAAACCGGAGATACTACCCTGCTTGTTAATAATACACTGGAGGCACTTCAGCAACTTGCGCAACACCATCGCAGGGAATTGGGGCTGCCTATAATAGCACTTACGGGCAGTAATGGTAAAACAACTTCTAAAGAGCTTATTAATGCAGTTCTTTCTAAAAAATATAATACAACGGCAACTATAGGAAATCTTAATAACCATATTGGCGTGCCGCTAACACTACTATCTTTTACTAAAGAAACTGAAATAGGTATTGTAGAAATGGGTGCTAATCATCAGCAGGAGATTTCTTTTTTGTGTACCATAGCAGAACCCAATTTTGGATATATTACAAATTTCGGAAAAGCCCACCTGGAAGGTTTCGGAGGATTTGAAGGTGTTATAAAAGGTAAAAGCGAGCTTTATGACTACCTGTCTGCAAATACAAAAACAGCCTTTGTTAATCTAGATGATACTATCCAGAAAGAAAAAACAGCTCATATATCCCGTTTTACATTTGCATTAGATGATTACAACTGTGATGTAAGGATTGAAGCTGTAAAAGCTGATCCAATGGTAACTGTTAAATATAATGGCCTTGATATTAAATCTCATCTTATAGGTATTTATAATGCAGCTAACATAAGTGCGGCTATAGCTATAGGAAATCATTTTAAGATAAGCGACATAAAAATTAAAGATGCCATTGAAGGTTATATACCTGCCAATAACAGATCGCAGCTGATTGAAAAAAACAACAACAGCATAATTATGGATGCGTACAATGCCAACCCGAGCAGTATGAGCGCAGCCCTGACAAATTTTCTTCAACTCGAAACTGAAGGGAGTTATAAAATCGCTGTATTAGGTGATATGTATGAACTGGGTAATGAAAGCCTTGCCGAACATTTAAAAATAGTACAGTCTTTAGAAAATGCAGAAGATACAGAGGTGTATTTTATAGGAAAGAATTTTTATTTTAATAAAACAGATGCCCCTCACCTGCACTTCTATGAAACATATGATAGTTTTAAAGACTATTTCTCAACTCTGGCACCAAAAGGAAAAACAATTTTAATAAAGGGTTCAAGGGCAATGGCACTTGAAAGAACCTTAGAACTTATATAAAAAGAAGCTTGCCAATGGCAAGCTTCTTTTTATATAAGATTCTTCATTTAAAATACCCGACAATTACTCCACGTCTGTAAAGACAGTCTCTGCCTCCGGAAAAACAAATTCATCTTCTGAAAAGTCAAGGGTTTCTGACAATGGTACATATTTCATAATTTCATCTATACCTTTTTTAAGGCTTAGTTCTGTAAAATATTTCCGGCTGGTTGCCAGCACTAAACCTCCTTTTGATAACCTGAAGAAATATTTGCCTGAAGCTGTAGCATTTTTTGTAAAAGCAAACAGCGCTATATTTTCTCTGATGCCTGATATCATTAATTCGCAATCAGACTTCTGCTTACAGCTAATACTGGTAAATATAGTTTTACCTTTTCTTGACGTAAAAACAAATTTATATTCGCCATTATATCGCTTACTAATAACAAACATTCCCATAGTCAATTCAAAATAAATTCTATTAACGCTTTATACAATCAAACTTAAATATAAGCAAAATTAATAGAATTAAAATGGGATAAAAGAGAAGACTATAATAGTTATCAAGAAAACTGTTGTTTATGTAAAGAGAAAAAAAGAAGCCTTTAATAATACAATCTAAAATCGAGCAGTTTACAAAGTGCATACTGCTTTTGATGCAATTCCTCTACAATTTCAATTACATTATCTTCTTCCTGGCATAAAGTAAAAAAAAGTTTATCAAGGCCGCTACTGGAAACGTGACCTGATGCTACTCCATATCCTGAAATTGCTCTCGCCCCTGTAACATCTAAAAAATATTGAGCTTCCTCTTCAGACAGGTCGAGGACTTTAGCATTTGCAAAATGCAGAATTTTTCCTTTCATCCTGCCTTCAAAAAGCTCAGCAATCTCCTCTATGCTGTAATAATAATCATTAAGGCATATATTGTTCTTTTCACCCTGCATTACTAAATAAATTATTTCATAATTTTTAAAATTATGATCTTCATAAAGTAGTGCATTTAAGCTTTCTTCAAGTCCTTCTATTGTATCACAGGTTTTATAAATACTGTCAATTCCCTGCTCAAAAGCAAGTTGTTCCAGATTTAATAAAACTGCAGTAGAAACTTCAATTTCAGCATCAGGCACAGCTTCAAGGCAGAAAATAAACTTATCATCCATAATTTTAGGTATTTTTTGAATAGATACAAAAATACATTTTATAAAGAAATGATAGGGATTAGCGTAATAAGCTTTAGTTAAAACAAACAACTCTTTATGTTGCAAACTATAAAAACAAAAGAATATCTATTACTTTCGCACAATTAAATGCAACATATAAAAGTGAGCCAAAAAGTCCAAAATAATATTATCTACTTTACTGAAAATTCAATAAAGGATATAACGTTACCCGAGCGTTTTACCTTCCCTTTTTATTATGAACCTCATCCACTAACTATAGTTGCAGCGAACGAGTTACAACATTATCTGGAAACACAGACAGATCTGGATCATAATTTCGGACTTATTAAAAACCAGCAGGGAATTGTTATTGGTAAAATGTTTGGTGTTTTGGTGGTTAAGGATACCGAAGGAAAATTAGGATATTTATCTGCATTTTCAGGGAAACTAGCAGATTCTAACGACCACCCTATGTTTGTTCCGCCAGTATTTGACATGCTCGTTGAAGACAGCTTTTTTCTTAAGGAGCAGGAAATACTCAACGCAATTAATCATAAGGTTAAAGAAATAGAATCGGACGAAAAATATAAAAATTTAAAACGAGATTTTGCAGAATTCTCAACTCAGGCCGCTAAAGAAATTGCAGCGCTGAAACAGCGTTTAAAAAGCAATAAAGCATATAGAAAAGATCTTCGCGCAAGACGTAAAAATAATATTCCTGAGACAGATTACGCACGGTTTGAAGCTTATTTAGTCCGCTTCAGCCATTATGACAATCATCAGTATTCGCTCCTCACAAATAAATGGAAGAAAAATTTAGATGAAATACAATCAGAATTAGCACAATACGAAAATACAATTGAAACTCTAAAAAAAGAACGCAGGGAAAAATCGGCAGCTTTACAGCTTCAGCTTTTCGAACAATATTCCTTTTTAAACAAAGCGGGTAAAAAGAAAAGCCTGCATGCTATTTTCAGTAACACTGTTTTCGGGAAACCTCCGGCCGGTGCCGGTGAGTGTGCTACACCAAAATTACTGCAATACGCCTTTCTTAACGGATATGAACCGATAGCAATGGCAGAGTTCTGGTGGGGTGCCCCGCCAAAATCTGAAGTAAGGAAACACAAGCAGTTTTATCCTGCCTGTACCGGAAAATGCAAACCAATACTTGAGCATATGCTTGAAGGGATTCCGCTAGATCAAAATCCGCTTTTAGTTAATCAGGGGGAAGGCAAAAAACTTGAAATACTATATGAAGACGATAGTTTTGTGGTAGTAAACAAGCCTGCCGAATTACTTTCAGTACCTGGTATTGCCGTTCAGGATTCAGTATATACAAGGCTACAGGCAATATTCGCCACTATTGAACCCCTTATAATACATCGCCTTGACATGTCGACTTCGGGTTTACTGGTTGTGGCGAAAGCAAAAGAAGCGCACAAACATATTCAAAAACAATTTTTAAAACGTACGGTAAAAAAACGTTATTCTGCATTACTTTCAAATGTAATTAACGGAGAAGAAGGTGAGATTACACTTCCGTTGCGAGGAGATCTGGATAACAGGCCTAGGCAGTTAGTTTGTTTTGAATTTGGAAAAAAGGCAATAACCAAATGGAAAGTTACCGAAAGGAAGGATACAACTACTAAAGTGCATTTTTGGCCTCTTACTGGACGAACACATCAATTAAGGATGCACGCGGCTCATGAATCAGGGCTTAATGCGCCTATAGTGGGAGATGATCTATATGGAACTTCATCAAACAGATTACATCTCCATGCCGCATATTTAGAATTTACACACCCGATAACAAACGAAACCATGAAGTTTGAAGTAATCGAGGACTTTTAAAATAAAAACAGTATTCATTTTAGATAAATAATATTTGATATTTTTGTAAAATGCTGTCCGAATTTGAAAACTATTTAAAATCAAAAACCAGCCTGACTGATGATGAAATACATATCATTAGCAGCTCAGCTTTACGTCAAAATCTTAACCGTAATGAACTAGTGCTTAAAGCTGGAAGCGTTTGCCGTCATAAAGTGTTTGTTGTAAAAGGTATGCTCCGTACATTTAGCACAAGTACAAACGGCAATGAACACATCCTGCAATTTTCACCTGAACTAACCTGGACACTTGATGTAGAAAGTTACGATAAAGAAATACCTTCACAAGTAAATATAGAAGCAATAGAACCTACAGAGGTATTGCTGTGGACTAAGAAAGATTTTACCAGGTTTTTAAATGAAATTCCGGAATTCAAAAAATTATCACAGCAGATTATATCTTATAACATTTATTATAACAGGCAGCGGATGCTTACAGCTCTTAGTGCTACACCCGAAGAAAAATATGAGGATTTCACTAAACGTTTCCCTTCACTTTTGTTGCGATTACCGTTACGAATGATCGCATCTTACCTTGGCATATCTATTAAAACGCTTACGAGGATCCGTCATTCCCAATTGCATCGCTAAATAAAATATGGTCAAATGACCACGTTTTTAAGTGCCCTGTAATTTTACTTTGCAGTATCTTAAAACTAAAATATTATGCGTGTATTTGTTACTGGAGCCTCCGGTTTTGTTGGCTCCGCTATTGTAGATGAATTATTAACAGCCGGACATACGGTTCTTGGTCTCGTAAGGTCTGAAAGTTCAGCACAAAAACTAAAAGAATCAGGCGCCGAAGTAGTAATGGGAGACATCAATGATCCTGATGTTATTCGCAAAGGTGCAATTTCCTGCGATGCTGTAATCCACACCGCTTTCAATCATGACTTCTCTAGATATTCTCAAAGCTGCGAAGATGACCGAAAAGTAATCGAATTTTTTAGTGATGCACTTTCCGGAACACAAAAACCATTCGTCATCACTTCTGCCGTGGGAATACTTCGAAGCGAAAAAGCTATTACAGAAGACGATAAACCGGCAAGTTCAGCCAGCGTAGCCAGAGCTGCATCAGAAGAAGCTGCATGGGAGGCATCAGCTAAAGGAGTGAATACCTATATTGTCCGCCTCCCTATTGTACATGGTAAAGACGACCACGGTTTTATTCCTATTGTTATTGAGATGAATAAAGAGAAAGGACAATGCGGTTATATAGGTGAAGGCCTTAACAGGTGGCCAGCAGTACACAGAGAAGATGCCGCCAGTTTATACAGGCTTATTATTGAGAAACAGCCTGAACAAAAAGTTTTTCACCCTGTAGCCGAAGAAGGCGTATCTTTTAAAGAGATCGCTGAAACTATTAGCAAAGGTATTTCTCTTCCTGCAAAAAGCCTGAGCCATGATGAAGCAGAAGCACATTTCGGCTGGTTTACACATTTTGCTGCCATGGATGGCTACGCCTCTAGTGAAAAGACCAGACAAATACTTAACTGGACACCTACACAAATTAATTTTATAAAAGATTTAGAAGATAATTATTTTTAGAAAAGTTATTTAAGATCAATGCAAATTACTGAAGTGCTCAGTAATTCTGAAATTTTCTTCTCCTTATCTTGATTAAAAAAATAAGAATCCTGCTCAGAATCTGAGCAGGATTTTTTTATCAACTTATTTTCATAACACCTGCTATTGTGCTTATTGTCTTTAACAATTATTCCATACATTTATCTTTATCTAAGTCTTATTGCTCTTATATATGGAACTGAAGAAGAAAATATCTATATGGTGGGGTCCTCCAAAAGATTTCAACACTAAACAGGAAAAACGCAGAATTAGCTGGCTCGAATTATTTTATGATTTAGTATATGTTATTGCCATATCAAGGATTACACACAACTTATCTAACGATATGAACACAGAAGGATTCATAAAATACGCCTGCCTGTTTTCATTAATATTCTGGGGATGGCTTAATGGAAGTTTACATCATGATCTGCACGGTAACCAGGGATTAAGAACAAGACTAATGATGCTTTGGCAGATGATGATAATTGCAGCATTGGCAATAACTATTAACAAAACTCATGAAAATTACGCCTTTATAACCATAGTTTTTATGATTATGCAGCTCTATATTACTTATCAATGGTGGAGTGTCGGATTTTATGATAAGTCTCATCGTAAATACAGTTGGCCCTATACAGTATTGTTTCTTTTATCATTTTGTTTAATGGGCTTATCATTATTCATATCACATTCCTGGTTAAAGATTATTTTCCCATTTATCCTTATATGTAATTATGCCCCTCCCTTTATAACACACAAACTTTTGTTGCGTTCTGCACAAGATCTTGATTTATCGTCAAGCATGTTTGAACGATTAGGACTGTTTACAATAATCATTTTTGGAGAGTTGGTATTGGGTGTAGTAAACGGTATTAATGAGATTGAAATATTAAATTTTTCCGACTGGTTAAATTTTGCAATTGGCATTTCGGTAATTTTTTCACTTTGGTGGATATTTTTCACTTTTATATCTTCAAGGGAGGTAAAAAAAGGGCTTGACAAAGCATCGCTTCTTGAGATACTCTATATACCGGGGTTAATATCGTTAGGCATCATTGGTGCTTCATTTACAGTTTTTTTTGGAAAGGATTTTGAAAGCAGTATGCGACAAATAATCGGATTCGGAATCGCTGTATTTTTATTCTGTATTTTTCTGTTAATGAAGCTATTGGAATATCCGGATGTTTTTGACACTTTAAAGCAGCCTATGCGATTTTCCCTTTTAGTGACGGCATTACTGTTTTTTGTTGTTTCTTTAATTAATTTCACATTGCCAGTAACTTACTATCTGGCTATAACTGCATTTATCCTTGCTATAGAAATTACCTATCTTAACTATAAATATTATAAAAAGCTTATTAAAGAAGGAATTGATCCTTCGGAAGTATAATATCAGAAATTAATTATATAAAACAAAAAACTCTTCAGTTTCCTGAAGAGTTTTTAAATCTGTGGCCCTAACAGGACAGTTTCGAACCATTTCAAGAGTGATCTACTTAAATTGAAAAGCTAAAAAAAATGTTGTAAAAGAAAAGCTTTGCAATGAAGTATTTGGTGTGATAGCTGAAATGGACGTTATTATAGTGCTAATTATCATTTTAAATAAAAGTTTCTTAAATATTAAAATATATGGCAGTACTATATTTGTATCGGCTTTAAATGTGGCATATTCTTTAATCTTAATCAGAATGTGCTAGCTCATCACAATTCTTTCTCTGTTATTCAAAATTAAAATTCACTAAAGTTGTATCTTCAGCATACCTCCATAGTTTTTTAGCTAATTCTTTATCATTCATTGCTGATGTGCTGTATTTCGACAACGCTGGATATCCTGAAAATTCCTTTTCTCCATCCGGCCCGAAAAACTCACCTCCTTTTACCGACGCATCTGTTGCTGCAAATAACGATGGCAACGCTCCTTGCCATGGATCCATTACATCACTATACTCGGCAAACATACCTTCCAATTGTTCTTCAGGAATGTGGCGTTGTAAATCGGTTCTTGTAACGCCGGGATGTACGGCTGTAGAAAGCATATCCATTCCTACTGCTTTTAGTTTTCTGTTTAGTTCGTATGTGAATAGAATATCAGCCAGCTTGCTGACCGCGTACGAGTTCCATTCGTTGTAAGGCTTTTCTAACTTTAGGTTCTCAAAATCAATCCCATCCGTTAAGGTGGCAGCACCGCTGGAGAGCATAACAACTCTTGCATTTGGTGACTTTTTTAATATCTGAAATAAATGTCCAGTCAGTGCAAAATGCCCTAAAAAATTTACACCAAACTGTAATTCAAATCCGTCATCGGTTTTGGATGCGGGAGGTATCATCACTCCGGCATTGTTAATTAAAATATCAAGTTGAGTATGCTTGCTTTTAAAATCATCAGTAAAAGATTTAATTTGAGTAAGGTTAGCAAGATTTATGATACCGATTTCCAAAATTCCTGATGATCTGGTTTCTGATTTGATTTTTTCAACCGCTGCTTTTGCCTTCTTTTCATCTCTTGCTGCAAGCGTAACATTTGCTCCTTTTTCATAAAGTGCTATTACGGTTTCGTATCCTATACCGGTATTGCCTCCGGTTACAAGGGCTGTTTTACCTGTTAAGTCAGGTATATTTTCTTTTGTCCACATAGTTATATTATTAAATGTTCTTATTTTTATTAACAATAATCCTCAACAAGCAACTCATTGTATTGACTGTAATATTTTGAGAATCGAAGACCAGGAAATTTAACCTTCCTCCAAGGTATTCCAAAGATAGAATATGAAATCCCGCTTTTGAAAAGCCTTCCGTCAACAGTTGAATAAGAAATTACCGAATACGCAGACACTCTCCAGGAAGTAATAACTGTGATCTTCTTACAATAGTTTTAAGCAAGACTTTGTCCAATCTGTAAGCGGGTGGTTAGCACAATCCTGTTCCAAAGATTGATGGTAATAACGGCAGTTATAATGTCTGCAATTTGGGCTTCGCTAAAAAACTGTAAGGCATTTGAATAGGTTTCATCTGATAATCCATTTTGATGGATTAATGTTACTTCTTCCGTTATTGCCAAAACTACTTTTTCTTCTTCTGTAAAAATACCCTCAGCTTCTCTCCAAGCATTCAGTAAAAATATACGCTGATTTGTTTCACCATTTTTAATTGCATCATTAGTGTGAATATTGATGCAGTATGCACAACCATTAATTTGTGAAGCACGTATTTTTATAAGTTCTTTAGTTGTCTTAGAAATAGAAGCCGTTGAAAGATACATTTCTAAACCAATCATCGCTTTTAGTGCGTTTGGAGCAACTTCCTTAATATTAAGTCGTTTTTGCATTGTTTTGTTCTTTAAAATTGTTCAATGCAAAATTGGAGATTAAGTAAATGAAAAAACTTAAACTGGTTTAAGAAAGAAGCCTTTTGCGGATTTCACTTAAATATTCTGGAGTAAATCCGAGATATGAAGCGATTAAATATTGAGGAACACGTTGCACAAAATCGGGATGATTTTTAACTGCTTGGTAATAAAATTCTTCTTTCGAGAATGAAAAAAGAAATTTAATGCGCTTTTGGGCTGCTGCATAGGCGCGCTGATATACAAAACGGAAATACCGTTCCATTACCGGAAATTTCTCAAGTAGCTTTACTTGGTTCTCTTGAGTGATAGATAGGACAACAGATTTTTCCACAGCTTGAATATAAAATTCTGTAGGAACTTTGTGTTCATATGCAAAGTTATCAGTGAGCCACCACGTTTCAATAGCAAATTCAGTGGTCTGCTCTGTTCCTTTCTCGTTGATATAAAATTTTCTGAGTAAGCCCGTTAATACAAAATAATGATGCTGACAAATTTGCCCTTCTTCTAATATATTTTGCTTCTTAGTTAACACTTTAGTATCAAAGAATTTTCGGATTTCTTCAAATTCCTCATCGGAAATTTGAACGAACTTTTCAATATGTTGCTGAAATATCAAAGACATTAGGTGTTGATAATTTTTCTTATGAATCAAAAATACAAATTAAATCCTTAATAGTAAATCTCTTATGCTAAAGAGAAATTAATTGCGATAAGAAACTCACCTCTACATCTAAGAAATAAAAAAATTCAATTTTTTTTATTTCTTAGATGTAGAATGAAAAAAGCCGAAACTTTCGTTTCGGCTTTTCTTGTGGGCGATGAGGGATTCGAACCCCCGACCCTCTCGGTGTAAACGAGATGCTCTGAACCAACTGAGCTAATCGCCCTTTTATAGTTGCAAACCTCACTGTGATTAGTTCCGTATTGCGAGTGCAAATATAGCTCTCTTTTTGACATCTGCAAATAATAAATTAAAAAAATGCAAAATTTACATTCCTAATATTGTCAGTTTCTATAACCAAAACTTTTAAAGCATTAAAAAATAATATTATACAAAAACCCTGCACCGTTATTTTTTTTAAAAATTATTTTACTGAAAAACTATATAAAGACATACTATGATATATTTCTCCGGGCTTCACTATTATAGTTGGAAATGATGGCTGGTTAGGCGAGTCGGGAAAATGTTGTGTTTCCATTGCAAAAGCTGTTCTGTAATCATCTTTTGCGCCCGACTTAAATGTGTTTTTACCTTGCATAAAGTTTCCGCTATAAAACTGCAATCCCGGTTCTTGTGTATAAATATTCATTACAACACCTGATTTATCTCCGGTAACTGTAGCAGCATGATTTAATCCGTTTACCTTCTTACCACCTAAAACAAAATTATGGTCATACCCTGCCCCATTTGTAAGCTGCTCATTTTTAGCAGAAATGCGCTCACCTATAGTATGAGGTTTCATAAAGTCAAAAGGAGTATCAATAACGCTCTCCAGTTTACCGGAAGGTATAAGCCCACCATCTACGGGCGTGTATTTTTCAGCATAAATTTGTACTTCGTGATTTAATATGGTTCCGCTTCCCTCTCCATTCAGGTTAAAGAATGCATGATTAGTAAGATTTACAGGCGTTGCCTTATCTGTTGTTGCCTCATATTCCATTTTAAGGGATCTGTCATCAGTAAGAGAATAAGTGACTTTAACATTGAGATTACCAGGGAAACCCTGCTCTCCGTCGGGTGACAAATAGGACAGGGCTAAAGTATTTTTATCGGGCATTTCCGCATTCCATACAACATATTGAAATCCTTTAATTCCGCCATGTAAAGTATTCTCTCCATTATTAACAGGTATGCTATATTCTTTACTATCAATTGTAAATTTTCCTTTTGCAATCCTGTTACCTACTCTTCCTATAGTAGCTCCAAAATAAGGTTCGGTAGCATTAGCATATTCTTTTGCACTGTTAAGCCCCACCACAACATCTGTCATCTCCCCATTGCTGTCTTTTACCCAAAGTCCCACAAGACGGCCTCCAAAGTTGGTAAACGCTGCTTTTATATCTTTGTTTTCAAGCCAGTAAAGTTTTACCTGTTTACCATCTATCAGGGTATCAAAATCTTTTGCAGAAATATCTTCAGCCAAAGCCTTATTTTCAGGCCTGGGCATTTCTCTCTCTTTTTTACAAGATATCACTGTTATTAAAGCAAACAAAAACAAAATATTTAATCCTGATATTCTCATTACATATATAATTTAAATTATATTAAAACTATAAAACTTCTGCCACTACAAACGTACTTCCTCCCACATAAATAAAATCATCGTGTGAAGAATCTGATAAAGCTGCCTGGTAAGCTGCCTCAACGGAAGCATACACATAACCATTGAGATTAAATGCGGCAGCAGCTTCATGCAGTAACTCCG
Source organism: Flavobacterium sp. NRK1 (assembly GCF_024054175.1). GTDB lineage: Bacteria > Bacteroidota > Bacteroidia > Flavobacteriales > Flavobacteriaceae > Flavobacterium. The sequence continues at coordinate 597,073 of NZ_JAMXLA010000001.1, forward strand.
CATCAAAACCTCTTGACACATTAGGCTTACAGAAATAATAAATTGCGGTTTTGGGCAACAATGGTAAAATTTCAGATAAATCTTTATCGTTTACTACACCAAAAACAATCCGTAATTTATTAAATTTCTGGCTTTGCAGCTGATTCATAACAATTTTAAGTCCGTGGCTGTTATGTGCAGTATCTGCAATCGCTATAGGGTTGCTGTATATTTGCTGCCATCTGCCTAAAAATCCGGTATTGCTCACCACATTTAGCAGGCCCTTTGCTATTGCTTTTTCCGGTACTGATAAATATTGCTGTAATACCTCTATGGTTTTTACTACCGTTTTCCTGTTGCTAAACTGGTAATCTCCAACTAAATCTGATGGATAATCAGTAGTAACCTCATCTGAAGCAAAAAACAAAGGTGAACTTTCCAGTTTCGCTTTCGCTTCAAACACAGGCTTTGTTTCACTATTATATTCACCAATAACTACAGGAATACCAGGTTTTATAATACCTGCTTTTTCTCCGGCTATAGCAGTAAGTGTATTACCAAGGAACTGGGTATGATCCATACCTATATTGGTAATTACCGAAACTAATGGGGTTATAACATTTGTAGAATCAAGCCTGCCGCCTAAGCCTGTTTCAATAATGGCAATATCTACATTTTCATGTTTAAAATATTCAAAAGCCAAACCTACAGTCATTTCAAAAAAGCTAAGATTGTTTGCTTCAAAAAAAGCTTTATTCTGCTCTATGAAGCTGCACAAAAAATTTTCGGGTATATCTTTACCATTAATTTTAATACGCTCCCTGAAATCTTTAAGGTGTGGCGAAGTATAAAGCCCTGTTTTATAGCCAGCTTCCTGTAATATTGAAGCCAGCATATTAGACACAGAACCTTTACCGTTTGTACCGGCAATGTGTATTGTTTTTATTTCTTTTTCAGGGTTACCCAAATGCGCTGTAAGCAAAAGAGTATTCGTTAAATCTACTTTGTAGGCTGATGCCCCCTGCATTTGATACATTGGTAACTGGGCAAACATCCATTCTACAGTTTCTTTGTATGTCATAATAAAAAATGACAGAGATTAATCTGTCATTAAAAATAATATTTTTATTTATTGTATAACTTAAACAAGCTGTTTTAATGCAATTTCAAAAGCAGTATGGCTAATATTAAGCTTAGATGAATTAAGAGAATGCACATTTGCAATAGCTTTTCTGATAGTTTCAGAGGTGTCATTGAAAACAGCTTCATCCGTCATACCCACTTTTTTCTCCATAAAATAGGCAAATACTCTTGCCATACCACAATTAGAAATAAAGTCTGGTATTAAGCTTACTTTACTATCAGTTGCCTCCATAATAGGACCAAAGAAAATTTCTTTGTCTGCAAACGGAACGTTAGCACCACATGAAATAACTTCAAGGCCCGAAGCTATCATATTATCTATCTGTCCCTGAGTAACAAGTCTTGAAGCAGCGCAAGGCGCAAAAATTTCAGCTCCCACTTTCCAAATCTCTTCATTAATAGTTTCAAACGGAATCATATTGTCAGCAACAAGTTTGTTACCATCTTTATTAAGAAATAATTGTTTGATTTCCTCAAAACTAAAACCATCCTTATTAATAACTCCCCCGTCACGGTCTATAATACCAACTACTTTAGCTCCCATTTCAGCAAGATAAAATGCCGCTGCAGAACCTACATTACCAAACCCCTGAACAATAGCTTTTTTACCTGCTACAGAACCTCCGTAAATACTATAAAAATGACGAACTGCCTCCGCAACACCATAACCTGTAATCATATCAGCTACAGTATATTTTCTGTTTACATCAGGCGAGAATGCTGGGTTTTCGATAACCTTTACTACACCCTGGCGTAATTGTCCTATCCTGTTTATCTTATCTGCCTCACTTGGTTTAAAATGTCCGTTAAATACACCTTCCTGCGGATGCCATACACCACACTCTTCTGTCATAGGTATAACCTCATGTATTTCGTCTACATTAAGATCGCCACCTGTACCATAATAACTTTTAAGCAGCGGAGACACAGCTTTATACCATCTTTGCAGTACACCCTCTTTTCGTGGATCTGCAGGATCAAAATTAATTCCTGATTTTGCACCACCTATAGCAGGACCAGAAACAGAAAACTTTACTTCCATTGTTTTAGCAAGTGAAAGTACCTCGTTCATATCAAGGCCTTTTCTCATTCTTGTTCCACCTCCGGCAGCTCCGCCTCTTAACGAGTTGATCACCGTCCACCCTTCGGCTCCAGTTTCAGAATCTTTCCAGTTAAATACTATTTCAGGTTGTTTATTTTCAAATTTACTTAGTAAATCTTTCATTTGTTTGTATTTTTATAAATCCGCACAAATATATGAAACATATAAATGACAAATCTGCATTTTAGCGATAATCTTAAATTGGGAATAAAAGCTGAATAACTACCCCCGCACCCGGCTGTGAATTGATTTGCAATGTTCCATTAAGTGCGTCCGTCCTTTTCTTAAGATTTTTTAAACCAATTCCTCCTTTGGCCTTTTCAGGATCAAATCCTTTACCATTGTCTGCAATAATGATACTTATATCATCTCCGCTTAAAGCTATTTTTACTTTTGCTAAAGTTGCATGAGAATACTTATTAATGTTCTGTAATGTTTCCTGTATTATCCTGTAAATATTAACCTTATAAATATTAGACATGTTTTCCCAGTTTATTTCAGGGTCAATTTCAGCTTCAAATTCTGTATCAAAATTATTCTTCTGAGATGTTATCATAAATTCGAGCATATTTTCAAAACTTTGCTCTTTATTAAACAATGCATTTTTACTAAGGTCGTGCGAAACTCCCCTTATCTCGGATTCTACACCCTGAAGTTCTTTTATATACTCTTTACGTTTTGCTATAGATTCCTCATCTGTTTTTTTATTTATAAATTCAAGGTTAAGCCGTAGTGCATATATATTATTTAAAATACCGTCATGCAGTTCCATTGCAATGCGTGATTTTTCTTCAGTTTTTGCAGATTCAATTTTATTTTGCTGCTCAAACATCAATTCATAAATCTCTTCATTTGCTTTTTGCTGTTCCTGAATTAATAATAATTCTTTATTACGCGAATTCAGATAATAAATAATAAAAATAGCAGCAATAAAAAGCACAACTACAACCGATACTCCTATTATAAAGCTATTTTTCTTTGCCAGCGCTTCTTTTTCATTTATTATTCTTTCAGTATCATATTCAATCCTGGCAAATTTGTTTTTGGTATTTTCTGCTATCTGCTGAAGACTGTCATTTACAGTCATATACCTTTTAATGTAAAAATCATTATCTTTTTTATCAATAACCAGCAGTATTCTTAAGCTGGTAAGTAAATCATAATTACTCTTTTCGGTTTCAGCTTTAGAATAAGCAGTTCTTAAATAATTAATAGCCTTTACTGTGTCTTTTTTATACAAACTATATTCTCCTAAAGCGACATTGCTGGCAATAACACCCTGTTCATCGCCAAGGCTATCTCTTATTTTTAACGACTTATAAAACAATTCCGGTATCTGAGATTCATCTCCCGATTTATATTTTGCAGCAGCAAGACTATTTAACAATTTTGAATATAAACTAGCCCAGCTTTTAGTTTCCGGAAACTCTAATGCCTTATTATAAATTTCGATGGCTTTTTTATACTTACCCATTTTTGAATAAGCATTACCCATATTATTATAACATATAGCTTTATTAATAATAATATCTTTATCAGTATAACCTTCATCTTTATAATCTTCATCAAGAATATCAAAGGCCATTCCAAAATATTCTATCGCAGCTTCATTCTTGTTTGCCCCATCAAGAGCCGATGCAATAAGATTATAACAATTATAAAGATCTGAAGGATTATTTTCTATTCGCAAAAGCTTCAGTGCCCTGAAAGCTTCATCTTCGCAAAGCACATATTCGCCAACGTGATAATAAATGTAAGCTTTATATAAAACTATTTCTCCAAGTGTCCTTGAATCCGTGTTTTTAAATTTAGTATATAGTTTTTCAGCACCTCCGTAGAAATAATATGCGCTGTCAAGATCAGATTTACCATAATAGGATACTCCTAAAAAATGCAGCCCTTTAGCCATCCCCAATGTATCTTTTGCCTTTACTGACATTTTATACATTTTCCTGCTGGCTTTAATAGCCTTATTATATAGGTTAAGATTATAGTAACTTACTGCCGCCTGCCTAAAATAATAACGTGTAAGTGAGTCATTTTCAGAGGAACTAATTTCTCCGTAGATTGTATCGGTATAGGCTCTCCTTTTAATAGTATCTAAATTGAAATCTCTTGATAGCTCAATAAGAGAATCAATACGGTTTTTAGGCGTATTATTCTGAACTGTAGTTTTTTTACAGGAAATACAGAAAAAAAATACTCCTGTAAGTATATATAATAAGTATTGGCGTATCATCAAAATTTTTGAGGGCAATAGTTTAAATTAACTATTGCCCTCAAAAATAATGTTTTTTATATAAATACTTATGCTCTGATTGGAGGTTTTGGAAGCTGGTTATCACCATTGTCAGTAGGAATAGTAGTACCAGACCCAATACTGCCCGCTTTAGTCTCCTGTTCCATTGCACTATCGTCTGTTGAACAAGATACAAGAGATGAACTAATAAAAGTTGCTAGAACAAGTGTAAGAATAATTTTTTTCATGAGTAAGTAAGGTTTATTAGATGAACTGATTTCTTTTTAAATAATCTCCCGTTTTATCGTTTGATTCTGTAGCAAATCTATATTCAAAAAACCAATTACCATCATGATTTACAGAGGGTTTAGTAGAATACCCTTATACATGAGTAACTCACCCTTTTTGCAGGGTGAATGAATAATAATAAAAACTTAAAGTGTTTTGATTTTCATTTTAAAAGCTTAAATTGATTTAATAGGATGCCAATCCAATGCCTTATAAAAGTCACAGAACAATTTAATAATGAAAAAAAAATAGAATCAGGTATACTAATTATAAGTATTCAGGAGCAATTTTTTTGATAAGTGTATCAACATTGTCCTTAAATGTTTTTGAGAAAGAAATAGAAAGATCACTATTGTTTAAATAGCATAGTGATTTACCTGTGTTTATTCTTGACACAAAGTTGCTGTTAACAATATAACTGTTGTGAATTCTGAAAAAATAAAAAGGCAGATTATTTTCGTAATGCTTAAGAGTCTTATATGCAGTAAGCCTTCTTCCGTTTTGTAAAAAAAAATCGGTAGTATTATTATCAGCCTTAAGATATACTATATCATTAAGCGATATAAACTGATAATCGCCGTAAGACCTTATACAAATTGTATTACTTGCAACTGTTGGATTTGTTTTTTGGAATTTAAGGAGACTCTTCCTTAAATCAAACGGATTAAGAGGTGTGAGGAGATAATCAAACACTCCAGCCTGAATAGCTTCAAAAGCAAATTTAGGCAAGGCTGTCAATGCAATAAAATAAGGAATCCTGTCTATAAACCTATAGAGCTCTGAAATAAGGCTAAGTGATAAATTGCTTTTTTTATTCTTAGGGTTAATTTCAAGAAAAACTATTTGGGGCTGAAGCTCTAAGATTTTATTAATTGCATCTTCTCTGTTTTCAGCAGCACCGACGCAATAGTATTCAGGGAAAGCCTCAAATTTACTTAAGGTTTCCTGAATATTATCTTTGTTATCATCTACTATTAAGTAAGAATACTGCACAAAATGTTAGAGAAAATTTTGCGCAATATAAATATATTTGATTTGTTAATTTTACGGTTTTCCCGTAAAATTTGTTAATTTTGTTTTCAACTATAGTAGTTTATGCAAGAGGACTTAAATATTTTAATCGTCGATGATCATCCAATGACGGTTAATGGTTATATAAATGTTTTATCGGATGAAGAATTTGAAGGTCACAATCTAATCTTCACAAAAGCACTTGATTGTGAGCAGGCATACAACCTGATTACTGCTTCACAATCAGGGGGTACAAAGTTTGATGTAGCTTACCTGGACCTAAGCTTACCTCCTTACGCCGAAAAAAACATCTTTTCAGGGCTTGATCTTGGTGTGCTTATAAGACAAACAATGCCTGATTGCATTATAATCATTCTTACGATGCATAGCGAGGCTACGCTGGTAGACAGACTTATAAAAGAAATTAACCCTCAGGGTATTTTATGCAAAAGCGATATTGATATAGATGAATTCTTAAATGCTTTTAAAATAGTTTTTTCCGGAGACACTTACCTTAGCAACAAAATAGTAAAATCGCTTAAAGACAAAGTATTTGATAATTACAAACTCGATAATTACGATAAGCAAATACTTATGCGGCTGTCTGAAGGAATACTTACCAAAAACATCCCTAATTACGTGCCATTATCACTTAGCGCCATAGAAAAAAGAAAGGCTCAAATGAAAAACATGCTGTTACAGGGTAAAGGCGGTGATGATCATGAACTTATTGAGGCTATAAAAAAAATGGGAATACTTTAAGGCTTGTACACTTTACCGGAGCTGTGATCTCTTTTTGCTCCCGTCACACTAGCCAGTACATTATTTTCTTCTCTTAATTTCAAAACACCCAATAAAGCAAATATTAAGGCTTCTTTAAACTGAATTGTTTTATCATCAGGTATTGTTATAAGTATATTGGGCAATAGTTGATGTATTCGCTCAATCAGAAAGTTATTATAAGCACCTCCTCCGGTTATAAGCAGTTCACCTTTTCCTAAACGTTTTACTATTAAGGAAATTTGTATCGCTATATGTTCTGTAAAGGCAGCAAGCTTATCCTGAAAAGAAATATTATATTTTTCCATTAAAGGCAATACCGTTTCCCTAACAAATTCAAAACCTAATGATTTAGGATAGTCCTGCCTGTAAAACTCAAGGTTATTCAATTCCATGAGCAACTCTTCATTTATTACGCCTGAAGCAGCTATGGCCCCGCCGGAATCGTAATCAAGACCAAGTTTATTAGCATAATAATTAAGAACCGTATTTACAGGACAAATATCAAATGCTATGCGGGTTCCATTTTTTTCAAATGAAATATTAGAAAAACCTCCAAGGTTAAGACAATAAGTATATTCCGGAAAAAGAAGTCTGTCTCCAATAGGAACAAGAGGGGCTCCCTGCCCTCCCAGTTCTACATCCTGTACTCTAAAATCGCATACTACTTTTTGTTTTGTAATAGCTGCAATTTCGGAAAGATTACCAATCTGCAAAGTAACACCATCCTGAGGGCGATGTAAAACAGTATGACCATGAGAACAAACAGCATCTAAATTTTCAATTGCATGCCTTTCAATAAATGATTTTATAATATCTCCCAATAATTGAGTATAATCTTTATTTAACAAGATCAATTGCTCCCTATTAAAAATAATCGCTTTTTTTAAGCGTTCAACCCAAATAGAATCGTAAGAAATTGTTTCCGTTTCAGCAATCAGAAAACTCCACTTACCATCATCAACAGTGAAAAAAATATGCGCCAGATCTACGCCATCAAGCGATGTTCCTGACATTACTCCTATAACGTTATAGTTTTTCCTCATAACGAGGCTAAAATTAAGCATTCATATTGACAAATTCACAATTATTAGCTACATTTGGGCGCAATAAAACAAAAAATATAATTTAAGTCTTATGGATTTTAAACTTACTGAAGAGCATCTGATGATTCAAAAGGCAGCCCGCGATTTTGCCCAGGCTGAACTGCTTCCTGGTGTTATAGAAAGAGACGAGAAACAAATTTTTCCTACTGAGCAAATAAAAAAAATGGGGGAACTTGGGTTTCTTGGCATGATGGTAGACCCTAAATATGGCGGAAGTGGTCTTGACACAATTTCCTACGTGCTGGCTATGGAAGAAATCTCAAAAATTGATGCTTCTGCTTCAGTAGTTATGTCAGTAAATAATTCATTAGTTTGCTGGGGCCTTCAGACTTTTGGCAGCGAAGAGCAGAAGCAAAAATACCTTACACGTCTTGCAACCGGTGAAATTATAGGTGCTTTTTGCCTATCGGAACCAGAGGCAGGCAGTGATGCTACTTCTCAAAAAACAACAGCTATAGATAGAGGTGACCATTATCTTTTAAACGGTACTAAAAACTGGATCACTAATGGCGGTACTGCAGATGTATATCTTGTAATTGCACAAACTGATACAGATAAAAAACATAAAGGCATAAATGCTCTTATAGTTGAAAAAGGAATGCCAGGATTTGAAATTGGCCCTAAAGAACAAAAATTAGGCATCCGTGGATCTGACACTCACTCATTAATGTTTACTGATGTTAAAGTTCCTAAAGAAAACAGAATTGGAGAGGATGGCTTTGGTTTTAAATTTGCAATGAAAACCCTTGCAGGCGGAAGAATTGGCATAGCCTCTCAGGCATTAGGTATAGCATCGGGAGCTTATGAGCTTGCACTTAAATATTCAAAAGAAAGAAAAGCATTCGGTACAGAAATTTGCAACCACCAGGCAATTGCGTTTAAACTGGCAGATATGGCTGTTAGTATTGAAGCTGCCCGTCATTTATGCCTTAAAGCTGCCTGGGACAAAGATCAGCATAACAATTATGACTTAAGTGGTGCTATGGCAAAACTTTATGCATCGCAGGTAGCAATGGATACAACCATAGAAGCAGTACAAATTCATGGTGGCAATGGATATGTAAAAGAGTATCATGTAGAACGATTAATGCGTGATGCAAAAATTACTCAGATTTACGAAGGAACTTCTGAAATACAGAAAATCGTAATTTCAAGATCTATACTATCTCAATAATATAAATACCCGCGAAAGCGGGTTTTTTATTGCCTTAAATATTGCTTTAATAGTTTTCCAACATCCTCAATAATCTCGTTTTTCAGCTTATCAAGATGCAAATAATGAATATTGCCCTGTGCCCTGAAATTACTATATTTATTCATTAGTGACAGCCCTAAAACTATAGGGATATTTTCCTGATAGAGCTTTATAAAGTCCAACAGTTCTAATTCGTCATAAATAAAGAAAATAATCATATTATATTCTTTATCAGCCAATTCAAAACTCAAACCATTAAATAAAGAAAAAACTGCATTCTCAGAAAAACCCGACCGGAGCAATTCATAGTATGCCTGCTGGTTGTCATAAACTAAAATTTTCATATCTACACTGCGGTATTTATTATGTATAATAATCAAATACAATTAAAATATAACTATTAAAAAATAGATATATAATTATTTTTTACTTACCTGTTGGCGGTTAAAAAAAGCATTACATCGAGTTTTTGTCCAATACTTATTACCAGCTGGACAACTTTTCTATTTTTATACAAAATAGTTCAATATATGACTTTTCACCTTTCTCTTTTTTTAAAGGAAGGAAGCAAAAAACAAAAACCGGTGTAAGGTGTGGCAGATGTTTGTTTTTCAATAATATATAAGTCAAATATATAACTAAGTTTGGGAAGAAAAACATTTAAATAATTACTAAAAATATTTTTAAACTCTACAGCATCCAACACTAAAAACAAAACTATTATGAACATTATTGGTCAACGAATCAAAAAACTACGAGAAGAAAAAGGAATTACACAGGAAACAATGGCTCATCAGCTTGATGTAACCCAAAGTAATTACGGGAGACTTGAAAAAGATGACAGAAGGCTTAATGTTGTAAAACTTCTTAAGATAGTTCGAATATTAAACGTAAATATCTCTTATTTATTTAACGAAGTAATGAATGAGATACATGAAGATGAAAATTTACCTTTCAATAATGCGAATAAAGAAGTGTATGATATTCTTGTAGAGAGCCTTAGAGCAGAAATACAGCATTTAAAAGATGAAATTAATTTCCTAAGGGTAATGGTAAGAAGCTAAACCATTAATTTATACTTTAAATACTGTTGTACCGTTTTAATAAGATAACAAATTCTACTACTTTTATCTGATGGTACAAAAGCCTAAAGCCGTAAAATATAAAGTTATTGCCGGATATGTGCTGCTATTTGCAATGGCAGCATTATCGGTATGGCTGGTTTACGATAAAATTTCAAAAATAGATTTGTTAGGGCAAAGCGGTAATGAAAACAAAAAAATCATCCGTATTAGCAACACTATTACAAATCTTTACACCTCAGAGGCTATAGGCCGTAAAGCCATATTAACCTTATCTGAAAATGATTTTAAAAAATACAGTAATCTTATAGACAGTATTTCATTTGAAATTGATGGAATAAAAAACACTGTTGAAGAAAATCAATTACATAAATTTGATTCGATCCAACTATTATTAAATCGTAAGAGAGCAAGCATTACCAGCCTTATTACCTATAGAAAAAGATATGGGTCATTCAATGCATATAAAGAAGGTATTGGAGAGGTTAGCAACACCAAAGATTCTATAGCCAATACCATAAAACCAGTAACACTTTCCAAAAATCATTCCTGGCAAAAAGCTGTAGATGCCATTATAACTCCAAAACTAAAAGATTCATTACGCCGCCAGATGGTATCTATAGATACTTTTGCGATGGCATATGAAAACACCCTTAAAAACATACTTGAAAAAGACTCAAGGGTTAAGTATACCTTATTTTACAAAGAGCAGAAACTACTCGAAGAAAACCGTATAATATCTGAGAAGTTAAGAACTATACTATCATCTTTAGAAAATGAATTTGCTCAAAAATCATATACTGAGATCAAGGATTCAGAATTAGGAATAAAAAAAACAATGGAAAAAATAGCCTGGATTGGTGCTATTGCTTTGTTAATTCTGATAATTTTTGCATGGATTATTATTCGCGACTTAACCATTAATCAAAATTACAGGAAGCAGCTGGAAGCGCTGAATCTGGAAAACGAAGAACTTCTTAGAACTAAATCTATGTTAATGGCAACCGTAACACATGATTTGCAGACTCCCCTTGGAAGTATCATAGGATTTCAGGAGCTTCTAAAAGATTCCGGTGTTACTACCAAACAAAAACAGTATTTAAATAACATAAACGAATCTGCCAGTTATATACTAAAACTTGTAAATGACCTGCTAGACTTTTCAAGATTAGAGAATAATAGAATTTCCATCGAAAAAACAGGATTCAATATAAAAACTCTTATAGAGAACACCTGTATATCTTTAGAACCAATGGCTCTGAAAAAAGGCATTGAGCTTAACTGGGATGTTAGTGAAGAATTAGATGCTAACTTCATATCAGACCCATATCGCATTAAACAGGTGCTTACCAATCTAATTAGTAATGCCATTAAATTTACGCCTGAAGGATCAGTAGAAATTGCCGGGAAAATTGAAGATAACAATATTCATATTTCAGTAATAGACACTGGAATAGGTATTTCTAAAGAAAAACACAGTGATGTCTTTAAAGAATTTACTCAGGCGCATGAAGGTATCGAGAAAAAATTTGGAGGTACTGGCCTTGGGCTAACCATTTCAAAAAAAATACTGGAACTTTTGGGAGGAACTATTGTACTGGAAAGTGAAGAAGGACAAGGCTCTATTTTTACTATTATAATTCCGTGTATTGTATCCTCAAATAATTTTACCAATACTGAAGTTTTAGTTTCACATAATAGGACCGAACAATATCCATCATTAAAAAATAAAAAAATTTTAGTAATTGATGATGATATGATGCAGCTTACTTTAATGAAGGAATTATTCATTAACTATCCTGTTATTGTTACAACTGAAGTCAATGCATCAATGGCTATTTCCTTACTTGAAAATCAAACTTTTGATCTCGTGCTTACAGATATCCAAATGCCTTCACTGGATGGTTTTGAATTGATAAAACGTATTAGAAGCCATCAAAATGAGGACATAGCGAAAATTCCTGTTATAGCTTTGTCCGGCAAAAGAGATCTTAATGATAAGGATTTTACCGACAATGGTTTTAATGGACACCATCATAAACCTTTAGAATTAAGAAAACTAATAAATTTAATTACAGAAACCCTTGAAGGGAGAAGAATAACACATCCAAATACTGAAATTAAGAATAGCCATATAGATTTAACTCCTCAGGAATTATATAATCTGAAGAATCTTTCACAGTTCACAAACAATGACCCTGAATCATTAAAAACTATATTAAAAACATTTATTGAGAGTGCCGTTGAAAATTCCGAAGCACTAAAAAATTCGGTAAAAATCAAAAGCAGGGAAAAGCTTGCCGAAACTGCTCATAAAATGATTCCTATGCTGAAACTTATGGAAGTGAATTCGATAGTTGAAATGTTAATACCTCTTGAAGAAGGCAATTATAATATGGACTGGACAGAGCTGGAAAACTATATAATTGATCTATGCAAGAAAACCGAAGAACTTAATAATGCTTTTAAAGATAAACTGGCTTAAAGATCAATATTATAAAGCTTTAATTTATTGTATAAAGTCTTTCTGTCTATATTGAGTAAAATTGCTGCTTTAGATTTATTAAAATTAGCTTTTTCGAGAGCTTCACGTATAGCCTGTTCTTCATTATCTTTTGAATATCCTGAAAGCGAGCCCACAGAAGCCTCCTGCATTTCGTGAGGCAATACTTCAATATTGATTAGATTAGATTTTGCCAGTAAAACAGAACGTTTAATAATATTTTTCATTTCCCTTAAATTACCGGGCCAGTCATAATTCTTAAAAAGATCTGTTACATCCCCATCAAAACCTTCCACATCTTTTTCAAGATCATCGTTAGCCTGTGCTAAAAAATGATTTGCAAATATCATTATATCCTGTTTCCTGTCAGCAAGCCTTGGAGCCTTCACAGAAAATTCATTAAGCCTGTGATAAAGATCTTCTCTAAAATCTCCTCTTTTTACAGCTTCATTAAGGTCTTCATTAGTAGCAGCAATTACTCTTATATCCACTTTAATTTCATGATTACTGCCTACAGGTTTAATTTTTCTTTCCTGCAAAGCCCTTAGAAGCTGAACCTGTACCTCATAAGATAAATTACCTACTTCATCTAAAAATAACGTACCTCCGTTAGCCGCTTCAAAATGTCCGGTTTTATCATTAACAGCTCCTGTAAAAGATCCTTTAATATGTCCAAAAAATTCACTCGAAGCCAATTCCTTTGGTATAGCGCCACAATCAACAGCGATAAAAGGCTTATCAGCTCTTTTACTTAATAAGTGTATAGACTGGGCGATATATTCTTTACCTGTGCCACTATCACCAATGATAAGCACAGACATGTTTGTTGGGGCTACAAGGCCTATATGTTCGTGTAGTCTCTGAGAGTCACTACTAATACCTTTAACAAAAGAAAGAGGTGATTGTGTTGGTTTTTTAACCTGTGTTTTAATTTCAGGCTTTTCTTTTGATGATTTTTTATTAAGAGCCAATCCTATGGTATGCAATATCTCATCCGGATTTATAGGCTTTCCTACATAATCAAAAGCACCATCTTTAATGGAATTCACAGCTGTTTTAATATCAGTATATCCCGTCATTAAAATTACCTGTGTATCAAATGATGTTTCTTTAACCAGTTTAAGTATTTTAAGGCCATCACTATCAGGAAGCCTTATGTCAGTTAAAACAACATCAAAAGCTTGTTTTTTTATTTCCTCTTCGCCCTCCTGACCTGTAAAAGCATTCGTAACATTAAAACCTTTCTTTTGCAGGAAAGTTTTTAGCATTACACAAAAAGCCGTATCATCGTCAATTACCAGTATTTTAGAACTCATCGGATATAAAAATATTTACAAATGTAATAGTTTTGAGAGTTATAATGTGTTAAGAAAAACAAAAGGAGACGCTCCCGTCTCCTTCTATTCGAAGAATAAATTCTTCAATCACCTTACTATATATTTTAACTCAATTAGTTACTTCTTTAATAAATTCTCCATTACTCTTAAAAACAGCATTTACAAATTTATTTTGTTTTTTAAGCATCAGCTTATATTCTCCTTCGCCAGAAGAATATGCTTTATTTAATGCAAAACCAGTATATTTAAAACTAGCCTGTCTAAGTACATCAATTGGAACCTGAGTATTTTCTATTTTTTTATACTGTTTTTCCTGATAAAATATAGAAAACATATTTTTAGTATTAGTATTTGCGTCAGTAGCCATTTGTGCATTAGCACATATACCAAACAACAAAAATATACCTATACCTATCTTCTTCATAACCATTTAACTACTTAGATATAATTTACAGTGAAATAATCATACCATTATCTATAAGCAATTAAATTACAGTATAAAACACTGTATTACAGTGAATTAAATTATTTGTACAGAAAATATATTTTATAAAAATATGTAGAAGTCCACAAGTAAGTGTGGAATTTCCACAACATTAAGATTTTTAGGAAGAAATGATATAAAACAAAAAACCCTTCATCGTAATGATGAAGGGTTTTCAAAAGAAAGGCGATGACATACTCTCCCACAAATTGCAGTACCATCAAAACAAAAAACCCTTCATCGTAATGATGAAGGGTTTTCAAAAGAAAGGCGATGACATACTCTCCCACAAATTGCAGTACCATCTGCGCAGGCGGGCTTAACTACTCTGTTCGGGATGGGAAGAGGTGAGCCCCGCCGCAATAACCACCTTAAGAGGTTTATTGGTTTCGGGTTATGGGTTTAGGGACAAGCCCTGAACTCCAAATTTAGAACTCCAAACGCTGCTTTGCAGCAATATCTTAACATACTGAGATAAATAATAAGTATTTTTTGATTTAGAAAGTTCTCTCCCGCCCCAAAGGGCGGGAAAAGAGGCGTACATAAGCTTACAGGTTATTAGTACTACTCGACTATGACATTACTGCCTTTACATCTATAGCCTATCAACGTGGTCATCTTCCACGACCTTTAAAAGAAATCTCATCTTGTGGTGGGTTTCGCGCTTATATGCTTTCAGCGCTTATCCCTTCCAAACGTAGCTACTCTGCGGTGCTCCTGGCGGAACAACAGATACACCAGAGGTTTGTCCGACTCGGTCCTCTCGTACTAGAATCAGATCCACTCAAATTTCTAACGCCCACAGTAGATAGAGACCGAACTGTCTCACGACGTTCTGAACCCAGCTCGCGTGCCACTTTAATGGGCGAACAGCCCAACCCTTGGGACCTTCTCCAGCCCCAGGATGTGACGAGCCGACATCGAGGTGCCAAACCCCCCCGTCGATATGAGCTCTTGGGGGAGATCAGCCTGTTATCCCCGGCGTACCTTTTATCCTTTGAGCGATGGCCCTTCCATGCGGAACCACCGGATCACTATGCTCTACTTTCGTACCTGATCGACCTGTATGTCTCTCAGTCAAGCTCCCTTATGCCATTGCACTCTACGCACGGTTACCAAGCGTGCTGAGGGAACCTTTAGAAGCCTCCGTTACTCTTTTGGAGGCGACCACCCCAGTCAAACTACCCACCAAGCAATGTCCCCCGGATACCGGGGTTAGGCCTCAGATAAGCAAAGGGTGGTATTTCAACAATGACTCCACAACGCCTGGCGACGCCGCTTCATAGTCTCCCACCTATCCTACACATCACTTATCCAAGGTCAATACTAAGCTATAGTAAAGGTGCACAGGGTCTTTTCGTCCCACTGCGGGTAATCGGCATCTTCACCGATACTACAATTTCACCGAGCTCATGGCTGAGACAGTGTCCAGATCGTTACACCATTCGTGCAGGTCGGAACTTACCCGACAAGGAATTTCGCTACCTTAGGACCGTTATAGTTACGGCCGCCGTTTACTGGGGCTTCAATTCAATGCTTCTCCGAAGATAACATCTCCTCTTAACCTTCCAGCACCGGGCAGGTGTCAGGCCCTATACTTCATCTTACGATTTTGCAGAGCCCTGTGTTTTTGATAAACAGTCGCCTGGACCTTTTCACTGCGGCCAGCATTGCTGCTGGCGACCTTTCTCCCGAAGTTACAGGTCTATTTTGCCTAATTCCTTAGCCATGAATCTCTCGAGCACCTTAGGATTCTCTCCTCGACTACCTGTGTCGGTTTACGGTACGGGTTCTTATAATCTAAGTTTAGAGGTTTTTCTTGGAAGCCCTTAGGCACACTATCACTTTGTCCGAAGACTCCGTGTACTATCGTATTTCACCAAAACCTACGGATTTGCCTATAGGTTCTATAGCTAGGTACTTTAACGAACTATTCCGTCAGTTCGCGGTGCTTTCATCACTCCGTCGCCCCATCACAATTATAAGAAGTACGGGAATATTAACCCGTTGGCCATCGACTGTCCCTTTCGGGTTCGCCTTAGGTCCCGACTAACCCTCAGCTGATTAGCATAGCTGAGGAAACCTTAGTCTTTCGGTGTGCGGGTTTCTCGCCCGCATTATCGTTACTTATGCCTACATTTTCTTTTCTAAGCGGTCCAGCAATACTCACATATCACCTTCAACCCCCTTAGAATGCTCCCCTACCACTTAACTTACGTTAAATCCATAGCTTCGGTAGTATGCTTATGCCCGATTATTATCCATGCTCGTCCGCTCGACTAGTGAGCTGTTACGCACTCTTTAAATGAATGGCTGCTTCCAAGCCAACATCCTAGCTGTCTGGGCAGACAAACCTCGTTTTTTCAACTTAGCATACATTTGGGGACCTTAGCTGATGGTCTGGGTTCTTTCCCTCTCGGACATGGACCTTAGCACCCATGCCCTCACTGCTGGTAATCATTATATAGCATTCGGAGTTTGTCAGGAATTGGTAGGCGGTGAAGCCCCCGCATCCAATCAGTAGCTCTACCTCTATATAACTATAGCCAGCGCTGCACCTAAATGCATTTCGGGGAGTACGAGCTATTTCCGAGTTTGATTGGCCTTTCACCCCTACCCACAGGTCATCCGAAGACTTTTCAACGTCAACCGGTTCGGACCTCCACTATGTGTTACCACAGCTTCATCCTGCCCATGGGTAGATCACACGGTTTCGCGTCTACCATTACTGACTAAAGCGCCCTATTCAGACTCGCTTTCGCTACGGATCCACAACTTAATTGCTTATCCTTGCCAGCAACGGTAACTCGTAGGCTCATTATGCAAAAGGCACGCCGTCACCCAACGAATGGGCTCCGACCGCTTGTAGGCGTATGGTTTCAGGATCTATTTCACTCCGTTATTCACGGTTCTTTTCACCTTTCCCTCACGGTACTGGTTCACTATCGGTCTCTCAGGAGTATTTAGCCTTAGCGGATGGTCCCGCCAGATTCAGACAGGGTTTCACGTGCCCCGCCCTACTCAGGATACCACTATCTATTACATCCCTTACCAATACGGGACTATCACCCTGTATCGTGCAACTTTCCAGATGCTTCTTGTTCGGTTTGCATAGAATATCGTGGTCCTACAACCCCAAAATTGCCGTAACAACTCTGGTTTGGGCTGTTCCGCTTTCGCTCGCCACTACTTACGGAATCACTTTTGTTTTCTTCTCCTCCGCCTACTTAGATGTTTCAGTTCAGCGGGTTTGCCCCCTATCGGGTACTATGTCTTCAACATAGTGGGTTGCCCCATTCGGATATCTACGGATCAATTCGTGTGTGCCAATCCCCGTAGCTTTTCGCAGCTTATCACGTCCTTCTTCGCCTCTGAGAGCCACAGGCATCCCCCATACGCCCTTATTTTACTTATTGTACTTACGCGTCTTGTATATCGCTATACAAAACATACATGCTTTCTATATTTTTCTACTTTTTGAATTTATCTCAATATGTCAATGAACTTTCTAAATGCAACAATGTATCAATTTAACAATGTACCAATAATTGCTACATTAAATAACTGATCAACTGTTACATTAATCTGTGGAGAATATCGGAGTCGAACCGATGACCTCCTGCGTGCAAGGCAGGCGCTCTAGCCAGCTGAGCTAATCCCCCGTTTTTTTAGTTATCAGTTAACAGTTTTTAGTTAACTTTCCTATACGGCTTGTCACTAAATAGTGCAACTCAACTTCTAAAATTTCCTCTTTGTAAAGCGCTGTAAGCTTATAGTAGTCCCGGGCAGACTCGAACTGCCGACCCCTACATTATCAGTGTAGTACTCTAACCAGCTGAGCTACGAGACTATTTTATTTTCAGCTCTCTTTACTTTAAATTTTTGAACTAACAGCGAGAGTAAGTTATCTTCTTCTCATAATATGACCCAACGATCGTGTCTCTAGAAAGGAGGTGTTCCAGCCGCACCTTCCGGTACGGCTACCTTGTTACGACTTAGCCCCAGTTACCAGTTTTACCCTAGGCAGCTCCTTGCGGTCACCGACTTCAGGTACCCCCAGCTTCCATGGCTTGACGGGCGGTGTGTACAAGGCCCGGGAACGTATTCACCGGATCATGGCTGATATCCGATTACTAGCGATTCCAGCTTCATGGAGTCGGGTTGCAGACTCCAATCCGAACTGTGACCGGTTTTATAGATTCGCTCCTGGTCACCCAGTGGCTGCTCTCTGTACCGGCCATTGTAGCACGTGTGTAGCCCAGGACGTAAGGGCCGTGATGATTTGACGTCATCCCCACCTTCCTCACGGTTTGCACCGGCAGTCTTGTTAGAGTTCCCGACTTGACTCGCTGGCAACTAACAACAGGGGTTGCGCTCGTTATAGGACTTAACCTGACACCTCACGGCACGAGCTGACGACAACCATGCAGCACCTTGTAATGAGTCCGAAGAAGGGCCTGTTTCCAAGCCTGTCCCACTACATTTAAGCCCTGGTAAGGTTCCTCGCGTATCATCGAATTAAACCACATGCTCCACCGCTTGTGCGGGCCCCCGTCAATTCCTTTGAGTTTCAAACTTGCGTTCGTACTCCCCAGGTGGGATACTTATCACTTTCGCTTAGCCACTCAGCATTGCTGCCAAACAGCTAGTATCCATCGTTTACGGCGTGGACTACCAGGGTATCTAATCCTGTTCGCTACCCACGCTTTCGTCCATCAGCGTCAATCGATTGTTAGTAACCTGCCTTCGCAATTGGTATTCCATGTAATCTCTAAGCATTTCACCGCTACACTACATATTCTAGTTACTTCACAATAATTCAAGCTCTACAGTATCAATGGCAGTTCGACAGTTGAGCTGCCGGATTTCACCACTGACTTATAAAGCCGCCTACGGACCCTTTAAACCCAATGATTCCGGATAACGCTTGGATCCTCCGTATTACCGCGGCTGCTGGCACGGAGTTAGCCGATCCTTATTCCTACGGTACCGTCAATCTGGCTCACGAGCCAGGGTTTCTTCCCGTATAAAAGCAGTTTACAATCCATAGGACCGTCATCCTGCACGCGGCATGGCTGGATCAGGCTTGCGCCCATTGTCCAATATTCCTCACTGCTGCCTCCCGTAGGAGTCTGGTCCGTGTCTCAGTACCAGTGTGGGGGATCTCCCTCTCAGGACCCCTACCCATCATTGCCTTGGTATGCCGTTACCATACCAACTAGCTAATGGGACGCATGCTCATCTTGTACCGATAAATCTTTAATATTAATGTGATGCCACATCAGTATACTATAAGGTATTAATCCAAATTTCTCTGGGCTATCCCTTTGTACAAGGCAGATTGCATACGCGTTACGCACCCGTGCGCCGGTCTCAAAGTCCGAAGACTTCTACCCCTCGACTTGCATGTGTTAAGCCTGCCGCTAGCGTTCATCCTGAGCCAGGATCAAACTCTTCATCGTATATTTTAATATTTTTACGATCTTTTTTGCTAGGTCATTTTTTTATGATAAGCGAGTTTCTTACTCTCTCTTATGCTGTCAATCCAATATGTCTATGAACGTGTCTTCTTTGTTTTTCGCTTCTCCCGTTTCTGCCCTTAGGCGTTTGTTTCTTAAAGCGGGTGCAAAAGTACAACTTCTTTTTAAACCTGCAAGCTTTTTCAAAAAAAAATTTTCTTTTTTCCAAGCTGCCCCTTCAAAATTTCAAGTCTTAAATCTTTCCCAATTCCTCGCGGTTTGGGAGGGCAAAGATAAATTCTTTTTCCTTTATAATCCAAGTCTTTTTGAAACTTTTTTTTCGGCCATTTCCAACTCCTTTATATGAGTGAAAACTGCAGTACATTGTATCTAAGAACTTCGCTGTGATTGCGGGTGCAAAAGTAGCAAACTTTTTATTACCTCCAAATCTTTTTTCAAC
>NZ_JAMXLA010000001.1:617340-1234482 GCF_024054175.1 Flavobacterium sp. NRK1
TTTTTTTAATGTTTTTTTAACCTTATTTCTCAACTGTCTAATTACCCGATTATTGCAGTATGAATTATTTTTGGTTTTGTAGAGATGACAAGGATGACAATATTGAATTTTTGACAATTTTAAGCTTTAAAACTATAGCAGCATTGAAAAGTTTCTAATCACATCACATTTTTATTTAAAAAAAATACTCTTATATATATGTAGTAATAAAAAATCCCGGCCTAACCGGGATCAAATTTTTAAGCAAAATCTATTATTAGTCAAATCGCAATGCTTTTACGGGTGATATTTTGGTAATAATATATGAAGGTATCAATAATAATGTCACACACACTATAATAGTTCCGGCATTGATAAGTAGTATAGCCGGTACATCAATAGCTACGGGAGCAACAGTTACATAGTAATTTTCCGGAGGAAGCTTAATTATTCCGAAATATTTCTGAATAAGCAGTAATCCAATACTTATAACATTACCCCAAAACAATCCTTTTATTATAAGGTAAGCTGCATTGTATAAAAATATCTTTCGCACACTCCAGTTTGTAGCCCCAAGTGCTTTTAGCATTCCAACCATTTGGGTTCGTTCCAGAATCAGTACCAGCAAGGCAACAATCATATTAATTGTAGATACTACTACCATTATTATTATAATAACAATAATGTTGGTATCAAACAATTTCAACCATTCAAAAATATTAATGTATTTCTCTTTAATTGTCTGACAAAATAAGGTAGAGGGTATGGCTTTATATATCTCATCTCCTTTTTCATCTATCTTAGTAAAGTCATCAATAAAAACTTCAAAAGCCCCTACCTGATCACTTTTCCATTTATTGATGCGTTGTATGTGACGAATATCACCTATTAAATAGGTAGCATCAAATTCCTGGAATCCCGAATTATAAATACCTACTAATTGAAACACTCTAAGGTTAGGCATACCGTTTCCGCTTTCTTTCATAAAGAAAGTATTAAACTTATCGCCTACCTTTAGCTTTAATCTGTCGGCAAGGTACTGCGAAAGCAATACTTCATTATTAAGGCTGTGTTTTAAATCCGGTATTCTTCCTTCTACAATATATTCTTTGAGCACATCCCATTTATACTCTTTCCCCACACCTTTAAAAACTATACCTTCAAAAGCCTCTTCAGTTCTAATAATACCTGCTTTAGAAGCTACAGCCTGAATATGATCTATTCCCTGCACCGATCTGAATTGTGGATAAAAGTTTTGATGGATTGATAGAGGCTCTACACTTACGTCAGATTGATTATCATCAAAATTAGTGATAATAACGTGTCCGTTAAAAGCAGATACTTTTTCGCGAATCTTATCCTGCAGTCCAACACCCGTTGCTATGGCTATTATCATCATGATAATACCTACAGCTATAGCTATAATCGCTATTTTTATAATTGGTGCAGATATACTACTTTTATGGTTCTTTGCGGTAACCAGCCTACGGGCTATGAAATATTCTAAATTCAACTGACTTATGGTATCTTATTCGTTGTTCAAAAATACATTTTTATTCTCATTTATACTTATGGCTGCCTGCGGAAATTCTGTTTCTCGGGCAAAACCAACTGAAGACAGTCAAAAGTCACAATTAAATGAAATAATAATAGATACCCTTCCTAATCAGGCAGTATTATCTGAATTTAAAACCGGTGCCGAAAATTTTAAAAACTATGCTCCTTTACTAAAAGGAAAAAAAGTAGGTATTGTTACCAATCAGACCGGCACCGTAAGAATTAATACTACGAACGAAAGTATATCAATAGTAGATTTTCTATTATCTAAAAACATTGCCCTTGAAAAGATATATGCTCCTGAGCATGGTTTTCGCGGAACTGCTGATGCAGGAGAACTGGTTAAAGATGGTAAAGACACGCAAACAGGCCTACCAATTATATCATTATATGGTAATAATAAAAAACCTAAACCTGAACAACTGAAAGATATAGATATTATGCTTTTTGATCTTCAGGATGTTGGTGCCCGCTTTTATACCTATATATCTACACTGCATTATATAATTGAGGCATGTGCTGAAAATAATATTCCACTGGTAGTTTTAGACAGACCTAATCCTAATGGCAATATTGTTGACGGCCCCGTTCTTGAAAAAGAAAACACAAGTTTTGTTGGAATGCACACCATTCCAGTTTTACATGGAATGACAATAGGAGAATATGCACAAATGATAAATGGCGAAAAATGGACTAAAAATACTAATCCGTGTCAGCTTACAGTAATTCCCTGCTCAGATTACGATAAAAATATGGAATATCACTTACCTGTTAAGCCATCTCCAAATTTACCAAACGACCAGGCCATTAACTTATATGCAAGCCTTTGCTTCTTTGAAGGTACTAATGTGAGCGTAGGACGCGGAACAGATAAACAATTTCAGATTTACGGATCACCTTTTCTGCCAAAAACAGGATATCATTTTACGCCAAAACCCAATCATGGAGCTAAAGATCCCTTGTATAATGGTGTTGAATGTTATGGTGAGGATCTTTCATCTATAAATAAAGTAAAAGGTCTGGAATTAAAATGGGTGATAAAAGCTTATAAGGAAACCGCAGATAAATCTAAATTTTTTATTCCTTTCTTCACAAAGCTGGCTGGGACATCTAAATTACAGCAGCAAATAGAAGCTGGCATTACCGAAAAGGAAATAAGAAAAAGCTGGGAATCTGATATTGCTAAATTTAAAACAATAAGAAAAAAGTATCTTATATATAAAGAATAGATTTTTAATTCTTAATGTTTACACAAAGTCTTTTACAGTATGCGCAGCGTTTCGTAATTTTCAGTTGTATTAATAATCTAAAAACAAAAGCTATGAATATTACTGAAACAATTGACAATATAGTTCAATACATTATAAAATTCATTGAAAAAATTAAAGGCTATGTAGATATTGCCATCGATTTTTTCACTGACTTAAAAGACCGTATTGAAGGCCTGCTTGAATATATTGAAGAAAAACTTGAAAGCATCGGCGGCATTATTGAAGAACTAAAGCACCACAACGAAGAAGTGGCTGCTTAATTATTAAAACCTTCCTCTCCGGAAGGTTTTTTCTTTTTTGTATTCCTTATAGTTTTTACCAATGCCCTGTTTACATATAATAATATAGTGAGAATAATAAATACCGGTATAGTCAGAAAAGCAATTTCAAATATCTTATCGGTAAAGTTATTTACAATAATATTACTATTTATAAAAAATAGCCCTGTGGCTATTATGGCCGATACAAATATTAATATAAAAATTCTTTTAAATGTTTTCATAGCCTGATTATTCTATTTGCTGACCAAATTGTAATAAATAACCGTTATTATCATAAACTGCAAACTCCCGCATTCCATAATTAAAATTTTCTATATCATAACAAACTTTACAAACCTCTTTAAACCTGGACCATAATTCATCTACTTTATTCGTAATAATGTAAAATGAACCCGTAAAATACGGTTTTGCAAAAGAGACATGTTCATTCGGATAGGCAAAAATTATTTCTATATTATCTTTTATCACAGATGCCCACCCCAGAGATTCTTCAAATGCTGCACAATCAAAACCCAATATAGTAGTATAAAAGGTTATTGTTGCTTTTAATTCTTTTGTATAGAGCACCGGCTTTAAAGTGGTAAATGTTGACATACCAAAAATTTAGAAAAACAAAACTACACAATTTTCTTTTTCATTTCTTCGACTATATTATAAGCTGCGGGGCAGATAGCAACATTTTGAAGTGTAAGATTTGATATTTGCTGAAATTTTTTCCTGTCGGTATGTGGAAATTCCCTGCAAGCTTTAGGTCTCACATCATAAATCATACAATAGTTCTCATTGTCTAAAAAAGTACAGGGTACACTTTGCAGCACATAGTCATTATCTTCGTCTATACGCAGGTACTTATCAATAAATTGTTGTGGTTTTAATCTGAAATGCTTTGCAATACGCTCTATATCTGCCAGGGTAAACAAAGGCCCGGTGGTTTTACAGCAATTAGCGCAGTTAAGGCAGTCTGTTTTTTTAAATTCCTTATCATGCAGCTCCTGCATAATATAATCCAGGTTTTTAGGCGCTTTCTTTTTAAGCTTATCAAAAAACTTTTTGTTTTCGTTATGCTTATCTTTGGCAAGCTTTGGGAGCTGTTTTAAAAAGTCATCCATCACACAGGACATTTATCAATCATCTGGCAAAAGTATAAAAAAATGAAAGACCTTTTCGGAAAAGCTATATTAGACTATCAGACCAACAATTCACCGGAAAATTTAATTACTGAAACATCAATTTCTGAAGAGGATGAAATGAGTGTTGCTTATTTATTCAGGGAGTTTAAAGAGATGCCTAAACTAGAAAAAAAAGCATTGCAGATGGCAAAAGGCAAAGTGCTGGATGCAGGCTGCGGAGCCGGCAGCCATTCTTTATACCTGCAAACCGAACGAAATCTTGAAGTCACATCTATAGATATTTCTCCAAATGCAATAGAAGCCTGTGTATTGCGAGGTGTAAAAGATGCCAGGGCAGAAAATATTATGCAAATAGACGAGACCGAAAAATTTGACACCATATTATTGCTAATGAATGGTGCCGGAATGTGCGGAAAGCTTTCTGAAATTTCCGGTTTTTTACAGAAGCTAAAATCTTTACTGAAAGAAGGCGGGCAGATATTACTCGATTCATCTGATATTATTTATATGTTTGATGAAGATGAAGATGGCGGAAAATGGATTCCATCTGATGTTGAATATTATGGAGAGGTCATTTTTAACATCTCCTATAAAAACCAGAAAGAAGATCCTTTTAATTGGATGTATATAGATTACAATACGCTTCAAAACGCAGCGCATGCTAATGGATTGAATTGTGAATTGGTTTTGGAAGGCGAGCATTATGACTATCTCGCAAGACTTTATTAAAATACAAAACCCCGAACTTTAATTCGGGGTTTTGTATTTAATTTACTGTGCGACTACTCCATATATTTTGCCATAACGCCCTGAAGTCCCATGCCCCATTCCTGTCCTGCAGCCTGTCCTTTTTCAAAAAGCACTCCGGTTTTAGAAGCAAATTTCTTACCTACAGGGCTCTCATAATATTTAAGCATTGCTTTAATATCTTCATGCGTAAACTCCTGCATATATATATCAGCTATTTTAGCTATCAAATCCTGAATAGAAGCATCAAGATCTTTTTTAAACTCAGCCTGTTTTTCAGCAGGAACATTTTTCACTATATCTTTAGTAAGCATTTCAAATTGAGTAGCAAACCCACTAAGATTAAGTACTTTTATAGCATCTGCTTTAAAAGTAGCATCTGCCGTTTGTGCCATTGTTACTTGCGCAACCAGCATGAATACTGCTGCTAATAGTAATTTTTTCATTTTTAGATTGATTTAAATTATTAAGGAATATTAAGATATTTATGTGTTTGCAGTGATACTCTCCACTTAGGGTTATTCATTACATAATCTACAATAAGTGGTGTCATCTCTTCTTTTTTACTCCACTCCGGCTGTAGGAAAAGAATTGCATTACCATTTATTTTGGCAGCCTGTTCTTCGGCAAAAATAAAATCGTGCTTATTATGAATAATCATTTTAAGCTCATGGGCATGCTCATATATTTCCTCTGTAGGAAGCTTAGTTTTTTTAGGAGACAGGCATATCCAGTCCCAGGTACCCGATAAAGAATAAGCTCCGGAAGTTTCAATATGCACTTTTAACCCGGCATTTTTCAACTTGGATGTGAGAGGGCCCATATCCCAGGTAAGTGGTTCTCCTCCGGTTACCACTATAGTTTTTGCATACTTTGCAGCATTCGTGGCAATGGTTTCAGTTTCTGTTGGCGGATGCAGTTCAGCATTCCAGCTTTCTTTTACATCGCACCAGTGACATCCAACGTCACAACCGCCAACCCGGATAAAATATGCTGCTGTACCGGTATGATAGCCTTCTCCCTGAATGGTATAGAATTCTTCCATTAACGGCAGCATTTCTCCTTTTTCTACTTGTATTTGTATTTCCTTCTTCAGCATGATATTTCAAACAGGGTGCAAAGATAAGGATAATCACTTTATTTTAAGCAAATAAAAAACCGATGGCTTGCCATCGGTTTTTTGTAGTTATGAAAGAATATTATTTTAATGCTTTCAACTGGCTTTTTACAAATTCATCATTAGGATCAATTGCAAGTGCTTTATTAAAATAGTCAGTAGCTTTGGCTTTATCAGTCAATGCGTAGTAAGCTCCTGCATTAGCATAAGCATCCAGAAGATTATTTTTCTGATTATTTATTTCTGCCTGTCCTTTAGCGGTTACTATCCTTATGTACTCATCATAAGCCTTAGCCATTTCTCCCAAAGATTCATCAGTATTTATATATCTGTTGATTTTGGCTCTGTATAAATGAGCATCCTGAGCATCAGGAGAAAGCTCAATTACTTTAAGAAGAGATTTATCTGCTTTCTTAAGGTTTTCAATATTATTTTTTTTGTCCTCGTCTGATTTATTTACGTGATCGTAATAAACAGAGTAAGCATAGTAAAAGCTATCAAAGAAGAGATTAGGGTTATCCGGATTTGTTGTAGCAATTTCAAATACTACAGCAGCAGGACCATATAATTTTTGCTTGAATAGTTTTTGACCTATAGTATTAAACTCAGCTGTAATATTAATATCAGTTTCAGCAGCTTTTTTAATATTAGCAATTGCTTCATCAAAAGCAGCCTGATCTGTAATTATACTATTGCCCTGCTCGTCCTGTCCAACACTCGATGCAAGATTTGCAAGTCCAAGATAAAGGTAGTCACGTGCTATAATACGCTTAGGATCTGCTTTAGCAATCCATTCCCTCATAGCAGCAGAGCTTTCTTTATATTTACCGTTTTCATATAGTGAATAAGATAAGTAACGCAGTATTCTTGGATTAACTTTATCCATCTGCTGCATTTTTTGAGCTTCAGCTTCAAGCGCTTTGTAATCTCCTGTTAAAAGAAGAAAATCTGCATGTCTCATACGTGAGTTAAGTGAATAATCAGTAAGAGTCATGTATTTCTCATAGTAAGAAAGTGCTTTAGCATTATATTCCGGCTTTTTTTCCGGCTGAACTACACCCCAAATATAATACGTTTCCGCAAGCTCTCTGTAAACAGGTCCATAGTTAGGATCTGCAGCTACAATAGCTTCAAAAGCTTTAATTGCCTCAGGGAATGCAGCCCTGGTATTTTTAGTAATAACAGCCAACTGAAGTTTAGCTCTTAACAAACTGCTGTCATACTGAAGAGCATTACGATATGCAGAATATGCCTCGTTTTGTTTTCTGTCGCCATAATAAGCATCTCCCAGACTTAGATATGCCTGAGCAGATTTAGAATCTTTTGCAATAGCCTTATTTAAAAAAGTAATTGCTTTTTTATAATCCGGCTTTTCAGAAAATATATATGCACGGCCTATATAAATAAGCTGATCTACATCTCTTCTTCCCATTTCCTCTTCCACAGCTGCAAACTTAGTCTGAGCCGCGGCTGTATTGCCATTATTAAGATCTATCTGACCTAACCCTATTAAGTTGAATTCAGGGTTCTTTTTAACTTCTTTACCTTTATTAAAATAAATGGCAGCAGAGTCCTGCTCTGTCTGCTTAAGGTAAACATCCCCTAAAAAGAAATAATTTTTTCCTTCATCCGGTGATGACGCTATAAGCGATTTTAAAATTGTTTTTGCTTTTTGGTATTGTTCGGCATCAATTGCTTTTTTTGCCTGATCAACATCCTGTGCAGATGCTGCTCCAAAAAACAGTAATGATAATCCGAGAAATTTCAACTCTTTCATTTGTATTATTTTATAATTCTACTTGTTCAAATTTATACTAAGCCTAAAGCTCATTTCGCACTTCTATTTCCCTTGTCGGAATTTCAACAGGCAGTAATCCGGACTTTAAAATAATGCGTTGTCCTTCAAATGCACCTATGTAAGTTGCAAAACCCATGCCTAATCCGTCTTTCCCACTGTAATTTAACACGTATAACTTACGTATTAAAGGATAAGAACCCGTAGCAATATTGCTTTGAGAGGGCTTATAATATTTTTTTTCTCCTTTGTCAGTTTTAACATTATCTACTGCCAAAACAGTAATATCAGACACTATTCCTGCTAAAGAAGGTGTAGGTTGTGACAGCCAGTTCACCCCAACTATACCAACTGCGCCGGGAATGTCATGTACATACTTAATAACCTCTTCATTTGTTTTAAGTGAATACACATTTTGAGCAGGAACCTGCTTAACCCCGGCTTCTTTTAGAAGATACTGCACCGTGCTGGAATTAGGATTGTCAAATACAAGTTTCTGCACCTTATCAGAAGTATTACCCTTTAATATTTTCAGGACTTCTTCAAGATCAATAACGGTATCCTTTACGCTTTTATTAGTTATAAATGCAATTGCATCTGAGGCAAACGCAGTAATTTGCGGCGTTATTTTTCTCTTTTTAAAATGGGTATTTTCTTCTTCAGTAAGAAGCCTTGGTAATACTACTACACTGGCAGAATCTTTCAATAAAGCATTTACCAGTTCATTTTCAGTCATATTAACCTGAGTTACATGTGCCCGGTCATAAACACTATGAAAAACGGCAAGTACATCTTCCACAATTGGCTGAACGGTATTATCAACCAATATTGTGGTTTTACCAGAGGTAAGTGTTTCGCTAGTACCCTGCCCTGCCTTATCTCCTTTGCAGGAAAAAACAGCAAGAGCTATAATAATACCTATAAAAAATATTTTATATATTTTATTCATCTTCATTATTGTTTCCTTTGGTACTTTGCCAAAGCCTTATAAACCTGAAAAAAGAATAAGCAATAAGCAATATACCCATTGCCAGCCTGCCATTACGGGTTAGTGATAACGGAATTTTTTCCCAGAATATTATCATTAAGCCTAAAGCAAAATACATTAGGAAAAACACTATACCTAAAACAAACAGAAATCGCTGTATGGGCGATTTCTGTGTTTGTTGGTGAGATTTTCTTTTTGAAAGCATCTCTATATTCCTTATGATCTAATATTAATTGTAATAGGAAGGTTGTATGAAGCCCTAACCGGCTTACCGTTTTGTATACCCGGCTGCCACTTAATTTTAAGTGATTTAAGCACACGCTCAGCTTCTTTACCTAATCCGTAACCAGGATCCCTAAGTACTTTAATTGCAGTTAACGAACCATCTTTTTCAACAACAAAAGATACATATATCTTAGCCTGTAAATTCTGGTCAATTTCAGGAATCCTGAAGTTATTGTTAACATACTTATAGAATGCTGCTATACCACCCGGGAACTCAGGCTGAACCTGAAGACCTGCAGAGTTATAAACAGTGTTATCAGGAGCTTCAACTCCTTTATCAAGGTCACCTGATGGTTTACCAATATTGATATCTCCTGTAGGACTTGCTTCAGCATTCCTTGAACTCGGATCAGCTTCTTTAAACTGCTCCTGTTTCGGCGGATCTTCCGGAACTTCTTCTTTCTTAACTGCCTCAAGCGGTTTAAGCTTCACTTCCTCAACAATAGACTTAGGCGCCTGTTGCTGCTCTACCGGTGGTGGTGGTGGCGGAAGCGGTTCTTCAACCGGTGGCGGCGGAAGATCAATCACCTCGATAACTTTATCCACATCATCTTTTTTATCCTTAGAAGCTATATCACCCAGTTTCTCAACAATTTTAGGTGTAGCTACAAGAAAAGTAAAAAGCACTGCCCCGATGATAAGCGACTTTACTGTAGTCTTTGGGTTTTCTGTACGAAGCTGATATGCGCCATACTCTTTGTTACGGCCTTCAAAGACCATATCAACCCAGGACTTATTAAATATATTCAGTTTTGACATAATAATAGTTTTTTAATTAACTCTTTAGGTTAGTATAAACCCGATTGAGTCAATAGGTCAATTTCTGCAGGCGTAATATCACCAATTGCATAAAGCTGCGGATGGGTAATTGCCATTTCATCAAGCATATCTACAAGATTCTTATAACTTGCCTTGTCACTTGCCTTAATGTTAACAATAAGTCCTTGTTCAGGCTTACCATCTCTTTCAGCAATAGCCTTACCAATTTTTATCTGTTTTAAAAGATCCTGACGTATTCCGTCTTTACCAAATACAGCTTCCGTTGGTGCTTCAATAGGTGTTTCAAACTTACCTCTATACCACATTATTTTATTATCCTTTCCTATTAAAATAGTCATCAAACGAGACTCATCGATAGGAGTACGGTCAGTTATATTATTAGGGTCTTTATCCGGCATTGCAAGCGGCATAGATTGCGGCTTGGACAGCGTAGTGGTAAGCATGAAGAAGGTGATAAGAAGGAAAGCCAAATCTACCATCGCAGTTAAGTCAACTCCCGGATTAGATTTCTTACTTCTTACCTTGCCGCCTTTCTTGCCACCGCCGTCGCCGGTATTTAATTCTGCCATTTTATAGTGTGTTTATAAAATTAAAAGTTTTCATCTCTTAAACCGGTCACTAAATAGAACCTGTTCTTTTTTTGTTCCTGAAGAATATCCATAACTCTTTTAATAGTTGGGTAATCTTCTTTAGCATCACCTTTTATAGCAATATTAAGATCTCCATCTCTAAACTGATCTACGGTTATCTCCCCTTTTGCAAATTTTTCATCAAGTTTCGCTTTTTGAGCTTCCCTTGCAAACTGAACCCAGTCACCTAACTGATTAGTAATAGTATCAAAAGGAATACCTTTCTGAACCCCAGGTTCATTTCTTTTAGCAGCGTCAAGCTTTAAAAGACCTTTAAGTTCATTGATCTTAACACCAAAACCATCGATTTTAGAAAACTCTTTATATTCTTCATCAGTAAAGTTTACACCATACTTAGTAGAAATACGCTCAAGAGTACCTCTTCTTACCTCAGGATCAGGAATTGAAAGAAATGCCTGTTTATCACCTACTGTAATTGTTGCCACACCTTCTTCAGGAAGCTTATCAAGCACTGTTGAAGCCGGAGTATCTACCGGTTTAGGTTCTGGCTGTTTTGCAGTAGCAGTCATAATAAAGAATGATAACAGCAGGAATGCCACGTCGCACATCGCGGTCATGTCTATCCTTGTGCTCTTCTTTGATATTTTAACTTTAGCCATTATTGATTTTTATTAGCTACGGACGTTAGAAAGCACACATTATAAGTGTACTTTCAAACTCCATATATTGTTTATACTTCTACTATTGATTATGCTTGGTTAGCACGAGATCTGAATCTTCTGTACGTTTGTACAATTGTGAATCCAGCCTCATCAATAGAGTAAGTAAGTTTGTCAATTTTAGACGTAAAGATGTTGTAAGCAATAATTGAAAGCGCAGAAGTACTAATACCTGTAGCAGTATTAATAAGTGCTTCAGAGATACCATTTGCTAACTGAGATGAATCAGGAGTAGAACCTGCACCAAGAGCAGAGAACGCCTTGATCATACCTGTTACTGTTCCTAATAGACCCATTAGCGTACCAACTGATACCAGTGTAGAAATAATTACAAGGTTTTTTTCAAGCATTGGCATTTCTAATGAAGTAGCCTGCTCAATTTCCTGCTGAATAGCAGCTTCAGCTCTTTCGCTGTCAAAACCTTCTCTTTTTACTTCTTCATATTTTAAAAGACCTGCTTTTACAACATTAGCAACAGTACCCTGTTGTTTATCGCATTCAGCCATAGCCTCATTAATATTTCCGTTGCTGATCTGAGACTGTACTTTTCTTAAGAAAGACTCAACATTTCCTTTTCCTGAAGCCTTGCTGATAACAAAGAAACGCTCAAATGAAAACACAATCGACATTAATAATAGTCCCATTAGTACAGGTACTACATAACCACCTTTGTAAACCATCGCCAGGTAGTTACCCGGTAGTGGGTGGCCCTCAGGATTACCATCCTGGAAGTTAGAAGGATCTCCCATTATAAATTTCCAAACAAGGATACCAACTACTATAGATAATACTATCGCTAAACCTGCGAAGATATTAGATCCTTTAGATTCTCCATTTTTCTCAACCTTCTGAATAGATGCGTTTGCCATTTTTTTTAAAAATTTAGTTTTCTGATTTTTTAATAATAGTTTCTTATTGTTAAAATTTTTCTTGTATAAGATTGGCAAATTTATATCATTAAGGCATAAAAAAAAATAAAATGGTTTTTTTTATCAATTCTTAACAATAATTTATTGCAAACTTAAACGATACGAAATCTTGCGTTTAAATAAATTACTTATACATTATTTATTTTTCCCAATTTAAAAACCCCATTATTTGTTAATTATTTGAAATTAATATAGATTAAGTATAAATAACATAAATCTATATGATTTATTGTGCAAGCATTATAATTTATTCAATTAATTGCTTTTAAAGATTTTTTTTAAAAATATCTCAACATTCACCTAACGTTAGAAGAAGATTCAACAACAGAAAAACGATTTAGCAACACCAAAAAAAGTCAATTTTACCATATCCCTTCTAATGCATTTCTTTTTTAAATTTTTATTTGTCAGTGAGTATTTAAAAGTTCAAGTATTTTATCTTCAACTTCTTTGCTATCCCATTTCTGTTCAATGTTGTCCATTAGCATTATCTCGTCCATTATAGCCTTCTGATGGTCGCCTAGTGCCAATGCTTCAGCATAAGGCCTGAAACTAAATGTTACCCTGCTATATAAAGGTAGCCATTTATCGGGATATTTTTCTGAAAAATGCTTTTCAATTTTCTTTTGAAGCAAAAAGCCTGCATCTGCAGTTTTAGATCTCATTTCCATAAAATTGCGATAGGATAGTTCCGCAATAGCATCGGCATTGGGTTTCCTGCTTACCTGATATTCTTTAAAAATAGCTTCCCAATCGTCGCCGTATTGCTGCATAAGCTGGTTAAGAATAGTAATATCTTCAAATCCGGCGTTCATACCATGCCCGTAAAAAGGAACTATGGCATGGGCTGCATCACCTATAAGCGCTACCTTGTCCTTATATGTCCAGGGGTAACATTTCATTGTAACAAGTGTGCTGGTTGGATTTTTAAAAAAGTCTTCAACCAGATTAGGTATAACTTCTATGGTAGAGGGGAAATGCGTTGCAAAGAAAGTTTCCAGTGTTTCTTTATCTTTTAAAGATTCAAAAGAGTTTTCTCCTTCAAAAGGCATAAAAAGAGTGCAGGTAAAGCTGCCATCAAGATTAGGCAGTGCAATAAGCATAAAATCCTGTCGGGGCCATATATGAAGCGAATTTTTATCAAGCTTATGAGTTCCATCCGGGTTAGACGGAATATTAAGCTCTTTGTAGCCTGTATTTAAAAATTCCTGTGAGTAATTAAACATGCTTTGGCGCTGCATTCTGTGTCTTATCCTGGAGAAAGCACCATCAGCCCCAAAAACTATATCGTATTTAAGATCTTCCCAGGGGCCTTTTTCTTCTTCACCTGCATGAAGTGTAGCATCCGCCATGGTAACATCCCATATTTTAGTTTCAAAAAAGAAGTCCACACCTTCGGCTTCTGCCAGATTTATCATCTCCCTGTTAAGCACACCGCGCGATATAGAAAAAATACTCTCTCCCTCACTACCGTAGTATTGATAATTAAGTGGCTGGCCTATAAGATGAATAGCCCTTTTTTCCATTGGTATACCTATCTTTCTTATCTCATCCCCTAAACCCACATCGTCAAGGGCGCGCCACCCTCTGTGTGACATGGCCAGATTAATAGATCTTCCCGAAAAACGAATGGTTCTTATATCAGGGCTGCGGTCGTAAACATGAACAGTATGTCCTGCCCTTTTTAGGTATATTGCCAGTAATGACCCTACTAAACCCGAGCCAACTACTGCAATTTTTAATGGAGTCTGCATTGCAAATTATTCTATAACAAAACAAAAGTACTTAATTAAACTTCAGACAAGGGTGTTTTTAATCATTTATTTATAACTGATTTTTTATTAAGAAAAATTTGGCTATTAAAGGATTCATAATTAATTAACACCTACCGCTATAAAGAAGTAATTTTAACATACTAACTAATAAAAAAATATATTATGAGAGATTTAGTATCGTTAATTATTGTAATCCTTATCATAGGATGGCTGGTAGGATATTTTGGTTTTGGTGAAGCAGTAGGTAGCTTTATCCATATACTATTAGTACTTGCAATCATAGGAATTCTTTACAGACTTGCTGTAGGAAGAAGACCTTAACCAAAAAAGTATCACCCTTTAAAGCTTAAAATCAAGCCCTTTATGCAATTGCATAAAGGGCTTGATCTATATATTACAACCCAATAATTTATAGCATATATATTTTAATAACTACCCAATTATCAGTTTGGTTTTTCATTACATTTGTTAAGCTTAACACTAACTTAGCATTGGGTCATGGGGTTTGAATATAAAGAAATAGAAAGAGTTGGAAAACTCACCAAAAAAGAATTCATAGAGAATTATTACAAGCCCCAAAAACCTGTAGTAATTACCAATCAAATAGAAGACTGGCCCGCTTTTACAAAGTGGAATTTTAAATTTCTGAGAGAGATCGCCGGAGACAAAACCGTTCCGCTTTATGACAGCCGTAAAACAGATTACACTAAAAAAGTAAATGAACCTGATTTTAAAATGTCTATGAGACAGTATATAGACATTCTGGAAAAAGGCCCTACAGATCTTCGTATTTTCCTATATAACCTAATGAAAGATGTACCTTCTATGAAAGAAGACATGAAGTGGCCAGACTTAGGATTACGGCTGCTCAAAAATCTTCCATTAGTTTTCTTTGGCGGAGAAAATGCTAAAGTCTTTATGCATTATGATATCGACTTTCCTAATATTCTTCATTTTCATTTTGCGGGACAAAAACAATGTGTACTTGTAGATCCTCAAGAAACCAAATACATGTACCGCCTACCTTATTCATGGATATGCAATGAAGATATAGATTTTGACAATCCTGATTTCGAAAAATTTCCCGCACTTAAACATGTAAAGCCTTACATTACCACCCTGCAACACGGAGAAATGCTATATATGCCTGAAGGCTGGTGGCACTATATGAAATACCTTACTCCCGGCTTTTCTTTAAGTCTGCGCTCCTTAGCCGGAAGGCCTTCAAATCTTATAAAAGGATTAACTAATGTGGCTTTTAACCGCTATTTTGACAACTGGATGCGAAAGTATAAAGGGCAAGCCTGGCTGGATTATAAAGACAAAGAAGCTATCCGTAGAACCAATGCTACACTTAAAATTTAATAACTACGCTTAAGCCTGCCTGCTCACCATTATAAAAGGGAAGTCCTAATATGGACATCTTATTTTCTTCTTTATTTCCAAACAATTGCTTCTGAATAAAAGGATGCAGCCAGTAAGCCAGTTTTGTACTTAAAATACCTATACCCGCTCCGGTAGCAACATCAGTAAACCAATGCCTGTCGTTATACATTCTCAAAACTCCTGTACCGGAAGCAACCGCATACCCTGCAACGCCATACCATGGAGAAACATCTTTATATTCCTGCCACATAATTTCTGCCCCTGCAAAAGCAGTAGCGGTATGCCCTGATGGAAAAGAATTGTCAGTACTCCCATCCGGCCTTTGCTCTTTACACAATGATTTGAGGCCCATTACCGAGCCTGCCATAATAAGATGTGAAGTAGCTACAATTATCGTAAGATCTTTATAATTGTGCTTTCCTTTAATACCGGCTATATTTAAGGCATATATAGATACAAGCGGTGCATAGCGGGTGTAATCGTCTATTGTGGTTCCATCACCCTGCCCTTTAGAAACTCTTGATCGTACAGTTGTATTAAAATCTTTAATTCCGTGATTAGCAAGCCCAACCACTCCATATCCAACTAATACCGTAGGCACTAAAAGTTGTTTATATACAGAACCTTTTTGAGTAACAAGAGATTGATTTATAAGAGTATCTTTACCTATAATAATTTCTTCCTGAGCCGCAACTGTCAATATATTACATATTGAAAACAGTAAGATGATTGTTCTCTTCATTAATAGTCCTTCCCATATTCGATACTATAACGGGACCTGAATTAATAAATTATACAATGTTAATTTTTTAACATTTATCATTATTTGCTCATTAAAAAACGCAATCAATTAATGATGCGCTTTTTTTAACTATAGAAAATGCTTCTATTTTTTTCCTTTCGACTTCGCTTTCTTTTTAGATTTAGCCTTCTTTTTAGATTTTTCTATTTTCTTAGCTTTTGCTTTAGCTTTTTGCTTTTTAACTTTATCCTTAGCCTTCTTTTTAGCTTTGGCTTTTTTAGCTTTACCCTTCTCCTTTAAACCTTTCAATTTTGCTTTCTTCTTTTTCTTATCTTTTTCTTTTTTGCTCTTTTCTTTATCTTTCACCTTTTTATCTTTTTTAGCAGGCTTATCTACTTTTACAACCGGCTCCTCAGAAGCTGTTGTAACTTCGTCATTTAAAGTTTCAGTATTGATCTCCTCCTTTATTTCTTCCTGCTTATCCGAATCAATTTCAACAGGCTTATGCTCTGCAGATTTGGTTGTATTTCTCGGTCTTCTTGCAGGTTTCGGCTTCACAGCATCTGGCAAAGATTCTTCACTTATTTTTGGGTCATTTAAAGATGCAGCTTCTTTAGCCGCTTCGTCTTTTTTTTCAACTGGTTGTTTCATGGGGTAAACTTTTTGCTATTATATTAGGTTTTCTGCATCATTTCGCACATAATGTTATTACATTATCAATTAAATGTAAATTTAATCCTAACAAAAATAAGCTTTTAAAACACATCTCAATGTTAAGTTTTTACCATCCAAAGAAATCAAAAACACAAATTATGTCGAATTGAATAAGAAATTGAAAATTTTTATACATTTACGTAATCAGTTACGTAATTAATATTATATGAATTTTTTTAATAAAACAGGAAAAATGGCAATTGGCAGCCGATTGAGAATACTTACAGATAAAATAACAGAAGATGCTGCCAAAATATATGAGTTATATGATGTGCAGCTTCAGCCCAAGTGGTTCCCGGTATTTCATACACTCACACATGAAGAAAATACAATTACAGGTATTGCCCAACATATAGGGCACTCCCATCCTTCTGTAAGCAAAATAGTTGCAGAGATGTCTAAAAAGGGAATTGTTACCGAACGAAAAGATAAAAATGACGGCAGAAAGAATATAATAGTGCTTTCTGAGAAAGGGTTACAAATGGCTGAAAAAATGAAAAAGCAGAATATGGATGTAAATAACGCCATAGAAGATATACTTACATCTACCCAAAATAATTTATGGAAAGCTATTGAAGAATGGGAATTTGTACTTACTCAAAAATCACTGCTACAAAGAGTAAAGGAACAAAAAAAGCAAAGGGAAAGTAAAAAAGTAAGAATAGTAAATTATACTTCTAAATACAAAGAGGCTTTTAAAACACTAAATGAAGAATGGATAACAACCTATTTTAAAATGGAGGCCGCAGATTATAAAGCTCTTGACAATCCTGAAGAATATATATTAAACAATGGAGGCTGTATTTTTGTAGCTCTATATGATGGAGATCCCGTAGGTGTTTGCGCTTTACTTAAAATGGATAATACTCTATATGATTACG
The DNA here is from genome assembly GCF_024054175.1 of Flavobacterium sp. NRK1. Classification (GTDB taxonomy): domain Bacteria; phylum Bacteroidota; class Bacteroidia; order Flavobacteriales; family Flavobacteriaceae; genus Flavobacterium. The sequence goes on from NZ_JAMXLA010000001.1 coordinate 635,007, forward strand.
AATTAGCCAAAATGGCAGTGTCGCCAAAAGCACAGGGAAAAAATATAGGATGGCTGCTCGGACAGGCAATAATAGAAAAGGCAAGATCTTTAGGAGCCTCCAATATTTATCTTGAAAGTAATACTATATTAAAACCTGCTATAAATCTATATCATAAACTCGGATTTGAAAAGGTGGCCGGTTTAGAATCTCCTTATGAACGCTGTAACATTCAGATGGAGTTAAAAATAAGACAATAAAAAAGCGTCAGGATTTCAGGTGAAATTCTGACGCTTAGGTTTTGTGACCTCAGAGGGATTCGAACCCCCAACCGCTGGAGCCGAAATCCAGTGCTCTATCCAGTTGAGCCATGAGGCCGATTATTTCTGATGTAAAATAAGATCAGAAATTTATAATGTTATGCTAATGCCTTTTTAACTGCATTTGAAATTGTTTTTCCGTCAGCAGTACCGGCAAGCTCTTTGGATGCAATTCCCATCACCTTACCCATATCTGCCATTCCTGAGAAGCCATTATCAGCAATAATTTTCTTCACAACAGCTTCAACTTCTTCCTCACTAAGCTGTGCAGGTAAAAACTTTTCTATTACAGCAGCCTGTTCAAGTTCAGGGTCAGCAAGATCCTGACGTCCCTGCTCTATGTATATGTTAGCACTGTCTTTGCGTTGTTTTACCAGCCTTTGAAGTAATTTTATTTCTTCTTCGGCAGATAATTCTTCTTTAGCCCCACTTTCAGTCTGCGCCAGCAGTAATGCTGATTTAACTGCCCTAAGTGATTCTAAAGCTACTGTATCTTTAGCTTTCATGGCGTTTTTAATAGCGTCCATGATATCGTTTTGTAAACTCATAGTACAAGTTTTAATGTGCCTGCGAAGATAAAAAAATAACCCGAAAATACTATTATATTTTCGGGTCAAAGGTTCACATTTGGATTAGTTAATCTACATTGTCATGCAGGAACGAGTTGTTAGAACGCAACTGTAAGTCGTCGTTGCTATCTGTTCCTAAAGACAAGCGCGATTTGCTATTATCTGTACGGGAGTCGTTTAGATCGATACCCATTCTTTTATAAGCAGGTTCTTTTTCAATTTCATCAATCCTTGCAGAACTGTTATGAAATTTATAATTGAACTCTTTCATTTTCCTTCTGCGCTCTTCCGCTCTCATTTTAAGTGTTTCTTCTATAGTCATTTCTACAGGAGAAATATCCTCATTAGCAGAAGTCTGCTTAGCAGGTTCCTGTTCGGCAGTTTTCATTGTGAGATTAAGCTCCGGAGCAATAGGTTCTTCAACCTTAGCAACAGGCTTAGATTCTAAAAGTTCAGTTTCTTTTTCAAGATATTCCTCAAGCGAATACCTCACAATACCTGTTTCATTAAGCTCAGTAACAGGAACTACCTGTACCGGCTCATTAACTTTAATATCGCGGGTTTCATCACTTAAGCTGAAAAGAACTTTTTCTTCTCTTTTAATGTTATCTGTAGAAAGATCAAATGAGAATGTAAATTGCTCTTCTTCTTTCTTAGCTGCCACTACAAACTCAGGCTCAAATACTTCAATCTCCCTAACATCTTTAATTTCTGTCATCGCAGGCGCAACAGCAACAGGAGCTGCTACAGGTTCAGGAGCAGGAGCAACCACTGGTTCCGGTGAAACGATTTCAAAAAACACGTCAAGATTATTGATGTATTCTGAAGAAGGAAACTCCGGTTCTGCAACTTCAGCTGTCGGCTTTTTTCCTTCAGCCTCCTCCTCTTCAAGCTCAAAAATTATTTTTTCTTCAACAACAGGCTGTGGTTTTACTTCAGTTTTTGGCTGTTCAGACGGCACTGAAAAATCAAATCCTGACATTGGCTTATTTGTAAGATCCTGAACCAGTCTCTGTCCTTCTTCCAATGCATGGATTATTCTTTTAGGCTCTGTATTTACAATTTCGTTTTGCTGCTCTACATTAAAGCCTGTAGCAATAATAGTTACAGCAACAGAATCACCTAAAGACTCATCTTCACCAACACCCATGATGATATTAGCATTATAACCTGCTTCAGCCTGGATATGATCATTTATTTCTCCTATTTCATCAATAGTAATTTCACTTGTACCCGAAACGATAAGCAACAATACGTTTTTAGCACCTGTAATTTTATTATCATTTAATAAAGGTGAATCAAGAGCATCAACAATAGCATCTTTAGCACGGTTATCACCCGATGCTATAGCAGACCCCATTATAGCAGTACCACTATTTGACAATACTGTTTTAGCATCTTTAAGGTCAATATTTTGTGTATAGTGATGCGTTATAACTTCAGCAATACCTCTTGAGGCAGTTGCCAAAACTTCATCAGCTTTAGAGAACCCTGCTTTAAAACCAAGATTACCATAAACTTCACGCAGCTTATTATTATTGATAACGATTAAAGAGTCTACCTGCTTTCTAAGCCTTTCTACACCAGATAATGCCTGTTCGGACCTTACCTTACCTTCAAACTGAAAAGGTATGGTAACAATACCTACTGTAAGGATATCTCTTTCTTTAGCCAGCTGGGCAATAACAGGAGCAGCACCTGTTCCGGTTCCGCCGCCCATACCGGCAGTTATAAATATCATTTTAGTATTAGTGTCAAGCATCTTTTCAATATCCTCAATGCTCTCGAGAGCCGACTGCTGCCCTACTTCAGGGTTTGCGCCTGCACCAAGGCCTTCGGTTAATCCGACACCTAACTGTATTTTGTTTGGTACAGGGCTATTTTGCAATGCCTGTGAATCTGTATTACAAACAACAAAATCAACACCTTTGATCCCCTGCTTAAACATGTGGTTTATCGCGTTGCTTCCGCCTCCGCCAACACCAATTACCTTGATCACGTTCGATTGATTTTTGGGTAAATCAAACGTAATGCTTCCAAAATCTGAGTTGCTCATCATATCAATTGGGTTTTTATTCTGCGTTATCTAAAAAATCTTTAATCTTATCAATATACTTGTCAAAAAATGACCTTTTCACTTTCTTTTCAGTAGACTCATCTCCTCTGCTGTTTTCTTTTTGAGCCGTTACTGTTTCCATATCCTCCTCTTCATAACCTCCCTGTACAACTTCAGCAGCTGCCGTATTTAAAACAGGCTGCCTGTAAACCGGTTGTTCAGCCGGTTTTTGAAGTTCTACCAGCGGAGTAGCACTTTGCGTATGATTGCGAAGGCTGTTCATTACCAATCCTACCGCAGTGGCATATAAAGGACTTGATATTTCCTCATCAGAATTACCTGCCAGATGCTCATTAGGATACCCTATTCTTGTATCCATACCGGTTATATATTCAACAAGCTGTTTAATATGCTTAAGCTGGGCTCCCCCTCCTGTAAGCACAATACCGGCAATAAGCTTTTTGCGCGGATCTTCATGTCCGTAAGCCTTTATTTCTGCAAACACCTGTTCTATAATTTCTACCACACGGGCATGAATAATCTTAGAAAGGTTCTTAAGGGAAATTTCTTTTGGCTCCCTTCCGCGTAATCCCGGAATAGAAACAATTTCGTTATCTTTATTTTCACCCGGCCAGGCTGACCCGAATTTTACCTTAAGCAGTTCTGCCTGTTTTTCTATAATAGAACATCCTTCTTTTATGTCGTCTGTTATTACATTTCCGCCAAAAGGTATAACTGCCGTATGACGGATAATACCATCTTTAAAAATAGCCAGATCGGTAGTACCACCACCAATATCAATCAGTGCAACACCTGCTTCTTTTTCTTCCTGGCTTAATACAGCATCAGCAGAAGCTAACGGTTCAAGAGTTAATCCTGAAAGATCAAGCCCCGAGCTTTTAATACATCTGCCTACATTACGGATAGATGAAGCCTGCCCTACAACAACATGAAAACTACTTTCAAGCCTGCCGCCATACATACCTATCGGCTCTTTTATCTCATTTTGCCCGTCAATCTTAAATTCCTGCGGCAATACGTGGATAATTTCTTCTCCTGGCAGCATTGCCAGTTTATGCACCTGGTTAATAAGCATATCAATATCGGCATCGCCAATTACCTCTTCAGGATTATTCCTGCTGATATAATCGCTGTGCTGAATACTGCGAATGTGCTGTCCGGCTATACCAACAACTACATCATTTATTTTATAACCGCTATCGGCTTCCGCTTCCTGAACAGCCTGTTGAATAGACTGTATAGTCTGCGTAATATTATTAACAACACCTCTGGCCACACCAAGGCTTTTGGATTTTCCGACACCCAGGATTTCCAGTTTTCCATACTCATTTTTCCTGCCTATCATCGCAACAATCTTTGTTGTCCCGATATCTAAACCTACTGCAATGCTGTCTTTTTCCATAACCCTATTTTTTGGTGCACACAACCTGTTGTGTAAATTTCAGATTTATTGTTTTGTACTGTTTTATCAATGTATCTTTTACTGCATCCTGAAGAAATGCCATATAGTTATTAAATTTCTTTTCAATGTTTACCGGCTTGCCAAACTGAATTTCATAATTGTAATTCCTGCTTCGCATAACAAGATTACCCGTAAGAGCAACCTCAATACCGATGATGTTTTTCTTTAAAAATTCATCGTCATTGATATAATTAAGCAACTTGTGCAATTTTTCCTTCTCAATGCTGTTTACCTCTCCCGTTACAAGAGGAACCCTTGCGGTATAGGTATCAGAAAGTGGCATTTCGTCACCCCTGTAATCGATATAGTACGAATTATCCCCCCGAAAAATTCTGGCAACAGGCTTTCTCTGCGAAATTATCGCCTTCAACTTCCCGTCTATTGTAGCGTAAACCTCTGCCTTGTCAATCATTGGGTTTTTGTCAAGGGATTTTTCAACGCTATTCAAATCTAATTTATCTTTTTGAATGCTTTGTATGCTGCCAAAATTTTGTATCAACAAGTTATTAACTTTCTCATGGGTTATAAAGTCTTCAGCCTCTGCAAACTCAATATCGGTTTCTTTTATTTTCCTGTTTTCATTCCGTTTAGACGCGAAAGAATAAAGGAAAACAACCGCACTCAAAATAAGCACCAATCTTATGTTATTCCAGTTAATTTTTTTCATCTAAAATCTTTTTAATTTCAGGCACCATTTCACCTATATCACCCGCCCCTATAGTAACAATAACTGTTGCATCTGTCATTTTTAAAAAAGGCAGTAAATCAGTTTTTGAAACCAGTTTTTTTTTCGGGTTTTCAATTTTTTGTAAAAGCCATTTAGAGGTTATCCCTTCCATTGGCAGTTCGCGAGCAGGATAAATATCCAGTAAAACCACATTTTCAAATGCCGAAAGGCTTTTAGCAAACCCATCTGCAAAATCTCTTGTACGGCTGAACAAATGAGGCTGGAATATGGCTAACACCTTTTCATTAGGATATAGCTCTGAAACAGCCTGATAAACCGCATTTATTTCTGTGGGATGATGTGCATAATCATCTATATACACTAATCCTTCTTTTTTTATCTGATAAGAAAATCTTCTTTTTACACCTTTAAAAGATTCAAGCGCTTTTTTTATATCATCAGTTGCCACGCCATAGGTTTTTGCCATTGCCAAAGCCAGTAACGCATTGGTAAGATTATGATGCCCAGGAAGCGCAAACCTAAGATCTGTAATTGTTTCATGCGGTGTAACCACATCAAATACATACCAGCTATTTTCTATACGGATATTTGACGCAGAAAACTCTCCCTCATGAACCCCTACTGTTATACCCTCAAGCGGGAGGCCATTAGTAACAAACAAATGTTTTTTATCTGACACCTTATCTGCAAATTCTCTGAATGACGCTTCTATAGAAGCCGTATCGCCATAAATATCAAGATGATCAGCATCCATCGATGTAACACAGGCAATATCCGGATGCAAGTGTAAAAAAGAGCGGTCAAACTCATCAGCTTCAACAACAGTCACGGTTTTACCACTGCCAATAAGGTTTGAATTATAATTTTCTACAATCCCGCCTAAAAAAGCAGTAACATCTAATCCGCTTTCATACAAAATATGCCCCAGGATGCTGGACGTTGTAGTTTTACCATGTGTACCTGCCACAGCAAAGCAAAAGGTATCTTTAGTAATAATACCTAGCACCTCTGCACGTTTTTTTACTACAAAATCATTCTGAAGGAAATAATTCCATTGTATATGATTTTTAGGTACTGCCGGAGTTACAACTACCAGTGTATTGTCCTTATTAAGATACGGCAGCCCTATAAGCTCAACCTTATCTTCAAAATGGATGGCTATTCCTTCAGCTTTTAATTCATCCGTAAGATGAGTTGGTGTACGGTCATAACCGGCAACATTTTTGCCTATAAATTTAAAATAGCGGGCCAGGGCACTCATACCTATGCCTCCTATACCTACAAAATAGACGTTATGTATTTGGTTCAGATCCATTTATACTATTAACTATATTATTTTATCAATTTTATTATCTCTTCAACTATATCTTTGGTAGCGTTTGGCTTTGCCATCTTCTTTATATTCTCACCCAGCTTTTTTTGTTTTTCAGGGTTTGTTATTAAATCTGAAAACACTGGCTGAAACTGGGTATCAAGCTGTATTTCTTTAATCATTAATGCTCCGTCTTTATCTACAATAGCTTTTGCATTTTTTGTCTGATGATCTTCGGCAACATTAGGCGACGGAATAAACACTACCGGCTTTCCTACTAAACAAAGCTCTGAAACCGATGATGCACCTGATCGTGATATTACAAAATCTGCTGCTGCATATACCAAATCCATCCTGTCAATAAAAGAAAGCACCTTCGCTCCCTCTTTATCACCATAATGCCTGTATTCCTCAAAATAAAATTTGCCACACTGCCATATTACCTGAATATTCTGAGCATCAAGCCAGGTAAGTTCTTTCGCAATAAGCTGGTTAATACGTCTTGAACCTAAACTACCCCCTAAAACCAACAATGTTTTTTTATCAGGGTTCAGTTCAAAACGGCTAATAGCTTCTGCCCTTTTACCGGCTACATCTACAATATCACTTCGTACAGGGTTACCTGTCAGTACAATTTTATTCGACGGAAAAAAACGTTCAAGATTGTCATAAGCAACACATATTTTTTTTGCTTTTTTAGACAGCCATTTGTTTGTTATTCCCGGGAATGAATTTTGCTCCTGTATAATTGTTGGCACTCCCATTCCTGATGCGGCTCTTAATAATGGTCCGCTGGCAAAACCACCCGTACCAATAACCACATCCGGTTTAAACTCTTTTACTATTTTTCGCGACTTAACAAGGCTACTCATGAGTTTTAAAGGAAACATAGCATTATCCAGCGTAAGTTTTCTTTGTATGCCTGCAATCCAAAGTCCTGTTATTTTATACCCTGCCTGTGGTACTTTTTGCATTTCCATCTTATCGCTTGCACCAACAAAAAGTATTTCGCAATCCGGAAAGCGCGATTTTAATTCATTTGCAATAGCAATTGCCGGATATATATGTCCTCCGGTACCACCACCACTTAATATGAATTTTTTCTTTTCCATTTATTAAAACCTATTTCCCAAAAACAGCGCTCATTGGATTTTTAGACTTATCTTCTATCGAGAATGCAGCAGGCTGCCCATGTTTTACATTGGCTTCTTCAGTTGCCAAAACTCCCGCTTCTTCTTCCTGCTTCTCTTTCAGTATATGTTCATCAATCATTCGCTGCAATGTTGCTTCACGTTCTTCTTTCTCCGCCAGTTCCTCTGCTATTTCTTCTTCTTTTTTAGTAACACTTATTATTATCCCAACAGATATGCATGTCATCCAGATAGAACTACCTCCGCTACTAATTAATGGCAGTGTCTGCCCTGTAACAGGCAATAACTCTACAGCTACGCCCATATTGATTAATGCCTGAAATATTATAGGAAAACCAAGACCTACAATAAGTAATTTGCCAAAGAGCGACTTTGCCTTATGTGCAGTAACCAGAAACCTGAAAAACAGCATAAGATATAATGCCAATACAGCCAATCCTCCTGCCAAACCGTATTCCTCTACTATAATGGCAAAAATGAAATCGGATGATGACTGTGGCAGAAAGTTCTTCTGCACACTTTTACCGGGCCCAAGCCCATATATCATTCCTGATGCAATAGCAATCTTTGCTTTCTCAATCTGATAATCATCTTCATTAGGCTCGTTGGACGAAAAACGCTCTAAACGATTCAGCCAGGTATCTACCCTGTTTGGCATTGCATTAGGAAATGCTTTTGCAAACAAAACAAACAACACCAGCATAACTACCCCTGCCGCTATTATGGTACCTAAATACCGTAACGGATACCTGCCTACAAATACCAGCATGCACACCATAGAAAATATAAGCGCTGCTGTAGAAAAGTTAGCAGGTAGTATAAGTGCCAATATAGCAAATACCGGAATCCACAACTCAAAGAACGACGCTTTAAACGTCACCTCTTTATCCTGCATTTTTGCAAGATACCGGGCCACATAAACCATAAGCACTATAAAGGCAAGTGCAGATGTTTGGAAGGTAACCCCTATAAAAGGAACTTTTATCCAACGGCTGGCGTTTGCCCCATCTATTACTGTGCCCTGAAAAAAAGTGTAAACAAGCAACAATCCTACAATAGGGAGTGCTATTTGCGAGATACCTTTATAATAATGATACGGTACTTTGTGTACAAAGTAAATAAGACCAAAACCAATAAAAATATGAACCAAATGCTTAACCAAATAACCTATAGTAGAGCCCTTACCGATAACATATACAAGATTAGTACTTGCACTGAAAACCGGCATGAACGAAATTAGGGCCAGCAGCATTACAAATGACCAGATCCCTTTATCTCCTTTCAGGTTATTGATTAATTCTTTCATCGTTTTATTCTTTATTCATTTTGTCTATTGCAGTTAGCAGACAGCCAGATTGCCATTACAAATTCTGAACTGCATTTTTAAACTGCTTACCACGATCTTCATAGCTTTCAAACAAATCAAAACTGGCACATGCCGGAGACAACAATACAGTATCTCCTTTTTCAGCCAGTTTCTGGGCTACTTTTACAGCTTCTTGCATGCTTGCCGTCTCAACCATTACATCTACCACATTGCTAAAAGCATCCATGATTTTTTTATTATCAACACCAAGACATACAATAGCTTTTACTTTCTCTCTTACCAATGGCATAAGCTCATCATAATCATTACCCTTATCTACACCGCCAACAATCCATACGGTAGGAGTATTCATGCTGTCCAGGGCAAAAAAAGTAGCATTAGTGTTGGTAGCCTTACTATCATTTATATATTGCACATTTTGTATTTTCAGTACCTTTTCAAGTCGGTGCTCCACACCCTGAAAATCAGAAAGGCTCTCTCTTATGGTATCTTTTCTTATTCGCATAAGCTGCGCAACAGCCGTTGCAGCCATAGCATTCTTTACATTGTGCTTTCCTTCTAATGACAGTTCGTGTGTAGGCATGGTAAATTCGTCTTTATTAATATTGCTGATAATAGTATCTCCTTTTAAATAAACTCCGTTTTTAACTTCGTGTGTAAGCGAGAACGGAATCTTTTGTGCTTTAATCTTATTGTTTTCTAACCATTTAGAAATTATCTCATCATCTGCATCATATACCAGATAATCATCTTTGGTCTGGTTCATTGTTATTCTGAATTTGGCTTCTATGTACAATTCATATTTGTACTCGTAGCGATCCAGGTGATCAGGACTTATGTTGGTAATTACAGCTATATGCGGCCTGTAATTTCGTATTCCGTCCAGCTGAAAACTGCTTAACTCTAACACATAGCCCTCATGCTTATTTTCGGCAACCTGCCAGGCAAAGCTTTTTCCAATATTTCCGGCAAGCCCAACATTAAGCGAACCCTGTTTTAGCAAGTAATGCGTTAGCATTGTTGTTGTAGTCTTACCGTTACTGCCCGTTATACCAATAGTTTCTACATCTATAAACTGAGAGGCAAATTCTATTTCTGATATTACAGGAATATCTTTTTTCTTGAGCGCCTTTATTATTGGCGCCTTATCCGGAATACCCGGACTTTTCATTACAATATCTGCATTAAGAATAAGTCCTTCCGTATGCTTCTCTTCTTCCCAAGCAATATTATGAAGCCCCAAGACTTCTTTGTAATTGTATTTTATATTTCCGAAATCGGAAACAAATACATCATACCCCTTCTTTTTTCCAAGGATGGCAGTACCAACACCGCTTTCCCCTCCGCCAAGCACAACTAGTCTCATAGATTATCTTAGTTTTAAGGATACTAATGAAAATATTGCCAATAGTATTGCTACAATCCAAAAACGGGTTACAATCTTACTTTCATGATATCCCTTTTTCTGGTAATGGTGATGCAGCGGCGACATTAAAAATATTCTCCTGCCTTCTCCAAATTTCTTTTTTGTGTATTTAAAATAGCTTACCTGTAATACTACCGAAAGGTTCTCTGCAAGAAAAATTCCGCATAACACAGGTATCAATAATTCTTTTCTTACTGCTATCGCCAGTACTGCAATAACACCACCTATAGTAAGACTTCCGGTATCTCCCATAAATACAGTTGCCGGATAGGTATTATACCAAAGAAAACCTATTAATGCCCCTACAAATGCAGTTATATATACCGTCATTTCGCCCGAATTGGGTATGTACATTATATTGAGGTAATTGGAAAAAATAATATTACCCGATACAAAAGCGAAAATACCAAGGGCCAGTACTGCTATTGCCGATGTTCCTGCGGCAAGTCCATCAATACCATCCGTAAGGTTAGCCCCGTTAGATACCGCAGTTATAATAAATATTACTACGGGTATAAATATCAGCCATGCATAATTTTCATATCCATCACCTGCCCATGAAAGCATTTCGGCATAATCAAACTCATTATTTTTAAAGAACGGAATAGTAGTAGCCGTAGATTTTTCTTCCAGTCCTGCAGGAGAGATAACATTTACGTTTGCTTCACTGTAAATATTTACTTTACCGGTATCTGTTCTAACAGTAACTGCGGGATGAAAGTAAAGTATGTATCCTACAATAAGGCCAAGCCCTACCTGACCTACTACTTTAAATTTTCCTTTAAGCCCTTCTTTATCTTTTTTAAATATTTTTATATAGTCATCTATAAAGCCAATTGTACCCATCCATAAAGTGGTAATAATAAGCAGCATCACATAGATATTATCAAGCTTCGCCAGCAATATTACCGGTATAAGAGTTGCTACTATAATAATAAGCCCTCCCATTGTAGGCGTACCTGCTTTTTGCGCCTGTCCTTCAAGTCCAAGCTCTCTAACAGTTTCTCCAACCTGCTGCCTTCTAAGGAAATTGATAATTTTTTTACCAAAAACAGTTGAAATTAGAAGCGACAATATAATTGCCAGCCCCGAACGGAAAGTTATATACTGAAACACCCCTGTGCCCGGTATATCTAACTGTTTGTCTAAGTATTCAAATAAATAATACAGCATATGTTCCGCTTATTTGTTGAGTTGTCCTAAAATCTCTTTTACTGTTTCCATATCATCAAAGTGAAAACGTTCACCTTTAATTTCCTGATACGTTTCATGGCCTTTTCCGGCAATGAGTATAATGTCATTTGGCCTCGCCAGCTGGCACGCTATTTTGATAGCTTGTTTCCTGTCTACAACCGCAAGTGTTTTTTTATAATTTTGTGGCTCAACACCATCTTCCATATCCTTAATAATATCCTCCGGCACTTCACTTCGTGGATTATCTGATGTAAAAATGGCCTTATCGCTCATGTTAGAAGCTATATGAGCCATAAGAGGCCTTTTGGTTTTATCCCTGTCTCCGCCACAACCAACCACTGTTATTAACTGTTCATTGCGTGTACGTATGTTCTCTATAGTACTTATTACATTTTCCAGCGCATCCGGTGTATGGGCATAATCTACTATTGCTGTTATTTTAGTATCAGATACTATAAACTGAAATCTTCCTGAAACACTTTCAAGTTCACTCATTAGTCTTAATACTTCCTGGCTTTCCAAACCAAGATTAACTGCCGCAGCATAAATAGCCAACAGGTTATAAGCATTAAAAGTGCCTATCAGTTTAACCCAGACCTCCTGTTCATTTATCTTCAGCAATAGCCCGGATAGCTGATTCTCTAATATCTGCGCCTTATAATCAGCATAGGTTTTTAAGGCATAAGTAAGTTTTTTGGCTTTTGTATTCTGAAGCATAACCAGGCCATTCTTGTCATCTACATTTACAAGGCCAAATGAACCTTTAGGCAATTCGTCAAAGAACCTTTTTTTAACATCCCTGTATTCTGCAAAGGTGTTATGGTAATCAAGGTGATCATGAGAAAGGTTAGTAAAAATACCTCCTGCAAAATGAAGTCCTGCTGTTCTGTTCTGGTGAATACCATGAGAACTCACTTCCATAAAGCAATATTCACATCCGGCATCTTCCATTTCTTTCAGATACCTGTTTATAGTAAGAGAATCCGGTGTTGTATGGGTTGCTTTGTATTCTATATTATCTACCATTATTTTCACAGTACTTAAAAGCCCTGTTTTATATCCGGCATTCTTAAAAAGCTGATATAATAATGATGCTATAGTAGTTTTACCATTAGTACCTGTAACCCCTACTAGCTTAACATTTTGAGAAGGGTTTCCGTAATAGTTTGCCGCCATGTGCGCTAATGCAGCACTTGCGCTTTTAACTTCTATATAAGTAATACCTTCTTCTGTCCTTTCAGGTAAAATTTCACAAACAATTGCAGCCGCCCCAAGACTTAAAGCTTTATCAATAAAATCATGGCCATCGCTAACAGTACCTTTAATAGCTATAAAAACATCGCCCGGCTTTATAAGGCGTGAATCAAACTCAATTTTGTTCACATCAATATCTGTGGCGCCTTTTACCGCCTCAATAGATGTCCTGTATAATATATCTCTTAAAATCACGATAATTCCAGTATTATAGTTTGATCTTTATATATAGCTTCCCCCGGCTGTAACGATTGTTTCTTAACCTTCCCAATCCCTATAACCTTTACTTTCAGCCCCATGTTACCCAATAGTGCTACGGCATCCATACCGCTCATACCTATTATATTTGGCACAACATTTTTAACTTTTGCCTCTTTATCATAATAAGAAGCATATAATTTATCCTGCTCTTTTATCTGTCCGTCCAGTTTCTTAACCTTGTTTGTAGAAGGCACATCGGTATATATCTTTTGAGCTATTCTTTTAAATACCGGCCCCGATACGTCTGCTCCATAATATCCTTTACTGATACTTGGCTTATGGATAACTACAATACATGAATATTGCGGATTATCTGCAGGAAAATATCCTGCGAACGAAGATGAATAATACATCCCGTCTTTTCCTTTGCCATAATTTACCTGAGCCGTACCTGTTTTTCCTGCCATAGAAAAATTAGGTGAATACAGCTTTGAGCCTGTACCTTTTTTCACTACGTTCTCCATTATAGCTCTTACCTGATCTATTGTTTCCTGAGAGCATATTTTAGGATTAATAACTTCTTTATCAAATTTCTTAATTGTCCTGTCCCATTCTTTTATCTCCTGAACAAACAACGGCCTAACCAGTTCGCCATTATTAGCTACTGCATTATAAAAAGCCAGTGTTTGCAACGGTGTCATAGAAACACCATATCCAAAACCCATCCATGGTAATGAAAGTCCTGACCAGTTTTTATCCTGAGGCTGCGGAATTCTTGGCTTACCTTCTCCTTTTATGCAAACTCCCAGTCTTTTATTAAGCCCGAAAGCATTAAGATGATCTACAAATTGCTGCGGATTATCTTTATAATTTTCATATACGGCCTGTACAAGTACGGTATTTGATGATAACTCGAATCCTCTTGCAAGGGATATTTTCCCATACCCACCTTTTTTAGAATCTCGCACTTTTCGGTTATATATAACAAACTCACCTCCGTGGCAATCATAAACATGACTTGTATCCACCTTTTTATCTTCAAGTAATGCTATAAGCCCGGCCAGCTTAAAAGTAGAACCCGGCTCCTGAGATTCACCTACCGCATAATTTATTGTTTCATAATACGATCCGTTCTCATGCCTTCCAAGATTAGATATAGCTTTAACATAGCCGGTTTTGGTTTCCATCACTACAACACAGCCGTGATCCGCCTCATAATACTCCAACTGCTTAAGCAATGCATGGTGGGCTATATCCTGAATATAAACATCTATAGTAGATACAATGTCGCAACCGTCAACAGGCTCAATTTCATTATTATCGCTAATCGGTTTCCATTGATTTTTAGCAATCTTCTGCATCAACCGCTTACCATCTTTACCATTAAGGTATTTGGCAAAAGCGCCTTCAATTCCAACTTCAAGATTTTCTCCGTTAAAACTTACTCTTTCATAACCAATAGTACGTTCTGCAATTTTCCCTATAGGATGCTCGCGTATCGTTCTTTGCTCAGTTATTATCCCTCCTTTAAATGCGCCCCTGTTAAAAAGCGGAAAGCTCTTAATACGCAAATATTCAGTAAAGCTTAAATCGCGGGCTATTAAAAGATACCTGTTTTTTTTAGCCCTGGCTCTTTTTAACTGACTGTAATAATACTCTGAAGATTCACCCAACATCACAGACAGCGAATCTGCCAACGGTTCCAGGTACTTATTAAAATCTTTATCATTCGGTGCCAGAGCATCAAACCTTATATTATAATTAGGGATGGAAGTTGCCAAAAGACTTCCGTCTGCCGAATAAACATTACCACGGTTGGCATGTATAGTAACATTTTTAACCGTACGGTCTTTTGCCAGCTGTCGGTAATAGTCACCTTCTACCCACTGTATATTAGCAAGCTTTACAGTAACAAGAATAGCCATCACAAATATTGCGAAGGCTACCAGGTAAATCCTGTACGATATTTTTTTATCGTTATCTACTGCCATAACTTTTCAAAAAAACCTTTTTTTTCCTCTTTTACTACTTCAATCTTCTTTGGCGGCACCGATGAAGGATATATTTGCCTTGCCTCCATTTTTGCTGACACCGTAGATTCCATCTTTAGCTCCATCAATTTGGAACGCATATCTACAAATTCAGACCGAAGTTCTTTTACCTCAGTCTCAAGCGCACTTATTTTAAATATTTTCTGCTCGTAATTGTGCGAGTTAGCAATCATAAGTATACATACCAGAATAAGAAAAACTATAAAACGCCAGTTTCTCATAGATCCCTGATCTACAAGATATTTAGCCTTTAATAGATTTATTACACCACCTTTCATACTTTATTTTTTTTCTGCTACTCTTAGTTTTGCGCTTCGTGCCCTGTTATTTATTGCTATTTCCTCTTCAGTAGGAATTATAAGCTTTTCAATACTCTTAAAAGGAACTTCAAAGTTGCCAAACATATCACGCTCCGGTTCTCCCTCAAACAATCCATTCCTCATAAACCGCTTTACCAGCCTGTCCTCAAGCGAGTGGTAAGAAATAACACTTAATCTGCCTCCTTCATTAAGCACTTCTAAAGACTGCTCTAAAAACTCCTTAAGAACATCCATTTCCTGATTCACTTCTATTCGTATAGCCTGATAAATCTGAGCTAATATTTTATTGCTTTTGTGCGCCGGTAAAAATCTGCCCAGCACTTTTTTTAACTGTTCCGAATTTTTTATTGGAGCTGCACGCCTTGCTTCTACAATTGTATGTGCCAATGCAGCGGCGTTTTTCAGCTCTCCATAATCAAAGAACATTTTTTTTAGCCCCTGTTCATCATAGTCATTTATCACAACAAAAGCATTCAAATCATTCTTTTTACTCATCCTCATATCAAGCTCAGCTTCAAAACGGGTAGAAAATCCACGTTCCGGAACATCAAATTGATGTGATGAAACGCCAAGATCTGCCAGAATACCATCAACAGCTTTTACACCATGAAACCGAAGAAATCTTTTTATAAACCTGAAATTTTCAGGTATCAGCACAAAACGTTCATCATCAATAACATTTGCCTGCGCATCTTCATCCTGGTCAAAAGCAAACAATTTACCACCCGGCCCCAGCCTTCTCATTATTTCCCTTGAATGGCCTCCGCCACCAAAGGTCACATCCACATAAATTCCGTCCGGCTTAATATTAAGACCATCAACCGTTTCTTTTAATAAAACAGGGTTATGATATTCCATCTTCGTCATCCATTAAGTTACCCATCACCTCTTCAGCCAGATCTGCAAAATCCATCACCGAATCATCAATAGATTTTTCGTATTTATCTTTATCCCAGATCTCAACAATGTTTACCGCAGACGAAAGCACAATATCTTTATCTATTCCTGCAAAAACAAAAAGATCTTTCGGTATCAGTAATCTTCCTGCTGCATCAATTTCAACAACTTTCACTCCGGCTGTAAACCTTCTTATAAAGTCGTTGTTCTTCTTAACAAACCGATTCAGCTTATTAATCTTCTGCATCATTTTGTTCCACTCTGCCATAGGGTAAAGCTCAAGGCAAGGCTGAAAAACCGAGCGCTTAAGCACGAAACCATCTTCCAGGCCGGCATGCAGCTGCTTCTTCAAAGGAGCAGGCATCATTAGCCTTCCCTTTGTATCAGCCTTACATTCGTATGTTCCTATAATGGTATTCAAGCAGTTAGGTTTATAGAGATTACAAAGCAAATATAGATATATTTTACCACTTTATACCACTTCCTACCACTTTGTTGATAAGTTTTAAGGTTTTTTTACCACTTGAAAAAAAACTCTTACGAAGCTTTAAAACCGAATTTTACAAAAAAGCCCGGGTTACAAAAAAAATGATGAAATATTTATAATTTTTTAAGACAACTTAACATGAGAACTACAGAAAATTAAAAATTATAAAATATTGTTAATAACTCTAAAAACTGTGTTTTAGGTGATTAAGACATACTTTGTTTTTATTTCGGGTAAAAGCGTGCAAAGGTTAAAAAATAACCCAAATATTATGTAGTAAAATTCTTTTTAAGGCAGAATATTATATATTTGCGATAATTGAATTTTGTTTACACCCTAACATGCACATACCAAAAAAAGAAGGCAAATATACTTACTTTGAAGCCGGCGAAGGAACTCCCATAATTATACTACACGGCCTTATGGGGGGGCTTAGTAATTTTGACGGCGTAGCTAAGTATTTCCCTCAGCACGGCTATAAAGTAGTTATACCAGAACTACCGCTTTACACACAAAGTATTTTAAAAACTAATGTAAAAGCCTTTGCCAGGTGGGTAAAAGACTTTATTACATATAAAGGCTTTAACAGAGTAATATTGCTTGGCAATTCTCTTGGAGGGCATATAGCCCTTTATCATACTAAAATGTATCCTGAAAAAATGCTTGGGCTAATAATTACAGGAAGCTCAGGCCTTTATGAAAGCGCTATGGGTGACAGCTATCCGCGAAGAGGCGATTATGAGTATATCCAAAAGAAAGCCGGCGATGTATTTTATGATCCCGCAATAGCAACTAAAGAAATAGTAGATGAAGTTTACGCTGTAGCTAACGACAGGCTTAAACTTATTAAAACCCTAACTATTGCCAAAAGTGCTATCCGCCATAATATGGCAAAGGACCTGCCAAAAATGCATGTGCCAACCTGCATTATATGGGGTAAAAATGACACTGTAACACCGCCGGATGTAGCAGAAGAATTTCACCAGCTACTTCCAAATTCTGCACTTTACTGGATAGATAAATGCGGACATGCAGCTATGATGGAACATCCTGATGAGTTTAACCGTCTTATGCATGAATGGCTTAAAAAGCTTGATACTGCCCATCATCTGCTTACTGAAGAATAAGCAAAAATCCTAACATATAAAAAAGTCATGGCTTACAATTAATTGTAAGCCATGACTTTTTTTGAATAATTCCCCCTAAATAAATTTACCTTAACTTTGCAACAAAATAATAAGCCATGAAAATTAATACTGCCGAGTTTATAATAAGCAATTCTGACGTTAGCAAATGCCCTAAAGAACCGCTACCTGAATATGCTTTCATCGGTAGAAGTAATGTAGGCAAATCATCATTAATAAACATGATAACTGGTCGTAACAGCCTTGCCAAAACATCCGGAAGGCCGGGTAAGACTCAGCTTATTAATCATTTTAAAATCAATGACAACTGGTTTCTGGTAGACTTACCCGGTTATGGATATGCACGTGTATCAAAATCTACCAAGCAAACTTTTCAGGCTTTTATTACTGAATATTTTGAAAAACGTGAACAGCTTGTTTGTGCTTTTGTACTTATAGACATACGCCTTGAAGCCCAAAAAATAGATTTGGAATTTATAAACTACCTTGGCACAATAGAGGTTCCGTTCTGTATTATTTTTACCAAAGCAGATAAAATCAGCCGTGGTAAAATAGACCAGCATGTTGCTGCTTACCGTAAGGCATTACTGGCCAATAACTGGGAAGAAATGCCCCAGTATTTTGTAACCTCATCTACAGAAGGTACCGGACGCGATACTCTTTTAAATTATATAGACGAAGTTAATCAGGGAATTTTTGACAATCAGGGATTCATATAATACATAAAATAAAAAGCGGCTTAGGCCGCTTTTTATTTACTACATCTTAACGATAGAGCCATGCAGCCACTTTATAGTTGTGATCAAAAAAAGAGGCATCCGGTGCTTTTTTAGCATTATAAACAAACAATGGAACAATACACTCATATGTTGAACCATGGCTGCGATAGTTTTCAGGAAGCTTTTCAGATTCCGAATCCTGTAATAAACCAAATACAGTTGTTTTATTTCCTAAAACCATAAGATCACCGACACGGTCTGACAATAGATGGTATTTTGCAATTGCTTCTTCTTTAGTTAAAACAGCTTCTACTCCCTGTAAAGACAATATTGTTTTTTTAACCTTCTCAAGGTCTTTAGAGCTTTTAAGATATACATAAGCAGAACCTCCCATGCCCCTGTGATGTTTAAAATAACGATCCTTTTCAGGTGATATAGAAATTCTAATTGGTGTTTTGCGGTTAGCGCAGGCTTTTTCAAGATCCCAGCATAAATCTTTATGATTTAGTCCATGATCGGCAGTAATAAGAATTGCAGCGTCCGGTGCAGCTTCATGCAGTTTCCCGATATATTCATCAATTTTATGAAGAAACTCCTTTGAGTTTTTATCTTCCGGAGCCCATGTATGCATAGGATAATCAGTTGTATGGATATAAATAAATCCAAGGTCAGGATTTTTTTTCATGGTATATAAAGCCGATTCCATGATCCAGTAACTTACTTCTTTACTATAAACCGCAGGAGGTGCGCCAAATTGCTGTGCCCATTCAGATTCATCAGCTCCATCACATTCAGGACAAAGCGAAATATCCGTATTAATACTCATTATGTCAATAGTCTTTTTTTTCACCGAAAATAATGCTGACTTAATGCCCGCCGCTTTTGCCCTGTCAAAAATGGTTGGCACGATTATTAAATCAGGATCTTCAATAAATTCTTCCTGTTTTGTTACAGGATTGTACCACACGTTACCGGTTATACCATGTTTATCGGGCATTTCACTGGTTGCAATAGCAACATTATTAACATTGGTAACAGCAGGCATAATAGACGGAACAATTTTAAATATACCTTCTTTTTCCATCTTATTAAGATTAGGCATATCACTATTGCGATAGTAATCTTCGCCAAACCCATCTATCATTATTACAATAGTACGTTGTGGCTTTTGTGTATTCTGAGCAAAGACATTAGCTAAACCAGCAGCTAGAAATAAAGCTGTAAAAAGATTTTTTAAAACAAGTTTCATAGAATTATCTTAATTAGTTAATCGCAATATTCACTTGCAGGCCTGCCTTGTTTTTAATTGCAGTGCAAAAGTGGTTATATACCTTAACATGAACGACCAACTAAAAAAAATTAAACTAATAAAGTAAATTTCGTTCTAAAAACACCTCCAATAAATTGTATAACAATCAACTACATCAATATTAAATTATTGTTAAGTACTATTTAAAATAATTTAATAACATTCCGGAAACATTCCTGTAACTATGTAGCAGCTAATTTTGTACTGATTTTAAAAAAATGAATTATATACTTTTTGCAGGATTATTACAAACAGGGCTTACAATACTATTTATTGCTTTTGGAAAGCAAAAAGAGAAAGCCGATTATTTACTGCTTTTATTTTTAGCATGTATCGGATTGCATCTGGCTACCAAATTTTACATATTTACCAACGTAGCCAACATAGCCATAACTTTAAGAATGCATACCTGCATACAACTTGCTTATGGGCCACTACTATATTTATATGCCCGAAAGAAGAATAATCTTAATTTTCTCCCTGCTAAAATGTGGTATTTGTTTATCCCGCTTATTATAGCAATTACTCTTTACATCTGTACATCGTTAGTAATACTAAAATACCCCGCTCAGGGAACTGCAGTATTAAGATTTTATAATCAGATAGCATTTTTCCCTATAGTAACCTCACACATTACATTCGGAATAATAACACCCATAAGAATTTTAGGTCCAGAAAAAGCAATGCTTTACAGGTTAAAATACATTCTGATAGCAATAGGAGTAATAGAAATCATACTTGTAGTATCAGGAAATATAAATCCAGTCTATAATTCTTACATACGCAGTGTACTTTATATAGTTTTAGGCAGTTCGCCGGTAATAATTATGTGGGAAAGGCAACAAACAACAGTATCAGGAAAAGCTACCGCAACAAAAAGTATAGATAGGGAAATTGACATAAATGCAGTACATGAGAGAAAAATAG
This sequence comes from Flavobacterium sp. NRK1, assembly GCF_024054175.1. GTDB lineage: Bacteria > Bacteroidota > Bacteroidia > Flavobacteriales > Flavobacteriaceae > Flavobacterium. The sequence continues at coordinate 655,822 of NZ_JAMXLA010000001.1, forward strand.
CGCTGGAAAAAACCAGGCATGAGGAAATATTTTTACAGCTTGAAAAACTGCTTCAGGAAAAGCATTTGTATAAAGATGAAGACCTGTCACTTGAAAAGCTGGCAAACATATCGGGCATTAACAGGCACCATATATCTGAAACCTTAAATATATATGCCAAAAAGCCATTTTACCAGTATATTAATGAATACCGCATACAAGAAGTAATTCATCACCTTGACAATAACAGTAAAAAGAAAAGATTACTGGCTATAGCTTATGATAGCGGATTTAAAACAAAAGCGTCATTTAATCAGTACTTCAAAAAGCTCACGGGAAAAACCCCATCAGATTATTTAAAAGAAAAAGCGGCCTGAGCCGCTTTTCTAATTCTTTTTAAGTTCAAGTTTTTCTGCAAAGTAATCACAGAAATCTTTCATGGTATCGCTCATCTTTTTATCGCCCGTAGCACGTTCAAAAGAATCAGCCATAGAAACAAGAGTCTGATGATAGAATACTTTCATTTCATCTACCGGCATATCTTTAGTCCAAAGATCGATACGCATGCTTTCCTGTGATTTGCTGTCCCATACGGAGAGCATTACAGCTTTAGATTCCTCATTCACAACACCACCATCTCGGGCAGTCCAGCTTAATTTATCCGGAACACGATTTTCATCAAGTTCCACAGTTATTTTTATCTCTGATTTTAGAGGGGTTTTAGACATTATTTTTTGGGTTTGTATTTAGAATTATCAAAAATTGTTTTGGCATCCATAGCCAAAAGCTCCTGCAAAGGTACATTTTTATTGTTTTCAGCATAAGACCTTACAATCTGCCATCCCAGCCACTGGCCTATTCGTCCCGGAGATTCATTGTCAAGTTCAAGATAAAATTTAGAAAATGGCGCAGGGTTTATAAAACGTGCAGGCAGCTTAGGATCAGAATCATAAAGTAGTTTCTTATCAATAAAATACCTCCATATCTCTGCCTCATTAACTTCTGCCCATTCAAGCTGCTCTTTTGTATAACCAATCTTATTATTATCAGGCACATGAGGAATCAGCAAATCTTTAAGGTAAAGTTCTTTACCATAATATATCATTAACGAAAGTAACTGCCTGTCACGTGGCGGGGCAATTTTTCCGTAAGCAAAAGAAGTAACAATATCAGGTACAATCTGCGATGGTTCATATTGCTGCACTTCATATTTATTAAGCCCTTCATACAGGTAATTATCTTTCCCCAGATAAAGGCTTAGTGGTATTAATATGATCTCGGGAGTATAAACCGCCTTAATATCGGTATCGTCAGTAACCAGCGCAACAACTTTTGGAGTAGGCAGCTGTGGATAATAATATTTTACATGCTGAAGAAAAGACCCCATACTTTCTTCCAGCCCGCTAAGGTTTGGGAATGTTTTTTGCGATTCCTCTTTTAGCTTAAGCATAAAAGGATCTTTCATTTTATTTATCCACACCGTATCTTCATTCCCTTCAGGAAACAAATAAGGATACTGTTGCTTTAAAGCAGGCAGACCCTTAGCCCCGGATTCAAAAAAAGCTTTATCAAAACGGGCAATTTCCACTTTCGGCTCCGGTATGGCTGCAATTTTTTCTTCTGCTTCATTTTCCTTTTTACAGGCAGTAAAAAATACCATCAGAGCAAGAATAAAAATACATTTTTTCATTTTGTGGTTTTATTAGTAATTTCTTATTAAGGTTTTTTTAATTTTATGGCAAATATACAACTCACTCATTAATATTGAACAATTATGCCATCCAAGTCCTCTTTTCAGGCAGAAGCTATAAATAACCATATTGTAAAATGGCTGCACAACTATGCAGAAAACGCAAGAGTAAAGGGTTTTGTTGTAGGCATATCAGGCGGAATAGACTCTGCGTTAACATCAACGCTATGTGCACAAACAGGTTTACCTACTGTTTGTATTGAAATGCCAATACATCAGGCAGCTAGTCATGTAAGCAGGGCAAGAGAACATATTAAAAACTTAAAGGCAAAATTTTCAAACGTAACATCGGAAATAGCCGATCTAACTCCTATATTTGAAACTTTTAAAAATCAGGTTCCTGAAAGCGAAAATCCGTACATACAAGATCTTACTCTCGCCAATACCAGAGCCCGCTTAAGAATGACAACTTTGTATTATTTTGCCGGACTTCACAGCGCTCTTGTTGCAGGGACAGGTAATAAGGTGGAAGACTTTGGCGTAGGTTTTTTTACAAAATACGGAGATGGCGGTGTGGATATAAGCCCTATTGCCGACCTTTTAAAATCTGAAGTAAGGCAGCTTGCCAAATATTTAAATGTAACTGATACTATTATAACAGCTAAACCTACTGATGGATTATTTGGCGATGACAGGAGTGATGAAGATCAGCTGGGGGCAAGTTATGACGAACTTGAATGGGCTATGGAACAGATTGAAAATGGTAAAGATCATAATGATTTTACAGGCAGGCAAAAAGAAGTTTTTGAGATTTATAAACGCCTGAATACCATCAACCAACACAAGATGAATCCTATACCTGTATGCAAAATCCCCCATCATTTGAAATAAAATTCTTTCATTCACAATACTTTAAGAATTAAATTACTAAATTTACTATAGTCTAAACCCAAAAATCTAACAACTATGATTAAACTATGCCTCGCGGATAACCACCCCGTAGTGCACTACGGCATGAAGTCGTACTTTAGCGATAATCCGCAAATTAGCTTTGCCGGTGTGGTAAACAACCTGGACAGCCTGCTTGATACCCTGGCTAAAAAAACAGTAGATGTTGCTGTTATAGACCTGGAACTGGAAGGGCTTACAAGTATAAGTTCATTAAAATCGCTGGTAAAAGATTTTCCTGAAACAAAAGTGATAATTTTCACTAATCTTGCAGAACAAATTTATGCGCCTAATGCTCTTAAAGCAGGAGTTTCTGCTTATGTGCATAAAAGTGCCAAAATGGAAGAACTTGAAAACGCCATTAAGAGAGTAAATGAGGGCGAGGTAGTATTTAGTGAGGCTGTTAAGAAAAATCTTGCGCTACTAAACAAAGGTAAAAAATCAGAACGTCTTTACAGAAAGTTATCTTCAAGGGAAATTGAAGTATTACGCTACCTTAGTGAAGGTAAAAAAAATAAAGAAATTGCAAAATTGCTTGACCTTAATGAGAAAACAATAAGCACTTATAAATTACGCCTGCTTACCAAATTACATGTTACAAATCTGGTAGATCTTGTAAACAAGGCTAAAACGCTGGATATTGTTTAATGTAAATTTACATACACGGAAAACAAAATTACACTTACTATAAAATATAAGTATGATGCAGCAGCATTGTCTTGCATATACATTTAAAACGCCCCGCTTACTACCGGGGCGTTTTTAATTAATAGTATTGGCTGCGTATCCTGCTCATTTTTCTGGAAAGGTAATTTACCAGTGTATTGTAATCATTTACCGCCATTAATATTTCCATATTATCAGCTTCGGGACTTACCTGCATTTTTAAATCCTGAATAAGCCTTCCAAGTAACAGCCAGCGCAAATCTACAATATGTTCATTTGTATAATTAGCTACGGTTACAAGCTTTTCTTTAACAGGTATCTGTTTTTTTTCTTCCCATTCATGCAGGTAATATTTTTCATCCTGCATATAAACATCTGTAGCCACCTGCTGCAATTCAGGATGCAGTGTGTTCAAAAAACTGTCTATCACAAGTTGCTCGTTTGTGTGATAATATTCTATAATTGCTTTATACAGATCTTTAAATACAGGATTTGTAAATTCTATTTCATCTTCCTGTAAATTAAGATAAATACGCTCATAAACCTTATAAGTTTTATGTTCGGTATGTTCGTATTCCTTACCAAACTCATCATATTTTATATAAACATCCTGAAACTCCTGCTCTGTTCCGCCATACAAAAGTAATATCTCAATTATTTTACGCTCAAGCCCTTCAAGTATATTTAGTCTTGGCTTATTCGGCATGTCCCCCTCATCCGCAACAGGTTTCATAGTATTACCCTTTTGCTCTTCTCTTACTTTCTTACCGGCATCCGACACATCTTTTTGAATGAGCTGGGCAAGCGTACTTGATAGTACCTGTTCAGATATATCCATAATACGTGCACACTCCTGAATATAAATTTCACGCTGAATCCTGTCCGGTATTTTAGAGATACTGGTTACCATATCTCTTATAAGTCCTGCTTTTTTTACAGGATCATTTTTAGCCTCATCCATCAGGAGCCCGGCTTTAAACTGTATAAAGTCTTTAGAATTATCTGCCAGATAAGCTACCAGCTCATCATAAGGTGTTTTTTTGGCAAAACTATCAGGGTCTTCACCATCAGGAAAGGCACACACTTTCACATTCATACCTTCTTCAAGAATAAGGTCTATACCACGTATAGATGCTCTTAATCCTGCCGCATCGCCATCAAACAACACAGTAATATTTTTAGTAAGCCTGTTTATAAGCCTTATCTGATCGGGTGTTAAAGCTGTGCCGGAAGAGGCTACAGTATTTTCTATACCCGCCTGATGGAATTGTATAACATCGGTATACCCCTCTACTAAAAAGCAATTATCCTGTTTCGCTATAGCCTGCTTGGCATGATAAATACCATATAAAACTTTACTTTTATGGTAAATATCACTTTCGGGTGAGTTAAGGTATTTGGCTGCTTTTTTATCATTGCCTAATATACGTCCGCCAAAACCTAATACACGCCCCGACATACTTTGTATAGGAAACATTACACGCCCGCGAAAACGGTCTATATGCCTGCCGTCTTCTTTGGTAATGGTTAACCCGGTTTTATCAAGATACTCCAGTTTATAAGCTTTACCCAATGCTTCTTTTGTAAAAGCATCCCATTCTTCAGGGGAATAGCCCAGTCCGAATTTTTTTATAGTATCTCCTGTAAAACCACGCTCTTTAAAATAAGAATAACCTATTGCCCGGCCTTCATCTGTATTCAGTAAAGTATTCTGAAAATACTTTTGTGCAAATTCAGAAACAAGATACATACTTTCCTTTTCATTGGCCTGCTCTTTATCCTGTTCCGTTTGTTCTGTTTCCTCAAGTTCAATATTATACTTCTTTGCCAGATACCTAATAGCCTCGGGGTAAGTAAAATGCTCATGCTCCATTAAAAAGGCTACAGCATTTCCTCCTTTTCCGGAACTAAAATCTTTCCATATCTGCTTTACCGGAGAAACCATAAAAGAAGGTGATTTTTCATTGCTGAAAGGACTTAGCCCTTTTAGGTTTGTACCAGCCCTTTTAAGCACAACAAAATCGCCGATAACCTCCTCTACACGGGCGGTTTCAAATACTGTATCTATGGAACTTTTGGATATCAAATCGTATAAAGATTTCTAAAAATAAGGAAAACAAAGTTACAAAGATTTGCACTACCTGAAGCCTAATAAAAATAAAAAAGCAGGCTCTTACTCAGCCTGCTTTTCATTACCAAAAAAAAAGAAATACACTACATCTAATGATTACTGTGTCCTGCCCTACTAACATTAAATTGGACAGCAATTTATAATGCGTTAATCAGTAACAGTAACCCTAAAAACTTTTTCAAAACTACTTTGATAAAAGACATAAAAAAATACCCAATAGTGGGTATTTTGCATTATAAGATTATAAACACTTAATATTCAAGTGCATTACTGCTATGCCCATGGGCAAGATCGCAGGTTTCTTCATTAAGTTCAACTTCAATAGTATAATGCGAAAAAGGATATTTTTTTAAAATGCTCTTCACTTTTTGCTTCGCTTCCAGCACCTGCCTGAATGTAAATATTGCATTTAATTTTATATGAGCTGTAAATACGTGGTTTTCTCCTTCAAGCGACCATATATTCATATGATGCAATGAAACAACATTAGCAACATTAAGTATTTCCATTTTAATTTTTTCAGGATCAATCCCTTCCGGCGTTCCCTGAAGCAATATCACAAAAGTTTCTTTAAGCCTTTTTACTACGTTATATAATATGAAAAGAGTAATACCTAAAGATAATGCCGGATCGAGATATGGTGCATCGGTAAACATCATTACAACTGAAACGATAAGCACTGCCACCCAGCCTAAAACATCTTCTATAAGGTGCCAGCTTACCACACGCTCATTAAGCGATCTGCCACTGCTTAATTTAAAGGCAGCATATCCGTTTACAGCTATTCCAATAACAGCAAACAATAACATGCCCTGCGCATCAGACTGTTCCGGCGATATAAGCCTTTTAACGGCTGCCACTATAACAAATACCGACCCCGCGATGAGTATTATACTGTTGATTAATGCGCCTAGTATAGAAAAACGGCTATAGCCAAAAGTAAATTTATTATCTGCTTCTTTTCTAGAGCGGTTATGCAGGTACCATGATATACCAAGCGAAAAACTATCGCCCAGATCATGCAGGGCGTCCGAAAGTATTGAAACACTATTTACATAAAAGCCACCAATAATCTCAAGAACAGTAAAACCCAGATTAAGAAAAAAGGCTACTTTGATGTTTTTACCTGATGTATGATGGTGATGGGAATGACTATGTGAGTGATCGTGAGGCATTACACTGTTTTTTTATAAAAATACAAAACATATAACAGCCTATACTTAAAATAAACAAAAAAAGGATGCCTTTACGCCGGCATCCTCTTATCAAAGTACAAAACTAACCCTAATCTTTATTCTTAATTTAAATCAAATCTTATGCCAAGAGATAAATTATTCTGATCAATATCGTTGTTGCTAAATACACTCTGTAAATCATATTTTGCATATAAACTTATATCTCCATAGCCTACATAAGCACTTACACCATAAACAAAGTCATTTACATTAAAATCACCTTTTGTTTTATTTCTTACTTTATTATCATCTTCATCATCATATTTCAGTATCTGCTTCTCTTTTACATTAACCCCTGCATAGCCTCCTAAACCAATACGAAAACTATCCTGTACCGGGTAATACGTTTTATCTCCGTTTACCTCTCTTTTAGAAAAGTCAAACTCCACATGCACAGGCAATACTAAATTTACATAACGAAGTCTTGATTTATTTAAATCTATTCCTGAGTCTACAAGCTCTGTTTTATTGCCGTTAAGAACAAACATTTTGTTATCATCCGGCCTTAGGTTGTTATATTGTAAAGACAAACCATATCTAAGATGCAGCAGATTGTTATTTTCAAACATCCTTGTGTTCCATGTAACACCCCACTCGTAAAAATCTGAGCCTCCTTTAAAATTTTCATTATCAATTTTTCCATCGGTCACAAGGCGGTTAGCACCAAGTGCAAATAAAAATTGCGATGTAGTTCTTTTATAACTGCGTTTATCAACTACTACTTCTGTACTGTCAGCATCATCTCCTTTTTCGTAGTAAAAGCTAAAACCGCTTCTTTTTCTTCTGCTTTTTACTTTACCATCTACTTTGTCTTTAACAAGTTCTGTTAGTTTTTGCTCTTCAACTGCAACCTTGTCCTCAATGTTTTTAGCACGCATTTTTGCAAGTTCCTTCTTTTTTACATCAGCCTGTTCTGCAGTTATCTCATTATTTTCAAGCTGAGTATTTATTGCTTCAACTTCTATTTTAAGCGAATCTTTCTGCTGTTTAGTAATTGTTTCAATATTTTTTGATATTTCCCTTGCCCTGTCTTCAAATGTTAGTGGTTCTTTTTCCTGGGCTGTTAATCGTGTTGCAAGCAGACATAGTACGCCCACAACATAAAAAGTTACTGTTTTCATGTTTGATGATATTAATTATTTATTTCTGTTGATTATTATTCGTAATTCCTGTTCGCTACAGCTACTTTTACTGTATTAAATCCTTTTACAACGCTTTGAAAAGCTTTGCTTCTGTAGCTGTCATTAAGCTCACCCTCTACCGAAGACAGGAGCGAATTGGGATCTACCTTCACGCCACTTTTCTTTTTAGGAGTAGTACTAACAGTGGCAAGTAAATTATCTGTACTGCTTGTAGCTATTTCATTTGGAGATTCTTTTTTATCAATTAATGCTATTGCTTCCTGCTTAACTATAGGAGCAGTATTTATAATTATCTTTTTATCAGTGTTATTTTTAACTGCTATTGGTGTGTGTTTTGAAAACGAAGGAGCGTTTTCTTTAACCTCAACAATAACTTCATCATTAGCTGTATTATCAGGAACAATTATTTCAGGTTTACCTGATTGCTCAATATCTCCCTGTTTGTCTACAACACTATCCTGCGTATTAATAAGCGTTCCGTTATTTGCTTTCTCCTGATTTAAAAACAAAACACCAACCAACAGGAATACCAAAAAAGCAGCCGCCATATATAACCATGTCCTGTTTGTTTTCGGCTTTTTGTTTTCGGCAACCGAAAGCATGGCATCCAGCCTGTCCCATGCCATTTCAGAGGGCTGAATTTTTCTTTGCTCCAGCTTATCTCTAAATTCCTGTTCCAATTTATTCGGTTCCATTTTCATAGTTCTTTAATTTATTAATCTCTTCCTTCAGCATCTTCCTTGCATGTGATAATTGCGATTTTGATGTCCCTTCATTTATCCCCAGCATTTTTGCTATTTCCTGATGTTTATACCCTTCTATCGCATAAAGGTTAAACACCATCTTATATCCATCCGGCAGGCTGTCTATAAGTGCTTGTATATCTTCTACCGAAAAATGGCTTTCTATATTATTAAAAGTATCTTCTGTATAAAATTCATCTTCAAGAAAGTTTACTTTTTTCTGTACTCTTAAATAAGATATACATTCATTAACCATTATCCTTCTTATCCAGCCTTCAAAACTACCTTTATACTCAAATGTCCTGAGGTTAGTAAACACCTTCATAAAAGCCGTTATCATTATATCTTCTGCCTGATGAACATCTTTTACATACTGCCTGCAAATGCTTAGCATTTTTGGCGCATATTTAGAGTAGATCTTTTGCTGTGCATGGCGGTTATTATCCGCTGCCTGCGCAATTATATCTTTCTCTTCCTGATGTAAGGCTATTACTTTCAAAATGATTGGTTATTGGTTTGCCTGTTATTTTTAATATTTAACCGACTTCTATTAACATAGACGAGATGCTTTGGAAAATGGTTGCATGAAAGTGTAAAAATAATTTAAAAAAATTATGATATTAAATTAAAGTACTGATTTACAGAATAAAAAAAGCCGCTCTAAAGAGCGGCTTTACTTAACTATAAAAATTAAAAACTATTTCTTAATGAATTTAGCAGTACTAATTTCTCCGTTTATTACTGTATTAACCATATAAACACCGCTTTGCAGCTGCTCTACGTTAATATTAGCTGTTTCAATATTTGGCGTTACTTCAAGCACTTGTTGTCCTAAGGTATTATATAACGTAACTTTTTCTATAGTATTTGCACCTTGTATTGTCAGCACATCTTTGGCCGGGTTAGGGTACATTACAAATTTATTTGCTTTAATATCATTAAGGCCTGTAACATCATCATTATTAAAATAAATATTATCTACAAATACGGTAGCTCCACCTTCGCTTACAAATACTAATTGCGAGATATGCTCATTAGCGAGCAAGCCTTCAAAATTTTCAATCGGAATATGAAGTGTAACCCATTCTCCCTGTGCAGGCTCAGCATATGTAACTATACCTTCAGAATCATCCGGGCCTCCATCATATTGACCATTAGCTCCAAAATCTACCATTTTAATAGTAAACGTTGTAAAATCTGCCGACCATACATCTACATTAAAGTGTGTCATTTCAGATATATTTATCTGATTAGCTATACCTATATCAACACCCACATAACCTAAGCCACCAAATTTTTTAGTATCATTACCTTCTACCTGTAAATCTACAAGTGAACCGGTAGACCAATCGGTATGCCAGGTTTCTATAGCCTGATCTGTATATACATTGCTAAATAAAGATATAACATTCGCTTCATCAGCTGTAGGATCCGGTGCTGCGGTCATTGGTTCGCTTATAACAACTTCTTCGGTATTAAAGAATACATTATCTATATATACGGTAGAAGTTCCGTTACTTGAAAATATAAGCTGTGATATATGTTCTTTTGAAGTAAGGTTTGCAAATGCAGTTAATGGTATATGATACGATATCCATTGTTCCTGAACCGGAGCGTCATATGTAATTTCGTGTTCGGTATCATCACCTCCGCCAAAAGCATTATCTGCTCCAAAATCTACCAGTTTAATTCTTAGCTGTGTAAAATCTGCCGACCATACATTCACATTAAAATGTGTCATTCCTGAAACATCGAGTGCATTTGGGCCTACAGTTTCAACACCGTTAAAGCTAAGATTACTGTATTTTTTAGTAGCATTACCGGCAATCATTACCTCTTCAAAATCTGCATCAGACCAATCGGTATGCCAGGTATCTACGGGAACATTTGTATATACCCCGCTAAATAATGATATAACATCTTCTTCAGCAATTGCAGGATCAGGTGCTGCCGTTGCAGGTTCTGCAGGGCTTACCATATCTTCATTACTAAAATAAACGTTATCTACAAAAACAGTAGCATTATTTTCTGAAACTAATATAAGCTGAGAAATATGCTCTTTAGTTGTAAGACCTGTAAAACTCTCCATTGGAATTTTAAGCGTATGCCATGTGTTCTGGCTTAATCCCGGGTAGTTAACCTGAAATTCAACATCATCGTCTCCACCAAAAGCGTTATCTGCACCAAAATCTACCAGTTTAACACCTACAGTAGTAAAATTCGGAGACCATACATCAATATTAAAATAAGTCATTCCGGTAGCATCAATCTGGTTAGGATTTACAGTTTCTATACCCACAAAACCAAGGTTGGTATATTTCTTTACATCATCACCATCAATGCTTACCTCTTCCAATGCACCGCTTGACCAGTCAGTATGCCATGTATTAACAGTAACATTGGTATATGCACCACTAAACATTGATATTACATCTTCTGCAGGAGCCGTTGGCATAGGCGCTGCTGCTGCAGGAGCCTGAGCATTTGTGTTCCCTATCAGAGCCAGTGGCACTAACAGAGCTAAGTAAAATTTCTTCATAAATGTTTTGTCTTTATAAGGTTTATGATAAAATTATGAAGTTTTTATACTTATGAATAAGAATTTAGCAATACAAATACTATACAAAAATGAATTTGATTTTTTAAAGTCTAAAAAACTGAGAAATGATTAATAAAATAAGATATTCTGCAATAGGAGATAAAGAATAAGTTTTTTATCTACAACGATGTTGTTGAGGCAATGTATAGTTATTTTTTATGAAATAAGAGAAATGTTGTGCAAAAGCAAGGAACACAACATTACAACAAGAAGCTATAATTTAATTAAAATTATATTTTTCTTTCAATAACATAGTTAACCATTAAAACAAGCGCATCTTTATAGACCGAATAAGGATAATCTGCAAGAAGTAAAAGTGCTTCTTCCCTAAACTCAGCCATTCTTTGTTCAGCATAGCCAAGTCCGTTTTTCTTAGTTACAAATGCAATAACTTCCTTTACGCGCTTTTTATCTTTATTATAATTCTTTACAGAATTAATTAGCCACTTCTTTTCTTCTTTAGTACTATTGTTCAAAGCATAAATAAGAGGAAGTGTCATTTTTTGTTCTTTTATATCTATACCGGTAGGTTTCCCAATGGCATCATCAGTATAATCAAACAGGTCATCTTTTATTTGAAACGCCATTCCTATAAGCTCACCAAATTTGCGCATCTTTTCGGTATGTCCCCCATCAGGATCTACAGAACAAGCACCAAGGGAACAGCAGGCAGCAATAAGTGTAGCTGTTTTTTGACGGATGATCTCATAATAAACATCTTCTGTAATATCAAGCCTTCGTGCTTTTTCAATCTGAAGTAACTCACCTTCACTCATTTCCCGTACCGCAACAGATATTATCTTCAGAAGGTCAAAATCGCCATTATCAATAGAAAGCAATAACCCTTTAGAGAGAAGATAATCGCCAACCAAAACAGCAATCTTATTTTTCCATAAAGCATTTATAGAGAAAAAACCCCTACGCCTGTTACTGTCATCAACAACATCGTCATGCACCAGCGTCGCGGTATGAATAAGCTCAATTACGGAAGCTCCCCGGTAGGTACGCTCGTTTACAGTTCCTCCACTAACCATTTTGGCAGTAAGAAACACAAACATAGGGCGCATTTGTTTACCCTTCCGGTTTACTATATAGTAGGTAATACGGTTAAGCAACGCCACTTTAGAAGACATGGACTCATGAAACTTTTTTTCAAAAAGTTCCATTTCCTGTGATATAGGCTGCTTAATCTGCTCTGTAATTTTCATTGCGCTTCAAAGATAGCAAAAGCCCCTTTACACCCAAAGAGGAATTGATAAAGTTTATTGTGAAGAAACCGATTCATTTTTGTTTGCAAGCTGCCCGCAGGCAGCATCTATATCTTTTCCGCGGCTGCGTCTTACTTTAGCCACTATATTATTTCTTTCAAGAGCTTTTATATAAGCATCTATAGTCTCGGCATCTGCCTGCTGAAACTCGCCATCATCAATAGGGTTATATTCAATAAGATTTACTTTGCATGGAACATATTTACAGAATTTTACCAAAGCATCTATATCCTGTTTCCTGTCGTTTATACCTTTCCACACTACATACTCATAGGTAACACGGCTTTTAGTTTTGGCATACCAGTATTCCAGTGACTCCCTAAGGTCTGCCAACGGAAAGTTTTCGCTGAAAGGCATAATTTTAGAACGGACTTCGTCTATAGCCGAGTGTAATGATACTGCAAGTTTAAAGCGTACATTATCATCTGCAAGTTTTTTAATCATTTTTGGAAGTCCTGACGTAGAAACAGTAATTCTTTTTGGCGACATACCCAATCCTTCCGGCGAGGTAATCTTATCAATAGCTTTAAGAACATTATTGTAATTCATAAGCGGTTCACCCATACCCATAAAAACAATATTTGATAAGGGCCTGTTATGATACAAACGGCTTTCACTATCTATTGCCGCTACCTGATCATAAATTTCATCAGGATTGAGGTTACGCATACGCTTCAGTCTGGCTGTTGCACAAAAATTACAATCAAGACTGCAGCCTACCTGACTTGATACACACGCAGTAGTCCTGGTTTCTGTTGGAATAAGAACTGACTCTACAACAAGACCGTCATGCAGCCGTACAGCATTTTTGACAGTACCGTCGCTGCTCTGCTGCATTTCATCTACATGTATATGGTTGATTACAAAATTGTCCTCCAGCATCTGGCGTGTAGCTTTAGCAACATTTGTCATATCTTCAAAGCTATGGGCACGTTTGCTCCACAACCATTCATATACCTGATTACCGCGGAATGCCTTATCGCCATTAGCTACAAAAAAATCGCGCAATTGTTCTTTTGTAAGCGCCCTTATATCTTTCTTCTCCGTTTGCATGGTGCAAAGGTAATAACTATTTGCCAAATATCTGTTTACGCCCGGAATGCAAAAATAAATCCGGTATATAGGATGCTAAGCTATACACCGGAATATTAAATTTTCAATAGTAAATTTAATTATTCTTTTACCAGTTTATAATTTGCTGTTTTACCCGCAACATCTGTAATCTTTAAAATATATACTCCGTTCGAAAGGCCTGATAAGTTAATTGTATTATCACCCGAAGTAAATCGCCCTTCCGTTACAATCTGTCCTAAGATACTATATACAGCATATTCGGTTTCTTCAGCGCTATCAACCCTGAAAACCCCATAAGATGGATTAGGATAAATTTTAATGCTATGCAGGGCAGCATCTTCTATACCTGCTGTTCCTAGTTGTTTGTAATTAATTGTAGTCGCGTTGGTATTACCGGGGTCAAGCCAGTCTTTCAATCGTGTAGAAGAACCTGACCCTGCATTCCATGATTTACTAAATCTTCCATAAAAATCATCTCCTCCATTAGTAACAGTTCCCTGACATTCCGATGAACCACCATATAACTGACCAATTATCCTTCCGTTATTATCAAATAACGGAGATCCTGATGATCCTGGTTCTGTAACGCCAAGATCCCATGACTGCACTTCCCACATAAACTGGCCAAAACCATTGTCTAATACCGGAGGATCATAATCCCTGCTCACTTTCATAATATCTCCTGATGGGTGATGTATTCCAAATGATGAAGCTGCAGGAGTTTCACTTCTATTCCAGCCGGCAAGTATTGTATTCCATGTAGAAGGCATGTTAGCCGTTATCTTAATAAGGCAAAAATCACTTTCCTCACGTCTTGCTTTAAGTTCTGCACCACTTACCGTCTGATAATAATTTGGAGCATTTGAAGTACTGCTTTGATTTTGTCCGCAAACAGGGTTAGGACTTATCCAGTTAAAACGGAATGCCCATTGCGAAAAATTCTCATCCGGTTCGGTACAATGATTTGCAGTTAAAAAATATGGTGTTCCATCATTAGAAGTATTATTTATTAGAGCTCCTGTGCAAAAACTATTATTAGCAACAATAATAAGCCCCACAGCCCTTTTATTAATATCCTTTAGTTCATTAATACCGTTAATATCACAATCTACATCATAATTACAGCTACCGGAAGAATTCAGGTCATTATCAGGAGATTTCACAGGAACCGATCTGTAGCCATGCACAACCTTAAAAATTTCAAGCTTGCCCAGCCCTTTTACATCTGCCGGCTCATAATACTCTATCCATATATCCTGACCGCTTACCAGCCATGTACCCAATACCCTTTGTTCATTATTCTGTGCCGCATCATAAGCGCCAAGTAAATCAGTTCTTTCATTATTATATAAATATACTTTTGCGCCGCGTGGCATATAATAATCACTAAACAAAAAATTCATGGTATGAGCTCCCTGTGAATAGTAGCGAATTCTCCATATTCTGTCTCCGTTAGGCAAAACCGTCCATTCCCCATTGTTCTGAAGGTTATGATCTACAAGAAATTCATAACCGTACCTCCATGGTTTGTTTTTACCTGCATCATTTACTCTGTCTTCAGCTTCAAGTTTTGCAAGATCAAAGCCTGGCATAGTAATAGCTTCAATTTTATTTATAGTATTAATTTCCCAGCTTGCCGGTTTACCTTCATTTGTAACCTGTGCATTAGTAATACTAATTAAAAAAATCAGTAAAAACGTAATTTTAAATTTCATTATCTCGGTTTTATAAGGTGGTAAAAATAAAAGTTTTAATGTTATATCATTACATCCTTTAAACTTTTGCCCCTATAATTAACATTAAAATATCCTTTATTACCTTTGTTTAAAAATACTACTATGCATTTTATATCTGAAGAACTTGAGGAGTATGCTGCTTTTCACAGCGAAAACGAACCTGAATTATTAGCTGCACTTAATAAAGAAACCCACCAGAAAATACTGCAGCCGCGTATGCTGAGCGGGCATTTTCAGGGAAGGGTACTTAGTATGATATCAAAATTAGTTAATCCGATGCATATACTGGAAATAGGTACATATACAGGCTATGCAACACTCTGCCTTGCCGAAGGTTTACAGCAAGGGGGAACATTAGATACGATGGATATTAATGAAGAACTATATGATTTTCAGCGAAAGTATTTTGATCTTTCTGAATGGAAAGATCAAATAACCCAGCATTTAGGCAATGCGCTTGATATTATACCTACACTCAATAAAAAATTTGACCTGGTTTTTATTGATGATGATAAAGAAAATTATATAAATTATTTTAATATGATAGTCCCACTTATGAATAAAGGGGGGATTATTCTTTCAGATAATGTTTTATGGAGCGGAAAAGTTTTAGAACTAGTAAAATCTAATGATAAAAGCACCAGAATACTTTTAGAATACAACAAGCTTTTAAAAGAAGACACAAGGGTAGAAACTGTATTACTCCCCATTCGTGACGGCCTCACTGTTAGTAGGGTTATCTAAATTTTCCTTTTGTTTAGGGAAAAACCTGTTTCTTAAATAAACATACAGCCTAAGTACCAGCCAACCTGTAAACAAACCCCAGGCATAACCAAGAAGTATATCTCCCGGATAGTGCAGGCCTAAGTAAATACGACTGTAAGCGAATATAAGGGGCCATAAGAAAAAGAATCCCATATATTTAAGATATGGCCTCAGCACCTTATATAAAAAGAAAGCTACAGCCATAGAGTTTGAAGCGTGGCCGGAAATAAAACTAAAAGACCTGCGGTGTTGTATAGCTCTTATAATACCTGCAATTTCGGGATTATTGCCCGGACGCAGTCTTTGAAAGCTATTTTTAAAAAGGTTAGTAGTCTGGTCTGTGAGTGCTAAAAGAACAGCCACCATACCAACAACAAGCAATGCATGCCGCCAGCCCAGCCTTTTAAAAGTTAAATAAGCAATAAGGGCAAAAACAGGAATCCAGCTGGTTTGCCTGGTAATAATTTCCCAAAGAGGATCAAAAAATTCGGAACCCAGGGAATTAAGATATACAAACACATCCCTGTCAAGATCCATTAGGCTTTTAAGCATATTATTTGATACGTTTTATAGGCCCGGACATATCTTCAATATCCTCTTTCACCTTATTTATTTCACCTGTGATATTCTTATTTATATTATCTGTCCCATTTCCAATTTCATTAAACGACTTCTTTATGCCATCTATATCGGCACTTTTATGAATTTCACTTTTAATGTCGTTTGTTGCATTCTTAAGCTGCTGCATTCCTTTACCCAGCCCGCGGGCAATTTCAGGAATCTTGTCAGATCCGAATAACATTAGGACAACCAGTATAATGAAGAAAAATTCTCCTCCTCCTATTCCAAACATAACTTCAAAATTTTAATATACAAATGTAATTATAAATACGTTTTTAATCAGTGAGTGGTTGTAGATTTCTTGCATTTAAATTTAATTTAACTAATTCTTAATTTTTTAAAAGAATTACGTGGCTATTTTGATCTTTTTTCGAGCTCATCAAATTTAGAATTACCCTCCTGCTTTGGCCAGCTGTTATTGTCTGTATCTATATCAGCAGTCATCAGTTTCGGATCTACTACAATCTTCTTAACTTTCTTATCTACTGCAAAAACGCGGGATGCTGTTTCATTATTTTTTCTCCATATCTGTACCGGAAAAGTATATGTTTCAGCAGTACCATCTTCAAACGTAAGCTCAGCAATTATTGGCATAAGCATATCGCCCGGTTTATTAAAAGTTACCTCATAAAAATATTGAGGAGTTTTTAATTTTGCTCTCTCAGCCGCTGTTAATTTTTCATTAAGATAATCATCCAAAAGCTTAATGTCTTTTATATCCAATGCTTTTTTGTCACGCGCCTTCATATCGGCATCATCTGCAACCATATATATAAACGGGCCTTCCTCCTGTCCAAACCTGCCTTTTCTTATTTTTACATCTTTAGCACTTTCCGGCTGTTTTTCGGTAACATAGTATTCTTTCACATCCTGAATTCCTATATCAACATAATCTGTTGTGTAAAACCAGCCTCTCCAAAACCAGTCAAGATCTACTGCTGAGGCATCTTCCATAGTCCTGAAAAAATCTTCCGGCGTAGGATGTTTAAATTTCCATCGGTTGGCATACGTTTTAAAAGCATGATCAAACAATTCCCTGCCCATTATTACTTCCCTCAGTATATTTAACCCTGTAGAAGGCTTAGCATAGGCATTTGAACCAAATTGATGAATAGATTCTGAGTTGGTCATTATAGGCTCAAGAAATTTCTGGTCACCACTCATATAAGGAACAATTTTAGCAGCAGGGCCACGTGCCGATGGATATTCTGAAGAATATTCCTGCTCGGTTAAATACTGCAAAAATGTATTAAGTCCTTCATCCATCCATGTCCACTGCCTTTCATCAGAATTCACGATCATTGGGAAAAAGTTATGTCCTACTTCGTGAATAATAACACTCATATTACCCCATTTAATTCTGTCGCTCACAAACCCTTTCTCATCGGGGCGGCCATAGTTCCAGCATATCATAGGATATTCCATGCCCTGATCTTCTGCTGATACCGATATTGCTTTAGGATAAGGGTAATCAAAAGTATACTTAGAATAGGTTTTTAGAGTATGAGCAACCGTTCTGGTAGAAGTTTCACCCCATAAAGGATTCGCTTCTTTAGGATATAAGGAGATAGCCATTACTGTTTTTTCCGACAACTTAACTGCCATAGCATCATAAATGAATTTTCTTGATGTTGAAAAAGCAAAATCTCTTACATTTTTAGCATTAAATTTCCATGTTTTCTTTTGGTTAGAAAAACCTTTCTCTGCCTTTTCAGCTTCAGCCTGGGTAACAATAACAACGGGTCTATCATATGATCTTGTAGCCTGTTCATACCTTTTTAACTGTTCTGAAGTAAGTACCTCAGCCCTGTTGATAAGATCCCCGGTACCGTCCATAATGTGATCTGCCGGAACGGTAATATTAACCTCAAAGTTACCGAAAGGCAAGGCAAACTCACCTGCTCCCCAAAACTGCATGTTCTGCCAGCCTTCTACATCATTATAAACCGCCATACGGGGGTAAAACTGCGCTATAACATACAGGTTGTTATTATCTTTATCAAAATGCTCATAACCAGAACGCCCTCCTATTTCGCGATAATTATTTATAGTGTACCACCATTTAATGGAAAAAGAGATTTCCGCTCCTGATTTTAAAGGGGTTGGTAAATCAATCCGCATCATGGTTTGATTAATAATATAATTGAGAGGTTTGCCCTGAGCATCATGAACATAATCTATATTAAAACCACCCGGAAAACCATCTTCCAGATAATTTCTTGAAAAAGCAGCCGGTTTATATGCCGGGTCCATCTTTTGACTATCAATTAATTTAGATTTTGAATCTTTAGCCTTTTGGTTCTGATCCAGCTGTACCCATAAATACTCTAATGCCTCCGGCGAATTATTATGATAGGTTATTGTTTCTTTACCCGTAAGCCTGGTATTTTTATCGTCAAGCTCAATATCCATTTTATAATCTGCCTGCTGCTGATAATAGGCTGGTCCGGGCGCTCCCGATGCTGTGCGGAACATATTAGGCGTTGCAAGCAAATCATACATCTGACTAAACTTATTATTGTCTTTGTGCCCCGCTTCGTGTTTTTGTACGGGCTGCTCCTGAGCTGCAAGCTGTAGCGACACTAACAGCGATAATGCATATAATGTATTCTTCATAATCGTATTTTAAAATTCCAGCAAACCTTCTGTTTCACCATTGGTAAGCAAAAGGCTCTTTTTGTTACCTTTTATATTAACATGAATTATATTTTGCTGGTCATCAAACATTTCTAACAGGGTTGTATTACCCACCCAAATTGTTTTCACACCACTTTCGGCAGGCAGGGTATAATAGCATATAAGGATATCATCCTCTGCTTCTTTACCTAAAAATTTTATGGGTTTTTCTTTGCCGTTTACTTTAATATGTATTTTTCCGGCAAAGTATTTCTTTAAATATTCACTGGCATCTGCAACTTCTGCAGAAGTACCCAGATAAAAGTGCTTTTTGTATTTTTTTACAAAAGCAGCCTCAAGATCATCTATAAAAATACGGGAAGTGATTTGTATTTCCTTTTTGGAAGAAACATAATTAAACTGAAATACTGCCACATAATATTTATGCCATGCCATAGCCATAAGCATAAAAACAACTATACTAAGCGACAAATATTTGATTTTTTTAATCATCGCCCCAAATGTAATAAACTTAACTGTTTATTTACTCCTTTTTAAATATTCCTTGCTTTTTACTACAAGATAATCAGTCAGTTCAAACTCATTTTTAGGATCAAGCAATTCAGCAGTTTCTTTTCCGTTATCACAAAATGCAAGAAACAAACCTATTTGGTCATGCGGAATATTTAATGTCTGGGTAAAAAAATGATGGGTAAAACGCTCTTTTACAGCATCAGAAAATGTTTTGCTATCTGTAGTTCCATATATTTCTCCTTTGTCTTTTTTAGTCGGTTTCTTTTTAAAAAACATCCGGTAGACTTTTATAAAATCTACACCTTTCAAACTACTTTCTGTAGCAGGAAGGGCGCCGTTTACCGGTTGTTGAGAAACAGGAAATTTTTCGAGTTTCATAGCAGTTTCATGGTCAAGTCCCGAATTTAATGACAGTGTTTTAGTGTTCTTGCTATCCTGATCTAACTGACCGCTGAGCGAATTGGCTTTTATAACAACCTCATCAAGCATTTTTACATCAACATCAAGCTTAATAATAAGCTGGCTTTCCAAAAAATCAGCCTCATTTAATACTAAACGCGCTGCCCGAAATGATATGCCCGAAAAAAACAGAGTATCTGTAGCTCTTGCATAAATGGTAAACCGGCCATTTTCATCTGTAACCGCACCTATTTTAGAATTTATATTTAATACGGAAAGATTTTCAACAGCTAATGAGTCGGCTATTACTTTTCCATGTAATATAGTTCTGGGAGCTTTTTGTGCTGTTGCAAATAAAGGCAGCAGCAATAACAGTGCGTAAAATAATTTAGTTTTCATGGGCTTGGATTTGGTTTGTAAAACTGCGTATTTTATTTTAAGTTATAATTCTGTTTCAATTTTAGGATCAGGTAAATAACGCTTTGCATTGTTATTACAAATTAACATATTATATAGAGCAGCTTATTTTTCATCTTTAAGCTTAAGATATTCTTTTGCAAGATTCATCATCAAAAAATCTATATATTGTTTATTGTCTTTCTTAATTGCATCTTTAAACGACTCATCCTCCACCAGATAAAAAATAAAGCCATCTACATATTCTTTTGGAATTCCGTACTGGCTGGTTATTTCATCTTCATTATATATACCTCTTATATTATCTGCAATAGTTTCTTTCTTTTCAGTTTCATATGCCCTTCTTAACATTTTTGTACGCCCTGAAATAGCATTGATAATTGGATCAAGTCCTATTACTGTACCAACACTAAAAGCTCCCGCCGTATAAAGCCTGCGCTCTGCCACGGTACGCTGTAACAGTCCCTTAGGTACCAGCCCTAATGTTTCCGCATCTATTTTCCCGTATTTATCTATAACTACCTCGTCAAGTTCGTAGGCATTATAATTAACACTTATCACATAGGGTTGTTCCTTAAAAGAATCCGGCAGTAATTTAAATTCACGTACTATAATCTTAGCATTATAAACAACCAGCTTATCACCAGGATTTGCCTCAATAGTAAAAAAACCTTTATAATCTGTTTTAACCTCTAAACCTGTTGTTTTGTTTATTACATAAACATTAGGCACTCCTGTAACATCAGAAACCACTTTGCCCTCAAGTATTTTTTTTTCCTGACAGAGAGCAGTTAACGTTACAAACAGCATTACTATATATAGCAGCTTATTTTTCATTTTTAATAAGTTCAAGATACTTGTTTGAAAGTCCACTCATAAGAAATCTTGACATAGTATAATTCTTGCTTTTTAGTGCCCTTGCAAAATTGGCATCTTCAACAAGATAAAACACAAAACCTTTTAAGTATTCTTTTGGTATATGAAACTTTGTTATCAGTTCTTCTTCAGTATAAATATAATTAATCTTCTCCATTAACGCTTCCTTTTTAGCAGTTTCATTAGCTTTTTTTAGCATTTTGGTGCGTCCGGATATAGCATTAAATATACCATCTACACCATTAGTAGCAGTATAAACCCTTCGTTCACCGGGGGTGTATTGTTTCTGCCCTATCGGAACAAGGCCAAGCGACTCTGCATTAATATAACTGTAGTCTATAATAACAAGCTCATCAAGTTCATGCACATATTTATCTACCGGAACAATAAGCAATTCAGATTTTACATCGGCTTCTTCAAGCACTATGTTTTTTGCTATAATATTAACTGCAGAAAATATAATTGTATCATTAATTTTGGCGGAAATAGTAAAATATCCGCCCCGTGTAGTGGTAACAGTAGCCTCGGTAGCTTTATTAATTACATAAATGCCTTCCAGATCATCTAAATCGCATTTTAATTTACCTTTTAGGGGAAGCCTCTCCTGAGCTGTAAGCATTGAAGTACTGGTGATAAGGGAAACCAGAAAAAATAAATTTTTCAAGTAAATAAGTTTAGGTGATTGATGATTTAAAAAGATAGAGCTGCGCATTACTCAAAAACATATCATCAAGCACATAAAAAACTTGTAACTTTACCTTTTCTTACATCCTATAACGAATGAAAAAATTAATTATTGCAAGCACATCTACATTGCACGGAGGCGCTTATCTGGAATATTTACTACCAACTTTAAAAGAACATTTTAAAAATAGTAATTCTCTACTCTTTGTACCTTATGCACGGCCAGGCGGAATTAGCCATGATGAGTACACATTAAAAGTAGCAGAAACTTTTGCAGATATTAATATAACAGTAAAAGGGCTTCATGAATTTGACAATCCTGTAGATGCTGTTGATAACGCCGAAGCTATATTTGTTGGCGGCGGAAACACTTTTTTACTGGTAACACAACTCTACCAGAATAATGTAATGTCTGCTATAAAAGAAGCCGTAAAAAAAGGCACTCCTTATTTAGGCAGCAGTGCAGGAAGCAATATCTGTGGACTTACTATGCAGACAACTAATGATATGCCTATAATTTATCCTCCCAGTTTTAATACTCTGGGATTAATACCTTTTAATCTTAACCCTCATTACCTTGATCCGGTTGAAGGCTCTACACATATGGGCGAAACACGCGAAACACGCATTAATGAGTTCCATAAGATTAATCCTCAGCCAGTATTAGGGCTTCGCGAAGGAAGCTGGCTTGAAGTAAATGGCGAACAGATAATTTTAAAAGGCAATTTACAGGCAAGGCTTTTCAGGCAAAAGCATCAGCCGGAAGAAATAAAAACAGGATCAGACCTGTCCTGGCTTAAATAACAATATTCCCGCAATGCGGGAATATTCATTTTACAGCAATAAAAAAGCCCAAACAGTTGTTTGGGCTTTTGCAGAGCGGAAGACGAGGCTCGAACTCGCGACAACCAGCTTGGAAGGCTGGAGCTCTACCAACTGAGCTACTTCCGCATTATTGTGGTGCAAATATAAGCACACTTTCCATATTCGCAAACTTTTCTTTGAAAAAAAATTGACGTTTTTAAACCAATAGCATTTAAAATATTTATTATTAATTTGTTACCTAAATAAAAAATAATGTATTCTATTAAACAAATATCCTCACAAGACAGTTTTGCAGTCAGGCTGCCTGTTTTACGGCCCGGAAAATCTATAGAATCGTGCATCTTTGAAGGAGATAATTTACCAACTACTGTTCATTTTGGAATTTTTGATAACGAAACGCTTGCAGGAATAGTTTCAGTTTTTAAAGCTTACACAACCCTGCTCTCCCATGAAAAACAGTTTCAGTTAAGAGGGATGGCTGTGTTAGACACCTATCAGAAAAAAGGACTGGGAGAAAAACTTATAAAAGCGGCGGAAGAGTATATCTTAAAAAATAACGGAGGGGCAATATGGTTTAATGCCCGCGAAATTGCAGTAGGTTTTTATAATAAAATGGGATATGAGATAACAGGACAGCCATTTACAATAGAAGATATAGGCACCCATTATGTAATGTATAAAACAGTATAATTATCTTTTAAAAATTAGCCTTTAATTAATAAAGCATCAGTATTTGTTTTTGTAACTTTAGTAAAAGCTAAATTCAAACGCAAATGAAGACAACAGCTTTACTTTTACTGTGCTTTATTTTTATATTCCCCTCATGTAAAAAAGTTGAAGGAACAAATAAAAAATTGCCTGTTACCATTACAAACACAGAGCATCTAAAAGACACTGCCCAATTTATAAATGAAGAATTACTAAAGAACACCTCAAAAGATACTAAAGCTTTTTACAAGGCCCATAATTTTAAAACAGTATGGACTAATAAGTTTAATCGCCTCAGCTTTCATGACGCTATTCAGGAAGCATCAAGCGACGGTTTGCTACCCTCAGATTACAATCTTTCTATTCTTCAGAAATACGAAAGCAATAAAACAATTACAAAAGAAGAGTGTGCAGCATACGATATTTTGCTTACACAATCTTTCACAAAACTGGCCAGGCATTTGTTTAAAGGCAAATTAAATCCGGGCAGTGTATATTATGACTGGGCATTACCTTCAAAAAAATTAAATACGTCAATGCTTTTAAGCAAAGCGTTAACCAAAAATTCTATTACAGAAACTTTAAACTCATGCAGGCCACGGCATAAAGTATATTACAGCCTGAAAAAAAGTCTGCAATTCCTTAATAGTCTTCCTAATGACAATTCTTATAAACCACTTGACAAAACAACAGTTTTAAAATTAAAAGATTCAGGTGATGTTGTTATTGCTGTTAAATCACGACTGGTATATTGGAAAGATTTGGATTCTGCCGATGCATCCGGAAATATGTATGATCATAAAACCATGAAAGCTGTAAAAAAATTCCAGAAAAGGCATGGCATTTATCCTGACGGAGCAGTGAGCGGGCGTACAGTTGCCGCATTAAATATTGGACTTAAAAAAAGAAAACAGCAAATAATAGCTAATCTTGAGCGCTGGCGATGGTTTGCTTATGATTTTGGAACAAAGGCTATACTTATTAATATACCAGACTATAAACTGGCCGTTATAGAAAATGGAAAAGACACTATTGAGACATATAAAGTTGTAGTAGGCAAACCGGCAAGAAGAACTCCTGTCTTACAGGCAGAGCTTAATAATCTTGTAATTAACCCCACCTGGACAGTACCACCAACAATACTTAAGGAAGACCTTACTCCCTCTGCATCAAAAGACAGAAATTATTTTGCAGAACATAACATGAAGATCTATAAATATTCAGACACCATAGAAACCATGCCTGAAGAATGGGATCCTGAAAAAGCAGACCATTACCGTTATGTTCAGGGACCCGGCGAAAATAATGCACTAGGAGTTGTAAAATTTAATTTTAATAACCGGTTCAGCGTTTATCTGCATGACACAAACCACAGAAATTTATTTAAAAGATCGCAGCGAGCCCTTAGTTCCGGTTGTGTGAGGGTAGAAGATCCGCTTAAACTTGCCGGATATGTATTGGATAAGGAAGATGCCGGATGGACAAAAGAAAAACTTGACGAAATGATTGCATTAGGCGAAACAAAAAACGTGGGCCTAAAAAAAGGAACCCACGTTTATCAGTTATACTGGACCGCCTGGATGGACAAAGACGGAATACAGTTTAGAAATGATATTTATAACCTTGATAAAATACTCTACAGCAAATTAAGAAATTAACTTAGATGCCTCTACATATTTTTGTGAGGGATAATATATAAAAAGGCAAGATTTATCCTTTATAAGGTGTATTACCTTTTTATTTATTTTCTGAGGCAAAGCCGGACACCCTAAACTTCTTCCTAATCTTTTATGTGCTTTTATAAAGCTCTCGCTAACATAATCTGCAGCATGCATAACTACAGCCCTGCTGCGCGCATTATTATTAATACCCTGCTCAAGGCCGTCAAGACGAAGTGACTCGCCATGTTTACCATTATAAATCTCACCTGTAGCATAAAAACCAAGGCTGCTCATGTTAGAGCTTTGGGCATTAGAGAACTGAGTAGCAAATTCATCACCACTGTTTCTACCGTGTGCTACAAGAGTGTTATATAATACAGTATTTGCAGCCATATCAATAATCCAAAGTCTTTTAGTATTAGAAGACTGGCTGAAATCAATAAGCGTTAAGATATCTTTTTTAATTTTACCTTCAGCCTTAAGTGCCTTAAATCCCTTAAGCGCTTTTGTAAAGCACTCTAATTTCGGCATAGACTCTGAATTTGCCTTAATAGCATTGTAAACTGAAACTGTTTCGGATACAGCATTTACATTTGCTTTTGTATTTATAGCAAGTGTTTCGGCGTGTTTTGGTGTTGTTGTGGTAAGTGAAAAGAACAAAAAGAAAACCGACGTAAAAAAGTTGTAAACCATGTGTAATTTTGTAGTTGTGTTTTTAATAGGTTGCTAAAATAAGTTAAAGAAATGTAAACAAAAATAGCAACACTGTTAAAATCAATTATTTAACATTCATCATTTGGCAGGCCTCTTCCCAGGCTGTGCCTCTCTCATCATTTTAATAATCTTTATTACAACGGGGTCAAAATGAACATATTGTGTAATAATTAAAATTTTCATAAATTTTTTATAAAACACAATATAAACCCCTGAGTATAGTGTGTGAAACTGGCTAAATTATAGTAATTTTAGCGCATGGTTTCGCATTAATAATATGCTAAAACCATGCCAAAAAACTATAATATCCTGAAAATGAACAAAAAAGTAATTTTAATGATCCTTGACGGCTGGGGAAAATCACCAGACCCAAAGGTTTCTGCTATAGACAACGCCAATACACCTTTTATTGACAGCCTTTACAAAAAATATCCGAATGCTTCCCTGCGAACAGACGGTCTGAATGTGGGACTTCCTGAAGGGCAAATGGGAAATAGTGAAGTAGGACACATGAATCTTGGCGCGGGGCGTATTGTTTATCAGGATCTGGTAAAAATAAACCTTGCAGTGCAAAACAATACACTTTCCGGAGAAAAAGCCCTGGTAGATGCTTTTAACTATGCCAAACAAAACAATAAAAAAGTACACTTACTTGGTTTAGTTTCTAACGGAGGTGTACACTCTCATATCGACCATCTTAAAGGACTGATAAATGCTGCAGAAGCTGCAGGCCTTGATAAAGTATTTATACATGCATTTACAGACGGCAGGGATGTTGACCCTAAATCGGGGGCTTTTTTTATTTCTGATCTTGAAAACTTTTTAAAAGATAAAAAAGCGAAGCTGGCTTCTATTATTGGCCGTTATTATGCTATGGATCGTGACAGGCGCTGGGAAAGGGTAAAATTAGCTTATGATCTTTTAGTAAATGGCGAAGGAACACCCTCTACAGATGCAGTAGGAAGTCTGCACGACAGTTATAATGAAAATATTACCGATGAGTTTATAAAACCCATTGTAATGACTGGAGATGATGGAAAGCCTGTTGCCACAATTGAGGAAGACGATGTTGTTATTTTCTTCAATTTCCGTACAGACAGAGGAAGACAGCTTACCGAAGTTTTAAGCCAGTTTGACCTGCATGAACAAAACATGCATAAACTGAAGCTTTATTTTGTTACCATGACCAATTATGATGATAACTTTAAAGGTATACACGTTATTTATGACAAAGATAATCTGACTGAGACTTTGGGCGAAATAGTTTCACGCAATGGTAAAAAACAGATACGTATTGCAGAAACAGAGAAATATCCTCACGTAACCTTCTTTTTTTCCGGAGGCCGTGAAGAACCGTTTGAAGGTGAGAAACGTTTATTATGCCCGTCTCCTAAAGTTGCCACGTATGACCTTAAGCCCGAAATGAGTGCTTATGACCTTAAAGATGCATTAGTACCCGAACTTAAAAAAGGTGAAGTAGATTTTGTCTGCCTTAATTTTGCAAACGGAGACATGGTGGGACATACCGGTGTTATGGAAGCTGCTATTAAAGCATGTGAAGCTGTAGATGCTTGTGCCAAAGAAGTAATAGAAACTGCATTGGAAAACAATTACACTACTATTGTAATTGCCGACCACGGTAACTGTGAAACGATGATTAATCCTGACGGTACGCCAAACACTGCACATACTACCAATCCTGTGCCTATTATTTTAGTAGATAAAGACCTTAAACATATTAAAGATGGTATTCTGGGCGATATAGCCCCTACTATCCTTGACCTGATGGGCATTGAGCAACCTCAGGTCATGACAAGACATTCATTAGTTTCTTAATTAGATCAGACCATTAAATTATAAAGCCCTTGCTGTTCAGCAAGGGCTTTATAATTTAATTAGACTTTTAACCTTTCAAAGTTGGCCCGGTCTATTGCTTCTCTGTGATCAGGGTGTGCAATATCTACCATTGCTTTGGCACGCTGGCTTAAAGTTTTACCATATAAATCGGCAATACCATATTCTGTAACAACATATTGAACATGCGCACGTGTAGTTACCACACCTGCCCCCTGTTTAAGATAAGGTACAATTTTGCTTTCTCCCGTTTTTGTAACCGAAGGCAGTGCTATTATAGCCTTACCTCCCTCACTTAGCGATGCCCCACGAATAAAATCCATCTGCCCGCCAACGCCCGAATACATTTTACCGCCAATAGAGTCGGCACACACCTGCCCGGTAATATCTACCTCTATAGCAGAATTTATAGCTACCATTTTAGGGTTTCGGCGAATTACAGCAGTATCATTTACAAATGATGACTCACGCATAGATATAAACGGATTATCATTTACAAAATCATACAACCTTTGCGAACCAATTAAAAAGGTAGCCAAAGCCCTGTTTTTAGTTACTTCTTTAAACTTGCAGTTAATCACCCCGCTTTCTATAAGATCAATTACACCATCAGAAAACATTTCCGTATGAAGGCCTAAATTCTTATGATTCGTTAATTTAGCAAGCGCAGCATTAGGAATTGAGCCGATACCCATTTGCAATGTACTTTCATCTTCAATAAGCGAAGCAAGATATGCACCTATTTTGTCTTCCTGTTCCGATATTGGAGCAATGCCATGTCCATAAATAGGCATATCCGCTTCAACAAGGTAATCTATCGAAGAAACACTGATAACACTATCGCCAAATGTTCTTGGCATTTTAGGGTTTACCTGTGCTATAACAATTTTAGCGTTTTCTATAGCCGCTTTAGTTGCTTCTACAGATACACCTAACGAACAATAACCATGACTATCCGGTGGCGATACATGGATAAAAACCACATCAAGAGGTAATATGTTTTTTCGGAACAGGCGTGGTATTTCACTTAAAAATACCGGAGTATAAGATCCGTTGCCCGCACTTAATGTATGTCTTACGTTTTTACCTATAAAAAATGAATTGACATGAAAACTGTCTTTTAGTTCAGGGGCAGCATAAGGAGCCTCCCCTTCAGTATGCATATGGCATACTTCTACATCGCGCAGCTCAGAAGCCCTTTCGGCAAGTGCTTTAGTTAGTAGTGTTGGTGTAGCAGCTGCTGCCTGCACATATATTCTGTTGCAGGAATGCACAACTTTTACGGCTTCTGCCGCAGTTACATATTTACTCATACCTATAAAGTTTTAAGCAAAATTAGTATTGAATAAAGATACAAAACATGACATATCTCATGTTACAACGCTCTTTTAAATAATCCGTTAGAAAGTTGTACTTTTGCCCTTGGAAAAATTTTTAGATATGATTATCCCAAAAACAACTGAAGAAATTGAGTTAATGCGTCAAAGCGCACTTATAGTTTCTAAAACATTAGGCATGATTGCCTCCGAAATAAAACCCGGTGTAACTACGCTTCACCTTGATAAGCTTGCAGAACAGTTTATCCGCGACAATGGTGCTGTTCCCGGATTCCTTGGCCTTTACGGCTGTCCGTCAACGCTACTTACCAGTGTAAATGACCAGGTAGTGCATGGCCTTCCTACTAACCGCCCTATTGAAGAGGGCGATATAGTATCTGTAGATTGTGGTGCCATTATGAATGAATATTATGGCGACCACGCTTATACTTTTGAGATAGGTGACGTTGCCCCTGAAACAAAAAAACTGCTTCAGGTTACTAAAGAATCACTTTATGTGGGTATTCGTGAGTTTAAAATCGGCAACCGTGTAGAAGATGTTGGTAATGCTATACAGAAATATACCGAAGCACATGGTTATGGTGTAGTGCGTGAACTTGTTGGGCACGGACTTGGAAAAAAAATGCACGAAGGCCCCGAAATGCCAAACTACGGCAAACGCGGACGCGGTAAATTATTTGTAGAAGGCTTAGTTGTAGCTATTGAACCTATGATAAACATGGGTACAAAAAACATAAAACAGCTTAAAGACGGCTGGACTATTGTGACACGCGATGGTAAACCAAGTGCGCATTTTGAGCATGATGTTGCTATAGTAAATGGTAAACCCGAACTACTTTCTACATTTGCCTATGTTTACAAAGCACTGGGTATAGAAAGCAATGAAGAAGATGAGTTCCGTAAGCAACCGCTTGTTATTTCATAATGAAGAAACTATTCAGGTTTATACTTAATACCATTCCCAGACCTCTTTTAATAAGGCTTAGCTATGTTGCAAGGCCTGTACTGGCCGCTGCCTTAAAAGGGAATACCTATACCGACCCTATAGACGGCAAGAGTTTTAAAAATTTTCTGCCTTACGGCTACGGACATCAGCGTAATAATGTTTTAGCTCCCGGAACACTTTCTTTGGAAAGGCATCGCCTGTTATGGCTTTACCTTAACAAGGAAACTGATTTTTTCACTGCTCCAAAAAAAGTATTGCATTTTGCTCCTGAACAGGCATTTTATAAACGTTTCAGAAAACAGAAAAACCTGGACTATACAACTACTGATCTATATTCGCCATTGGCAGATGTAAAGGCAGATATTTGCAACCTGCCCTTTGAGGATAATAGTTATGACCTGATACTTTGTAATCATGTGTTAGAACATATACCAGACGACACAAAAGCAATGCAGGAACTTTACAGGGTATTAAAACCCGGAGGAATGGGTATTTTTCAAATACCTCAGGATT
The DNA here is from genome assembly GCF_024054175.1 of Flavobacterium sp. NRK1. GTDB lineage: Bacteria > Bacteroidota > Bacteroidia > Flavobacteriales > Flavobacteriaceae > Flavobacterium. The sequence goes on from NZ_JAMXLA010000001.1 coordinate 686,503, forward strand.
TAAACCGTGAAACTACTTTTGAAGATGATAGTATTACTGACCCAAAAGAACGTGCGCGCATTTTTGGGCAGTATGACCATGTAAGAGTATATGGCCGCGATTATTTTGATAAATTGAGAAGTATAGGTTTTAGGGTTGTAGAAGAAGATTATACCAAAAAACTAAAACCCGAAGATGTAAAACGTTTTTGCCTTGCAAAAGGTGAAATTATTCCCGTTTGTTATAAAGACTAATTTTTTTGACTAAACTACATAAACTAAAAACCCCTGCTATTTTTACTTAGCAGGGGTTTTCTTTTTTAACCTCTATAAAAATCAGAATCTTTAACTTTTTTCAGGCATCAGAATACCTATAATTTTATCATTCGCTACATATTTTTTAGCTACATCCTGTATGTCTTTAGCAGTAAGGGCATTTACTTTATCCTCATACTTAAGAATGTTTTCGGGATCTTCATTTTCCGTGTAAGCATTTTTTAAATTGCTTAGCCACATACGGTTTTCTTTAATGTCTTTTTTAAAATCCATAAGCTCACCTTCTTTGTATTTGGCAAGATCTTTAGCTTCAGGACCGTTATCTATAATTTTCTTTAATTCGCGTAGTGCACTTTCTGTCAGCTTTTCTGCGTTTTCAGGTCCGCAAGGGAAAGAAATTGTAAAACGGTAAGAGCCATAAGGCACTTTACTCATCCCGCCGCTGGCATTAATTCCATAAACGCCACTCTCATTTTCCCTTAATTCTTCAACAAGTTTAATAGTAAGTATTTCTCCCAATGCCTGCATTGCAAGATCTTCTTTAGGGCTGTATTTGGCATCACCCCTATAGCGTATCAACACTTTACTTTTAGGTTCCGTACCTCTGTAAATTATCTTTTTATGGTCACCTCTTAATGAGCGGATACCTAAATCTACAGCCTTCTCTCTTTTATCTGATGCGGGAAGCGATGCAATATATTTTGCGGAAAAATCTTCCATGGCTTTATCGTCAATATTTCCAACAAAGAAAAATTCAAAGTCTCCTGCATTGGCAAAACGTTCTTTATATTTTTTGTAAGCAAGTTCATAATCCTGATTATCCCAGTCACTTTCTGTTGGAAATGGAGAAACATATCGCGGATTATCTGCATTTATAAATTTATAAAACTCATTTGAAAAATAGCTTTCCGGTCTTGACAGCATATTACCAAACATGGCTTTCCGTTTTTGTACATAGCTATTAAAAGCTTCTTTATCATAATTAAGATCTGTAAAATACGCATGTATCATCTGGAACATATATTCCATGTCTTTTGGCGTAGTACTCCCTCTTATTCCTTCGGTTTCATCATAGATATACGGGTTCACCCTGGCAATTTTACCTGTCATAAATTTATTTATGTCATTTAATTTAAGCCCTGAAAAACCAGCTTCCGGCAATCCTGAATTTGCCCAAGACGTTTTTTTGTAATCTTCATTAGAATAAGTATCGCTGCCGCCAAAGCTTACCGCATCCATTAAAACCTCATCATTTTTAAAATCGGTTTTTTTATAGGTAACTTTTGCTCCGTTAGATAAAAATAAAGTTGTTGTACCCAATTTAGCATTGGTTTCTTTTTTTGAAATACTACCCGGCTTAACCTCATTTCTTAAAAGACTTGTTGCAGCAACCCCTTCTTCATAAGGCTTAATATCGTCACCGTTAGAGTTAAGCACTGTAAGCACTTCACTTTCTGTTGGCTGTTTTACACCCTCTTTTTCAGGGCCGGTAAATACAACTACACGATTATCATTTTTAATATAATCATTTACAAGCTTATCTATCTGTACAAGTGTAATTTCCGGTAACAATTTTTTCATAGTAGTAAAGCCCCACTCCATTCCCAGTACAGGTTCTTTTTCAAGAAAGTGCGACTGATATTCGCTAACAAAACGATCAGAGTCCATTTTGTCTTTTTCATTATAAGCACGCTCCATTATAGCCAGCCATTCTGTTTTAGCCCTGTCAAGTTCAGCCTGAGTAAAACCATATTTTCTAACGCGGTTATTTTCTTCAACCAGCGTTTTTAGCCCTTCAAGTTGCTTACCTTCGGATGTCATAGCAAAAGACTGATATCCTTCTTTAGTTCTTGCCCATGTCTGTCCGTGGTAACTATATCCGAATGTAAAAGGAGGGTTTGATGAATTTCTCAATTCTTCAAGCCTGTTATTAAGCATTGTAGAAAATAAACCTTCAGCCAAAGACTCTTTAAAATCATTAATAGTAACAATAGGCTTGGGAGTTTCATAATCTTTATATATAAGCTGCACCTGGGAGCCAGTTGCTTCTTTATCTGTTTCTATAGCAACAAAAGTTTCTTTATGGTTAGGAACGTCATATACTTTTCTTGGGCGCTCATTTTTAGGATTTTGATAAGAAGAAAAATGTTCTTTTACTTTTTTCTCCATTTTATCAACATCAATATCCCCTACAACAATTACCGCCATAAGATCCGGGCGGTACCAGTCTTTATAGAACTTTTTAATTTTGTCATAAGTAAAGTTTTCAAGTATCTCTTTTTGACCTATAGGCATACGGTCTGCATAATGCGACTGATACATCATCTTTGGCATAAACCGCTTTCTCATCCTGTTTTCTGCACCAAGCCCAATACGGTATTCTTCAAGCACAACACCTCTTTCTTTATCAATTTCTTCAGGTGTAAGCACAGTATTAAAAGCCCAGTCTTCAATAATCTGGAAACCTTTTTCCAGCTTTTCAGGATCATCACTCGGAATAGGCAAAAAGTAAGCAGTTTCATCAAAACTTGTATAAGCATTTAAGTGCTGCCCAAATTTTACACCAATGCTTTGCAGATAATCTACAAGCTGATTTTTTGGGAAACGTTTTGTTCCGTTAAAGCACATATGCTCCATAAAGTGCGCCAGCCCCTGCTGGTCATCATCTTCAAGAATTGATCCTGCATTAATAACCAGCCGAAGGTCTACTTTGTTTTCAGGCTTGTTGTTTTTCCTGATGTAGTAGGTAAGTCCGTTTTTAAGTTTTCCTGTTCTTACGGCAGGATCAAACGGAATAAGATCTGTCCCTTTAAGCTCCTGAGCAATACCTGTTAAAGGTACAGCCAAAAGGAACATCCATAGTTTCAAATGTTTCATTAGTAATTGGTTTATAGTTTTGGTTTCATAAAATAACTTAAAAAAAAAGCTTTTATTACATCTTTAACAACTAAAAACCTATAAAAAGTTTAGTGGCGCAGTTCTTGTTAACTAAAAATAGCACATATAATATATATTGCTATATTTACGTTTACTTAAAAAACCAGGAACAAATGACAAGAGCAATTAAAAAGTTTATTGCCATAACTCTTTTTTTTATTTCATCAGTACCATTATCGGCTCAGGTTCAGCAGGAAATCGCGCCACCCTATAATATAAAAACTGCAGCTTTTATAAAAGACGGGCAAAACGTTTATCCGTTCTTTAAACTTGGGGATAACTTTTCATTTGTTTTTGATGACCTTTTTGGTAACGAAGCTAATTATTATTATTCTATATCCCATTGCAATTATGACTGGACTCCATCATCTCAGCTTACAGTAAACGACTATGTAAAAGGATTTGACAACCAAAGGATACAGAATTATCAGAATTCATTTAATACACTTCAAATCTATTCGCGTTATACCTTAACCTTTCCTAATAAATTCACTACGCTTTTACTAAGCGGCAATTACATCTTAAAAATACTTAATGATGACCGTGAAGTTGTTTTTACCAGGCGTTTTGTATTATATCAGGAATTGGTAGGCGTACCTGTACAGGTAAAAAGAGCCAGGGATATGGAAGTAATATATGAAAAACAAAATCTTGATTTTTCTATAAAAAGTGCTTCAATAAACTTTCAGAGCCCGTTACAGAATGTAAAAGTTGCGCTGCTTCAAAACGGACGTTTTGATACTGCCATATATAATATCAAGCCACAATACACAATAGGAAATGACCTTATATACAAATACAATAAGGAAACACAATTTTGGGGTGGCAACGAATATATGTATTTTGAAAATAAAGATATACGCAATGCGGTAAATAATGTATTGCGCATAACAGCCGGAGAAATTTATAATACTATTCTATATCCGAACGAGGCAAGAAGAGGTAAACCATATACTTTTTATCCTGATGTAAATGGTAATTTTCAAACCCGAAACATAAACCTCAGCGTTACAGATCCCGGACTTGAGTCTGACTACACATGGGTTTTCTTTAGCCTTAGTGCTCCTGCCTATTACGAGAACAAAGACATTTATATAGGTGGCATGTTTAACAATTATGCAAAGACACCGGAGTATAAAATGGATTATAATGAAAAAACAGCTATGTATGAAAAAGCTGTAATGATTAAACAGGGTTTTACTAATTACCAGTATATTATAGCAGATAAAAACGGAAATGTTGACGGAGAACATGCAATAGACGGTAATTTTTATCAAACAGAAAATGATTATACAATATTAGTATACTATAGAGAAAATGGTGAGCGTTATGACAGGGTAATTGGTATTGGCACAGCCAACTCACAAAACATTATCAACTAAAATTCAATTAGTTAAATATTACTTACTGATAATTTAATGTTCAAATTTTAGCCTATCATATAATAAATTTGTAATTTTGAGGCAGGATTGAGAACCGTTTAAAAGGTTTAGCATGGTAACACAGATAACAAGAGGCATAAAAATATCGGTATCCACTAATTTTGAAGGTACATACTTTAAAAATTACAGGATTCAATTTGCTTTTAGCTATGAGATAACCATAGAAAACCAAAGCAAAGATTCTGTACAATTGAATACCCGCCACTGGGAAATATATGATTCCCTTAATGATATTGAAACGGTAGATGGTGAAGGAGTTATAGGTAAAAAGCCTGTACTTAAACCCGGTGAAAAACATATATATAGTTCGGGCTGCCTTTTGGCATCGCCTTTTGGAGCTATGAGGGGTTATTTCAATATGATTAATTTTACCACTACACGCACTTTCAGGGTAATAGTACCTACTTTCAGGCTAAGCGCACCGTTTGCCATAAACTAACATAATAGTCAGTATTTCACCCTTTTTTCTGTATTATTTGCAATTACAGGATGAATATTTTATTGTACATTTGCAATACTTTAATTTAATCCTTTAAAATTACTTATACTATGCCAAAAGGAATATATAATGTACCTAAAGCTATTAACGAACCCGTTAAATCTTACGCTCCCGGATCTAAAGAAAGAGAGCAGGTACTGGCCGCTTTTAAAGAAATGTATAATGCTACTACAGATGTACCTCTATACATAGGAAGCGAAGAAATACGCACAGGAAACACCAAAACTATAAACCCTCCTTTTGATCATAAAAAAGTTGTGGGAACCTATCATGAAGCTGACAAACAACATGTAGAAAAAGCCATTACTGCTGCTTTAGCGGCTAAGAAAAAATGGGCTGCTTTATCATGGGAGCACAGAGCTTCTATTTTTCTTAAAGCTGCAGAGCTTTTAGCAGGTCCATACCGCGCTAAAATAAACGCTGCAACTATGATAGGCCAGGCAAAAACAGTGCATCAGGCAGAAATTGATTCGGCATGTGAGTTTATAGACTTTTTACGTTACAACGTAGAGTTTATGACTCAAATTTATGCGGAACAGCCGGTATCATCTGAAGGTATATGGAACAGAATGGAACACCGCCCTCTTGAAGGATTTGTGTATGCTATTACTCCGTTTAATTTCACTGCTATTGCCGGTAACCTTCCTGCTTCACCTGCTTTAATGGGCAACGTAGTGATCTGGAAACCGAGTGCTACACAAATGCTTAGCGCTAACGTGATCATGGAGGTATTTAAACTTGCCGGATTACCGGACGGTGTTATAAACATGATAAACGGAAATGCCGGTATGGTTACCGATACGTTAATAGAAAGCCCTGATTTTGCCGGAGTTCACTTTACCGGATCTACAGGAGTATTTAACAGCATTTGGGGTAAAATAGGCCAAAACGTTGGTAAGTATAAAGGCTATCCAAGAATAGTAGGAGAAACCGGAGGTAAAGACTTTGTTATTGCCCACCCATCTTCTATTCCTGCGGAAGTTGCTACTGCACTTTCAAGAGGAGCTTTTGAATATCAGGGACAAAAATGTTCGGCTGCATCAAGAGCATATATACCACAATCTATATGGCCGGCAGTAAAAGACCATTTAGTAAAAGACCTTGCTTCTTTTAAAATGGGTTCTCCTGAAGATACAACAAACTTTATCTCTGCTGTTATACATGAAGGTTCATTTGACAAACTTGCTGCTGCTATAGATGCCGCTAAAGCATCTCCAGAAGCAGAAATTATTGCAGGTGGAACATATGACAAGTCAGTAGGTTATTTTATCGAACCAACAGTAATTGTTACTACAAACCCTAAGTATGACACTATGAGCACAGAGCTTTTTGGCCCTGTACTTACTGTATATGTTTATGAGGATGCTAAGTGGACTGAAACGCTTCAGCTTGTAGATGAAACTTCGCCTTATGCTTTAACAGGAGCTATTTTCAGCCAGGATCGTTATGCTATTGAGGAAGCTACAAAAGCACTTGAAAACAGCGCAGGTAACTTCTACATCAACGATAAACCTACAGGTGCAGTTGTTGGCCAGCAGCCGTTTGGTGGCGCAAGAGCATCAGGTACAAATGACAAAGCCGGATCTGTACTGAACCTGCTTCGTTGGGTATCGCCAAGAACAATCAAAGAAACGTTTGTTCCGCCAACAGATTACAGATATCCTTTCTTAGGATAATAATTATATAGAAAAGGCTTCCTATTGGAAGCCTTTTTATTTAAGATATAGCCCTAATTAACTTTTGCATATCTTCCATCGTTCCGATAGTGATGCGTGACCATCTGCCGTTTTCTTCGAAAATCCCCGTCCCTTCTATACTGTTACTTTCAAGCAGCTTAAAGAAATCCTTTTTATAATCTGCCAGTGAAAAATAAAGGAAATTGGTAGATGAAGGAATACAGCTAATACCTAGCTTTTCCATTTCCCCCACAGTGTAATTTTTAGCAGCTTCGTTCAGCACTTTTGTTTTCTCAACAAACGCAGCGTCATCAAGTGCTGCGATTGCCCCAGCGCCCGAAACCGCACTTATACCACCCAAAACATACGCCTGTAACTTGTCCATCTCTTTGATGGTATCGGCATGTGCCAGAGCATAGCCAATACGTGCTCCTGCGAGTCCGTATATTTTTGAGAAGGTTCGGGTTACAATAACATTTTTATTATCCTTTACCAATGTAGCTATTGAAGCTTCATCGGTAAATTCGATATAAGCCTCATCAACCAAGACAATCGCTTTACGCGAAGCTTCCTTTATAAAGTTGACAAGGTCAACTGTTTTTAGTACCGTCCCGGTAGGATTGTTGGGATTACAGATATAAACCAATTTGGTATCAGGGCGTATAGCCTTCAGCATGGCACCAAGGTCAATCTTTTTATCGTTGGTAAGCGGAACTTCGATTGTCTCAGCACCTAATTGTACTGCGGCTCTGGTCCAATAGCTAAATGTATTATCGGCAATTACAATGCTGCCTTTATCTTTGGCGGCAAGGCGCCCTGCAATGTCCAGCATTTCTATAGACCCGGCACTCATTAATACATTTTCTTCAGCAAGTCTGTTTTTTTTGGCAATAGCGGCAACAAGCCGTGAAGTCTGGTCCCAGCTGTAACGATTACTTTCATTTACAGCTGCAGTCATTGCTGTGCGCGATGCCATAGGAGGTCCATACGGATTTTCATTCGAACTCAGCCTGATCTTCGTACCTCCTGTTACAGCAGAAATATTAATACTATTAATTGCAAAACCTTCCATCGGAGCCAGGCTTAAGCCCAGTGCGGCCAATCCTGCCTTTTTGAACCAGTCCCTTCTGCTATTTTTCATAATCTGAGAATATTAGATAGATAATAAGTAGCCGTTAATTGCTTTTTGTTACATAAAAAACGCTCCTCAAAGGGAGCGTTTTTTATGGTTTATATTTCAGAGGCAGGTGGACTACCTTTTTGGTTTCAAAAAATTCATCTTTAAAATAATCGGACAGGTTATATAAAGTTGCTTTCGGGAAATCCTGAAGCTCTTCGGTAAGGTCGCCCCCTTTTAGGTAGAGGATACCATTTTTAAGTTCGTGATTTTGCTTTTTCTTTATCTTTTCCTTTACCCATGCTACAAAATCGGGCATATTAGTTACTGCACGACTCACAATAAAATCAAAATCGCCCTTTATATTCTCTGCACGAATCTGCTCAGCCTTTACATTTTCCAGACCAAGACCATTTGCTACTTCCTGAACAACTTTTATCTTTTTAGCAATAACATCAATAAGGTAAAATTTAGTTTCGGGAAAAAGTATTGCAAGTGGAATTCCGGGAAAACCACCTCCTGTACCTACATCAAGAATCCACGATCCCGGCTTAAATTCCTGCACCTTTGCAATTCCCAAAGAATGCAGTACATGCCTGGTGTAAAGCTCATCAATATCTTTTCGTGAAATAACATTTATTCTGGCATTCCATTCCTTGTACAACTCCTCCAGCTTAGTGAATTGAGCGACCTGAATTTCAGTAAGGTTAGGAAAATGCTTAAGTATCTCCTGCATCTTTTTAATTTTGAACAAAAGTAATCATTTCCGTGATGAATTTTTGCATGATTTTTGCTTTTACCTGTTCATTAATAACTACCTTTGAAACCCAAGACTATAAACTTGTTATGCATATAAATCCACCTATATTTTCTAAAAATGACTCTGTAAAATTTTTTCGTACGCTAAACAAAAGAGTGAATGATTATTTTAAAGAGAACAATATAAAAAAAACCGGGAACTGGAAATTACACCTAAAGGCTGTAATTATGTTTTCGCTTCTGCTTACGCCTTATTTTGTTATCCTTGCCCTTGATATGCCTGTATGGGCACAGCTATTATTATCTGTAGTTATGGGTATTGGTATGGCAGGAATAGGCATGAATGTTATGCACGATGGCAACCACGGTTCTTATTCCGATAAATCATGGTTAAATAAATTTATGGGCGGAAGCCTGTATCTTTTAGCAGGTAATGTAAACAACTGGCAGGTACAGCACAATGTACTTCACCACACCTATACAAATATTCACGGCCATGATGAAGATCTTGATGCCGGGAGGATAATACGTTTTACACATACTGCTAAATGGATGAAAATGCACAAATTCCAGCATTATTATTCTATTTTTCTATATGGCCTGCTAACCTTTAACTGGGCAATAACTACAGATATTAAGCAGATGAGGCGTTATATTAAAAGAGGCCTTTCTTATGGTAAATTTCAAAGCCCTATAAAACAATGGACGGTTTTGGTAATTACTAAAATAATCTATGTACTTATCTGGATAGTTACTCCAATACTTTTAGGTATTACATGGTGGAAAGTACTTATAGGCTTTTTTGTAATGCACTATGTAGCCGGACTTATATTGAGCGTTGTATTTCAGCTGGCTCACGTTGTGGAAGAAACAGCAAATCCGCTACCGGATGAAAATGGTGAAATGGAAAATACCTGGGCAATACACCAGCTATATACTACAGCCAACTTTGCGCCTAAAAACAAAATAGTAAACTGGTTTACAGGCGGGCTTAACCACCAGATAGAACATCATATATTCCCCAACATAAGCCATGTTCATTATGGCAAAATTGCTGAAATTGTAAAACAAACGGCAAAAGAGCACAACCTGCCCTATCATGAGTTTAAAACCATGCGCAGTGCTGTTGCAGCACACTTCAGGCACTTAAAAGAACTGGGAATGAAACCTGCATTGAATTAATTAAGAAACATAAATCCAAAAACATTCTATCGATGAATCCGCTTTCAGACAGAATTAACAATCTATCTACATCGCAAACCCTTGCTATGGCTGCAAAAGCCAGAGAACTTAAGGCACAGGGTAAAGACATCATCAGCCTTAGCCTTGGCGAGCCTGATTTTAATACACCTGATTTTATTAAAGAGGCTGCTATAAAAGCCATACACGAAAATTATAGTACTTATAGCCCTGTTGACGGATATGTTGAGCTTAAAGAAGCTATTTGCCGCAAATTTAAGCGTGATAACAATCTTGACTATAAACCTGCAAACATCGTTGTTTCTACAGGTGCAAAACAGTCGCTTTATAACGTATGCCAGGTTATGCTTAACCCTGGAGAGGAATGTATATTACCTGCACCGTACTGGGTAAGCTATGCTGAAATGGTTAAGATGGCAGAAGCTGTTCCTGTAGAGGTACCAACTTCTGTAGAAAGTGATTTTAAAATAACACCACAACAGCTTGAAGCGGCAATTACGCCAAAAACAAAGCTAATGATGTTCAGTTCGCCATGTAACCCAAGCGGATCTGTTTACAGCCGCGAGGAGCTTACTGCATTGGCAAAAGTGCTTGAAAAATATCCTAATATCTATGTGGTATCGGATGAGATCTATGAGCACATCAATTTCTCAGGTACATTTTGCAGCATAGCTACAATACCGGGAATGTTTGACAAAACCATTACTGTCAATGGTGTTGCAAAAGCATTTGCCATGACAGGCTGGAGAATTGGCTATATTGGTGCTCCTGAATTTATTGCTAAAGCATGTACAAAAATGCAGGGTCAGGTAACAAGTGGTGCTAACAGTATAGCACAGCGTGCTACTATTACTGCTGTAGATGCAGATCCAAGTGTATTAAAAGATATGGTTAGCGCTTTCCATAGCCGTAGAGATCTTGTTGTAGGGCTATTGAAAGAAATTCCTGGTGTAAAAATAAACGTACCTGAAGGTGCTTTTTATGTTTTCCCAGATGTATCATCGTTCTTTGGCAAAACACTTAATGGTGTTGAGATTAAAAATGCCGATGATTTATCAATGTACCTTTTAGAGCATGCCAACGTAGCTACAGTAACAGGAGATGCTTTTGGAAACCCTGACTGCATTCGGTTCTCTTATGCAACAAGCGAAGAAATTCTTAAAGAAGCGCTTAAACGAATAAAACAAGCATTAGCTTAAATATATTGAGTCCCGCCACAGAGCGGGACTTTTTTTATACTTTTGCTTTATGGATACAGACAAAACAGGTTCAAAATTTGCTTTACTAATAGGCCTGCCAATAGGATTAGTAATGGGCACAATGGCACTATCGGTGTCAAAATTTTATCCTTTCAGATTCCTTCTGAAACTCGCAAGCTTTAAATTATTCTGGAATCCTATGGTATGGACGCTTATTGCATCTGCCCTTGCCATAATACTATGGAAAACAGGAAAAATAATAGCTCCGGCATTATCTAAAAAAGACACACTGCGCACCAGTTTTCTTTTTACTTTTTTAGTTACTGTAAAACTTTTTATTTTTATCTGCGTCATTTATTTTATTGCAGTTATTGCAGAATGGCTCCGTATAGGCGATGCAGCATTTCTGGCTATCGTACCCTACTCTCTTATTGCCATGATCATTTTTTTCGCTTTTATAACTGTAATCGTAACCCTTACCGGCGGACTCGCTGTAGTACAATTAACAAAACTGAAAATAGGGCAAAAAACAAAAGAGCAAATTTAAACTTTGTACATTTGAACTTTTAAAAATACATCAACCACAACAATACAATGCAAAAAAAAATAGTACTATTAGGATCAGGAGAACTTGGTAAAGAATTTGTTATTGCAGCACAGCGCATAGGCCAGACAGTTATTGCCGTAGATAGTTATGAAGGTGCTCCTGCAATGCAGGTTGCCGATGGTTTTGAGGTTATTAACATGCTTGATGGCGATGCACTTGACCGTATTATAGCAAAACATAATCCTGATTTTATTGTACCCGAAATAGAAGCAATACGCACCGAACGTTTTTACGATTTCGAAAAACAGGGCATTAAAGTAGTACCTTCTGCCAAAGCTGCAAACTTTACCATGAACCGTAAAGCTATCCGCGACCTGGCAGCAAAAGACCTTGGGTTAAGAACCGCTAATTACCGTTATGCAACATCCGGCGAAGAACTGGCTAAGGCCGTTGCCGAAGTAGGTATTCCATGTGTGGTTAAGCCTTTAATGTCATCATCAGGTAAAGGACAATCTACTATTAAAAGTGAAGACGATATAGAAAAAGCATGGAAATATGCTGTTGAAGGTTCACGTGGTGATGTGGTTGAAGTTATAGTGGAAGCATTTGTAAATTTCAATTCGGAAATTACACTACTTACAGTAACACAAAACAACAACCCTACGCTTTTCTGTGCACCTATAGGCCACAGGCAGGAACGTGGTGACTATCAGGAAAGCTGGCAGCCTGCCAATGTAACTGATGCAGCTATTGCCGAAGCTCAGGACATGGCACGTAAAGTAACCGAAGCGCTTGGTGGTGCCGGTATTTTTGGTGTGGAATTTTTCCTTACGGATAAGGGCGTGTATTTTTCTGAACTTTCACCAAGACCGCACGATACCGGTATGGTAACCCTAGCCGGAACACAAAACTTTAATGAGTTTGAGCTGCACCTTCGCGCAATACTTAGTTTACCTATTGCAGAGATCACTCTTGAAAAAGCAGGTGCAAGTGCTGTGATATTAGCCTCTGAAAATAGTGATAACCCAACATTTACAGGTGTAGAAAAAATTGCTGCCCTGCCTAAAACTGATTTCAGGCTGTTTGGCAAACCAACATCACGCCCTTACCGACGTATGGGTGTAGCATTAGTAAGTGATGCCGTTGGCACACCTATTGAAAGCATTGTAGAAAAAGCTAAAGCTGCGGCTGCATTGGTTAAAGTGAATGCATAATTTAATTCTTCAAGGGTGACACTAATCAGACGCAACGAGTTACTGACTGTCAGTCTGAACGCGATAGTGAAGTGAAGAATCTCAAAAAACACTAAGACTTTTCCTGTCGCCAAAATGACAAGAATTCTGTTAAAGATGCTTATAGAAGTAAAAAATCCCGAGCGCAGAATGCACACGGGATTTTCTGTTTTAATTATATACGTAAAAGGTATAACCTGAATTTAATACAATTACTTCTGCTTCTTCACTCCTAACTTCATATTATCAAATGTAGAAACATCAATTACTTCTTCAGTTTCACTATCATAGGAAATAGATATACTGTCACCAACTATTGTTACCGGTAATTCATTAGACAATTGAGAAGAACCAACAAATATTTTAGGATTATCATTTACCGTAAAATAGTAAAAACTATTACCGTTTTTAATATCGCTGTGAATACGGCTTACTATAGCATCTAAGTTTATTCTGGTGTCCTTCGCATTCGGGTTAATACGATTGCCAGCCATATTATATACATTTTTATAAGACATTAGCGTTTCGCGCATTGTATTACCTACGCCCACTATTGTATAATCGCCTATACAAACCATAGCATACATTTTTACCAGCCCTCCTCCATCTTTAAGTGTCATTACATAAGTAGGTATCCCGTTAATAGTATAAGGCACAGGCAGTGAAGCATAATATCCTTTTTCCTGCACTTTACCTTTGGCAGAATTTTGAGCAGCATATTCTGTAGCACCGCTTTGATGATACATCGTAGTTTCTTTTGTACGGGTATCTACCAGCACAAATCCTACCGCCGATTCATCTTTACCTACAGATGAAACTCCTGTGTACCAATACGCCCTGCCATCTTCGCCATATACTAAGGTAAGGTCTTCAGTAGTAGTTAGTTTTTCTTCATTGCTCCAATTCCAGTAACCGTGTACATATTCGCCCCAGTCATTAAGCTGTTCAACAACAAAGGCAATTGGCTGTATCCTGTCTATCCATTTTGGTGCATCGGCAATAGAATAGTCTTTAATTTCCCCGTTTTGGGCATCAATAAGCACCACACCTGTAGCATCATTACCCGAAAAACCAATTTTCTTATTATATTTAGTTGCCACCCAATACGGATTGCCACTATCATCTACCTCAAAATTAAAATCAGCCAGCCCAATTGTTTCATATCCGTTAAAATAAGCATGCCTTTCTATCTCACTTCCAAAATATGCCGCAGGCTGGTACTTTATCTTAATATCTTTACCGTTAAGATGCTGTACCAGCTTAACATCGCGCTCATTTGTAGCCGAGACCATTACATAACCTTCGGTACCCTCGCGATTATTAAGCCATTTAAAAAATCCTGAATGCTGCAGCGGAGCTATCCAGTATAGATCATCACCCACTTTCTGAATAAAAAACTCTCCTAATTCGCATTTGCTCCCAAGCGCAGGATCGGATCCGAGAATTTTTTCACCAAGCAGGTAAGCCAGGTCTTCATCTACAACCCTCACTTTATTAATAGATATTGGTGCAATATGGTTTGTCATTTTATCGCCCACTTTTACTTTTCCTATTAATGTTCTGTAAGCCTCTGTTCTTAACATTGCCGTACTTGTAAGTAATGGAAGCAGCGTTACGTATAGAAATAAAATGAAAGCAATACCGAAAAATATTTTACTTGTGTTTGAAAACTTAAATGTAAACTTTTTGTTATTGGTATTGCCCTGTGCCGTTAAAAAGCCCCCTGCAATACATAGTAAAAGAATAATGACTGCAAAACCCGTAAATCCGTAATTTATTACAGGCAGTTCCAGATAAAAAAATAAAAATCCAAGTAATAACAATAGCACTACTACTAATGACTTTTTCATGTTTGTTTTGATTAATTAGTTATACATATTGGTATATAAAACACCTCTAATGTTACATATTTTTACCATAATTATTTAAATCACACATTAGCAATATTACTTATTTGAGCATCATTAATAAAAATGAGTATTTAAACATAAAAATCATAAAAGAACTAATGGTGGTCATATTTGGAAATTCTTAAGAAGGTAATGCTTATTTTTGTACAAATGCCTGAACATACATGAAGCTATTAATTGTAGAAGACGATCCCGGCTTACTTTCTATTATAAGGAAAGGCCTGTCTGAAAAAAACTATGAGGTAAGTGCCGCACTTGATGGTACTACTGCATTAACTATGCTGGGCACTGCTACTTTTGACGTTGTTGTACTTGATGTTATGTTACCCGATATTAATGGCATTGAAATTTGCCGGAGACTTCGCACGGCCGGTAATTTTGTACCAATACTTATGCTTACTGCGCTTGAAAGCAGCGAAAATGTAGTAACTGGATTGAATGCCGGAGCTGACGACTATATGGCAAAACCTTTTAAGTTTACCGAACTTGAAGCCCGTATTAATGCCCTTGCCCGACGCGCGCAGCAGGAACACCGCAGCGTGGAAATAATATCTATTGCCGATCTAGAAATAGATCGTTTGTCCAAAACAGTAAAACGCAACGGAGATACTATTACACTTACTGCAAAAGAATTTAAGCTGCTTTATTATCTGGCAAAAAACCAGGGGGTTATACTTTCACGTGAAAAAATACTTGATAATGTATGGAATATTAATTTTGACATGAATACCAACGTTGTAGATGTATATATAAATTACCTGCGAAAAAAAATAGATAAAAGTTATAACACAAAACTTATACATACCATAAAAGGGTTAGGGTATGTTATAAAGCCATAATATGCAGATAAGAAAAAAAATAGTTGTTACCTATATTACATTATCAGGCCTTAGTACACTCCTGCTGTGTATAGTGGTGTTTTTTCTTTTTAAGCAGAATAACGAGTATTATTTTTTAAAGCGCCTGCAGGACAGGGCTAAAATTGTAGCTTCTATACATTACCAGAATGATCCGGAAAAAGCACGTTACTATAGGGAACTGAAAAAACACGGACTTGAAGAACTGATAGATGAAGATGATTTTGTACTTAAGGTAAACGGACACAACTCTTTTGAATATAATACAGACCTGCATTTGCCCCATGAGTTTTATGATGATGTAATGACTACCGGAAAAGGGTGGGTTAAGCAGGATGAGCATCGTTATTATTATGCCCAGCTTTTTGAAGAAAATGGCCTTAAATATATGGTTATAGTTACCGCAAAAGACAGACGGGGCAATACAAGCACTATATATATAACACGAATATTGGTTTTTGGAGGCATTGCATTTATTATACTGGCTTATTTTTTTGGGCGCTTTTTGGCAAAAAGGGTTATCAATCCCGTATCAAGCATAACTAAAGAGGTAAAACGAATTAGCGCTTCAAATTTACACAATCGTTTACCGTTGCCGGGCAATGATGATTCTGATGAGATTACTGACCTTACCAAGACTTTTAATGATATGCTGGACAGGCTGGAAACCTCATTTGAAATACAGGCCAATTTTATAAACAATGCTTCGCACGAATTAAAAACACCCATAACAACAATACTTGCCGAAAGTGAAATTGCACTACTTAAAGAACGCAGCAGTGAAGAATATACCCAGGCACTTGAGGCAATAAACAAACAGGCATCACGCCTTAGCAATCTTACTGAAAGTCTGCTAAAACTAACTCAGACAGGTTATGACGGCACAAAACAGGTGCAGGACATAACCCGTATAGATGAACTTTTACTGGATGTAAAATGTGATCTTGACAGGTTATACCCAAACAACCGCATAAGTATTAAACTTAATGATATGCCTGAAGATGAAAGTTTACTAATGCTGCCCTGTAACCGGCCCTTGCTGGAACTTGCCGTTGGAAATATTATTTCTAACGGAGTTAAATATTCCGACAATGAAGAGGTATTTGTTTCGCTCAATGCCAACAGTAAGAATATTAAAATTGTAATTACCGACATTGGTATTGGCATACCCCCGGAAGATATTCCTTATTTGTATGAACCTTTTTTCCGTGGTAAAAAGGCTTCCCGCTACACCGGATACGGCCTTGGCCTGCCATTAGCCATGAAAATCATCAGAATGCATGGCGGAGAACTAATAATACAGTCTGAACCCGACAAAGGGACAGTTGTAAATATTGTCTTTCATAAATCTAATATTAGAAAATCTAATGTGAAATCTTAGGATTTTCTAATTTTAATTTAAGCCTGTTCTAATGTAGGACAAGTTAATTTGTATGTATAACTAAAGCTTATACATCATGAAAAATATACTTATACCTACCACCCTTCAGCAGGATAGCCTATTTTCGGTAAAGGCTGCAATAAAACAAGCTGCTGATAGTAAGTGTATTATCACTCTTATTTTATTAAGCGATGCTCCTGACATGGAATCTGCCTCTTATTATTTAAGAAAAGCTAAATATAGGATTTCTAAAGGACAGCAGGATGTACTGAATAATTGCAGAAAAGAAATTGATACCACAGAAAATTGCATACTTGATATACACTATCAATTTGGGCTTTCGGCGCCGTTGTTAAAAAACCTGCTTGAGCATCTTTCTACCAATCTCATTATTATTCCTGCGTCCTATAAAATGGAATTAAACAAAATCCATCGTTATTTTCTCAATTATATCTCTAATAACAAAATACCCATACTTCATTTAACTGATACATCAGAAGAGCAGGAGTTTAATAAAGCGTTATATCTTGAAAATAAGAAAACACTTTTAGACGTACACGAAGTTCACAAAATGGTTAATACACAGTTTAGATTTAAAATCGTCAGCCATGCTGCTATTAATGATAATAATGAAGAACTCGTTCCACAGCTTGAAGAAGCAATTTCTAAAAACAATATAGACCTCGTCATAGAAACCCGAAGGCCGACAAAACTATGTTCTAAAAAAAACAGCGGGATAACTGTTAACAATACACTGGGATTACCCGTGCTGTCTTTATATGAAGAAATTTCAATATAAAAACTGCTATTAATTTAAAGACAATAATATGCTACTTAAAAAGAGAATACCCCTTAAATATGTGCTCGGCAAAATTAAAGTTGAGCTCGCCCTGGTTATAATATACACCATAGGTTTTGAAATAATACATCATTTTTACCATGCAATATCTATAAATATACCTATTGCAGTACCTACAATAATAGGTACCATTATTTCATTATTACTGGCTTTTAAATCGAACCAGGCATATGACCGATGGTGGGAAGCCCGTATAGTATGGGGAGCCATTGTGAACGATTCGCGTACATTAATACGTCAGGTCATAGCCTTTTATAAAGATCCTGATTTTTCTATAGAAGCTAATGATTTTAAAGAACGCTTTGCTAAAAGACAGGCAGCGTGGTGCTATGCCCTGGCACAGTCGCTTAGGGGTAAAGACCCGATACAGCCCATAAAAACATTGCTAAATGAAAATGAACTGCGTTTTGTAAAAAACCATAAGCATGTACCCAATGCCCTGCTTATGCTTCATGCTAAAGACCTTAAAAAAGCTAAGGAAGAAAAAAAAGTAAATCCCTACCAACAAGTTGAAATAGACAACACATTATCGAGGCTTTGTGACTCTATGGGTAAATGCGAACGTATAAAAAACACTATCTTTCCTACTACCTACAGCATGTATATACGTTTTACGCTTTGCCTTTTTATACTGCTGCTGCCTTTTGGCCTGACAGATTATTTAGGATGGATGCAAATACCTGTTATAGCAACTATAGGTGCAGCTTGTTTTTTAATTGAAAAAATGGCTATACACCTTCAGGATCCTTTTGAAAACAGGCCAACAGATACACCAATGATATCTATATCAAACAATATAGAAAAGAATCTTATGCAAATGGTAAACGAATACCGCAATGAGTTTGAGAATGAAATAGTAGATGAAGAGCAGAAGCTGAACAATATTCAGCCTGTCAATAATGATTATTTTGTGCTTTAATAAAAAAGCTGCCTTTAAAGGCAGCTTTTTTATTAAATTCTCTTATTCCAGTTTTTGCCGAGCCAGTCTTTCATATCGCCACGGCTTACACATTTTTCAGGAAGGTGTTTATATATGAGATTTTCGAGCCTATGGAAAGAGTCAAGGCTTATTAACCCCGACATTTCAAAAAATCGATTCATGAAATCAAGCACCTGATAACCATTGTTCCTGTCGATAATATCGTCATCAGTTATGTGTTTGTGAGTTTTAGCTTTGTCAGTATCCGACCAGGAATAAGTATATCTGAGTGAAAATCGGTCAAATTTAGACATAGAAAAACATCAATAAAGAGGCATAATAATTAAAAAGGCAAGACTATAAAACGCAAAATTATGAATATTGATTGCGTTGCCTAAACTAAATTAACAAAAAAAATCCCTCATAAGAGGGATTTAATTAAAAAATATTTTTAGGAAAACCCAGTGGGCTTTAATAAGGTATTTCAAATGTAATTCTTTTTAAAATTACTTTTACATCAATAAATGTTAATTAACATGTTAAAAATTAAAATGCTGTTTTTCAAGTCCATACCCATGCACAATAACCAAAAGTTGCCACTGCTGAAAAAAACATTATTTTTGCGGGATAAACAAACTGAAAAACAAATACTCACAGTATGAAAGCATATGTATTTCCGGGTCAGGGTGCCCAGTTTACCGGAATGGGAAAAGACCTTTATGAAAAATCAGGGCAGGCAAAAGAATTATTTGAAAAAGCGAACGAAATACTTGGCTTCCGCATAACAGATATTATGTTTGAAGGTACTGCCGAACAGCTTAAAGAAACAAAAGTTACTCAGCCGGCCGTATTTCTTCATTCAGTTATATTAGCTAAAACATTAGGCAGTGATTTTAAACCGGAAATGGTTGCGGGTCATTCATTAGGAGAATTTTCTGCGCTTGTAGCAGCCGGAGCACTAACTTTTGAAGACGGACTTAAACTTGTATCTCAGCGAGCGCTTGCTATGCAAAAGGCATGTGAAATAACTCCATCTACAATGGCAGCCGTATTAGGCCTTGATGATAAAGTAGTAGAAGATGTCTGCGCAACTATTGATGGCGTTGTTGTACCTGCTAATTATAACTGCCCAGGTCAGCTTGTGATTTCAGGAGAAACAACTGCCGTTGAAAAAGCATGTATAGCCATGAAAGAAGCCGGTGCAAAAAGAGCTCTTATACTACCTGTAGGCGGTGCATTTCACTCGCCTATGATGGAGCCTGCCCGTGAAGAGCTTGCTGCCGCTATAGAAAAAACAACATTCAGCACTCCTGTTTGCCCGGTATATCAAAATGTTCCTGCAAGTGCAGTAACAAATCCGGATGAAATAAAACAAAACCTTATAATACAGCTTACAGCTCCGGTAAAATGGACACAGTCTGTACAAAATATGGTTGCAGACGGTGCTACTTTATTTACAGAAGTAGGACCCGGTAATGTATTACAGGGACTTGTAAAGAAAATTGCTCCTGAAGCTCAAACTGCTGCTGCCGTTTTAAGTTAACAATTGGCGAAAGCATGTCATTCTGAACAGAATGAAATGGAGCGAAGATCTATCATTACAACAATTTTAGATTCTTATAACACTCATAAAAAATCCTCAAAGCAAATGCATTGAGGATTTTTTTATTTTATATTTACATAAACTCATGTTGTCATGAAAATTAAAATCTTCATAATTATTGCTATAATAGCTTTTGCGGCCATTGGTGCTGCTATGTTTGTTAATGTATCTAATGATCATAAAGAATGTTCAGACGTTACTAAACAAATTACAGATGCTAATGGCAATACAGTTACCGTAAAAGAACATATTTGCAAAGAGAAATATAGTTTTTAAAGTTATTTTACCACAAGCTTCATCAGTCCACGATTGTGTATGGCAAAGCCTTTAGAAAGGTAAAGTTTTTGAGCAATTGTATTATGCCCTTCAATTTCAAGGTAAATTATTTTAACCGATAAAGCCTTTGCCTGGCCCGTTACAAAAACAATTGCCTGTTTCCCAAAACCAAGTCCGCGTGCATTAAAAGAAATAAACAATTCATCTAAAAACGCAATCCTCCCTTTATATTCAAAAGAAAAAACAAAGGTTAGTATAATATATCCTACTGCTTCTTTATCCTTAATAACTAGCCATCCTTTACCTAAACTTTCATTTTCAAGAAATTCATGCATTAGCCCCCGCGAAGCATCAGCATCTATAGGATAATTATCTATAGCATAAAACTCTTCCATCATAGCAATTACTACTGGAATATCCTGTACTTCTATGGGTTTAAACACAGCATCCATCAGTCTGGAATATTTTTAAGGATAATATTTACCGCACCACGATTCATACTAACAAACGTTCCTGCAATGTGCCCTGCTTCTTCATGTACATCATCATTATAAATTAATGACGATAAAGCATCGTTCATTTCATTCTTATCTTTTACCGCAATGCACCCTCCCATATTTACCAAAGCTACTGCCTCCGGAAATTTTATGTGATTAGGACCAATAACTATAGGCACTCCAAAAGCGGCAGGTTCAAGTATATTATGAAGCCCCGATGTACCGAAACCTCCGCCTACATAGGCCACATCAGCATAGCTATAAATTTTGGTAAGAATACCGATAATATCAACTATAAGCACATCATACTCCGCCAGATTTTTTCCCTCTTTTTCAGAGAATAAAATCGCCCTTTTTGTAATACTTTTTTTTATATCATTAATATGGTCTTCACCTATTGTATGAGGAGCAATAATAAATTTCGCATCGGTAGAAGCATTAATAAAATCTATAAACATTGCCTCATCTTTAGGCCATGAACTGCCAAATACAACAGTAGTTTTATTATTTTTAAATTGCTCTATAAAAGGCAAGGTATTATCACGATCCAGTATTTCACTTACCCTGTCATAGCGGGTATCGCCGCTAATAGTTACATTAGTAAAGCCAATATTTTGCAGTAGCTTTTTTGAGCTTTCATACTGCACAAAAAAATGACGGAATGTTTTAAGCGCCTGCCTGTAAAACCCTCCATACCATTTAAAAAATACCTGATTTTCCCTAAACAATCCTGAAATAAGATATACAGGCACTCCTGTTTTTTTAAGGAGGTTTAAATAATTAGGCCAAAATTCATATTTTATAAAAAACACCTTTTCCGGCTTAATAATTGAAAGGAACTTTCCTGCATTCGCCTTTGTATCCATAGGCAGGTAAACAATAACATCGGCAGTTGCAGCATTTTTACGAACTTCATATCCTGAAGGCGAAAAAAATGTAAGTACAATTTTGTGTTCGGGGTGCATTGCCCTTATTTTTTCCATAACCGGAAGCCCCTGTTCATATTCGCCAAGTGATGCTGCATGAAACCAGATAGTTTTATCGCCCGGTTTAATTTTATTATGTAATGTGTCAAAAACTGTTTTTCTGCCATCAACAAAAAGTTTGATCTTAGGACTGAAAAGTGCCACTATATTTAGTGCAGATCCGGCGATTATAGTAAGAATATTATAGAGAAAAAACATAGGCAAAAAATTGAAGTGCTAAATTACACACTTTATACTATTTTCATTGGCAGGCAGTCATTAAATTAGTAGTTTTGCGTTGATTAATAATTTCTGCATAAATGAAAAAAATCCAGATGGTCGACTTAAAAAGCCAGTACGACCAGATTAAAGATACTGTAAACGCTTCTATACAGGAAGTTTTAGATACCACAGCATATATTAACGGACCGCAGGTTCACACTTTTCAGAAAAACCTGGAAACATATCTTGATGTTAAGCATGTAATTCCGTGCGCAAACGGTACCGATGCATTACAAATTGCAATGATGGGTCTTGATCTTAAACCCGGTGATGAGGTTATTACTGCCGACTTTACTTTTGCTGCTACTGTAGAGGTTATTGCATTATTGCAGCTTACTCCTGTTTTGGTAGATGTTGAGCCTGATACTTTTAATATTTCTATAGAAGCTGTTAAAAAAGCTATTACACCAAAAACCAAAGCTATTGTACCTGTACACCTTTTCGGGCAGGCTGCCGATATGGAAGCAATAATGGCACTTGCAGCAGAACATAACTTATATGTTATTGAAGATAATGCACAGGCTATTGGGGCTGATTATAAATATGCCGATGGTACTAAGAAAAAAGCAGGTGTTATAGGCCATGTAGCCTCTACTTCTTTTTTCCCTTCTAAAAACCTGGGTTGTTATGGCGATGGCGGAGCTATATTTACTAATGATGATGAACTTGCCCACAAATTAAGAGGCATCGTTAACCATGGTATGTATGTGCGTTACCATCATGATGTTGTAGGGGTAAACTCAAGGCTTGACAGCATACAGGCAGCGGTGCTTAATGCTAAATTACCTAACCTTGACAGCTATAATAATGCAAGACAGGAAGCCGCACAAAAATACAGTAATGCTTTTGCAGGCCATGCCAATATAATTACCCCTATAGTTAAAGGCGACAAAGACAGCCATGTATTCCATCAGTACACTTTAAGGATAATTAATGCCGACAGAGATGCTCTTATGCAGCATTTACTTGATAAAGGCATACCTTGTGCTATTTATTACCCTATACCGCTGCACAGCCAGAAAGCATATACAGATACGCGTTATAATGAATCTGATTTCCCTGTAACCAATCAGTTGGTAAAAGAAGTTATATCATTACCAATGCATACTGAGCTGGATGACGAGCAGATAAAATTTATCACAGACAGCATTCTTGAGTTTTTGGCGTAATGGAAAAATCAAAAAAGAAATGGCAAACAGTTATCGGCATTGCCCTAGGTATAGGTATTGTGACAGCCATTCAGGTCACAAGAAGTAGTAACCCTTATAATAGACTTATAAGCACAAGCAAAGAAATCAATGAGAAAGGTGTTATAATGGTAGATCGTGACACCAGATTAGACAGCACATCAGTAATTAAAGACCCACTTACGCTTGTTTATTATTATACAATTGTAACAGTTGATAAAGATTCTATAACAATAGATACAAACAAAGCTGAAAAAGCACTGAGTAAGCAAACACAGGAAAATGTTGATGCCAGTCCTGAAATGGAAGATTTCCGAAAGCATAGTATTTTTCTAAAATATACTTACAAAGATAAAAAAGGCAAATATCTGTTTGACTTTACAATAAAACCAAAAAAAATCGAGTAAATATGAAAATTCTTGTAACAGGCGGTCTGGGCTTTATTGGATCACATACCGTTGTAGAGCTTCAAAATGAAGGTTTTGACGTAGTCGTGATAGACGATCTTTCTAACTCCTCTATAGAGGTACTTAGCGGTATTGAAGCTATTACAGGTAAAAAACCCGATTTTGAACAAATAGACCTTCGTGATAAGACTGCAGTTCAGGACTTCTTTGAAAAATACAGCGATGTATCAGGAATTATACACTTTGCAGCTTCTAAAGCTGTGGGAGAAAGTGTTGAGAATCCGCTGTTGTATTATGAAAACAATATTGGATCGCTGGTATATTTACTCCAGGGACTTCAGGCTAAACCAGAGTCACATTTTATATTCAGCTCATCATGTACAGTATATGGCCAAGCCGAAAAAATGCCTATTACAGAAAGTGCGCCTATACAAGCAGCTATGTCGCCTTATGGTAATACGAAGCAAATAGGCGAAGAAATTATTCAGGATGTTGCCAAAGTGACTGGCATTAATTCTATACTTTTACGCTACTTTAATCCTGTTGGGGCTCACGAATCTGTAAATATAGGAGAACTTCCAAAAGGCACTCCGCAAAACCTGGTTCCCTTTATTACACAAACAGCTATAGGCTTAAGAGAACAATTATCAGTTTTCGGATCTGACTACCCTACTCCGGACGGCACATGCATACGTGATTATATTCACGTGGTAGATCTTGCCAAAGCACACGTTACAGCTTTAAAGCGCCTTATAAATAAAGAAAATAAAGATAAGGTAGAAATATTTAACCTTGGCACCGGTAAAGGAAGTTCTGTACTTGAAGTTATAAATGCTTTTGAAAAAGTAAGCGGACAAAAACTTAACTACAAAATAGTTGACAAACGCCCGGGCGATATTACAGAAGCCTATGCTGATACAGAAAGAGCAAATAATGTATTAGGCTGGAAAGCAGAGCTATCTTTAGAAGAAGCACTGGCATCTGCCTGGAAATGGGAGCAAAAAATAAGAAGCTAATTATCATTAAGACATAAAAAGAAAATCCCGGAACAGTTCCGGGATTTTCTTTTTATAGTTCTTTCATCATTTTATAATTGACAAGCATCACATTACCCCGAATATTCTCCTGTTCTTTTATCACTTTGTAACCTTTCTTTTCAAAAAAAGGACGGGCAGTTTTACTTATATCAGAAGTTATAATTTTGGTGTTTAATTTTTTTGCTTCATCTTCAATTGCATTAAGTAATAGTTGAGCAATACCCTGCCGCTGATAATTTTTATGCACATACATAAAATCCAGGTAATCTCCATCACGCAATGAGGCAAAGCCAACAATTACATTATTTTTTATTGCCAGCAAAACCAATTGGTCATTAACTAAATCTATCCAGCGATCTGTTTTCTCAGCCGATGCCGCCCACATATTTCGCTGCTCATCGTCATATTCATTTACACATACAGTTAGTATGGTTTCCCGGTAAAGCTGCTTCATTTCCGAAAGATCAGCCTGTACAGCCTGTCTTAGCGTTATTTCCTGAAAAATCATATGCAAATATATAAGTATTACAACAAAAAAGGCTCCTGCATATTGCAGGAGCCTAAAATTTAAAGAATCTAAAAAAATTATGCAGGCATCAGCCCTGTAGTAATTGCAATACGGTTCCAGCCGTTTATTACAATTATAAGCATTATAACCTGGGCAACATATTTTTCGCCTAATAACGATACCGCATCATTATATGTTTTATCAGAAACATGGTTTGGTATAAGTGTAACTTCTTCCGTTAATGCCAGTATAGCCTGCTCTTCCGGTGAAAAGAAAGGTGTATCCCTCCATGCATTTAATGTAAAAATACGTTGCTGGCTTTCGCCATATTTAAGTGCATCTTTAGTATGCATATCTAAACAAAAGGCACAGCCGTTAATTTGTGAAGCCCTGATTTTAATAAGCTCTTTATGAGTATTGGTAAGTTCTGTACCTGCAATGTATTTTTCTAAAGCCAGCATTGCATTATACCCATCCGGTTCTACCTTAAATAAATTCATTCTTTTTTCCATGACGTTTATTATTAATTTGTTATCTAATTTGTCGAATACAAATTTCCGTCAACAGATTATCAAAAAACTTAATCACGATTAAGAAATGAACTTGTTCTAAAATTATTTTTTTGCCCGCAGCTTACTTAAAAATTCAGGCGTTATACCCAAAAAAGAAGCCAGCATATATTGTGGTACACGCTGTACAAATTCAGGATGCCTGCTGTTCATTAAATGATATTGCTGCTCACCGCTCAAATTAAATATATAATGTATCCGCGTCAATTGGGCAGAGTATGCCTTTTCAAGAACAATCCTGAAATAGCGTTCCAATTGTGGGATTTTTTCAAACAACTCATTCTGAGCTTTTTTTGTAAATGAAAGAACTTTCGTTTTTTCTACAGCCTGAATATAAAATCCTGAAGGGCATTCTCCCTTAAAGCTCACATAATCTGTAAGCCACCAGTTTTCAATAGCAAACTGTATAACCTGTTCTGTTCCCTTATCAGTCATAAGATACATTCTTAAGCAACCCTGTGCTACAAAATAATTTTCATTGCATATTTGTCCGGCTTCAAGCAGATGCTCTTTCTTTTTCAGCTCCCTTATCTGTATCGATGAAAGCAACAAATCAACCTCTTCTCTACTAAGGTTAATGTGTTTTTTTATATGTGTAACAATTGCATCAAACATGGTACTTATAGATATGGCATAAATATACAAATTGTACCCATTTATAAATAATGTGTAACTTGCGCAACGCTAAAATAATTAAATCAAACTATGAGATTATTACGACTACTTGTCTTATTACTTGTTCTTCCTGCCTATGCACAACAAGGCGGTATGTGGATACCTTCGCTGCTTAAAGGAATGAATGAAAAAGAAATGAAAAGCCTTGGCATGAAAATGTCTGCGTCAGACATTTATGATGTAAACCATTCAAGCCTTAAAGATGCTGTACCGCAATTTAACGGAGGATGTACCTCTGAAGTCATATCTTCAAGAGGACTGTTGCTTACCAACCACCACTGCGGTTATGGCGAAATACAATCACACTCTACTGTAGAACATGATTACCTAACCAACGGCTTTTGGGCAATGAGCCTGGCTGAAGAATTGCCAAACCCCGATCTTGAAGTTACTTTTATTGTTAGAATAGAAGATGTTACCTCTCAGGTTCTTGAAGGAGTGAGCACTCTTACTGACGAAAAAGACAAACAGAAAAAAATAGAACAAAACATTTCCCGACTTACTAATACATTACCAAAAGAGTCATGGCAGGGTAACAGTATCCGTACTTTTTATGAAGGCAACCAGTATATGCGTTTTGTAACCGAAACTTTTACAGATGTACGCCTTGTTGGGGCTCCGCCTTCATCAATAGGTAAGTTTGGATCGGATACAGACAACTGGGTCTGGCCAAGGCATACCGGAGATTTCTCACTGTTCCGCATTTATGCCAATAAAGACAACAAACCTGCAGATTATTCTCCTGATAATGTCCCATATATACCTAAACACTTTTTCCCGGTATCTATAGGTGGCGTTAAAGAAAATGATTTTACACTTGTATTTGGTTATCCGGGAAGAACAAGTGAATATTTACCTGCTGTTGCTGTAGAGCAAATTGTAAACAGCCTTAACCCTGCTAAAATTGAAGTAAGGGATGCCGCTCTTAAAGTAGCCGATGGCTTTATGCGTAAAGATAAAGCGATCAAAATTCAATATGCAGCAAAATATGCCAGCATTGCCAATTACTGGAAGAAATGGATAGGCGAAACCCAGGGACTTAAAAAAACCAATGCTGTAGCCATTAAAAAAGCCTATGAAAAAGATTTTCTTGCCAAAGTATCCAAAGCAGGCAAACAGGACGAGTATGGCAGCCTGATGAGAGATTTTGAGAAAAATTACAACGAGATAGCTCCTTATGCACTAAGCAGGGATTATTTTATTGAAGTTGTACTGCGTAATACAGAATTGCTTACTACTGCTTACAGGTTATACCAGCTTGAACAGATCTATGATGCACGTGGAGAACAATCGTTTACAGACAGGAGAAATAATACACTGGCTGCACTTGAAGAAACCTATAGAGACTTTAATAAGAATGTTGATGAAAAGATATTTGAGCAGCTTATAGAACTATATGCTACAAAGTCTCCAAAAGAGTTTTTACCGGCTGAGGTAATCAATAAAGATTATAAAGCTATGACTGCTGAAATTTACAGCCAGTCTAAACTTACATCTTATGAAGGCGTAAAAGAACTGCTAAGCGGCGATGCCAAAACAGTAATAGAGCGCCTTAATAAAGACAAAGGATATCAGCTTGTAAAAGCGCTTACCGATGCCTTTGTTGCCAATGTGGCCCCTAAATATGACGAGATTAATTTAAAGATTGCCTCACTGCAACGTACTTATATGAAGGGTATATTAGAATTAAGCCCTAAAGATGCGCGCATATTCCCGGATGCAAACAGTACAATGCGTGTAACCTACGGAAAAGTTAACGGCTATGAGCCAAGGGATGCGGTTTATTATAAGCCGGTAACTTATCTAGACGGTGTAATGGAAAAATATGTACCCGGAGATTATGAATTTGACGTTCCGGAAAAACTAATAGACTTATATAATAAAAAAGATTATGGCCGCTATGGCGAAAACGGAAAAATGCCGGTTTGTTTTATAGGCACGAATCATACTACAGGAGGTAATTCCGGAAGTCCCGCAATAGATGCAAAAGGAAACCTTATAGGCTTAAACTTTGACCGTGTGTGGGAAGGCACTATGAGTGATATATATTATGACCCGTCTATATGCAGAAATATAATGGTAGATATGCGATATGTATTATTTATAATAGACAAGTATGCAGGTGCAAAACACCTTGTTGATGAAATGAAAATTGTAGGTAAATAACCCCTCTTTTTTTGACACCCAAAATACTTAGTTAATACTAAGTTATCTGCGTAAGAATAATAGCAGGGCATACATTGTATCATATTAACGCGGAAAAGCAAAAGAAGCTTTGCAAACGCCTGTATTTAAAGGGAAAAAGATTTAAAAAAAATTTTGCGTTAAATATTTTGTGATATTAAAAAATTTATATCTTTGCTCCGAATTAATAATTAACCTTTATAATTTAGTAAGATGAAAAAAGTTGTTTTAAGCCTAGCTCTAGTAGCAATGATGAGTGTTTCTTTCGTTTCTTGTAAAGAAACTGCTAAAGAAGAAACTACTACTGAAGAAACTGTAGTTGAAGAGACTCCAGCTGTTGAAGAAACTACTACAGTTGACACTACTGCTGTTGATACTGCTGCTGCTGCTACTCCAGAAGTTGAAGCTCCTGCTGCTCACTAAGAATTAGCGAGACTAGTAAAGTATTTAAAGCTCCCGATAGGGGGCTTTTTTATTTTTATATGTTTTTAAAAAGTAAAAAAACTGCCTCATAACTGAGACAGTTTTATTAATAACAAATCAGATAAAAAGGAAAGGTATTATTTAGTTGATGCTGCCTATTAAAGTACCCACAGCAAAATCAGACTGGCTGCAGCCATCTGTACCGAAAAGGCCATCTGAGCCATTGCATCCCGCGAAGTTCCAGTAAGCGCGATCGCGGAAAAGCGGCCCCTTACCTGATCCGCCCCATACACCGCTGAAATTGAATTCTGTTTTAGAACAATTCATTTGCACAAGATTATTCCATGTGCCATATTCATCCCCTGAATCAGCAGGATTTCTGTAATCACCATAGTAAGTACACTCATAACCAAAAAAGCTTGTTGAGCGTGAGTTATGATACATTCCATGTGCTTTTTTACCCACAAAGGCCACAAGCCTGGTGCCTGCCGCAACGTTTCTCCAGTCTTTGGTATACCACCCTCCATGCTGAAAATATGTCACAGTAATAATTTTTGATGTAGATTTTCTAAACTGTACTACTACATGCTCCCAATCATAATTATGACCACCCTGACCAGCCGCACATGGCTGTTGATTTTTATATGTAAGCCAGTAATCAATGAAGACCTTGTCAGAGTCAGTAGGATGTTGCTGTACATCGAAATAAGTTGGAAAAACAGGTTGAGAAGGCGATATAATATCAGTAAGGGCAAGAGTAGAACCACAGGTTATAGAAGAAGGGCTGGAGCTATCCCATATATCTTCTACAGACGTTGGATAATCAGGCGCTGCACGGTCAAATTTTACAAGAGGCGCAAACTGAGCCGCCCAGTTAGCAGCATCACTCCCGGATATTTTTGTAGCACTCTCGCTACATGCACAATTAAGAAAAGTGTTTACATTAGCTTTTGCTTCTCTGTTAAAAATTACTTCGTCTGCATCTTCTTCCATAGAAGGTGCCGAACACCGAGAAAAAAAGACTATGCTAAACACAGCCAATACTTTAATAAAATTGTTTTTCATAATTTAAAATTTAGTTGAATTGGTTTTAGAATCTGATTTGTTATTAATAGCAATTCACTGAACCATAACCTTTAACACAAAGAACATGAAACAGTGTTAAGTACATTATTCTAAAACATTTTTAAATTATCATTATAACATTAAGAACGTTAAGCCTTGTAAATCAATCATTAAAGATTAATTAAAAATGCTTTTTTTAGATATTTTTAAAATCCGGTATAACAAAAAAGCCTAAATTATCTGGCATAAAGTGAAGACAGATTTACAATTTAAACCTGGAAGATTTTAAGGAAAGATAGATTGATGAATGTAATTTATAAGCACAAAAAAAGCCTTAAACTTTCATTTAAGGCTTTTGTACTCAAGGCGGGACTTGAACCCGCACGGGCATTACTACCCACTGGATTTTAAGTCCAGCGTGTCTACCAATTCCACCACTCGAGCATTATTAGTAGTTTGAGCGAAAAACGGGATTCGAACCCGCGACCTCAACCTTGGCAAGGTTGCGCTCTACCAACTGAGCTATTTTCGCGTTTGCTTACCGCTGTTTGTTTCAGTAATTCGGTTGCAAATGTAGCACTAAATTTCAATTCTGCAAACGTTTCTTTGAAAAAAAATACCTAAAAAATATAACTTTCTGATAACGTTCGGCTTAAATTAAAAAGTTTTTTTTAAAGGTCTTAATTCAATTTACAATCTTTCACATTACCGATCACATCAGAATTCGAATAGAAGTAATCTTCTTTAGATACAGGACGATTTATAAGTGTGTAGTGAAAATCAAAATAACTATTGCGGCAATACTTAAAAACTAATTTCTTTTCAAAATCATCCAGACTTAATTGCAGGTACGTCTTTCTTCTTCTATTAATTTCATCGAACTCAGGCACTTCTCTCAGTTTATATATCTGACATTCAAATATATTAAAAATATACCCGCCTGTTTCTACGAAAACCTGATTAGAAAGCTCTATGATTCCAGCTAAAAAAGAAGGTTTAATATCTCCGCTTATCATCTTATTTATATAGATATCCTTAATTTCATCTAGTAAGTTTTTATCGCGTCCCATTTCCAGATAATGAAGAAATACAATATCCGGTCTTCTTATTTCACCAAACATGGTATCTGAAGCTATATGAACCCCTAACTTTTTTTCAGAATAAAAGCCATTCTTCTTTATATAATCAAGCATATTTCTTGTATTATCCCTGAAAAGATTTTCCAGAGTATCCGGAAGCTTCCATTCATCATGATATTTAGTCAGTCTAAGCTTATTATATATTGAATCCCGTTTTCCAAATTCATTCAGACCTGCAAGGTATTTACTGTTAGCCTGCATCTTTTCTTTCCTCACCTTTTCAGCTTTATGTATCACTTTCTGAAAGGCCTTATCAGAAATATAACTTTCAAATACTTTTCTTTTAAAAAACTTTGCCCCTACCCCTTTACCGGCAAGTTTATCTGCAAAAGCGAGAACTTGTTCCGTATTTTTTTCTTTATGGGCACAAACGGCTGCATTATAAAGATCAACACCAAACCCAACGCCTGTTGTATAGGCTTCTTTATATTTATTAAGTGCCTGCTTATAATTACCCTCTGTAATACTTAGTTCAGCCTCATTTACAAGATTATTGTAGTGCTCTCCTAAACTTTGGGCCGTTAAGTGATTTGTAAAAGAAAATATTACTAAAAATAAAAAACGTGTAAGGTACTTCATACAATAATTTTAATTTATTTTATGAACGTAAAACCCAGGGTTTTGTTGTTTTATTTAACCAACATTCTTTTTATTTCGTTTAGCTTCATTAGAGCCTCAACAGGAGTAAGGGTATTAATATCAAGATTCATTATCTCTTCTTTAATCTCTTCAAGCAATGGATCATCGAGATTAAAGAAACTCAACTGCAATTCATCTTTTGTCTCTGCCTTTCCGCTACCTAATGCTTCTCCCGAATGATCTTTCTCCAGCTTTTTAAGAAGTTTTTGGGCTTTCTGTATAACTGTCTGAGGCATACCCGCCATCTTGGCTACATGAATACCAAAACTGTGCGCCGATCCTCCTTTTACAAGTTTACGAATAAACAGCACCGTATCTTTTAATTCTTTTACAGAAACATTAAAATTCTGGATGCGCTCAAAAATATCCTGCATTTCATTAAGCTCATGGTAATGAGTTGCAAAAAGCGTTTTTGGCTGCGCCGGATGTTCGTGTAAAAACTCTGCAATAGCCCAGGCAATAGAAATACCATCATAAGTACTGGTACCACGGCCAATCTCATCTAATAAAATCAGGCTTCTGTCAGATATATTATTCAAAATACTTGCGGTCTCGTTCATCTCTACCATAAAAGTAGATTCTCCCATAGAGATATTATCAGAAGCCCCTACCCTTGTAAATATTTTATCTACAATGCCCATACGAACACTTTCGGCAGGCACAAAACTACCCATTTGAGCGAGCAGTACAATTAAAGCCGTTTGGCGCAGTATTGCAGATTTACCCGACATATTCGGACCAGTGATCATTATAATTTGCTGTGAACTTCTGTCAAGAAAAACATCATTTGTTATATATGGAGTACCTACTGGCAGTTGTTTTTCTATTACAGGGTGTCGTCCTTCTTTTATTTCAAGATCAAAACTATCATCTATAACCGGGCATACATATTTATTTTCTATAGCCAGCTGCGAAAACGAAGCCAGACAGTCCACCTGCGCAACAAGACTCGCGTTAAGCTGTACCGGCTTTATATAGGTAGATATCCACACCACCAATTGTTCAAACAACTGGGTTTCCAAAGCATGTATTTTTTCTTCCGCACCAAGTATCTTGGTTTCATATTCTTTTAGCTCTTCAGTTATATAACGTTCTGCATTTACAAGCGTTTGCTTACGAATCCACTCAGCCGGAACCTTATCTTTATGTGTATTACGAACCTCTATATAATAACCGAATACATTATTGAACGATATTTTTAATGATGATATTCCTGTTTGTTCCGACTCTCTTTTTTCAATACCTTCAAGATATTCTTTACCGGAATAGGCTATGGCGCGCAATTCATCCAGTTCGGGATGAATTCCTTTCGCAATAGCATTACCTTTACTTATTGCAACCGGGGCTTCAGGGTTCAGCGTGGTTTTTATCTTTTCACGAAGCAGATCGCAGGCATGCAAACTGTCGCCGATAGCTTTTAATGCTTCATTATTACTTTCAAGCGCAAGCTGCTTTATAGGTACTATGGCATCCAGCGAGTCTTTAAGATAAATAACTTCACGCGGGCTAACCTTTCCTGTAGCTATTTTAGAAATTAGCCTTTCCAGATCGGATATCTGTTTTATCTGCTGGTGTATTTTTTGCAGCGTGCCGCTGTTCTCTTTTAAATAAGCTACTACTTCGTGACGGGCGCGTACTTTATTAGCATCTTTTAACGGAAGTGCAAGCCAGCGTTTTAATAAACGGCTGCCCATTGGCGAAAGTGTACGGTCTATAACATCCAGAAGTGTAACAGCATTCAGGTTTGGACTTTGGTACAATTCAAGATTCCGAATTGTAAAACGATCCATCCAAACATAGGCATCTTCTGCAATACGCTGGATGGAAGTTATATGCTGAACCTTGTTGTGCTGTGTTTCTGATAAATAATACAGCACCGCACCCGATGCTATAATCCCTTCCTGTAATTCTTCTACGCCAAAACCTTTAAGGGAATTGGTACCAAAATGCGCCGTAAGATTCTCAAAAGCATAATCTTCTTTATATACCCAGTCTTCAAGAAAGAAAGTATGGAAATCGTCACCAAAAATCTCCCTGAAATTATTTTTCTCTGCCTTAGGCACCAATACCTCACTCGGACTAAAGTTCTGTAATAGTTTGTCTATATATTCTTCATTACCCTGTGCAGTAAGAAATTCTCCTGTAGAAACGTCAAGAAATGAAACTCCAAGAGTCCTTTTACCAAAATGTACCGATGCCAGAAAGTTATTGCTCTTAGAATGTAAAACCTCATCGTTCATAGAAACACCCGGAGTTACCAGTTCAGTAACACCACGTTTAACTATGGTCTTAGTCATTTTAGGGTCTTCAAGCTGATCGCATATTGCAACACGCAATCCTGCTTTAACCAATTTTGGCAGATAAGTATTTAGTGAATGATGCGGAAATCCTGCCAATGCTGTTTCCGTTTCACTTCCTGCTCCCCTTTTGGTTAGTACAATTCCTAATATTCCGGCTGCCCTAACAGCATCTTCACCAAAAGTCTCATAAAAATCGCCTACACGAAACAACAGGCAGGCATCAGGATACTTTGCCTTGATCTCGTTATATTGTTTCATTAAGGGAGTTTCTTTCGGTGCTTTTACTTTAGTAGCCAATGGAATAAGTTTTAATTTGCTTAGAGGGCGAATTTAACTAAAAAAAAGCAAACATAGAGCCCATTACGCTCCCCACTTATTAACCATAAAAGCCGATTTTATATTATATGCACGGCAAAATAAAGTATAATAAAAAAGGTAATAACTATAGTATCAATTGCAGATAGCCGCTCTTAACAGAAATGGTTATTTTATTTGTTTAGCTTTGCATTTTTAAACACACGAAAAATGAGAAAACTGGCCAATAGCGAACTGGGACGAAAAAGCATAGCCGATTTTAAAGAAGCAGAAAAGACACCATTAATACTCATTCTGGATGACATTAGAAGCCTGCACAATATCGGGTCGGTTTTTCGTACTGCCGATGCCTTTCTTATTGAAAAAATATACCTGTGTGGCATAACCGCCACCCCTCCTAATAAAGAGATACATAAAACTGCTCTTGGCGCTACCGATACCGTAGCCTGGGAATATGCAAAAGACGTTCTTGAGGTTATAACTAAACTACAAGCTGAAGAAACGGAAGTATGGGCTATTGAGCAGGTTGAGAATTCGGTTTACCTTAATAACTTTACACCCGAACAGGATAAAAAATATGCTCTTGTTTTTGGGAACGAAGTAAAAGGGGTATCACAGCAAGCTATAAAATTATGCAGTGGTACTATAGAAATTCCCCAATTAGGAACTAAACATTCCCTCAACATTTCGGTAAGTGCGGGTATAGTAGTTTGGGATATCTTTCAAAAAAACTATACAACAACAGGTTAAGTACATAATTCGCTATTTTTACTAAATGAAGAATTTTTTTCCTTTTTTTTCCCGGTTGCATAATAGTACGCATCTGTTATTGTCAATAGTATTTACTGCAGGCATACAAACCATTACTGCACAAGTAAATATTTCCCCGACAGTTACCGCAACAGGAGCACAACAATATTGCACCGGGACACCGCTCAATATAACAACTGCTTTTAATATTACAGATCCTGACGATACTACCGCACAAGCTGTTTATATACAAATATCATCAGGTTATGTCAGCGGACAGGATCAGCTTAGTTTAGCCACTACTATACCGGGCGTATTGGCACAATGGAATGTTTCTTCTGCTAAACTTAGCATAACAGGTGCAGGCGGACAACAGCTGCCTTACAGTACGCTTATAAACGCGGTAGAAAATGTTGTTTACAATAATACATCTGCAAATCCTTCCGCGGGCATACGTACCTTTTCAATAACACTTGGCGATGCCAATTACCTGCCTTCAACCAAGCATTACTATAAATTTATTTCTTCTGTGGGTATATTATGGACAAACGCAAAGATTGCTGCCGAAAACACTACGTATTACGGACTTCAGGGCTATCTTGCCACATTGCTTTCGGCTGATGAAGCACAGCTATGCGGTGAACAGGCAACCGGCACAGGCTGGATAGGCGGCAGTGATGCTGCCAGCGAAGGCGTTTGGAAATGGATGACAGGCCCTGAGGCGGGAACAATATTCTGGAACGGAGGCATTAATGGATCTACGCCCAATTTTGCTTTTTGGAATTCGGGTGAACCTAATAATTCAGGTGATGAAGATTATGCCCACATTACGGCTCCGGGCGTAGGTATAGCAGGCTCATGGAATGACTTGCCAAATGGCGGCAGTGGCGGAGGTGATTATGAACCTAAAGGTTATGTGGTTGAATTTGGCGGTATGCCCGGTGATCCCATTTTAAATATTTCCGCAAGCACCACAATTGAGGTGGTGAAATTAAATTCTGCCACAGGCGCAGCACGATGTGGCGACGGAAGTGTTACACTACAAGCTGTATCTGCAAACAACAGCCCTGTTTATTGGTATGATGCACCAACCGGAGGAAACCTTTTAGCCTCTAACACTGCACAATACACAACCTCATCACTTTCAGAAACTACAACGTACTATGCGTCGGCTTTTCCTGCCGACTGTACTACCGGAACAAGAACAGCTGTTATAGCAACTATAAACATTCCACCTACACTAGTAACAGATGCAGCAGCGCCCGTATGCCGCTATACAGCAGCACAGCTTACAGCAACAACATCGGCAGGTGTTATAAACTGGTATGATGCAGCAACCGGAGGAACATTATTAGGAACCGGAAGTCCTTTTACAACACAAAACCTTACCAATTCTACAACTTTTTATGCCGAAGCTGTAAATAATGGCTGCCCTGCATCAGCAAGACAAGCCATAACCGTTGATGTATTAGATACACCCAATCCTCAGGATGAAAACGTAGAATTTTGTGAAAACGCAAAAAGAACAATAAGCGCAGGTATTGCAGGAATGACCTATGCATGGTCTACCGGAGAGACAACAGAAAGTATTGACATTGATAGCGAAGGAACATATACCGTAAACATTACAAATACTGCCGGTTGCAGTGCTGTTAAAACTATAACTGCTACTACCCTGCCTTCTGCCGATATTATACGAATTGAAGTAAATACTGATGTTGCCACTGCTATAATGGCCGATCCTGACTTATCTAATTATGAATATGCATTAGATAATGGGCCTTTTAAAGCATATAATGTATTCGCAAATTTAAATCCCGGCAATCATACTATTTATGCTCGTTCTATTAACAGCTGCGGAAATGATGAAATGAGTTTTGCGGTGTATATGATACCTAAATTTTTTACCCCTAACGGCGATAATACTAATGACAACTTTACATTAGCCGGGATGAGTGCTTTTCCCGAGGCTACTATAAATATTTTTGATCGTTACGGGCAAATTGTAGCATCACTTAATAAAAGTAACCGTACCTGGGATGGCACATTTAACGGCAATAAGCTTCCTGCGACCGATTATTGGTATGTAATAAAACTAGACAGTAAAAGTGACGAAATAAAAGGGCACTTCAGCCTTATACGATAACTAAATGGCCCAATGCCAACGCTAATATCTGAGCCGGATCGTCAATATGATAATCCGGTTTATTATTTTTAAGCAATTCAGCATTATCATAGCCCCAGCTTACCCAGGCAATTTTAACATCAGTTTTGCGGCAGGCAATTACATCACGAAGTTCATCGCCTACATAAAGTATCTGAGAAGGTTTCAGGTCTTTTTCTTTTAAAAATTTATTGATGAGTGTATGCTTGCCAAAAATACTCTTTGAACAGAAAATATGTTTGCATTTAATATCATTCTGTTTAAAAAATTGCTCGATATTACTTTTAGAATTACTGGATAGCACAGCAAACTTTACCTTGTTTTCTGTTAATGACAACAAAACTTCTTTCATGCCATCATTAAACTGAAGCATGGGTAAAGCCTGCTTATACTTTTTTATAACTACCGATGCTAAAAAAGGAATTTTAAACAACGGCACTTTAAGTGCCTTGCAACGTTCTCTTATACTCATACAACGCAATTGCGATATATTGGTTTCTGTTAGAGGTAAATATCCGTGTTTTTGGGCAAGTTCGTTGTAAATAGAGATAAACAAATTCCGTGAATCGGCAATAGTACCGTCAAAATCGAATACTATATATTTATATGATTTCATTTTTTGATTGATGATTGATTGTTAGTATAACGCAGGATGGTTTTGTTACAGTATAATATTACAATTTTTTCAGTCTCACAAAATTCAAATCATTATAAATAAATCACCCATTATTATGAACATATTGATTTATCTGTTCTAAAACCCAAATATAATCTTCCTGATTGTGTACAAAATCACGGTTAGAAACATCTATAATTAGAACATTCAGTCCGCTATGGGTTTTAATATAATCAAGATATCCCTGGTTTATTTTATCCAGATAGTCCGCTTCAATCTCCTGTTCGTAGCTTCGACCACGTAGTTTTATATGCGCCAATAGCGTTTCGGTAGTTTGGTATAGATACACATAAAGTCCGGGCCTGCGCATTTCGCCATACATAATATCAAATAGCTTTTTGTAGAGCGTATATTCATCACCTCCTAAAGTAACTTTAGAAAAAATGAGCGATTTAATAATATGATAATCGGCTACCACAAAGTCAGCCATAGGATCAACCTGAGAAAGGTCGTCGGTTAATTGCTGGTACCGGTCTGCCAGAAAAGACATTTCCAGCGAAAAAGCATAGCGTTGCGGATCTTTATAGAATTGTGGAAGAAAAGGATTATCAGCAAAACGCTCCAATACTATCTTACCCTTAAAATCTTCAGCAAGTTTACCTGCAAGGCTTGTTTTTCCCGCACCTATATTTCCTTCTATAGCAATATAACTATGCTGTTGGGGGTGAAACTCTTCTAAGGGAGTGGGCAACTGCAACACAAATTCGCATGTACTTGTATCGGCCGATTCTGTTATTAAAAGAGCAATATCTTTTTTAAATACCGGATGTATCCAATGCGAATCTACATCCCTTAGGGGGATCAAAACAAAATTACGCTGATGCATTCGCGGATGCGGCACTTCAAGTGTATCGTTGTTTATAACTTCATTATTAAAAGCAATAATATCTATATCTATAGTTCGTGAACTGTAACCACCATCAGGATTACGAACCCTTCCGCCTTCAAGTTCCGCTTTTAGTAATTCTGCCAGCAATTGTACCGCACTTTTCTGAGTATGTATAAGGATACAGCAATTGTAAAAATCCTCCCCCGAAAATCCTACCGAAGGATTTTCATAAATCCCTGAAACTTTTACTACAGTTGCAATATGATTATGAATATAATTAATGCACCATTGCAGGTTATCCAGACGGTTACCCATATTGCTGCCTAACGAAAGTATAGCCTTGTTTTGAAATCTCATAACTGCAAAGTAAACAAAAACAAAGCATGCGTTTTAAAATAATTAGCAAGTGTTAATAATTTTAAAAGAGCTTTTACCAAACATCTTGTAAAATTCTATCTTCGTATTGTGTAACATATCTTATATATATGCGACCTATTAAAAAAATTAAATACATTTCATTATGCAGTTCTTCAAAAATGTACTTTCTACCGTAGTAGGAATATTTCTTTTCTGTTTCATCTTTTTCTTTATTATTATTCTTGTCGGAATAATTGCTGCCGCTGCCAGTGGAGGTAATGACGAAGTTGTAAAAATTGAAAACAACAGTGTTATAGAGCTTGACCTTAAAGATGTTACTAACGATTATTCAGGAAAATTTAAATATAAAGATTTTGCGATGTTTGATTCTGAGCCTAAAGAAGGGCTTATGGATGTTATTAAAGCTATAGATGCCGCAAAAGAAGACGACAGAATTAAAGGTATTACTATAACAAACAGTTCTTCTATGCTGGGCATTGCTCAAAACAAAGCATTACGCGATGAGCTTGATGATTTTAAAAAATCAGGAAAATTTGTTGTTGCGTATTCTGAAGGATATTCTCAGAAAGATTATTACCTGAATTCTGTTGCCGATACACTTTATCTTAATCCTGTTGGCGAGGTAGATTTTAAAGGACTTTCATCTGAAGTGATGTTTTATAAAGACCTGCAGGAAAAAACGGGAATTAAAATGGAAGTTATCCGTCATGGAAAATATAAAAGTGCTGTAGAACCTTTTTTAAGCAACGAAATGAGCCCGGCAAACAGGGAACAGATAACTGCATTACTTAACTCAGTATGGACTTCTATAGTTACAGATATTTCAAAAAGCAGAAAAATACCTGTTGACAGCCTTAACAGCATAGCTGACAGGCTTGGTGCACGTACTCCGGAACTGGCAAAAGAAACAAAACTTATTGATAAAATAGGTTATTTAGACGAATTTCAGGCAGGTATTAAAAAAGCCTTAAAACTTAAAAAAGAGGACGAATATAAGAGCGTTGCTATTCTGGATTATGTAAAGGCTACTGCAATGAATGATCTATTATCTGATGCAACAGATGAAATAGCTATTATTTACGCCCAGGGTGAAATTAGAAGCGGGGAAGGCGACGTTAATGTTGTTACCGAAGACGCTATGAGAAAAGCACTTAAAGAAGCCCGCGAAAATAAAGATGTTAAAGCTGTTGTACTGCGTGTAGATTCTCCGGGTGGAAGCGCGCTAACATCTGAACTTATATGGAGGGATATTGAACTTACCAAAAAGGTAAAACCTGTAGTAGTTTCTATGGGTAATGTGGCTGCATCGGGCGGATATTATATTTCATGCAATGCCAACCGCATTTTTGCTGAAGAAGGTACTATAACAGGCTCTATTGGGGTGTTTGGAATGCTGCCAAACTTTACAGAACTGTCTAACAGAATAGGTATACATACAGAAGAGGTTAGCACACATAAAAATGCTGCAGGCTACAGTCCGTTTACGCCTCTAAAAGATAACACCAGAGCAATAATTCAGGAAGGTGTTGAAAAAGTATATACTACTTTTATAAGCCGTGTTGCTGCAGGGAGAAATTTAACTATCGATCAGGTTGACGCTATTGGACAGGGGCGTGTATGGAGTGGAACCGAAGCACTTAAAAACGGACTTGTAGATGAAATAGGCGGACTTGATGCT
This sequence comes from Flavobacterium sp. NRK1, assembly GCF_024054175.1. Classification (GTDB taxonomy): domain Bacteria; phylum Bacteroidota; class Bacteroidia; order Flavobacteriales; family Flavobacteriaceae; genus Flavobacterium. Next base: position 727,837 of record NZ_JAMXLA010000001.1, read on the forward strand.
GCTATTAAATATGCTGCAAAGCTGGGAAAAACAACAGATTATTATACACATAACTATCCTGAATTTGAAAGGGATATTCATAAGCTTTTAGGTAATCTTACAGGAATACCGTTTGCAAAAACCAAAGAAGAATTCATTAAAGAAGAAATAGGCGAAGAGAATTACAAGGTATTTGACCGCATAAAACGTGTAAGCCAGCTAAAAGGCACACAAGTTATATTACCTTACGAAATAAACATAAGATAATCTTCGTTAAAGCTATAATTGCTATCTTAGAGGAAAATTAAACAGTTATCATGATTAAGAAAGTTTTAAAATGGACCGGTATTGTTTTACTGGTAATTATTATTGCACTGGCAGCAGCACCTTTTTTATTTAAAGACAAGATTAAAGAACTTGTTTTAAAATCAATTAATGAAAATGTAGATGCTACAGTTGCAGTTGATGATGTAAGCCTTAGTCTTTTTAAAAGTTTCCCGAAAGCGAATGTTATTATAGAAAAACTTAGCGTAATAAATAAAGCTCCGTTTGCGGGTGACACTCTTGTTTACATGGGCAGAGTAGATCTTGACATGTCAATCAGGGAGCTTTTTAAGAGCGAAGGCGAACCTATGAATATTGAATACATTGGTACTAAAGATGGTGTTGTAAATATACTTTTTAATAAAGACGGTATAGGCAATTTTGATATTGCCATTAAGGATAAAGAAGAAAAACCTGCCGATCAGAAAGAAAGCAAGCCTTTTGCCCTTAATATGCAAAAGTATAAAGTTGAAAATCTGCGTTTCAGATATTATGATGAAGGCTCCAAGATCAATATGGTTATAGACAGCCTTAATCATGAAGGGAGCGGAAATATGGCCGCCAATAAACTGGACCTTGACACCAAAACCACTGCTAAGCTGTCTTTAACTATGGACAAAACAAACTACATGAAAAATGTAGCACTTAGCCTTGACGCGGTTCTTGGGCTTGACCTGGATAATAGCATTTATACTTTTAAAGATAATAAAGCGCTTATTAACCAACTGCCTTTACAATTTAACGGAAGTGTAGCACTTAAAGATAATGGACAGCAATTTGACCTTACTTTCAAAACTCCAACCTCATCATTTAAAAACTTTTTAGGGCTAGTGCCTGAGGCCTACTCAGGAAATCTGGCCTCTGTAAAGACTGAAGGCGATTTTACTGTAAATGGTAAAGTAAACGGATTGAACAGTGACAATTCGGTGCCGAAGTTTAATATTGCCATTGCTTCAGATAATGCTTCATTCAAATATCCTGACCTTCCAAAATCAGTTCAGAATATTGTTATAGACACTAAGATTATTAATGAAACAGGAGTACTTAATGATACTTATGTAAATCTTGATAAACTTTCATTCAGAATAGATCAGGACGTATTTGATGCAAAAGCTACTATAAAAAATATTGTAGAAAATGCACTGGTAGATGCCAGGCTAAAAGGAACTGTAAATCTTAGCAATGTTTCTAAGGCATATCCTGTAAAGCTTGATGTTCCGCTTTCGGGAATACTTAAAGCAGATGTAGAAACAAAATTCGATATGAAGTCTGTTGAAACCAGCCAGTATGAAAAAATTCAAAATAACGGAAGCATAAGCCTGAGCGAATTTACCTATTCCGGAGACGGGCTTGCCAAACCTTTAAAAATCAATCAGGCAAATGTTCAGTTTAACCCAAGCCGCATTACATTAAGCAGGTTTGATGCTGTAACAGGGAATTCAGATATTTCAGTTACCGGAACACTTGATAACTTTTATGGGTTTGTGTTTAAAGACCAGACACTTAAAGGCAATTTTGCAATGAACTCTACCAAACTTGTTGTAACCGATTTCATGGCTCCTGAAGCTCCTAAAACTACTGTTACAAAAACAAACGAACAGGGTTCTGATAAAGAAATCGTAACTAAAACCACTACTGCTTCAGATGCAATTAAGATACCTGCTTTTCTTGACTGTACTATAACAGCTAATGCAGGAACAGTCGTATATGACAACCTAAATCTGGAAAAGGTATCGGGTAAAATGATAATAAAAGATGAAGCTGTAACGTTGCAAAATGTAAAGACTTCTATTTTTGGCGGACAGATAGGTGCTAACGGAAATGTATCAACAAAAGGAAAGACTCCTACATTCAACATGGATCTTTCATTAAACAATATAGATATTACGCAGTCATTTACTCAGCTTGATATGCTGAAATCTATTGCGCCAATTGCGGGAATAATAACAGGTAAACTGAATACTACTATCAACGTGGGCGGAAATCTTGATGCAAAAGAAATGACTCCTGACCTTAATACACTAACAGGAAACCTGATGGGGCAGCTTACGCAAACCTCTGTAAATCCTGAAAATTCCAAAGTACTTAATGCACTTACTTCAAACATCAAGTTTTTAGATCCTAAAAAAATAGACCTAAATAAAAAAGTAAATCTTAGTTTTGAAAACGGAAAGGTAGTAATAAAACCTATCGGCCTTAAGTACCAGGATATCGACATAAAACTACAGGGTACACATGGATTTGATCAGTCAATGAATTACAATATAGGGTTTAACGTTCCGGCAAAATATCTTGGCAGTGATGTAAATAAACTTATAACTTCTATAAAAGGAGACCCAAGTAAAATAAACATTCCTGTAAATGCTGTAATTAGCGGTACGTTCAAAAACCCTAAAGTTAGTACAGACCTTTCTAAATCGGCTGCTAATCTTACCAACCAATTAGTACAGCAGCAAAAAGATAAATATATTAACGAGGCTAAAGACAAAGGAGCCGATGCCTTAAATAAATTGTTTGGCGGTAATAAATCAAACACTGATACTACCAAAACAACAAACCCTAAAACTAACGCTGAAACGCAAAAACAAATTGAAGAAAAAGGTAAGGAAGCAGCCGGAAAACTAATAGAAGGGCTGTTTAAGAAAAAAGATAAAAAAGAGTAAAATATTAAAAATGAAGCCTGCTAAATAACAGGCTTCATTTTTTTAAATAACTATTAAACATTTATCTGAACTGCAAACCCTTCATAAGAACGCACATTAAATACAGTACCATCTTCAAAAATGAGATACTGTCCTTTAATGCCCATCAATTTTCCGTTATATATAGGCGTTGTGGTAAGATTAAGGCTCTTACCTATTTTCTTAGGATATTCAAGTACAGGATATTCAAGTACATATAATTTCTCTATTGTTGTATCAAAATAAGGCTTTACTTCATCAGGTAATAAATCCTTTACTTCATTTCGTTTTGCAAGAAGATCTATAGGTACAATTTCATTTAAAAGCATTTTTTTCCAGTTTATCTTATCCGAAAAATGATTTTTAAAGGCAACTTCTGTAATTCCTGCAAGATAACGATTAGGCACTTCGACTAATGGAGTTGCCCATGATGCCCCCTGATCTATCCAGCGTGTCGGCATCTGTGTTTTTCGGGTTACCCCCACCTTCATATCGCTTGATGCTGCCAGGTAAACTATGTGTGGCTGTAACTGTACTTTTTGTTCATACTCAAGGTCACGGTCAGCAATTCCTAAATGGGCTGTACTTAATTCAGGGCGCATGATCCAGTCACCTGCCGAAGCAGAACTGTAAAAGCAGTCATAGCAAAAACCCTGACGGTAAATTTTCTTTTTTTTGCTGCAGTTAAGGCAGTAAAAACCCATAAAATTAATCTCAATATCTTTACCCAGTAACTGGTTAACATTCAAAAAACTGTTTTCAAATACCAGGTAATATTGTATTGGGCTGCCGGCCTCAGTTTGCATTTTTGTTAGAACACCTTCGTATTGCATGGAAAATTTAGTATTTTTATGGGCATAAAGATACTAAATATGGCATTGCCAATAATCAATTCAATTGCCTCTTGGATACTTAAGAAGAGGATACATCAGATAGAGTTGTTCCTTAAATATCCTAATGAGGTTCAGGAAGAGTTACTTATGAGCCTTATCCGCATTGCGGAAAACACTGCTGTTGGTAAAAAACACGACTTTGGCTCTGTAAAAAGTTATACTACATTTTCAGAGAGGGTACCTGTATCTACCTATGAAGATCTGGAACCTGCCATAGAGCAGACACGACGCGGCGAACAAAACGTATTTTGGCCTGCTCCCATAAAATGGTTTGCCAAATCAAGCGGCACAACAAATGCCAAAAGTAAATTTATACCTGTAAGTACCGATGCTCTTGAAGACTGTCATTATAAAGCCGCAAAAGACCTGCTCTGCCTTTATCTTAACAACAATGAAGAATCGCAGTTGTTTACCGGAAAGTCGCTTCGCCTTGGAGGCAGCAAACAGCTTTATGAAGACAATAACTCTTTCTTTGGAGACCTTTCCGCCATATTGATAGACAACATGCCCATATGGGCAGAATTTAGCAGTACACCAAGCAATAAGGTTTCATTAATGAGCGAATGGGAAACCAAATTGCCCGCCATAGTAAAAGAAACCATTAATGAAAATGTAACCAGTTTCGCCGGTGTTCCGTCATGGATGCTTGTACTTATGAACCGTGCACTTGAAGAAACAGGAAAAGGCAACCTTTTGGAAATATGGCCTAATCTGGAAGTATATTTTCACGGGGGCGTAAGTTTTGAACCCTATCGTGACCAATACAAAAAAATATTGCCAAAAGCAGATTTTCGCTATTACGAAATATACAATGCCTCTGAAGGCTTTTTTGCTATACAGGATTCTAATGATAGTAATGAATTACTCCTAATGCTGGACTATGGCATTTTTTATGAATTCATCCCTATGGATACTTTCGGTACACTAAACCAGCGCACAATACCTTTGGCCGAAGTAGAACTTAATAAAAATTATGCTATAGTAATTACTACAAATTCAGGACTATGGCGATATATGATAGGTGACACCGTAAGGTTTACCTCTATAAATCCTTACCGTATTAAAGTAACCGGGAGGACCAAACACCATATTAATGTTTTTGGCGAGGAACTCATGGTAGAAAACACAGATACTGCCATTGCCAAAGCATGTAAAATAACAGGCCATGAAGTAATAGATTATACCGTGGCTCCCGTTTTTATGGAAGGAAAGGAAAAAGGTGCCCATGAATGGATAATTGAGTTTAAAGAAGCACCTGCCGATGCAGAGCATTTTAGAAACGTACTTGATGAAACATTACAGTCGCTTAATTCCGATTACGAGGCTAAGCGTTACAACAATATGACATTAAATCCGCTGGTGCTTAATGTTGCACGTCCGAAACTTTTTTATGACTGGCTTAAAGAACAGGACAAATTAGGCGGACAGCATAAAATTCCGCGTCTGTCTAACGAGCGGCACTATGTAGAACAACTTAAAGCAATGCAAAATACCTTTACCGAAGATATGGTATAACACTCATAGTGAGCACTATGGCATTATCTTTGTTAAATAAAAAATTGTAAAACGAAAAGAGTAATGAAAAGGAAATACATTTTTGCAATTGGAGCTACAGCTCTGATGCTATTAGGGTCTTGCGGGCCAAAACTGCACCGTTATAGCTGTGGCGGCAAAAAACGCTGCATAAGCCATGTAGAACGGAAAATAATACTCAGCGAGCAAATTAAAGCTCAAAAGAAAAACGCATAAAAAAAGCCACTGAAAAGTGGCTTTTTTATAGTATCGCTAAGAGTAATAATGTAAAGTTTTTAATTACTAAGTAAAGAAATATCAACGGTTTTTACAATAGCATCAAAATCTGCCATAAGAGAAGTGCGCACCGTAATACTTTTAGGATTTTCTATATACCTGTCGCTATTATAGTTCCATAAATACATAGACTCTTCGGTAGCATTTCTGTCATTTGAAGACATTGGCAGTTTATTAATTTCCTTATAGATGTCATTCCGCAATTTAGCAAGCAGTTCTTTATCTGTTGTTTTAAGGAATTCGGCAATCAGATTGTTTAACTGCACCTTCTTTTCGGCTTTTGTCATAACGCATTATTTAGCTATGTAAGGTACGACAATAAAAAACGAAAAAGCAATAAATAAAAGTAAATCAAACAGTTAAGCAAGTAAATAGTATAAGAAACAAAAAACTCCGGAGCCATTGATGATCTCCGGAGTTTTATCTTCGTCCTATATTTTAAGAAAACTTATTTTTTTACTTCTTCTTTAATACTTATTGCCACACCCCCACCCGGAGCCAGTTTCTGGTTCAGTTTGGTTTTACTGTTTACCTTAATGGTTTTAATGGTATAGCTTTGTGGATTTTTCTCATAATGAGCATCTGCACCATCAGCATAAATAGTAGCGATATACGTTTTACCCTTTGGCAGGTACTCAAATGTAATTTTAGCCGTACGTGCGTTTTCGTCGCTAACAGCACCCACGTACCATTCATCTTTACCTTTTGCCTTACGGGCAATAGTAATATAATCGCCTGGTTCTGCTTCAAGAATGTATGACTCATCCCAGTCTACCGCAACATCTTTAATAAACTGAAATGCATCAAGGTATTTATTGTAGGTTTCCGGTAAATCAGCCGCCATTTGCAATGGGCTGTACATAGTAACATATAAGGCCAATTGCTTAATAAGCGTAGTGTGTACAAACGAATTATTATCAGGATTGTATGCACTTACTTTTGTCTGGAAAATACCCGGAGTATAATCCATTGGGCCTCCCATTAATCTTGTAAAAGGTAAAATGGTAGTATGGTCTGGATTATTACCTCCAAAAGCTTCATATTCTGTTCCACGGGCCGCTTCATTGCCTATAAGATTAGGGTACGTACGGCTTAAACCTGTAGGACGAACTGCTTCGTGGGCATTCACCATAATTTTATATTCTGCCGCTTTAGTAATAGCATAATTATAATGATTGATCATACTCTGGCTGTAATGAAACTCTCCTCTCGGAATAATGTCACCTACATAACCACTTTTTACAGCGTTATAGCCCAGATCACTCATTAACTGATACGCTTTATCCATATGACGCTCATAGTTAGCTGCTGCACCCGATGTTTCATGATGCATAATTAATTTAACACCTTTAGAGTGTGCATAACTATTAAGCGCTTTAATATCAAAATCAGGATAGGGAGTAACAAAGTCAAACACAAATTCTTTTGATTTCCCGAACCAGTCTTCCCAGCCTTCATTCCAGCCTTCTACTAATACAGCATCAAAACCGTGTTTAGCGGCAAAGTCAATATATTCTCTAACATGGGCATTATTGGCAGCATGCTTGCCGTTTGGTTTGGTTTTAGAATAATCGGTTATACCCAGTTTTACATTAGTAAGATCATTATAAGCCCATGTACTTTTACCGGTAATCATTTCCCACCAAACACCAACATATTTTACAGGCTTGATCCATGATACATCTTTATACTGCGTAGGCTCATTAAGATTAAGTATGAGTTTTGAAGCAAGTATATCTGTAGCTCTATCACTTACCACAATTGTTCTCCATGGCGATTGTGTAGTTGTTTGCATATAGCCTTTATCTCCAATAGCATCAGGTGTAAGCCAAGATTCCAAAATCATGTTTTTGTCGTCAAGATTAAGCGACATACAAGAGTAATTTATAAGACCCGCCTCATGTATATTAATGTAAAGGCCATCATCACTTTTCATCATAAGAGGAGTCTGAAGTCCTGTATCAGAAAAAGGATGCTGTGATGCATTGGGTGTAATAGCTTCCTTCATTTTTCCACGTACTTCAGATAATTTAGAAGTCACAGTACTATATTCCTGTGTATCATAATCGCCCGGAAGCCAAAATGCTTTATGATCGCCAGCAAGTGCAAATTGTGTTTTCTCCTCTTTTATAACAAAGTAGTTAAGATCTGTCTGTTCAGGAAACTCATAACGGAAACCAAGGCCGTCATTAAAAACCCTAAAACGGATGTTTATATACCTGCCTTTTACTGCAGGCTGGGCAATGGTTACCAAAAGCTCATTATAATGGTTACGAATGTTTTTTTGCTCTCCCCACACCGGGCTCCAGGTTTCATCAAAAGTTGCCTTAGCAGTATTGGTAACTTTAAACCCTTCAAGCATATCTGCTTCCTTTTTTAGGTCTAAGCCGAGTTTACTTGTTTTTATAACGGGTTTGTCTTTATAAGTAAGATTATAAGTAGGCTCTCCTTTTGCGCTTAAGGCAAAGGTTAACGTAAGGTTTTTATCGGGTGATGATATGGTTTGCGCATTCATCAGTGCTGCCGCCAGTAAGAAAATAGCAGAAAACAGTTTCTTCATAGTATATAGTTTGTCTTTTGAATTGCTAAAGTACCTAAATTCAAGACATAATAATATAAATAGATAATCGAAACCGTTTTCGTGTTGACAACTTTCTTATTTATACTTACTTAACATATTAGTAACAAAAAATCCCGCAAAAGCGGGATTTAAATTTATTATACTATAAAATGAAACCGTTTATGATGCTGCCTTAAGTCTTTTAAGCAATGTTTTATTTAAATGATGCTCAACATACTCTTTATCTATATGCAGTTCTTTTTCATCAGAACCTGGCAATTCATACATTGCTTCGGTAAGTATGGCTTCGCAAAGTGAACGCAGTCCCCTTGCTCCAAGCTTATATTCTAATGCTTTTTCTACAATGTAATCAAGCGCTTCATCTTCAACAGTAAGAGCAACCTCATCCATTTCAAACAGTTTTATGTACTGTTTTACAAGAGCATTTTTAGGCTCTGTAAGAATTGCACGAAGCGTTTCCCTGTCAAGCGGATCCATATGCGTTAAAACCGGCATACGCCCGATAATTTCCGGAATAAGTCCAAAATCTTTAACATCTTTCGGAATTATATACTGTAATAAGTTATCCTTATCAATGTTATCGTTATTTCTTGACGTGCTGTACCCTACTGCCTGACGGTTAAGCCTTTTAGATATGATGCGTTCTATGCCATCAAAAGCTCCTCCTGCAATAAACAGAATATCCTGAGTATTTACTTCTATAAATTTCTGATCAGGATGTTTTCTTCCACCTTTTGGCGGAACGTTCACCACAGTACCTTCAAGTAATTTAAGCAAAGCCTGCTGTACCCCTTCACCCGATACATCACGGGTTATAGAAGGATTATCGCTTTTACGGGCAATTTTATCTATTTCGTCAATAAACACTATACCACGTTCCGCTTTTTTAACATCATAATCGGCAGCCTGCAAAAGACGGGTTAATATACTTTCCACATCTTCACCTACGTAGCCTGCCTCTGTAAGTACAGTAGCATCTACAATAGTAAGAGGCACATTAAGCATGCGGGCAATAGTTTTAGCTACAAGTGTTTTACCTGTACCTGTTTGCCCTACCATAAGAATATTGCTCTTTTCAATTTCTACACCATCTTCTCCCTGAGGCTGCATTAATCTTTTGTAGTGATTGTAAACCGCAACCGAAAGCACTTTTTTAGTCTGGTCCTGCCCAATAACATACTGATCCAGGAATGCGCGTATCTCTTTTGGCCTTTTAAGTTCTAATTCTGCCGATAAAGCAGATGACCCTGTCTGTTTTAATTCTTCAAGTACAATACCATGTGCCTGCTCTATACATCGGTCGCAGATATGTGCATTTATGCCGGCAATAAGCAGGTTGGTTTCAGGCTTTTTCCTACCACAAAAAGAACACTCTAATACTTCTTTAGCCATTTTTAATAATTTGGTTAAGCAACAATAGGACTATTAACCGGCCCTATTGTTACATAACGCATAATTTTATTTTTATTCTCTTATCAACACTTCATCAATCATTCCGTACTCTTTTGCTTCAGTAGCTTTCATCCAGTAATCTCTCTCACTGTCTTTATGTACTTTCTCAAAACTTTGTCCGGAATGCTTCGCTATAATTTCATAAAGCTCTTCTTTAAGCTTAAGCATCTCGCGAAGGTTAATTTCCATATCTGTAGCAACACCCTGTGCACCACCTGATGGTTGGTGAATCATAACTCTTGAGTGTGGTAATGCCGAACGTTTTCCTGCCGCACCCGCGCATAAAAGCACTGCACCCATAGAAGCAGCCATACCTGTACAGATAGTAGCTACATCAGGCCTTATATACTGCATAGTATCATACATACCAAGACCTGCATAAACGCTTCCGCCCGGTGAATTGATATAGATCTGGATATCCTTAGAAGCATCTGTACTTTCAAGGAACAATAATTGCGCCTGAACGATGTTAGCGATCTGATCATCTATTCCTGTACCAAGAAAAATGATCCTGTCCATCATAAGACGTGAAAAAACGTCTAACTGTGCAACGTTCATCTGACGTTCCTCCATAATATACGGAGTCATACCCATTGGGGTAACGCGGTTAATTAATTTATCGTAGTATAAATTATTGATGCCATGATGTTTCGTGGCATACTTTTTAAATTCTTTACCGTAATTCATAGTTGTTTTAAAAAATTTATTTGTTTGCATTAAAGAACGAAACGCCAGCCCAAATGGGCTGACGTTCAAATATACTCATTTTTCGTGAGAATTATTCTCCGTACATCTCTTTGATAAAATCCTGATATGTAACGTCTTTAGTTTTAAACTTAACTTTTTCTTTAAAAAGATTAAGCATTTTTTCGCTCATTACCTGCTCAGACAATCTCTTAACTTCGTCTTTGTTAGAAAGTACTCTTGCAACAATTCCGTCAACATCTTCATCTGTTGGGTTAAGCTGTCCAAACTGAGCCATTTGCTTTTTAATAACCTCAGCCGTGTACGCTTTAAGGTCATCAAACGTAATCTGCAAACCGTTTTCATTAATTACTTTACCCTCAATAAGCTGATAACGAAGTCCGTTTTCAGATTTTTTGTACTCCTCTTCAGCCTGCTCCGGAGTTAAAGGAGTTTCACCTGCTGTCTGAAGCCATTTTACAAGAAATTCAGCCGGAAGGTCAAATTTAGTATTCTCTATAAGCGACTCTGTAACGTCGTTAAGGAATTTTTGGTCTGCCTGAGAAGCAAATTGCTGTTCAGCATCTTCTTTTATTTTTTCTTTAAGCTGTTCTACAGAAGTAACAACACCTTCACCAAAAAGTTTATCAAAAAGCTCCTGGTTAAGTTCAGCTTTTTCAGTAGTATTTATTTCATCAATTGTAAAGTTCACCTCAACATCAAGACCATGAACGTCGTCATGGCCCACTTTAAGGTAATCCATAAGTTTGTGGTCATCATCAAACAGGCCTTTAGTTGAAATAGTAACTACATCTCCAACTTTTTTACCTAAGAATTTTTTACCTACAGTTTTAGTTTTAAAAATGTCAGATGAGATAGTAACATTATTGTTAATACCTTTTTCCTCATTTGTAAAAGTACCGCGAATATCGTCTCCTTCTTCTGATTTCTCTTTAGAAACCAGTTTGCCGTATTGTTTCTGTATGCGCTCTATTTGCTCATCAAGCATTTTATCATCGGCAGTAATGTTGTATTTTACAACTTTATTTTTTGCACCAAGGTCAACAGTAAATTCCGGAGCAAGCCCAAGTTCAAACTCAAAAGAGTAATCGTCAGCATCCCAGTTAAAATCTTCAGTAACTTTAGGCAGCGGGTTACCAAGTATATCAAGTTTTTCTTCTACAAGATAGTCGTTAAGCGAAGTCTGAAGAATTTTATTTACTTCGTCTAAAAGCACAGCTTTACCATATTGTTTCTGGATAAGGCTCATTGGCACTGCGCCTTTTCTGAAACCAGGAATACTTGCATTCTTCCTGTAGTCCTGTAAAACTTTATCAACTTTTTGTTTGTAATCTTCTTTGGTTACAGCTACTGTTACAACAGCATTTAATGCATCTACCTGCTCTCTTGTAATGTTCATTATCTAAATTTGTTTATATCATATAAAATAGGGTTGCAAAATTAAAGTTTTTTTGCAACTCATACAAGTTTTTAAATTATTGTATACCAATATCCTGAAAAAAGAATACTGATTTTTGTGTGTTATGATTTTTTTTCTGAAAGACCTGATACAAGCGACTGGCAAAACGACAATACAAGACTGAATAATAATGCTGTCCAGAAGCCTCTTACATGAAAGCCGGTTACCAGTTCATCGCAAAGCATTATAATAACAGCATTAATAACTAAAAGAAACAGCCCCAGGGTAAATATAGTTGCCGGCAATGTAAATAAAACCAGTATAGGTTTTATAAATATATTCAGCAAACCCAGTACCAAAGCAACTATAATTGCTGTAAACAAACTATCTACACTCACTCCTGGCAAAAAATTAGCAAGCAGCAACACAAATATTGTGGTAAAGAAAATATTAATAAGCGTTTTCATGAGTAATTGGTTTTAAACAAAAATAAAAAAAAGCACCCGCAGGGCGGATGCTTTTAATAAAATATTAGTGAAAGCTAGTTGTTTGAAGTCAGTACCGTAGCTCCCGGATACGTGCCTGGAATAACTAATGGTAAATGTGCTTTATAATAACTGTTTATAACTTTAATAAACTCGTTAGCCACAAAAGCATAACCTCTCGCGTTAGGATGAACTCCATCAAGCGAAAATACTACTGTATTAGCAGTTGCAGGACTAAAATAACCTGCTTTATAAATCTGCCCGTCTTCAGACATTAATCCCGTCACAAGCTGTGCCAATACTGCATTCATATCGGCAACTGCAAGATTTTTAGATGCTGCTATTGTTTTGATTGTATTATTAAAAGAAGTTGTTGCCTCATTTACCATTGCTATTTCTGAAGCAGTCAATATATGCTGATCCTGTAGAGGGAAAGTAACACCATACTTATTAAGCGGATCGATTGTATTTGGAGCATTTGTACCAATTGCAGTTCTTGTAGTAAGCAGTACAAGATCCTGAGCCGTAGCCTGCCTTACCTGACCGTAGTTAGCACCTAAATAAGGAGCAAGTGCTACAAGCTGAGGGTTTCCGCTGCCAGCAGCAGCCGCAGTAATCTGTGCTCCAAGATCTGCAAGCGACTCATCTTTTATCAATAACGGATTAGCTTCTGTAGCAGAAAGCAAATTAAGTCTTCCCCCCTGTCCGAAAGCTGTAAGTATCTGCTTAAGCGGCCCATATAATTGCTGATTAAGTGCTGCTATGGTCGCCTGACCTACCTGTTCGTTACCGCCACCAATAACAGAAGCTGTAAGTGGATTATAAGGCACAGTTGTAAAAAACGGAACTGAAGTAACACTCGGAATTGTTGCAACAACACCCTTTGCACCGTTTGCTGTAAGTGCATTAGTTATATTAGAATAAGCCCCTGCAAAAACCTGAGGATCGGTAATATCATTATTACCATATGTTTTGGCATCAAAATTTCCAGCCTGATTAACCCCTACACCTCCTGAAGTAGCAAATGCAAGTACATCATTGCTGCCTATCCAGTTAGTAAAAAAAGTAGGATTTTTAGATAATGCATCTTCAAGCACAGTAGCCGTTGGCGATGTTGCCTGCCTTACAAAATAAGGATTTGCTTTACCTGTTGACGTTAAAACATCAAGACTGCCATAGCCCGGACTCAGTAAATGGAAAACCTTTGCTCCTGGTATTCCCATATTATTATAAGCTTTTTGCTGTAAATTACCTGCACTAATGGTTGGCGTACCGGCAATAGGCCCGGGCCCGCCACTGGCAGAATTAATTATTAATCTAGTGTCAAATATTTTAGTACTGCCCAATATCATTCCCCCTGCATTATTCAAATCATCTTCGTAAGAAGGCTGGGTAAACTCCCCGCCGCCTACAAGAGCAAACTGCTTGGCAAGAATATTTGGGTAAGAATATTGCTGTCCGCTTTTAAAAACAGTACCATCCATATAACCCGCAGTTAGCGAGTTACCTATTGCAACATAAGAGCTAAAATCGGCTTCGCCTGCACTGTAGCTGCTATCGTTTACTTCATTTTCAAATTCCGGCTGGCAACCTGCAAATACAGCTGCTAAAACCGCTAAGTATATAAATTTATTTTTCATTTTCATGTCAGATTAAAAGCTATATGATAAACCAATTCCGGGAGAGAAAACAACATTTTTGTAAGTACCTCCAAAAGAAATATTCGGATTTCCGTCTTCAACATAATGATCGTAAGAAGCATCGATCTCTTTAAAGTGAAGGTATAAGAACGAAACATCTACACCAAGCTTATTGGTAATCATATATGTTAAACCACCTGTAAAGCCCATAGAATCGTTTCTTGGTGTTTCAGGAGCAAAATAACCTCTCTGTACCGGACTTTCATCAAAATACCAACCTGCTCGGAAAGAGAATTTATCATTAGGCTTAAACTGAGTACCTACTCTATAAGTACTTGCATCTTTATAATTACGCGGGTTATAAGATTGCGGAACCTGAGAAGTTGATGTATGTTTAAAATCTACAACTAAAGCATCATATACATTCCAGAATGCCCTGTTATAATCAAAAGCAACTAACCATTTATCTGTAAGCTGTACAGAAATACCTGCTGTAAGTTCTGCAGGCAATGGCAGGTTAGCATTAAAAGTAGTATTACCTAACTGTATATCCTGTGCAGATGTTGGAGAATCTGCAAGATATGCAGGCACATCATGGAAAGTAGCCTGGCCATCACGGGCTTTCATTGTAATTTCAGAACGATAGTTAACACCTAATCGCACTGTTTTTGCCGGATTAAACATAAAACCTGCGCTCCATCCCCATGCGGTAACACCGCTTTCATCTATGGTAACATCAGTTTTATTACCCATTTCATCAGTAACGCTTCTTCCCACATTTCTGTTAAAATTCACGCTTCCAGTAACAAATATAGGTCCTCCGCCAACACTAAACTGGTCACTAACTTTTACCGAAACTATTGGCTGAATATAAATAGCTTCAAGATCTATATTGTTTACAAGGTGTGCACCATCCCAGTCTTTATCCCATTCTACAGCACTTCCGTAAGGTGTATAAGCCGCAAGGCCTACCGACAACCAGTCTGTTGCCTTATAAGCTATATAAGCACTAAAAGGTGTACCTGTATTTGAGGTAGAGTTTCTAAGGTTATTTTCCATGCTCTGGTATTTTGTTCTTGCAAAAAGAGCATTGGCACCTATTGAAGCACTAAAACGGTCTTTAAGGTAAACAGCACCCGCCGGGTTAAAGAACAAGACCTCGGCACTGTTAACCACCCCAACGCCGGTATGCCCCATAGCTAATTGTTTCTGACCCTGAAGACTTACACGATAACCTCCTGCAAATGCAGATGTTACCACAGCCATCATTGTTAAAGATAATAGTTTTTTCATAATTTAAAAGAAGTGTTAGTTTCCCATTAATAAAATCTTATATCAAATTTATAATTTTTTACGAATTGCACAACAGTAAACCGAAAATTATTATGCATTCATAATAATTATATTTTCAAAAATTACATCGCATTTTTAAAAAATTATCATAAAAAATACTTAAAATTATAACTATCAAATAAAAGTTAACACTTATAAACTTTTGTCTTTGGTAAACAATACAGATATTAATAAAAACACAAATAACTATTTAACCATATTAAAATAGAGTAAATTACATCATAAAAAATCATTGTATGAAATTGTTCAGAAAAATAGCTTTTATAATTACGGGGTTAGTTTTATTACTTATAGCTCTTAATGTAGGATTAAGCTATTATATATCTAAAAAGCTGCCTTCTATTATAAAAGGAGAAAAAGATTTTCCCTACGCTTTTAGTTATGAAAACCTTGATATTAATTTACTAAGCGGCAGCTTTACTATACAAAATGCCTATTTGGCTCCAAAGGGCAATATGAAAACAGCAATGCAGGAAGGTGCTTTTGCTAAAATAAAAAAAATTGAAGTAAATAACTTTAGCTTATGGGCGATACTAATGCATAACCATATTAAAGTTAAAGAAGTTATTATTGATAGTCCGGATGTGGTGCTTTATTATCGTAAAGAAAAATATAATACACAAGATGATTTTGTAAAGCCATTTAAAAATACAATAACAACCAAAAAATTAAGTATTAATAACGGCACGTTTAAAATGCTGGATTCCGTTCAAAATCCAAAATTAAAAGCCGCCAATATTAATTTTGTGCTTAACAATATAAAAATAGACAGCACCAGTTTAAAAAATGATATTCCTGTAAGATATCGCGACTATAGCTTAAAATGCGACAGCCTGTTTTTTAACACAGGACCCTTTTATAATATTACCGCAGGAAGCATTGCAACAACTGACAGTATTTTAACTGTAACAGATTTTAAATATACCCCGCTGCAAAGCAGGAGGCAATTTAACAGCATGATAGCAAAAGAAAAAGATCAGTTTACTGTTATGGCAGACACAATATCTACACAAAATTTAGACTGGGGGTATTATAACGACACTTTATACGTTCATACACCCGAGCTTGTTATACAAAAAGTAAATGCTAATGTGTACAGGGGTAAAATGGTAAAAGATGACCCTACAAGAAAAAAACTATACAGCGAACTTTTAAGAAGCCTTACATTTGATCTTAAAGTAGATACGCTGTTATTAAAAAACTCAATGGTAGTATATGAAGAGCAGCTTGAATATGAACGTTCGCCAGCTAAAGTAAGTTTTTCAAACTTTTATGCTACCGTTACAAACATTTACAGCCCCATACTTAAAGACAAACTGCCTCCAACCAATATAGATGTAAAATGCCTGTTTATGAAATCTGCTCCTTTAAGTGTCAACTGGACATTTAATACTTTAGACACCAGTGATTCATTTACTATAACCGGCATTTTAGAAAATATAAAAAGCCAGGAAATAAATCCTGTTACAAAACCTTTAATGAATGCCGCTACAAAAGGTGATATTGCAAGGGTAGAATTCACTTTTAATGCAAATAGTGAACGGGGCAAAGGAGATTTTGCCATAAAGTATGACAATCTTAAAGTAGATGTTTATAAAAAAGACGGCAAAGACAAAAACGGTTTAATGAGTGCTGTAGGAAACCTGCTGGTTAAAAATGATAGTAATGATGAGCTTAAAAAAACACACCCAGAAGTTGAACGTAAAAAAGATAAGTCAGTTTTTAATTTCCTTTGGCGGTTTGTAGAACAGGGATTAAAAGAAACTATTTTACCAAAAGCCGTAGCCAAAATTGCAACTAAAAAGAAAGACAAAAAGTAATCAAGTAGTCAACATCTCACAAAATACAAATGCCGTTAAATTACCGACATTTGTATTTTTAAATTTATCTCTTTCTACCCACAAACCGGATTACAGAACCCAGCCCATTATGATATAATCCCTCATTGAGATGAATTTCTGTTTCTTCGAGTTCTAATATATCGTAGTTATTAAAATCAGCTTTTATTTCCTCTACAGAAAACAACGATTCAACATCTTTTGGTCCACCAACTTTTTCATTTTTTGCTAAATATTCAAGATTCCTTTTACTAAAGGCTTCAAAAATCACTATGCCTCCTTTACGCAAATATCTGGCAAGCATTTTATGCAGTTGCGATTTAATGTTTGCCGGGAAATGTGCATAAATAAGCGCTATTACACCAAACTGTCCATTTGTATAGTTTAGAGTTTGCAACTCGCCAACCTTATAGTCTATAACCACATTTTCCCTTGCAGAAAGTTCAATTGCTTTTTTCCGGCCTTCATTACTAATATCAAATGCAGAAACTGTCCAGCCAAGTTTTGCAGCAAACACAGCATTACGCCCTTCTCCTTCTGCAGGAAAAAGTATTTCTTCGGGCTTCAGCTTTTCTAACTGTTCTTTCAAATAATTATTCGGCTGCTCGCCATAAGCAAATTCACTTTTACTATAGCGTTCATCCCATCTGTCAGTCCAAATATCTGCCATCTCTTTATGTTTTTTCTTTTCACTATGCTTTTAAAAACTCCAGCGTTTCAGCTAAAAAATCTTTAGGATTTTCTGCATGCAGCCAATGACCTGAATTTTTGATCTCTTTAATTTCAACCTGTGGGAAATGTGATTTTATAAGATCAAAATCTTCATCTTTAATATAACTTGATTTATCGCCGCGTAAAAAAAGCGTAGTTCCGTTAAATGTTGCCCCTTCAGGAAGCGCCTTACCAATATTTTCAATATTTTTATTAAGAGAATCAAGATTAAAACGGAAACCAAGTTGTTTTCCCGGCTCAACCCAGTACACACTTTTCAGCAGAAACTGCCGTGTACCCAAATCGGGAATATGATTTGCTATAGCAGCTTCAACAGCAGCCCTGTCGGTATGTATAGAAAAATCAACCGCATTTAGTCCGGCCATCACATCCTGATGGTGAGGTGCATAATATTTAGGACCTATATCTGCTACCACCAGCCTGTCCAGCATTTCGGGATGCTGAACCGCGAAAAACATTGCTGCCTTTCCTCCCATTGAGTGACCTATTATATCAACTTTACCAAGATTATAGTGATTAATATATGCTACTAAATCCTGCACCATTGCAGCATAAGTAAACTCATCAGAATGAAAACTCTTTCCGTGATTACGCATATCAAGAGCGTGCGTTTGAAAACCCGCCGCAACATACTGCCCTGCTAGTGTTTTCCAGTTATCACTCATACCAAGATATCCGTGAAGAATAAGAAGTGGCTTGCCCTCTCCTTGTATAACAGAATGCAATACCATAATTATTTCAGTTTTTGAAGATACATATTCACTACATTTTCAAGTCCTAAATACAAAGACTCTGCAATAAGCGCATGTCCTATAGAAACCTCCAAAAGTTCGGGAATGTTTTCTTTAAAAAATTTAATATTATCAAGACTCAGATCATGTCCTGCATTAATACCAAGTTCAAGCTTATTTGCAAGTTCAGCAGCTGCTACGTAAGGTTTAATACCGTCATGGTTACCCAATCCGTATTCATGAGCAAAAGCTTCGGTATAAAGTTCTATCCTGTCTGTTCCTGTTTCTTTAGCCCCTTCTATCATAGCCAAAACAGGATCAACAAATATAGATGTGCGTATATTATTGCGTTTAAATTCTGCTATCACTTCCTGCAAAAAAACCTTGTGTTTCACAGTATCCCAACCTGCATTAGAGGTTATAGTATCATCGGCATCAGGCACAAGGGTTACCTGTGTAGGTTTCGTTTCAAGCACAAGGTCAATAAATTTAGGAACAGGATTTCCTTCAATATTATATTCAGTATGTACAACAGGCACTAAATCTCTTGCATCCTGATAACGAATATGTCTTTCATCCGGCCGGGGATGTATGGTTACACCCTGAGCACCAAACTTTTGCACATCTGCTGCTACTTTTAAAAGGTCAGGAACATTGCCCCCTCTTGAATTCCTTAAAGTGGCTATTTTATTTATGTTTACGCTTAATTTTGCCATATCTTTGTTAAGTCTGCTTTTTAAAGCAAAAATACAAAGTTAAAAAGGCATACTCTTCTTATTTTTGATTATTTTGCATAATATATTACAATTGCCCCATGACAGAAATTACAGATTTCATTAACAACGACATTAAACCCTTACGAATTACCGACAGCGTTTCAGACGCTCAGGATCTTTTTGCCGATTACCCTTTTTCGCACTTTCCTGTACTTGAAGAAGGTATTTATATCGGTTCAGCAAGGTCTGAAGATATGGAACTGATGGATATAGAAAAAACAATGGCCGATCTTCGTTTCGGATTCGATCGTTTTTTTGTAAGAGATAATGCCCTTTGGCTTGATGTACTTGAAGTTTTCGCCAAAAATGAAACCAATTTACTGCCTGTTCTTGATAAAGACAATAAATATCTGGGATATTATGAAATTACAGATATTATTACCTTTTTCCATGAAACACCTTTTCTTAAAGAAGACGGAGGAATTATTGTAGTTGAAAAGGGGGTAAATGACTATAGCATGAGCCAGGCCGCCCAGATTGTAGAAAGCAATAATGGCAGGCTGCTTGGCCTTTTTATATCTGAAGCCAATATGGAAAAAGTACAGATTACCTTGAAAATAAGCCTTGGCGGCATGAGTGAGATATTACAGACTTTCAGGCGCTATAACTACAATATTATTACAGAGCACCAGGAAGATGCTTATCTTAATACTCTTAAAGACCGCTCTGATTACCTTGACAAATACCTGAACATTTAACACCCGGCCTATGAAGATTGCTGTGTACGGACAATATTACAAAGATAATACCGAAGACATCATAGAAAAAGTACTGAGTGTTTTTGAAAAATATAATCCAGAAGTAGCTTTTGAATCTAATTTCTATGATGTGCTTAATGAGCACAATTTATTAAACAAAACATTTACTGTTTTTTCAGGCCACGAAGGATTGAATGAAGGATTTAACCTGCTAATATGTATTGGCGGAGACGGCACTATGCTGCGCGCAGCTACTTTTGTTCGCAACAAAGGTATACCTATTCTGGGTATAAATGCAGGGCGCTTAGGTTTTCTGGCAACTGTTCAGCAGGAGAATATCGAAATGCTTTTACCTTTAATTTTTGAACACAAATATAAAGTTTCACCAAGATCATTACTTACGCTTGATTATAACGGTAAAGACAATGAACTTGCCGAACTTGACTATGCCCTTAATGAAATTACCGTAAGCCGGAAAGATACTACTTCTATGATTACTATAGAAACAAGGCTTAATGGCGATTACCTGAATGCCTATTGGGCAGATGGGCTTATAATTTCAACTCCTACCGGGTCTACAGGATATTCTTTAAGTTGCGGCGGACCAATATTAATGCCTGAGGTAAACAGTTTTGTTATCACTCCTATAGCACCCCACAACCTTAATGCAAGGCCCCTTGTTATACCCGACGATACGGATATTGAATTAATAGTAAGCAGCAGGGAAAATCAGCACCTTATTTCTCTGGATTCCCGAATTATAACAGTAGATGTAGAAACATCATTACGAATTAAAAAAGCTCCTTTTAAAATTAACCTGGTAGAATTTCCTCAGGAAAAATTCCTGGTAACACTCCGCAAAAAACTATTGTGGGGAGAAGACAAAAGAAATTAAAATTTCACAATTTTATTCTCTCTGCATACTACACCGCATCTTCTTCCGTTTTCAAGACTGTATTTAATGCTAATTATGCAATTGTGAAGGTAAAATGTCTATTGTTTCGGTAATTAGAATTCTATATTGTTATATTTGCACCCAATTTTAAAGGAATGAACAGGATACTATATCTTTTAATTATAATAATAACATCGCTTAGTGCCAGTGCCCAGATTAATGAGCTTGGTATTTTTGCCGGTGGCGCCAATTATATAGGTGATGTAGGGCCTACAAATTATGTAGCACCTAACGAGCCTGCACTTGGCATTATTTATAAATGGAACAGAAGCCCGCGCCACTCCTGGAGAGCATCTTTTACATATGCTGACATTAAGTCGAAAGATGCAGATTCTGATATGTCCGGAAGGCAGGAAAGAGGCTATGAGTTTAAAAATACAGTAAAAGAGTTATCTTTAGGCCTTGAATTTAATTTTTTTGACTTTAACCTTCACGAGCCTGATTTTCAGCTAACCCCTTATGTATATACCGGGATAAGCTATTTTTGGTCTGATGAGCTATATATAAACAATGGTGAAACGAGAAGGCTTGATTCAAAAGGTAACCTTGCAATACCCATGACCGTAGGTATAAAATCTAACGTATTTGAAAATTTTGTGCTCGGCTTTGAAGTAGGCGCACGCTATACATTTACTGATGACCTTGACGGAAGCAACCATAGCGATTATCCTCAGTTAGCATTTGGTAATCTTGACAGCAACGACTGGTATGTATTTACCGGATTTACTTTAACTTATACTTTTGGGGTTCAACCTTGTTATTGCGCAGAATAAAGTATGGACAAAACAATCACCTTAAATACAGATAATCTGCCTAAACATCTTGCAATAATAATGGATGGCAATGGCCGTTGGGCTAAAAAACAGGGCTTTTTACGGGCTATAGGCCATGAAAACGGAACCAAAGCCGTAAAGATAATAGTTGAAGCCTGTGCCAAATTAGGTATAGAAAACCTTACACTTTACGCATTTTCCACAGAAAACTGGAACAGGCCTAAACTTGAGGTTGATGCCCTGATGAATATTCTGGTAAATTCCCTGAAAAAAGAACTGCCTACCCTTAAAAAAAATAATATACGGCTTAATACCATAGGCAATACAGACCTTTTACCATCTAAAGCCCGCAAACAGCTTCTTGATGTTATAGAAGATACAAAAGAAAATAACAGAATGACACTTACCCTTGCCCTTAGCTATGGTTCAAGGGAAGAACTGATTTCTGCCTTTAAAAAAATAACCGAAAAAATAAACACCAGCCAGCTAGCAATAGCTGATATAAATGAAGCAACCATAAACCAGCATTTGTATACTTATGACCTGCCAGATGTAGACCTTGTAATAAGAACAAGCGGAGAACACAGGATAAGCAACTTTTTGCTTTGGCAGATAGCCTATGCAGAACTATATTTTACAGATGTTTTATGGCCCGATTTTAGGGAAAAAGACTTACATGAAGCAATTATCAGTTATCAAAAAAGAGAACGTAGATTTGGAAAGACCAGTGAACAAGTTAAATAAAAAAATAATGTTTCAGAGAAGCATTAAATTACTTTTAGGCATCTTAGTATTAGCAACAGCCAATAAGGCTGCTGCCCAGAATGATGGGCCCCGCCTTGATGCGGGAAAACAATACATCCTGGCAGATGTTCTTGTTACAGGAAAAACCACCTACAACGAACAAACAATTGTTACCTTCACTCAGCTTGAAAAAGGCCAGGCCATACAGGTACCCGGCGAAGAAATAAGTAACGCTATTAAAAAGCTGTGGAAACTGGGTCTTTTTAGTGATATTAATTTTTACATCAGTAAAGAAAGAAACGATAGTATCTGGCTGGAACTGAACATACAGGAATTACCAAAACTAAGTGAAGCCAGAATTCAGGGTATTAGAAAAGGTAAACGTGAAGCGCTTATTAAAGATACGCAGCTTACTAAAAACAAAGTTGTTAATGAAAACCTGCTTACAACTACAAAAAATTACATTGAGAACAAATACAAAAAAGATGGTTACTACAATACCAAAGTAGCTATTAATGTAATACCTGACAGTTTAAATACTGTGAAAATGGTAGTTAATGTAGATAAAGGTGATAAAGTAAAAGTAAAAAGAATAACTTTTACAGGAAACAATCAGCTTTCTGACGCGAAGCTTAAACGCGCTATGAAAAACACAAAAGTTAAGGCTTTCCCTAACCCATTACGCCTTTTTAAATCTTCTAAATTTGTTGCAGATAAGTATAAAGAAGACCTTAACAGCATTGTAGATAAATACAAAGAAAAAGGATACAGGGATGCAAGGATTACAGAAGATACCGTAACTTACGACCCTAAGAGAAACCTTGTTTCAATAGCCATGAACATTGAAGAGGGTAATAAATACTATTTTGGAAATATAAAATATATTGGAAATACGGTTTATACCAATTCACAGCTTAACCAGATATTAGGAATTAAAAAAGGAGAAGTTTATAATGGTATATTACTTCAGAAAAGGATTGCTGATCCTACCAAGCCTGATGGACTTGACCTTACAAACCTTTACCAGAACAACGGATATCTTTTCTCTAATATTAATGCGGTAGAAGTTAAAACAGCTAATGACACTATTGATTTTGAGATCAGGATAGTCGAAGGCCCTATTGCCTATTTTAATAATGTAACCGTAGTTGGTAATGACAAAACAAATGACCATGTAATTTACCGCGAGCTAAGAACAAGGCCGGGTATGCGCTGGAACAAAGAAGAAGTTATAGGGACTGTACGTGAACTTGGTGCACTTGGTTTCTTTGATGCAGAAACTATCCGTCCTGACGTTAAAAACCCTGACCCTGCTGCAGGAACTGTAGATATAGAATGGCATGTAACTGAAAAAGGATCAAGCCAGATTGAATTGCAGGGTGGTTACGGCGGCGGTGGCTTTATTGGTACCCTTGGGTTATCATTCAACAACTTCTCAGCACGAAATATTTTTAATAAAAAAGCATATACACCGCTGCCGATGGGTGACGGGCAAAAGTTATCGTTACGCCTTCAGGGTAGTACCTATTTCCAAACATACAGCTTATCATTTACAGAGCCCTGGTTTGGACGTAAGAAACCGATACAGATGTTTACATCATTATCACACAGTAAACAGTATTTATACAATTATTCAAACCGTGATGTAGACCGCTCTAAAAGTTTTACAATATCTTCAATTACAGTAGGTATGTCAAAAAGGCTAAGCCAGCCTGACTTTTATATGAGATTATCACATTCACTTACATTCCAGTATTACAACCTTAGTAATTATAACACAGGATTGTTTACCTTTGGTAACGGATCATCTAAAAACATAAATTATACTGTTGAATTAAGCAGGGATAACAGAGGGCGTAACCCAATTTACCCTTCATCAGGTTCTTATTTTAGTGTAAGTGCAAAATTAACACCGCCATATTCATTGTTTAACGGTATTAACTATGGTGATCTTAAAAATCAGGAAGAATACAAGCTTAAAAATAATTCAACTTCTCCTGTTGCCGGCGCAAATGGAGAAAGTATAGCGCCCGGCGAATACATAGACGCGGACGGTAACCGTACTGAAATGTGGCAGAATGCAGCGCCTGATCAAAGTAAAATTGACCAGAAAAGATTTAACTGGCTTGAGTATTATAAAGTTAAATTTAAGGCCGATGTATATACTAAACTTGCCGGTACACAATCTCATGAGCTGGTATTACGTTCATTAGCGGAGTTTGGTTTTATGGGAGCATATAACTCAAGCAGAGGGCTTGTACCGTTTGAAAGGTTCTATCTGGGTGGTGATGGCCTTGCCAACTATGCACTTGATGGCAGGGAAGTTATACAGCTAAGAGGTTATCCAAACCAGTCATTGGCACCCGTAGATGCCACGGGGGCACAAGTGGGGGGAACTATTTATAACAAATTCTCTTTAGAACTTCGTTACCCTATAACCCTTAAACAGCAGGCGTCTATTTATGCGCTTACATTTGCTGAAGCAGGTAGGTCTTTTGATTCATTTAAGAACTATGACCCTTTTGCGCTTAAACGTTCAACAGGTTTTGGTTTAAGGGTATTTATGCCTGCATTTGGATTACTTGGTATAGACTTTGGCTACGGATTTGACCCTGTAGAGGGCGGAACCCAGAAAAGTGGATGGCAAACTCACTTTATTATTGGACAACAGTTTTAAAATTGGCATGATATTTTCTAATACGTAATAAGATTATGAAAAAAAGTTTTTTTACAGTACTTATCGCTTTAGTAGCCTTAATGGCTAATGCACAATCCCGGGGTATAAAAATTGCATATCTTGATATGAATTATATTCTTGATAAAGTGCCTGATTATGCTGATGCAAAAAATCAACTGGAGCAAAAAGCTACTAAATGGAAGCAGGAACTTGAAGTTAAGCGCAACGAAATAAGCAAATTAAAAGAAAGCCTTCAACAGGAAAAACCTTTGCTTACTAAAGAGCTTATAGAAGAAAGAGAAGAAGAAATATTATTTCAGGAAAAAGAACTGATTGATTATCAGGAAAAAAGATTCGGCCCTATGGGCGATCTGGTAACTCAAAAAGCAGTATTAATTAAACCGATACAGGATCAGGTATTTACAATTGCACAGGATTTGGCAGAAATAAGAAAATATGATTTTGTTTTTGATAAATCATCAGATCTTACAATGATCGTTGCAGCTAAAAAACACGACATAAGCGACTATATCATTACAAAAATGACAAGAGCTGCCAAACAGGAAAAATTAAGCAGCAGAGAACTCAAGAAATTTGAAGAACAGGAAGCAAAAGAAGAGCACGAATCAAATCCTGATTATATAGAAAGACAGAAGATTCTTGAGGAAAGAAAAAATGCGCGTGATAAGAAGATAGAAGAACGTAAAGCTCTTCAGGAAGAAAAGAAAAAAGCGTATGAAGAAAAACGTGCACGTTTAAAAGCTGAAAGAGATGCTAAAAGAAACGGAACTGCTGTACCTCCAGCAGAAACAACTCCAAGTGAAGGTAGTAATATTCCTTTTGCTCCGAAAAGCAATAAAGACGCTAATGATAACGGAGACAAAACGGAGACAAAAACTACTTCTACAGATAAAAAAGCTGCAGCCAGTGAAGCAGCCGCAGAAAGACAAAATGCTATTGATGCCGCAAGAGAAGAGCGCGAGAGAAAAATAGAAGAAAAGAAAAAAGCACAGGACGAAAGAAAGAAACAAATATTAGAACAAAGGGAAGCAGCCAAAAAAGCCAGGGAAGAAAAGCTTAAGAAAAAAGAGGAAGAAACAACTGCTCCTGCCGGTGATGATAGCAATACAGAGGAAGAAACTCCTTCAAACCCGTAACACATAGACAAAGAACAAAAACAAAAATTAATAATAAATACTTTAAATGATGAAACAATTGAAATCTTTATTAATCGCTGCATTACTTTTTGTTGGAGCAAGTCAGACAGTATCTGCACAGGCAAAAGTTGCTCATATTAATGTAAGTGAATTAATGACTAATATGCCCGAAATGAAGGCTGCAAACGCTCAGCTTGAAAAACTAGGTAAAACATACGACACAGAGTATAATACAATGGTAGATGAGTACAGAAATAAAATAAAAAAATATGAGGCTGAAGCTACAACTGTATCTGACGCTGTGAATGATACCCGCCAGACTGAAGTACAGGATATGCGTGCAAGGATAGAGCAATACCAACAAACTGCTTCTAAAGAGCTTCAGACTAAACAAGAAGAAATTGTTAAACCTATTCTTGAGAAAGCAAGATTGGCTATCCAAAAAGTAGCTAAGGCTAAAGGATATCAGTATGTACTTGATTCTTCTGTTGGAAGCGGAGTATTACTTGCTGATGGACCGGATTTATTAGCTGACGTTAAAAAAGAACTTGGTTTCTAATATATCATCAAACAGAAATATTTAACGGCTCATTTAATGAGCCGTTTTTTTTATATTTGTTTCATGGATAATAGCACTAACCCTATCGGATTATTTGACTCAGGAATCGGTGGTACATCGATTTGGAAAGAAATACACACTCTGTTGCCCAATGAAGATACAGTATATCTTGCCGATAGTAAAAATGCACCTTACGGACAAAAATCGAAAGATGAGATAATAGATCTTAGCATCAAGAATACAGAGTATCTATTAAATCAAAATGCTAAAATTATAGTAGTTGCATGCAATACCGCTACTACTAATGCTATAAAAGAACTGAGAGTTAAATATAGTATTCCTTTTATAGGTATAGAACCGGCGATCAAACCCGCAGCAATTCACACTAAAACAAAAACAATTGGAATACTGGCAACAAAAGGTACACTCTCAAGTGAGCTTTTTTATAAAACTGTTTCCAATTTAAAAGGTATTACCGTAGTAGAGCAAATTGGGCATAACCTGGTAAAGCTTATTGAAGAAGGAAAACTTGAATCGGAAGAAATAAAAGATTTGCTTAAACAGTATCTGGACCCTATGATCAAAGCCAATATAGACCATTTAGTGCTTGGATGCAGCCACTATCCATATCTTATACCCCAAATTAAAGAAATCCTTCCTGAAGGGGTTAAAATCATCGATTCTGGTGAAGCAGTAGCAAGGCAGACAAAATTAATATTAGAACAAAACAATATTTTAAATACTAGGACTCACAAAAGCTCAAATTTGTTTTATACTAATTCTGATCCGGTAGTATTAAAATCTATTCTTAAAAACGATTATAAGGTAGAAAATAAAGATTTTTAATCTTATTCTCTTTTATCAAACCAAGAAGAATACATAACATAATTATTAGATATTCTTTCTATTTCCCCTGCAAAATCTGAAGCGCTTATATCTTTTACCTTTTTTGCCGGAACACCCGCGTATATAGTTCCCGATTCAACAATAGTATTCTGAGTTACAACAGCACCGGCAGCAATAATAGAATTGCTTTCTATAACGCAATTGTCCATTACAATGGCTCCCATCCCTATCAGCACATTATCTTTAACAGTACATCCATGCACAATAGCATTATGCCCTACTGAAACATTATTACCAATAGTTGTAGGATGTTTTAAATAAGTAGCATGTATTACAGCTCCATCCTGTATGTTCACTTTATTGCCAATTTTTATATAATGAACATCACCCCTTATTACAGCATTAAACCATACGCTGCACTGGGCACCCAAAACAACATCTCCTACAATAGTTGCATTCTCGGCAACGAAACAATCCTCAGGTATTTGAGGGTATTTTCCATTCACTTCTCTTATAACCATATCTCTTTAAAAAAGTCGTCCCGATAGCAAGCTATCGGGACAGAATTAATAATATTACTTTATTATATTAGTTAACTGCCGGACAATTACAATCGTATTTCTCCCTTTTGCAGAATAAGTTAAGACCTATTGTTAATTGGTGGAATCCGCTATTATCAAACTTAACAGCACCTGTTAAATAAGAATAGGTATAAGAAAACATGAAATTTTTATAATTCACACCAATAATTGGAGTAAAATATTGAAGAGTCTGATCAGAAGTTCCAACACCATCAATATATTGAGCCGATTCTAAGGCACGTCTGTACGACAGACCTCCCCATAATCTTCCAAAGTCTAATTCTTTATAAACTTTAAGGTTAATATCAATAGTCTTTTCTTTAGTCTCATCAATAGCTTTAAACAGGATTGAAGGCTCCCACTGAAGTGATTCTCTGAAACCGAAAACATAACCTACACTAAAAAGGTAAGCTGTAAGATTGTCGCTTTCGTAATCTGTATAAAGGTTTCTTTTAGTTTTTACAACGTTTTTAGCTGTGAAGTGAGCATAAAAATCCAAATAATGATATGATGCTCCAATATCAACATTGAAATAAGAATCCTTCTGTTTCATACCTCCATCAACGATAGGGTCAAATTCAGGATCAAATTTTGTTTCATCAAGTCGGCTGGATATAAGACCTGCGCTCATACCAAATGACAATTGATTAAGATCATAATCACTTCTTGAAAAACGAATATGGTGAGCATAGGTTAATTTTGCACCTGTTTGAGAATGATAACCATTCTTATCGTTAAATGCAATAACACCAATACCGGATTGTGGCCCAACACTACCATTAAAACTTATAGTTTGCAATTGAGGTGCATCATCCTGGCCAAACCATTGCTGGCGGGCCGTAAGCCTGATTTTGGCGCAATTTGCCGCACCGGCCATTGATGGGTGAATCAGGTAATAGTTATCAGATAAGTAATCTGAATAAACTGCAATACCCTCTTGAGAAAAAGACAGTTGTGTTAATAACAATCCAAAAATTAAATAAATCTTTTTAAAATTCATGTCGACCTTTTCGTTTAATGAGAAATGCGCTTTTGTTAGACCTTTCAGGTAATTAGTGTTAAAATAATTATTCCCATTTAATTACAGCGCTTTGTCTATCTGTAACCCCTTTATTTCACAGTAATTTTCCATAGCGGTCAAATATATAAATTTTTGTCTTAGGTTGGTAATTTAATGCTAATAATATTGTAAAAAATGCTGTCATTACTGACAGCATTTCTTATTTTAAGATTTTCACTTCTTATCTTTTAAGTGAGAAATGCGCTTTAAACTCCCTTGTAACCGTCGTGGTGCCATCAAACTCAGGGTAGGTTACACTGAACCAGTAGTCATCGGCAGGAAGCGGTGTACCGTTGAAGGTACCGTCCCATGCAGCCAAAAGTAGTGGCTATGCCAACCCAGATCTGCTGGGTGCCGGCTACGGTATTGCTAAAGGCCGTATCCGGGCTGATAGGGTTCTGACCGGCAAGGGCATCTTCTTTAGTTATGTAATAGGCAACGGTAAGACTGGTGTCTCCCCCATTGGCTTCTGTGTTTTTTGTGGTAAGGTCAAATACCTGCACGCCGTCCGTATCGTCATCGCAAAGCACATAGTCGCTCAATACCGGTACTGCCGGCCTTGGGTGCACGATAAGCTCAATAGGAACTACGCTGCGGCAGTTGGTTGTAGTGCCGCTCTGGATAACACTTGCATACACAGGGCTTACAAGGTTGTCATAGTTTGATGGGTTCTGGATCTCGTTTGTGCCGAACTCCGCACCCTCAGGGGTTTCATGGTAGGTGATCGTCAGGCCTGTCTGCCCGTTTAATATCTCAGCTCCGGCAACTGTAAGGTCAAAATAGGTCTGCTCATCGGCATTGTCCGCGCAGCGCTCTAATGGCGTGGCAGGGGAAACTGCAGGGGCATAATTGATGGTCACAACAAAGTCTGACTCATCCTCACATACCGTAGTGGAATCCCCACTTACAGCATAGATATAGATCGTCTGGGTAGCAGTTATTATATCGCCCGCAAAAAGCTGAGTGCCTGTACCGCCAGGGCCGGTATAGTAGTTACCTTCGGTCAGGGCCGGAAGCTCATAGCCATCGCATGCCTGAAGGTCTGCTATATCATCAACATCAGGTGAAGGGTAAATAGTTACTTCAAAACTGGTTTCTCCACTACATGTATCAGGTGCAGTACCAGTTACTGCATAAGCATATACTGTTTGAGAAGCTGTTAACGGAACTGTCGGGTCAATCATGCCACCTGTTCCTCCCGGACCATTATAGTAGTTACCCATAGGTAAAGCAGGAAGCGTATAAGAACCGCATTGGAAAACATCTGCAATAACTCCCATATCCGGTTGAGGATCAACAACAAGTGTAAGCTGCTCAACTCCATAAACAGTTACATCAGTAACCGATGAATCATCAACTCTTACCCATATTGTTTCCGATGTACCTGCGTAAGCTTCAGGATTTGCAATAGGATTTGCAGGAGCTTCTGCATCAGCCTGATTATTGTAATAAGTATATACATATTCTGCAGGTATAGGATCTGCAACAGTCATTTCATCTGTGTATGAAGTAAGATCGAAATTTTCGATTCCATCATAAGGAGCAGGCTCACAAACATGTACAGCGTAAGGCTCCATTTCGATATTACAATCGTAAATACGAAGCTGGAACTGTCTTACAGTATAACATGAGTTATCAAAACCTATCGTAGCTACATATATGATCTCTCCATCATAACCCATGTAACCCACTGCAGGATCATAATATATTGGAGGATCCTCATTATCAATTTCTTCCTGACTATGATAGTAATAAATTTCAAAGAAATCAGGGTTTGGCAGCGGTGCTTTCATTACCGCATCATTTTCATGAAGATCAAATGAATGCAGTTCTGCAGGGTCACCACAAGCCACAAGATCATTTGGCTGGGCTACTTCAATTTCAGGACGATATTCTATTCTGATATCATCTGAAAGGAAACAATCAGGATTTGAAGGGAAAGAAGCTTTAAGGGTATAAGTACCCGGCTCAGTAACCGTAATACTCTCGGTATCTATAGGATCTCCAGATGCATCAACTAGCTCCACTCCATCTTTTTCCCAACGTAATACAAAGTCAGTACCTTCTGTAAGTATAGCATTTATAACACGCTCTTCACCCGGACATAGTGCAAAACCATTACCAATAGTTAAATCATCCGGCACTTTTGGCTGTCCTATATTAAATGAACCCGCCGCAAGGAATACAGAACTATCAAACTGAGTATCACCTCTGTCTCCAACTGCCATTTTAATTTTATAGGTATGTCCCGGTATAACTACAGAAGATGCCTGCATTTTTATAGTCTGTCCTCTCACATTAATTGACGAGATGGAAGGATCGGTAACATTATACTGATAAAAATACTCAGGGTTTATAGAAGTACATCCTCCATTGTAAAGAGAATTTCTTATTGTACCTACAGAAACAGGTGTAGTGGTACCAGGTATAACAGCAAGATTTACAGGTGGTGTACCATCGGTCATATCAGTAAGAATGAAAGCAAATGTGTCATACCATGTACACTGATAAAAGCCATATTCATTGGCAGAAAATAAAAAGTCAAAACTCATTTCTGTTGAAAGCGGTACAAATTCAAATTGCAGATAGGTTACATCATTCATTATACTTCCTGCAGGAGCAAATGCCTGTAAATCAGTATCAGGCAAACCTGAAGCAGTAGATGATAAATTATCATCATAATATTTACCTTCACTAAATTTAGCGTGTCCATTTCTTAATATAACACCACTTTGTATAGGAAAACTTGTTTCAGGAGCATTATTTCTATTAAAATAAGCAAGCCCGTAATTTCCATTTATATTTCCTGCTGATGCTGTAATATTAGAAACATCAATACAATCAGTATCAATCAATACATCCAATACCAGTTCTTCAGTAGTATATGCATTCATATCTACAGTTACATAATCTACTCTTGGCTGATCTGTATCTGTACAGCCTGGGCATGCTGGTACAGGATCGGGAGTATCACTAACAACATTAACCGTATTAATAAGCGGCCCTACAAAAGTAGGGTGATTATCTTTTACAAATATTGTAACCGTATATTCCACACTCTGCCCTGCAGGAAGTACCGGTATAACATTGTGCATGGTACCCGTACCACCTGCTCCGTTACCTTCCCATGTCATTAAAGATACATTATAAGGTTTACTGTCATGCACAACAACATTAACAGCATCACTTGGTCCGGGATTAGTAACTACAATGGTATAAACTGTCTGAGCATTAGCAAAATATTCCTTCTGCCCATTTGTTTTCCATGTTACTATATTCGCCTGTGGATTTGGTGTAGCCGTGTGTGTACAATCAGGACAAGCCGGATTAGGATCCGGAGTATCGCTTGTAACCACTACCTGATTTACAATATTAGCCGTAGTACTATAATTACTAGGCACCGGTACCGTTAAAGTATAAGTAAGTGTTTCTCCTACTGCAAGAGTAGGAACAACATCCGTTAAGTTTCCCGTACCCGCACTTCCATTACTGCCATACCATGAAGCATTTGCAGCCGTAAGTCCGGCAGGTATAGCATCGGTAACTGAAACGTTCTGAGCAGCAGTAGGCCCCTGGTTTGTTACAGTTATAGTATAAATAGCATCAGCACCAGCTGTATAAGCAGTACCCTGATTAAGTGTTTTTGTAACAACCAGATCTGCAGAAGCAGTATTATTATCTGTGTCAGTTACTGAATTATTAGCAGAAACAGGATCTGACACGGTGGAATTAGCAGAAGCAACACTTGATAAGTTACCTGTATAACCTGCAGGCACACCAAGAGTAATAGTATAGGTAACTGTTTGCCCTACTGCTAATGTTGGAATTGTATTATTAAGTGCCGAATTGGTTCCTGAAGATCCATTGCTTCCCGTCCATGAAAAGGCCGTGATGCCAGCCGGAACAGGATTTGTCACAACAACATTTGTTGCCGCATAAGGCCCATTATTAGTGACAGTAACAGTATATACAGAGTTAGTACCCGGAGTATATATATCCTGTCCGTTAGTATTTGTAACAACTATATTAGCGGTTGGCGTACTACTTGTATCTATATCTACACACTGAGTGCATGAAGGGTCAGGATCGTTATTACTTGTTACCGATGCAGTATTTACCAAATCTCCCTCAAAAGAAGCAGGAACCTGAACAGTAACTGTATAAGTAATTACCTGCCCGTTAGGCATACTTGGAATAGTGTTGCTTAAAGGTGTATTAGTACCCGCCGCTCCATTAGTACCTGACCATGAGAAATTAGTAATTCCTGCAGGTATTGCATCAAAAACTTTTACATTCTGTGCAAGATTTGGCCCGTTGTTAGTTACAGTAACAGTATAAACAACTGTACTTCCGGGTGTGTAAGTAGTTTGCCCGTCTGTATTTACAAGTACAACATTTGCGGCGGTTGCAGGATTAATATCAGTATCTGTACATTTAGAACATGTAGCATCAGGATCTTTATCACTGGTCACTACAGTCTGGCTCACAAATGTTGGGCTATTGTAACCTGCCGGTACACCAAGAGTTATAGTATAAGTAACTGTTTGGTTAAGCGCTAAAGTAGGGATGAGATCGCTCAATGGCACATTAGTACCTGAAGAGCCATTACTGCCTGTCCATGAAAAAGCAGTTACACCTGCAGGGATAGCGTTTGACACCTGAACATTAGTAGCCGCAGCAGGGCCATTATTGGTAACAGTAACGGTATATATCGAAGTTCCTCCTGCAGTATATACCGTTTGATTATTCGTGTTTACCACTACCACATCAGCATCAGCAGTAGAATTGTCTACATCCGTACATTGCGTACAGCCAGGTACAGGATCGACAGTATTAGGAGAAGTTAATGTAGCCTGGGTTGTTAACGGACCCGAATATGTTGCCGGTACATCTACAGTAACAGTATATGTTACTTCCTGATTCACCGTCATTTGCCCTATATTATCAGCTAATGCTGTATTAGTTCCGGAAGAACCGTTACTACCAGTCCATGAAAAATTAGTAATTCCCGCCGGTATAGGCATTGCTATACTAACAGGATCTGCAACTTCAGGACCATGATTTATAACAGTAACATTATATACTCTTTGTGTGCCGGGCGTGTAAGTAGTCTGATTATCAGTATTAACAACCTCAAGATCAGCACTTTTTGTATAAGTAACCTGTAATTCAGGTATTGTGCCTGTATAACCATTAGGCACTTTTAAATTAAGTGTATAAGTAATTGTCTGCCCAACAGCTAATACCGGAGTAGTATTATTTAATGCCGAGTTAGTACCCGAAGCAGTAGTACCATTATCTTTAAACCACCAAAATTTAGTTATTCCCGGGGGAAGCGGCAGTATAAATGAAGGCAGAGCGTAAAAAGCTTTTACGTTAGTTGCCGGCATTGGCCCATTATTAGTGATCATAACGGTCCATGTCAGCGTTTCCCCGTCAATATAACTGTTATCAGGGTTTGTACTGAAAACCGATAAATTTGACTGCGCATAAGAACCAAAAGCTCCTAAAAGCAGTAACAAGGCGAGTAATAATTTTCTCATATAGTGAGTTTTAAATAATGCTTAAATGTAAAAAAATCAACATAAAAATGTTAATTGAAAAGCCCAAATATAAATATTCATTGATATTTTGCCTGTTAAATTTAGAAAAATCACAAAAATTTTAAATTTCCTTAATTTTAATAACTAATCTGCAAGGCGTTGCACATTGTTAAACATTTATAATCTAATTTACCCTACCCCTGTTTTAGATATTTTTTATGCTAATTTTGCATAAAATTTAGAATCATGGAAAACATCACAATAAGAGAAACCCAAAACCCATCTATATTAAAATTTGAGTTTAGCGATTTCGTTGCCAAAAGCAGCAATTATGAATTTAAAAACATAGATGAAACAGCAAATTCTCCTTTAGCAAAAAAACTGTTTTATCTGCCATTTATAAAGACAGTTTATATATCAGGCAACTTTATTGCTCTTGAAAAATATTCGATAGTTGAATGGGAAGATGTTCAGGATGAAGTAGCTTCACAAATAGAACAGTTTGTAAATACGGGAGGGCAGATTGTTATCGAGGAAGAGCCTAAGAAGAAACAGCCTTCTACTATATATGTTGAAACAACACCTAACCCGGCTGTATTAAAATTTGTCTCTAATAAACTGCTGACCAAAACATCTGCCGAGTTTAAAAATATAGACGAAACCGCTGCTTCACCACTTGCAAAAGAATTATTTAAATTCCCTTTTGTAAAAGAAGTATTTATTGATGAGAACTATATCTCTATTACTAAATATGCTGTTACAGAATGGGACGAAATAACAGCCGAGATAAGAAGTTTTATCAGAACTTATATTGAAAACGGCAACCCTGTTATTGATGAATCTTTAATACAAAACATGCCTCAGGCCGAAAAACAACAGGAAGCTTATTTTGATGCTCTTGATGTTACATCGCAACGCATTATAAATATTCTGGAAGAGTATGTAAAACCTGCAGTACAGGCTGATGGCGGAAATATTGCTTTTGAATCTTATGACGAAGATGACAAACGTGTAAAAGTGATTTTACAGGGGGCCTGCAGCGGATGCCCTTCTTCTACCTTTACGCTAAAAAGCGGCATAGAGAACATGCTCAAAGATATGCTTAATGATAATGACATTAAAGTTGAAGCTATAAATGCTTAAAAATGAAACCCCGCAAATGCGGGGTTATTTATTCTTTCTTTTTAGGCTCCGGGGCTACTTCTTCTTTTTTAATTACCTGATTAGTTGTTTCATTATATTTTGCTTCTTCAATTTTTTGTCCTTTCTTACTGAATACTTTTATTTTAGGATTTTCATGCGTTCCGGTAACCGATATTGGTACACCTACAAGCCCCGCTGGCGGCAATCCTAATCGTACCCTTACATCAAGTAAGCCGTCAAAACTTGTAGTACCTTTTACAGTAGGCCTGAAGCCTGCCACCTTAAATGTAAAAGGATGTATGCGAATGAGATTATTATCTATTGTTGTTTTAATTTGTATATCTTTTAAATTAGGATTATCCAGTCCGTCCGAACCTGTCTTTTTACTTATTCCGCCAAACATTTTAAGGCCTGAAACTTTTACATCACGCACAGAAACAGTCCCCCCTCCCTGCAAAGAAGCGTAGATAGGACTCATATTACCATCCAGATCTCCTTTTAATTTATAATCTAAAGATATTATGCCTTCGGATTTTTCTGCCGCAGTAACAAGTTCATGGAAAAGAGGTATCTCCTTATAAGCCCTTTTAATATCAAAATCTTTCGCCCTGAAATGCACATTAAAGTTAGCGCTCATAGGAGATTCATCATCGTAGCCGGCATCAATATTCACTTTGCAGTCTATTATATCAAAAGTTGTATTGTCAAGATACATCCTGCCTTTAGCAATACCTACTTTTCCATTCAGATTATTTAGCATTAAACCTGTATATTCTACTTTATCGGCATTAGCAGTAAGTGACATGTCAAGATTTGTCGGCAGTACCACTACCCCGCTCATTTTAGGGCTTGCTGCTTTTGCAGCTTCAACTTCAGGTTTCATATCTTTATTCTCACCATCCTTAAGTGCCATAAACTCATCTACATTTATGAGTTTAGATTTCATAGTAAAGCTGCCCTTAAGTGTTCCTCTTGATTCAATGAAATAATTGATTGTATTAAGTAAATAGCCATTAAGTGCAAAATCTGACTTGCCGTAATACGCCTGAAATCTGTCAAACTTCATTTTTTCATTCTGAAAAGTAAAATAACCCTCCTTAAGATTAAAAGGTTTTGGAAAAGATTCTGAGGTTGCTTTAATATTTTTCAGCACAAGTGTTCCCCTGTTATTAAGTTTACTATATTGTCCTGTTGCAGCGTAACTTTGCCTGCCTTTTAATGAAAGATCAGCTTTTGCATAACCATTAACATCAAGACCTTTCCGAGAGAAAACTTTATATATCCTGCCGATATTAAGCTCCCCTTTTATGGTTGCATCATAAACTACATCTTCAAAATCTGATATTGTAGCATTAACATACACCGGGTTACCTTCAAACACAAATGATGCGGGAGTTACTGCTATTTTAACATCGTCAAAAGTTCCTTTATCGTTTTTAACACTTGCTATAAATTTAATATCATTTATAGGATTAGGATAGTAAGATGTTTTTAACCATCCGTTTTGCAAATTAATACCGCCTTTGGTTTTAGGGAAAAGTTTCTTTTCTGCGCTATAATTACCTTCAGCCATTATATCGGCTTTAAGCAGTCCTTTCAAATCCATATTTTGCAATCCCAGCGCTCTGTCAAGGCTGGCAAGATCAAGAGTGCCTTTAATTGTAGTTTTAAGTTTCATATTGCTTAACCCTTCCGATTTTAAAAACGCATGGAAATAATCTTTATCGCCAACCTTAAAATCTAAGCGTGTTAAATTAAGCATTAATTTTTCGGTATCAAGGGAAGGAAGCATCCCGTTGAAATTCATTTCAAATTCAGATAGAGCCATAGGAGCCTTTTTATAAGCTATATAGCCATCCCTTATCCGCATTCCAAATCCGAGGTCAGGTTTTTGATTTGTTGAAGCGTTGTATCTGCCTTTAAAAGTAAACAATACATCGCTTCTCCCTTTTATATTTGTATCTTCCATCCAGGCAACATACTGGGGAGGCAAAGCCGAAAATAAGTCTTTAAGTTTGCCGTTTTCAGATATAGCGTTGATATTTATATTGTAACCATCCTTTAAAATGGTAAAAATTCCGGTAAATTCTACAGGCAGCCTGTTTATTCGAAGTTCATTTTTGGTCAGAATGAATGATAGTGCGTTAGTATTGATTCTTGTAATAAGATCGGCATGCACTTCTTTATTCTCAAGATAAGGAACCTTATCATAGTAAAAATCGACAGAATCTATATTGGCATCAGTCTGCAAATCAAAAACATCTTCACTCAGGTTTCCTTTACCCACATAATTAAATCCTTTTGCCTCAACCAGCATTTTCGCCGAAAGATCCTTATATTTAATATGCGTATTTTTAATATCCACCCTGTCAAGCCGTATAGCAGGCCCTGTGCCTGTTGTATCCTTCGGCTGATCTTTAGAAGCAACATATACATTATAATTGGCCTCTCCTTTTTCATTTACCATTACATTAATTAAGGCATCTGAAACGTATATTTCGTCTATTTTAATTTCGTTATCAAAAAGGAGCCTTTTGAGATTAATACCAAAGGCAACTTGGTCTGCCTTAAGAAGTGTGTCATTCTTAAAAGGAGCCGACCCTTTAAGCGATAACTCATCTAATGAAACTGTTAATGAAGGGAAATGAGCAAAGAAAGAAAGTCTGGATTTGGTAAAATTAAGTTCTCCATCCAGGCTTTTGTTAGCAAAAACCTTTACCTGTTGCGCTATGGTACCAGGAAAAATAATTGGTATCAAGAACATTAGCAACAAAATGGAAGCAATTGCAATTCCAATCCATTTTAAAATTTTAAGTATAATATTTTTGGCGGGCATTTCCATGGCTATTAATTTTAAACCATTATAAAAGTAGTTTTTTCCTGTTAATGAATAATGTTATTTAACTAGAGGTTAATATACTTTGTTTATTTATCAGATTAAGATAACTTTACCAGACAGACAAAACTTATGAAATTTAAATTTATACTTACCCTAACATTAAGCTGTATTCTATTTATGTCGTGCGAACAAACAAATAAAGCAGGGGTTATAGGCGAAAATAATCCATTACTGGCTGCTTATGATACTCCTTACCAGGCACCTCCTTTCAGCCTTATAAAAAACCATCATTTTAAACCTGCCATACAGGAAGCAATAAAGATTAACGAAAGAGAAATTGATGCCATTGCCAATAGTAAAGAAGAACCTTCTTTTAAAAATACTATTGAAGCCTTTGAAAATTCAGGAAGCCTGTTAAACAGAATAACAACTATTCTTAATAATCTGAATTCTGCAAATACGAATGACTCTTTACAGGCTATTACCCAGGAAATAGCACCTGAACTGTCTAAACACAATGACAATATTTTTCTTAACGAAAAATTATTTGCCCGTGTAAAAAAAATATGGGAAACTCAAACACAATATAAGCTTACTGCCGAACAAGCCAAGCTTTTAGAAAAAAAATATAAAGCCTTTTTGCGCAGCGGGGCTAATCTTAATAAACAGCAGAAAG
This sequence comes from Flavobacterium sp. NRK1, assembly GCF_024054175.1. GTDB lineage: Bacteria > Bacteroidota > Bacteroidia > Flavobacteriales > Flavobacteriaceae > Flavobacterium. The sequence goes on from NZ_JAMXLA010000001.1 coordinate 767,466, forward strand.
ACCGCCTGAGAAAAATTAACGAAGAACTGTCTGTGCTTTCATTGAAATTTGGCGATAATGTTTTAGCCGAAAATAATGCCTACCAGCTTGTTATTGATAATAAAGAGGACTTAGCGGGGTTACCGCAGGAAATAATTGACACCGCGGCACATGATGCAAAAGAGGCAGGTAAAGATGGAAAATGGCTATTTACATTACATAATTCAAGTGTTATGCCGTTCCTTCAATATGCAGATAACCGCGAACTGAGAAAAGAAATATGGGAAGCCTATCAAAACCGTGGCAATAATGGAAATGAGCTGGACAACCGAATCAATGTTGTACAGCTAACCAACCTTAGGGCAGAAAAAGCTGCCCTTTTAGGCTATACTAGCCATGCAGCCTATGTTTTGGAAGAAAGAATGGCTAAAACACCTGAAGCTGTATATAACCTGATGGATAAGCTATGGGCACCTGCTCTTGAAAAAGCAAAAGAAGAAGAGGCCGACATAAAAAAAATGATGCTTGCCGATGGAATTAAAGACGATGTACAGCCTTACGACTGGAGGTACTATACCGAAAAAATAAGAAAAGAACGTTATGATCTTGATGAACAACAATTAAAACCTTATTTAAGTCTGGACAATGTACGTCAGGGCATATTTACCGTTACCGGAAATTTATACGGACTTAAATACCGCGAACTAAAAGATGTACCTAAGTATCATGATGATGTTACCGTATGGGAAGTAACCGATAAAGACGGTTCTCATTTAGGTATTTTATATATGGACTTTTTCCCGAGAGCTTCTAAAAAAGGCGGTGCATGGATGACATCTTACCGCAAACAGAAAACTGTTGACGGAAAACGTATAGCCCCAATAATTTCTATAGTTTGTAATTTCTCTAAACCTACAGCAGGTAATCCTGCACTGTTAACTTTTGACGAAACCTCAACGTTTTTTCATGAATTTGGGCACGCACTGCATGGCCTGTTAAGTAATGTAACATATCAAAGCCTTTCGGGCACAAGCGTACCAACAGATTTTGTTGAACTGCCATCCCAGATAATGGAAAACTGGGCTGCCGAACCTGAAGTGCTAAAGTTATATGCTAAACATTATAAAACCGGGGAAGTTATTCCTGATACGCTTATTAAAAAGCTACTGGAATCGGCAACTTTCGATCAGGGATTTGCTACAGTAGAATATCTTGCAGCAGCTTACCTGGACTTAGATTATCACAACCGAAGCAAACCTCTAACTCACAATGTAATTCCTTTTGAAGAAGAAGCAATGAAAAAACTGGGACTGATACAAGCTATCATTCCACGTTACAGAAGTACTTATTACAACCATATATTCAACGGAGGATATTCTGCCGGGTATTACAGCTATATATGGTCGGGGGTTTTAGACACCGATGCTTTTGAAGCCTTTAAAACCACATCATTATTTGATGCCAAAACAGCAAAAGCTTTCCGAACCAATATTCTTGAAAAGGGCGGAACGATGGATGCAATGCAGATGTATAAAAACTTCCGTGGAGCTGAGCCTTCTATTGAACCCCTTTTAAGAAAAAGAGGATTAGATAAAAAAGAACCTGTTTTAAAAATTGACAAAGCAATAAAGGATTAAAAGTCTTTGACTCTATAAAATAAAAATGCCTGAAGATGTTTTCAGGCATTTTTTGTTCATTAAAATTATTTTATCCGTGATAAACGCGGGAAAAAACAATTTTACCATCTTTTATTTCCAGCACCTCGGCAACAAGCATATCTTCTTCCCCCTGAACGGTGCGTATATATTCCATAAATACACGGTATCCATTTGCTGTTAGGCTGTTCACTCTATAATATAATGTAGGCAGTCTGTCAAAAGCATCCTGCCACCATTCGCGCAATGCATTATGTCCTCTTACAAGCCCGTTAGTTTCCGGCCTGCGAATTTTTAATTTAGGGCTGAAATGCTCGGCATCATCAGCATACAGATCAAGCAACTTATCAAGTTGTTTGGTATTAAAAGCCTCAAACCATTTTACAGCAATATGCTCTATATCCCGTGGCTGCATTATTATACATTCTTAATATTAATAATTTCCTGTTCTGTAAGGAAACGATAATTACCACGCGGTAAATTCTTTTTGGTAAGCCCTGCAAAAGCAACGCGGTCTACCTTTAAAACGTCATATTTAAATTCTTCAAAAATAGCACGAACTACTTTTACATTAGGAGTTCTAAGTTTAATACCTATTTCAGTTTTAGGCTCTCCTTCGATGTAACTTATCTCATCCACAAAAAGCCTGTGCCCATCAAGAAATACACCTCCGGCAATCTTTTCAAGGTCTTCAAACTTAAGGTTCTTATCTAAAGACACCTGATATATTTTAAATGACTTTTGGTTAGGCTGTGCAAACTTTCTTACCACATCTGTATCATTAGTAAAAATAAGAAGCCCAGTAGTGTTCTTATCCATTCTTCCTACCGGCTGCAGGTTTGCTTTGCTTGCGCCTCTTATAAGTTCAAGAACATTGCGCATATCTTTATCACCTTCGCCCGATGTGGTAAAGTTTTTAGGCTTATTAAGAAGCAGGTATTCTTTCTTTTCAGGAGTTATTGTAACACCATCAAAATCTACCTTATCGCTAATTTTAACTATATGCCCCATTTCGGTAATAACCTTACCATTTACCTTTACATTACCTGACTGGATATAAATATCGGCATCACGTCTTGAACACATGCCGCTGTTAGCAATATATTTATTAAGGCGCATTTCATCCGGATTCGCCTGTCTTTTTACACTTGGTTTTTTATCAAAAGTAGGCTTCGCTTTTGGATACCCATCTTTCTTAGCAAAAGTAGCCGGTCCCTTTTTAGGTGCTGCAGGCTTACGCGTTTTTGCAGATGGTTTAGCCTTAGGAGCTTCAGCATCGGGCCTTTCAAAATCCAAGGGTTTATCAAAACCTTTTGGCTTAGACGATGTGCCCGGTTTCCTGGCTTTGTTTAATGGTTTTGAAGGACCGCTTTTCTTTCTGTCATTGCCGCCTCTCTTGCTGTTGCCGTTGTTCATTTCGTGAAATTATTTTTGCAAAGATAGCTTAAATAATAGACAAAAGTTTCCTGCCATGAACTAAAACTGAGGGATCTATAAGCACAATACAAAATACACCTGCCACAATTAAGAATTTTAAGATGTTATGCAACCGCAAATATTCCTTCTGATTTTCAGCTTTTGTTAAAAGTATAAGGAACCAGACAATTACAATCATACCGGCATAAAAATAAGTATCCATATATCCTACGTCATATACTTCGATAAGAAGGTAAACCGGAATAACAGTAAGAAAAACAAGTGATGCAATTATAATTTTAGATACCCTTTCGCCAAACATTACCGGTATTGTACGGTAATCAGCAACAAAATCACCTTTAATATTTTCAAGATCTTTTATTAGCTCACGTGTAAGAATAAGCAAGTATAAAAACGTTGCATGCGCAAATATTACCTGATAAAAATTCTTGAAGTACATTAGTATGCCAAAAAAAGGCAATACCGCCAGTAAAGCAGCAGTTAGATTACCAATAAGAGGATATTTTTTTAATTTATGAGAATAAAACCAAATCAGGAATATATAACCTGAAAAGAAAAGAACAGCCCGCCATGAAACTAAAAAAGCCAGGAGTGTAACAAAAAGGTTGAGCGCAAAATACACATGCAATTTTGTCTGCTGGCTTACAAGCCTGTCAAGCATTGATTTTTTAGGACGGTTTATGAGATCTTTCTGAGCGTCGTAAAAATTATTGATAATATAACCTGAAGCTATTGTTAGCGAAGATGCCAGAACAATGTAAAACAGGTTAATATCAAGAATTACATCAAGCGCCCTCTCTTCGGGAGCAAGGATAAATATAGCTGAAAGATATTGTGCAAGTGCTATAACGGGAATATTATAGCCCCTAACCACAGAAAACAGGCTAAGTATCTTCATCAGTACCAATCGTGTTTTCCTGGATGCCATAACTACTATTATTTTTTATCTTTTAACTTACCGCCAAGCAATATTATTGTAAAAGTTATAAAGAAAAATATAATAATACTTATAATAGTTTTCAAAATTTCCTGCCAGCTAAATGCAGCATTCAGTGCCGGCGCAGAATTTTCCGACTGGGCAATAGTCATAAATAAAGAAGAAGGCAATATCAGCAGCAACAATGGAAGCATTATTAAAACCTTTCTTTTCATATAAAGTTTTTTAATCCAGAAAAGCTGTGTAATTACCAGTGTCATAAGAGGTGCAAATATTATATTCATACCATATCCGGTAAGATCAACTTTTACATTGCTTGCAGCTTCGGTTCCTGTATTTATAAATAACGGATATACCGCTACAGCACCAAGTATAAAATAGATTATCCCTAATATTCTTACCATTTGTATAGCTGTAAGAATAAAAAGATCTTTAAACTGGATCGTTTTTAAATCGGAAGTTCTGGCAATTGCAAGTATAGGAATAAGAATACCGAAACCTACAAAAACAGATCTCAGTAATACATTTAAAATATCGGTAACGCTATGCATATTTTTAAAATTGGTAAACTACCTCCAGCTTATGCCCTGCAAGCGATTGTTTTGCTTTTTCTATATCTTCTGTAAAGCCAAGAATATAGCCACCACCACCCGAACCGCAAAGCTTAAGGTAATAATCATTTGTTTCAATACCTTTTTGCCATAATTCATGAAACTGTTCAGGAATCATAGGCTTAAAGTTGTTAAGTACAACTTTAGAAAGTTTTTTGGTATTAGAAAACAATGACTTTATATCACCGTGCAGAAAGTTATCTACACAGGCATCAGTATATTTTGCAAACTCTTTTTTAAACATGTCTCGGAAACCTTTTTCTTTAAGGTTTTCCATAAAAATAGAAACCATAGGAGCTGTTTCGCCCACAATGCCTGAATCTAAAAGGAACACTGCCCCTTTACCGTCTGCACTCTGGCTCGGTATGCCTGTAGCTTCAATATTATCCTGAGAATTGATAAGGATTGGAATACTTAAATAGCTGTTAAGCGGGTCAAGTCCTGAACTTTTTCCATGAAAGAAAGATTCCATCTGACCAAAAATCTTTTTAAGCTGCAATAATTTCTCACGGGTAAGATTTTCAAGAACAGTAATTTTGTTATTGGCATAACGATCGTAAATAGCCGCAACAAGTGCACCGCTGCTACCTACACCATAACCCTGAGGTATTGTAGAATCAAAGTACATGCCTTCTTCAACATGCTCTTTAAGCGTAGGTATGTCAAAAGTTACAAGTTCAGGCTGTTCGGCCTGAAGATTTTCCAGATAAGCCACAAAACGTTTAAGGTGACCGTTAGATTTAACCGCCTCCTCTGATGTATTATGATCCCTTTTCAGGGCTCCGTTGTAAAAATTATAAGGAATAGATAGCCCTTTAGAATCTTTAATGATTCCATATTCTCCGAAGAGTAATATTTTAGAGTAAAATAACGGTCCTTTCATGGATGATATTTTTATTAAAGATACAACAAAAACGTTAACGGTTAATTATTTTAATTAATCTTAACGGCACCTGTACCAATTTCGTCGCAAATGTACTGACTGTTTTGACAATAGCCAACTAATTCGTTCTTAATAAAATCTAAAACTTCATTACTAACGTTTTCGGGATACAGTACATGAACATTTGCGCCTGCATCAAGAGTAAAGCATACAGGTATTCCTGTTTCTGCCCTAAACTTCCATATCCTGTTTATAATTTCAAGTGTGTTGGGTTTCATAAGTATAAAATACGGCATAGAAGTCATCATCATTGCATGCAATGTTAATGCTTCACTCTCTGTAATCTTAATAAAAGTATCAAGATCCCCTGCAATGAGGGCTTCCTTTATTTTAGAAAGATTAGCATGCGCCTGGGCAAAACGCTGCTCAGCAAAAGGATGCCCGTGCATAAGATCATGCCCTACCGTACTACTCACCTGCTTTTCTCCTTTATCAACAAGTAAAATAGCATCCTGGTAGTTTTTGAATACATCATGAGTACCTTCAAATGTAAAACCAAAAAGATTAGAACTGCCTGATGTTTCGGCATGTTCTCCCCAAATTACCACATTACCTTTTATACTCCTGCAGGCACTCCCAGAGCCTAAGCGTGCAAGAAAAGATGCTTTTTTATAAAAGTACTCATCTGTTATTGCAGGGTTAAGTTCTTTTTCAAGACTCATTAAGTTAACTGCCAATGCTGCCATACCGGATGCTGAAGATGCTATACCTGAACTATGTGGAAATGTATTCTGTGTATCTATTGTAAAATGGTACTCTTTTAAAAATGGCAGATATTCTTCTACCCTTTCAAAAAACTTTTCAATTTTTGGTCGAAAACTTTCTTTCGGCTGTCCTTCAAAAAGCAGGTCAAATGAAAAGCTGTCACTATTGTCCTTTTTCTTAAAAGTCAGTTCTGTAATCGTTTTACAATTATTAAGTGTAAGGCTTATTGACGGATTTGCCGGAAGTTGTTTCCCTATTTTGCCCCAGTACTTAACAAGAGCTATGTTACTGGGTGCACTCCATTTAAAGCTTCCTTTTTCTATAGTATTGGGATATTGTGAAGGGATAAAATCCTTATTGGGCATAACAAATTATTTTACTGCAAAGATAAATGTTTTGACCAAGCAATAATTAGGATTTTTTTAGCCTGTTTTTCTTGAAATTCCTAGTAATTTTATTCGCTGCTAAATAGTAACTTTGACCTCATGGAACAAAAACCGCTATCTCCAACATTTAAAATAATTGTAGTTACCGTTACCTGTGTAATTGTAGGTGCAGTATCCGGCTTAATAACAAAACAAAGTGTAGAAACATGGTATCCTACGCTTATTAAGCCATCTTTTAATCCACCCAACTGGCTATTTGCACCGGTGTGGTCTGCATTATATATTATGATGGGTATTGCTGCAGGTTTGGTTTGGAACAGAATGGATATTCAAAAAGAAACTGTAAAAAAAGGACTGCTGTACTTTGCCATACAACTTGCACTTAATGCACTTTGGTCATTTATTTTCTTTGGGCTGCATAATCCAATGCTGGCATTAATAGAAATTATACTGCTTTGGCTTATGATATATGAAACCTTTGTTCTGTTTAATAAAGTACACAAAATTGCAGGCTATCTCTTTATACCCTATATACTTTGGGTAACATTTGCCCTTGTACTTAATGCTTCTATATGGTGGCTTAACAGGTAGAGTTGGTCATATGAAGATTTGGTTATAGCTTCAAAAGTCATAAAAAAAAGCCCCCTATCGGAGGCCTTAATTAATTTTTCAGGATAATAAACCAATCCCAGCCGGCAGGATTGCCCACACCCACGCTTGGAGTATAGAGAAAAAAGTTAACTTTAGCATTTGGATTATTTTCTCTGTACTCTTTCACGATCTCCAGATTATCTACTGCATGCCATAATGTTGCATAATCCGGTGCATAGGGCCATTCATCCAAAGGCGTTGCAAAAGGTAAATATTCAACTATCTTAAGTAAGGATTCATTAGGTAAAGACACTGCATTTTCAATAGTGTTAAAAGATTGTGCCGGATTTATTTCAGGATAAGATATTTCCCCTAATCCCATCCAGTGTACAGTACCTTCAAAAAGCGGTGCATTCAATTCTTCATACTTTAGTTTAATACCTCCAAAATCTCCCGGCGCATCATATTCTGCAGCAATAGTAAAAGTTGAAGCATCATCAAAAGTAAGTTCTTTACCTCCTTCAAATTCAGAAGTCAGTAAATCTACTTTAAGCATTAATACTTTATTCTCTGTCGGGCTATTGTCAACAGGTGCCGAACTTTCTTCAGAGCATGCCATAAGTGAAAGGCATAACCCAAATAGTAAAAATTTGTTTTTCATGGTGATTGATTTTTTTAACTAAGATGCTGTAAAATGCAAATGGTTGCGTTAAAAAATCTCCATTTTCCTAAACAAATTGCTATCCTACAACATTTTGAGCAGCAATATAGCCACCCGTCCATGCATTTTGAAAATTAAAACCTCCGGTAATAGCATCTATATCTATTATCTCTCCTGCAAAATACATATTGGGCAGTATTTTACTCTCCATAGTTTTAAAATTCACTTCTTTAAGAGCCACACCACCGGCTGTTACAAATTCTTCTTTAAAAGTACTTTTACCATTTACCTGAAACTCGCCATTGGTAAGTTGCTCTGCCAACGCCTGGGTTTGTGCTTTGGTAAGATCTGCCCAACGCATATCAGGCACTATTCCTGCTGCGCTAACCAGACTTTGCCATAAACGATTAGGAAAATCGTAGGGTGAAAATTTAGTTATTGTTTTCTTAGCCTGCTCCTGTTTTAATTCTTTTAGCTGCTCTTCGCATCCATCAGTATCAATATCATTTAACCAGTTAACCTGTAACGTAAACTGGTAGCTTTTAGCAAAAAGTTCTCTTGCGCCCCATGCCGAAACACGAAGTATTGCCGGACCGCTCATCCCCCAATGCGTAATAAGCAATGGCCCTGAAGCTTGCAACTTTGTGCCTTTTACTTTTACCGATGCCTGAGCCGAAACCCCCATGAGGTCTTTTATTCTTGCATCTTTTATATTAAATGTAAATAATGATGGTACAGGAGGTACAATAGTATGCCCCATACCAGCAAGCAAATCCCACATTTTAGGATTACTGCCCGTAGCCATTACCAATTTTTCGGCAAGAAAAACTTCTTTATTGGTTTCTACTTTCCAGTGCTTTTCATTGTGGTAAAACGATTGTATACTTTCACCTAATAGTATTTGAATTCCCAACTTTTTAGCAGCCTCAAGAAAACAATCTATTATAGTCTGAGAGGTGTCTGTAATAGGAAACATACGTCCATCTTCTTCAATTTTCAGTTCTACTCCATGGCGTTCGAACCATTCAATAGTGTCGCCTGAACAAAAACGGTTAAACGGGCCTTTTAATTCTTTTTCTCCACGGGGATAAAATTTAACCAGATCATCCGGAATAAAACAGGCATGCGTAACATTACATCTTCCACCACCGGAAATTCGTACTTTAGAAAGCACCTCTTTACCTCTTTCAAGTATCGCTATCTTTAATTTTGGACTACTCTCAGCTATATTTATGGCTGTAAAAAAACCTGCTGCACCTCCGCCCGCAATAATTACATCAAAATTTTTACTCATAATCTTTCGGGAAAATCAGATATTATACCATCAACATTGTAGCTTTTAATCCGCTCAATATCTTCAGTTTCATTAATAGTCCATGTATATACTTTTAATCCGGCCTGCTGTGCTTTTTTCACATTACTCTCGGTAAGCAATGAAAAATGCGGATGTATGGCTTTCGCCGAAAACTCCGTTGCCCATTCCCATGCCTGGGTAACACTTGCCTGAGATAATACGCCTAAATGAATATTTTTATTAATATCGCTCACTATAAGCAATTCTTCGCGCTGAAAGCTGGACACTATAAAATCATCATAACTCCAGCCTTTATTCTGCACATAATTATCTATAAAATCGCACACAGGCTGTGCTGTATGCCGGCCTTTCATCTCTATATTCACAAGGCATTTTCTATTTACAAGGGCCAGTACCTCTTCCAGTAACGGAATTTTATGCTCTCCTTCTACAGTAAGCTTTTTTAATTCTGCCAGTGTCATTTTATGCACCTCTCCGGTACTATCGGTAGTTCGGTCTACAGTAAAATCGTGTATAACAACCAATTCACCTGTTGCACATACATGCACATCAAGTTCAATACCATCCACACCCATTTCAATTGCATTTTGAAACGATGCCAGCGTATTTTCCGCTACATGCCCTTTAACGCCACGATGTCCAATTTTAAGTATTGCTGCCATAGTGATTAGTTTTTTGTAAAGATAAATAGATTTATTTACGAATGAGCTGAACAATCCCTTAGATAAAAGAGAACAACAAAACCACCTAAAATAATTTACCAAATAAAAAAGCACAGACCTTTCGGACTGTGCTTCTTCTGATATGAAAAAGAAAAAACTATTTTTTAATAATCTTCACGGTCTTTACTGCATTGCCTGATGTAATTTTAGCAAAATAAATTCCCGATGCAAATCCTGTGGCATTTATTGCAGCTTCATTTGTGTTATAGAATGATTCAAACACTATTTTGCCTGAAATATCAATAACAGCAATACTATTTATAGTAAAATTTCCCGCATTAAAATTCCATTGATTTTGTGCAGGGTTAGGATAGACTGTTATAGCTGTAATTGAAAAATCTTCAGTTCCTGCTGTTGGTGCTGTAAAGGCATAATCTCCTGTTTCCCTGTTAAATGCTACATCATAAGTACCTGCAGTAATATTAAGGTTTGGCCCACCCGGTTCAGACGATGCCGTTCCTGAAGGAAAATCAGGGCTGCCCCATGCTACCGTATCCCAGGAATGATTAAGCCTGAATTTGCCTTCTCCGCCCGGGAAAGTAAAATTAGATAATGTATAATTCACACCGTCTGATGTTGCAAGATCGGTATCTGTAACCCATCCCGGATCTTCTGTAACTATGCCAAGCCCGATAAGGCTTATAGTAACAAAATCAAAATGGTATTCTTTAGTATCAAGGTTAAAAGTAATATTATAACTATTGGCAGGAACATTGATGCTTCCACCTTCTGTAGCAGTACCTGAAGGGAAGTCAGAACTGCCCCAGCCCATGCCAGTATCGTCTACCATAAAAGACACAGTAGTTGCAGGAAGAGTAACATTGTCGGCTGTATAATTAATCCCGTCTGCACTTAAAAAAGTAATTGCAACCCCTTCTCCCATAAGCGATACTTCACTAATTTCTACACCCACAGGTACAAAACTATAAGCAAGCGTACTTAGGTTAAATGTTACATTATAAGTACCATCTACAACCGGAATATTACCGCTATTAAAAACCGCCGTACCCGAAGGGAAAGCCGAGCCACCCCAATTATTAGTCCAGGCATCATCCTGCCTGAATTTGACGCCTGCATCAGAAGGAGGATTTAAAAGCACAACATTATCCAGCGTATATACTACACCGTCTGTTGTCATCATATCAGTATCAGAATCCCATCCTGTCACTGTAGATCCACCAATTAATCCGATATTTGCAAATTGTGCAAACATCATTACAGTACCCGCCAAGAATACTGCACAAAACAAAAGTAATTTTTTCATCATCTAAAAAATTTTTAAGTTAATAATAAGGCATTCTGTTGGCAGGCCTGACTGATGAATCAACAGGCCTGTTTATTATAAATATTATTTTACAAGCACCCAGTATTCCCAAGGTGCAAAGCTAAATTGCTCTCCTTTGGCAAGAGTTACTTTCGTTCCGTTCATGTAATTGGTATATTCTCCGCCAATAGATACGGTAAATGTTTGTGGTTTGGCACTAAGGTTAGCTATATAAATTACTTTATCGTTGCCATTATTTCTCTCAAAAGCCAGTACTGCTGCATCTGCCGATGTAACCAAACGTTTATAAGCCGCAGGATTTTTTCCACCGTTAAGTGCCGTATTGGTATTCTTAAGTTTACCCAACTTTTCATAAACAGGGTACATTTTACCTTTCTGTTTTGTAATCTCATCTTTTTCAAAAAATTTCAGCCTGCGGTTAAAGTCATATTCCTGGCCTGTATAAATAAGCGGCATACCGGGCATAACAAAAGTTAACGCAGCAAAAGCTTCTGCCCCGTCACCCAATCGTTCATATTCGCTGCCATTCCATGCATTTTCATCGTGGTTAGATGTAAAATTCATCCAGATATCTTCTTTTTTATAGTCTGCATTGTGTTTTGCTACATAAGCATCCCAGTCTTTAACCGTTTTCTTACCCTGTGCGATATCATTCATTAAATGATGCGCAGGCCAATTGTAACCCATATCAAACAGTCCGTTAAACAAATAATCCTTTTCAGACTCCATTAGCATAAATAAAGGTTTTACTTCTTTAAGTTTAGGAATAGCATACTCCCAAAACTCTGTAGGCACATTATCCGCCACATCACAACGGAAACCATCTATACCCTGCTCTTTTACCCAATACAGCATTTCATTTTTCATTGGTTCATAAAGCACTTTACTTGTATAGTCAAGATGCGCAACATCCGTCCATCCCCAGGGCTTACCTGTTTTAGGATCGAGCGGATCTGTAACTTCACCTTTAGCATTTTTATGGTAATATTCAGGGTGCTCGGTAATCCATTTATGATCCCATCCTGTATGGTTAGCCACCCAGTCAAGAATTACATACATACCATTATCATGTGCTGTTTTTACAAGCTCCTGAAAATCTGCTTTAGTACCCAAATCCGGATTGATAGCTGTATAATCACTTATTGCATAATAGCTGCCCAAATATTTTTCACGCTCTTTTGGGTCTTTGATATCTTCTATTGAAAGGTCTCCTGTAGCTTTTCTCTTTTTTAAAGAAATAGGGTAAACAGGCATAACCCATATTATTTTTACACCAAGGTTTTTTAGCTGCGGAATATCTTTTGTAAAAGCACTAAATGTTCCTTCCGGCGAATAATCACGGATGTTTGCTTCATAAATAACACTGTTTTCCATCATAGCATCGCTAACTGGTGCCAATACTTCAGCCTGTGCTGTTTCTTTCTGTTCAGTAGCCTTTTTATCTTCTTTACAGCTTATAAACACTGTAAGGATTGTTACTAAAAGAATTGCCTTTTTCATATAATAGTTTCTTTAATTGCTTATTTAAGTTCCAGTAGTAATACAGATTTTGGTTCCATAGTAATATCTCCTGTTACACTTACATTTTTACCCGTAATTACATCGTTGCCTGCTGTATATCCTTTTAAATTTTCAGCAAAACGTGCCGTACCAAATGTTCTCGATTCATTGCTGTTATTAACAACAACCATTACTGATTCTTTGTCATTATGCCTAAAATATACATACACATTATTATCGGGCAGGTAATGTGTCATTTTACCCTGATGAATAACATCTTTACCTTTTCTCCATGTAAATAACTTAGAAGTCAGTTCAAAGAATTTTTGCTGTTCGGCAGTACGCCCCGCCTTAGTAAAGGCATTATTTGTATCGCCTTTCCAGCCACCCGGAAAATCCCTTCGTATGTCGGCATCGCCTTTCCCTTTATCGCCAGCCATGCCTATTTCGCTGCCATAATACAGTTGTGGAATACCTCTTACTGTAGCCAGAATGGTCATTGCCATTTTGTATTTATTAAAATCATTCTTATAGATTTCGTTAAAACGGCCCGTATCATGGTTTTCGGCAAAAATTAATATGCTATTGATGTTTGGGTATAAAAAATCGTTAGTGAAATTGTCATATACTTTTTGCATACCCGAATCCCAGCCTGATTTATCTTCATTAAATACATTGCCAAGAGCATCATGCAGGGTAAAATCCATAACGCTTGGCAGGTAAGAATTATAACTTTGTATAGCAGCAATTTTACTGTCTTTTTGCCAATAGGCCATTTGTGCCTGGTCGTGCATCCATACTTCGCCCACTATATTAAAATAAGGATATTCGTCAGTAATAGCTTTTGTCCATTTGGCAATACCTGCTTTATCGTTATAAGAATAGGTATCTACACGAAAACCGCCTAAGTCGGCATATTCTATCCACCATATAGCATTTTGGGTAAGATAATTAAGCACTAACGGATTACTTTGGTTTAGATCGGGCATAGAAGGTACAAACCACCCATCCATACATTGCCTTGCATCCGTTTTAGATGCATTCGGATCAAACTGAGTAGTCATACGATAATTACTCTGTGAATATCCGGGAAATTGATGTACCCAGTCATAAGTTGGCAAATCTTTATACATCCAGTGTTCTGCACCCCAATGGTTGGTTACATAGTCCATAACCAGTTTCATATCGCGTTTTTTCAATTCTGCTGAAAGGCGTACATAATCTTCATTAGTACCGTATCGCGGATCTATTTTATACACATCTGTTTGAGCATAACCATGATAAGAATAGCCTTTATCGTTATCCTCGCATAATGGTGTACTCCAAAGTGCAGTAACACCAAGTTCTTCTAAATAATCAAGATTTTTAATAACTCCCTCTATATCGCCACCGTGCCGCCCTCCCGGATTATTACGGTCTGCTTTTTCATTAAGGCTTTTATTAGTGTCATTATCCGGATTACCATTAGCAAATCTGTCCGGCATAATAAGATACATCATATCCGAAGCATCATAACTCTCCCTTTCAGCCGACTTTGCTTTTCGCTGTTTAAGCGAATATTTATATGTAAAGGCTACCTTGTTTTTGTCTTTAAATGAAAAAGTAAAATCAGAAGCCGGAATATTTTTAGTATCAATAGTAACAAACATATAGTTTGTGTTCTCGGTTTTTACTACGTTGGTTATAACTATATTGTTGGAAACCGAAGGCGTATATTTTGCAATATCCTTACCGTAAAACATAATTTGCAGTTCAGGATTATGCATACCTCTCCACCAAAAAGGCGGTTCTGCTTTTTGTATCTGTGCTAAGCCTGTAAATGTTGCAAGCAATAATAAAAGACTGAATAATTTTTTCATGTTTTGATATTAAAAAACCTGCAGGATAATCCCGCAGGTTATATATTATACTGTAACCAATGTATTTGGTTCTACATTTACCGCTTTCCCGTTTACATATACTGTAAGTGGCTGTGTCCCTTCCAGGTTAAACTTCGTTTCTCCCGGATGAATTGAAATTTTCAATATCTGGTTCCTGAAATTAATTTTAAACGAATAACCTTCCCACTGCTGCGGTATTCTTGGTTCAAAATGCAGGGCATCATTTTTAACCCTCATTCCTCCAAAACCTTCAACAATGCTCATCCATGTACCTGCCATACTTGTAATATGGCAGCCTTCTTCTACTTCTTTGTTATAATCATCCAGATCAAGACGCGATGTTCTTAAATAAAAAGTATATGCCTGCTCCATTCTGCCTAACACAGCAGCCTGTATAGAGTGTACACATGGCGATAATGACGATTCATGAACCGTAAACGGCTCATAAAAATCAAAATGTTTTTCAAGCTGTTCTTTGGTAAAATGATCTTCAAAAAAGTAAAAGCCCTGTAAAACATCAGCTTGCTTAATGTATGGTGAACGTAGTATTCTGTCCCATGACCATTTTTGGTTTATAGGGCGCTGGCTGCGGTCAAGATCGGCTACTTTAACCAATTCCTTATCAAGAAAACCATCTTGTTGCAGATAAACTCCGAGCTCTTCCGAGAATGGAAAATACATATTATCAGAAACCTTTTTCCACAACGCTACCTCTTCATTATTTAAATTAGTTTTAGCTATAATACGGTTGTAGTCACCTATATATTCTTCTTCTACACGTTTTATCTGTTCAATAGCATAATCAATACACCATTTTGCAATGTAGTTGGTATAAAAATTATTATTTACGTTGTTCTCATATTCATTAGGACCTGTTACACCTAAAATAACGTACTTATTTTTTTGCGCAGAGAGCGTAGCCCTTTGTTGCCAGAAACGAGCAATACCTATTAGTACTTCTAGGCCTTTTTCAGGAATGTAGCTATAATCGCCTGTAAAGCGGTAATAATTATAAATTGCAAATGCTATAGCGCCGTTACGGTGAATTTCCTCAAAGGTAATTTCCCATTCATTATGGCATTCTTCCCCATTCATGGTAACCATTGGGTATAGTGCTGCTCCGTTTTTAAAACCAAGTTTTGCCGCATTCTCAATTGCTTTATCCAACTGATTGTAGCGATACGTAAGCAAATTACGGGCTACCTGCTGATCTTTGGTAGCCATATAAAACGGTATGCAATATGCCTCGGTATCCCAATAAGTACTTCCTCCATATTTTTCTCCTGTAAAACCTTTGGGGCCAATATTAAGCCTTGGGTCTTTCCCTAGGTAAGTCTGGTTTAACTGAAAAATATTAAAACGGATGCCTTGTTGTGCCTTCACATCGCCTTCAATGGTAATATCTGCCATTTCCCAAATACCGGCCCAGGCCTGTTTTTGTTCCTCAAGTAAAGCCTCATAGCCTTTGGCTTTCGCCAGAGTAATTACATTTTTAGCAGCATCAACCAGTTTGTCGTTAGCATGATTAAGTGAAACTGTATAACCACCAAACTTAATCATTGCTACTCTATCATTAGGGTTAGCCTCAACAGTATAGCTAAACTGTACTTTGTCTTTTAAGGTCTCTACACTCACAGGAAGTATTTCTGCTTCTCTGCCATTTACCATTATGCTGTTGTGCATATAGGTTGCAACATTAAAATGGGTTTTAAAAGTTCTGGCAGTTACAAATGCTTCGTTACTGTTATGCTGAACATCTAGTGGTTCCCAAAATTTCTCTTCCCAGTTAGCATCTTCATTATGAACACCGGCATCTATGTATGGGCTAAAAGTAATTTTAGCAGCTCTGTTAAGCGGTATGATCTGATAATTAATAACACCAAGCTCATCATTTTTCAGGGAAAGGAAACGCCTAACATTTACCCCTATCTCAATTCCGTTTTGTAGCGTGGCTTCAAAAGATCGGTTGTACCAACCTTCTTTCATATTAAGCTCGCGCTTAAAGTTTTTTACCGCACTGCATTTGTTCAGGTCAAGTACTTCATCATTTATAGTAATATCTATACCTATCCAGTTGGGTGCATTCAGTACTTTGGCAAAATATTCCGGGTAGCCGTTCTTCCACCAGCCCACTTTTGTCTTATCGGGGTAATAAATACCTGCTATATAGCTTCCCTGAAAGGTTTGCCCTGTATAGTTTTCTTCAAAATTAGCACGCTGCCCCATGGCACCATTACCAATACTGAATAAACTCTCGGAAGACTTTACCCTTTCCGCATCAAATCCCTCTTCTATTATCGACCAATTATCCGGTACTATATAATCCTGGTTCATTTTATCTGTTAACTAAAGTTTGTAAAAAATCAGTGTCTATTTCTGTAAAATCGTTAAAGTTATATTGAGCTTCATGCAGTGTTTTAGCATCGCCAATACCAATACTTACCATACCGGCAGCATTGGCAGCCTGTATGCCTGCAACTGCATCCTCAAAAACTATCGATTTATCTGCCTCAATGCCTAACATTTGTGCTGCCCTTAAAAAAACCTCAGGGTCGGGCTTGGCATTGGTAACATCATTACCATCTACGATGGTATCAAAAAAATCAAGTACCTTAACTTTTTCAAGTATTGGCCTTGCATTTTTACTGGCAGAACCTAAGGCTATCTTTTGTCCGTTATTTTTTAAATATTGCAACACAGGCACCACCCCACTCAAAATTTCATCTTCTTTCATATGGGCAATTGAGTTAAGATAGTCTTCATTTTTTTCTATCAGCCATTTTTCTTTATCTTGCTGAGAGGCTTCTATACCGCCTATACCCAGTATAATATCCAGTGACCGGATACGACTTACGCCTTTTAGCAGTTCGTTGTGTTCATGTGTAAAATCGATACCCAAACGGCTGGCTATTTTTTTCCATGCCAAATAGTGATATTTGGCAGTATCTACAATAACCCCGTCAAGGTCGAATATAAATGCTTTTGGATTCATTGATTTATTTTTGATTGATGTTGATGTCTGCTTTGTCATTTACCATAAGTGCAACAATACCTGCTATAACCATAGATATACCACCTATAAGCAATGCATAGATAGGTTCATTATTAAAAAAGAATGAAACTAAAAAACCCAGTATTGAAGCAGCAAGCAATTGCGGTATAACTACAAAGAAATTAAATACCCCCATGTAATATCCCATTTTTGATACCGGTAACGAACCGCTTAACATGGCAAACGGAATTGAAAGAATACTGGCCCAGGCAATACCTACACCCAGCATACTTAAATCGTACATATAAAAAGTAAAGTTGAAATAATTTTCAGGCGATCCTATTCTGAAGATAACATCATTAAAAGTTCCTGCATTGCCTAAAAAATAAACAGATGCCAAACCTACTCCGCCGGCAGCAAGTGCCATAAAATGGGTAAACTTACGGCTGGTACGCTTTGCCAAAAGTGGCAATAAAAAAGCGGCAATAGCACCAACAAGATTATAATTGGCAAACATTTCATTAACTACATTTGCACCGGTATTATAAGCTACAGATGTAGTGTCTGTTGTTTTAAAAATATGTTCTGTAACCGCTCCTGTGGTGTATATCCACATAGAGAATAATGCAAACCATGTAAAAAACTGAACAACTGCCAGTTGTTTCATAACACGTGGCATAAACTGAAAATCGTTCATTATGGTTACAAAACCATTATTGTAATTGCCTTTCTTCTGAAAAATTCCTGAAATAACAAGCGCCAGTCCTCCTAAACCTATTAGCCCTAATGAAAGAACATACAGATCTTTTTTGAGATCATATAATGCAATAATCCATGTAAAAATAAAGCTTATAATCAGTGCTATACTACCTATGGTAAGATGCATGCTGCCATTGGTATTAAACCATGAGGCAGGCTTTTCTTCTATATGATATTCTTCGTTTTCAGAGTTTTCAAATGCTTCCAGTTCTTTAGGCGAATATTCTTTAGTTGTAAATATGGTTATTAGTACTGTAATAATAAAAGCCGCACCGCCTATGTAAAAAGAATATTTTACAGAGTCCGGTATCTGCCCGGCAGGTGCTACATTGCTAACATTATAATACGTTAAAATATTAGGCAGTTTAGAAGCTACATAAGCACCAAGCCCTATAAAAAAACTTTGCATAGCAAATCCCGAAGTACGCTGCCTGTCATTAAGTACATCGCCCACAAAAGCCCTGAATGGCTCCATAGTTATGTTTATAGACGCATCCAGTATCCACAGCATTCCTGCTGCAAACCACAAAACGGGCGAATTAGGCATTATGAATAATGCTACAGATGCCAAAAGCGCCCCAATTAAAAAATAGGGCTTTCTTCTGCCAAGCCTTGTCCAGGTGCGGTCACTAAAATATCCGATAATTGGCTGAACTATAAGTCCGGTGAGTGGAGCAGCTACCCATAATGCAGGGATGTCATCAATTTCGGCACCCAGCGTTTGGAATATCCTGCTCACATTGGCATTTTGCAGAGCAAAACCCATTTGTATTCCCAGGAAACCGAAACTCATGTTCCAAATTTCCCAGAAACTTAATTTACGCTTTTCCATTATCGTAATTTAATGGTTATTACTACGATAAGCGCGTTATGTGCTTATCAAAAACTTATGGTTGAAAGTGAAGTATAAGCTTTGATAATCAGGACAAATATAATTGTTTTTTAATCTCAAAAACTTTTTAGCGAAAAAAAAATTCCGGCAGCAGAGCCGGAATCAATTTATTAAATAATTAAAAATGAACACTTTAACTTCAACTACAACGTTGACGTAGATTCTCTTTCAACAAGGTGAGTTTCTATAAGTTCGGTACGATATTGTTCATTTTCTTCCTCACTTTCTTCCATTTCAAGTCTTTCAATAAGCATTTTTGCAGCGCGGCCGCCCATTTTAATTCCATTTTGACTGACTGTGGTAATTGTTGGTGTAGAAAACTGGGAAATAATACCATCGGTAAATCCTATAACAGATATATCATCGGGTACTTTAAGTCCCATTTTATTGGCAAGCTTAATAATTGTAACCGCAAAAAGTTCATTTACCGCAAAAATAGCATCAGGTTTATTTTCTAAAAGCAGCTTTTCTATTTTAGATGCACAGTTATCTATATCCTCAATCTTAACAATAAGATTTTCATTTACAGTAAGATCATGATCTGTTAATGCATTTATGTAGCCATCAGTACGCAGTTTTCCAACGCTTACATAATCTACGGTAGTTACAAGTGCTATATTCTTAAATCCGTGTTTAATTAAAAACTCAACTGCGTCATAAGCCGCAAGCTGATCATCTATAATTACTTTATCGCAAAGCACATCATTAGTAACCCTGTCAAACATAACAACAGGCATTCCCTGGTTAATAGCTTCTACTATATGGTGAAAGTCTTTTTTTAACTGGGTTTCTTTAGAAAGTGACATAATGAATCCGTCGGTACTGCCATTAGCCAGCATTTCCATATTTATTACCTCTTTATCAAAAGATTCATCGCTAAGGCACACAATTACATTATAACCATTTTCGTTTGCAACCTGTTCTATACCACTAATTACAGTGGCAAAAAAATGATGTACAATTTCGGGGATTATAATACCTATAGTTTTAGTTTTTTTGTTTTTAAGGCTTAAAGCAATATTATTGGGTTTATAGTTGTAAAGTTTTGCAAAAGCCTGCACTTTCTGCCGTGTATCTTCACTAATTTCTATGCTGTTACGTAGTGCTTTAGACACTGTTGAAATAGACACATCAAGCTCTTTTGCAATTTGTTTAAGAGTTACTTTTCTTTTCATAAAAAGATGTTAAAGTAGGGTTTTCGAAATAAAGATAGGTCTTAATTTTATTAGTAACAATTATCTTACTGAAATTCTGTAAAATATAGAAAGTTTTCAACACGCAAACGTTTTCGGTGGGTACATATTACGAAAACGTTTTTTTGGTAGCAGAATTTACATAATTTTAACATTGAAAGTGAATTATAAGCAAGTACTAAACCCAAAATTAACCCAAACAACTTGTATGAAAACAATCTACTCAAAGTTATTGCTTTTATTACTACTCCTGCCCTTTACTGCGCTGGCACAGAGCACATTAAAAGGAACGGTTAGTGATGTCACATCCGGCCAGCCCATACCTGGTGCAAATGTGATTGTAGAAGGCACTACAAATGGTACTTCTACCGACATTGATGGTAACTTTACATTAACAAACGTTAATACCGGCGACCGTATCTTAATTAGCTTTTTAGGCTATGCAGATCAGGTGGTAGAATATAACGGACAAAGCAGCCTGAACATTAGCCTTCAGGAAGATGCAACGCAATTGCAGGAGGTAGTAGTTATTGGTTACGGAACCACTACTAAAAAAGACGCAACAGGAGCTGTTGACGTAGTATCTGCAAAGGATTTTAATAAAGGTGCTATTGTCAATGCAGACCAGTTGCTTACGGGACGTTCACCCGGTGTAAGAATTACAAATGCAGGTGGCCAGCCGGATGCAGCACCAAATATCAGGATACGTGGAGGAAGTTCACTTACTGCACAAAACAGTCCGCTTATCATAGTTGATGGCGTACCATTAGACTATGTAAGCCCGGCTGGAACAAGCAATCCTTTTGCAATGCTTAATCCTAATGATATAGAATCTTATACTATATTAAAAGATGCATCAGCTACTGCTATTTATGGTTCACGAGCTTCCAATGGTGTAATTATAATTACAACCAAAAAAGGTACTTCAGGAACACCGCAATTTACCTACTCTGCCAATGTTGCTTTTGGTAATGTTACAAAGCATATAGATATGATGGATGCAAAAACGTTTACCAAATTCATCCAGGAATACCATCCGGACCTAACTAACAAATTAGGTGTAGATGACCCTAGTAATGAACTTGTTGACAATCCTGCAACACCACAGATAGAAGGAAGAATACTTTCTAACACTAACTGGCAGGATGCAATTATGAGAACGTCTATACTAACAGACAATAATTTTAGCGCAAGCGGCAAATTGTTTAAGACGCTTCCTGTGAGGGCATCTGTTGGATATCTTAAAAACGAAGCTCTTGTAAAAACAAGTGACTACGAACGTTATACAGCTTCACTTAAAGTAACTCCAACTTTTTTAGATGACCATTTAAAAGTTGATTTTAGTGCAAAAGGCATGAAATCTAAAAAGAATGCCATTGATGAAGCAGCGGCAATAGCAGGATCTCTTAACATGGACCCTACAAAACCTATTTATAATGCTGACGGAAGCTACGCTCAGGTTACTGCAGGAAGCACAGGTAAACTGGACGGGCAATTTAACCCGGTAAACCTTTTAAGAGAAAGAAGCAGGCCTGAAGAAATTCAGAAATTAATTGCCAGTATGCAGCTTGATTACAAACTGCATTTTTTACCAGATGTAAGAGCCATTGTAAATATGGGTGTTGAGGCATCAAGATCTAAAATTACCGAAACATTTACCGACAAAGCTTTTGCTGCTTATCAGTTAGATAATACAACAAGTACTTACAGGTATCACCCTGGTAAAAATTATGGCGAAAACCAAAATATTACTAATAGGACTTTAGATACATACCTTGCTTATACTAAAAACTTTTCAGGCTTTATTACCCGTGTAGATGCACAGGCAGGGCATACTTATCAGGATTTTAAAAATGACGGATATAAAGAAATCTACAGATATAATAGTACTACCGGAGACAGGGAACTGGCTGTAAATGCTCAAAACCCAAATAACAGATACTACAATAAATCTGTACTGGAATCTTATTTTGGGCGTGCAAATGTAGACTTTGCAGATAAATACCTGCTAACATTAACAATGAGGGCAGATGGTTCATCATTCTTCAGAAAAGATAACCGATGGGGTTATTATCCGGCAGCAGCGTTGGCATGGAGAATTACAGACGAAAATTTCCTTAAAAACAGCCAAACTATTACCAATCTTAAATTGCGTTTAGGCTATGGCCAGACTGGTCAACAGGATATTACGCAAAGCGCTGGATATTACCCAACTTCTGCGCTTTATGAGCCGGGAGATACTAATGGACAATATTTGCCAGGGTATAACACTTATAGCCCCTTAGCATTTAATGATGACCTACAATGGGAAACTACTACTACTTATAACGTAGGCCTTGATTTTGCCTTTTTTAAAAATGATATTTTATCAGGTAGTCTAGATGTTTATAAAAGAGATACTGATCATCTTTTAGTAAAAACTTCTGTGGCTCCGGGGCAATACCTTTCTAATGAAATTATTCAGAATATCGGATCTCTAACTAACAAAGGTGTGGAAGTAGACCTGCGTTTAAAACCGATAACTACAGATAATTTTAAATGGGAATTATTAGGCAATATTGCTTACAATATTGGTGAAGTTACAGATCTTGGCGGAAGATCATCTATTGACCCCGTTGAAGCTAAATTACCTGTATCTACCGGTATAACTTTCGCAAGGCATGCGGTGGGCGAACAGCCATATTCAGCTTATATGTATGAGCAGTTATACGACAAAAGCGGACGCCCGATTGTAGGAGCTTATAAAGACCGTAACGGAGATGGTACTATAGATGTTAATGACAGATATTATACACCACTTCGCCCCAACTGGACTTATGGTTTCAGCACAAATTTTACCTATAAGAACTTTGATTTTACTGCAAGTTTCCACGGGCAACTTGACGGTAAGGTATATAATGCAGCTAAATTACAGGGCGGATGGACAAACAGGCCGGTGCCTAACAACTCTAACAGCTTAAATAACGTACTTGATTTTTATAATGGTGCTGCCGATCCGCGTTTTACAAATATTCTTGACCCTATTCCATTATCAGATTACTATCTTGAAAACGGAGCTTTCTTAAGATGTGACAATATAACTTTAGGATATAGAGTAAACGATATTATTAAAAGTGGTTATGGCTCAATACGCATTTATGCGGCAGTAAATAATGCATTTTTAGTAACAAAGTATTCAGGCCAGGATCCTGAAAACTTTAATGCACTTGACAGCAACTTTTATCCTCGTCCAAGACTATGGAGTTTTGGTTTAAATTTTGACTTTTAAAAAATAAATTGGATATGAAAAATATAAGTAAAAAGATAATTCTGGGGTTATTTACCATGACGTTACTGCTTTCTTCATGTAGTGATGAACTGGACACTACCCCTAAAGTAGAGTTATCATTAGAAAACCTTTTAGCGAAAGACCCTAATGCAGTGCAAGGGCTTTTATCTAAAATGTATGGCACCTTTGCTCTTTCGGGAAGCAAAGGAGCGGGAAGCTCTGATATTACAGGACCCGATCCGGGAGAAACTGCTTATTTAAGAAGCATAATTAACCTTCAGGAATTTACTGCCGATGGTATGAAAAACCGTTGGGGCGATGATGGCCTTGACCAGCTTACAACATCTTCAAGATGGAATCCTAATAATAAATTCTTCAGGTATCTATTTGACAGGGTATATTATATAGTACCTCAAACTACAAGCCTTATACTTGCTATTGACAAAGTAAACATAGAAAATAAAGAGCAAATTGTAAGCGAACTGCGTTTTATAAGAGCGCTTGCTTACTACAGTATGATAGATTGTTTTGGAAAAGGTGTTTTGGTTACTAATGAAAATTACGGAACTACCGAACCATTACCTGAAGCATCGAGAACAGAACTTTTTAATTATGTAGAAAGTGAACTGCTTGACGTAGAAGGAAAAATTTCACTAACAAATGAGTACGGAAGAGCAAACAAATCTGTAGTACGCATGCTGCTGGCAAAATTATACCTAAATGCACAGGTATATACAGGTACACAGCGTTGGGACGATGCCCTGACTTATACTAATAAAGTAATTAATGAAGGTAATTATCATTTAGCTGATAGTTTTGTAAGCCAGTTTTCAGGCGACAATTATAACTCAACCGAAGTTATCTTCCCACTTATTGCAGATGCAGTAGTGAGCCAGAGTTTTGGTAATACTACTTACATTGTAAACGGATCTTGCAGTACTGAGACAATGAATATTAATGACTTTGGAACAAGCGATGCATGGACAGGCCACAGAGCTACTAAAGCATGGTATGGCTTATATGGCGACCTTGATACTTCGCCTGATGACAGGGCTAAACTGTTCTGGACTGAAAGCCATAATTATGAAATGGCGAATTATAAAGTATGGGCTGACGGATATCCTTCTGTAAAATTCAGAAATACAAATTTCACAGGAACATCTGTATCAACGCCATTTTCAAGTACAGACTTTCCTCTTTACAGACTTGCCGATGCTTACCTTATGTATGCAGAATGTGTATTAAGAGGTGCTGCGGGCGGATCCGCTTCTCAGGCTTTAGATTATGTTAATGCTGTAAGAAACAGATCGCATGCCGGAGCAATAACATCAGGAGAACTTAACCTTGATTTTCTACTTGATGAGAGAGCGAGAGAACTTAATCTTGAAGGACACAGAAGGACTGACCTTATTCGCTTTGGCAAATTTACCGGCGGCAGCTATATATGGCCATGGAAAGGAAATACAGCAGAAGGTACATCGATACCGGACACATACAAAGTATTCCCTATACCTCAAACCGCTTTACAGGCAAATCCTAACCTAACTCAAAATACTGGCTATTAATACCTAAAACTCTAAAAATGAAAAAAATATTAAACCTATCACTTATCTCATTATTGTTTTTTTCAATAATGTCGTGCAGCGATGATGACAACAAAACAATTGCTACAGGCATGGCTGCACCCGTGCTTATTTCTCCGGAAGATGGTACTTCTATTGTACTTGACCCGGATCTGCAGGAAAATCCGGCGTTAACATTAGTATGGAATCATGGTGACTACGATGTACCAACAGAAATTACCTATAATATAGAAATGGCTGTGGCCGATACCGATTTTGAAACCGTTATCCTGGCAGGAACAACCACAAATCGTGTGTTAATACTGACTGTTGCAGACCTGAATGGAATAGCACTTGAAGCAGGCCTTGCTCCATACGAAGAAGGCAGCCTTGATGTAAGGATAGCGGCTTCTCTTGGAACAAACAACGCTATGCCAATGAACTCTAATTCTATTAAAGTTAATATTACTCCTTATACAACAGAAAGTCCAAAACTTTATATAAGGGGTAATTTTACAGCTGCCAGCGGATACGGACCAAACTGGGGAGATAATACTACGCCTCCGTTTATTCAGGCAGAAGCTTATGGATCACCGGCATTTGAAGGCTATATTTACTTTAACGATCCTGCTCCGGAATTTAAACTTATACCTAATGCTGTAGATTTTACAGGTGATTATGGTGATGCAGATGCAAGCGGAACTTCAGGCGTATTAATACAGGAAGGTGAAACTAACATTAAAGTTCCTGCTACCGGCTATTACCGTGTTGAAGCTAATACCGATGACCTTACATATAAGCTTACTGCAACAGAATGGGGAATTGTAGGCTTTGCAACTACAGGAAGTGACGAAGGCTGGAATAACAGTACTCCTATGACATATAATGCTACAGATAAAGTATGGGAAATAACAATTACATTATCTGCAGGAGAATTTAAATTTAGAGCTAATAATGCATGGGACGTTAACTTTGGTACAGGCGAAGGTGCAAACGGTTTATCTTATGGAGGTGCAAATATTACAGCTACAGCGGGAACTTATAAAGTTAAATTAAATTTAAGTAATCCAAGGGAATATACTTACACCATGGAACTGCAATAATAATTTTTTAAAAGGATTGGGACTTCCCAATCCTTTTTAATTATACACTATGAAAAATTTTACATTATTGTTTTTACTGTTTGGTCTTACAGCTTTTGCACAACAGCAAACAGTAACATACAGCGTATCACCCTCGGCTTTTGAAGAAGGAACTTCAATAACTATAACCATAAATGGCTCCAGTATTAATGAAGCTTCCTGGGGTGTAACAAACAATGCGCTTTATTATTGGGGATGGTCTTTGGACACTAATTATGAAAACAGCCAGGACTGCCCTACCAATGGCTCATGGACTGCCTCTGCCGAAACAAATAAATTTACCTACAATGCAGGTACCGATACTTATACAATAACTTTTGTTCCAACTACTTTTTATAACAGGACAGGTATAGGTAGAATAGGATTTCTTGTAAAAGCTAAAGATGGCACAGGCGATAAAAAATCACAGGATATATTAGTAAATGTTGGCGAGTTTCAGGTAACACTAAGCAATCCTGCACAAAACAGCACTACATTGCTTGCTTCCGGCGAAAGTTTTACTATTACAGCTTCCAATACCGGAGGAAATGCAAGCTACAGCCTGAAATCTAACGGTGTAGAAATTGATTCAAATGAATCAACATCAAGCTACACTTACAATCACACTAACATAACCAGTAATCAAAATTACGAATTGGTAATTACTAAAGATGAGAGCAGTATTACCAAAAAGTTTGCTGTAGTGGTAAATCCTGTAACTGTGAGTGAAGACATACCTGCAGGACTGGTAGATGGTATAAATTATAACGGGACAGATGCCACAATGGCAACTTTGGTGCTGGATGCTCCGGGTAAGGATTATATATATGTTGCAGGCAGCTTTAACAACTGGATGCCAACATCGGCACATGCCATGAAAAAAGATCCCGCAACCGGAAAATTCTGGTTAGAGCTTACCGGACTTACATCCGGAGAAGCATACTCATATCAATATTGGGTAATAGATGAAACACCTGTTGCCAATTCTCCAAAAATTGTAAAAACTGCTGATCCATATTCTACATTGGTACTTTCTCCTTTTGATGATCCGGGAATACCCGCAGCAACTTATCCTAACCTGCCTGCATATCCTACAGGACAGGAAAGAGAAGTTACAGTATTGCAAACAGGACAGACACCTTATGACTGGCAGGTTACAGACTTTGTAAAACCAAAAAAAGAAGACCTTGTTATTTATGAAGCTTTAGTAAGAGACTTTGACGCTGACAGGAATTATCAGGATTTTATAGATAAAATAGATTACTTTACTAATCTGGGTATAAATGCTATTGAGCTTATGCCTGTAATGGAATTTGAAGGTAATGAAAGCTGGGGTTACAACACCTCTTTTCATATGGCAAACGATAAATTCTATGGCCCTTCAGACAAACTAAAAGAACTAATTGATTTATGCCATGAAAATGGTATTGCTGTAATACTAGATGTAGCACTTAATCATGCTTTTGACCGTAACCCAATGGTGCGAATGTGGATGAATGACCCTGATGGTGACGGATGGGGCGGCCCTAGTACTGACAGTCCTTATTTTAATATTGTAGCTAAGCATGCCTATAGTGTTGGTAATGATTTCAACCACCAGATGCCGCTTACCAAAAACTATGTAAAAAGAGTGGTAAAACACTGGATCGAAGAATATCATATTGATGGTTTCCGTTGGGATTTAACCAAAGGATTTACTCAAAACTGTACTGCAGGCGATGAAGGCTGTACTAACTCCTATCAGCAGGACAGGGTAGATATCCTTAAAGAATATGCCGATTATTCATGGAGCCTTGACCCTACACATTATACTATTTTTGAACATTTAGGCAGTGATGCAGAAGAAAAAGAATGGGCCAACTACAAATATGACGAAGGTAAAGGCGTTATGCTTTGGGGTAAAATGACAGACCCTTACAATCAGCTTACGATGGGATATTCTGACCAAAGTAATATTGCAAGAGTAGGCCATTTAGCGCACAGCGGCTTTTTAGGAAAAAGAGTTGTAGGGTATGCCGAAAGCCATGATGAGGAAAGGCTTATGTATAAAAATCTTCAGTATGGCAATTCTGCAAATGCATCTCATAACGTTAAAGACCTGAATGTTGCTTTATCAAGAATGAGTGCTCAGGGTGCTGTATTTTTCATGGTACCGGGTCCTAAAATGATATGGCATTTTGGAGAATTGGGCTGGGATCTTTCTATTTTTACCTGTAACAATGGTTCTGTTAACCCTTCGGGCGGTACAGACGGCGATTGCAAACTGGATACAAAACCACAACCACAATGGACAGAGGACTGGATGGCTGTAGCACAACGAGCAAAGATATATTATGACTGGAAAAGGATGATTCAGCTTAAAAAAGATGAAGCCGTTTTTGAAGGAGATTATACATTAGCTTCTACTAATACATTAACTCCAAAAGTATATATTTCTGATGCTTCATTGCCTCCAACTTCTTTAAACAGTGTTGTTGTACTTTCTAACTTTAATGTAACTGCACAAACTGTAACTCCAGATTTTCCTTCTACAGGAACATGGTATAATCTTATGGATAACAGCCCGCTTGAAGTAACAAATACGGCAGCACCTATAAATCTGCAGCCGGGAGAATTCAGAATTTATGGTAACCAGACAGTAGTGTTAGGTACAGATGAGCCAACAATAGAACAGGTAGCATTATACCCTAACCCTACATCAGATGTGTTTACTATAAATACAGCTTCTGCTAAAACACAAATTTATGCCTTAACAGGTCAGTTAGTAAAAACATTTGGTACTAACGCCGCTTTTGCAACATATGATGTAAGCAGCCTTAATAGTGGTGTATATCTTGTAAAGGTTACTGATAGCGATAATAGACAAAGCACATTAAAGCTTATTAAAAATTAAGTTGAGTTAGTTATTTTAAATATTCAAATCTTGCAGGGCTTTCCATTTTTAATGGAAAGCCTTTTTGTTATATAAATCTTAAAAGTCAATGTAAAACTACATGTAAATCTTATTTTTATGGGCATCCATATGTTCCGGTGTATTGTTTTAAAAAAAATGACCATGAAAAAAACGTTCTCTATAGTATTATCAATGTTATTTGTAGTTGTTGTTTTAGGCTGTTCTTCTTCAAAAGCCGTAACCACAAAATCGAAAGCGAACGTACAGTATAAAGATGATTTTAAATCGGCATCAGAAAAAGAAGAAACAGCACTACTTAAAAAACTCAATGCATCCGGAGAGAAGTATTCGGTACTCATATTCACAAAGAATTATAAAGGCGAAAAAATAATAACATCTAATACGCAGAAAAAGCTGCACAGCGGATATCTTATATCAAACCTGAAAACAGGTATAGCAGAAGAAATACGTATAGACAATACTATTGACACTAAGGTATTTGACAATCTCTCAAAAAAGGAAATTATTATACCGGCTAAAGAAGCGCAAAAGCATAAGTATATCTATCTTATGAAAAAACCGGGTGACAATCCTCCTTTTTTAATTACCTACAGTAATACACTAAGGCCTTTAGAGTAATATTATATATCTTTATAAAAATATTACAATGCCGCTTTCAGACACCAATATACATTCTTTAATGCTTGACATACATAAAAGCATTAATAATTACAGCAGCACATTATCAGAAGACATTACCTATCCGCCGGGAAGTGAACTTACTGATGCCGAAAAAAATGAACTGCGAAAGATTAATGACAATTTACTATTAAAGAGTGCGCTGCAGAAAATAATAGCAAACACAGCTGCAGATGTAGTTTCAAATATATTTACAGCTATAGATGGTGTAACTGACCCGGAAGGAGAATGGACAGGTGTTACACTAACTGACTATTCTGAAGATAATGAAGGTGCTGAGATGCTTCATGATACTTTTCTTGAAACCTATTGGGACTGGGAAGAAGCTAACAAATTATGACCTCATAATTTTCAATTGTGCTAATTTAAATAATTGCCAGATACGGTAATTGCTAAATTGAATAATTACCTTACCTTTACCCCTCTCATCTTCAAAAAATTATCCTGAAAAGAATAATTTTTCCATCTGTTTGAATTTCTAAGAAATAATTGTACTTTTGCAACCCCTTTATTGGGGATGGAATGTTTAATTAAAATAATTTATTGTGAACACATTAAGCTACAAGACAATTTCGGCTAACAAAGCTACTGCTCAGAAAGAGTGGATCGTTGTTGACGCTGAAGGTCATAATTTGGGCCGTTTTGCTTCTAAAGTTGCGATGCTTTTAAGAGGTAAATACAAAACAAATTATACACCGCACGTGGACTGTGGAGATAACGTAATTGTTATCAATGCAGAAAAGATCAACCTAACAGGTAACAAAATGGATGATAAAACTTACATCCGTCACACAGGTTACCCAGGTGGTCAGAGAATTTTAACTGCTAAAGTTTTACAGGCAAAAAACCCTGCAATGTTAGTAGAGAAAGCAGTAAAAGGGATGCTTCCTAAAAACAAATTAGGCGCAGAACTTTTCCGCAACCTGAATGTATATGTAGGATCTGAGCACAAACATGCTGCACAGACTCCTAAAACCGTTAATTTAAACGATTTAAAGTAAAAAATGGCAACTATTCACAAAATTGGCAGGAGAAAAACTGCTGTTGCCCGTATTTACCTTTCTGAAGGAACAGGTAAAATTACGGTTAACAAAAGAGAATTTGCAACTTATTTCCCAACTGCGACTTTACAGTACAAAGTATTACAACCTCTTACAATGACAGGTTCTGCTGATAACTTTGACGTAAAAATCAACGTTTACGGAGGAGGTTCAACTGGTCAGGCTGAAGCTGTAAGAATGGCTATCGCCCGCGCAATGTGCGAGGTAGATGCTGAAAACAGAAGCATCCTTAAACCAGAAGGGCTATTAACAAGAGACCCTAGAATGGTAGAGCGTAAGAAATTCGGTCAGAAGAAAGCTCGTAAAAGATTCCAGTTCTCTAAACGTTAATATGTTTCTATCCGGGCTTATTGCCGGATACAATTCATTTTATTATTGAATTTTAAAACAATGTTGTTGTTGCCCCACCGAGGTGAGGGGTTAGTTTAGCATCTAAATGGGCAAGGCCGGAAATAATTCGCCACTTACCCATTGCTTACTCAACAGAACGTAAACTATTACAAAAATGGCAAATAAAGTAGAAGTTAAAGACTTACTGGAAGCAGGTGTACACTTTGGACACATGACCAGAAAATGGGACCCAAACATGGCCCCTTACATATACATGGAGCGTAATGGCATACACATTATCAACCTGTATAAAACTGCAGCTAAAATTGAAGAGGCTAATGAAGCCCTTAAAAAAATTGCTGCATCAGGCAGAAAAATCCTTTTCGTTGCTACAAAAAAACAAGCTAAGGACATTGTTGCTGAAAAAGCAGCTGCTGCAAACATGCCATACATCACTGAAAGATGGCCTGGTGGTATGTTAACAAACTTCGTTACTATCCGTAAAGCAGTTAAAAAAATGGCTGCTATCGATAAAATGAAGAAAGACGGTACATTCAACACACTTTCTAAGAAAGAGCGTCTGCAAGTTGATCGTCTACGTGCAAAACTTGAAAAAAACTTAGGTTCTATTGCTGACATGACAAGGCTTCCTGCTGCGTTATTCATCGTAGATATCAAAGCTGAACACATCGCAGTAAAAGAAGCACAAAAATTAAACATTCCAGTTTTCGCAATGGTAGATACCAACTCTGACCCACGTCAGGTTGACTATGTTATCCCTGCAAATGATGATGCTTCTAAATCTATAGACAAAATCTTATCTCTGGTTACAGGTGCTGTTGTTGAAGGTCTTTCTGATAGAAAATCAGATAAAGAAGATTCTCAGGACGACGCTACTGTAGAAGCTGCTGCTCCGGTTGCTGCTGAAGCTCCTGCAAAAACAGAAGCTCCAACTTCTGCTACAGAAGAGTAAAGATAACATTACAATAAAGCCGTTGTGCTGGTAGATGTTTACTTTTGTAGCATTATCATCATAACGGCTTTTATTTTTTTAACTAAAAACAATCATTCAAAATGGCAAATATAACTGCTGCAGACGTAAATAAATTAAGAACAATTACAGGTGCAGGTATGATGGACTGCAAAAAAGCACTTGTTGAAGCAGATGGAGATTTTGACAAAGCTATTGAAAACCTTCGTAAAAAAGGTCAGAAAGTAGCTGCTAACAGAGCTGACCGTGAATCTACTGAAGGTGCTGTTATCGCTGTTGTTAACGCTGACAAAACTGCCGGTGTTGTTATATCTCTTAACTGTGAAACTGACTTCGTTGCTAAAAACGAATCTTTCGTTAAACTTGCTAACGATATCGCTGCACTTGCTCTTAACTTTAACACTAAAGAAGAACTTCTTGCTACAAACTTTAACGGTATAACTGTTGAAGAAAAACTAATTGAGCAAACAGGAGTTATCGGTGAAAAAATCGAGATAGGTTCTTTCGAAAGACTTGAAGGCGCATTTGTTGGTTCTTATATCCACGCTGGTAACAGAATCGCTACTTTAGTTAGTCTTTCTGCAAACGTAGAAGGCGCTGAAGAAGCTGCACGTAACGTTGCTATGCAGGCTGCTGCTATGGCTCCACTTGCTCTTAACGAAGACGGTGTTGATGCTGAAACAGTTGAGAAAGAAATCGAAATCGCTAAAGACCTGCTACGTCAGGAAGGTAAACCTGAAGCTATGCTTGATAACATTGCTAAAGGAAAACTTGGCCGTTTCTTTAAAGATAACACTCTTGTTAACCAGGATTACATTAAAGACAGCAAACTTAGCGTAAGTGAGTATATTAAATCTGTTGATGCTTCTCTTGTTGTTACAGGATTTAAAAGGGTTGCACTTGCATAAGTAACAAGTAACCACTTTATATAAAATAAAAACCCCAAATTGTCTGATTTGGGGTTTTTTTATGGTTTATCTTCTTCATCCGGAAAACAAGATAACGAAACTATAAAGCTATTTTGCAATGGAACTTTTCATAAAAAAAGCCGGTAAAAACCGGCTCGTATTTTATTGCTGCACAAACTTGACTCCAACAGAAAAAATATCGGCATCCAGGCCATCACTCCGTTGGTAATGATTGTATCTGAAATCTATATTCTTAACGCCGAATTTCCAGATTTTAGTTCCTGTAAAAATATCGGTATAATTGATTCCCGCACCATATTGATGGGCATCAAAGGTAGAAAGATCATAATCAGATGTATAATACCTTTCTGCGGATAAATGCGCTTCATAAGGCGCAAAATATTTAGATGCCTGCTGTGTATAATATCTGTACATAGGAAACACCGTAAAACGATCGGTAATCTTAATAGGCAGTTCTATATTAGCGGTATGTGCTGTAATACCCCAGTTATCGGTATAAAACCTGTAGTAGGTTCGCACAACAAAAGTCTCGTTGATGTAATAATTCACCCTTGCACCTATTGGCACTTTAAAACGGGTATCGGGCAGGCGCTCAATGTCATCGGCCAGCCTGAATTTATTGATGTAGTAATCATCGGCATCTTTAAAATACACTCTTTGATATGGTGTAGAAAGCAAACCATTTTGCTGTAATACGTCAAAAAACAATGATGCCTGCAATCTTTTATTAATTACCTGTGATAAGCTTACAGACAGCGAATAAGAGTTACGCTTTTTGTCGTTCCAAAAAGTAAATCTTGACGGATCATAACCCGCTTTGCTTATACCATTTTGATCGACAATATTAAAATAATTATAAATACCTCCATTTGTACTATTGCCATTATCGGCAAAATCCTGCAGCTCTTTAGGATAAATAGGCATCCATGTATCTAAATAAACATTACCCGAAACAGTTACTTCTGTATTCTTTTCATTGAACAGCTTAGTAAGCCCTCCACCAAATCCTATAGATGTATAATCATATTCTACAGAACCCGAAACATGGGCATTCCATATTGTATTCCTGTCATCAGAGCTATGACTATATCCTGCTGTAACCCCTACCCACATATCGGAAGCTGAAGCACCCGAACTTGCCTGCCACGGGCTTGGTGTTTTACTGTCAAACGGGTTTATATTTCCTGATGAAGCAGATGAATAAGCCGAAACACCGGCATCTACAGTTAGCACGTCATCATCATTTAAAGGCATTGCTACAACTATTGTAGGCGTAACATCAGTAAGTTTTTCCATACCGCTGCCGCCGGCCACTGCAGAGTGAATACCATCCTGCTTGTAATAGCTCATAAGAAAGTCAACCTCTGTAGCATCTAAAACACGTTTTTTAAATGACACATCGGTACTGTCGGCTTGTGCCTGAGCATAAAAATTAGAAAGTACGATTAAAAGAAATATAATCTGTTTCATATAGTAATTTATCCTGCAAATATTTTAATTACAGCCGCAGCCACCACCTGTTTTACCACCATTAGCTCCCGCAGCAGCCTCACGATATACCTGAAAATTTGTTTCAAAACGCTCTGTGCTTCTTGCAGAAAGTTTCATGTCAGGATCGTTTATTTTTTCCTTCTCATATTCTTTGACCGAACTACAGGACAATAAGGTAAGGAACAGTCCTGCTGCTACTATTATATTTTTCATTATTCGTATTGTTTAATATCTATATTCTTAGAGGTGTGCACACCGCCTTTATCATCTACAATAATGCAGCCTATGCCTTTTAACTGGTCTATCATATTAAGACCTGCTTCTATACCCATTACAAAAACACCCGTAGCCAGGGCATCGGCAATTTCGGTACGTTTGGCAAATACCGAAACGCTAATAACCCCCTGTGCAGGATACCCCGTACGCGGATCTATAATATGCGAATAGCGCTTGCCATTAAAAGTAACAAACTTTTCATAACTGCCAGATGTTTCAACAGCACTGTCTTCAAGCGGAAACGTGGCAAATACCTTATTTTTATTCATCGGGTTTACAATAGCCACCGTCCACGGATTGCCATCTGGTTGTTTACCCCATGCATTAATATCTCCCGAAACATTCACAATACCCGAAACGCAGCCTTTTGCAAGCAGCATATCTTTAATTCTGTCTGCAATATAACCCTGACCTATCCCGCCAAGGCCAAGCTTCATCCCTTCATCTTTAAGATAAATGGTTTTGGCAACGGTGTCAAGTATTATTTTTTTATAACCTATTCTTTCAACAGATTTTTTTATAGCCTCCGGGGTTGGCATTTTTTTCATGCTCCCATCAAATTTCCATATCTTATCCATTGATGCATACGAAATATCAAAGGCTCCATCGGTAACCTGTGAAATCTTCATTGCACGTTCTACCAATGCAAAAAGCTCCTCATCCACTTTTACAGGCTTTATACCCGCATTTTTGTTTATGGCTGATATTTGTGTGGTCGGAATCCAGTCTGATATCAGATTCTCAACACGCCTTACCTCAGCAACAGCCATATCTATAAAAACACTTGCCGCAACAGTATCTTTGGCTACAACAGTAACTTCAAAAGGACTGCCAAGCATCATGAGTTTCCTTTTATGGACAATTTGTCCAAAACCGGAAAGGCATGAAAATAGTACGGCAAGAAAAACAAACTTCTTCATTATTTACCCTCTAACGAATGTAACAAAGCTATATATTCTGATGGTTTAATATTTTTAAATCCTGTTTTTCCGGTTACCTTGGCATTTTTATCCATTACAACAACCAAAGGAAAAAAACCTTCTTTATTGTATTTTTCAGCCAATCCTTTGTTTTCATCCTGCTTATTTTGAGGAAGTGCATTTCCTTTTTTCTTAGGAAAATCAGCCCTAACTAATATCCATTTTTTTTGAGCTTCAGCTTTAAATTCCTCCGATTGCCAGATGTTTTTATCCAGTTTAATACATGGAGCACACCAATCTGAGCCGGAAAACACTAAAATTATATTCTTATTTTCTTTTTGCGCCAAAACTTTTGCCTCCTCAAAAGATTTCCATTCCTGTGAATATGAAAGCATTGAAACTAACAAGGCAAACATTAAAAATATCCTTTTCATATCTATATTCATTTATAAAAACAACTAATAAATAACGGCAGATTATAGCTAATAATAATGTTAATATTAAATCTTAAGCAAATCTTAAGAATTATATCAAAAGTAAGAAAAGTACGTTTACAAAAACTTAAAAGAATATTTTTATCGTCAAATTACATTATAAATAAGTTGTTTAAAAATTATTACTTTTGAAGATTACCTAAAACTTATGTTTCAAACCCGAAAAGACACTGTATATGTAATTCTGGCAGGAATTTTTATTACCAATGCCGTTGTTGCCGAACTTATTGGAGGTAAACTTATACATATAGGACCCTATGTAATGAGCGTGGGTATTTTACCCTGGCCAATCGTATTTATCACTACCGATCTCATAAATGAATATTTTGGCGAAAAAGGGGTACGGAGATTATCTCTTATAACCGCCTGTCTTATTGCCTATTGTTTTGTGTTGCTGTTTTTAGCAATGCAAATACCAGCTGTTAAGGGCATGGGAACCTCCGATGCTCAATTTAATGGTGTTTTTGGGCAAAGCCTCTGGATAATTGTAGGGAGCATAACTGCTTTTATGGTATCGCAGCTTATAGATGGTACTCTTTTTCATTTTGTAAAGAAAAAAACAGGGAATAAAATGATATGGCTGCGCAGTACCGGCTCAACAGTTATTTCTCAGTTTTTTGACAGTTTTATAGTTTTAGGAATTGCCTTTTACGCTACCGGAATTATGGATACCGAAACTTATATAACATCAGGACTAACAGGTTATACTGTAAAGCTGGTCCAGGCAATAGTACTTACACCTCTTATTTATCTTGGACATTCACTTATTGAAAAGTACATTCATAACGATAAAAACAAAAAGTATGAGCAGCAAAACACGTTGTAAATGGTGCGTTGGCGACACACTTTATGAAGATTACCATGATAATGAATGGGGAAAGCCTGTATATGATGATGCTAAACTGTTTGAATTTCTTGTATTGGAAACCTTTCAGGCTGGACTGAGCTGGATTACCATACTGCGTAAACGTGAAAACTTCCGTAAAGCATTTGATGATTTTGATTACACGAAAATTGCTTTATATGATGAGTCAAAAATTGAAGAATTACTACAGGACACAGGAATTATACGCAATCGCCTAAAAGTACTGGCAGCAGTGAGCAACGCACAGGCTTTTATGAAGATACAGGATGAGTTTGGCAGTTTTTCAAACTACTACTGGGCTTTTAGCGACAATAAAACCTTTGACAATAAATTTGAACTACAGAGCGAAGTTCCGGCAACCGCTCCCCTGTCTGACAAAATAAGTAAGGACATGAAAAAACGAGGGTTTAAATTTGTTGGCTCTACCGTAATTTATGCCAATATGCAGGCTACCGGCATGGTAAACGATCACATTATGAGTTGTGATTTTAGAAAATAGTATTAAGTACAGAGAACTTAATAAAACACAAAACCCTCACATTAAGCGAGGGTTTGTTATTTTACGAGCATGAGAATATCTAAAATCTCATTACTGACATCTCAATACTAATTAGTATCTGTAGTATTCAGGCTTAAACGGCCCTTGTACTTCAACACCAATATAAGCAGCCTGATCCTCGTTAAGTGTTTCAAGTTCTACACCAAGTTTAGCAAGGTGAAGTGAAGCCACTTTTTCGTCAAGGTGCTTAGGCAGCATATATACTTTGTTTTCGTAAGCAGCACTATTATTCCAAAGCTCAAGCTGAGCAAGAGTTTGGTTAGTAAACGAGTTACTCATTACAAAACTTGGGTGACCAGTAGCACAGCCAAGGTTTACAAGACGGCCTTCTGCAAGAACAATAATATCTGTACCATTAATTGTATATTTATCAACCTGAGGCTTGATCTCTACTTTAGATGCACCATGGTTTTTATTTAACCATGCCATATCAATTTCGTTATCAAAATGGCCAATATTACAAACAACAGTTTTGTCTTTCATTTTTTCGAAATGACGACCTACAACAATATCTTTATTACCTGTAGTTGTAATAATAATATCTGCATTACCAATAACAGTTTCCAGCCTTTTTACTTCATAACCATCCATAGCAGCCTGTAGCGCACATATAGGATCTATTTCAGTAACAGTAACAATAGAACCTGCACCCCTGAAAGAAGCAGCCGTACCTTTACCAACGTCTCCATAACCACACACTACAACTCTTTTACCTGCAAGCATAAGATCTGTTGCACGGCGTATAGCATCTACAGCACTTTCTTTACAACCGTATTTGTTATCAAATTTCGATTTTGTAACAGAATCGTTAACATTGATAGCCGGCATAACAAGCGTACCGTTTTTCATTCTTTCATATAAACGGTGCACCCCTGTAGTAGTTTCTTCAGATAGTCCTTTAATTCCCGCTGCAAGTTCCGGGAAACGGTCAAATACCATATTGGTAAGATCTCCCCCGTCATCAAGAATCATATTAAGTGGCTTACGATCTTCACCAAAGAAAAGCGTTTGCTCTATACACCAGTCAAATTCCTCTTCAGTAAGGCCTTTCCAAGCATATACCTGAATACCTGCAGCAGCAATAGCAGCAGCAGCATGATCTTGTGTAGAAAATATGTTGCATGAGCTCCAGGTAACCTCAGCGCCAAGGGCTACTAGAGTTTCTATAAGAACCGCAGTTTGTATCGTCATGTGAAGACAGCCCGCAATACGCGCACCTTTAAGAGGCTGAGAAGCGCCATATTCTTCACGAAGTGCCATTAATCCCGGCATTTCAGCTTCAGCAAGCTCAATCTCTTTCCTTCCCCATTCCGCAAGCGAAATATCCTTTACTTTGTATGCCACGAATGGCAGCGTTGTAGTACTCATGAATATTGTATATTTGTATTAGCAAAAAAATTTTTGCAAATTTAGTGAATGCTTTTTTAATTAGCCCGCTTTAACAATAAAATATGAAAATATGCCGTTGCCCTAATTGTTTGGTAAACAACAATATGAATTTCGGCCATAACTGTATCTAATGCCTTTATATAAATCTATTGCCATAGACAAAGACACCAGGCTGCTTATCTGGAAAAACACCGAAAGCCTTGATGAGTTTTTACAGCATGTAAAACTAAAAGACATTTGTACAGATAGGTTAAACGGCATGAAAAGCGAACAGCACAAAAAAGGATTCCTTGGTGTACGCATGCTAATGCAGGAGATTGGATATACCGATTTTGATTTATTTTACGATGAAAACGGCAAGCCTCATCTTAAAGACGGAATGAATATTTCTATAACCCATTCCTATGCTTTTTCTGCTATTATAATCAGTAAAAATGACATTGGCATAGACATGGAGTTGATTCGCGAAAAGGTGATTACCATAGCCGATAAATTTATAGAACCAGAGTTTGCCTATCTTAACCCTGAACATCTTACCGAATACACTAATAAACTTATGGTAATATGGGGTGTAAAAGAAGCTGTTTATAAAATGGTGTCGCGCAGCGGACTGAGCTTTAAGCAAAACATTTATGTTTTTCCTTTTGAAATTAGCGAAAAATGCGGAATGACCTCAGTAAAATTTGAAGACCTTAATGAGAGTTATCCTTTTTGTTTTGAACAGGTGGAAGACTTTATTCTTGTATACTGCCTGGGCAGCAAAACCTTATTATAATGCCTGAAATTTTTGACACACTTTTTTCCCAGTTTAAAGGATACACTCCCTTTTTTCTTATTTTAGAGCTTACTGCAATTTTCTTTGGTTTACTTAGTGTAACCTATTCTGCAAAAAATAACATACTGGTATATCCTACAGGATTGATAAGCACTTTTATATTTGTTTATATACTCTACACTGCCAATCTTTACGGAGATCTTATAATTAATGCCTACTACTTTTATATGAGTCTTTATGGCTGGATATTGTGGAGCAGAAAGGACAATCAAAACCACGATTTGTTAAAAATCTCTAAGGTTTCTGTTAAAGATAATAAGATATGCTTAGCCATTTTTATAGTTTCGGTTATATTTGTATCGGTTGTGTATCATTTTTTCAATATGTTTAACCAGTGGTGGGCATATGTAGATACGTTTATAACCGGGCTGTTTTTTATAGGTATGTGGCTTTTAGCCAAACGCAAAATAGAAAACTGGCTGTATTTAATAGCCGGCGATATTATAGCTATCCCGCTGTTTTTTTATAAAGGGCTGATATTTACAGGCTTCTTTTATATAGTTTTAACTATAATTGCCATTTTTGGCTATCAGTCATGGAAGGAAACATTACAAAGCAAACAACTACTGCAATAAATATTACGGTTTATGGAAACGGGCTTAATGGCAGGGAATTCTCTGAACAATTAAATTCATTTACCAAGCCGGACAGTAACAGTCCGTACAAATTTATTTTCCGTACTGTGAGCCTTACCATTGCTATGAACGAAAATGACAGATCGGCTGATTTGTTCATTATTAAAACTACCGAGCAGGAAGAAAATGAAGCTCAAAAATTAGCCGGACATTTAAAGAAAAACAACAGGTCTTTTTTAGTTATAAATTCAGCTCCTAAAAGTTCTTTTGCTTCAGAATGTAAAACTATAATATCTGAGCTTAAACAGGCGTTAGACAACGATTTTAGTATAAATGATTTTGCAGATATACATAAACGCGGAATTAATGTAGAAACTATACTAAAACAATTAGACATTTTTAAAAATGGCATAGCAAAGGCTACCTTAAAAAAACCTGCCTTATACAATGATGGTATTTTTAAGTTATCCGAAGAAAAGGCAATAGAATACGCTGCCCTTTTTGACTCAAAAAAAGAAAACTATAAATTAACCAAATTTGTACCTGCTTCTGGTGCCGCCACCAGAATGTTTAAATTTTTACTCGAATTTATAACCGAATATGACCCGGAAAGGGAAACAATAAATGGGTATATAAACCGTAAAAAAGAAAATGATCTAAGCGTATTTTTGGTGGGTTTGGAAAAATTCCCTTTTTATAAGGAAATAGCAGATATTGTAGCACAACAGGAAGGTTTTGACACATGGAAGAAAGACCAGAAGCTATATGCTTTTATTAAAACTATGCTTAACGGCAAAGTTTTTGATTTTGCCAATAAGCCCAAAGGTGTACTGCCTTTTCATGATTATGGAAACTTTATAGCCACACCTATATTTGAGCATTTAAAAGAAGCTGTAGCATATGCTGCTTCACATAATGAAGCAAATGTGCATTTCACTATTTCTGAAGATCATCTTGACGGTTTTCTGGACAGTATTCAGGAAGTAAAAACAGATATAGAAAATGAATCAGGGATACCAATTAAATTCGGATTTTCATATCAACAGAAAAACACCGACACTTTAGCGGTTAATATTGACGATACTCCATTTAGAGACAGTGAAAATCATTTGTTTTTCAGGCCGGGCGGTCATGGTGCCTTAATAGAAAACCTGGGGAAACTTGATGCAGATATTGTTTTTATAAAAAACATAGACAATGTAAGCCATAACAATATTCATACTATAGCTTTATACAAAAAAGCTTTGGCCGGCATTTTAATAGAATTGCAACAACAGGTTTTTTCTTATATTAACCGGATCGATCAGGAAGAAATAAGTGACGAAAGCATTAATGACATTCTGACTTTTGCAAAAGATAAACTATTACAGCATATTCCTTCAGATGTTTATAAGTATGCCCTTTCTTATAAAAAAGAATTTGCAAAAGAATTACTTAATAAACCTATACGTATTTGCGGAATGGTTAAAAATGAAGGCGAACCCGGTGGCGGTCCTTTTTGGATTGAGAGTAGTAAAGGCGGTTTATCCTTACAAATTGTAGAGAGTTCTCAAATAGACCTTGAAAACAGATCACAGAAGCAAATTTTTGCAAATGCATCGCATTTTAACCCCGTAGACCTTGTTTGCGGGCTTAAAAATTATAAAGGAGAATTTTTTAATCTAAATGAATTTATAGATAATACCTCCGGCTTTATTGTGCATAAAACGAGACTCGGAAAACAAGTAAAATCTTATGAGCTGCCCGGCTTATGGAATGGCGCCATGGCAGGCTGGATTACAGTTTTTGCCGAAGTTCCGCTTGAAACGTTTAATCCTGTAAAAACCGTAAACGACCTTTTAAAACCGGCACATCAGCCCTGATTATAATCAAAGCTTTTTTTAAGCTCTATACAATGGACAGAAATTTAATACTTCAGGAACTCGACTATAAAGCCGTAAGAAGCAGTGGTGCGGGCGGACAAAATGTAAACAAAGTTTCCTCAAAAGTTGTTCTCAGCTTTAATCTTATGGACAGTAATGCCCTAAGCGAAGAGGAGAAAACACTGATACATTCTAAATTAGCATCCCGACTGACTAATGAAAATATTTTGATGCTATCGTGCGATGAAGACAGGAGCCAGCTTAGAAACAAAGATATTGTCACTAAAAGGTTTTTGACAGTAATGGAGCAGGCTCTAAAAATAGAAAAGCCAAGAAAACCAACCAAAATACCCAAAGCAGTAATAAAAAAAAGGATAGAAGGAAAAAGACGGCAGGCAGAGAAAAAACAATCACGCAGACGACCTGATTTTTAACAGAGAAGCTAGATATGAGATAAAGCTACTAAAATCTCAATCCCCCATATTACTATTTCAATTCTTTTTGTACTTTTGCCGCGTCTCAAAGGGGTGCTCTAAATAACGAGCTGAGATTATACCCAAAGAACCTGGGCAGGTAATGCTGCCAAGGGAAAAGGCCAACAAACAGAATAAATTTTTGTAGTAGGTCAGTACAATCATTTTTTAACTAACAAGAGAATAATTACCCCTTTTATTTGTAAATTTTTTTTTACGAATGAAAACTTTATTCATTTTTCCTGAAAATGCCGTAAAGCTTAAGAGCTTTAGAGGCATTAAAACAAATTTATTTAGCCTGGGACTTGGCTTAACAGGCTTAACAGCCTTTGCCCAACAGCCTGTAGTTAAAGATTCTACAGAAGTACTCGATGAAGTATTGGTACAATCTGTACGTGCCAGCAGCACAACACCCGTAACTTTTACTAATGTTACGAAAGCAGAACTTGCTCCGCGTAATTTAGGTCAGGACATTCCTGTGTTACTTAATTACCTTCCATC
This sequence comes from Flavobacterium sp. NRK1, assembly GCF_024054175.1. Classification (GTDB taxonomy): domain Bacteria; phylum Bacteroidota; class Bacteroidia; order Flavobacteriales; family Flavobacteriaceae; genus Flavobacterium. The sequence continues at coordinate 811,003 of NZ_JAMXLA010000001.1, forward strand.
TGTAGTTACAACAACAGATGCAGGAAACGGCTTTGGTTATACAGGCATCCGGGTAAGAGGGGCAGATGCCAGCCGTGTTAATGTAACGCTTAACGGCATTCCTTTTAACGACTCGGAATCGCATGGTTCATTTTGGGTTAATATGCCCGATTTTGCCTCTTCAGCTCAGAGCATACAGCTTCAGCGAGGTGTAGGTACTTCCACAAATGGAGCAGGAGCATTTGGCGCCAGCCTGAATGTACTTACTGACAGTTACAAAATGGAGTCAAGCGGAGAAATATCTAACTCTTTTGGAAGCTACGCCTCAAGAAAACATACTGTAAAATTCAGTACCGGATTAATGAATGATAAGTTTGAAATTGCGGGAAGGCTATCGAACCTTGCTTCAGATGGATATATTGACAGAGCGTCTTCTGATCTTAAATCATACTTTTTACAGGGAACTTTTGTAAGCAATAAAACTCTTATAAAAGCTCTTGCTTTTGGCGGAAAAGAAAAAACATACCAGGCATGGAATGGGATAGATGCTGCAACAATGGCAAGTAACAGGCGTTTTAATTATTCCGGAATGTATACGGATGAGAACGGAGTTACACGATTTTATGATAATGAAACCGACAATTACCAGCAGGATAATTACCAATTACACTGGAACCAGAAAATAAGCAATAGCTGGAGTACAAACCTTGCACTACATTATACTATAGGTAAAGGATATTATGAAAATTACCGCGAAGATGCAGCTTTTTCAGATTACGGATTACAACCTTTAACCATTAATGGCAATTTTATAGATAACAGCGACCTTGTTAGCCAGAAATGGCTTGATAATGATTTTTACGGAACTGTTTTTTCAGCTAATTTTAAAACTGAAAAACTTAATTTAGTAATGGGTGGCGCATGGAATAGGTATGAAGGTGCCCATTATGGCAACGTTGTATGGGCACAATATTCAGGGAATGTTCGCCCTGACGACAGGTATTATGATAATGATGCCACTAAGACAGATGCCAACGTGTATACCAAAGCCAACTACCAAATAACCGAAAAACTTAACCTTTTTGGAGATTTGCAGCTTCGTCATGTAGATTACAAGGCGGGCAATGTTCTTGAAAGTAATGACAGCCCTGTAGCTGTTGACGATACATTTAATTTTTTCAATCCTAAAGCAGGACTTACCTATACTTTAAATACAAAGAATAATATATATTTTTCTTATGCCCGTGCTAATAAAGAGCCCCGCAGAAGTGATTATGAGAACGGAAGCACAAAACCTGAAAGCCTTAATGATTTTGAACTTGGATGGAGATTTAAATCGGGGCAGAATACTATTACAGTAAATGGTTATTATATGAGGTATAAAGACCAGCTGGTACTTACCGGTGCTGTTGATGATGTTGGTGCACGTATTTATACTAATAGCGGCGATAGCTATCGTATGGGAATTGAAGCCGATGCAACCATTGCTATATCAAATAAATGGATTATCAGGCCTAATATTGCAGTGAGTGACAACAAAAACGTTGACTTTTTAGTTGAAACAGAAACCGGATCTGAGAATCTGGGAAATACTGAAATTGCTTTTTCACCAAGTGTTATTGCAGGAAATCAGTTAATTTATATCCCTGTAAAAGATATACAGATAGCCTTGCTGTCTAAGTATGTAGGCAAACAGTTTATGGACAATTATGAGTCAGCAAACTCAAAACTTGACAGTTACTTTACAAGCGATCTTAATGTGAGCTATACTATACAAACCAGATCGATATTTAAATCTATTATATTTAATGGATTAGTAAACAATATATTCGACAAGAAATATGCTTCTAACGGGTATATGTATGGCGATCCTTATTATTATCCGCAGGCAGGTATTAATTTCCTGTTAGGAGCTACTCTTAAATTCTAGAATCCAACTAAAAATTATTTACTATAGGCGGGCAACAAAAAGTTGTCCGCTTTTATTATTATATAAATTCGGTAAAAACTGCTACTTTTACCTTATAAGCATATATATAATGAATTTTAAACTATTTATAGCCCTTTCTCTTTTTTCTTCTTTAGCTTTTTCCCAAAAAACAAATAAGAAAAACTATCAATACGTAAATCCCATGATAGGTACAGAACGAATGGGACATACTTACCCGGGAGCAACCGTACCGTTCGGTTCGGTACAATTAAGCCCCGATACAGACACTATAGCGTATGAACTTAATAAAAAATACAATGGAAAAGTGTATGAATACTGTTCAGGCTATCAGTACGAAGACAAAACCATAGTAGGCTTTAGCCATACCCATTTTAGTGGCACAGGACATTCTGATCTGGGTGATTTCCTGATTATGCCAACATCAGGAAAACTGCAATTAAATCCGGGAACTGCAAACAACCCGGCTTCAGGATACCGTTCGGGGTTTTCTCATGATAACGAAGTTGCTTCTGCAAACTATTATAAAGTAAAACTGGATGATAATAATATTACGGCCGAACTTACCACAAGCCAGCGTGTGGGTTTTCACCGCTACACATTCCCTTCGGCTGATGAGGTGCATATTATTTTAGACCTTATGCACGGGATTTACAATCACCAGGAAAAAAATGTATGGACATTTGTTCGCATTGAGAATGACACCCTTATAACAGGATATCGCCAGACACAGGGCTGGGCCCGCACAAGGACCGTATATTTTGCGATGGCATTTTCTAAGCCCATAAAACAATATGGAGCTCATAAATATGATGAAAATAATATTTATAAAGGTTTTTGGCGAAAGTTTGACGAAACAAAAAACTTTCCTGAGGCTGCCGGCAAAAACATTAGAATGTATTTTGATTTTGATGTTAAAGCCAATGAACAGGTAATGGTAAAACTTGCCCTCTCACCTGTAAGTACGGAGGGAGCGATAGCTAATATGAAACAGGAAATTCCATATTGGGATTTTGACAAAGTTCGTAATGAAGGTGAAAAATTATGGGAAACCGAACTTAACAAAATAGAAATCAAAACCATTAATGAAGATGATAAGGTTAATTTTTATACTGCCATGTATCATGCTTTTATAAATCCTACAGTATATATGGATACTGATGGCAGGTATAAAGGCCTCGATCAGAACGTACACACAGCAGATAATTTTACAAATTATACCACTTTCTCGTTATGGGATACCTATAGGGCATTGCATCCGCTATTTAATTTAGTACAGCCCAAGCGTAATCAGGATATGATAAAAAGCATGCTTGCCCATTATGATCAGAGTGTGCATAAAGCTTTGCCTGTATGGTCGCACTATGCAAATGAAAACTGGTGTATGATAGGTTATCATTGCGTTTCTGTTATAGCTGATGCTATAGCTAAGGGAAACGATAATTTTGATACTGAAAAGGCATTGCAGGCCTGTGTAAGTTCGGCGAGCATACCTTATTATGACGGACTTGAATACTATATGGCAAAAGGCTATGTACCTGAAGATAAAAATGGCTCATCGGTTTCTAAAACTTTAGAGTATGCTTATGATGACTGGTGTATTGCTCAAATAGCCAAAAAACTAAACAAACCTGATATTTACAATAAATTCTCGGCAAGAGCCGGAAATTATAAAAATGTATTTGATGCCAAAACAGGCTTTATGCGGCCTAAATTAAATGACGGAACTTTTAAAAAAGAATTTGATCCGCTTGATACACACGGTCAGGGCTTTATAGAGGGTAATGCCTGGAACTATAGTTTATATGTTCCACAGGATCCTGATGAACTGGTTAAAATGAATGGCGGCAAAGAGAAATTCACACAGCACCTGGACTCATTATTTACAATGACTTTGCCTGACAAATATTTTGCCAACACAGAAGATATTACCCGTGATGGCATTATTGGCAACTATGTGCATGGTAATGAGCCTTCGCATCATGTTGCTTATTTATACAACTGGACAGGACATCCTGAAAAAACCCAGCAAAGAGTACGTATGATATTGGATGCTATGTATAAGCCAAAACCTGACGGACTAGGCGGTAACGATGATTGCGGACAAATGAGTGCATGGTACATATTTTCATCTCTTGGCTTTTATCCGGTAGCACCGGGCAGCGATCAATATGCTATTGGTTCTCCAAAAGTAAAAGAAGCCGTATTAACCCTTGAAAACGGTAACACCTTTACCATAAGAACTAAAAATCAGTCGGCCAGAAATGTATATGTTACAAAAGTGGAGCTTAATGGTAAGCCATTAAACAGAAATTACCTTACCCATAAGGAAATTACATCTGGCGGAGAATTAACATTTTACATGAGCAATAAGTCGAAAAAATAAAATTCTACATTAAAGTAGCGATTTGTATTTCATCGGATTTTCAGCAAATTCTTTAATTACAGCATTACGTTTTAAAATAAGATTAGCCATATATTGTTTAAGGAAAAGCACATCTGCAATTTTACCTAAAAAGCTATAAGGACTGGTGTAATCAAAAACATCAGTCATTATGGTCATATCATTTTTTACATTAAATATATGCTCATGCTTAAAGCTTTTAAAAGCGCCCGAAACCATTTCATCTATAAAATAATTAGGAGCTTCAAAAGCTGTAATCTTGGAAGTTAGTATTTGGGTAAAGCCTAAATGTCTGGCTTTCCAGGTAACACTTTCTCCTATATTAATAAGACCAGATGTTTTCCCTGCAACAGCCTGTTCGTTTGTATGTACAGTAGAAATTTTATGAAGATCAATACTCCTGGAAAGATCAAATACAATCTCTGCAGAAGCATTAATGTATGTTTGCAACCTTATAACAGGCATAGTTAATTATAAACCCTTATCACGTTTGACGAAAGCTGTGCTACTTTATAAGCCTTTAACGGATATCGCACCGAAGTGTTTGCTTGTCCGTTAAAAAGGCTGTACTCAACATTATCACAAGGGCATTTTGCATTTACCCCATTTATAGTAAGCATAGAACATGTAGAAAGCTCCTGATTAGGGCAACTGGCCTCATAAGCAGTATATCCACTCCCTGTGTTAGTAACTATTACGCCATTTATACCTATGCCATCCTGTGTTATTCGAACCGGATTAGCCGGAAACTGTAATTGGGTATATAGTGGCAGATCCATATTTATATCTATAGAAAAATTATAATTAGGCAGGTATTTATTGTTATTGCTAAAATCATCTTTACTACAGTTAATCAAAAAAGGCATTACCAAAAGCAATAAAATATATTTTTTCATGCTGTTAAAATTTAGGTGTTATAATTATGAAACAAATTTAATTTAATTAACTTTGACCTATGCTATTGCATATTAAAAATTGAAATATTAAAAAAATATTATCTTTGCAGAAAGAAATCCCGTCCTGATGGGATTTTTTCTATTTATATAAACGACGAAGTTATGAGTACAGTATCTTATTATACCGCAGAAGGATTAAAAAAATTAAGGGATGAGTTAGATCACCTTAAAAGCATAGAGAGGCCAAAAGCATCTGCAGCGATAGCTGAGGCAAGAGATAAAGGAGATCTTTCTGAAAATGCAGAGTATGATGCTGCAAAAGAAGCTCAGGGCCTGCTTGAACTTAAAATATCTAAAATGGAAGAGCTTGTGGCTAATGCACGCCTTATTGACGAATCACAGCTTGACCTTACCAAAGCTCTGGTTTTAAGCACCGTTAAAATAAAAAACCAGGCTAACGGAATGGAAATGAAATATACACTTGTTGCCGAAAGCGAAGCTGATCTTAAAAGTGGAAAAATTTCGGTTACTTCTCCAATAGGCAAAGGACTTTTGGGAAAATCTGTAGGTGAAACTGCTGAAATTAAAGTACCTAACGGTACACTTAAGTTTGATGTACTTGAAATAACAAGAGATTAAGTATGAGTTCTATATTCACCAAAATAGTTAATGGGGAGATACCGGCATATAAAGTAGCCGAAGATGATAATTATCTTGCATTTCTGGATGTAAATCCAAATGCTAAAGGTCATACTTTATGTATTCCGAAACAGGAAATTGACAAGATTTTTGACATGGATGAAGAACAATATCTTGGCCTGATGAAGTTTTCGCGAAAAGTTGCAAAAGCACTTGAAAAAACAGTACCGTGCAAACGTGTTGGTATGTCTGTTATAGGTCTGGAAGTACCCCACACTCATGTTCACCTTATTCCGCTTAATGAAATGGATGAAATGCGTTTTATCAATAAAGTGAAACTTGAAAAAGAAGAGTTTGAAGCATTGGCAAAAGCAATAGCATCCAATTTTTAAACTTAAATAATATAAAGAAACTAAAGCCTCACAAATGTGAGGCTTTTTTTATTATAAGGAAATTAACTAATGTTAGAATTATATTTTTTATCATTGCAGAGAAATCTAACACAAAAAGCCATGAAAAAATTATTAGGATTAGGACTCGCATTACTATGCCTTACCTCTTGCTCCAGCGATGATGAAAAAACACCTACTGTAAATCTTGATCAGCTTGCAAAAAGATGGTTCTATGTTTCTACCAAAGTAGGCAGCCAAAAAACACCGTATGACGGCAATTTGCCATGCGGAAAAGATTATTTGGAATTTCAGGCAAACAATGTTGTAAGAGAAGGCGATTATTATGACTGTCAGCAGGATCCTGCAATAACAACAGGAAGTTATACTGTAGAAGAAGATACCGACAAGCTTACTACTACTATAGATGGAGAAACAATAGTTTATACTATTACAAAACTCAACTCTAAAGAGTTTCAGGCAGAAACCACCTTTAACAATTTAAAGATAACCTACATTTTTACAAGTACACCATAAAACAAAATCGGGATGATAAACATCCCGATTTTGTTTTATAGTTTTTTATAACTGGCCTGCATTGTTGTGCCTTTTCCGGGCTCAGACGACAGTACTTTTATTTTACCTTTATGATATTCTTCAACAATACGCTTAGTTAAAGAAAGGCCTAATCCCCACCCTCTTTTCTTTGTGGTAAAACCGGGCTCAAATACTTTTTTAAACTGAGATTTAGGTATTCCTTTACCTGTGTCACTTACTTTAATTTTAATAAAAGATTCATTTTCACTTATTATTAAATCAAGCCTGCCCTTACCTTTCATAGCATCTATGGCATTTTTTACCAGGTTTTCTATTGTCCAGCTATGCAGTTCGGGATTAAGCATAACATTTACCGGATGATTTGGAGCCATAAAAAAGAACTCTACCTGTTTAGATGCCCTTGACCTTAAATATTCAAAAGATTTTTCTGTTTCGGCAATAATATCTCTTTCTTCCAGCACCGGCTCAGAACCTACTTTAGAGAAACGTTCGGCTATAACCTGCAGCCTGTTTACATCTTTTTCAATTTCTGCTACAGTAGTTTCATCAACATTATCTGCTTTCATTATCTCTATCCACCCTAACAAAGAGGAGAGCGGAGTACCTATCTGATGGGCAGTTTCTTTTGCCATACCAGCCCAGAGCCTGTTTTGGGTAGCCATTTTACTGGCCCTATAAAAAATAAAGACTATAGCGGCAAACAGTACCACAATAATAACAAGTGTGATAGGATAATACTTAAGATTATTCAACAGTTGGGAATTGCCGTAATATAAAATTTGATTGTCATCCTTACCCACTTTTAACACAATAAAAGTACCTGCGTTTTTTAGATCCTGCAGATAATTTATTTTTCTGACAGAATCATTCTCAATTGCGGCAGGCAAATTTGCAGAACCTCTAATACTGTCTCTGCTATTAGTCAGAATAAGAGGCACGGTACTATTGCTTTGTAATATTAATGAAGGCAGCTCAAGATCAACATTGGTGTCTGTATTGTTAATCATGCTATACGCCTGAGCCAGCAATTCTACCTTCTTCCTTTCATCATTTTTAAATATGTTGAAAAAGTTATATGTATTCCAAAGTATAGAGATTACAATAAAAAAAGAGGCAGCGATAATTATCCAGCGTGTAATATTCCTGTTATCGGTAAATTGCATAAAATTCTATTTGTGGCTTAAAGATAGTAAAGTTGGCAGTGGTTTACAATAACGGCTTCGCATCGTTATTTATTTTATTAACACGACCGTTAAAACCCTGTGTCAATAGTATAGAAAAAGTATCTTTGTAAAAAACAAATAATCAAACATGCTCACTATAGACCCTAAAGAACTTACAACACAAAAACTGCATGGTTATTTACAAAGCTCGGTAGGACCAAGGCCCATTGCACTAGCAAGTACAATAGACGGCAACAATGTTCCTAATCTGTCTCCGTTCAGTTTTTTTAACCTTTTCAGTTCAAATCCGCCAATACTTATTTTTTCACCTTCGCGAAGAGTGCGCGATAATACCACCAAGCATACCCTTATGAATGCTGAGCTTACCCGCGAAGTAGTTATTAATGTGGTAAACTATGCCATGGTAGAGCAGGTATCATTATCAAGCACAGAATATGCTGCCGGGGTAAATGAGTTTGAAAAAGCCGGGTTTACCATGCTTCCGTCAGATACTGTTAAGCCATACAGGGTAAAAGAAGCACCAGTACAATTTGAATGCAGGGTTAACGAAATTATTGCATTGGGCACTGAAGGAGGCGCAGGTAACCTGATTTTGTGTGAAGTGCTTAAAATGCATATAGATGAAAGCATACTGGATGATAACGGAAGTATAGACCAGCATAAAATAGATTTAGTATCGCGCCTTGGCGGAAACTGGTATTCACGCAGTGCCGAAGGACTGTTTGAGGTAGAAAAGCCTCTTACAACATTAGGCATAGGTGTAGATGCAATACCTGATTTTATAAAACAAAGTAATATTTTTGACGGTAATGATCTCGGCAAATTAGGCAATACAGAAACTTTGCCTACTGATGAAGAAGTTAGTATATTTGTAAAAGAGAGCTTTGATATTAAGGCGGTTTTAAGCGCCGATGATGAAAACAAAAAGTTCCTGAAAGCCAAGGAATATCTTGACAATAATGAAGTTGCAAAAGCGTGGAAAGTGCTTTTAGCTAAAAAAGATTTTTTAATTTATTAACGATAGCTGCCGCAAGGCAGAAAATAACAGCAAACAATATGGAAGTTTCAGGAAGAATTAAGATGATTGACGAAACCAAAGCTTTTGGAGCAAACGGTTTCAGGAAAAGAGAAATGGTAGTTACTACAGATGAGCAGTACCCTCAGCACATTATGATAGAATTTACTCAGGACAAATGCGACCTGCTTAATAATTATGCAGTTGGCGAGCCTGTAAAAGTTTCCATAAACCTTAGAGGAAGAGAATGGGTTAACCCACAGGGGGAAACCAAATACTTTAACTCTATTCAGGGCTGGAGAATAGAAAAAATGCAGCCTGAAGCTCCACAAGGGTATCAACAGGCACCACAGGGCTACAACCAGGCTCCGCAGGGTTACCCGCAAACACCACCGGCAAACAATGACCGTTTTGAGCCGGCTAATAACTTTAAAGAAGAAGACCACGACGACTTACCATTCTAATAAAATAAAAACCGAAGCATTTAGCTTCGGTTTTTTTATAGTCTATTCTTAATAATCCTGCGTTAGGGTTTTTACAATCATCTGCAGACCGTAACAAAATACACACGCTTTATCGGGTTTTGCATAAACTCTGTTGTTATTATTATAAATGTAATGATAGCCATCTGGCGTTTTATATAGAACCGGTGCGTAGTAATAACACTTTTCACAATTTGTCTTGGTCTTTTTATTAAGATAAATATAAAATCTCTTAGTAATAATATTGTAGGGAGCTACATCTAATACTATTTTCTTAACTCGATAGCTCTTGGTTTCCGGTAAATTAATATGAATAGGTTCAGAGTTTATTTTAGGACCTACCTTATAATCATCGCCAATTTCAAACAGCGTCACTTCAAATTCTGTTTTTTCTATTTTAAAAGTTTGCGAATCTATAAAACCAATTTTTGGATCAATACTGGCCTCACTAAAAAACAAAGTTATATTTTGCAATTTTCCTTCAGGCAGGCTGTCTACAAAATAATATACAGGGTCTTCTGTAAAAAACAAAATATTATCAGTACGCGTTAAATCGTACGTCCCAATTTTAATTTTTTTTATTTTAGGCTTTTTATCATTTTTTTCAATCCATACATCACTTAGTTGTATAGTATCCTTACTAAGGTTTTGCGCAGATAAAGATGAAAAAAATAAAAAGCAAAAAAATATAAGAAGTCGGTTCATAAAAAGATTTGGTTTACTCAATAACGTAAGAAAAATAGAGATATTACATTAAAATAGCAACTAACAATCCTAATTGATTATATACATAAAAAAAGGAGAGCCGAACCACCAGCTCTCCAGATAAATTTAGCTAAAACACAAACTATGAAATAGATATATTATATCGTTATAGTTTAAAAACTATAAATTTTCACAGCACTTGTATTCTTGTACAATAGTACAACAGAAATAACGAAAAAACCTACGTTTAATTATATGGTTATGTAAATTTCTTACATTATAACAAAAATATAATATGGTGTTATTTTTAAGAGACATTATTGCCATTATAATTTAAATTTGCAGAAATTTATTGTAAATGTATTTCCTGTCCCGCGAACTATACTTCCCTCCTGCTAAAAATGCCTCTCCTGAGGGCATTGTGGCTATTGGAGGAGATTTATCGCCGGAGCGTCTTATATTAGCTTACAGAAACGGCATTTTTCCCTGGTTTGAAGATGATGAACCTATACTGTGGTGGAGTCCGCCAGAAAGGATGGTTTTATTTTTTAATGACCTGAAAGTTTCTAAAAGTATGCGCAACATACTAAACCGGGGAATTTTTAAGGTTACATTTAATACTGCTTTTAGTGAAGTGATTGCCAACTGCCGCAGCATTAAACGTGACGGGCAGCCCGGTACATGGATAACTCCGGATATGGTAGCTGCATATTGCAGGCTTCATGAGCTGGGTATTGCAAAGTCTGTAGAAGTCTGGAAAGATGATGAACTTGTAGGCGGATTATATGGTGTAGATCTTGGTCATGTATTTTGCGGAGAGAGCATGTTCTCTAAAGTAAGTAATGCCAGCAAGATAGCTTTTATAGCGCTGGCAAAACAATTACAGCTTGCCAATTACCGCCTTTTAGACTGCCAGGTACATAATGACCATTTAGAAAGTCTGGGAGCAAGGGAAATAGACCGTGAAGATTTCCTCGAAACACTTAATTTTAGTTATCGTTAGTTATCGGCTGATAGTACTTAGACTTTCTGAAAAGAGATTTTTTTTAACATCTCTACACTACGCCCAAAATGACAAAACTCAAGAAATTAGTATAGGTATATAAAATAAAAAACCCATCTCGCTAAGCGGATGGGTTTTTATATGATAGAGTATATTCTTAAGCTTCGAATGGAACTATAGAAACGAAAGATTTGTTATCACCTTTCTTCTGGAATTTCACTACACCGTCAACTTTTGCATGAAGAGTATGATCTTTACCCATGTAAACGTTTTCACCCGGGTTGTGCTTAGAACCTCTTTGTCTTACGATAATGTTACCGGCAATAGCAGCCTGTCCACCATAAATCTTAACGCCTAAACGTTTCGATTCTGATTCCCTACCATTCTTGGAACTACCGACACCTTTCTTGTGAGCCATGATGTTTTGTTTTTAAATGTTAATTATTCCTCTGTAGCTTCCGCTTTTTTAGCTGCCGCTTTTTTCTTTGGTGCTGCACCAACTCCTGTAATACCGGAAATCTGGATTTGCGTTAAAGACTGACGGTGGCCATTTTTAACTTTGTAACCTTTTCTTCTTTTCTTTTTGAAAACAATTACTTTTTCACCTTTTAAGTGCTGAATCACTTTGGCTTCAACAGAAGCTCCTTCTATAGCCGGGGCGCCTATAGTTATGCTTCCGTTATCATCTAATAAAAGAACTTTTGCAAATGAAATTGCATCGCCTTCTTTAGCTTCTAAACGGTGAACATAAACCTTAAGGTCTTTGCTAACTTTAAATTGTTGCCCTGCTATCTCTACGATTGCGTACATAACAATATGGTTTAATTAATTTTTTTTAAGAGCGCAAATATACAACTTATTATTTATCAGGCAACATGAAGCAACTAATTTATATGAAAAAATCTGCTTTTAAACGCATAAAAAGCGAATACTTAAAAAATTGTAAAATTATTGTAACAAAATACCGAAATTGCACACCAATTAGCAATATCAAAATAATTATTAATTTTTATGAAAAAATCTTTAATGGCTTTGGGTTCACTTCTAATGCTTGGCGGAGTTGCTTCAGCTCAAAAAGTGGCATTCGAAGAATACAATTTAGATAATGGGCTGCACGTTATCCTTCACCAGGATAAATCTGCCCCGGTTATCATTACTTCCGTAATGTATCATGTAGGTTCTAAAGATGAGAACCCTGAAAGAACAGGTTTTGCTCACTTTTTTGAACACTTACTGTTTGAAGGTACAGAAAACATTAAACGTGGCGAATGGTTTAAAATAGTTACTGCAAATGGCGGTAATAACAATGCAAACACTTCTGACGACAGAACGTACTACTATGAAGTTTTCCCTTCTAACAACCTTGAACTTGCTATCTGGATGGAATCTGAAAGGATGCTTCACCCGGTTATCAATCAGATAGGTGTTGATACCCAGAATGAGGTTGTTAAAGAAGAAAAAAGGCTTCGTATAGATAATCAGCCATACGGTAACCTTATTGCTGAAGTTAAAAGAAATATGTTTAAAGTTCACCCTTACCGTTGGGCTACTATCGGATCTATGGATCACTTAGATGCTGCAACACTTGAGGAATTCCAGGCTTTCAACAAAAAATTCTATATTCCTAACAATGCCGTACTTGTTGTAGCAGGAGATTTTGAAACTGCACAGGCTAAAAAATGGATAAGCGAATATTTTAGCAAAGTACCGAAAGGAACACCTATAACACGTCAGAAATTTGAAGAGCAGCCTATAACACAGGCTTTTAAAGCTACTTACGAAGACCCTAACGTTCAGCTTCCAATGGTAGTTACTGCTTACAGAACTCCATCTATGAAAACCAAAGATGCTAAAGTTCTTGACATGATATCTTCTATCCTTACTGGCGGTAAAAGCTCAAGGATGTATAAGAAAATTGTAGATGAGAAAAAAATGGCACTGCAAATTGGCGCTTTCAACTACAGCCAGGAAGATTACGGACTATATATAGTGTACGGAATACCAATGCAGGGCTATACAGCTGCTGATATTATGAAAGAAGCTGACGAAGAAATTGTAAAACTTCAGACAGACCTTATTTCTGAAAGAGAATTCCAAAAATTACAAAATGAGATAGAGAGCAACTACGTAAGCGCTAACTCAAATGTAGAAGGTATTGCAGAAAACCTTGCATCTTTTTATCTGCTTTATGGCGACACAAACCTTATTAATACAGAAATAGACATTTACCGTTCTATTACAAGAGAAGATATTAGGGAAGCAGCAAGAAAATACCTTAACCCTAATCAACGTTTAACCCTGGATTACGTAGGAGCTAAAGATAAAGCACAAAACTAAGCATAGAAAAATATCATGAAAAAAGTAATATATATTTTAGCCAGCGTGTTTTTAACCATGAGTATGCAGGCACAAATTATACCTCAGCCTAAACCGGGACCGGCTCCTAAAGTTAATGTAGGCAAACCTGAAACCTTTACCCTTAAAAACGGATTAAAAGTTTTAGTAGTAGAAAATCATAAGCTTCCAACTGTATCGTATACGCTTACAATGGACAATGCTCCATATGCCGAAGGAAGTAAAAAAGGTGTGTCTGACATGACTGCATCTTTAATGGGTTCAGGCACAAAAAAAATGTCTAAAGACGCCTTTAATGAAGAAGTAGACTTTTTAGGCGCAAGCATTGGCTACGGTTCTCAATCGGCTTACGCAAGCGGTCTTTCTAAATATTCTAACAGAATATTAGAACTTATGGCTGACGGTGCTCTTAACCCTGTATTTACACAGGCTGAATTTGACAAACAAAAAGCTCAGATTCTTGAAGGTCTTAAATCTAATGAAAAAAGTGTGCCGGCAATTGCAGGAAGAGTAGGTAATGTTCTTGTATATGGTAAAAACCACCCTAATGGAGAATACCTTAGTGAAGAAACACTTAACAATGTAACTCTTGCTGATGTTCAGGATAACTATAACACTTATTTTGTACCGGGCAATGCATATCTTGTTGTTGTAGGTGACGTTAAACTAAAAGACGTTAAGAAACAAGTAGAAAAATTATTTGGTTCATGGGAGGCTGCAAAAGCTCCAAATGTATCATACAGCGACCCTAAAGACGTTCAGTACACACAGATAAACTTTGTAGACATGCCTAATGCAGTACAATCTGAAATATCTGTTGTAAACGTGGTAAACATGAAGATGACCGACAAAGATTACTTTGCTACACTTCTTGCAAACCAGATTTTAGGCGGTGGCGGTGAAGGAAGACTTTTCCTTAACCTGCGTGAAGCTCACGGATGGACATATGGTGCTTACTCATCAGTTCATGGTGGTAAATATGTTAGCGAATTCTCTTCTTCAACTTCTGTAAGAAATACTGTTACTGACAGTGCCGTTGCTGAAATACTGAACGAGATCAAAAAAATAAGAACTGACCTTGTTTCTGAAGAAGATCTTAAAAATGCAAAAGCCAAATATGTTGGAAGCTTTGTAATGAACATGGAAAAACCGGGAACTGTTGCCCGTTATGCCCTAACTACAGAAACTCAAAATCTGCCTGCAGACTTTTATGAGAACTACATTAAAAATATTAATGCTGTAACTCCTGAAGATATCAGAAATGCTGCGAAAAGATTTTTCCTTGCAGAGAATGCACGTATAGTTATTGTAGGTAAAGCTGCAGATGTACTTCCGGGTCTTGAACGCAGAAATATACCAATCTTTTATTTCGACAAATATGGTAAGCCAACTGAAAAGCCGGCTACTAAAAAAGAGGTTCCTGCCGGCGTAACAGCTAAAACTGTTTTAGACAACTATATTAAAGCTGTTGGTGGTGAAGCTGCACTTAAGAATGTTAAGAGTATAGCTACGAAATCTACAGCAACTGTACAGGGAGCTCCGGTAGTATTTACATCTAAAGTAACTTCAAAAAACCAACGCGCTGTAGAAATTACAGTAATGGGTAACTCTATGTTTAAAGAGGTTGTAAACGAAAAAGGTGCATATATGGTTCAGCAAGGACAAAAAATGGATGTTCCTGCCGAAGAGGTAGCAGAACTTAAAGCTAGTGCTGTTCCTTTTGAAGAACTTACTCTTGCAGCTAATCCTGCTGTTAAAGTAACAGGAATTGAGCCAATAAATGGTGCAGATGCTTATGCTGTTAAAAATGACAAAACAACTTACTATTATGATGTAAAAACAGGATATAAAGTTGCTGAGTCTAACGAACAGGAAGGTCCGGACGGACAAAAAGCCACCTTATTTACTTACTATGGCGACTACAAAGACATTAAAGGTATTAAAGTACCTTATAAAATAAACATGAATGTTGGTATTGAACTTGACCTTACTGTTAGCGAGGTTAAAATTAACGAAGGAATAACTCCTGCCGATTTCCAATAATATTGTTTTGATATTAAACAGAGAAGGCTCCCATAGTATGGGAGCCTTTTTATTTTTAAACAAGATATTATTTTCTGGCAGAGAAATAAACCCCTATTAATATTATGGCCGCATCTGCAGTCTGTATTAACGTAAGCGATTCGCCATCCAGCAAACCCCAGCCAAAAGCTACAACAGGTATAAGATAAGTTACCGAAGATGAAAAAATGGGTGACGACATTTGTATAAGCTTAAAGAAAACTATATTAGCTACGCCAGTTCCTAAAATAGCCAGTATAGCAATATACATCATAGCTTTGTGTGTTTGAGGGAGTAAGGCTACATCATAAAAGCCTGAAAAAGACAGTACAAGTATTGCAGGAATAAGCATTATAGTAAAATTACCCGTACTTATAGTTAGCGGACTAAGGTCTGACAGATATTTTTTTATAAGATTTACATTGGTTGCATAGCAAACAGAAGCTACAACTACAAACAATGCATAATAATAGTTTTGATTAGGGTTGTTAATTGCTCCGTTATAAATAAGAAGTACACATCCAACAAGCCCAATTATCACCCCTATAAGCTGCCTTCTCTGAAAGCTCAGCCCAAACAATGTTACACCCAGCACAAGCGTATTAAGAGGTGTGAGCGAGTTTAATATAGCACTAACAGAACTGTTTATCTGCATTTGGGCAATAGAAAAAAGAAAGGCAGGTAAAAAAGTACCCATTAAAGCTGTGAGGGCAATATATTTCCATTTACCCTGAGGAATATTTTTAAGAGTTTTAAACCCTATGATGAGTAAAAAGACCGCACAGAAAATTATTCGGATAGACCCCAGCTGAAAAGGGTTGAGGCCTTCCAGCCCTCGTTTAATCAGTATAAAAGAACTTCCCCAAATAAGAGACAACAAAGCCAGCAAATACCATTTAAGGTGTTTAGATTGCATAGAATAAATTTTTCATTCAAAATTCCAATATAATAATCGGCATTGCAAATCGTTTTTGTATAAATTTGTAATCTCTTTTAAAAGAACTGTTTAAAATTAATATACAATATACTATGAACCTAGTAAAAAAACTTTCGTTTTTCGCTTTAGCAGCTATTCTTTTTACAAGCTGTAAAGATACTTCTAAAGACGGCAACCTAGAAACCCCTGCAGAAGGCACAGTAACCGACACCACCCAGGTTAAAGAAACTGCCGCTAACCTTGAAACTACCACTTTTAAAATAGACGGAATGACATGTCCTATGGGGTGTGCCAAAACTATTGAAACCAAACTTGCAGGTATGGACGGGGTTGAAAAAGCTACCGTTGACTTTGATACTAAAACTGCTACTATTTCTTTTGATGCTGCAAAACAAACACCTGAAAAATTTGTTGAAACAGTAGAACACATTGCAGATGGAGCATATAAAGTATCTGATGTTAAAAACTCCGGAGACAAAGCATACTACTCTGTAGATCAGGAAAAAGAAAAGAAAGCAGACAGGAAAGCAAAAAAGGCAGATAAAAAATCTAAAGCTGCATGCTGCTCATCTGAAGCTAAAACTGCGAAAAAAGGCGGATGCTGTTCAGCAGATAAAAAAGCAGAAAAAGGCACTTTGTAATTTAATTGCATATATAACACAAAAAAAGCATCCTTAATCAGGATGCTTTTTTATTTATAGTTAAATGGTTATTTCCATTTAATGGTTTCCATAATGTTTTTCATATCATCGCGCAGGTAACTTGCTGCAGGCATAATAGAGTCAAAATTTGGTTTAGCATAAAAATATACCGATCCCGCCAAAAAATGACTCGTGCTGTCCGTCACATAAAACTGGGCATTGGTAGCCGCATTTCCCCCAACCTCATAAAACATACCATAAACTTTTTTTTCAGGATTAAGATAGGGCTGCTCCCTTATATCATCTGCTTTAACAACCTGCTTGTAAGTTAAGGTCTGAGCATCTCTAAGCAATTTTTCTAAATTGCCGTTTATAGGCTTATAATTTATATAAATAGTAGCCTTCATCTTAGGGTAATGAATTTCAAGACTACCGCAATCTTTTCCTGTTTTTAGTTTAGCCAGGGAGTTATAACCAAAAGTAAAGGGGCATGGCTCATCAAAAGGCACGTATTTCCCCATCGGGTAATCAAGCCTCAGGTAAGCTTTTGGTTTAGGCAGTGTGTCTCCGCCACAGCTTACAGACAGCGCCAAAACAGAGATTAACGCACCTAACCCTGCTAATTTTTTTATACTATTCATTTAAGTGTAACCTTAATTTGTTTTATCCTTCTCTTATCAACTGATTCGACGGTAAAGATATTGCCATTAAAGCTAATTTTTTGTCCTTTTTTTGGAAAATTACCCGATATTTCCAAAAGGAAGCCTGCCAGTGTTTCAGCCTCACCTTTTGCCTCTTCAAATTCATCCTCTTCAATATCAGTTATGCGGTAAAAATCTTTAAGGCTTATTTTTCCGTCAAACAGGTAATTATGATCGTCTATACGAGTGTATATAATATCCTCGTCGTCAAATTCATCACTTATATCACCTACTATTTCTTCAAGTATATCTTCAAGCGATATAAGCCCTGACGTTCCTCCATATTCATCTACCACTATTGCAAGGTGATTTTTCATATTCTGAAACTCTTTCAGCAGGTTATCAAGCTTTTTGTTTTCAGGCACAAAAAAAGGTTCCCTTACAATAGTCTGCCATTCAAAATTGTCGTTGTCTATATGAGGAATAAGATCTTTCACAAAAAGTACACCTTCGATCTGATCTATATTATCGCGATATACTGGTATGCGTGAAAAACCCCTGTTAACAATTTCTGGCATGATTTCAATAAAAGAAGTTTCTATGTCAATAGCAAAAATATCAATACGGGGGCTCATTACCTGTTTTACATCAGTATTTCCAAAAGAAACAATTCCCTCCAGTATCTTTTGTTCTTCCATAGTAGCATCACCGTAATCCGTAAGCTCCAGTGCTTGTGAAAGCCTGTCTATGGAAAGGCCCGCACCCTGTGCGCCGATTTTTTTATGAAACCTGAGAGTAACCTCGCGCATTGGCACGCTTAATGGTGACAGTAATTTGTTAAGCACAAAAAGTATATAGCAAATTCTTGAAGCAAATTTAGTATTGTTCCTGCCTGCATATACTTTTGGCACTACTTCACCAAACAGCAGCACTACAAAAGTTACCACCAGCACCTGAACTGCTATACTTAACCACGGCAATGCTATATTGCCAAACAGGATGTTGCTTATCCTGAAAAACAGGATAATAAGTGCTATATTAATAAAGGTATTAGTAATAAGAATGGTAGCCAGTAGTTTTTTTGGCTTTTCCAGTAACGAAACAATTATGCTCCCTTTTTTGGGATTATTCTGATTTATTTTTTCAAGATCCTGCGGAGTGAGCGAAAAGATTGCCACTTCTGTGCCGGATATGAACGCAGAGCTTATTAATAGGATAAATATTCCTGCAAAGCCTGCAATAAGGCTGTAATCTGGTGAGATGTAACTCGAGGGATCGGGGTCCAAAACATTGGGTATTAGTTAAACATTAAAATGGCAGGTCATCACTTGGTCCCGGCACATTTCCATCATAATTCGATTTAGCAGATTCATTTGCCGCTTGCGATGCAAAACCCTGCTGCTGTTTATTATCAAGTTCTTTTTTTGTGGTCAGAAAAGTAAATTCTGTAACCTGTATTTCAGTAGTATATTTAGTAGCACCGTCTTCACCCTGCCACTGGCGCGATTTTATACGTCCTTCAACATATATCTTATCGCCTTTGCTAAGATACTTCTCGCATATCTCGGCAGCTTTATTGCGCACTACCAGGTTATGCCATTCGGTAGATGTTATTTTTTCGTTAGTCTGCTTATTAATGTAAATTTCATTTGTTGCCAGTGGAAAACGGCCAATACAGTTTCCCCCTTCAAAATAATGAAGTTTTACATCATCGCCCAAATGCCCTATCAGCATCACTTTATTTAACGTACCGTTCATGAATTCTACTGATTAGTTCAATCAAATATACCACTTTTAATCCTTTCTCCAATAGCTCTCCATAAAATTGTGGATAACAATAGGATAAGGATAAGATTTCAAAACGTTAACATCTAAAGCATTATTAATCAATTCTTTTGTAGTTACTTGCCAAAACCGAATGTATAAATGCTGATGCGATAGCTTGTTAACTATAACATCGTCATTAAGCAGCTTTATATCTTCCGGATTAAATCCTAAGCCAGTAAAATTCTTAATTAATTCAACGGTCCTGTTATTTGAAGTAAGTATTTCTGTTTCAAGAAGTGGAAACTCATATAAATTATGCCATATTCCTTTGGCAATACGTTTCTGCACCACGCTATATCCTCTGGAGTCTTTTACCACAATATAGTTAAAGTACCTGTTAGTGACCTTGGTTTTTTTAAGCTTAACAGGCAGATGCCCTGTCCTGCCGGTATTAAATGCAACACAATCTTTATTAAAAATACAAATACTACAGTCAGGACTTTTAGGCACGCATTGCAGCGCACCAAACTCCATCATTGCCTGATTAAATTCAGAAGCCTTGCCTTTAGGCATGAGTGAAGCAGCCAGTTCGGTAAATTGTTTTTTTGCTCCACCAGATGAAATGTCTGTATCTATACCAAAAACACGCGACAACACTCTATATACATTACCATCTACTACAGGTACAGGTTCCCCATAACTAATGGAGGCTATCGCGGCAGCCGTATATTCACCCACACCTTTAAGTTTTAGCAAACCTGCATAGCTGTCAGGAAAATTGCCACCCATCTCGAACGCCACCTGCTTAGCAGTAGCGTGAAGATTACGGGCACGTGAGTAATAACCCAGTCCCTGCCATAATTTAAGCACCTGCTCTTCCGGCGCGGCAGCCATATCATGGACGGTAGGGAATGCTTCCAAAAAACGTAAAAAATAGGGTAATCCCTGTGCCACACGGGTTTGCTGTAACATAATTTCTGACAGCCAAACGGGGTACGGATTTGTAGTTTTTCGCCACGGCAAATCGCGCTTATTTTGTAAATACCAATGAATTAAAGACTTAGAAAACTCCATTTTTTTTAACTAGCCCACAAAAGTAAAAGTTTATGTTATTAAATTTTAATAGATTAACCTTGAATTATTGTTTTTTTAATTCTTATATTTGCACTCTCAAAAAAATACACAATCATAAATTAGAAAGAAAATGACGAAAGCAGACATCGTAGCGAAAATTTCGGAGAAACTTGGACTTGAGAAAGGTGATGTACAAGCAACAGTTGAGTCTTTTATGGAAGAAGTAAAAAACTCTCTTGAGACTGGTGACAATGTATACCTAAGAGGTTTTGGAAGTTTTATCATCAAAACGCGCGCTGAAAAAACAGGTAGAAACATATCTAAGAACACTACCATTAAGATTCCTGCTCACAACATCCCGGCATTCAAACCTGCAAAGATTTTTGTTGACGGAGTAAAAACAAATACTGAGGCTAAAGTAAACTAATTATTAACCACCTAACCCTTTCATTATTATGCCAAGTGGTAAAAAAAGAAAAAGACATAAGGTAGCTACGCACAAACGTAAAAAAAGAGCGAGAGCTAACCGTCACAAAAAGAAAAAGTAGTTTAATACTACTTTTTCTCGTTTTTGAAGATTTTTTAAGTTCATTGAAAAAAAACGGATTGAAGTTTAAAAGACTGAAAGCTGAAGATTTAGCTGCAAAGCGCACTAAATATTGAGGCTAAAATTTAAAATTGCAATCCTATGGGTACTCAAATACCTGTAAATTAATGTTTAATCCATCTGCTAAAGTTGATGGTTAATAGTTGTCAGTTGCCTGGATTCGTCCGGCAGCCATCAACCAGTAACCAAAAACCAATTGCGGATAAAAATGTACAGTGTGAACAAGGAACTAATTATTCGATCTGGTTCTGAAGCCGTAGATTTTGCCTTATTAAAAGATGGAAAACTAATTGAATTACACAGCGAGCGCGAAGATAAAAACCAATTTTCGGTTGGAGATATCTTCATAGCTAAGATCCGCAAACCCGTGGCCGGCCTTAATGCCGCCTTTGTAAATGTAGGCTTTGAAAAAGATGCTTTTTTACATTACCACGATTTGGGTCCTAACCTGGCCTCCATGATGAAATTCATAAAACTTGTAAGCGCAGGTAAAGTAAAAGATTACTCACTGAAAAACTTTCCTTTTGAAAAAGAGATAGATAAAGACGGAGCCATTGGCGATGTACTTAGTGCAAACCAGTCTATTCTTGTTCAGGTTGTTAAAGAACCCATATCTACCAAAGGCCCACGCATAAGCTCAGAGCTTTCACTGGCCGGCAGATATGTAGTTTTGGTTCCGTTTTCAGACAGGATCTCTATTTCACAGAAAATAGAATCTAAAGAAGAAAAAGACCGCCTTAAAAGACTCGTGCAGTCTATCAGACCAAAAGGATTTGGAGTTATAGTGAGAACGGTAGCCGAAGGCAAAAAAGTAGCCGAACTGGACAAAGACCTGCAAAATTTGCTGGACAAATGGACAGGGATGTGCAAACGTTTGCCAAGTGCCCATCATCCGAGCAAAGTACTGGGAGAAGTTAACAAAGCTTCCTCTATTCTTCGCGATGTATTTAATGATACCTTTACCGGTATTTATGTGGATGATGAGGATTTGTACTACCAAACAAAGGACTATCTGCAGGAGATAGCTCCTCAAAAAGCGAGTATCGTTAAACACTACCAAAGTAAAGAACTGCCGTTGTTTGAAAAATACAACATAGAAAGGCAGATAAAAACCTCTTTCGGTAAAACGGTATCAATGAGCAAAGGCGCCTATTTAATTATAGAGCATACTGAAGCACTGCACGTTATAGACGTAAACAGCGGTAACCGCTCTAACAAAGCCCTTAGCCAGGAAGATACCGCCCTTGAAGTAAACCTTATAGCCGCTGCAGAGATTGCGAGACAATTGCGATTAAGAGATATGGGAGGAATTATCGTAGTAGATTTCATAGACATGGGAAATCCTGACAACAGGAAAAAACTCTATGATTTTCTGAGAGAGGAAATGAGTGACGATAAAGCAAAACACAAGATCCTGCCTCCGAGTAAATTTGGACTGATCCAGATTACACGGCAAAGGGTAAGGCCTGAAGTAAATATCAAGACAAGGGAAGAAGACCCTAACAGGGTTAACGGCGAAATTGAAGCCCCTATACTTGTTATTGACCGCATAACGGCCGACCTGGAAAGAATTATGAAAACCCACAAAAAAATAGTGCTTAATGCACACCCTTTTGTGGCCGCTTACCTTACTAAAGGTTTCCCTTCTATACGCTCAAAATGGTTTTTTGAGCATAAGAAATGGGTAAAAATTATACCACGTGACGCTTACACGTATTTAGAATACCGCTTTTTTGATAGCAAAGGAGACGCTATCGCAGAATAACAAAAACCGCCCCAGCTAAGCTGAGGGCGGTTTTTTTATTTCATTTTTTGTACAAAAAAACGGGAAGGCGGAATATATTTCCCAAACATTTCTTAAAGACAAAATATTTTTTTCAAAACAGAGTTATATAAAAAAATACAACCGCCATGAAGAATTATATACGTTTGTTGTTATTACTGGCTTCGGCTAATTTTTACGGCCATGACCTGCAAAATTGCGGACTGGATAACAACCCAATACTTACCGATGAGGAAGCGGCTTTTTTAAATGCTTATTTTGATGAAGAAGACGTTGACGGTTTTGATTTTAAAGGTAAAAAAGTGCTAATTGTTACCGGAAGCGAAGGTTCAAGAATTGAACCTAAAGCAGAATATTTTAGAGATATAAAACAGCGTTTACAGCAAGCAGGGCTTCCGATAGCATCACTGCCTATTCCGCTTACACAAATGGAAAAGATACAATCGGGAGGGTATGATGCCGTTATTACCCATTGGGTGAACGAACCTCTGACTAAAGAAAAAAGAAAAAATATTATAGCAAGGCTGGCTTCAGGTATTTGGGAAACGTTTAATAACTAATCGCTGCGTAGAAATAAATTATACAAACTTTATTTCCTTACAAAAAAGTTAACTATAGCCTTTCCCCTGGCAAAATCCTGAGCATTATACCAAAAATCTATCCGTTTAATATTTCGATCAGAACCTTCAATATCCATCATTTCGCTCTCTCCGTTCTTAGCTATTGTAACCGGCATATCTAAATGCTGAATATCGCCCTGATCGTAAGTTATTTCAATTCGTGAAATAGTGATAGGCATATTCCTTACTGTAATTTTAAGCTTTCTGAAATTTTGAACATCACCTTTTACAGCAACTCCTTCATGATCGGTAGCCTTTGTTACTGTAGCCGTACCTAAATCTACCCATGCCCCGGCATTATCAGATATGTGTGAAATTATATTCTGAACGCTCACAGCACTCATAAAAAAATAGCAAACTACTAATAAAGATTTTGTTTTCATTGGTTTGTACTGAGAAAATTAAGGGTGGCAATTTAAAATAAAAATAATTAATATTTAGATAATAAAATGCAATTATTAACTATTTAACAAAACTATAAATAATCTATCCTTGACATTCAATCTATTTATTCCTCTCATAAACTCCTAACCGTCTTTTTGTATCATCATTTTGCATTTTTGTATAACAGCCCGCTCCCCCCCTGTAAATAACTTTGTATCATTAATATTAAACAATACAAAATGTCTAAAACAATTTTTATAACAGGTGCTTCACGAGGATTCGGACGCATTTGGGCAGAAGCTTTTCTTGAACGTGGTGATAAAGTTGCCGCAACAGCCAGGAATATTGAAACCTTAAACGACCTAAAAGAAAAATATGGTGATGCTGTTTTGCCAATACAATTAAATGTAGATAACAGACATCAGGCGTTTGATGCTGTTAATAAAGCGGCATCACATTTCGGATCTCTGGATGTAGTAATTAATAATGCCGGCTACGGACTGTTTGGAACTATTGAGGAAGCAAGCGAAGAAGAAGCACGCCAGCAAATAGAAACTAATGTTTTTGGTTTGCTGTGGGTAACCCAGGCTGCATTGCCTATAATGAGAAAACAGGGCCATGGCCATATCGTTCAGTTATCGAGCGTGTTGGGAATATTTACTTTACCGGTTTTAGGAATATACAACGCTTCTAAATTTGCAGTTGAAGGATTAAGTGAAACACTGGCACAGGAAGTTAAAGGATTTGGAATTAATGTTACACTTGTAGAACCAAACGGTTTCAGTACAGACTGGGGAGGTTCTTCTTCTATTCACAGCCAGTCAATAGAAGCTTACGATGGTGTTAAGAAAGCATTTAATGATGGTATAACCGATGATGCTTTTGGTTTACCTGAAGCTACAGTACCGGCTATTCTTAAGCTTATTGATGAGAAAAACCCTCCGCTTCGTTATTTCCTTGGTAAAGTAGGACTCCCTACAGCTAAAGAAGTATATAAAGCTCGTATTGCCGAATGGGAACAATATGCCGATGTAGCTACTGCTGCACATGGTAAATAAGACCTATGTTTTTATTATATTTACTGTACTATTTGCCGTTTACAGGCAAATGGTACAGTTTAATTCCTTAATGCTATGAACCATTTTAAAACCATCAGTGAATATAATCGGCATAACGGTTTCCCACCACCTGAAAATCCATTAATTAGCCTCGTAGAATGCAGAAAGATAGATGCGTGCAGTTTAAGCCGTGAAGAATTTACCGGCGACTTTTATATGATCATGTTTAAAAAAATGAAATCGGGCGTTATTGTTTACGGCCGTACAAAATATGATCATGACAATGGTTCGCTTTCTTTTATAAAACCGAGACAGGTAATGCAGATGGACAATATTGAACTTGAAGAGAAAGGTTTTATCATTTTTGTGCACGAAGATTATTTTGCAGGGCATAACCTGCATACAGAGATAAAAAAATATGGCTTTTTTGAGTATGAAACTAATGAAGCATTGCACTTATCTGCACGAGAGGAAGAAATTGTATGGGATCTGTTTTACAAAATGCAGAACGAATACAATAACAATGAAGATGAGTACAGCAGAGAAATAATGCTGACACATATAGATTCTATACTTAAATACTCCCAGCGTTTTTATAAACGGCAGTTTATAAACCGCACGCAGTTATCGGGCAAAACCGTATCCCGTTTTAATGAAGTATTATCAACCTATTTTGAAAATGGCCAATTAAAAGATAAAGGCTTACCAAGTGTAAAAGCAATGGCCGATCTTTTAAATACGTCACCGCGTTATTTAAGCGATTTGCTTCGGCAGGAAACGGGCAAAACTGCAATAGAGCTTATACATATTTTTTTAATAGGTGAAGCTAAGAATATGCTACAGGCAACAGGGAACTCAGTTTCTGAAACCGCATACTCTTTAGGCTTTGAAAACCCACCTTATTTTTCACGTCTTTTTAAAAAAGAAGTAGGGCTGACACCTGTTGAATTCAGAAAACAATTTTTAAATTGATACTTAACCGCCAAAAGGCGGTTTTTTATTGTCTTGTTTACCCCCTTTACTTGTCATTGATGCACAGTCAGAATTATATGTATTAACGTTAACTTTGATTTCAATCAATCAAAAAACGAACAGGTTATGAGAAAACTAACTGTTTTTAATTTTATAACGCTTAACGGATTTTATAAAGGCCCTGATAATGATATTAGCTGGCATAGGCATGGCACAGAAGAAGCTGAGTATTCTGAAAAATCCTTACGATCAGACAACATGTTGCTTTTCGGGCGTATAACTTATGAAATGATGGCTTCATGGTGGCCCACTCCTATGGCTGCCGAAGCTTATCCTGAAGTTGCCAAAGGAATGAATAATGCTGAAAAAATTGTGTTTTCTAGCATTATTGAAGATCCGAAATGGAATAATACAAAAGTAATAAGCGAAAATATTGTCGAACAAATACGGGAATTAAAAAAGCAACCCGGTAAAGACATGACAATACTAGGAAGTGGCTGTATAGTATCTCAATTTGCCGAAGCAGGCCTGATAGACGAATATCAAATAATGATAGATCCTGTAGTTTTATGTTCGGGAACGCCTATTTTTAACGATATGAAACAAGGAATGGTTCTTACGCTTACAAACAGTAAAATTTTTAAAAGTGGTACAGCATTACTAATTTATAAGCCAGGTAAATAAGCATAGCTTCAATCCCATATCATTCACTCACAATTTCAACCCTTCTTCTTATTTCATTACCAGATTCATCTGTTATGGTGAGTATGTATTTACCAGTAGCTGCATTTACAGGCATTTCATGAAAAGTCTGGGTTTCGCCTAAATATTTCCTGCCAAGATACCAAAACAATCGCGCATTTGCCGAAGAATGGGCAGCCCTGAAAACTACCGGCTGTATATTTCCGTTAAAATCTTTCGTAAGGTATATTTTACCGTTTTCTTTAGGATAAATAAAATCCATGGCACTGCCAGCCGTAGTTTCACAGTCGGCACGAAAAGGTGGTAAAGGCATATAATCTATATGCAGGCCTTTATAATACCATTCCATAACCGGAGGCAGCACAAACCATGATCTGGCTATCATATTATCTATACTTTCACAACTACTGTTTACTCTATATTGCCCCGTTGGATCAAGATGTACGAGTTTGTGATAAGGACAAACAGTAGTTTTTCTTCCGTTTAAAGGTATCCACTGCTTGGCTACAGGACAATGTTCACCTGCTAAATGACCGCTTAGCGAACATATCTCTGCTTCTTCAAGGTCATTATAAGGTGTCGCAAACCATTTAGAACGCGGCAACGTATTAAATACATCAAACAATATAGGTGCAGCACTACCCACACCGGTAAGCGATGGCCTACCCTCTCCCGACGCATTACCTACCCACACACCAACCACATATTTAGCACTTGTGCCTATAGCCCAGGCATCTCTGCTGCCAAAACTGGTTCCTGTTTTCCAGGCTATTTCCAACGATGAATCATAAAAACGCCATGCTTCATCGCCTGCCGGCCTGTTTACTTCTTTCATGGCATTATAAGTAAGCCATATTGACCCTGCTCCTAACTCAGGTTTATTAAATACCTCTTTACTAAAATCAGCTTTTTTAGTACTGTCCCAATTAAGTTCGGCAAATTCGTTGGTGTGGTATTTTGCCTGCGATGCATTAAAATGATTTATTGTTCCGCTTAACCCTGCATAGGTTCGGCATAAATCCCATAAATTACTCTCAGCACCACCAAGTATAAGCGATAGCCCGTAATGATTAGGCTGCTTATTAATATCATGTAATTTAAAATGCTGCAACTGCTCATAAAAACGATATACACCAAAATCTTTAAGCATTAATACAGCAGGTATATTAAGCGAACGCGATAATGCCTTTTGCGCCGGAACAGCACCATCGTAAGTCAGGTCAAAGTTCTTGGGTGTGTATCCTGCTATTTGCGTAGGTACATCAGCCACGAGAGTATTGGGCAAAATTTCTCCTGCATCAAGCATAGAAGCAAAAAGTAACGGTTTTAAAATACTTCCCGTACTTCGGGGAGCAGGAATAATATCTACATCTTTTTGATGCGCCCTGTCTGCAGGCGAGTTGCCTACATAGGCAATTATATTGCGTGTTTGCACATCTACAACTAATATGGCAAGGTTATGCACCTCTGTTTGCTTATATTCCTGATAGTAACGCGCCGCAATTTGATTTACTCTTGCCTGAAGCTGGTTTTTTATGGTTGTTTTTATGCGTTGCCCTTCCCTAGTCTTTGCTATGTTCTGTAACAGGTGAGGAGCTGCCTGTGGTAACCTATAGGGCTTTTGCGGTAGGTTTTCCTGTACCGAAAGTTCATAAGTAGTTTTGTCTATTACTTTTTCTTCAAAAAGCTTTTTAAGCAGACGGTTTCTTTTATTAAGTAAAATTTGCTGATTCTTACCTGGGTATATTAAACTGGGAGCATTTGGCAATACTGCAAGTGTTGCGGTTTCTGCCCATGATAGCTGATACGACTGAACACCAAAATAACGCCATGCAGCCATTTCCAGTCCTACTACATTACCTCCATAAGGTGCATGAGCTGCATATAGCCCTAATATTTCATCTTTACTATGGCGAATTTCAAGCCGGGTAGCCAAAAGCATCTCTATAAGCTTCTCAAAGTAACTTCGCTTTTTACCATCGCGGGAAAGACGTATTACCTGCTGAGTAAGTGTACTTCCGCCACGCACTACTTTACCGGCATTATAATTTTGCCGCATGGCTTTTACAATAGCTACAGGGTTAAACCCCGGATGACTGTAAAAATGCTGGTCTTCAAAATAAACAATGCATTTTTTAAATTTATACGGAATACTGTCCTGCGCAGGAAAACGCCATTGTCCGTCACGAGCTATACGCGCCCCTAGCAATTCGCCTTCTCGGCTTTCTATCACTGTTGAATAAGGCTCCTGAAAAAGTATCTGTGGCAGACAAAAATAATAAACTACCAAAAACACAATTGTTATGGCAGTTTTAATTTTGTTGGATCTTACCCAATTGAAAACATACTGCTGCAAGGTGAATAAACCCTTGTAAATATTGCCAAAAAATACAGCAAGCTTACTTTTCATTATTATTTACCACTTAAATCACCCCGCTCTACAGCCACCCCTCCAAAGGAGGGGAAACGTAAGCATATTAATTAATTTCTAACTTTATCGCACAACCTTAACCCATTGTCCTTTAGTTCTTGCCAGGAATGAGTGATCATACATTGCTTCACATTGTATACCCGGTAAATAATACGTACCCGGATAACTGGCATTCAGCAATATTCTGAAAGTTTTAGTTTCATTCGCTTTTAGCGGGAAGTAGAAATTAGTCCTGTCATCTTTAATATCAGTATAATCTACATTGTTCTCGGCAAAGTTTCCGAAATCGGTAAACCTTGTATTCACAATTTCCCAACCGGATGGTATTATCTGTGTAAGCGCTACATTCTCTACTCTTTCACCTTTAGTATTGCTAATGGTTACTTCGGCAATAAATTCAGTACCCTGCGCTAATGAAGACGGATTAATTGTATTGCCGCCCCTGTCTTTAAATACTATACCTGTAGCAAGTCCGCGTTCTTCAGTAAGTTCTTTCCCAACAGGTAATATACCGCTATATACCACTTTTACATATAGTGTAGATTTCTTATTGTTTTTAATGGTTACTCTGGTAACACCCTTAACATCAAGAGTCCTGTCGGCAAAGGTTTTTGGCGTAGTTATAGCTTGTGTTTTACCATTGTTGGTATAACTTACATCAATACCTTTTGAACCATTACTTTGGGCAAACTTAGACATCGCGTAAAGGCTGTATGCTGTTGTTTGCGTACTCATCCATTGGTCCGACGACATCTGTTTTGCCAGTTTAAGTGCCATAGGAAAAGCTTTTTCTTTTTGCCCTAATATGATAAGGGTTTCCAACGCCATAGCCCTGTTTCGTGCCTCAGATCCGTAATAATAATACCTGTAAGAACTATCCTCAACATCAAGGCTGCTTTGTGCCAGCAATTGTTGCCCAACTGCTTTTTGTCCTGCAAGGGCGTATGCCGCAGCAAGCCTTAACCTTGACTCGTTAGATATACCCGCAGTTTCTCTTAATCTGTTCATAGATGAAAGATCGGGAGCACCTGCCAAAGCTAACGTATATAACCTGTATGCCTGGGCAAAATCGTTATGATAGCCATCATTATATCGCCACTGCCTTGCTGTTTTTTGCTGGTATTGCAGCCATTGTTTTTTAACGTTAAGCGGAAGCGCATAACCCTTTTTCTCTGCTTCAATTAAAAAATGCCCTGCATAGCTGCTTCCCCAGTCGTCAGGGGTAAGGTTACCCTGCCAGTAGGCAAACCCTCCGCTTGCTACCTGAAACTGCGATAGTTTTTGTATTCCTGCTGTAACATTGTGCTGTATCTTCTGCTTACGCCCTGAGTCTATGTCGGCAATATCTGCAATGTATAATTGCGGAAATACTGAAGAAGTGGTTTGTTCTACACAGCCGTGCGGATATTGAATAAGGTAATCCAGCCTTCTGTTGAAATCTATAGACGGGAAAGACGATACTTCGAGTTTAGCTACATTGCTCCCTGCCACACCAAAATTATCCCAGTCTATTGTAGCCGATTTTCCTTGCTCAAGAACGATCTCTTTATAATTATGTGTTACGGGGTTAGGATTCACAATATCAAGTTCAACATCATAGCTTGCCTTAGCATTGCCTGATGTGGCTGTTATGGTTACCTTACCAATACCTGTAACATCATTTACTTCAAGATCAAAATAGGCTACCTTCTCATCCGGACTTGCAAAGCTTACCGTTTGCTTAGATGAACCCAGTATTCTAATACCATTATTGGTTTTTACCTGAAGTAACACATTTTTAATTTGATTTTCCATTGCGAAAACCGTAACCGGAAGTGTTACTTTTTCTTTCGGCGTTATTTTTCGCGGTAACGATGCAAGCAACATTAACGGACTGCGTACAGGTGTCGCTTTTTCGGCCATACCATAAGCACTAAAGTCGGTATTGGCAGCAACAACCATAGTACGTACAGAACCAATATATTTCGGCAGTTTTATATCGTGCAGCCTGGTTTGCCCCTTACCAATGGTAAACGGACCAAAATACATTACCACTGGCTTAAACCTATTGGCTTTTTTGGCTTTTCCGCCTCCAAGATCGGCATCGCCACCAATACTGAAAACCTGATTTATTTTACCTCCATAAGCACCTATAACATCATCATAAATATCCCATGTTTTTACCCCAAGTGCTTCCTTGGCATAAAAAGCATCCCAGGCATTCGGTGTTTTAAAACGGGTAAGATCGAGCAGTCCTTCGTCAACTACCGCAAGGGTATATGTCATTGGCTTACCGTTTTTCTCACTCACTTTTATAGTTGTTTTTTGTTCCGGCCGCAATACATCGGGCATTGCTATTTGTGGTTGCAGAATTGTATTTTTATCTACCACCTCAATAGGCACTATACCGTAAAGACGGATTGGCGAATCATTGGCCGTTGTTGCATGCGGCTGTAATAACGTAATATGTATATATACATTAGGAGCCATTTTTCCCGTTACCGGGATTTCCATCTGGGTTTCTCCTTTTTTTGTAGGCACCCAATAGGTTTGCACCACTTTAGATCCGTTTTCCAGCGAAACCAGTGCGCGTCCGCCTTCACTGGATGGGAAAGACACAACTGCCCTTTCGCCAACATTATATTTTTCTTTGTCGGTAGTAAACATTAGCATTGCTGCATCATCACCTCCGGTATTACGGCTTCTCCCAGACCACCAAGGGTAGTCTATAAGCACTGTTTCTCCTGCAGAGTGGCCTCCTTCTACATCAGTAACACGAATAAGATACCTGCCCCATTCTTCTTCTTCGGTCTTAAAATTAAAAGAAGCTTTACCCGAAGCATCAGTTACTACTTCCTGATAATAAAATGGTTGGTTAGAAATAGCAGTGCTATATGATGAAGCCCCGTTATTAGACTGATCCCACCACCAGCGCCAGCTAACTTTATATACTCTTACTTCAAGCTTTCGCGATGCTTTTGGCTGTCCTTTTTCATTTACAGTAGCTACATCAAAACGATTTGATTTTCCCGTTTCAAGCATACCGTATTTATTACCCTGAGGTACTTTTAAACCTACATAAGTAGTATAAGGTGAATAGGTAGTAGTTATAACATCTGTGCTAAAATCGCCTCCCTTTTCATAAGCCTTAGTAATAATAGCTGTTTTAAGCATACCGGGAGCGCGTGACTGCAATTTGGGCTGAAGCGTTACCACAGCGCTACCATTATCATCAGTTTTACCGGAGAATATATTAACCTCTTCACTACTAAAATCCTGAGCAGGATCATCAAAAACATAATTAAGGTAACCTTTAAAGCTGGTTGTTTGTTTCAGGAATTTTGCCTGCATTTCCAGTTTAAGGTCTTTTGCAACAGCACCATGTAACCATGTTACGTTAACCGTACCTGTGCTTTTTGTATTTGCAGAAAGCGTTTTACCTTCAAAGCTATTTTTTATTTTAAGCCTGTTTGGCTTAATGGTTTCTATTTTTATGCTTTTATAAAAATGTGCTCCCCCAACGGTTACCATTGCTTCCCAATTTCCTGTTAGGTAATTGTCTTGTGTTGGTACAATAAATTTAAAGTGATTTTTCTGGTTATACGACTGTACAACCTGATATACCATTTTACCGTTAGGATCGCTAAGCCTTAACTTAACCGGGTGTGATGCCGGCAGTTTATCGGCCTTATCGTTAAGTATAAAACCTATAAACAAAGTATCGCCCGGGCGCCATACACCCCTTTCGCCGTAAATATAACCTTTAAGCCCTTTTTCAAGCTGGGTACCATCTACATCAAAACTACTAACCGATTTAGAGTTACCATCATACAGCTTAACATAAGTTGTATTATTATCTTTTTTTACAATGGCAAAGTAACCGCCTTTTCCGGCATTAAAACTTACCGTTCCTTCAGCACCTGTTTCGGCAGATCCTACTTTTTGCCGCTGATAATTATAGATATCTACTTTTGCGCCAACAATAGGCTCTGTAGTAGTAATGCTGGTTACAGCAAAAAAGTAATTATTTAAAGCACCGCGTTTTGCTACAACACCAAGGTCGCTGGCAAGAACATTAGTGCTAACTTTTCGCTGATACGTTACATAATAGGAGTTACTGCACGGATTATCCCTTTGGTTCCAGTCATAATCACCATCATAATAATCATAATCGTCATATTCCGAAAAATCCTGATAGGCTTCTTCATCCTCATCTTCTTCTTCTTCTTCGGCTTCATCCGCTGTTTGTTTGACATCTGCGTCATCATCGCATTTGTATAATGAATAGGCTTTTTTTATAGACATCTCCACACGGTATATAGCCCCTTGTTCCGGTTTTATAAGTGTAGCCAGATCTAAAGAAAACGCATTCCATTTTCCATAATTCTTAGTCTTGTCTGCATTCAGCACCAGTTTTGTTTTAGCCACAGGCAATGCTACCGAACGCATATTGTAGTTACCATTAATCTCATTCTGCTGAAGGAACTGCATTACATTATTTTCAAAAATGCGATACACCTTAACATCTACCGCGCTTAGGTTTACGGTTTCAAAACCCAGTTTAAGATTACTGGATGCAGGGAGTATAGTACCGCTCTTTAAAAAGCGTACTTCGGGCTTCATCTGCTCAAAAAGCACTTTCTCTGTATAGGTTTTCTTTGTTTTAAAACCATCTTCACTTTCAATACCCTGAAACACCTCTACCAAAAAGCTGCCGTTAAGCGGTTCAGCAGTAAACACTTTTAGCAGGTTGCCATCTACTGCATATTTAAGATTCGATATGTTTTCTATAGCCACAAGACCCGAAAAATCCTGATCTTTTCGTAAAGGATCAGAAAAATTAATAAGCAGTGTTTGATTATCACCACCCTGGGTGGTAGTGCTTATTACCTTAAAATTATCTTTACCTGGTATCTCAAAATCTTCGCTGCCTTCTCTTTCAACATTTGCATCTTTACCATTCCAGCTAATTTTAACCTTACTATTTTGCACTTTACGCTCTATGCTGTCTATAATAAAATAAAATTCGGTTCCTGTATTACCAGCCTTACCATTAAAACGTACCGGCAGTTTCCTGCCTTCCTGCCCGGCAGATACAATCTTTTTTGCAGTAGCCAAATCCATCTGGTCACTTGTTTTTAGCGTTCCGTTAAGGTACTGCCAGTCCCTGTTATACGATTGCAGATCCTGCACCGTTACCAAAAAATCCTGTTTTATTGTTTTTACCCTGAAGTTAAAATCAGCAAGGGTATTTGGCAGTTCTATTAATTTGGAAAGATGCAGTGTAACGCGGTATTCGGTATCCTGATCGAGCTTTTTTGTGGGACGGAAGGCTACAATGTTTCCGGGTAAAAAAACCACCTTACCATCAGCCGAAGGCGATATTGAAAAATAATTCTTATCCAGTTCCTGGTTTTCCTGCCATTCCTGTTTTGTAAATGCCAGCCCTACCTGTATGTCGGCTTTTGTAGAAATTATGCCTGAAGAAAAACTTGAAATATAATCCCTGTAAAGAGTATAGTCCGAGTCAAAATCTTTACCTGATTGTCTAGAACAGGCATAAAACAACACTGTGATAACTGTAAGGTACAGCATCAGTTTAAAAGTTTTCATACTAGGTTGGTTTTGATGGTTAAAAGAATTATTTTTCGGTATCTTATTTAACGCTATAACTAAGAACACTATATTATTATTGCAACTAAATCGTTATAAATTTTAACAGTTTTAAAAATAATTTCAAAACCCTTTAATTCACTATATTTTATACACTTAGCCCCTTCGCTGTTTAAAAAAATCTTTTACTAAAGCGGCACATTCCTGCTCCATAATACCAGTAACAATTTCTGTTTTCGGATGGAGCTTCCCTCCCATAGTCCTGTATCCTCTATGTTCATCGGCAGCACCATATACCACCCTTGTTATCTGGCTCCAGTATAAAGCACCGGCACACATCTGGCAAGGCTCAAGCGTTACATATAATGTACAATTGGCTAAATATTTACCTCCTAAAAAATTAGCAGCAGCGGTAACCGCCTGCATTTCGGCATGGGCAGTAACATCATTAAGCAATTCTGTAAGATTATGTGATTTTGCAATTACCCTGTTATCTACTACTACAATTGCACCTACAGGTATTTCACCTCTGGTAAAAGCTTCCTGAGCTTCCTGCAGTGCTTTTTTCATGAAATACTCGTGAGTAAAAATATTATCCATAAAAACAAAAATACGATTTTGATTACAAAGCCCTGAAAATAAATCTTTAAATTTAACATACGATTTGTTCCCATTGATGCGTTAGAATTTAAAACCTGACCAGCATGAAAAGCCAATTCTCAATCCCAAAACCCTGTCACGAAAACTGGGGTGCTATGACTCCGGATGAACAAGGTCGTTTTTGCAGTTTATGTAGTAAAACGGTTGTTGATTTTACGGAAATGAATAATGATGAAATAATCATCTATCTTAGAGCCAACAGGAATACAAAAATATGTGGACGGTTTAGCAATGAACAATTACAGGAAAAAAATTCTGTTAGTATTCCGAAAAAGGTTTTGTATTCACAGACAAAATTCATCAATGTATTTTTGCTTGCATTGTTGGTAACTATGGGATCGATACTTTTTAGTTGTAAAGAGGATAGCCATTTGACCGGAGAAATCGTTGAAACATCGGAAGACACAATAACTTTGCCGCCCCCGCCTCTCCCTGACCGCAAAAATGAACACGTTGTTATGGGAATGGTAAAGTACCCTCAGGACTCTATTACCCCAACGAGGGCTGAACAGCAAAAAGCAACGAATAACCGGATACACAAATCCACGAATAACTAATTTTTATATCGTAAATTTGCTATTCTATTTCAAGTAATGGCAAATACCTTATTAAACAGCATTCATGATCCTGCAGACCTGAGAAAACTCAGCACTGAACAATTGCCGCAATTGGCACAGGAACTGCGCAGTTTTATTATAGATATAGTTTCGGTTAAAGAAGGCCATCTTGGTGCCAGTCTTGGCGTTACCGAGCTTACCATTGCATTGCATTATATTTTTAATACACCCGACGATCTTTTGGTTTGGGACGTAGGCCATCAGGCTTACGGACATAAAATACTCACAGGCCGTAAAGACAAGTTTGATACTAACAGACAATTGGGCGGCATAAGCGGTTTTCCTAAACGTAGTGAAAGTGAATATGACACTTTTGGCACGGGCCACAGCAGTACATCAATTTCAGCAGCTTTAGGTATGGCTATTGCGTCTAAACTAAAGGGAGAAGATAAAAACCATATTGCCGTTATAGGCGATGCATCTATTGCATCGGGTATGGCTTTTGAAGGGCTTAACCATGCAGGGGTAACCGATGCTAACCTGCTTGTTATATTAAATGACAATGCCATAGGTATAGATCCAAGTGTCGGGGCACTTAAAAATTATCTTACTCAGGTAAAAGAAGGTACTAACCCCCGCGATAACAACATGATAAAGTCGCTTAACTTTGATTACAGCGGCCCGATAGACGGACATGACCTGCCTGCTTTATTAAAAGAACTTGAGAGGCTTAAAAATAACAAAGGACCACGGTTCCTGCACATTATAACTACAAAAGGAAAAGGACTAAAACAAGCCGAAGAAGATCAGGTTAAATACCATGCTCCCGGCAAGTTTGACCGTATTACCGGAGAAGTTCTTGCAATAGCCGACGAAAACCTGCCACCAAAATACCAGGATGTTTTTGGGCTTACACTGGTTGAACTGGCAAAGCAAAATGACAAAATAATAGGTATTACTCCTGCAATGCCATCAGGGAGTTCCATGAAATTTATGATGGAAGCTTTTCCTGACCGTGCTTTTGATGTTGGTATTGCCGAACAACATGCCGTTACTTTAGCTGCCGGTATGGCTACACAAGGTATGATTGTTTATTGCAATATCTACTCTACTTTTTTACAAAGAGCCTATGATCAGCTAATTCATGATGTAGCGTTGCAAAACCTTCCTGTTATATTTTGTCTTGACCGTGCAGGTCTTGTTGGCGAAGACGGGGCAACGCATCACGGAGTATTTGACATTGCATATCTAAACTGTATTCCGAATCTTATTATTTATGCGCCTTTAAATGAAATCGACTTACGTACTATTTTATATACTGCCCAGCTAGGGCTAGACCACCCTATTGCTATACGCTACCCGCGTGGCAGAGGAGAAAACCTGCATTGGCTTCAGCCTTTTAAAGCTATTGAAATTGGAAAAGCAAACCTTTTAAGAGGAGGCTCTCAGGTAGCTGTATTATCTACAGGTACTATAGGCAATAATGTAACTAAGGCATTGGCACAAATTGACAATGCTTCCTTGTTCTCTCATTATGATTTTGGCTTTATAAAACCGCTGGACGAAGCTCTTTTGCATGAAATATTCAGGCAACATGAAGAAATTGTTACAATTGAGGACGGATGCATTACAGGTGGTTTTGGAAGTACAATAGCAGCTTTCGCGACAAGAAATGGTTACACTTTGAAAATTAGAAACTTAGGAATTCCTGATAACTTTATTGAACACGGAACAGTAAACCAGCTACAACATTATTGCGGAATTGACGTTAAAAGCCTTAAAGATATTTTTTCTGCTTACTGAAAAAATGCCGACTTTTGCATCACATTTCCAAAAAACTGTTCAGAATGAGAATAAAAGCCTGCATACTTGCATTACTATGCATTGCATTTAGCCATACATTAAAA
Organism: Flavobacterium sp. NRK1; assembly: GCF_024054175.1. GTDB lineage: Bacteria > Bacteroidota > Bacteroidia > Flavobacteriales > Flavobacteriaceae > Flavobacterium. The sequence continues at coordinate 848,954 of NZ_JAMXLA010000001.1, forward strand.
GCACAAATATTAGTAACAACCACTTTACCCGATACCATAACTTACTGGGAAAAAACAAACCGGGTAGGCCTTGATATTAATCAGGTAGCTTTTGTAAACTGGAATGTAGGAGGCAATAACTCTGTGGCAGGTGTTGTAAAGGGTGCCTTCGTAAGGAAGTATGTAAAAGGAAATCTCAACTGGAACAACGAACTTATCCTTAAATTCGGGCTTAACAGGCAGCAGGATCAGGGAACAAGAAAAACCGATGACCAGATAGAGCTTAACTCTACCTTTGGATATAGAACTGATACAATTTCTAACTGGTACTATAGTGCCAAGTTTAATTTTAAGACACAATTTGCCAACGGTTATAATTATCCAAATACCGAAGATGAAATATCTGGGCCTTTTTCACCGGCTTACATCTTTCTGGGGATTGGTAGCGAGTATATCCGTAAAGATTTAGGGCTTAATGCCTATTTTTCTCCTCTTACAGACAAAACAACTCTTGTTTTAAACAATACGCTTGCCGATCAGGGGGCTTTTGGGGTTGACGCTGCAATCAAAGATGCTGACGGAAACATTATAAAATCGGGTAAAAACTCACGTACTGAATTAGGTATATTAATCACCAATCAGTTTAAAAGACAAATTTTTACCAACATAATGCTGGACAACCGTTTTGTATTTTATACAGACTACCTGAATAATTTTGGTAATATTGACGTTGATTGGCAAATGCAGCTTGACCTTACTGTAAATCAGTACGTAAAGGCAAATGTTGGCATGCATATGATTTATGATGACGACATTAAAAACAAGGTTGAACGAGATGGTGAGCAGGTTACCGAAGGCCCAAGAATACAGCTTAAACAAATGATAGGCGTAGGCTTAAGCTATAGTTTTTAAGCATAAATATAGCTACTAAAAAAGGCAGGAAACTTTTAAAGTTCCTGCCTTTTTTAGTATTTGTTAGTGTTTTATTTTGCTCCTGTAATTGTATTATACAATAACACAGCTTTTCCATCTGTAAGTGTAGATACAAAATGGCAAATATGAAGCAGCCTGTCATACAGGTTCATTTTTTCTGTAATAAACTTCTCAGGGAGCAGCTTTACTATAAGCTTGTCATAGTTACTTGCTTTACCTTCAAATGTGTTGTTATAGGCCGTACAAAAAGTATCCAGAAGCGTATTAATTATTCTATATCCAATAACCTCCTTCTCTACTACTTCGCGGCTCTGATAAATATTTTTAATGCTTATATTAATAATGTCCTTCATTTGCGCGGTATATTTACCACGTTCGGTAAGTGCATAAGGATATTTCCCCTGCAATATAGCCTCTTCGTTTTCAAGAAAAACATTTACAGCATCGCCGATAAGGCTGCTTATCGCCAGTGCACGCAGGTAGCTTATGCGGTCTTCTTTAGTAACAAGCGATTTATATTTTTCTACATGAACATTATCCTTAACCAGCTTTATTAAATATTCTAAGGCAAAATCTTCAGAAATAAGTCCCAGGTTAATTCCATCTTCAAAGTCTATAATAGTATAGCAAATGTCGTCGGCTGCCTCAACAAGATACGCCAGCGGATGACGTTCATATCCTATATCATCTCCCGTTTTATTCGGAATAAGTCCTAACTCTGCTGCTACTTCCTGAAAGAAAGCCTTATCGCACTGAAAGAAGCCATATTTTTTATCGGCAATGTTATTAGTTGGTTTTTTAGGCAAAGACTCCTTAGGATACTTCATAAAAGCACCAAGCGTAGCATATGATATTCTTAATCCGCCCTCAATGCCGGGGCGTGAAGCTGTAAGCAGATTAAACCCGTTGGCATTGCCTTCAAAATCTATAAGATCCTGCCATTGCTTATCGGTAAGCTGTTCCTTATACTGCTGTCCTCTTCCTGTTTTAAAATATTCACCTATAGCTTTCTCTCCCGAATGCCCAAATGGAGGATTACCAATATCGTGAGATAATGCAGCCGCAGCTACAATAGCCCCAAAATCATTCATTTGGTAACCATGAATATCCTGAAGGTAAGGATGTTTTTCGATGATCTTTTTACCTACAAGCCTTCCTAACGAACGTCCTACTACAGATACTTCAAGGCTGTGAGTAAGGCGCGTATGCACAAAATCAGTTTTAGAAAGGGGTATTACCTGCGTTTTATCCTGAAGGCTTCTAAAAACCGACGAAAATATAATACGGTCATAATCCACTTCAAAACCCAAACGGGTATCGTCCTGTTCTTTACGTAACCTTTTGCTTGTATCGCCCTGCCTTTTAAGCGACAGTAGCTGTTCCCATTTCATCATTTTATTTATGATTTAGTTTATGCCTGACTTTGCCAGCTCTGCCTGAATAATATTATTTTTAACCTGTGTAAACACTTCATTTTTTGCCTCGGCAAAAGAGATATCATATTTACGTTCTATAGTCTGAAACGCTGCCGGATATTTGGCCAGCAGCCTCTCGTAATAAGTATTAAGCACTTCTTTTGCAGGCGATGTAAATTCAAGCCTTAACTCAAAACGCCGTATAAGTGCTTCGTCTATCATCTTGATCTGATTGGTAGCTGCAATTAAAACAGAGTTAGACGGAAAATTATCTACCAACTGCAAAATTGCATTCACTACACGCTTCATCTCGCTGCTGTCGCGGCTGTCATAATCACGTACCTGCCCTAAAGTATCAAATTCATCAAAAAACAGCACAGCATCATGATAACTCACTTCTTTAAACAATGCAGCTACATTTTTAGCCGTTTCTCCCAGTTTAGATGAAACTATATTAGAGAGGTTAACAACTATAAGTTTCCTGTCCAGCACTTTTGCAATGGCTTTTGCAGTCATGGTTTTACCACACCCCGTTTTGCCATACATAAGCATTTTATTGTTTACAGGCAGCTCATACTGTTCCAGCACTTCCCTAAAGCGGTATTCTTTTAAAAACTGTTCAATCTGTACAGCAACGGCATCGTTAAAAACAACATCGTTAATATCAACCTCGGTTCTGTCTGTAAAAAATAATGCGCTCAACCTGTATTATTTTAATTGCTATGCAAAGTTACTTTTTGTTGTTGAATAAAAAGAAATCACGTGATTTCTTAGGATATTGCTCTATACTCTTATCACTTGGATTATCTATAACCGATTTAATAGTTATTTTATCTCCAACTTTAAAGCTTTTTTCCACATGCTGATAATCAAGCAGGTATTCCCCACAAAAATAATTACCATTCTCGTCTTTCTCTATAAGTCCGGAATACACCCCTTTTTTATCTTTAGACATATTATCGTTTTTCTTCGTTATTATTTATATCCTTCATTTTTGCGGCCCTTTGTGCTTTCTCAAATTCATATATGTCTACCACCAGTGTTTTAGACAGGTTATCGTGAAAACCTATTGGCGGACGACCAAGAAACGTAATTGCTTCAAACGGAATAAGCCTGCATAATGTTCGCAATAAAATACGGGCATTATCGGGTTGTGTACCGTCCCTGTTTACTACCATTGTGTTTGTAACATACTTAGCTGCCGTGCGCATGTTTAACGATTCAAACAGGCCATAGTAAACTATATTTAAACCAAGGCCAAGCAGGGTATATTTAAAATTACCCAAAACAGGAGGGCCTATTAAAAACCCTTCCTGCCCATAATTATCATATATCCAGTTTGAACCCATGGAAACAGCAAGCTGAATTATGGTAACTATTATACTGTCTAAAATAAAGTTTACAAACCTTTTATTGCGGGAAGCAAGCATACCAAAGGTTATTTCAACAGGTTTCTGCATTTTTTTAATTTTGTTCAAGGCCTATTTGGTCAAACGATTGTCTTGATTCCAGAGCCTCTTTATATTTTTTAGCATCTACAACATAAGTACCCGATGCCGAATCATGCCAGCCCCTTGGGTTACTGCCCAAAAAACTTAGTGCTTCAAAACTTAATATTCTGCAAAGGTTTCTTATCATAATACTTCTTGCCTCAGGTTTTGTTCCGTCTTCTGAAACAACTATGGTTCCTGTAATAAATTTACCTACGCTTCTTTGAGTAAACACCTCAATTAAAAAAAGGTAGGTTACCATTACCAGAGTAGTTACAAGCCTGTCGGTTAAGCCGTCCCATTTATCAAACCACAGCGCAAAACCATTGTAGCCAAAAAGCGATAAAATTCCCGCTATAGCACCTAATATGATGAAAATTAAACAAACAACAAGAATATCAATAACAAAATTCAGTAGCCTTTTATACCAAGGCACTAACATTGCCGGGCTGATTGCCACTCCGGTAACTGTTTCCATAAATAATAATTGTTTTGGTTAGAAAACAAAAATAAGGAGCAAATTGCTCCTTATTCTATTTTTATGAAAATTTATTCATCTTCTTTATTAAGATCCGCACATTTCACAATCTTCAGGATCTGCAGTTCTTGAGCGCTCAAGCATAGCCTGAAATTCACTTACTGCAATAGGCTGAACATCTTCTGCTGTTCCTGCTGTAACTGCCGGTTTTGGAGCTGCTGCGATTTCCGGCACCACCTCAACTTTTTTATCATTATTAAGCGTAAACTTAATAGCATCCACAGCACTTTTGGTTCTTAAATAGTACATACCTGTCTTCAGGCCGCTTTGCCATGCATAAAAGTGCATAGATGTAAGTTTAGAGAATGTAGCACCTTCCATAAACAGGTTAAGTGATTGCGACTGGTCGATAAAGTAACCCCTTTGGCGTGACATATCTATAATATCCTTCATACTCATTTCCCAAACCGTTTTGTAAAGGTCTTTTATATCCTGAGGAATGATATCTATATTCTGTACCGATCCGTTTGCTCTCATAATTTCCTGCTTAAGGTTTTCATTCCACAAGCCAAGGTTTACAAGATCTTCAAGAAGGTGTTTGTTTACAACAATAAACTCTCCCGAAAGCACCCTTCTGGTATATATATTAGATGTATAAGGCTCAAACGCCTCGTTGTTGCCTAATATCTGCGATGTAGAAGCTGTTGGCATTGGCGCCATAAGCAGTGAATTTCTTACACCATGCTCCATTACTTCTTTACGAAGCGAAGCCCAGTCCCAACGGCCACTTAAATCAGCATCAGTTAAGCCCCAAAGGTTATACTGAAACTCTCCCTGAGAAATAGGAGATCCTTCAAAACTTGAATAGGCACCTTCTTCTTTTGCCAATTCCATAGAAGCAGTAACCGCTGCAAAATAAATAGTTTCAAATATTTCCTGGTTTAATGCTTTAGCCTCATCACTTGTAAATGGTAAACGCATTAATATAAACGCATCTGCCAAGCCCTGAACACCAAGCCCAACAGGACGGTGGCGCATGTTAGAGTTTTCAGCCTCTTTAACCGGGTAATAATTCCTGTCTATTACTTTATTAAGGTTACGCGTTATACGCTTAGTAACCTGGTATAAATAGTCATGGTTAAACTTACCGTTCTCAACAAACATTGGCAAAGAAATAGAAGCAAGGTTACATACCGCAATTTCATCCGGTGATGTATATTCCATAATCTCTGTACAAAGGTTTGAAGACCTTATGGTACCAAGATTTTTCTGGTTCGATTTTCTGTTAGCCGCATCTTTGTAAAGCATATACGGTAAGCCAGTCTCAATTTGAGATTCAAGTATTTTTTCCCAAAGCTCACGTGCTTTAACTGTTTTTCTTCCTTTGTTCTCAGCTTCATATTTAAGGTAAAGACCATCAAATTCTTCACTATGAACATCATAAAGGCCCGGACACTCATTAGGACACATTAGAGTCCATGTGCTGTCTTCCTGAACACGTTTCATAAACAAATCAGGAATCCACATAGCCAGGAACAGGTCACGCGTTCTCATTTCTTCTTTACCATGATTTTTTCTTAGATCAAGGAAATCAAAAATATCAGCATGCCAAGGCTCAATATAAACCGCAAAGCTGCCTTTACGTTTACCTCCGCCCTGATCTACATAACGCGCTGTATCATTAAATACACGAAGCATAGGCACAATACCGTTAGATGTACCATTTGTACCACGAATATAAGAACCTGTAGCCCTTACATTATGAATAGACAAACCGATACCACCTGCAGACTGTGATATTTTAGCTGTATTTCTTAGTGTGTCATAAATACCATCTATACTATCATCTTTCATAGAAAGAAGGAAACATGATGACATTTGCGGTTTTGGCGTACCTGCATTAAATAATGTAGGCGTAGCATGGGTAAAGAATTTTTTAGACATCAGCTCATAGGTTTCTATAGCCGATTCAATATCATTTAGGTGAATACCAACAGATACACGCATAAGCATATGCTGAGGCCTTTCAACAATTTGTCCGTTAATTTTCAACAGATAAGAGCGCTCAAGGGTTTTAAACCCAAAGTAATCGTAATTAAAGTCCCTGTTATATATAATTGTAGAATCCAGTACCTCGGCATTTGCCATAATAGCCTCATAAACCTCATCAGACAGTAAAGGCGCTTCCTGCCCTGTCCTCGGGTTTACATAATGATACATATCGGTCATCGTTTCAGAGAACGATTTTTTAGTGTTTTTATGAAGGTTAGACACCGCAATACGCGCAGCAAGCTGTGCATAATCAGGGTGGGTAATCGTCATAGACGCAGCAGTTTCTGCTGCAAGGTTATCAAGTTCAGATGTGGTTACCCCATCATATAATCCCTCAATAACACGCATTGCCACCTTAACAGGATCTACCAGTTCATTCAGTTCATAGCACAGTTTCCTTACTCGATCGGTAATTTTATCAAACATTACCGGCTCTCTTTTTCCGTCTCTTTTAACTACATACATATGGCAATAATTTTAGGTTAATAATCGGTGTGCTGCATACAGCACGCCTGCATTTGGTTAGAGGTTTGTTTTTATTAAAAATCGGCGTCAAAGCTAATTTTTTGCGAATCACCTTCATTTTTGATAACTCCCGCTTTCTGGTATTCAGAAACTCTTTTCTCAAAGAAGTTAGTTTTACCCTGAAGCGAAATCATATCCATAAAGTCAAACGGGTTACCCACGTTATATTGTCTTTCGCAGCCAAGCTCCACAAGCAGCCTGTCGGTTACAAACTCCAGGTACTGTGTCATCAGTACTGAATTCATTCCTATAAGGCTAACCGGAAGCGACTCGGTAATAAATTCTCTCTCAATATTTAATGCATCTATAAGAATTTCTTTAATCCTGTCTTTAGACACTTTGTTTATAAGGTGATGATTATGCAAATGCACTGCAAAATCACAATGAACACCTTCATCTCTTGAAATTAATTCGTTAGAAAAGGTAAGTCCCGGCATAAGCCCGCGCTTTTTAAGCCAGAAAATAGAACAAAATGCCCCTGAAAAGAAAATGCCTTCTACAGCTGCAAAAGCAATAAGCCTTTCAGCAAACGAGTCAGACTCTATCCATTTAAGTGCCCATTCTGCTTTTTTCTTAATTGCAGGAAATACTTCAATAGCATGAAACAGCTCATTTTTCTCCGTTTCATCTTTAACATAGGTATCTATTAGAAGAGAATATGTTTCACTATGGATATTTTCCATCATGATCTGGAAACCATAGAAAAACTTAGCTTCTGCATACTGCACCTCATTTACAAAGTTTTCTGCAAGATTTTCGTTCACTATACCGTCAGATGCTGCAAAAAAGGCAAGAATGTGCTTAATAAAATATTTTTCATCTTCGCTAAGCTTGGTGTTCCAGTCGTTAAGATCCTGATGAAGGTCAATTTCTTCAGCCGTCCAGAAACTCGCCTCCATTTTTTTGTACCAATCCCATATATCATGATGTTTTATAGGGAAGATCACAAAACGGTTTTTGTTTTCCTGTAAAATAGGTTCAATTGCAGACATATTGTTTTGACTTTTATAGTATTAAAGAATAGATGACATTGTCGTAAGGGGGAATACAAAGATTGGCATTTGAATTAAAAAATGAAAGCCAAACTTATTCACAATTGACTATAGTTTTTAACAACAGAAAAATTCTTACAACAACCCGCTATATTTGCAATATATTGATTTACAATATATTGCAAAACATAAATATAACGATTTTTTCGTAAAAAACAGAGTGAAAACGTATGTTTTTAAAGGTATTAACGTCTTCTTTGCACAGGGTTATCTTTAAGCTCGGCAGCTACCTTTTCAAGTTCGGCATACCAATCTTCACCAAAGCGGCGAATAAGCGCTTCCTTAACAAATTTATAAACGGGCACTTCAAGTTCTTTACCTAAAGAGCAGGCATCGTCACAAATATCCCATTTGTCATAATTTACCGCAGCAAATTCTGTAAAGTCTTTTATACGGATAGGATATAAATGACACGACACAGGTTTTTTCCAGTCAATCAAACCCTGATTATAAGCCTGTTCAATGCCGCAAAGCGCAGTTTTACCGTCAAAAATTACATAAGCGCAATCTTTATTATCAATAAGCGGCGTTTCAAGATCGCCATCGGTTCCTTTAACCCATGTTCCCTGAGCCTCTATCGCAGCAATACCTTCTTTTCTTAAAAAAGATTTTACTTTATGATATACAGCCTCCAGTATTCCGGTTTCCTCTTCATTCAGCGGCGCACCCGCATCACCATCTACACAACAAGCCCCTTTGCAGGCAGAAAGATTGCAAACGAACTCTTTTTCCAGTATGTCTTCAGACACTATTGTTTTACCCAGTTGAAACATGCCGCAAAGATAAACAAAGTTAGCAATATTGGGAGTAGCCAAAATCCTGTAAAATTGTTTGTTGCTGTTAATTATTAAGGGTAATTTTGCCGATTAAAATATTTAGCAATGGGATTTGACTGGAAAGAAATATTTACTATAAGTATGGTGCTGTTTGCAGTGATCGATATAATAGGCAGCGTTCCTATTATTGTAGACCTGCGAAACAAACTTGGCCACATACAGTCCGAAAAAGCATCTATAGTAGCTATGGTTATTATGATAGTTTTTCTTTTTGTAGGAGAAGAAATACTTAAACTTATTGGTATAGATGCCAGCTCATTTGCCGTTGCAGGCTCATTTGTGCTTTTCTTTCTTGCCCTCGAAATGATTTTAGGCATACGCCTTTATAAAGAAGACAGCCCCAGTACAGCCTCTATTGTACCCATAGCTTTTCCGCTTATTGCAGGGGCAGGAACTATGACTACACTGCTTTCCTTAAGGGCTGAATATGAAAAAATAAATATTATTATTGCTATAATAATAAATATTATTGTTGTTTACGCTGTACTAAAATCTTCTTCGCGCATAGAAAAAGTACTTGGCGTTAACGGGCTTAGCGTAATAAGAAAAGTTTTTGGAGTAATTTTGCTTGCCATAGCTGTTAAATTATTTGCAGCTAATGTTAAACAATTGTTTCTGTAATAATTATATTTCTTAAATTCACGCACTAAAAACCAACCTTACTACTCACTACATTATTCTAAGAACTCTAAACAATGAAAATTTTTATTTACATTTTAATAGTACTTGCACTTGCACTTATAGTATTTAACATTACCCTTCTTGATTTTAATAACATTTTCAGAGGCGACAGTCTTGTAGCATTAATAGGCATTGTAGCTTCATTGTGTGCTGTTTGCATACTGTTTATTTTTAAAGCTTCTAAGAATATTGAAGAAAAAACAAGACACTAAATATGTTTGACGTTTTAATTATTGGTGGTGGCGTTTCAGGCGTATCATGCGCGCTTATTATAGGTTCTGCACTAAAAAGGCCGTATGCCGAAGGCAAAAAAGCAGGAATATTTACCCATCAGAAATCAACTTCTTTACAAGATGCACTTTTTAACAATGCTTATGGCATTCCTGCCGGAACGCTAGGATCAACCCTTATGGAAACCAGTCTTAGTCAGTTAAGTTCATTATATCCGGAAATGGAACAAATAGCAAACGAAAAAGTAATGAGTATTGAAGGTGAGGCGGGAAATTTTACAGTTACAACAAACAAAAGTTCATATAAAACAAAAGCTGTAGTTGTTGCTATTGGATCTGCGGGCACATTTGCCATAGAGGGCCTTATGGATTATGTAATCCCTCATAAAAAAGCCATTCCTGAAAAAAACCGGATTCAGCTTAAAAACGAAGACCACCTGGTAGCCGAAGGCATTTATGCTGTAGGTACACTTGCAGGCCATCGCAGCCAGCTTGCCATTGCGGCAGGAAGCGGTGCGGCAGTAGGCACAGACATTCTTACTTTGTGGAATGACGGCAAGCAGACTCAATATCACGATAGTATCAGAAAATAATCAGATTGCAGCAGGCAAACAAACTTCAATCTGACTCTTAAAATACAAAAGCCCGAAATTCTATTTCGGGCTTTTGTATTTTATACTTAGGCATACTAGTAGTTACTAGTTATGAATGCTTTAAACTATTTTGCCAGTACAGCTTTTACCATATTATCTTCTTTAAGTATCATTTCATAATATACTTTCTCGTTCAGCAACTGTCTTTCAAACTCGGCGGCCAGATAATGCTTCACTCTTTCTTTATGCTTATCAAGTTTAAAAACGAGTCCGTTTTTTGTCAGATACGCAGCAAAAGCCTTAAAGTATTTATCTGTATCCATTACTTTTTCTGTAATACGGGCAGCGTTAAGGCCTTTAAATTCTTTTCTTTCTTTATCAAGCTGTTCAAACACAAAATAGCTTACTATACCACTTTGCATTATCATAGTTACTGCCTCATCGCCGTGCTTACCTTCTAATGGCACAAACATATCGGGTATAATACCGCCCCCTCCGTATACAATACGGCCCTTAGTCGTTTTAAATTTAAGCGTGTCGGCTATTTTAATACTATCGGCAGCATACAATTCACCACTTTCAAAACGCTTCTCAAAATCATTAAAATATTCGTCACCACCATGATCATAACTTCTTTGTATGGACCTGCCCGATGGCGTATAATACCGGGCTACAGTAAGTCTTACAGCACTGCCGTCACCCAAAGGCATTTCTCTCTGCACAAGCCCTTTACCAAAAGAGCGTCTGCCTACAATAGTACCCCTGTCGTTGTCCTGAATAGCTCCGGCAAGTATCTCACTGGCAGAAGCACTATTTTCATTTATTAAGATATAAAGCTTACCGTTTTCAAAATCGCCTTTTTTAGTAGCATAAGTTTTGTCTTCGCGGTTCTTTTTGTTTTTCGTCTTTACTATAAGTTCTCCGTCTTTCAAAAATTCATCGGCTATCTGAACCGCCTTTTCAAGATATCCCCCGCCGTTATCGCGCAAATCAACAATCAGCTCTGTTGCTCCCTGCGCTTTAAGGTTAATCAAGGCCCTGTGAAATTCATCATAAGTAGTTTCAGCAAAACGGTTCACTTTTATATACCCTGTATTTTTACCGGCCATAACAGCGGCATCTACACTTTTTATGGGCACAATATCACGCTGAACATCTATATTGAATTTTTTATTTTCACTTTTCCTGAAAATAGTAAGCCTTACCTTAGAACCCTCTTCTCCTTTTAACTTTGAGAAAAGCGTATCGTTAGGTAGTTTTCGCCCAAAAAGCTTAGTATTATCTGCAAATAATATCCGGTCACCCGATTTTATACCGGCTCTTTCAGACGGGCCTCCCGGAATAGGCTTAATAACCGCTACAGAATCTTTATACATATAAAAATTGACTCCGATACCCACAAAATCACCTTTCATACTCTGAGCAACCTGTTCCATCTCATTTTTTGCAATATAAACGGAGTGCGGATCCAGCTTTTCGAGTATGCTGTTTACAGTAATATCTACAATAGAGTCGGTATTAATATCATCTACATATTCACGGTCAATAAAGTCTATAAGTTTGTTAAGCTTACTTTTATTAGCACTATAAATCATTCCGCGCTGTGTTGACGGAAAATCTAAAAAACTGCCAATAAGCAGTCCTGCCGCAAGCGCGACCGATAAAGCAATAGGTAAATATATTCTGTTAATTTTCATTTATATCAGCTTCCAGATTGGCTATATGTGCCACTTCTACTCCCGCCTTAAGTAAAAAGTCTATACCTGAATTATCTTTATAACCTTCAAGGTAAACAACCCTTGTTATTCCCGCCTGATGAATAAGCTTACTACAATCTTTACAGGGAGACATGGTAATATATAATGTTGCGCCTTCGCAAGATTGTGTAGAGCGGGCCACTTTTAATATAGCGTTAGCTTCGGCATGCAGTACATACCATTTGGTAAGCCCTTCCTCATCTTCACAGCAGTTCTCAAAACCCGAGGGTGTACCATTGTAGCCATCAGATATTATCATTCTGTCTTTAACAATAATTGCGCCAACTTTTTTACGCCTGCAATATGATAACTGCCCCCATTCTCTGGCAATTCTTAAATAAGCCTTATCATATTTATTCTGTTTTCTCTCTTTCATTACAAAGCAATGAACCGCATATACTCAAATATAAGTATTGGCAGCCCGTATAAAGTTAAAAAATTACCAAAATTTATTACCTATAATCATAGGCACTACAATACCTGCTACAAAGGCCGACATGATAAGCACCCAGTCGCGCCTAGATACCCTGAAAAATTCCTGAAGTATATAGCCAATTATTAACACACAAATTACTATAATTACCTGGGCAGCTTCAATACCTAATGCAAACTCCAGCAAAGGCAGCATTTTATTGTCGGCATTTTTATCTAATACCAACTTAAAATAATTAGAAAACCCAAGCCCGTGTATTATACCAAAAAACAAAGTTGTTATTGCTATAAAATTTACAGTGTTGTTTCTAGATGCTTTTTTACCAAGTTTTACAATGTTGTAAATAGCCGCCGTCAATATGGTAATAGGTATAAGAAACTCTACCATTTTTGCATTTAAGCTTACTATGCTGTATACAGATAATATGAGCGACAATGTATGCCCAATGGTAAAAAGGGTAACAAGCAGTATTACATTTTTCCAGTCCTTAAAGGTATAAGGCACTGTAAGCATAGCCAAAAACAGGATGTGATCATATGCATTAATATCTAACACATGGTAAAGACCCGTTTCAAAATACAGCCAAAATTCTGACATAATATTACCTATAATATTTAAAGCGTAAACTTACATTTTTTTTCATAAACTTTTTCTTCCTGACAACGAGCAAAAAGGAACTTTTAATCCGATAAAATCTTTTTAAAAAATTATTTCAGCATGAAATATAGAAGTATATTTGCCGTAAAATATTAACAGAAAAAATATGTCTATTTCAGATCTATTCGATAGTGGATTTAAGAACAGGAATAAAGGGCATTTTTCTGCAATCGTAAGGGTTGCTATGGAAAATGGCCACCTAAGCACTGAAGAACGCCACTTTCTTGACAAATTAGCTAAAGAGCTTGAAATCTCTAATGATGAGTACAAGGAGATTCTTGAAAACCCTTTAAGATACCCTATTAATCCGCCGTACTTGCATGTACACAGGCTGGAGCGTTTGTATGACCTTTCAAGAATGGTATATGCAGACCATATTCTTGGTCCGAGACAAAAAGAAATACTTACACGTTTTGCACTTGCATTAGGTTTTACACCGGGCAACGTACACTACATTGTTGACAAAGCTTTATCATTACTTGTATTAAACGTAGATTTAGACACTTTTCTTTACGAAATGCAACACATGAACAAATAAAAAATCCCGCATTTGCGGGATTTTTTATTTTATCTAAGCCTATCTTCCATATTTGCCCATAAACTCTTCTGCTTTCTCTACCATGTTGTAGCTGCCACAGAAAAACGGCACACGCTGGTGCAATTCTGTAGGCTGAATTTCCATAATGCGCCCAAAACCATCAGAGGCTTTTCCTCCTGCCTGTTCGGCAATAAAGGCCATCGGGTTGCATTCATACAACAATCTTAGTTTACCATTAGGTGCCTTAGAGCTTGTTGGGTATATATAAATACCGCCTTTTATCATATTACGGTGAATGTCTGACACCAGGCTACCGATGTATCTTGAAGTATAAGGCCTGTCGCCTTCTTCAAGCTGGCAGTACTTGATATAATCTTTAACCCCTTGCGGAAAGTGCACATAATTCCCTTCATTAATAGAATAAATAGTTCCATCTTTAGGAAAGGTAAGGTTAGGGTGAGAAAGGTAAAAAGTACCAATAGCCGGGTTAAGGGTAAATCCGTTTACTCCATTACCTGTAGTATATACCAGCATTGTAGATGTACCATAAATAACATAACCCGCTGCGACCTGACTTGTACCCGGTTGAAGGAAATCTTCAAGTGTTACAGGAGTACCTACAGGCGTTACCCTGCGGTAAACCGAGAATATAGTTCCTACAGATACATTAACATCTATATTTGATGAACCGTCAAGCGGATCCATAAGCACTACATATTTATTATTGTGTGCCCCGTCATTACCTTTAATTGTAATAAAGTCGTCATTCTCTTCAGAGGCTATACCGCAAACAATTTCACGGTTTATAAGCGTCTGCATAAAAGTTTCATTGGCATAAACATCCAGCTTCTGCTGATCTTCACCCTGAACATTCTGCTCTCCAAATTTACCTATTATATCTACCAGTCCGGCTTTATTAACCTTGTAGTTTACAACCTTAGCGGCAAGCCGTATTGAGTTGATAAGCCTTGATAATTCACCTGAAGAATATTTGAAATCTTCCTGCTTTTCAATTATAAATTCGCCAAGCGTTTTATTACGTTCTTCCATTACTATATCGTTGTAGTTGTGTTGAGGGCACAAATATCGATATTTTTGTGATATTAAAATAATTTATTATTTAGAAGCAATTTTGCGTGTATTTTTGCCCAAATTTTGCTCATGTTAATACGAAAAGGACACATACAGGATGTACCCGCCATATTAGAACTTATAAAAGAACTGGCGGTTTTTGAAAATGAACCCGATGCCGTAGTGGTAACCGAAAAAGAACTGGAGCGCGATGGATTTGGCAGCGCACCTTTATTTAAAACTTTTATTGCAGAAGTTAATAATGAAGTTGTGGGTATGGCACTTTTTTATTACCGTTACTCTACATGGAAAGGCAAAACAATACATCTGGAAGACCTGATAGTAAAAGAAGATAAACGCGGAACCGGAGCAGGCAGCGCACTTTATAAAGAAGTGATTAAGTTTGCCAGACAGGAAGGCGTACGCCGTGTAGAATGGGCAGTGCTTAACTGGAACACCCATGCCATAGATTTTTACAAGCGATCTGGCGCTACTATATTTCAGGACTGGTTAACCGTTCAGATGGACGAAGAAGGAATTACAAAGTTTACAATAGATTTATAAACATTTTCAGAATGAAAGTATTCAAATTTGGAGGTGCATCTGTAAAAGATGCTGATGGTATTAAAAATGTGTATGATGTTTTAGGAAAAGTTGGCCACGAAGACGTGCTGCTGGTTATCTCAGCTATGGGAAAAACCACAAACGCCTTTGAGGCGGTTATAAAGAACTATTTTGAAAAGTCACCCGAGCTGCAGGCATCTGTACAGGAAGTAAAAAAATACCATAACCAGATTTTAATGGATTTGTTTGAAGACGACAACAATCCTGTTTTTGCAGCAGTAAATGCCATATTTACAGATCTTGAGAACTTTCTTCAGCATAATAAATCACCTAACTACAATTTTGTATATGACCAGGTGGTGAGTTTAGGAGAGGTACTTTCTACAACAATTGTAAGTCATTATTTTAATGCACGCGGACTTAAAAACCAGTGGATCGATGTTAGAGAATATATTAAAACGGATAACACCTACCGTGATGCAATTGTTGACTGGGACCAGACACAGAACAATATTAAAGGACTTAAGAAAAAGACACTTAATATTACACAGGGCTTTTTAGGGTCTGATGAAAACGGATTTACCACTACTTTAGGAAGGGAAGGATCTGATTATACTGCGGCAATTTTTGCTTACTGTTTAAATGCAGAAAATGTAACAATATGGAAAGATGTACCGGGCGTTATGAATGCTGACCCGCGTTACTTTGAAAACGCAATACTGCTAAATCAAATTTCATATCGTGAGGCTATAGAGCTTGCTTTTTACGGAGCCACAGTTATTCACCCAAAAACATTACAACCGTTACAGAAAAAAGAAATACCACTTTTTGTAAAGTCATTCATTAATCCATTATTACCGGGCACACGAGTAAGTAAAGGTGCCGATCTTGAACCACAGGCTTCCTGCTTTATTGTAAAAAAAGACCAGCTATTAATCTCGCTTTCATCGTTAGACTTCTCATTTATAATGGAAGAGAACATAAGTGAGATATTTATGCTCCTGCACAAATACAAAATCAAAGTAACACTTATCCAAAATACGGCTATTAGCTTCTCGGTATGTGTAGATGATAAATTTGGTAATTTCCCGGAACTGAAAAGCATACTTTCTAAAAAATTCCAGGTTACTTATAATGAGAATGTATCGTTATATACTATACGCCATTTTACCGAAAATTCTGCCGATGCTGTCGCAAAAGGCAAAGAAGTATTGGTAAAACAAATAAGCCGCGAAACACTACAGCTTGTTACTAAGGAAAGCGCGAAGTAGATAGTTTGCAATATTAAGTGCTTCTTAAAACATACCCTGCATATTTAGCAGGGTATGTTTTTTAAACGTATAATCGCTATTAAATATAGCCTGTCTTCATGGTGCGTAAAAAATAAGAAATCTTACCTAACACTTCCGCTTCTTAATTCTTCCCTTTAAATACACTACTTTTGCATTTTTTGAGTTTATAGTGTACTATGCTGAAAAACGGGCTTTTACTGGTGTTTTTATGTTGTGTTTCCGCACTTTACGGTCAGGAAATCACTACGCCCTACAAAAACCGTAAAATTGTAGTTACTCAGGACACTATAAAAATAGACAGTGTAAGCATTAATAAAGCCTTTTTTAAACTTAAAGACACCAAAGGCAATGATATAGATACCAGCTTTTACAAAGTAGATTTCCGTAATAGTACTTTGGTTTTCAGAAATGGATTTACTTCGCAGGACACCCTTACTTTACGTTATCTGTCATACCCAGATTATCTTACCAAAAAATACAGTATTTATGACGAAAGCCGTGTTGTGAGCAATGATGCGTCAAGGCCCAACCTGTATAAAGTCACCCGAGACCAGCTTAGCACCTATAAGCCCTTTGACGGATTAACTACATCGGGCAGTATAACACGGGGAATTACAGTAGGCAACAACCAGAGCGCTGTAGTAAATTCTAACCTTGACCTTCAGATTACCGGAAAAATATCCGATAAAGTAAGCCTTCGCGCATCAATTCAGGATACCAATATACCTTTACAGGAAGGCGGTTATTCGCAAAAGCTTGATGAGTTTGACCAAATCTTTATTGAAATGTTTACTGATAAATGGAACATTCGTGCAGGTGATCTCTTCCTTGAAAACCGCCAGTCGCGATTCCTTAATTTCAATAAAAAAGTACAGGGGCTTTCTACCAACTTTACATTTGGCGGGGAAGACAATAAAACCTCTGTTTTTGCTGCTGCTGCATTAGTGCGCGGCCAGTATGCTAAAAGTACTTTTACAGGGCAGGAAGGCAACCAGGGCCCTTATAAACTACGCGGCCCGAATGACGAATTGTATGTACTTGTAATATCGGGTTCTGAACGGGTATTTGTAAACGGTATATTACTGGAACGTGGAGAAAACAACGATTATATTATAGATTATAATGCCGGTGAGGTTATCTTCACCTCATTGTTCCCTATAACATCTGAAATGCGTATTAATATAGAATACCAATACTCGGAACGCAGTTATACACGTTTTGTAACTTATGGCGGCGTAACCCATGAAGCTGAAACCTGGAGCATTGGCGGATTTGTGTATTCTGAAAATGATGTAAAAAACCAGCCGTTGCAACAAAATCTATCGGAAGAGCAGGCTGCAATATTAAAAAATGCCGGAGATGATGTAACCAAAATGACAGCGCCTTCAGCTTTTATAGATTCCTATTCTGAAAATAAAACACTGTATAAAAAAACAATAATAGACGGTGTAGAGGTATTTGAATATTCTAATAATCCTGATGATGAACTGTATAATGTTCGTTTTAGCCTTGTGGGCAATAATCTGGGTAATTACATTTTAGCAAATGCTGCTGCCGTAGGCCGAATTTATCAGTATGTAGCTCCAGTAAATGGTATTCCTCAGGGTAACTATGAACCTGTAGTACGCCTTACCCCACCTACCAAAATACAAATTGCTACGGTATTGGGTAAATATAACCCAAGCGAAAAAACAGTTATAGACTTTGAGGCAGGAATAAGCAATAATGACCTCAACCTTTTTTCGCCTATAGATGACAACGATAATCAGGGAGTTGCCGGTAAAATTAATGCTAAACAACGTTTATATACCGGAAAGTGGGAACTGGATGGCTTTGCTAATTACCAGTTTATACAAAAAGATTTCCGTACTATAGAACGCCTGTTTAATATTGAGTTTAACCGCGACTGGAATCTTGCAAATATTGTTACTACAAATGGCGATCAAAGCTATCTGGTTACAGGTATAGCTTTTCGTATTCCTAACAAAGGACAGGTAAACTACCAGCTTGAAAAATTAGACTTTGCCAATGCCTTTAATGGAATGCGCCATGTAGTAGATGGCGGTTTTAATTTTAAAAACCTGATTATACAAAATCGCGGCAGCTGGATGCATAGCGACAGCGACTACTCTACTTCCTCTTTTATACGTAATGAGGCACTGGCTAAATACCATTTTAGTAAAAACTGGATTGGCGGTACTGTACGGCTGGAAGATAATCAGGAAAAAATAAAGCCATCTAAGCAACTCAGCACATTAAGCCAGCGCTTTAATGAGTTTGGTGCTTTTATAGGCCGTGGAGACAGCACAAAAGTATATGTAGAGTTGGGTTACCTGCAACGTGCCAATGACAGCCTTGTAAACGGGCTGCTTAAAAAAGTAAACACATCACGATCTTATTACCTGAAATCGAGATTACTGCAAACCGAAAAAAGCGACCTTACCGTTTTTGTAAACTACCGTAACCTTAAATTTGAAGATCCTGCTATAAAAAGTGAACCGTCTTTAAACTCGAGAGTATTGTATAACGACAGGTACTGGGATCAGTTGGTACAGGTAAATACAGCGTATGAAACTACATCGGGTACAATAGCCCAGCAGGAATTTACCTATCTTGAAGTAGATCCCGGTCAGGGCGTTTATACCTGGAACGATTATAACGGTAATGGCATACAGGAATTGCAGGAATTTGAAGTTGCACCTTTTCCTGACAAAGCTACATTTGTACGTGTGTTTTTGCCCAATCAGGTATTTGTGCGTACCCATCAGAATAAGTTCTCACAATCGGTTACATTGAACCCGAACCAATGGCAAAACAAAACAGGTTTTAAAAAATTCTTATCTTATTTTTATGATCAGGCTTCTTTTTTAATTGATAGAAAAATAGAACGCGATACTGATAATTTCGATCTTAATCCGTTTTCATCAAGTGAGAAAAGTTTACTGGGGCTTAGCTCAGGCATACGTAACAGTCTTTTTTACAACCGCGGAAAGCAGGATCATTCTGTAACCTATACCTATCTAAAAAACAGGGCAAAAACCCTGCTTACCATCGGCTCTCAGGAAAACAGCAGCCAGAGCCATCAAATGCAGTATGCACATCTTGTTCAAAAAACATGGCTTTTCGGCTTTTTAGGTCAGACAAACAAATCAACCTCGGCTTCTGAAAATTATGGCACTAAAAACTACAGAATAGAAGGTTATGCCCTTGAGCCTAAAATATCATACATCTTTTCGCGTAATGCAAGTTGGGATATTTTTTATGAATACAATAACAAAGAGAACCGCCTTGGTGAAATGGAAACACTAAACCAACAACGCGTTGGTACATCATTTAGCTATGCTTCAGAAAAGCAGTTTACTGCAAATGGCGAATTTTCGTTATATAAAAATGATTTTAACGGTAACCAGCTCTCACCTGCTGCTTACCAGATGCTTGAAGGGTTGCAACCCGGGCAAAATCTTACCTGGAGATTATTGCTGCAAAAAAACCTTACCCAGTTTCTTGATGTTAACGTAAGCTATCAGGGACGTAAAAGTGAATCTACTAAAGCAATACATACAGGAAGTGTACAATTAAGGGCTTATTTTTAATTTACCCGCCTATCAATAAAATTTACAGGCTTACGGCTCATAGGGTTAAACATAATACTATTAAGCTCTTCTAAGGTTGCAAAAATAATTTTAGGCGTTACCCTTAGCTTTGCCCTGAAATGATCTTTTATCTGTACCAATAATTCTTCTGTAGGGTTTATTGCCGCAGCTTTAATGAGTATTTCATCTGTACCCAGGCCGTTAGTACTTATCTCTATAATATGGTTTTGTATTTCGGGGAAAGACCTCAACAAATCAATCATTGCAGGCGGATATAAAGTAGTACCTTTATATTTTATCATTTGTTGTTTTCTTCCCACTACCGGGCCTATCCGCATACTGTTCCTTCCGCATTGGCAGGGTTCAGTATGCAGCTGTACAATATCGCCTGTTCTAAAACGTATTAACGGCATACCCTCAATACCCAATGTAGTTACAGTAAGCTCACCAGCTTCTCCGTTCTTTACAGGATTATCATTTTCATCAAGTACTTCAGCAATTATAAGTTCGGGATGATGATGCCCACCACATGAATATTCGCACTCGGCAAAGGCAGTACTCATTTCAGTAGATGCGTAGGTAGAAAACAATTTAATATTCCATTTTTCCTTAATCTTCTGTGATAATGTATTATCTGAAAAATCCTGATTACGGAGTGGCTCACCAATACATATAGCGCCTTTAATACTGCTTGCATTATAATCTATGCCATTAGCCTCGGCATATTCTACAAGTTTTAAAAGAAATGACGGTACTGTAATTAAATAAGACGGATTATATTTTAAAATAGAATCCCATTGCAGTTCCGGCACTCCGGCCCCTACCCTAATAACACCCGCTTTAATTTTGCGTAAGCCTAAAAAGTAAGCAAGCCCCGCCATAAAACGCCTGTCTATTGTTGTCATTAACTGCACAACATCGCCTTCTTTAATTCCGGAGCATATAAAAGATATAGCCTCATTATAGGCCAGTCGTTCAAGGTCTTTATCGGTAAGTCCAAAAGTTACCGGACGCCCTGATGTGCCCGATGTAGTGGTATAATCTATTATGTGCGATTTAGGTACGCATAAAAAATCATCATTATATTCCTGCAACTGCTCTTTTGTGGTAACTGGCAATTGCTGTAAATCTTCCAGCTTAACTATATTTTCTATAGCAATGGCATTATTACGAAAAAGCGAACTGTAATAGGGTGAATTTTCGGCAGCATAATATAAGGCCTCTTTAAGTCGCTGCTCCTGATATGCTTTTATTTCTGCTAATGATGCCTTTTCTATAGAAGGAATATCCATGCTATTTTAGTTTCTTATTTATCCTTTTAAGATATTCTTCTGTTTTCTCTCTGTCAGGAAGTGTTGTAACTTCTTTAGTAAGTGCTCTTTTAAATTCAGCACTTGCGGCAGTATAATATCCTTTATTGTAAAGATATACTCCTGCTTTGTAATACACCAGCCAAAAATCAGGATTTAACAACTGATAATCCTTTATGAATTCAGTGTCTAAATGATGTTTGTTATTTATAGCTTTATCAACAACTCTATCCTGAATTCTAAATTGCTCATACTTTTTAAAAGCTTCAGAATCTATAAAATCATCTTTAGGAATGGTTAGCGAATCTATAACCATAGACTGCAAAGTATCTGAATGTTCTTTGCCAAAAACAGCATTCAGATCATAAGCTACATACTCACCCAGCTGATAAGGATTAGCAGATACCCAAACCAGTTTTTGTTCCGGTTTAAATACTACAGAGTGGTGCGCCAGCAGCTGGTTAATAGCTTTTTCATTACCATAACCCAGCAAAGCATCTTTTAATCCATCCTTATTACGCATAATAGCTGCTGCTTTTACCGGATTTACTTTATCCTGTTCAGCCAGTAGTTCGGTCATTCTTTCGAAGCGATATTCAGAATGACTGTTTTGTATTGTACTATTATTGTTTTCGTCATCTTTATAAGCCTCACTCTGAAAATGATTGGAGCATATTAACTGCGAAGTATTATCTACATCATATACTCCAAACTTTTTAGGCGAAACTTCTATAAGCACCGCTTTATGATCATGAGCGCTCCCTACCATAATACTTTCCGATACAAAAACCTCTCGTTTCTTAGCAATGGCAACAGCTTCATCAATATTTTTAGCATACTGCAAGATCTCACGGGAAAGTATAGATATTGGTGTTTTAGCGATTATTGGCATATCTGATTTACCAGCATTAATAGTAACCGTAAGTCCTTCACTATTCATTCCTGAAAGGTTCCCTATCATACCTGCCCAGCCCACCGACATATAGGCGTAACCTTTATCTGGCTTAACAAACGATATTATCTTATTTTTTGCAAATTCATCTCCGGCGTAAAAATCGAGATTACGCGCTATAAGCAGGGAACCATCTTCGGTTTTATCATCCCATGCTGCAAAAGATGTGCAGCCCACTAAAGCCAGATCACTAAGAGCATGCCCAATATCGTGGGCCGCATGCAAATATAAAACGCGCAAATAAGGTGGCGCTACATTATCATACTCATGAGATACATATTGCGACAGCCCATAAATTTCTGTTTTATATTCCTGTGGTACATGCAGATATAATTTTCTGTTATACCATTTTAAAAACTGCCTTAGCAGGCTTTGCTTAAATTTAGAAGGTACTATTTCTTTTACCTTATCCAGAAAAACGTGCTCCTGAAATTTCATCAGATCTTCAGATATTGCGCCTTCGGTCAAACCTCTTTCCAAAGCATCACCCTCAACATACATTTCCCAAAGGCCGTAACGGTTCTTTAGCAGAAAGTTTTTACCACTTATAATTAAAGTATCATTCTGCTTTTGGATAACAGGAAGCGTAGAATTATAACCCTCAGTTACAGGTTTATCATGAAGTGACTTATATGTACCACATGATGCCAGCAGTAATGCTGAACAAAATAATAAAAATACATATATACTCCTTTTCATAACCCGTACTACAAGTTAACCTCGCTGTTTATTTTATTTATAAGATAATCTTTACCTACAATTTCACCGCATGTTACTACGGCTCCTATGGTTACGCCCAATACACCGTGCATATTAATGCTTTGCCCGGTAAAATACAAATTATCAATTTTGGTTTTGGCCGAAATAAAGGTCTTCATAGGGTTGTTTGAATCTTTTACATATCCGTACAAATTGCCATTATGCCCCCCTATATAATCTCTGTATGATAATGGTGTTGACGCGTGTACCGATTTGATACAATCCCTTATTCCCGGGAATTTTTTCTCTACTTCTTTTAAGAACTGCTCTGTTTTCTGATCTTTAAAACGTTTATAGGCCTCGCCTCTGTCTGTTTCCTCGGCAGCTGTGTTATATGTATGCTGCCATTGTGCAACCTCATTAAAATCCATTGTGGTAATAAGCGTCATGCTTTCAGCATATTCATCCTGTTTTGCCGACACATTCATTGACGCCATATAGCCTTCCGGCCACGACTCCTGTGTAGCATGCATGCTTTGCCATACCAGAGAACTATCTTTAAAATGATAGTAATTATGATTGAGGTATTTAAAGGTATTTGGTTTAAATACTATATAAAGGCTGAAAGCAGAAACTACACACTCTAACCCCTGTACCCTGTTGTAAAATGATTTTCTGAATTTATCTTTGCCTATAAGATTAAGCGTAGTTTTAGGCTCTATATTAGATATAAATATATCGCCAAAAACTTCTGTACCGCCTTTAGTTTTTGCCGAAACGAGCTTATTATCTTCAAAGCCAAAACCTGTAACTTCTTTGTATTTATAAGTTTCTCCTCCGTATTTTTTAAGCTGTTTTATAAGCAGCTTGGTAATCTGGCTGCCACCGTTAATACACCGCCAGGCACTTTGCATATAAGAATTTACAGAAAGGGCATGAACATATAAAGGCGATTTATCTGCTATACCTGCATATAGAAAATTAGAACCCGCCAAAACTGCCCTTAGTTTCTCATTTTGGGTAATGCTGTCTATATACTCTTTTGCATTTTGAGCCAGTACTTCAGGGTCATATTTTACATCACTGTTGTTAAGATTGTACAGTGGAAACGTGTCGCAGGTAGCTATCAGCTTTTGGCAATAAGCCTTAAGGCTTTCTTCTTCATCAGGAAAATATTTTAATAGCTGTTTTACAAAGTTATCATATCCCTGTGCATGTGGGTATTCCTGTTCATCATTATCAAACGAAATAATATCATAAGCATCCTCATCCATTCTTTTTAGCCTGAGGCCGTCCATTATACCTATATATTTAAAATAGCTATAAAGGTTTTGTTCCTTATCAAGTCCGCCAATATAATGTACCCCTGTATCAAAAATGGTTTTATCTCTTACAAAGGTCTGCAGGTTACCGCCAAACTGATTGTTTTTTTCCAGCACACAAACGCTGTATCCTTCTTTTGCTAAAATAATAGAAGATACCAATCCGCCTAAACCGCTTCCCACTATAACAACATCATACTTTTTTTTCATCTGCTTATCGCTTCCTGGCTATTACAAAACTATCTTCTTCATATTCAATATCAAAACCATCGGGCACTATAACTTCAAATGGTTTTATAAAAATAATACGTTCAGCCTTTAATGCTATATTCGTGTTTATTATTACTGCTTCTGCAATAATAACCGAATAATTTGTCTTTTCAGCATCCTCAACTGAAGAAAGATAATAAATATCCCGTTTTGTATTTATGTAGTTCGTCTTGGCAATTTCCCTTTTTTCCTGATTTTCTATATAGCAGTATATTTTTCTCTGAGGCTCCTGCAGGGCTAAAAGCACACTCGTTTCACCATAATTATCTGCTATATGCAATATGGTTTCTTTTGACCCTACAAAGCTGTTAAGCCTGTGATATATTGCAATACTGTTTTTTACATTACTCTTTACGGTGTCAACAACATCCGATTCTTTGTAAGCAAAGCTATGCAGTATTTTTCTTTTAAAATAATCAGGCGCTTCCCTTTCAGTTCGCATAAGCCTGAACTGTTCCTTAAAGTAAGCACCTATACCTTTAGCTTTTTCGGAAAAAGTTACACCAAAACGGCTGTTATCAGGAGCTATACGGTCTAATATCTTTAGCGTAAGGCTTCCGTCATAGATTATGAAATCGCCTTTAGGAAGCACCTCCGAATTACCATGTATAAGTATGGGTACTATATCAAGATTAAATTCCTGAGCCAGGTAAAATGCTCCTTTATGAAAACGCTGTATTTGATTGCTTTTAGATCGTGTTCCTTCCGGAAATACAACTAATGAATATCCTTCTTCCACTTTTTTACGCAAATGTTCTACGCCTCCCTCTATACCCTGCGATACCGGATAAAAACCTGCAAGTTTAACCCCTATTCCAAAAACGGGGGAATTGTAAACCCAGTCGCTTACCAGATAAATTATTTTAGGGCTTAACATACCTATTGCAAGAATATCAAGAAAAGAGGTGTGGTTAGCTATAATAATGGCTGGCTTATCAAAAGTTTCATTATTAGGATTAAGTATCGTTTTCTTTACAAAAGGATTCAGATACAGCACAGACTTCATGAATTTAGACATGACATACCTAAATGCCTGTATTTTCCATTTCTTTTTAAGTGGTAATATATTTACAAACAGCAGACTTATAATGGATAACATAAACGATCCCAATCCATAATACGCAAATAAAAATAAAGATTGCAAAAGTGTTCTTAATTCAAAAGGTGCATTCCCTTTTTTTACCCTTTGGGTAAAGGCAAGCCTGAAAAGTATAGGGTAAAATACAAATGTTATAATAAGGGCTCCAAAAACTCCTATTAACGATACGGAAGAAATAGATTTTAAAGCCGGATGACCTGCAAATATAAGTGCACCTATACCTAACACTGTTGTTAATACAGCCAGTAAAATAGAAGTTCTGTAGGTTGCCATTTCGCTTTTACCCGTAGTAAATTCTTTTTGCAAAGCACTGGTCATAAAAATACTGAAATCTACTCCATGCCCCAACACAAGCGTACATACAATTGTACTGAAAATATTAAGGCGCACATCAAACACTGCCATAATTCCTGTGGTTACAATACCCGTAATAATAATTGGAATACTGCTTATTATTACCAGCTCAATGCGCCTGAAAAACAAAAACAATATAAGTACTATAGCAATAAATGAATAATTTATGAGTGATGTAAAATCGTTTTTAAGGCCTCCCAAAAAAGCTTCATTCATCTGCTGCCTGTCAATCACCATCACTTTTTGCTTTGCTGAAAGCGCCGAAACAACTTTATCTCTTTGCGCATCAGATACTTTTACGACCGAAGAAACAGTATAAAATCCATTTTTCTCGGTTATAAATTCATTTAAAAAAAGTGCTTTTACCTTTAGATAATCTTTAAGGCTAATAGTAGTGAAATTATTACTAAGCAGTGCATAAAAAGGATCATAAGCATTCGGTTTAAAGCCCAGCTTATTACCTTCGGCGATTAGACCTGCCTTAACCTGATCTTTTCTTTGCGGTGTCCAGAAACTATTCCACTTATCAATCTTTTTTTGCTGTTCTCTTTCAGACAGTACTATACCGCCAATAGAACTGTAGGTTAAAAGCTTGTGCTCTTTTTTATCGTTATTAAGCTGATCATAGAGATTATTATTGTTTTGCAGTACGGCGTCGGAATCATTACCATATGCCGTAACATATAATGATTTAGACATAAGGTTTGTAGTGCCCTCCAAATGTTTTTCTGCCAGTTTAATATCGTCAGGAACATAATTAAGCTGAGAAATGTCTTTATCATAAACTACCTTATTAAAAGTAAAGAAACTTATGATTATAATTAAAACACTAACCGCTACAAGCAGTTTATTCTGATGAAATGAAAATCCTGCAAGCTTATCTAAAATTGTATTATGATGTTGTAATTCAGAACTTTTAGGCCTATATAAATGAGGAATAATAAGTAATGTAAATAGCGATGTAACCATAACACTAACCGCAGCAAAAATACCTAAGTCCTGTAATGCACCGGAGTTTACAAACAGCAGGCATAAAAATGCTACCGCAGTTGTGCTGCTGCTCATAATAAGCGGCTTGGTTATATCTTTATAAAGTATCCTTATATCGCTATTATGCTTATAGTGCGTAAGTATGTGCAATGCATAATCTATAGTAACCCCAAGTAATATTGATCCTATACTTAATGATATTGCCGATATTGTTCCTCTTAAAAAATACAGTAGCGCAACAGCAAACAATACCCCAAAAATGGTAGGGATTAAAATAATAAAGGGTATAAAAAACTTCCGGTAATACACCATCAATATCAGCATTAGCAATGTAACAGCTATCATTGTGGTAGTTTGTATGTCTTTTTTTATCTGTTTTGCATTGGCAACAGCAATATTTGTTGCGCCAAAATATTCTATTGCTGCAGTTTTGCTGTAAGACGCATTTAAACTGGCTTTAATAGCATCTAATTTATTAACAAACAGTGTATTCTTTTTGGTTTCATTGCCCGGAAGTTTCGGACTTATAAAAAGCAATACCTTTTGATTGTCTTTTGTTATTACATAACCATCCTGCAAATGAAAATCATCACCCATGCCTAACTGGCGCAGTTTTTTAAGTCCCGTAAATGAAATTCCAAAAGGATCTTTCAGTATAAAATCTTTTGTTACCAGCCCTGATGGCGATATGATAGATCTATAATTAGCATTTACGGCTGCAGCAATACTGTCTGGCTGTAGCTGCAGGGCTATGTGGTTATAATCTTCGTCATCAAGAAACAAGGGCAGGTTATTATAAACAAAATCAAATGTTTCCTGTATATTTTCATCCTCTACCTTACCCTGAATACTGTTTATATATTGCTTACAGCTTTGCAGACTGTCTAAAAAAACATTCGCCACACGTGTAAGATCTTCGGGTTTGGCACCATCCTTCGCATTTATTATAACCGTTATCTTATCCGAAAAATTAAGCTGACTCAGCACTTTAGTTGCTACGTCTGCCTTTTCATTTTTAGGGATAAGGCGTGTAATATCTTCCTCAAAATTAATTTTTGATGCAAAGTATCCAAACAGCAATAACAATCCCAAAGCTATACCGGCAGATAAAACTTTGTTCCTGTTTATAAAAAAATGTATGCCAATAAATATCTTATGCATTACTATGTGTTTTATTTCTATTTGCAGCAATAAGAATAATATATCCTGTCATGCCAAATATAAAAGATGCTGCTGCCGCAAGTATAATACTGCCTACAAGATATTGAGACAAATTTTGTGTTACATAATCTACCGCCGAAGCCTTATCATCAGGAATAACACCCTGCACAAACAAAGATCCTGTTTTTAACGACAAATAAATAATAAGAGGAATTAATGGCGGAACACTTATATTAGAAAAAGCAAAAGCTATAAGTTTATTAAGACGGAATACATAAGCCAGAAAAAGCACTATAATAGTTTGAAAACCCCATAACGGTGCAATACCGATAAATACCCCAAGTGCTATTGACAATGCTTTTTTTGTATTGCTATCGCCACTTTCAAGCACGTTTTCAATAAAAAATTGCTTCAGGCTTTTTTTTTTAAAGCTATATATAAAATCACGTGGTTTTATATATAACAGGCTAATAATAACCAATACTGTATTGAGTACGCTTATTCTTGTAAAGTCTTTAAACGGACGAAAGTGAGAAACCCGTTCATTCATATCATACAAAACCTTTACAGGAACGTTTTTTACCGGAATGCCTTTCCAGGCAGCGCCGACTATTACCTCTATTTCAAATTCAAACTTGGTAGTGAAAAATTTTGACGGAATCTGTTTTAACGGATACAACCTGTACCCCGATTGAGTATCTTCCAGCTTATTACCTGTTTCAAACCAAAACCAAAAGTTAGAAAACTTATTACCAAAGCTGCTTTTTTTGGGTACGCCTTCCTGAGCCATATTGCGGCTGCCTATAAGCAATGCCTCACCATCGCTTTCAATAGCCTCAATAAAAACGGGTATATCATCCGGAAAATGCTGGCCGTCAGAATCTATTGTAATAGCATAGTCATATCCTGCTAAGAGGGCTGTTTTAAAACCTGCACGCAATGCTGCACCCTTGCCTTTGTTTTTAGGCAAGTGAACCTGAACCAGATGCGGATAATTACTTAGTATTTGAGGGGTAGTATCTGTAGAACCGTCGTTAACAACAATTATATTACCTGTGTATTGCAATACACCGTCTATTACCCGTTTAAGGGTCTTGTGATTATTATAAGTGGGAATAATAACACAACACTTTAGCCGGTCTATTGAACTATAATATTGTGGAGCTGTGCTCATTACAAAAATTGCTGTTTTAAATAGTGCGCAAAGATACCCTTTTAATTTTTTTTGCCAAACAGAAGTTTTATTTACAAAAACATTAAAAAACCTGCTAATTAAAAGTAGCTTTTTCTTCTTTTGTAAATGATTTGGAATTATCAACAAACCCCATGGTAAACTCCTTAAGACCTGGCTTCTGTCTTTTATAATTGCTTATTAAAAAAGCTTTGTCTTCTGCTATTTTTTTATTGTAGCCTGTAATTTTCGGAGCATTCTCCTGTATGCTCAGCCTAATTAATCTGGCTTCATAATTATCAGCGTCTCTTTTTATTACTGCTTCCAGTAGTTTAGCACCTTCTGTAAATAACTTTTTTTTAGAAAGCAGCCCTTTTTCATACTTTGCTTTTAAGGTAAGCGATGCTGCCTTGTAGGCTACCAGAGTGGTTTCGGAACTATCGTTGCTCACATCTTTAAGCGATGCATATAATTCATCCGCTGCCTGATCAGATTTAGCGGCGCTTAAAAACTTCTCCCTAACTGATGTGATATCAGTTGGCATAAACAGTATTACAGCTATAAAAAATGAAAGTAATTTCATGACATTTACATTCCTATAAATTATACTTAAATATGGTAAATACTAAGCTATATACCTAATTCCTATTATAAATACAACTTAACTTTAACGCTACTGTATCATTAAAATATGATGTATTTTTCACTTTTACAGTGCCATCATCACTTACTATAATTTCAAGATCCAGTTTTAACTCCGGATTAACTTCAGGGTTAATAAGTGCCATAAACTTTATATTGCCTGCACTTTTCATTGTTAGTTTAGCACTTATGACTTGCTGGGTAAGTTCTTTAATGATTTGCATCATACAAACACCCGGAGTTACAGGGTTACCCGGAAAATGACCTTTAAACACTTCGTGGTCTTTGTTTAAAGTAATAGCAGCAGTATATTTCTGACCCTCTGTATTTACAATTGAATTTATTTTATAAAAATCTTTAAGCAACATTATTTAGTAGTTTTAAAAGTATAAGCAAGTCCAAACTGAATAACACTGTTAAGCTTTATATTATCATAACCGTTATAGTTGCCGTTATAATAATAATCGTCATACGTGTTGCCAAATATGTCAACCAGGCCTAATTTATAACGGGCTTCTAACGTAAGGCCTATAGGCAGTGTATAGCCTATACCGCCACAAATTCCAAGATCTATACCTACAAGGTCTCTTTTTGCCTGTCCTGTAAAATTATCTCCCACTTTAAAATCAAGGGTAGGCCCCACAAGCACATTAAAGCTTTCTGCAAAAGTAAACTTATTCATTACTCCTGCAGAAATGTACTGAATAGAATAATCCTTTTCAACCTTAGCCGGACTTACAACAGGATCAAATGACACATCTTCAAATGATACTTTAGAACCCTGCCTTGAATAATTGATCTCCGGCTGAAGAGTATAAAAACCGGCCAGTTTTATTGCAACAAAACCACCAACATAAAAATCGGCTTTTAAGTCCGCATTAGTATTGGTAATAGTAGAAAGGTTTAAACCGCCTCTAATACCTGGCTGTACAGTTACCTGAGCCTCTGCATGTAATGCAAAAAGGAAAACAAGTATTAAAACAATTTTTTTCATAGTATATTTTTGGTTGGTTTATGATATTATTTGGTTGTCCCTTTTGCATCAAAACTGTATGAAACTCCTAATTGCAATACAACATTAGTATTCCAGTCGTCAACAAAATTATTAGAGTTGTTATAATCGTCTGACTCTAACACATCTATTATACCAAATTTAGCTCTCCCTTCAATAGTTAACCCAAAAGGAAGTGTGTACCCTAAACCTGCCGTTAGTGAAAGGTCAATTCCAGAATTGGTGTTTACATTGCTATAGGTTTCAAAATCAATTGCAGGTCCTGCCATAAGGCTAAACTCATCTGTAAATGTAAATTTATTTAAAACGCCAAACGATAAATAATTTACAGATATATCTGAAGGTGCATGACCAACATCACTAAGATTTGAAAAATCTGCCTTTGCACCCTGAGCCGAATAATTAATTTCCGGCTGTAATGAATAAAACCTCGAAAGCTTAATTGCTACAAAACCTCCAACATAAAAATTAGATTTAAAATCAAAATCCGTATCTGAAAAGCGTGCAAAGTTAACTCCTGCCCTAAATCCCGGCTTAATAGACGTTTGTGCATAAGAAGAAACACTAAAGCAACAGGCAAATACTATAACAGAAATATATTTTTTCATAGTATAGTATTATTTGGTTGTTCCTTTCACATCAAAGCTATAAGAAAGCCCCAGCGAAAAAACAAGATTAGTTGCTGTATTGCCATAGGAATACTGATCATCATTATCATTATAATAATAGGTATCTACAGTTTCAATAATTCCCTTCTTAACCCGTGCTTCAATGGTAAGCCCCATTGGCAATGTGTATCCTAACCCAGCGGTAATACCAAGGTCAACATCATTATAAGTATAGCGTCCAGAGTTTGTTATAATATCAAATGTTGGTCCAACATGTATATTAAAACTATCGCTAAAAGTAAATTTATTTAATCCTACAAGAGAAATATATTGAAGTGATAAATCTATATTATTCTGTGTATAATCTCCTATGCCGTTATCATATATTCTAACATTTCCTTTACCTCCCTGCCTTGAATATGTAATTTCAGGCTGAAGCGTATAAAATCTTGAAAGCTTTAATGCTGCAAAACCTCCAATATAAAAATCGGTTTTTGTATCGAGATCGGTTTCTGTAATTCTGGAAAAATTAATACCTCCCCTTATTCCGGGCCTTAATGTAACCTGTGCGTTTGCAGAAATGGCCGCAAGAAAAAACAATGTAAATAGTAAAGTCTTTTTCATAATGATTTATTGGATATAGTTCAACTCAATTTTAAGTTTAATGTTCTTATGGTCTATTACAATTTTTCTCGCTAATGTATAACTTTCATTGCTGTAATCTATTACAATTTTTTCTTTTGATTTTGTGGCATTTACAAGCTTAAAAGGGGTGCCTGAAGCTTTTTCAAAAAATAAATAATTGTAACGTTTTCCTGCCTTCGATTTATAAACTATACTATTTTCTTTTTCATATTGCTGCACTATGGAATGGTGTTTTTTAAGCAATAGCATAAAATCCCGTTTAAGGGTATTAAATATTATTTTCCTGTTCAGCTCGTCAAGAATATAATTTACTTTAAAACTAGTATCGGTAATTTCAAAATCAAAAAGCTTGTTACCAAATTCCGTAGTAAAAGCAGCACGATAAAGGGTATCATTAATTTTTTTGGCAATAAATATTCCACCAAAATCTTTGCCATATATAGAGATATGGGCTTTGTAGACATAATCTGTTTTAGGGTCAGAAAAATACGTTACCTCATAGCTTTCGGCCTGAGGCTTTTTTTCTTCATACCCTTTTACAGTACCAACGGCACATGAAGTTAGCAGGTAACTGCTAATTATTAAAAACAGAATCTGCCAGCTGCGCATTGGTCACTTTATTTTTAAATACAATCGTAGTGTAATCGTTAGATGGTTCAATCATTTTAACCTGAGAAACCATATTAGCCTTTTTATCAAAATAAAGTTCCATTTGTTTAATGTATTTTTTTAAGGCAGCATCTTTAGGAATAAGTTTAGTAATGTTATGTTCCCCGGATTTATAATAATTTATTATAAATTCATTTTCATCAAACATATCACCACTCACACTGCCTACAATAAGTTTATTAAGCTTACCAAACATTTTGCTATTCCCCACATTCATTTCGCTTTTTTTCCCTGCATCGTTAATAGCTATCGTATTATTTTTAAATACCACACTATACTGATAGGGTTTTGTATATTGCCATAACAGCTTACCTGGCGATTTAAAACTCATTTTACCCGAGGTCTCAATATCTTTCGATAAAAAGTCCATATGCTTATATTGCACAAAATCTGTAGTGAGCGTTTTTGTGTTTTTTGCAGTGGCATTTACCGCATTTTTAAAAGAAGTAATTTCTGCCGTGCTCATTTTTTGTTCCTGTGCATTTAATCTCAACATTCCGGCAATTAACAAAAACACATAAAAAAAACTATTCTTCATAAGCAGGTATATTTAATAATTCATTTACCGTTACGGCATTATATTTTTCCTGCTGCAAAAGTATCAATAATTGTTCCAGCACATTAATTGTTTTTTGCGAAGTATCATGCAGTAATATAATAC
Organism: Flavobacterium sp. NRK1; assembly: GCF_024054175.1. Lineage (GTDB taxonomy): Bacteria > Bacteroidota > Bacteroidia > Flavobacteriales > Flavobacteriaceae > Flavobacterium. The sequence continues at coordinate 882,688 of NZ_JAMXLA010000001.1, forward strand.
TACCCGGTGCAAGTCTTTTTTTTATACGCATAAATATTTTCTGTTCCTGCTTAATAACTGTATCAAGGGAACGGATATTCCATCCTATAACATAATGACATGTTTGTTTAAGTACTTTACTCAAATTAGGATGGGTTACACCATAAGGAGGCCTGAAAAGCAACGGTTTTAAACCATAGTTTTTAATTATCCTATCTGTAAAAGTTACCTCATCCATGACTTTTTGCACAGAAAAAAAACCCATTTTTGGCGAATGTGTAAAAGTATGATTCCCCACAGTATGCCCCTCTTCAATAATAGTTTTAAAAATATCCGGATGCTTTTCTATTTGCTGCCCAATACAAAAAAAGGTTGCTTTAGTATTATATTTTTTCAGCAATGCCAAAACTTTGGGTGTTTCAGGTGTTGGCCCGTCATCAAAAGTAATGGCAATTTGCCTACCAGGTGTCTTAAGATTTTTATTCAGGGTTTTGATATGATAACCGGACTGAACAAAAGCCGATCCTAATGCTGCAATAGTAAACCATAACAGTATAGGCAGCCCAAACAGCCACCACGGCAACGGATTAAAAATTGAAAAAACAGCCAGAAGAAAAATTACAGCCAGAAGAAAGCCTGTATTTATTTTGTGGGTCAGCATTTTGATATAAGAGTAAAGCTATGATCGTACCCTCTGTATTGATTATAAAGCAATATATTTTTATAGTCTTTAACTTCTACGGTATTCACTTTTAATACATGTGGGATTTGCTGCATTTTTATGATGTGTGAAGCCACCCACAACCCGAAAGCCGAAGCTGTATTAAATTCACCGCTAAGGTGCTTATAATAAACCTGTGGAATAGTGGCAAAAACACCCTTAGCCAGTGTGGCATAATAATCATCAAAGCCTGCGTCGCCATTGTAACCAAGCACAACGGCATCAATATCTGTGCTACTAAGACTATTTTGATTTAAAAACAGTTTCAGTTTAGCTTCCAGCTCTTCCTTTTCCAGTATGTTGTAAACAGATACATCTTTAAGCTCTGCATAGGTAGTTTCTTTCTTTTCATTTTCAAGCACAAAAAAAACCGCTCCTTCAGAAAATACAGTCCCGTTAGTATCAGAATCCAATAAGCTGTATGGCGATTGATCTTTGTTTTTTATTACGCCAGATAGCTGTAAAAATTTCAGTGTGTTTTCAGAAGATTCTTCTACACCTCCTACTAATATTCTTGTGGCTTCATCTGCCTCAATCTGCATTTTTGCATCTATTAGTGACGATTCAAATGAAACAGCGCCATTTACATAAGTAAAGTTATAAGCCTTGCATTGCAAACCTATGGCAATTTGTCCGCCTACAGTATTATGTGTAGATTGTATAAAAGATGTAGGTGTTAAAAACTCCTCTTTATTATCTATAAGTGCTTTTAAAAACTTTTCAGAATCTACACTGCATCCCATACCTGTACCGGTAATTATAGCATCTAAATTTTCGGCTCCGGCTTCTTTTATGGCACTGGCAGAAGCAACTATGCCGTTCTTCACACCCTTTGCCATTCGTCTTGCAGCAGCCGGAGCTATAAATTCCTTATAATCAGGCTGTGAAACGTCAAATATATTGTCATTTTCATTTATAATGATCTCTTCCAAAAAAGCCGTATTTATGGTTTTTTGGGAAGAAACACATCCGGTACCGTTAATAAAACATTTTTTCATTAGCTTTTTGAAAACAACAGGGTTGAACAGTTACCACCAAACCCAAAAGAATTTGACAGTACATTATTAATTTGCTTTTCTTTTAAAACCGTTTGCGGAACAATAGTAAACTCTTCCATAGGCGTTTTAAAATTAAGATTAGGATAAACAACCCCATGCTGTAATGCCAGCACGCTGTACACAGCTTCTACAGCCGCAGCAGCAGCAAGAGTGTGTCCTGTAAAAGGCTTGGTGGAGCTAAAATCAGGCATAGCATCACCAAAAGACCTTATAAGTGCCCTGCCTTCAGAAAGATCATTGTTAGGCGTTGCCGTACCATGCGCATTAATGTAATTAATATCTTCAGGCTTTAATCCCGAAACTTTAAATGCTTTTTGCATAGCCAGAAAAGCACCATCTCCATTTTCGGAAGATGCCGTCTGGTGGTAAGCATCATTGGCATTACCATAGCCAGACAGGTATGCCAATACTTTTTTATTTTGTTTTTTAACTACTTCATCACTCTCCAATACCAGAAAGGCAGCCGCCTCTCCCAGATTAAGCCCTTTCCTGTTATTATCAAAAGGCGTATTGTAAGTATCGGAAAGTATCATAAGGGTTTTAAAACCATTTATGGTAAATTTAGAAAGCGCATCTGTACCACCTACAATTACACGATCCAGCTTTCCTGATTTTATAAGCCTTGCCCCAAGCATAATAGCATTAGCTGCCGAAGAGCATGCAGTACTAATTGTAGTAACCATACCCTTCAACCCTAACTCATTGGCTATTTTGTGGGTAGAATCTCCCGCATCATGCGCTAGAATATACCTTCTGTTCTCTTCGCTTTCCAGATAATCATAAAAAAAACGCTCCGTCATATCCATCCCGCCAACAGTGGTTGCAGATATAAGACCTGTACTGTATTTGTTAATATCGGTTATGCCAGCATTCTTCACAGCCTGTTTGGCCGCAATAGTACCAAGCATTGCCGTACGCGAAAAGTTATTATGGGCAGGCAATTCAAGCTCCAGAATAAGCTCACTGTTTGTTTTTTTTATTTCGCCTACTATAATTTCATTTTTATGTATGGTGGCAATATTTTCTATTTTAGTAATACCCGGTTTACCATTTATAAGGGCATTAAAGTTTTCATCAACGGTGTTACCTATTGAAGATATAATACCCATACCTGTTATGGCAACTCCTTTACTCATTATTACTTAGTACGGTTTTCTGAAATATATTTTGCCATTGTCTCTATAGACTGAAATATGGCTTTACCTTCTTTAGGGTCGGCAAGCTTAATACCGTAATCTTTATCAAGCATTACTATAAGTTCTAAGGCATCAATAGAATCAAGCCCAAGTCCGTCTCCAAAAAGAGCATCATTGTCATTAACGTCTTCTACCTGAATATCTTCAAGATTTAAAACATCGATAATTTTTTCTTTAAGTTCCTGTTTCAGTGCTTCCATGCTTAACTTTGATATATTGTTTGTATGTTTTTTGCCGTATGTTCCGGTCCATTCTCTTTAGATACCAGATACATAAAGGCTTTATATTCGTCTTTAAAAAATTCTACCCATCCGCATAAAACGTTTTCCGCCTTGCCTGTATCCAATAAAATTGAAGCATAATTGGCAAAAAACGCCGGATTGAATGCCTCAAATATAAAGAAACTATTTTCAGTATAAAGTTTATGCCTTATGCTAATTTCGCCTATGCAAATATTAGGCAGCGTATATACAAATACCGCCGGACTGGGGTAATAATTTTCCCTGTCGGCAATAGAATCATTATATTTTACATCCGTATCCAGACTGGATGATGCATTGGCAAATAAAAGTGCTGTATTGTTACTACCATCTGCTATCTGGCCTTTAAGAAGCAAATCGGCAGCAAGAAAAGATAACTTACTAAGGTTATCCATCTTAAAAAATTTAGGGTAATCTGTTTCAGTAAATTTATACGCCTGCTTAGCAAAATCAGTAAATAGTGTTCCCTCCGGAACAGTAAAAAACTCCTGCCCGTTAAGACTAATTTTACCGCCTTCTATAATGCAGTAACCTGATATACTATATTTATTTGCCATTATTAACTTTTTGAAAAACCACTGCCGTATTACAGCCTCCAAAGCCAGATGCTGTTTTAAGGAAGCAGTCTATCTTTCTGTCTTCATTTTTTACTATCACATTTATGGGCTGCGATACTCCCGGCTCATCATACCCTAATGAAGCAAATACTTTATTTTGAGCCATAGATTCCAGCGCAATAACAGTTTCTAAAAGTCCCGATGCTCCTAATGTGTGCCCATAATAGCCCTTAAAACTATTTACAGGTACATGGTTTAATCCTGTTCTGTTAAAAGCAATAGCTTCCATTTCATCATTAAAAGGTGTAGCCGTACCGTGTGCCGAAATATAATCAACTGCGCCGGCAGTAATCTCAGCTTCGCGCATTGCACTTTCAATACTTTTCACCAAACCTTCGCCCGTACGCGATGGCCCCGATATATGATTCGCATCGTTTATAGATCCATCTCCCGCTATTTTTGCTTTTGCACAAGTACTATCTGTAGTAATAAGAGCAGCAGCAGCAGCTTCACCCAATGTTACTCCTTTCCTGTTGGCTGAATACGGCCTGCAGGGTTCAGGGCTTAAAGCCTGAAAAGAATTGAAGCCGGATAGTACAAATTCAGATACTTCGTCGCCACTTATTACAAATACATTATTATAAATTCCTGCCTGAACCAGTCTTTTTGCTACAGACACTGCCATAGTACCCGACACACAGGCATTAGATATCACTATTGGCTGTGTTGTAAACCCAAAAAAATCTGCAATATTTTGTGCCAGCTCCTGCAGGTAAGCTTCTTTCGGCAAATCTGCCTTATTAGTAAGCGAAGTTATATTTCCTTTGGTTGTAGAAAGTATCAGTGCCGTTTTATCATATGGCATGCACACCGATTTTTTTATTACAGGTTCCAAAGCCAGCAGCATCATTTTTTCCAGCCTTGTATAAGCTTTAGTACTAAGAGCAGCAAAAGCCGTATCTAATTTATCATTATGTATAACCCCTGCAAAAAAAGGTTCAGGTAACAGCGCACTATTATCCTGATAGCTAATACCTGTCAGGCCGTTAGCTATAGCCTGCATATTACTCTCTACAGTAAACCCAAGCGGGGTAATGCAGTTAGTATGGGTTATATATACATTTTTTTTGTTCATTATTTATCAAGTCCTTTTTTTCGTCTCCACTCTTCAAAAAAAGGCGGATAATTAAGCACCATCATTCCTTCAATATTCACAAAAACCTGAACTGTTTCGCCTGTGCACGCAAGGTTATTATTGCCGTCAAATATTTTATACCTGAAAATAATTTTTGCAGCAGGTGTATTTACAATTGTAGTTTCTATTCTTGCCACATCACCATAACGCAAAGGCAGTTTATGTTCGCAGCTTGATTTTACTATGGGGGTAGTATATCCATACTTATTTACATCAAGATAGCTTATACCATGCTCACGGCCAAATGCCTCGCGGCCATCTTCAAAATAAGTAATATAATAACCATGCCATACAATACCTAACGGATCGGTTTCGTTAAAGCGAATCCTTATGTCCTTAGCTATGGTTAGCTCTTTAACCTCCTTATACTGCTCTTTTCTTTTCATCATAAATAATTGATATAGCCACCATGACTATGAAAAAAAGGAGTAATGCTGCAAGCAGCGGCAAAATTCCAACTAGTGTAGTATGTCTTAAAAGCACATCATAAAAGGCCTCAAGCCCCCAGTTCATAGGCGATGCTTTTGCTATATACTGCATTACTTTAGGCATTGCAAAAACCGGAACCCATACCCCGCCTATTGCTGCCAGTATTACTACCGATGTTGCCCCAAACGGAGCCGACTGTTCCTGTGTTTTAGCCATTGTACCCAGCAATATTCCAAAACCTATTGCTGCCAGTCCGCTAAATAATGCCACAACGCTCATTAATAAAAAGGTTCCGTTAAGCTCTAATACCGGCAATCCTATTTGAGGAAAAACATACATACCCATTCCCAGCATAAGAAAAAACTGCAGCATACAAATTATAAGATATGTAACTGTTTTACCTGCAATTACTGTAGTGTATGAAACCGGATTTGTTCTCAGCCTTATTTGTGTACCCTGATTTTTTTCTTTAACAATGTTTATAGATAGAGGCACTACTATAAAAAACATAGCAAACAATGTCCATGCTGGCACATTGTGCTGTGTAGAGTTAGGTACCATAGCCTTGTTTTTAAAAACAGGCACAATTTCTTTAAAGCTTATATAGCTTTCCTGCTGAAAAGCCGCAATACTTTCTTCGCCAAGCTGTTCAGTAAAAGCATTATATATAGATTTGGTTTCTATCTGCGAAATCATTTTATCTACCGTACTTTTTACAGCAGTTTTAAAGGCGGTCTGAGAAGCGGGGTCAAAATAAAGCCTTACCTCTTTAGGTGCTGTTTCCTGCTCTTTTTGTTTTGTTGCAATTGAGTCGGTAGTATCAATACCCTCCATTATTTTAGCAACATTACTATCTACTTTTGCCTTGAGTCCCGAGCTTAAATTTTGCGGAATGATGATTGCCAGCTGATAATCGCCGTTAAATACTTTTTCTTTTGCAAAAGCCTCGTCTATAGGTTTTCCGTTATTTTGGGTTATAACACTAAAAGTGCTGCCCGAATCAAGGTTTTTTAAAACCATTTCAGACACATTTCCTTTATCATTATCAACCAATAAAATTGGTATTTTGCTGTCTGTAGCCGTTTTAAAAGTACTATCCTGTATAAGTGTTATGGTTATAACCAGGCATAAAGGCATTATAAATAAAATTACCAGTCCGCCCATATCGCGCTTTAGCAATAATATTTCCTTATATATAGACATTCGCAATTTATACATCTCTCAAGTCATTTCCGGTTAATGATAAAAATACATCTTCAAGGGTGTGGGCATTATGAGTAATTTCTATAATTTCATTAGGCGTTCCCTGTATAATTATTTGTCCATTATCAATAATTGCAATATGCGAACATAAGTCCTGCGCTTCTGCAAGATGGTGCGAAGTATATATAATCGTTGTTCCTTTCGCGTTAACCTGTTTAAGATAATCTATAATTACATTTTTAGAGTGTACATCAACCCCTACGGTAGGTTCATCCAAAAATAGTACTGCAGGCTCATGTAAAAGTCCGGCAATAAGGTTTATCCTTCTTTTCATACCTCCGGAAAAAGTGTCAATTTTTTTATTGGCAAATTTTGAAAGTCCAAGATATTGGAGGGAATCGTTTATTTTTTGTTTTAGATCCTTGCCTTTAAGGCCATACATACTACCAAAATACAAAAGATTTTCATATGCGGTGAGTGTAGGATACAGTGCATATTCCTGTGGCACAACACCTATTGTTTTTTTAATTGCTTCCGTATCATTTTTATAGGTATAACCATTTATGGTAAAGCTGCCTAGTGTTGGCTTAAGCAAGCCGCATAATATAGAAATAAGTGTAGTTTTACCGGCACCATTGGGTCCAAGCAATCCAAAAATCTCTCCTTTGTTTACCGTCAATGATAAGTTGTCAACCGACAGGAAATCGGCATCTTTATATTGTTTTGAAAGAGATTGTATTTCTATTATTTTTTCTATCATCAGGTTTATATTGCTTTTTTAAGCTTTTTAAAAAATTGCTCTTCCCTGTTTGCAATAGCTGTAAGATGATCTGCAAGCATAGTATAAACATCCTGTTTAGCACTACGCTGTTTATAGACTCTTGATGCTTCTAAAGCAAAATCACGCCACATATCGCCTATTTCAGTCATTTCATACGACAGGTTTTTCAGCTGTTCATTTTCAAGAATTTTTGCCGCTTCTTGTAAAAACGCTCCATATATAAAACGGAAACCTCCTCCTCCTGTACCTATTTCCTCCTGCATACGCACTATTTGCGCCAGGTAATGATTGGCTTTTCTAACTCCGAGTTTTACAGGCCACTTTCTTATTTGCTTAGCAACATATTTCATACCGCTTACCCCTATTAAAGGCATAGGAGCCAGCATATCACGGCACGTAGCCTTTATAGCTTTGGTAATTGCTTTTTTAAGATTAATATTCTCAGGAATATGTGTTGGATAATACATTTGGCCCTTAGGTGCAAATGCACCTTTTGCAAAACGAACCCTGTCAAGATCTTCGGAAGTTAAGGTGGTTACACTCTCCATAACCGGGTCACTTATTAAGTAGTCGTTATCTGTTTTACCATATACCACAAGGTTATGGGCATTAAAGTGAAAACGGTAATCGTCAGGAAAATAAGTAAGGTTATATACCCCTACCTGAAGTCCTGAAGGTATATTGTTTTTCAGGTTATCATCCAGTGCTTGAGCCGCAGCTTTAGACCCTGAAAATTTTTGTCTTTTTATTTTTATGCCAAGCCTTTTTGCAAGCCTGCTAAAAATTGCCCCGGGTAAAGGGCGGTAACTAAATGCCGGAGCATGATTTACTTTTATAAACGGAAGATAAACAAAAAACAAGCCCGACCCAATACCAAAAACCATTGGTTCGCTTATGTTAAGCCCGTTATGTTTTAATAAGTTTGAGGCAACACCATTTTCGCAATGTGCAGATTGGTGATGCTTAAAATCAGTCGTCATTATATCAGCCCTTAAAATTTTTTAATTCATCTACCGTAATTGAAAATGCATTTGCATATTTCTGAAGAGCCTTTTTACTCAATCCCTTAAAAATTTTAGGATTAAAATGCCTTTTTATACGCCATTTCCACATACCTACATAGCCCGCCAATATACCTACATCCATTTTACTATGTTCCATAAAATACAATATAGGGCTTGCTTCGCCATTAGCTACCTTTAATCTGGCCTGTTCTGTACGTTCTTTTATATCTTCTATAGCATTGCTTAAAGCAATAGTTTTAGGCTCCCAGCCAGAACTTAATGCTGTGGTATAATTGCCATTTTCATCGGTAGCATAGCACAATTCGCGCATATTTACCGATTCTATATTACTTTTATCCTGTGGTACTTCATTTTTTTTCATAGCCCCTGAATAAATAAATTTATTTCACCTTCTAAAAGCAATTCATCGTTACAATAACTTTTGCAGCTCATCATGCAGGTTGTATAAACTCCCGTATCAAACCTCGAAATAAGCTTAGCCTTTGTTATAATTTTACTGCCGGTTTTTGGCAGTAAATGTATTTTTATTGTTTTTATAGAACTTATAAATCCTATAACGTCTGCAATGGGCTCGTCTCTCTCTTCATCTAAAAAATATGACTGAGCCACAATTGCCGAACAGGTTTGTGCTGCATTTTCTATAAGTCCCGCTTCGCAAAAACTGCCATTTTCTATAAAAATATTACCTTCTTTTACCTCAAAACCTGTTTTAACATTTTCTGTAGTTAAACTCAATATCACATCAACCATAAGCATTGGCTCACGATGCGGAAGATAATTGTGTATGTTTATAACCTTATCCATTAAGGTTTATTTGGCCAGCACCGTTTTCATCTGGCCTGATGCTATTTTTATCGTATTACATCTCGTTACTATATCTACAAGTGTAACACCCATAAATTCCTGAATAACATTTACCTCTGTTACCAGATCTTCTCCGGGCAAAGGCAGCTCAAGTATTTCAACATCTTTTACAGAGCCTATGTAACCTTCGGGCGCTGACTGCTTATTTAAATAAAACTGATATCCTGTATATAATGCTACAGACTGTGCCATATGTTCTACAATACCCGACTCATTAAACCTGCCGTTCTCTACAAAAATATTATTAGTATCAATCGTTAACCCTGAGGTTAATGTATTTTCGCCAAAAGCAAACAATTTATCAACCATTACAAAAGGTGCCTTTTGTGGTATAAGACTCTCAACAATGCTTTTTTCAAGTATTGATTCCATATTAGCAAACAGTTAAATAAGCAATTGAATAGCTAAATCTCCCGCTTTCAGGCACTATAAGCAACAGTTTTTCTCCTTTTTTTAATCGTCCTGAATTAAAAAGCTCCTCAACCATAAGGTAAATGGAGGCTGCACCTACATTACCTACCCTGTTAAGATTTAAAAACCATTTGTCTTCAGGTATATTTATTTCTCTTTCGAGTAAAGAATGATATAATTTAGAACCAAAGAAGTTAGACGAAACATGAGGCAGCAGATAATCTATTTCTTCAGCATTCACTCCGTGTTTATCAAGAGCTTTTTTTGTACTGTCAGATCCCAGATCCATTACATATTTATCAAGCAGCTTTACGTCCTGCTTTACAGAAAATATAGATTGTTTAAGCCATTCTTCCGGCGTATAGTCCTGCCAGGGTTTTAATGTACCATCTTCAAGCTTATCACCTCCTGCATACATGCATGCTTCCAGTTCATGTGCATAGGAAAATGATTCCATCCACTCAATTTTTAACGAAACCTCTCCCCTTGGCTTATCCTCAAGAAGAAATGCCCCGGCACCGTCTGAAAGCATCCAGCGTAAAAACTCTTTTTTAAAAGCAATAATTGGCTGTTCTTCCAGTGTTTTTAGGTTAACAACCTCATTATTAAACTTTTCTGCCAGCATCCATGTAGAAGAACGCTCTGATCCTGTACAAACTGCATTTTTTGAGTTACCCGATTTTACACTTAGGTAGCCATATTTAAGTGCATTCATTCCTGCACAGCAAACCCCGGATGAAGCATTAAGTTCTAAAGACCTGTTGTCCATTAAACCATGTACCATTGATGCATGTGAAGGAAAAAGATTATCTGGAGACGAGGTACCGCATGAAAGTACCTCTACATCATTTTTTGTAAAATCATCTCCATACAACTGCTCTATTGCGAGATGCGTAAGCTGGGCATTATTATGGGTAATATTACCATTTTTATCTATAGCATAATACCTGTTTTTTATACCGTTATTACGTAATACAATCCGGCGTGCTTTAGAGGCGGTATCATTTATCAGTCCCAGTATATCTTCCATTTCATCATTAGAAACCGGCTCATTAGGCAAGTATTTCCCCGCTCTTGTTATATAAACATCAAACATAGTTGTCTATCCGTTGTTATGCGCTCTCAACGCCTTTATAATATTTTACTGCCTTTTTGTTTTTATTTATTTTAAAAGGATAAGTAAGAACGTGCAAGATATATACAATTGGCGATATAACCCAAATTGCAAGAACCAAATAAATCACAAAAATTTTGAGTAATTTTTTCCTTTTTTCAGTCCTTTTTATAATAAAAGACGCCCATTTACTAAAAATAAAATTACCCTTTTTATCTACTGCAACAAGGTATGGACTAACCCTCACCGCATCCTGCAGCAAAAGCTTATCCTGAAGGGTGTCAAAATTATTTTGGTTTAGTGCGCTGATTATGGTATGGCCAAATTTAACCGAATCATCTATATCTTTTTGAGATACTCCCGGCAACGGAAAAATGCCCAAATGCTTTTCTTTTTTTCCGCTAAACATCCATTCAACAATGGTAATAACGCTTATAAGATTACCTGCCCTGTCTACCAAAGCAATATTACCTTTTAGCAAGGCATTATTTTGTTTAAGAAGGACTTTTATTTTTTCCTGTGCCAAATACCACATGTTCCTGCTTCCACTAATGGTTACAACAGGTGTATTGTTAAGCAGTATTTTTGCTTCGGGACTTTTTAAAAATGAATTAATAGGAATAGAGGGTGAAAGAAACCATACCTGATAATGAAATAAAACCAAATCATATTTCATTTCCATTATTTTCTGCGGTACGGGTTTTAGTTTTGCAGGTATTTGCAAAAAAGATTCAGGAAAAGCATCAAAAAATAATTCCTTATTCCACGGAAAAGGGAAAGGTTTTTCCATCTCTATCTGATGAAATACTACATTAATATCCGGATCGGCAAGTAACGGCTCTGAAATGTTTTTAGCTATCTCCTTTAATTGTCCTGATTGTGAATAGTAAACTACAAGAACGTTTTTCATTTATTTAGCTATGCTTTATCCTTTTTTCGATTATATAACTTCTTTAAAATGCCTCACCTTATCTTCGCGCTTTTTGTGTACCCATTCCGGCCATGTTGCAGCATCTTCTGCATCATATATTCTTAATTGCTGACTCTCATCTGCAATAAGCAACTCCTCGCGGGTACAGTTTAAAATTACGGCAGCAGCATCAACTCCGGAATAAGTTGCACCCGCCACACCGTGCGATAATGTACTGGCGCCGCAAAGATAGAGATTATCAATCTCAGATTTTTTTTTGTAAGCAAACGGGCCTACATATTTTAATGTTTTCTCTGTACCGTAAACATTGCCGTTTGTACTGTTTACATAATACTGGTTTGTTTTTGGCGTACCCAATTCTATCTGTACAATATTTTGCTTTGCTCCTGGTATAATACGTTCTACAGTATTCATAAACTTTGCAATAATTTTTTGCTTAAAAACATCATACTCTTCACAATGATAATCTTCTGTCCCCTTAAAATCAGGAAGGCTATTATAATCTATATAAGTAACCGCCTCAAAATTATGATACCTGCCATTAAAGCTAACCGGATCTTTTAAAGTAGTGCAGCTTATAAACATTGCCGGAAATTCATCACCTTCTGCAACATTAGCAGATGTAAGCTCTGCAAACTGCCCATCTACATTTTCATCTCTAAATACCCATGTATTGCCTGAGTCTATACCGGCTTTTGTAACATCCATATCGAGCGTAAGAAAAAGGATAAGAGAAGTAACGGAGTATTTGGTATTATCTAATTTTTTAATGAGCTTTTTACTCAAATTTTCCCTGCCTGCAAGTTTTAAGTAAGTAATCGAAGGATCTGCATTTGAAATAATAGCTTTAGCAAAAAGCTGCTCACCATTTTCCATTTCAACACCAATTGCAGTATTGTTTTCTATAAGTATCTTCTTAACGTTCATATTAACCATTACATTTCCACGGTAGCGTTTAATACAATTGGTCATTGCTTTTACAATACCGCTTCCGCCCCCTGCCGGATAAAAACCGCCATTAGCATAATGCCCCATAACAGAACTATGTACTATAAAGCTTGCCTTTTCAGGCGGCAGTCCATGATCGCCACACTGCACATTCAGTACAGCCTGTACTTTTGCGTCTTTAACATGCCTGTTAATGATTCTTTTTAAACTAAAAAAAGCATTATGAACAAAGTCTTTGGTTTTAAAAGGTGCCGTTATTATTTGCTTAAAGCCTCTTATTTTAGGCATTAACTGCATTTGGGCATTTACTTTTTCTATAAGTGTAAGATAACGTCTTATGTACTTTTTGCTTTCCGGAAATTTATTGCCCAGGCTTTCAGCAAAATTATCAAACCCTGCAGGTACATCAAATTTTTCATTGCCTATAATACAATGCTCATAAGCATTTTTATTCATCCTGAAAAAAACAAGGTCATTTGCTATACCAAGCCCCTTATATAAATCATTGGTTGCGCTGCCTTCGTCAAGTTGCCCTATGTAATGTACTCCAGGACTGAAACGCTGACCGTTAAGCGTAAAACTATGGCACCAGCCGCCTGGTACGTAATGCTGTTCAAGCACAAGAACTTTTTTGCCGGCACGTGCAAGGCAGATTGCAGCGGCAAGTCCGCCTGCTCCCGATCCTATTATAATAATGTCTAATTCAGGTGTATTGTGGTGCATTTGCTAAAGATAGCAAACCTGCCCCATAGTAGTATATGCCCCCTAAAAATTTATCTATTTTTTAAAGACCTGCCAAAAATCGAAGTAGTTAAACCATTGCAGCGGATATTTTTTAAGCATCCATTCTAAATTTTCAATATAGGCTTTTAATAAAGACTTGTCATCTCTATGTTTTACTTCAGCCTCACGCGCATACAAATGGTAATGAAGATTTTTTTCTTTCATTACATATACAAAAATCACAGGTACTTTAAGCCTTGAAGCTATAAGAAAAGGCCCGGCAGGGAAATTAGCATTTTTACCTAAAAGCGTAGCATTAAAATGCTTAACACCATCAAGATAACGGTCTCCTGTAAGACAAATGAGTTCATTGTTGGCAAGAGCATTATTAATCTTATAAATATGCGAAAGATCTTCTTCTATTATTATAAACTTTACCGAGGTTTTAGAAGCAATGCTTTCAAGATATTCCTTAATTGCCCTGTGTTCCAAATCTGAGATGAGAAGGTTGATCTGAAATTCGTCGCCCAGATCGGAAAGAAAATATTCGGCAATTTCAAAATTACCGATATGAGAACTTATAAGTACGCCGCCATTTTTATTAGCTAAAAGATTTTTAAGCCTTTCTATACCATCAAATTCATAAGTAAATTTATCACGCATCCCGGCAGATATAGCTGTCTTATCTATCAGGGTCTGGCCAAAAGTATAATAGCTCATAAAAACCATTTTTCTGGCCTTAGAGCGGGAATATCCTAAGCGGTCATGAAAATAATAAAAGGTAACGCGATTGGTTTTCTTTAAAAAAAGAAAGTAGTAAGCAGCAACAAAGTAAAGAACAAAATAAGAGGCTTTTACTCCAAGGTTTCTGATGCAGAATACAAATATTTTGTACCCCAGAAGATTACCTTTAGATTTACCATCCCAATCGCTCATTATTATTGTTTGGCTTTCAGTTTATTCTCGATAAGGTCATAAAAATTCTGGAAGGTAGCAATGCCAACAAAATCGGCTTCGCCAAGCTTAACTCCAAAGTTAGATTCTACAGTAACCACAAGATCAACATAATCAAGACTGTCAAGCCCTAAAGTATCTTTTAAATTGGCATCAGGTGTTATAGTGTCTGCATCAACCTCAAATTCATCAACTAAAAAATCATTAATCTTCCCTATAATCACTGTTTTGTCCATGTTTAGTGTTTTTTTACAATTAAAGCTGAATTGGTTCCTCCAAACCCGAAAGAATTCGACAAAAATATATTAATTTCCTTATTTATAGTACTTCCTGCCAAATTTAATTTAGCCGAGTCCTCATCAGGATTTTCGAAGTTTATATTAGGTGCTATAAAAGAATTCTGCATCATTAATATAGAATAAATAACTTCGCTTGCACCCGCCATCCAGCACTCATGTCCCGTCATAGACTTGGTAGAGCTTACATAAGGTTTATTGCCAAATATCTCAAATATAGCCTTTGCTTCATTAGCATCTCCTACAGGGGTAGAGGTAGCATGTGCATTTATATAATCTACATCTTCAGCCTTTAATCCTGCCTGATCAAGTGCTTTCTGCATTGCAGTTGCCGGGCCTTCTACATTTGGGGTAGAGATATGCCCTCCGTTAGACGAAAAACCATAACCTGCAATTTCAGCTAAAATTGTTGCTCCTCTTTTTATAGCCGAATCATAACTTTCAAGTATAAGTGTTGCTCCGCCACCACTTGGCACAAGCCCGTTACGGGAAGCATCAAACGGACGCGAAGCCTTAGCAGGGTCAGCTTCATCAGGAGAAAAAACACCAAGGCCATCAAAACTACTCATTGCAAATTTATTTATCTCCTGTGCGCCGCCGCAGATAATTGTATCCTGCAATCCGCTTTTAATCAGGTAGTATCCCATACCCAGCGAGTGAGATCCGCTGGCGCAGGCTGCACTTATAGTAAGGTTAATACCTTTTAGTTTAAATATTGTAGAAAGATTCATGGTAACAGTAGAATTCATAGACTTAAAAATAGCCCCTGAACCTATTAGTGCTGTATCTCTCTTTTCTCTTAAAATATCGGTAGATTCAATTATAGCTTTAGAAACACTGTCGTTTCCATACATAATGCCTACCTCATTCTTTTCAAGAAAATCATCATCAATACCTGCCTGGTGTAATGCCTGTATTGTTGCCATGTACGCATATTCGGTTTCTTCGCCAATGCTTATACGCTGCCTTCTGGTAAGTAAATCCTTCAGCTCCGGTCTGGGTACCATACCAGTAAGAGCAGACCTAAATCCAAATTCTTTTCTTTCCTCATCTATCTTTATACCCGATTTACCATGATATAATGATTCCTTAACCTCTTCAAGCGAAGTGCCAATACAGGAATAGATACCCATGCCGGTAATAACCACTCTTCTATCCATTGTTCTTATTTTGGATTTATATTTTTAGGAGTAAATGCCTCCGTTAATATTAATTATTTCACCTGTAATATAACCCGCTTTTTTTGAAGCCAGGAAACTTACCAGGTCTGCCACTTCTTCCGCTTCGCCAAACCTGTTGGCAGGCACCATTTTAACCAGTTCTTTTTCATCAAGGTCTCCCGTCATATCTGTTTTTATAAATCCGGGAGCCACGGCATTTACGGTAATGTTACGTTTTGCAACTTCCTGTGCCAGTGCTTTGGTAGCTGCAACAACTGCGCCTTTAGCCGCAGAGTAATTGGTTTGTCCCGGTGTGCCTTTAACACCCGATACTGAAACCATATTTATAATCCTTCCATACTTATTACGAAGCAGTTTTTGTATAAAAAAGCTGGTAACATTATAAAAACCATTAAGACTTGTATTTATAACCTGAGACCAGTCTTCCTGAGACATCCACATAAAAAGCCCGTCTCTGGTTATACCGGCATTATTCACTATAACTTCAACAATAGCTTCCGGATTAGCCTCCTGCCATTGCCCAAGTACTGTTTTTACCTCATCGGCATTACCTACATCAAACTTTAGCAGTTCTCCGGTTGCCCCATTATCAATTACTTTTTGCAAAGTTTCCTCAGCCGCCTCAAGATTAGACTGATAGTTGATAAGGATATGATAACTGCTATCGGCAGCAAGTTTTTGGCATATTGCACTACCAATACCTCTGGACCCGCCTGTAACTAATGCACACTTCATAATTGTATATCTTACTTAAATAATTCTGCATTTTCAAACCACTGGTTACCCAGCAATTGCCCTTTAGTATCTAAAAAGCCCCATTTTTTCTGATCTTTTACTGCGGCAAGCCCTTCCGAGAAACTTCTTGCTTTATCATATACCGGTTTTATAACAAACTGTCCTGTCTTGTCTATATAACCAAGTTTACCGTTTTGCTTAACCAGCGACATTTCCTGTGCAAATGACACCTGAACACATAAAATTAAAAATAACAGAATTTTTTTCATGATTGGATTGATTGATTTATAATTGATTGGATTGTTTTATTGCATTAAATACTCTTTAACAGCCTGCACATACGGATACATTGCCTTATCTTCAGAGAAAACAGGCAGTATTGCCCTTATATCGTCATATATTTTGCGCGTACCCGAAGACACCTCATCTTTATAGTTTAACGCATCTATAGCCTGAACAATAGCCATTGCTTCTATTGCAAGCACTTCAAAAGCATTTTCTACAACTTTAGCAGTTAATACTGCTGCATTAGTACCCATGCTGACAATATCCTGATTATCATTATTGTTTGGAATACTGTGCACATACATTGAGTTGGAAAGCATCTGGTTTTCTGCCGTGGTAGATACTGCTGTAAACTGAACACCCTGCAAACCAAAATTAAAACCCAGTTTTCCAAGATTGGTAAATGGCGGTAGCAGTTCATTAATTTTTGAGTTCATCAAATAATTAAGCTGACGCTCGCCAAGCATAGAAAGTTTTGTAATTACAAGGCGAAGTTTATCCATTTCAAGAGAAATATAATCGCCATGAAAATTACCGCCATGATATACCTGCTGGTTCTTTACATCTACAATCGGGTTATCGTTTGCAGAGTTAATTTCATTTTCCAGTACCAGTGCTGTTTCATTAATAGTATCGAGCACAGGACCCAGTATTTGCGGAACGCAGCGCAGGGAATAATATTCCTGTACTTTTTCTTTAAAAATAGTCTCCTGATTTTCGCCACTGTAAAGATGTTCTTCTCTTTTGCGCACAAGCTTACTGTCTTTAATATGCTCCCTCATGCGCTGTGCTATTTCTTGCTGGCCTTTATGCAGTTTGGTATTGTTAAGTTCTGCCGATAAATGATCGTCATATACCCTCACCACTTCATTTATAGCTGCCGAAAATTTAAGCGACCAGTTTAGTAACTTTTTTGCGTTTACAACATTAACAACCCCAATACCTGTCATTACAGATGTACCGTTCATTAATGCAAGTCCTTCTCGAATTTCAACATTAATTGGCTTTAAACCTTCTATTGCAAAAACTTCTTCTGTTTTTCTGCGTTCTCCTTTATAAAACACTTCACCTTCGCCTATAAGCACGAGTGCAAGATGTGCAAGTTGTACTAAATCGCCACTGGCTCCTACTCCTCCATGTTCAAAAATAAGTGGGGTAATGTCTCTATTTATAAATTCTTTCATGAGATGTATTACCGACTCATGAACTCCCGAATTACCCAAAGAAAGCGTGTTCAATCTGGCTAATATTGCCGATTTTACAAAAATGGGCGATAAGGGTTTGCCCGTACCCGATGAATGGCTCCTGATAAGGTTATACTGAAGCTGAATCCTGTCTTTATCTTCAACACGGTACTGTGCCATAGGCCCAAAACCGGTATTAACGCCATATATAATTTTATTTTCTGAAAATACTTTTAGAAAATCGAAACTTTGCTTTACTCTTTCAAGCACTTCAACACTAACCTCAACCTTATTGCTACCAAACACAATAGACTCAAATTCAGCAAGGCTTAGATATTGGTTTATACTGCTCATTATTTTGTTTTATATTAGAATTTCCTTAAGAGAATATATTTCTTTACTATGTAAAAATCTCATAATTTTACAAGGGTTACAAATGTAGAATTTTTTTAAGATTATTTTAAGATTAATACAATTTATCAATGTTAAAAGAGCATGTAGATGTATTGGTAATTGGCGCAGGGCCTTCGGGCTGTGTAGCAGCCTCTTACCTGTATAAAAATGGAGTAAATGTTAAGGTTGTGGAACGCTCTAAATTTCCCCGTTTTGTGATAGGCGAAAGCCTTATACCGAGGGTGATGGATCATTTTGATGAAGCAGGCCTTTTAGAAGCTCTTTTAGAAATGGATTTTGAAAAAAAATTTGGCGCACGTTTTATAAGAGATGAAGAACTTTGCGTATTTGACTTTAGTGATAAGTTTGGTGACGGATGGGACTGGACATGGCAGGTACCCCGTGCCGATTTTGATAATACCCTTGCTCAGGAAGTTAGGCGAAAAGGTGTAGACCTGGAATTTGAAACAGAAGTACTGAATGTTGTTTTTAACGGAACAGACTCAATAACTACTGTCAAGGATAAAGATGGAAACATTCGTGAAATAGAAGCTAAATTTATAATAGACGCCAGCGGATACGGCCGTGTACTGCCACGCATATTAAAACTGGATGCTCCTTCTTCCATTCCTGAAAACTCATCAATGTTTACCCATGTTAAAGATATAAACAGGCCTAAAGGCACAGAAGGAACCCTGATTACTTTTGATATTCTGGAAACTAAAGTATGGCTTTGGGTAATACCTTTTTCTAACGGAAACACAAGCATAGGGGTTGTAGGGCCAACAAGTTATATTAATGCTATAGGCGGAGCCAACAATACCGAAGCATTAAAGAAAATTATTAATCTTTCCGATTTTTATCGTGACCGTTTTAAAGATGTGGATTTTTTATTTGAACCGCATAAAATAGAAAACTACTCCTGTTCTGTAAAACAGCTTTATGGTCCGGGCTATACCCTTACGGGAAACAGTTCTGAATTCTTAGATCCGGTATTTTCTTCAGGAGTTTGCTTTGCCACAGAATCCGGCATGCTTTCGGCTAAATTATTCCTGAAAGAATTAAAAGGCGAAAAAGTGGACTGGGAAACAGAATATTCAGATTACATGAGAAGAGGGGTTGACGTTTTTGCTACTTATGTAAAAGAATGGTATACCGGAAATTTGCAAACACTGTTTTTTCACAGACCGGAAAATCAGGATGTAAAACAAAAAATATGTTCTGTACTGGCAGGTTATGTGTGGAATGAGGAAAACCCGTTTGTAAAAAAGCACGACAGGGTTATAAAATCTATGGCATATATGCTGCAAAATGAATAAAGCGCCCAATAGGCGCTTTATTTTTTTATATCAGGTATTAAAAAAGAAACTCCCAAAAAGGGAGCTTCTAAAAACCAATCAAACCAATAGTTAGTTATTTAACTATTTTTACCGAAGCTGTACCGCCAGGAGTTGTAATCCTAAGAATATAACTGCCGCTTTGCAGTTTAGATGTATCTACATCAATTTTATCTGCATTTACAGATTGCGATATAACCGCCTGGCCAAGCATATTAATTACAGTTACAGCTGTAATTGTATCTTTATAGGAAACACTAAGCACATCATTAACAGGGTTAGGATATACCATTAATTTTTTCATATTGAAAGTTGGCGTGCCCAAAATTTCATCAGCAGTAATTTTTAAAGGTTCACTTTCACAATCGCCTACCGTTTGGGTTACATAATAATCCTTACCATCTACAAGTAAATGATCCATACCTATAGGCTGTAAGTTATCTCCATCCATAACATACCACTGAATAGTAGCGCCTTCAACAGTAGTAATGGTAAAATCACTCACATCGTCACCTTCTTCAAACTGCTGGGTTGCATCGCCACCCGGTTTTTCAGGTGTAGGCAGTAATGCTACAATCACTTCTTTAGCAGCACTTGTACATCCGTTTACTGTTTGTGTAACATAATAATCTCCGGCAGTTAATACAGCATCTGCACCTAATGCAGGGCTGCCTTCCGGCTTATGCCATGTAAGTACTGATCCGGCAATACCATCAGCCTCAAGATCGCTTACTGTTGAGCCTTCACAAACACTCTGGTTGTGTTCTGCTTCAGGAATAGGCAATTCATCAATATTTATTACAACACCACGTCTGTTACTAACACAATCGCCCACGGTTTGCGAAACAAAATAATTCTCTCCATCTACAAGAACGGTAGATTCGTCAATAGGTTCACCGCCTTCTGCATTTTCATACCATGTAAATTCAGCATCAGGCAATCCGTTAACAGTTAGGTTATTTATTGTAGCTCCATCACAAACAGTAGCTATTTCACTAGGCACAGTAGGTTTCTCTAAAGTTGTATAGCTTACAACAATATGTTTTCTTTCGCTGGTACAATCACCAACTGTTTGAGATACATAATAATCTCCGGCAACCAAAACCGTAGAGCCTGTTAAAGCTGTACCTCCTGTAGGAGTTATATACCATTTTATAACAGAACCATCCTGCCCGGTAGCTACAAGGTCTTCAACTGTGCTTTCTGAGCAGAAAGACTGCTCTTCACTTGCAGTTGGCTTAGGTATAGTAAATAAACTTACCGTTATTAAAAGCCTGTCGCTTGTACAGTCACCCACTGTTTGAGAAACGTAATAGTTAGCATTGCCAAGCACAGTTGTAACAGGTAAAACCGTTCCGCCTACAGGTTCATTATACCATGTAAAAGTTGCGCCCGGCTGCCCCATAACTTCAAGATTTGCAATAGTTTTTTGTGAACAAAATTCAGGAGTGCTGTCAGCAATTGTAGGCTTAGGTACAGTAGTAATTGTTACAGCTACTGCGGTTCTTGTACTTTCGCAGTCTCCAAGTTTTTGAGAAACATAATAGGTAGTATTTGTAAGTACTGTTGATCCTGTTAAAGCGGTACCGCCTGTAGCATTGGCATACCATTTTAAAGTTGCACCTTCTAATCCTGCAGCTGTGAGATCTTCAACAGTTGCCCCGGCACAAAAAGTTTGAGCCAAAGCATCAGGAGCATCAGGAGCAACACAGTTATAAGCATTGTTAAGGCTATACCCACGATTGGTACCGTGTGCATTTATAGTATTTGTGGCAGAGCTAGCCTTTGCCCATGCAAAATCTATATTGATATCACTATAAACAAATGTAAAATCGTCATTGCTGCCAGTATTAAAAGCTCTTGTAGCCACTATAGTTCTGGTAGTTCCGGAAACAGTACTTGAACTTGTCCAGTCGTTAACCGCATCAATACTTGGTGTTATGCCCACACCATTTTGGTTGGCATCAACAAGTGTTGTTCCGTTCCAGTACACCAAATCGGCTCCGTCCTGCATACCGCCGCTATTTGTAAAAGACCCTATCTGTAGGGCAAACCATCGGTCAGAAGGCCCCGTAAATGTAAGTGTAGCGGTTGATGTTGTGCTGTTAAGTTCTAATTTGGCCGTCATGCCGGTAGTAAGGCTTACCGCCGCAGTTGCTTTACTTTGGGCATGCAGGCCTGCAGCACCCAACAGTAAAGTTGTAAGGAGTAGAATTTTTTTCATTTTCACTAATTTAATTTATGTTGAGTTTTATGTTTCATTTTAACAGGTTTATAATTTCCTGATTTTTATTAAATACCGCATAATCCATTGCCGTTTTACCTTCATTATTCGCAAGCTTTTTATTTGCTTTATACTTTAGCAGCAGCATAATAATTTCTTTATTTTCAAACTGCGAAGCATATAAAAGGGGTGTCATACCCATACCGTCTGCAAGGTCCGGGTTCGCCTTGTTTTCCAGCAGCATTTTAACCATTCCTGTATCTCCTTTTACAGCTGCTGCTGCCAGCGCAGAACCGCTTGGGCTGTTATAATTAACATCTTTTACATGTTTAACTAAATATTCTGCAACAGGTGTATTACCTCTGTAACAGGCCAGTATTAAAGGTGAAAACCCACTTTGATTGAGCAGGTTTATGGTATCTTTATTTTTCTGCACCAATATTTTCATTTCTTCAACGGTACCCGAACGGGCAACATCAAATACATCTTTTGATTTTACCTGAGCATTGGATAACGCAGAAAGTAAAACAAGTAAGGAGAAGATTTTTTTCATATTTATACTATTTAGATAAAGAAAGGTTATAAGTAACTTCTACTTTTTCAGACACTTTACTACTTACCACTTTAGGTATTTCTATATCAAAATCGGCAGGTTTTACATCAAAACTCCCAACAACAATTATATTGCCTCCTGATTTACTAATCCTGGCTGTATCGGTTATCTTTTTAGTTTTACCATGCAGGGTAAGATCACCGGTTATAGTGAAGGTTTTAGGTTCTGCAGATAATTTAGAAATATCAAAACCTTCTATTTTTCCTTTAAAAGTAGCTTTAGGGTATTTGTCTGACTCTACATAGTTTTCATTAAAGTGCTCTTCCATTAATGCTACTTTAAAACGAAAACCTTTCATAAGGCTAAGAACTGCAAAGTCGCCATTGGAAGATTCAAGTATAGCTGACGCCGATTTGTTTTCGGCTGCTACTTCTTCAAAAGAAGGTACAGATGCTTCAAACTTAAGGTTACCGCTTCGCGTACTGTATTTCTGTCCGTAAAAGGCTGCCGAAATAAGCAGGCATGCTACACAAATTATAATTTCAAGATATCTGTTCATAATGCCTTTATTTTAATTTTCCAATAATCCATCTTCATACCATTGCACGATAACATCTACTTTTGACTGAGGCATCCTGCCCGTTTGCGGCATAACTCCTGCCTCACTGTTTTCGCGCTGTACACGGCTAAGAAGATCTTTTGTTGCCATAGCATACTTCACTTCTTCATAAGTAGTAAGCGGTGTATAACCTGCAACTTCACCAACTGCATGACAACTCACACAATTGCTGTTTATAATAGATTTCACGTTTGCCTCGTAGGTTACCTTGCCTACAATTACCTGTTGTTCTTCGATCTCTTCATATGTATGAGAATCACAACTATAAAAAGCTGTTACCATTACTGCAAGACCTATGTATATTTTCGTTCTCATATTAAAATACCCTGTATAAATTAAACCCAAAGAAAAAATCTCCTTTACCCCAGTCTCCCGCTGCATTTGTTATGTAGCCACCTTCTGTCATTGCCTGCGAGTTTGTAAACAATAACTGAAAAACGTGTCCTCCGGTTTCTATATCCAACCCTACAGATAAAGGATTAACATAAAAATCAGGCTTATCAAAATTGTACACATATTCCATATTAAGGGAAAGCCTTTTAGTAAGTTTCATTCTTCCACCTGCTCCCAATGAAAATTGATTATCATTTTCAAATTCCGGCTGATACAGGTTTTTATGTATATAAGAAGGTACAATCTCGAGTGAAAGTTTTTCTGTAACCTTTCTGGACACCAAAAGCTGTGTTATATAAGTAAGCCTGTCTGAAAATTCCATTTTCGGATAATCGTCTTTATCCAGAAGCGAGTTTACATCAATAGTATTATAACCAACTATATCTACCGGAAAATCGTCGCTTTGCCGCACCAGCCTGTATTTTGCTCCCACTTCATATACCTTTAGCAGGGTATGTCTCGAAGCGCTTACCGAAAGCCAGTCGGTAACACCATATACAGTCCCGATTTTTGTTGTGGCTTTATCAAGTCCAAAAAATTCAGAAATACCGTCTTTTACAGTTCCAAAACGGTGGGACACCACAAAATAAAATTCATTGGCAGCAGCCATCTTAGTACTTTGCAGGGTTACTACCTGTAATCCTTTAAAGGCTGCCGTAGCATAAGAATCCGCTACTTGGGTAGAGTCAAGTTCAGAAAGCAGATCTTCCTGGCTATAGGCAGTTGCCATTCCAAAAAAACATGCTGTTAAAAGTAATAATCGCTTCATGTATCTGTTATTGTTTAATTGTGCACTGATCGAGTTTCACTTCGCCAAAAAGCTCGTCAAACCCAATACATCTTCCTTTTACGGTTATAGTTTTATTCAGGATAATATTGGCAGGTTTTGTATCAAATCCGCAAACTACTTTTGTATCAAGCAGCAGTAAAGAATCTCTTATTTCAGTTACATTGCCCTTTACTTCCAGTGTCTGGTTAAGATATTTAGAGTCTGCCGCAGCAATATTTACAGCATACTCATCTGCTATAGCATTTGCAGATGTTTTATAAGCAGATGTTTCACTGCTTATATCTCTGCCCTGTTTATATAAAAAACCATAATAGCCGTACAATACTCCCGATAAAATTACCAGCAGCAGCAGTACCACTATTTTAAAATTTCTCCTTTTCATTATTTTGGGGTAAAAAAATGATCCTAAAACTACATACGTGTTAATACAATATTTGTATTTACTCTTTTTAACAAAAAAACAAAAGATTAAAAATACGAAGCTTATTAAAAAAACGAAATTAGTTATAAATTCACCCTTATTTTTAACGATTTAGAATTCGGCAGGTTTGATTGAGAATTGGTATTATACTGTCGAGAAAAAAAATAGTTAAAACCCGTTTTAATTAAAAAACCCCCTTTTCACTAATGGAAAAGAGGGTTTTTTGATTAAACTAAACCTACTAAACTATTTTTATCTTTCTATTTATCTATAAGCAATATGTTTTATGTTATACCTGATTTTGTTGTAGCGAAAATATGACACAGGTGTAAAGCATACGTTACCCCGCCATTATCCTTACTTCAATACAACTAAAAGAAAATGTTATTAGGACTTTTTTTATGTTAACAGCTTTTTTATAAATGCAAATCTTTCTGAATTACATTATTTTAAAGCAATATTAAACACTAATAAACAACACTTTACAGGCAAAAACAGTACTTTCATCTGCTATTTAGAAAAAAATCAGGTAGATGTACCTAATCTAAAAACTGGTATTTATACGCGATTTTTTCACCCTTATTATTTATAGCTTGCAATAGTCAATCGATTGATATTATAAGTGGAGACAGAAACCACTTTAACAAACGTGGCGTTTTCTGAAAAGCCTTACGAGTAAGAAAATCAACTAAAAAAACTTAAAATTATGTCAACTCAAAATTCAGTAGAAGCTCCGGTACTTGGAGGATGGACAGCTTATCACAAATTAACACCACAAGATCAAAAAGTGTTTGATGAAGCAATGAGAGGATTTGTAGGAGTAAAATATACTCCCCAGTCAGTTTCAACACAGGTTGTTGCAGGCACAAACTATCGTTTTAAATGTACAGCTTCAATGCCGCCATCAGAAGTAATGTGGGAGGCCATTGTGGAAATATTCCAGCCATTAAATGGTAATCCGTACATTACAGGTATAGTAAGATTATAATATTTACATAATCACTTAACTAAAGGAGGCGTTTGAAATAATTTCAAGCGCCTCCTTGTTGTAATGTCTGGTCTTATAACTGATTTATATTGTCTTCCACCACAATTCTTTCCAGTCTTTCTGCTCCTGTTTCGAAAGAAATGTCCAGGCTACAATACGTGTAGATTTATTTCCGGTTCCCATAGGAATGGTTTTTACCTGATGAGCCTCCAGCTTTTCCAGTGATTTATAAATTCCTTTAAGGTTAGATTGTTTAGATACCAGAGTAGAAAACCAATAGCAATTTTTAGCATTTTGCTTGCTTTCTGCAATCATAGCATGAATAAACGCATGTTCTCCACCCTCATATATAAGTTCATTACTTACTCCTGCAAAATTCAGCTCGGCAGTTTTGTTCCTTTTCCCCGACAGGTTATTTACTTTTCTCTGGGTTCCCTGTTGAGCATCTTCAGCAGAAGCATGAAAAGGAGGATTGCAGATAGTAACATCTATCTTTTCTCCCTCATTAATTATACCCCTAAAAATAAATGACGGATTTTTTTGTAACCTTAATTCTATCTTATCCGTAAGTGACTTATTAGCATTTACAATTTGCTGTGCAGATGCTATAGAGTCAGTATTACTATCGACACCAATAAAACTCCAGTCGTACTCTGTAACACCAATAACCGGATAAATACAATTAGCCCCTACCCCAATATCAAGGCAGGTAATTTTATTTCCTTCCGGCATTCTTCCAAAATTACTCTCCCCTAACAGATCGGCAATGTAATGAATGTAGTCTGCCCTGCCCGGTATGGGCGGACATAAATTCTCATCGGGAAAATCCCAGTGTTTTATTCCATAATAATGATTAAGTATTGCCTTATTTAAAAGTTTTACGGCTACAGGATTTGAAAAATCTACAGAATCTTCACCTGATTTATTTGGCTTTAAGTAATTTGCCAATTCATGATTTGAATGTAGTAACGCAACAAGATCATATCGCTCCCTGTTTTTATTTCGGGGATGCAGTTCTGTTTTAATCTGTTTTTTTTCTGACGACATGATGTATTATGATTTCTATAGAAATGGGAAACTTCTACAATTTAAGAAGTCACAAAATTCGTCAAAAAAATGCTTTAAAGCTAATACCTTATTAATTCTTAGAACTAAACTCTTAACATACCGCGAAAACCACGTGCAGCATAGTACGATTCTGCACCATTGTGATAGAGAAAAACAGTATCATAACGGCGATCGCAAAACACCGCTCCCCCAAGTTTTCTTATAGCATCGGGAGTTTTTATCCAGCTTGAAGTTTTAGTATCAAATTTACCCATTGTTTGCAGTTGCCTGTACTGTTCTTCCGTTAAAAGTTCAATTCCCATCATTGCAGCAGCATCTACAGCATTATCTTTCGGTTTATGTTCTTTTCTTGCTTCAAGTGCTGCACGGTCATAACAAAAACTCCTGCGCCCTTTAGGACTTTCTGCTGCGCAGTCATAAAAAATGTATTCGCCTGTTTTTTTGTCATAGCCTACAATATCAGGCTCGCCACCAGTTTCCTCCATCATATCAAGCGACCATAATTTTTCGGCATTGCCTTCCAGCTTAGCCTTAACATCAGCCCACTTAACATCCTTATGCCTATTCATGTTTTTCTCAAAACGAAGCGCTAATACTTTAAGCAGTTCTTCAGCCTGTTCCTGAGATAATTGTTTTTTATTACTCATGTTGTTATACTATTATATTACAAGTTTTCGTGTCCGTAGTCTAAATGTAAGAAATAAAATTGTTGCTCTTTAATAACAATGTAAGTTAAGGTTAAACATTTATTGTTATAGCTATGATTTTTAATTAATAATAATCGTAAGAAAAATAAAAGTCCCATAAGTAAGTTATTGTAGTACATCTTTAATCCTATTATGAAATCTGCACTTATACTTTTCATCTTTTTATTTATGTACAAAGGAAATTCTCAGGAAATCTTCAGCTATGAAAAGAGAGCTGACAGCCTGCGGATTTATAATCATAAAGAAATTGTTTTTTTTAATGATATCAGTAAAATTAAACTATCAGGGACTTTAATCGAACCAAAAGAAAACTATGAGAAAGTAGTAATAATTGTTCCCGGTAGTGGAAAAGATACAAGGCATTCACATTTTATCTTAACGGAAAACCTATTAAAAAATGGAATAGCTGTATTTCGTTTTGATGAGAGGGGTATTGGTAAATCAGAAGGAATATATTCTGAACTGGCTGGTGATTTATCTCAGGATTTATGTTTCGGTTATAAATATTTACACCAAAACCTTAAACATAAAAGCATTGGATTTATAGGGCATAGTTTAGGAGGTATTGCCGTACTCGAAGGCATGCAAAAAGGTGAGATAAAACCTGATTTTCTGATCTTAATTGAAACCCCAATTATTAAAAACGGGGCTTTTGTTTTAAATCAAATTAAGATGGACTATAAAAATAGTATCCCTGAAATTATGAAAAAAGGGAAAACAAAAGAAGAAGTTATGCTTTTTCTGGAATCATATTTTACAACAATTTCAAATGGCTCTTTAAAATCAAAAAAAGAAATAAAGAAATTTATAAAGGAAAAAGGTTTTAATAGTAAATTCATAGTATTAATGAATGACGATTTTTTAATGGAAATGATTAATCTTGATATTGAAGAAACATTAAAAAATATAACTACTCCTACTCTTTATTTATCAGGTACAAAAGATAAAATAATCAATCATACAGAAGAAATTAAGTTAATTACCCGGTTTAATAACAATTATATTGATATAGAAACTTTCGATGGGCTGAATCATTGGCTAACAAAAAAAGATGCTCCTATTGGAACATCTCTCTATTTAATGGATGATCTTGCAATGAAGAAAATAATAGAATGGACACTTTCAAAATAACTTATTAATATTCTGATACTTATTTTATAAGCCGAATAAAAGCATTCTAAATATAAAAAGGCAACTTAGTTAATCCTGATTATTGCCATTGGGATCAAATTCAACAATCCACTCAATGCCATACCTGTCCCTTAACATTCCGGCGTATGTACCCCAAGGACTGTCGCCAATAGGCCCTTCAACATCTCCGCCTGCCGACAGGCCGTTAAATACTTTATCAGCTTCTTCACGGGTTTCTGTGCTCACTGCTATTTTTGACCTGTTTTCATTTTCGTTTACACGTCCCATAAAATCCGGAACATCATTAGCTATTAATACATTATTCTTTCCTATGGGCAGGGAAATGTACATTATTTTATCAGTCTCATTTTCCGGTACCTGCAACTCATCACTTGCCAGGTCTTTGAAACGTACAACCTTTATGAACTCTCCGCCGAAAACCGATTTATAAAAATTGAATGCTTCCTCGGCATTTCCATTAAAGTTGATCCACGGGTTAATTGCTTTCATGATTTTTAGATTAATTCATTTATTAGGCAACTAATATATAAAAAAACAAAACGTAGGTATGGATATTTGTACAAACGTAAGTTTTGGTTAAAAACAGTTATTACTGTAATACATGTAAGTCCCTTGTTTAAAATTGTTGTTATAAATCAATTATTATATTTGCAAATAAACCTAATAATACCATGAAACTATTCTTAAAAACTTTTGTAGTCACTTTTATTGTATTCTTATTTTCAAATGGTGTAGCGGCTCAGCAAAAGAAAACTATTCAAACAGCAACAATTAAAACAGCTATATATTGTGACCATTGCAAAGCCTGTGAAACTTGCGGACTAAAGTTTAATCAAACCCTACTAAAAGAGAAAGGTGTGCAGATGGTTGTTCTCGACGAGAAAGAAATGACAATTAAAGTAACCTACAACTCTAAAAAAACAGATCTTACCAAAATAAAAACAGCAATAAGTAAACTTGGTTATGATGCTGATGATGTGAAAGCCGATGCCGTAGCTTATGAAGCATTGGACGGGTGCTGCAAAAAATAAATATTAGAATGATTAGCCAATTAATAGCCAGCTATTTCGGGCTAATTACTCATTTCTATGGGAGTCGTAAAAAGATCCTTATCTAATTTAACCCCATTCTCATCAAACAATGGAATAATCCTTAAAATTTCAGACTCAAGCATTTCTTCAAAAGAGTTCCAGCTATAAAGTGAAGTAGCATCCCATCTGGCACAAAAATGGACTTTCCCATCCGCTTTATCAATGTATAAATGCGAACCATCCCAGTTGTAGCCTCCAATAAAAAAATAACTTTCTTTGGCGTTCTTAGGCCGTTCATATAGATTCACTGTATCTAAAGAATAAGGTTGACGCGAAGCTTCTATTGAACGCCCTATATTTTTCCTAAGTCCGTTTAAATAAAATGTTGAAACAAAAAAACTTAAACCATTACTATATTCCTGCAAAAATACTTTATAGCTTTCAGGAATATCGGTTTTTAAATCGTTCGAAAGTTTACTTATTTCTTCATCTGTTAATGGTTTGTATATTGAGTGTGACCATGCAAATTTAGCAATATGAGGAGCCCTCCCGATCAATACAGCGCCATTTTCACATACTTCAGAACCTAAATATTCAAATTTTCTGATTTGTTCATCTATAGTTTTAAATCTGCTCTTTTCAAATTTTTTAATTAATCTGCGAAGTTTACTGATAAATTTTCTATCGTTCATACGAGAAGTATAATAAAAAACCGCAGCTATTTACAGAGAAATAAGCCACGGTTTATGTTTGTGGAGAAGATGGGAGTCGAACCCACGACCTCTTGCATGCCATGCAAGCGCTCTAGCCAGCTGAGCTACATCCCCATTAAGTTGCAGCAAATATAATATAAATACCATTCAACAAACAAGTGCTAAATATAATCTTTTAAAAAAATGCTGTGCTTTTTTTGGCAATTGCATTATTTTTATACTCTAAAATAACTTTATGACAACTACTACAAGGCCAAATGGCTCTTTATATACAAAATACGAAAATAATATTGCAATTGTAGAATTCGGTCACCCCGCAAGTAATTCTTTCCCTGGTGAGCTATTACAGCGACTTACAGATGAATTAAACACACTAAGCAATAATCCTCAGGTTAATATTATTGTTTTAAAAAGTGAAGGTAATGGAGCGTTTTGTGCAGGTGCTTCATTTGACGAATTACTGGCTGTGCAAAATCTGGAGCAGGGCGCAGTATTCTTTTCCGGATTTGCCAATGTTATAAATGCCATGCGTAATTGTTCTAAACTAATTGTAGGACGCATTCATGGTAAAGCTGTTGGTGGAGGCGTAGGCCTTGCTGCAGCATGCGATTACGCCCTTGCAACTGTAAACAGTGCCATAAAGCTTTCAGAACTTGCCATAGGCATAGGCCCGTTTGTAATTGCGCCTGCTGTAGAAAGAAAAATGGGCAAAGCAGCGTTATCTGAAATGACACTTGCCGCCCACGAATGGAAAAATGCTTACTGGGCTCAGGAGAAAGGACTTTATGCAAAAGTTTTTGAAGATATCAAAGAACTAGACAAAGAACTAGACATTTTCACACAAAAACTTTCAAACTACAATCCTGAAGCATTAGCCGATATGAAAAAAGTTTTATGGGAAGGTACTGAAAACTGGGACACAATTTTAAAGGAAAGAGCTAAAATATCAGGGCGTTTGGTATTGTCAGACTTTACCAAAAACGCGTTAGCACAGTTTAAAAAATAGCTTCACCTCTTGTTTTCAGCCAGCCGGTAATACTTAAGCGTTCCCTTTTTACCGGCTTCACTTCGTGTTCCAGTATCTGGCTTTCAAACACAACCATCCTGCCCTGAAGCGGATAAATATTTACCGTTTTTTCAGTTCCATTTTCATTTAAATATATGGCAAGCTCACCACCATATTCAGGCTGCCAGTCTTCATCATTAAGATAACAGACCATAGATAGTTTACGTCGGCTGTCATTTTGAAAAGTATCCAAATGGCGTTTGTAAAATGTCCCTTCAGGATATACCGCATAATGAAATTCTTTTTCATTAATACCCATAAAACAGGTACGGTTAAGGTAATCTTTAAAGTTGTTTAACTTAGAAAAAAAGCGTGCTTCCGCTTCGTCAGTATTTTGCTCATCCAGCCAAAGTATAAAATCACCACGAATAGCACCAATAATCTTCTCGTTAGCCTGATTGCCAATAGCCGATTTTTTAAATTCATCCTCTTCATATTTTTGCAAAAGAGAAGCTCGTAGATCCAGCACCTCTTCCTTCGTAAAAAACTCATCAACAATACTATATTGTTGTTTCATAAGGTCATATATAACCTTCTCATATAACGGATTCAGCAGATTATCATCCATAGTGGTGCGTGTAAAAAAGCGGTCAAAGATAGTTTGAAAACCAATACGTTTACAATAAATCGATACGATGCATAATATTTAGTAAATTTGCACCCTAATACATCTATAATGAGTAAGATCAGGATCACTAAACAGTTCACTTTCGAAACCGGCCATGCGCTTTATGGCTATGATGGCAAATGCAAAAATGTACACGGCCATAGCTATAAACTTTCGGTCACGGTTATCGGATCTCCTATAACAGATTCTAATAATGTAAAGTTTGGGATGGTGATTGATTTTGGCGACCTGAAAAAAATTGTAAAGGAAGAAATAGTTGATATTTTTGACCATGCTACTGTATTTAATAAAAATACTCCTCATGTAGAACTGGCACATGAACTCGAGCAACGCGGACACCATGTAATACTTGTAGATTACCAGCCAACGAGTGAAAATATGGTAATAGATTTTGCCGGTAAAATTATTAAACGGCTACCTGACAGTATTACACTCCATTCTCTAAGGCTTCAGGAAACTGATACTTCCTTCGCCGAATGGTTTCAAAGCGATAACATATAGAAGGCCTCCTTATCGGAGGCTTCTTTTTGAAATAACTTCTTACTACTTTACGTATGCTATAATTATTGAATAAACAAGCCTAAATAGCAAATAGAGTTTCTATGCCGCATTAATTGCAAGATAACAGAGGGGTTACTTGTAAAAAGAAAATCCTGCCCAATGGGCAGGATTTTTAATATAGATTGGTTTGTTAAGAAACGCTTAATGTTATTTCTTCACGATAAGGAATTCACTCCTTCTGTTTTGTGCATGCTGCTCTTCTGTACAGTTGTCGCCACAGTTAACTTTAGGCTCGCTTTCACCGTAACCCTGACCTGAGATACGCTCTTTAGCAATTCCTTTAGAGATAATGTATTGTACTGTAGCTTTAGCCCTGCGGTTAGATAGTGCCATGTTGTATTTATCTGAACCTCTGTTATCAGTGTGAGATTTCGCCATGATAACCATTTCCGGATTAGATTTCATTGCTTCAACAAGTTTATCTAACTCAAATGCAGCCTCTTTTGTAATGTTGCTCTTATCAAATTCGAAGTATATAGCATTAAGTACAACTTCAGTTGGTTTAACAATAACTTCAATCGGATCAAGATTAGCCGCAACATCAACCGTACCACCGTTAGTTTTAGCTATCGGGAAGCTGCCGTTTACATATCCTTCCATAGATGCCTGAATAGTATAAGCTCTGTTACAATCTACACTGTACGTAACTTTACCATCTGCACCTGCAGTTCTGGTTTCAATAACGTTGTTTCTGTCATCAAGTATAGCAACTCTTGAACCTGCAAGAATTTTACCTGTTTTAGCATCTCTCACAGCTACTACAGCCTCTACGCCACATACCGGAGTTGCAAGGTAAAGTTTATCTACACCGCTGCGGTTACTTGAGAAGAAACCAATATTTTTAGTTGTGTTAAAGCTAAATGCAAAATCATCATTAGCAGTATTTACAGGAGCACCAACATTTTTAGGCTCTGTACCTTTATTTTGGTCAATTACAAATACATCAAGTCCGCCAAAACCATCAGGTCTGTCTGAAGAGAAGAATAACTTGTTATCATCAGTAATGAAAGGGAAGCTTTCTTTACCACCTGTATTTACTTTAGGACCAAGGTTTACAGGCTCGCCATAGCTGTTGTTGCCTTTAACTTCTACTTTCCAGATATCCTGGCCACCTAAAGTACCGGTTCTGTCAGAAGAGAAATATAACCATTTTCCATCTTTGCTTATTGATGGATTCTGAGTAGACCACTCTTTACTATTGAAAGGAAGCAGTACAGGCTCACCCCATTTGTCACCTTCTTTAACCGATTTATAAAGGAATACCTGACCTAATTTAAGGTTCATATCCCTGTCTCTTTCAAATTGCTTGTGCTCGTTAAAGCTTTCGCTGTTAAAGTACATTGTTTTCCCGTCTGCACTCACAGCAGCAGGCCCATCATGCCATTTTGTATTCAGGTCTGATACCGGAGTAGGCTCACTGAATGTTCCATTAGCATTGTAGGTAGAGGTATAAAGGTCCAGGAACGGCTGTTCGTTTGTTCCGTATTTTTTTCTTGCCGTGTTTCTTGAACTTGAAAAATAGAAACTGTTATCATCAGCAAGTACTCCGCCGAACGATCCGTATTTGTCATCATTGATGTCAAGTACTTTCTCGTCATACATTTTTGTTTGATTTCTAAGCTTAGGCAGGTAGTTAGGATCCTGGTTAAACTGAATTGCTCTCTGGTCCTGTGGTGCCATAGAAGCAAATTTCTTCATTTGGGTATTAGCCTCTTCATACTTGCCCTCAACCTTAAGCATTTGTGCATAGTGGTAATACACTTCTGCTTCCTGAGGGGTAGCTGTTGCTTTTGCATACCACTGCACCGCCTCTTTTGAGTTGAATATGTTGTAGTAGCTCTCTGCTATCTGCTTGTAAACATAAGGGCTGCCATCCAGTTTCTGGTATTCTTTGGCTGCATCTATATAATCAAGCTTAGCATAAAGTTTGTCTGCTTTCTCTGTTTCCTTGGTCTGAGCTGTTACCGCCATAGTGGCAAGCATAAAGCCTAGGGTGATATATAAGTTCTTCATTTTCTTTTAGTCGCTTTAGATTAGAAATAACGTGGTGAACGTGATACTTTTTTAGGGAAGTTCAAATCAAACAACAATATGATCTCGTGAGATGCAGGTGTTGTTACATTAAGGTCTGATACAATGTGGTCATAAGCATAACCTAATCTCAGGTTAGGAGTTATAGCATAGTTTACCATACCGCCAAAGCTGTCATCAAGCCTGTAGGTAGCTCCTATCTCAAAGCGTTCGAAGAATAAAAAGTTAAGTGACCCGTCTATAGAGGGGGAAACACCAAATGCCGACTTAACCATAAATGATGGTTTCATCTTCAGGTTGTCGTTAAGCTGGAATACATATCCACCGGTAATAAAGTAGTGTGATTCCTCTGATCCGAACTGCTGGCTTGCCGGCTTGTAATCA
Organism: Flavobacterium sp. NRK1; assembly: GCF_024054175.1. GTDB lineage: Bacteria > Bacteroidota > Bacteroidia > Flavobacteriales > Flavobacteriaceae > Flavobacterium. Next base: position 917,777 of record NZ_JAMXLA010000001.1, read on the forward strand.
AGGTGCTTGCTTTTTAGCATATTCGGTACAGATGCTGCAAAATAGTATTTGTTGGTGTAGTAGAAAAATCCTGCTCCAATGTTGAAAAACGTATTATTTACGTTAGAAGAGAAGGCAGGGTCGCCTGGTGCTGGTACGTGGCCATCTCCAATATCGCTGTATAAGCCAACATTATGAAAAGTAGCACCGGCTTTTAAACCAAGAGCTAAACGGTGTTCGCCACCAAGGTTTAGTGTGTATGAGAAATCCGCATAGGCGTTAGTCTCTTCTACAGGCCCTATCTTATCATTGATAACCGATAATCCCAAACCTACATTCTTACCTACAGGGCTGCTCCCTGAAAAGGTCATCGTAGTTGGAGAATCTTCAATATCTACCCATTGCTTACGGTATAGCAATCCAAAAGAAAGGTTTTCTTTTGAACCCGCATAAGCAGGGTTAATAACATTCATGTTATACATGTACTGTGTGTAGTGTGGGTCCTGCTGTGCCGTAGCATCTGCAAGGCCGCCCAGAGCCAATAATGCTGCAAGGTAAAGTTTCTTCATGTAATGTGTGTTGGTTAATTTGCAAAAAAATAATAGGGCAGATTTTTTAAATACAATCCCTGAAAAATCATTTACTAAGTGGTTAGACTTTAAAAATCGTAAAAGGTTTAATCAGTAATTGAAAAAATCTGCCCTATTTTATAAAAAAATTATTATTCCTGTCTATTTATATAAACCCATCCGGTTTTAGTTTCTCCGTTAGAGCGTTCTATCATATAGAAATAAGTTCCTGTAGGTAGCTCGTCGCCGTTGCTGCCCTGACCAATCCACTCATTAGTATAGTTAGATCTGCTGTAAACTTCCTGTCCGTAACGGTTAAATATTTCAAGTTTTTTAACATCTAATGTAGTTAAATCAAACTCGTCATTCTTACCATCACCATTAGGAGATATACCACGCGGAATTAAACAGGTTGTATTATCTATCTGAGCTTCAACCGTAACCGGACAATTTTTATCCTGTCCTGCTGGCGTCACTGTCAGATAGTAGCTTCCCGGATCTGTAATTGTAAGTGTAGATTCAGTTCCAAGAGAAGTACCTGAAGCATCTGTCCATTCAAATGTTACATTATCAACATTATAAATGTCGTCAGCATCGAATACAGCTTCTAATACATAATCGTTACCATGACACATTTCAGAAACAGATACCATAGCTGTTGGTATAATAGTTACTGTAAAGCTGTTTTGAGCAACACAATCTACAGATTCTGCACTTTTAGCAACTACATATATTGTTTGAGATGTTGTTATAACATCACCAACGCTAAGCTGAGTTCCTGTTCCGCCCTCACCTGTAAAATAACCATTATTTTCGCTAAGCGCAGGTAGTGTATAACTTGTACACTCAACAACATCAGCAGGATCATCAGCAACAGGAGTTGGAATAACTGTCATCACAACTGAATCTGTAGCAGTACATCCCTGGTTGTTTACAGTAACTTCGTAAGTACCTTCAGCATCTACCGTAATAGAAGAAGTTGTATCAGGCATTACATCACCATTAAATGTCCATGTGTAAGTAACTGTTGCAGGATCGTAATTAGCAGGATCTGTTGTAGGCGTAGCACTAATAGTTGCTGAAGTATGCTCACAAATAGAGAAGTCTTCATTAACTGCAAACGCCGGTGTAAGATCTTGTACTACAAGACTGAATGACTTAATACCCACACAACCTTTAGCATCTTCAATTCTTACATAAATTTCCTGTAAGCCCTGAGTTTCATTTTCAAAATCAGTTTCAGGGAGAGCATCAGCATTATTCTGAGCATCTTCTTGTGAACGGTGATATGAAATTGTATAATCAGAAGGATTAGATACTCCGTCAAGGATTGCCGGTGTGTTATCCGAAAGATTAAATGTAGCAAATCCGTCAGCATCACAAATAATTAACTGTACAGGATCTCCGGTTACTTCTTCTACAGGAGGGTAGAATTCTACAAGAACTGAATCTGAAGTTTCACAAACTCCTCCGAATGAAGCCACAACTGAATATTCACCTGATTCAGTTACAGTAAGTGTCTCACCTGTTTCACCAGGAATAGGGTCTCCACTACCATCTTTGTACCATGTAAATGTATAATCTCCAGCAGGAAGATTACTTTCAATAGTGTAAGAAGCATCACTACATACACCATTACCATCTGCAATAGTAAGGTCAACACCAAGATCAGGATTACCGATGTCAAATGCACCAATAAATACGGCAGAGTCCATACTATTATCATTTCTGTCAGCAATAACCAATTTAATATGGTACGTAGTATTTGGCGTTACTGCAGATTCAGCAAACATTTTTACTGTTGTACCTTTAAAGTGTACTGGTGCCAGCATAGGATCTGAAGCTGCATCCGGGTTTTGTATATCATCATTACCATAGTAAGCATCAAAATATGCTTCATTGGCAGAAGGACAAGTATCGTATATAGTATTAAAATTATCATCTCTTATAGTGATAACCGATACCGGAGCATTTGTATCTGGCACAACTGCAAGATTAGTTGTCGCTCCTACAGGATTTCCATCAGCATCAAGCTCTGTAAGGAAGAAAGCAAATGCATCAGAATAATTACACTGATACTGACCATACTCATCAGAAGCAAAAACAAACGGGAATCTTAGTTTATTAGCAAGTGGTGTAAAATCAAATTCCAGAATAGTTGCATCATTATAATTATATAAGTTAGGATCTATACCTAGACCTGTGATATAATCAAATAATTGCTGATCTCCAGGCCAGTAGCCATCGCTGCTAGCCCCACCAAGGTTAGGACCGGCAACCGTAGCAGCATTACCTGTTTTTAATACCACACCTTTTTCTATACCAAATGTAGAAAGGCCTTTTTCGAAGTATGCGATACCATTATCATATCCAAAATCACTACCTGTACTTGAAGTAATATTTTGAATATTCGCACAAGTTTCAACAACAAGGGCATTATTAACTATGTCTTCAACACTCATAGTAGCATCAACAATAATTGGCGCAGGAGTAGATATACAAACACTAAAGCTTGAAGGCTCAGATGGGTTTGGCATATAAGTAGCGTATAATTGTACGTAATATGTGTTACCAACTGTTAAACCGTGAACAACGCCTTTAGCACCTGAATCAGGGTAAACAGCTGTTGCACAGGCAACCTCAGTTAAACTTCCACAATCAGCACCTTCATACACTGCATAACCCGCTTCAACTCCTGTTGCATCATTTATTGCTATTGCAAGATCTGTAGATGTAGCAGTAAATGAATACCAAACATCATAGTCAGGAGTAGACCAGTAACAACTTGGAGCCAAGCCCGAAGAAGTTGCACCTGTAAGAGTACCTGCAACACTCTCTGTACATTCAAGACCTGCATTAACAGGAATATCTATTGCAGCATCACAATTGTCATTTTCTATAGCTGTAACAAATGTACGAGGCTGAGAAATAGTACTGTAACCATCTCCGTCACAATTTGCTCTTACATAATATACATACGGTGTACCTGATACTAAGTTCTCCCACACATATGGATTAGTAGTTACTACAGTTCCAGGCGTAGTTGCAGGATCCGGAGCAGGTGAGCCATAAGGCAATACCCAAACTTCCCAGCTGGTAGCAGTAGATCCCTGAGCATTCCATGATAATTCAACTGAATTAAGCTGAACATCAGACACAACAAGATCAATTGGCTTAATACAAGCAGGAGGATCACATGTTACAGTACCAGAGAATATTGTATCTCCCTGAGCACCTTCACCAAAGTCTTTTACAAATACATCTTCCCAGTAAGGAGAATATATATGAAGTCCTTTTTCGTAATCATCCCATCCGCCTACGTTCCAAACAATTTCAATTGGAAGGTCCGGACATAAAGGAACATCCATTATATATGAATACATATCTGGCGCACCCCAGGTAAATTCAGGGCCTAAAACGGCAACAGGAACACCTGATTGGTAAACTGTCATAGTATTGTCTTCATAACCCCATCCGTTTTGGCTTAACAGTTCAAAATGGAATACACATTTATCTGCTTCCTCACAAGCCTCAGAGTGTATTGCATACGGACCTGCCCAAGTACTTGTAGGCTCACTTGCACCTGTACATACTACTCTTACATAGTATTCATAGTTTGTTGCAGGAGCATCAAGAGGTACAGCAACCGCAGGGTTTGTTGTAGTTGCAACACCAGGTGTAGAAGCTGTTGGTGCAGGACTGCCTGCAGGAAGTACAATATATTCCCAGTCTCCAGTTGCAGGGCCATCCCATGCAAGATCTATAGAAGTAGTAGTACCGTTAGATGCGGTAAGACCAGTAGGAGGCAAACATGCAGGATGCTCACAATCTACATCAGCAGAGAATATTACAGTATTTACTAAACCGCTTGAATAAATAGGAAGATCGAAAAGGATCTGGTCAAAATTATTTTTAACCTGAAGACCTACGTTACCTTCCCAGCTACCACCGTCATTCCAGAATATTTCAAAAGGAACACCTGAACAAAGAGGCACTATAACTGTCTGACTTGTACCACCACTTTCAAAAGATGAACCTATAGTAGCAACATTAGTTCCGTCTTGTCTGATAGTCATTTCAGCTCCCTGCCAGCCATCCCAGCTAGCATTCATTATAAATTCGTATTCACATTTTGTTGCAGGATCACAAACTGATGAACTAAACGGAAATGCTTTACTCCACTCACTTACATCTGTACTTGAGTTTTCACAATGCATTCTAACATAGTACTCATAGTTGGTTGAAGCCTGTAAAGGACCAGCCGCTATAGTAGGATTAGTAGTTGTAAGAACACCAGAATCAGAAGCTGTAGGAGCAGGATCGCCTGCAGGAACTATATAATATTCCCACTCACCTGTAGCGCTACCTTCCCATGCTAAATCTACAGTAGTTTCTGTAGCATTGGTAGCAGTAAGTCCGCCCGGAGGTAAACAGTAAGGCATATCACAATCAACTACTACTTCATAAAGAAGTGTATTTTGCGTTCCTTCCCCGAAATTCTTAACATAAATTGTTTGTCCAAAAGAGTTTTTAACGCTCACGGCAACTTCGCCTGCAGCCCATGAAGAACCGCCTGCATTCCAGTACAATTGTACCGGCATACCGTTACAAACTTTAACAACCTGATCTACAGGATCTCCTGTAAAGTCCGGACCTGTTAATGTAGCAAGCGTTATACCATTTTGCTTAACATCCATTGTCTGTCCATTCCAGGTGTCATACATATCCCACATTGTAAATGTAAATTCACACTGAACATCTACATTACAGATCATAGAATTAAATTGATAAGGACCTGCCCATGCACTAAACGTACCGTTACCACAGTCTGCCCTTACCCAATATTCATATGGAGTTGAAGCTGTTAAGCCAGTCCATAAATAGTCAGTATTGTCAGTTACAGTAGTACCTGCACCTTGAGGTACACCTGTACCCTGAGGCTGAACTACAACACCCCATGAAGTTGCTCCCGTAGGATTATCCCATGATAATTCTGCAGAAGTCATACCGATATTATCGGCTGAAAGGTTAGTAGGCTCATCACAAGCTACAGCCTGTATAGTAAGCATATAAGGAGTAGTAGGATTACTATAGCTTGAAATTACTATATAATAATCTTCTCCGTTAACAACCGGAAAATCTTCAAGCGAAACAGGAAGGCCGTCAAAACCTGCCACACCACCCGCAAGACATCCTGTACCTATATCTGAACATTCATTATATACAAATACACCTGAATACTGTCCGTTTTCAGTAAGATCTATATTAATTGCGCCTGTAAATGTAGCTGTGTATTGATAAACAACATCATTACCGGAAAGATAATCTTCCCAAGGACTGTTACCACAGCCCGTACCCGGCATACCATTATAGTTGTCGGCATAATTTACAGTATTATCCAACCCTGAAGTATACGGAAGAGACGCAACAGGAATCGGAGCAGAACAAGTATCTCCTAAACCTTGCGTACAGAAATAATATGCACCTACCCAGTCACTCTTACCTCCGCCGTCACAAAGTGCACGAACGTAATATTTGTAACAAGTATCTTCATCAAGATTTGCTACATGATAAGGAAGAGTACCTGTATATGTTACACCAGTACCTGTAGGAATATCTTCATCCCCAACAATCTCAATTTCCCATGAAGTAGCGCCACTTGGGTTTTCCCAAGAAAGATCTGCTTCAGTAAGGGTTACATTAGCAACGGCAAGAGTTGCAGGCTCAACACATTTAGCAACAACCTTTACATTGTCAATTAACCAACGGTCACCATTATCACCTGCCATCATGAAAGCAATACGAACTTCTGAACCTATATAAGTTTCAGGAAGCTCGATAATTTTTTCAATATAGTCCGTGTTAACCGGGTTAATTTGAAGTTCAGTCCACGACTGAAGTTCCGTGTAAGAAGCCGGTGAGTTTAAATCTGCCGTAGGGTTGGCAGTAAGGTCAAGGATAAACACCTTATAAATACTTCCCTGATCTCCAGCTTGTGTAAGGCGCGAAAAGAACCTTAACTCCGGTGCATCAGGAACCGTAAATTGTGGTGTTACCAAATAATCTTCAGGTATTCCTGAAGATACATTCTCTTTTTGAAGGTAAGCCGCCCGCTCACCCTCATAAGCAGGCTGGGTAGAACTATTTGCAGCTCCCTGTGCCCACTTAACGTTCAGTCCCACGCCGTTTTGCATTTGAAACCAGCCCGTGGTGCTTGTGCCTGTATCGGCAAGCGTCCACCCTGTTTCAAAACCTTCCTGGGCAAGCTGAGCAAAGCCGCAGAAAGATAACAACGACATGAAAATTACTAAGGTAATTTTTTTCATAGACGAATAGTTAATTAGTAGTTTATGTTTAATGTGGGGAAAATTACTAAAAATTTTTATTCAATCCATACTGATTATTGAAGATAATTCATTTTTTTCTTAAAAAAAACAAAATCAAAGTCAATTGTTATGAATATAAAAATACACAATGCATTTTTAGCTTAACATTCTCATAAATAATTGAATCCGGAAAATAGTTTTATCTTTGCAGGGTCTTAAAACTATATGAATACAAATCAACGCATATATTTTGCTTCAGACCAGCATTTTGGAGCACCAACCCCCGAATTAAGTTTTCCGAGAGAACAAAAGTTTGTTGCATGGCTTGACGAGATTAAGCAGGATGCCACTATACTTTTTCTTTTAGGCGATCTTTTTGATTTTTGGTTTGAGTACAAAACCGTTGTACCTAAAGGTTTTATACGTGTGCTTGGAAAACTGGCAGAACTACGCGATAGCGGTATTACTATATATTTCTTTACCGGCAACCATGACCTATGGATGAGCGACTATTTTGAAAAAGAGCTTAACATACCGGTATTTCATAAACCTCAGCAATTTACTTTTAATAATAAAGTTTTCCTGATTGGCCATGGAGATGGACTGGGCCCCGGCGATAAAGGCTATAAAAGAATGAAAAAAGTATTTACTAATCCTTTTTCCAAATGGCTTTTTAGATGGCTTCACCCCGATTTGGGCGTAAAACTGGCACAATACCTTTCGGTAAAAAATAAACTTATATCAGGTGATGCCGATGTAAAGTTTTTAGGAGAAGAAAATGAATGGCTGGTTTTATACTCAAAACGCAAACTGGAAACAAAACATTATGACTATTTTGTTTTTGGACACCGCCACCTGCCTATGACTATTAAAGTAGGAGAAAATTCAACGTACGTTAACCTGGGCGACTGGATAGGCTATTTTACCTACGGTGTTTTTGATGGCGAAAAACTTGAGGTTATAGAGTATAAAAAATAATGCAGTTATTTAATTTCTGCATACATTATTTATATAGTTATGCAGGTCCATATTAAAGAGTGTACCTTCAACGAGATCTTTTATAAGAAAAAGTTCGCTTCTGGATACCGCCAGATCTACTTGCTGTAGTGGTGTTTTAAGCAGATACTTATAGCATTTGCTACGAAATGAACAACTATTACAGATCATTTCTTCACAAGTGTTATCTATTATTTGAGCAAAAGCCTTTATTTCATCATACGAAAGATAAAATCCGGTTTCTTTAAACACTATCTGAACTTTATGTGTCAGTACCCTATCATTTTTCTTCCAGTGAAAAGCTACACCAAAATCATTATAATATATTTGTTCTACTTCTTTCATAGTACTTTTGGTTTCAAACAAAAATAGCAATTATTTAAAATCATTCTAAATTAATAATAGTAAATTTAACCGAAGTTTTCAACAATGAAAAACACAACTATTCCTCACATCGTATATCTCTTAACCGCAATTGCAGATTAACCTGACCGTTCCATTCATTTTCATCAATAGAATAGGCAGCGTCAAAAGCTTTTCCATCGCAGGCAAGATCCATCTTTTTAGCAAGACCGAAACCAATAGCTGCAAAACCTTCCGACTCACCCTGTTTAACAAACAATCTAAGGTGGGTTTCATCAGCACCAATAGGTTTCCCGTAGCCGGTATCTTTAATATTGCGCGACATGAATACAGGCGACATATTACCGGGGCCAAAAGGCTCAAATTGTTTTAAAAGACGGTGAAATTTCGGTGTTATATCAGCAAAATCAATTTCAGCATCAATACTAATCTCGGGTATAAGTAATTCAGGAGTTATGGTTTGCCCAACTACTTCTTCAAATTTTTGCCTGAAAAGCGGATATTGCTCCTCTTTCAAAGTTAGTCCTGCAGCATACATGTGCCCTCCAAATTGTTCAAGATGTTCAGCGCACGCCTCAAGTGCATTATATACATCGAAATCTTTTACCGAACGTGCTGAAGCTGCCAGCTTATCACCGCTTTTAGTAAAAACAAGCGTTGGCCTGTAATAGGTTTCAATGAGCCGTGATGCCACAATACCTATTACCCCTTTATGCCAGTTCTCCTGATACACTACCGTAGTATAACGATCATGATCGTTATTTCTTTCAATCTGCAACAGAGCCTCAGCAGTAATTTGTTTATCAAGATCTTTTCGGTCTGCATTCAGGCCTTCAATTTGCGAAGCAAATTCCTCTGCCTGTTCTATATTAAATTCAGTTAAAAGTTCAACTGCATAATTACCATGCTTAATACGTCCCGCAGCATTAATTCGCGGTGCTACTATAAAAACAACATCACTTATAGTAAGCATTTTCTTTTTTACATTCTGAATGAGTGCCTTAATGCCCGGTCTGGGAAAAGTATTAATAACATCAAGTCCGAATTTAGCCAATACGCGGTTCTCTCCGGTTATGGGTACAATATCGGCAGCTATAGCAGCAGCAACAAGATCGAGATACGGAACAAGGTTTTGTATGGTTTGCCCCCGGCGTGAGGATAATGCCTGAATCAATTTAAAACCTACCCCACAGCCACAAAGCTCATCGTATGGATAATCGCAATCGGCACGTTTAGGGTCTAATATAGCAACCGCATCCGGCAATATATCGCCCGGGCGGTGGTGGTCGCAAATTATAAAGTCGATACCTTTTTCATTGGCATACGCTACTTTATCAATAGATTTTATACCGCAGTCTAACGCTATAATTAAAGAGAATCCGTTATCATCGGCAAAATCAATTCCGGCGGTAGAAACCCCGTAACCTTCATTATACCTGTCGGGAATATAAGTAGCCACATTAGGATAATACGATCTTAAATAGGATGACACTAACGACACTGCCGTTGTACCATCTACATCATAATCACCAAAAACCAGTATGTTTTCCCCTGCTGCTATAGCAGCTTCTATACGCTCTACTGCCCTATCCATATCTTTCATTAAAAAGGGGTCATGCAAATCTGAAAGCACAGGGCGGAAAAACGTTTTTGCCTGCTCATACGTTTCAATACCACGTTGCACAAGTAGTGTAGCAACAACAGCATCTACATTGAGTACATCAGCAAGGTGTTTAACTTTAAGAGGGTCGGGTTTTGGTTTTAGGTTCCAGCGCATTTATAATCAATTCTATTAAAAAACTCCCTAATATATTCACTATAAATCATGATTTTAGAACTTCAGAATATATTCTATTTCTATAAATATTCGCATAAGGTAATTTAGCATTTTTTAATTCTATCTCTTCCCTAACCAATGGATAACTATTAAAAAAATGACGTATTGAACGACCATTTCCTCCAGGTGAAGGTAAGATAGAAGTATTATATCTTTTGTTATAAATTATAATATCTTCTGTTTTTATGTTTGAAAAATTTAAGTCTATTATCTTGCAAAACATTCTTTTTGCCAGCACACTAGTAAATATAATATGATCAAGATTTTTCATATTCTTAATCCAAGTGATTAAAGATAAATTATATTCAGGATTTTTTAAATCCTTATCACTAGAAGAATATTTTTCTCTAATGATCTTAGAATACACATCTGTAATAAAAATATTATTTCTATTAAGATATTCTATTGCTTCAAATTCATCGTTAGGAATATTATTCTTAAAACAAGAAGCTAAATAATTCCAAAAGCTATTTAAACGACTGCCATAAAAAAATTTAAATCTTGCTTTTTCCAAATAGTTTTGACGCAATTCAATCCCTTCTTCTTCTACAGGATTGGAATCTGCAATACAATAAATCGGAAATGTGCCAACAATCATTTTATTAATTAAGTTCGAAGAAAAGCTTTTAGAATTAGATTGTAATTGTAAATAAGGGTGTATTTCAACTTCTTTTAAAGGCATAATAATATAAAATATTTAACTTAAATATACAAGCAACCTTTCTAAAATAAAATTTGATTCGTATTTATTTTTCTTACAAATAGTATAAGTATTGATAAACAGCTAATTAATCCAATCTTCCTCTTTATACTTCTTCTTCGAAGCTTTCCCCTCCGGTACAAACCCTCCAACAATAACCACGATTTCCCCTTTAGGCTCCTTCTTTTCAAAATGTGCCAATACTTCGGTTGCAGTACCGCGAACGGTTTCTTCATGTAGTTTACTTAACTCACGCGATACAGAAACAGGACGGCTTTCACCAAAGTAATGAATGAATTCGGCTAAGGTTTTTACCAGTTTGTGTGGCGATACATAAAATATCATGGTACGGGTTTCTTCGGCTAAAGCCAAAAAACGCGTCTGTCTGCCTTTTTTGTCGGGTAGAAAACCTTCAAAAACAAACTTATCGTTTGGCAGTCCGCTATTTACCAATGCAGGCACAAAAGCAGTAGCACCCGGAAGACATTCTACCGAAATATTGTTCTCTACACAGGCACGTGTAAGTAAAAATCCGGGATCGGATATTGCAGGTGTACCCGCATCGGATATCAAGGCAATGGTTTCACCATTATTAAGCCGCTGAATAATGCTTTCCACCGTTTTATGCTCATTGTGCATGTGGTGGCTATGCATGTGCGTACCAATATCAAAATGTTTTAATAGTTTGGCACTGGTACGGGTATCCTCGGCAAGTATAAGATCTGCTTCTTTAAGCACTTTAATAGCACGAAAAGTCATATCTTCAAGATTACCTATAGGTGTAGGAACTATATATAGTTTAGACATTAATCAAATTTTTTCTCAACGATCTCCATAAAACGCTCTTCATACTCCTCTTTATCTTTCCAGTCGTTATAGTCAGGTTTTACTAATTCATTAATAAAGTCTTTAGCCTCCTTAAAAGTATGTATGGTATTAAGTTGCGACAGCACACGGTTAAGATCGTCGGCACTGCCTCCAAAAAGATGTTTCTCAAATGCTATACGGTCATTAAGCCCTAATGAAATACTTTTCCCCAAAGCATCATTAAGCGATCTTGGTTTTTCGAAATCAGAACGCGAAGCAATATTGCCTTTTACTGTACTTTCCTGCTTTGGTTCTTCTTTAGGCGTTTCCTGTTTAGGTGGCTCAGGTGTTTTAACCTCCGCCTTCACTTCCTCTTTTGGCGCCTCTTTTTCTTCAGATTTTGCCGGCTCCCAGTCGCGCCAGTCCCTATATCTTGAATGTTTTTCTTCTTCAGGCTCTTTTACTGCTTCCGGTTTAGGTTCCTCTGCTTTGGCGGGCGAGCCGTTATCATCTTTTTTTACAAATTCAGGCTCTACATAATTATGATAATCTTCAAAAGTTATCTCTTTTTGATTGGCAGGCTCTTCGGGAGCTGCTGTTCTTTCAAAAGCAAAATCAAATCCCAGTCCTGAATCTTCAGTCTTAGTTTCTTTATCTGGTTCAATAGTCACAATTGCAGCATCGGCAGCTTTTTCCTCTTCTTCAATAGTGCTGTCTTCTTCTTTTTCAAATACAGCAGTAGCCGCTTCTTCCATTGCCTTAACCTCTTCAGCAGGTTTTTCAATCTCAATTTTAGCTTCAGGTTCTTCTTCAGCATCCTCTTCTTCAGGCTGTTCTTCGGCTTTTTCTTTTTCAGATTCCTGTTTTGGTTCTTCAGCTTCCGGTTCAACAGGTTTTTCTTCAGCTTTAGGAGTTTCTTTTTTCTCCTCTTTCACTTCCTCTTTAGCCTTTGCCGCTTCTTTTTCCTGTTTTGCCGTTTCTTCTTTGGCTTCTACCTCGTTAGCCTTAACTTCGGGCTGCTCTTCAAGTCCGTATATTTCTTCAAGCGCTTCTTCTGCCGAAACTTTCCCTATAGTAGGTTTTACATCGCTAAAATTATCTTCCACAAATCGCAATACCGAAATCTTCTCATATAATTTCAGTGTTTCCTGCTGAAGCTGATCAAGCTCTGCCCTGTTCTTTAATTTAAGTATCCTATGGGCGATGCTTATCAGTTCGGCTTCTAATTTTTTCTTCATAACTTTTAGAATTATAGGGAATAGCGCAATACTTTTTTAATAAATTTGTTTTATACAAAGTAAAACAAAACATTTGTGTTTTACATCCTGAAAATTACAAAATGTTTCTTGAAAATACAGTAAATCATAAAGAACAATTCGGGTGGATAGAGGTTATCTGCGGGTCGATGTTTTCGGGAAAAACCGAAGAACTGATACGCAGGCTTAAAAGAGCACAGTTTGCCCGGCAGAAGGTTGAAATATTTAAACCCGCTATAGAAACCCGCTACCACGACGAAATGGTAGTGTCTCACGATGCCAATGAAATTCGTTCTACCCCGGTAACCTCATCGGCTATGATGAAGCTGCTGGCACAGGGCTGTGATGTGGTAGGTATAGATGAAGCCCAGTTTTTTGATGATGAGATTGTAACCGTATGCAACGACCTTGCCAATAGTGGAATACGTGTTATTGTTGCCGGACTGGATATGGACTTTAAAGGCAACCCTTTTGGACCAATGCCTGCACTTATGGCTACTGCCGAATATGTTACCAAAGTACATGCTGTATGCACCCGTACCGGAAACCTTGCCAATTACAGTTTTAGAAAAGGCAACAGCGACAACCTTGTACTGCTTGGCGAAACCGAAGAATATGAACCTCTGAGCAGGGCAGCATATTATGCAGCAATGAGGGAAGCTGCACCTAAGACACACAATAAAGAAACGTCTGTACCAAAAGACGACTTAAAATAATAACCCTTGAGCTTAACAACCCATACTATAATTCCCGCGCTGCATTCCCGCTTTGATGGGATACAGCCCGATATGGAAATAGATAATGTTTCTATAGACAGCCGATCACTGCAAAACAACAGCACAACATTGTTTTTTGCTCTTCACGGGCAAAACCACGATGGGCATCAATATATCACGGAGCTTATAAACAAAGGGGTGCTTAATTTTGTAGTGACCCAAATTCCTGCCGGTGCTAAAGGTAAAGCCAACTTTTTTATTGTAGATGATACTCTTAAAGCGCTTCAGGATTTCGCTATATATTACCGTGTTATTTTTCAATTTCCGGTAATAGCGATTACCGGCAGCAGCGGAAAAACCATAGTTAAAGAATGGCTTAACTATTTACTGAGCCCCGACTATAATATTGTTAGAAGCCCCAAGAGTTACAACTCACAAATTGGCGTGCCGCTATCTGTAATTGGCATCAATCAAAAACACAACCTGGGTATTTTTGAGGCAGGCATTTCACTTCCTGGTGAAATGGATAAACTGGAAGCTATAATACAACCCGAAATAGGCGTATTAACCAATATAGGCAGCGCGCATGATGAGGGGTTTAGCAGCCGCGAAGAAAAAATACGCGAAAAGCTGAAACTGTTTCGAAACGTAAAAGTACTTATCTGCCAAAAGAATGATGTTGTTGCTTCTCTATTAAGTCCGGACATTAAAACCTATACCTGGGATTATACTACCGGTGCCGATGTTACTATTACAACGAGCCAAAAACAAGGTACAACAACACTTACTGTAAAACAACCGAAGGATAGTTTTGAAGCCGAAATACCTTTTACCGATGCGCCATCTGTAGAAAATGCCATAAACAGTATGATGGTAATGCTATATTTGGGTTATAGCCACAGCCTTATAAAAGAAAGGCTGGCAGGGTTGTACCCTGTTGAGCTTCGCCTACAGGTAAAAAACGGTATTAACGGCTGCACTATTATAGATGACAGTTTTAGCTCCGATTATCAGTCGCTTAAAATAGCCCTCGACTTTTTAGAGCAGCATAAAACACACGCCAAAAAAACGGTAATATTATCAGATATTTTTCAGAGCGGATTTGAAACCGATGAACTTTATGCCAAAGTAGCTAAATTATTGTCGGGTCATAACATCAGTCAGGTTATTGGCATTGGCGAAACCATAAGCAAGCAACTGGCAGACTACCCTAACTTTTTCTCTTACAATACTACGCAGGAATTTTTAGCACACTCTAAAGCCACAACGCTTGAAAACGAAACTGTACTTATAAAAGGAGCCAGAAGTTTCCGCTTTGATGAGATCGTGGCTTTTCTGGAAGAGAAAACCCACGAAACAGTTTTAGAAATCAACCTTAATGCTATAGTACACAACCTTAACTTTTATAAGAGCCTGCTAAAACCCGAAACCAAAATTATGGTTATGGTTAAGGCCTTTGGCTACGGTAGTGGCAGTTATGAAATTGCCAAAGCACTATCGCACCAAAAAGTAGATTATTTAGGTGTAGCTTTCGCCGATGAAGGCATAGCCCTGCGCAATGCAGGAATAACCACGCCTATAATTGTAATGAACCCCGAACATAGTGCCTTTGCTGCAATGGCGGCTTATAACCTTGAACCTGAAATATATTCTGCTAAAGAATTAAAAGCGTTTATAACAGTAGCTCAACAAAAAAACCTGTCGGACTACCCTATACATATTAAGCTGGATACCGGCATGCACCGTTTGGGCTTTATGAAAAACCAGCTTGATGAGCTTATAGACCTGCTTCGTAACAATAATTTTGTTTCGGTTAAAAGTATATTTTCTCATTTATCGTCAAGTGATGTACCCGACTACCGTGACTTTACACTAGGGCAGATAGAAAACTTTGAGCAGTGGTCATCAAAACTGATTGCTGCACTGGAAATAAACCCTATCCGTCATATACTAAACACATCCGGAATTTACAATTTCCCCGATTCACAGTATAACATGGTACGCTTGGGTATTGGGTTGTATGGTGTAGGCAATGATGAAACGGAACGCCAAAGCCTGCAAACGGTTGGCACTTTAAAAACGGTTATCCTACAGATAAAAGATATTGAACCCGGCGAAAGCATTGGCTACAGCCGACGTTTTATAGCCGATGAAAAAATCCGTATAGCTACCCTGCCCATTGGTTATGCTGATGGGATTCCGCGTGCATGGGGCAACCAAAAAGGCTATGTAACAATAAACGGCAAAAAAGCCACGATTACCGGAACCATATCTATGGATATGATGATGGTAAATGTAACAGGCATAGACTGTACCGAAGGCGACAGGGTTGTAATATTTGGAGAAAGCCCCACAGTTACCGAGATGGCAGCGTTATTAGGCACCATACCCTATGAAATTTTAACAAGCATTTCGCAACGTGTTAAAAGGGTTTTCTATAAAGAATAAAATTGTTTTTGTATATTAGCTTATAACCAAAACATTATTCAAAACCTAAAAATTAAGCTTATGGGATTAATGAAAGAATTTAAAGCGTTTGCCTTAAAAGGTAACGTATTAGACCTTGCAGTGGGTGTTATTATCGGTGCTGCTTTCGGGGCAATTACAAAATCTTTAGTAGAAGATATTATAACGCCGCTAATACTTAATCCGGTACTTAAAGAGGCTAATCTTGAAAACATTAAAGACCTTACCTGGGGAGCCGGGGTAAAATACGGCAACTTTATATCAAACGTGCTCTCCTTTTTAATTGTAGCCTTTACATTATTTTTAATTGTTAAAGGTGTAAATGCTTCACGTAAAAAAGAAGCTGCCGCGCCTGCTGCGCCACCAGCACCTACAAATGAAGAAAAACTGCTTATGGAAATAAGAGATGCCCTTAAAGCAAGGCCATAAACTATAACTGTAACACGCTTGTTATAAAATACGTACCCGCTACGCTATATATTCTATTGTTTAACAAAACCGCTCTTAAAGGCGGTTTTTCTTTGTTATATTTTTGTGTTTTGAAACACTTTTATAACTAATTTTGCCCAAAACATTATAATTAATAACATCTAAATTTATGAAAGTTGCTGTTGTAGGCGCTACCGGAATGGTAGGCGAAGTAATGCTTAAAGTACTGGCAGAAAGAAATTTTCCCGTTACGGAATTAATACCTGTTGCTTCTGAGAGATCGGTAGGTAAGGAAATTGAGTATAATGGAAAGAAGTATAAGGTGGTAAGCCTGGATACTGCTGTAAGCATGAAGCCGCAAATAGCGCTTTTTTCTGCAGGTGGAGACACCTCTAAAGAATGGGCTCCTAAATTTGCAGAAGCAGGCACTACTGTTATTGATAACTCAAGCGCATGGAGAATGGACACTACTAAAAAACTGGTGGTTCCTGAAATTAATGCAAGTGAGCTTACTAAAGACGATAAAATTATAGCTAACCCAAACTGCTCTACCATACAAATGGTACTGGCACTGGCACCGCTGCACAAAAAATACAACATTGAACGCGTAGTAGTTTCTACTTACCAGTCGGTTACAGGAACAGGTGTTAAGGCTGTTAAGCAGTTAGAGAACGAATATGCAGGCATTGAAGGTGAAATGGCATACAAATACCCTATTCACCGAAATGCTATTCCTCAGATAGACGTTTTTGAAGAGAACGGCTACACCAAAGAGGAAATGAAAATGACGAAAGAAACGAAGAAGATATTATCTGACGATTCTATAAAAGTAACGGCTACAACGGTACGCATACCAACCGTAGGCGGACACAGCGAGGCGGTTAACGTAGAATTCTCTAACGATTTTGATATTAAAGAAGTGCGTTCTATTCTTGAAAACACACCGGGTATTACCGTTCAGGATGATATTAGTGCATTCTCTTACCCAATGCCTCTATATGCAGAAGGTAAAGACGATGTTTTTGTTGGGCGTATCCGTCGTGATGAAAGCCAGGACAATACCCTTAATATGTGGATTGTTGCTGATAACCTTCGTAAAGGTGCTGCTACAAACGCGGTACAAATCGCGGAGTACTTGGTGGCTAACAATCTGGTTTAGAACAAAAATATAGTATATTTGAAACCCGCAGCCGAAAGCTTTGCGGGTTTTTTAATTATATATTATGAAATTTTTTTTCTTTTT
This sequence comes from Flavobacterium sp. NRK1, assembly GCF_024054175.1. Classification (GTDB taxonomy): domain Bacteria; phylum Bacteroidota; class Bacteroidia; order Flavobacteriales; family Flavobacteriaceae; genus Flavobacterium. The sequence continues at coordinate 935,464 of NZ_JAMXLA010000001.1, forward strand.
GACTTGCATTTTATTATTTCTTACAAGCTGTAAAGAAAGTACTTTGCAACCCAAGAATACCTCAGCCGAAAAAGGTTTAGCTTTAGACAAAACCCTGTTGTCTGTAGATACTACTACAACAGTTCCTCTTAAACATGATTCAAAATGGTTGGCAAAAGATCTATTTGATGCTGATGATGAAAATTACTTATTACAATCTGTTGAAATTTTCAGGAAAAGGTTTGATAGCATTATGAAACATAATGAATGGGATCTTAGGTTAGGAAAAGGAGTTTATGAAAGCAAAAACACTTACGATATATTTACCATACCTTTAGATAAGAACATAAAAATAATAACAAGATTGGATAAAAAATATCACAGAATAACAAAGGTCTTTTTACTTGCTGAAGGCTATGGAGAAGATAGGTATTACAGTGTACTAATAAAGGTTATGAAAGGATTAATACTTACAACACTGAATTCCAATTTTGACACGGAAGATGCTGAATTAATAATTCATCAAATAAGCTTACTTAATGAGGGTTTCTCTGGCCCTGGAGTTTTACAACTTGATGGACATAGGTATGAAGCGCATAAATATGAAAATCTAATGTATTTTGGCATTCGCACTTAGAAGCATTTAACGCAACACAATTGCATTTAATTAAATTCTTTTTATACCTTTGCTGCAATGAAAAGAAAGTTCGCCATATTTAACCTGGCTCTGATGGCATTAGTGCAGCTCACTATTGCCTACCAGTCTTTTCATGCCTTTAGTCATACCCATGAGCCGTTTGCGCATCACGAACTAAAGAAAGAAACCAAACAACTTACAGTAGGCACTAACCATCATGAAGATGACTGTTCTGTCTGCGATTTCCATTTTGACTACTTTATTCAGTCACAGCAGTTCTGCTTAAGGCTTGACTTTCCTTTTTTTGAAATCCCTTACAGCTTTAACAGCGTAGAAGGTACTGCGGCATTCGCCGGAAGTTTATTTTCCCATAGGGGTCCGCCTTTAGCTTAAGGTCCTCTCCCCGAACCCCTCTCCAAAGGAGAGGGACACTCAGCATGCTTAATTCTATGGTACAAGATCATTATACAAGCTATAATGTAACTAGTCCAACCCACAATTAAAAATACAATTTTGCTCAGGCCCCCTCTGCTTTGGAGAGGGTTGGGGTGAGGATTTATTAGTTGTTTAAAGCATTCTGTTTTGGGGATTTTGAATATTCTATTCATTTCAGAACAACATTACTATGCGATTTTACTATTTAATCCTGTCGGTTTTTATGGCAGGCAGCCTTTGTGCGTATTCCCAAAATACCATTAGCGGAAACGTAACTACAAACAAAAATGCTCCGCTTGACGGCGCGCACATACATATTGAACAACTGCATGCCGTTAGTAATCCGGACGGGACGTATGTATTGCATAATGCGCCTTCGGGGCAGCACCGTGTGGTAGTTACCTATGTAGGCTATAAAAGCCTTGATACCTTACTTACCATAGCAGCCCCAATGCGCTTTGACGTGAAGTTGAAACCCCAGGCAGAACAACTTGACGAAGTAGTGCTTACCGAAAATAATGCTATACCTAAAAATGCCATATATGAGGAGAAGCTAAGAACCGAAACCATAGAAAAATACAGCAATGCCAGTTTGGGCGATGCTTTAAAAGAGGTTGCCGGAGTATATAGCCTTAAAACGGGAAATACTATTGTAAAGCCTGTTATAAACGGACTTCATAGTAGCAGGGTACCGATAATATCTAACAATGTGCGAATGGAAGACCAGCAATGGGGAACCGAGCATGCGCCAAACCTTGACATTAATTCGGCAGGTAAAATTACGGTTATAAAAGGGGCTAATGCTTTACAATATGGTGGCGATGGTATTGGCGGAATGGTATTGGTAGATCCGGTAAGTGTATTAAAAGACACTTTGTTTGGAAAAACAATTATGAATTTAGCTTCAAACGGACGCGGAGGCAGTATATCATCAAGCCTGCATAAAGGAGCCGAACAGGGCTGGGCATGGAACGCCACGGGCACTTATAAATACTTTGGCGACAGGCAGTCGCCCGATTATGTAATTTCTAACACCGGAAACCGCGAAAGCAATTTTGCCGGAGATGTTAAATACATTGGAGACACTTATGATATTACAGCATCGTACAGTTTATATAATGCTACTATAGGTATTGCAAAAGCAACACATATTGGTAATACATCCGATCTGGTTAACGCTATAAATAGCGGACAACCCGCCGTTATTGAACCTTTTACTTATAAAATAGGTGCTCCGAGGCAGGAGCTTACCCATCATTTAGCCAAAATTAATTTTACTAAACGGTTTAATGATAATTCATCATTGTCTGTGCAATATGCTTTTCAGCACAATAGCAGGCAGGAGTTTGACATAAGGCGTGGAGAATTTAAAAACAAACCGGCACTAGACCTTACCCTGATTACGCATTCTGCACAAGCCGACTGGAAGAAAGAAGTTAACAATGTAACCCTAAAGGCAGGCGCAAGTACAGCTATACAGAAAAATACGGCCGATCCGCTAACCGATATACGTCCGCTTATTCCTAACTATAACAGGTTTGATGCAGGTGCTTATGGTATTGCCAGCTATGCTTTTTCAAATACATTAACTGCAGAAGCAGGGTTGCGTTATGACTTTTCTAAAATGGATGCCTCTAAATTCTACCAGAAATCAAGATGGACAAGCCAGGGCTATGATGGGGTTTTCGACAAATTTATAGTTGCCGATTACGGGTCGCAATGGCTTACGAATCCTGAATTTACATTTCACAATGTTTCTGCAAGCCTTGGTATAAGAAAGCAGCTTAACAGCACAATGCAGCTATTAGTAAATGCAGGGCTTGCAATGCGTAACCCCAATCCGTCGGAGTTATTTAGTGACGGACTGCACCACTCAAACGGAACAATTGAACTTGGTGATCTTCGCACACAAAAAGAAAAAGCATACAAGTTTTCGGCTACGCTGCTAAAAACAGATGGCAATTTTACATTTGAAGCAACACCATACCTTAACCTGATAGACAATTTTATATTTCTGCAACCTACAGGTATAGAATACACCATAAGAGGTTCGTTTCCGGTATATAATTACCGCCAGACCAATGCACTTATGGCGGGGCTGGATTTGCATACCACATGGAAAATAAACAGCCACTGGCAGCACAATTTTTCGGGTGCATACATTTACGGACAGGACGAGACGAACAACCTGCCTCTTATAGAAATGCCTCCGCTTAATATTGTAAATACAATTCGCTATACAAAAGAAGACTGGCACAGCCTGTATTTAGAACTTCGTAGTGAAGCGGTGTTTAAACAAACCCGATATCCGGACAATAACTTTATGACCGACATTCCTGTTAATGGCGAAACAGTATCTACATTGGTAGATATAAGCACACCGCCCAAAGGTTACCATATGTTTCATTTTTCATCGGGCATGCAATTTAAAACTTCCGAAAAAACAGGACTCGCCGTTGGCTTTACTGTACTTAATATATTCAACACAAAATATCGCGATTATCTTAATCGCCAGCGATTATATACTGACGATATAGGCCGCAATTTTCAACTGCAATTAAAATTCAATTATTAATCCATTTAAATATTCATCAAAATGAAAAACTTAAAAATTTCTGCATTTGCATTACTAACCGCTATCACTTTTGCTTCATGCAGCAGTGACGATAATACGGCTACTATAGTAAACGAAAATGAAGTGATTACAACCGTAACCGCAACTTTCACTCCACAGGATGGTGATTCAGCTATCGTATTAAAATCTCAGGATCTGGATGGCGACGGCCCTAATGCTCCTGTTGTTACTGTTTCGGGTAATTTTACCAGCGGTAAAGTGTATAATGGAGCAATCACATTTTTAAATGAGCTGGATAATCCTGCCGATAATATTACTCTTGAAGTACAGGAAGAAGGTCATGAACACCAGATATTCTTTCAACAGTCAGGTCTTGGCACTATTGCCTATGCAGATACTGATGTGAACGGAAAGCCTATCGGGCTTAACTTTACCTACACTGCAACTGAAACACCTAAAACAGGGAACCTTACAATTACATTACGCCATGAGCCTAATAAAGCCGGCGAAGGTGTAAACCAGGGCATTATTACCAATGCAGGCGGCAGTACCGACGCTGAAGTAGTATTTAATGTAAGGGTAGAGTAAATTTATTATGCCACGAATGAGAGGGAACACTGAAATTATAATTATAAATTCCTTTATCATTCGTGGCATTTTTCATAAACAGAATATTTAAGATTTCAATTTCTTAAATAAAATCTTAAAACATTAATTATAAATTCATTAACTTTAGGGTAAACATCATTTTTTCTTAAAATTAAACCCTATTGCCTATGAATTCAAAATTTACTCAAATTGTAAGGATACTGCTTGGGCTTATCCTTATTGCCTTTGGCGCAAATAAAATATACTCTTTTATTCCGTTGCCACAACCCCCTGAAGAAGCCGCAGACTTTATGGCTTCTATGGCTAATACCGGCTATATACTTACACTGGTGGCTATATTCGAAATTATTATCGGTTTATTGCTTATCCTTAAATTGTGGGTTCCGTTTGTATTGCTGCTGCTGGTTCCTCTGTCAGTTAATATACTACTGTTCCATCTTTTCCTGGATATTCCGGCGATAGGCACGGCACTGTTGGTAGTGGTACTAAACGGCATAATGCTTTATAAGTACAAACAGAAATACAGGCCTTTATTAACATCTTAAAACTTTGGTTTTGCTATTTTTGTGTATCTAACCCCGCAGAGATGAAAAAAACTATAACATTTATGGCTGCTGCCTGCAGCCTTACCATTAACGCACAGATGCACGAAAATAGCAAAACCTCTATTAAATATCCTGAAACAAGAAAAGCAGACAATACTGATACCTATTTTGGAACTGAAGTACCCGACCCTTACCGCTGGCTTGAAGACGACCGTTCTGAAGAAACAGCAGCATGGGTAAAAGCCGAAAATGAAGTCACCTTTAATTACCTTTCTAAAATACCTTTTCGCGATGCTATTAAGGCAAGGCTTGAAAAGCTATGGAACTATGAGAGGATAGGCGCACCCTTTAAAGAAGGCGACTATACATACTACTATAAAAACAATGGTTTACAAAACCAGTCGGTACTATACCGTAAGGACAAAAACGGCAAGGAAGAAGTATTTCTTGATCCTAATACCCTTTCTAAAGATGGCACAACATCTTTAGGCGGTACAAACTTTACCAAAAAAGGCGACCTAATGGCGTACTCCATCTCTGAAGGAGGAAGCGACTGGCGCAAGGTCTTTATTATGGATACCGAAACTAAAAAACTGGTAGGCGAGCCTATTGTTGATGTGAAATTCAGCGGAGTATCATGGAAAGGCAGCGAAGGCTTTTATTACTCCAGCTATGACAAGCCCGAAGGCAGTGAGCTTTCAGCAAAAACAGATCAGCATAAACTATACTACCATAAACTGGGCACTCCGCAAAAAGAAGATAAAGTAGTATTTGGCCTGGATCAGAAAAGGCGTTATGTAGGCGGCTATGTTACCGAAGATATGCATTACCTTATTGTTTCGGCAGCCAACTCTACATCAGGCAATGAACTTTATATTAAAGACCTTACAAAAACCAATAGCGATTTTATTACTATAATAGACAACTTTGAGACCGACAGCAATATTATAGATAATGACGGTAGTACACTGTTTATTGTTACCAACTACGAAGCCCCTAACAAAAAAATTATTACGGTAGATGCTGCCAATCCGCAACAGAAATACTGGAAAGACCTTATTCCGCAAACCGATAATGTGCTTTCTGCTTCAACAGGTTCAGGCTACATTTTTGCCGAATATATGCAGGATGCCGTATCGGTAGTAAAACAATATGATTATGACGGAAAGCTTATACGCAATGTATCGCTGCCCGGCATAGGTACCGTGGGTGGCTTTGGCGGCAAAAAAGAAGAAAAAACACTATATTATTCCTTTACCAATTATATTTCTCCGGGTACTATTTATTCTTACGATGCCAAATCAGGAAAATCGGAAGTATATCAAAAACCAAAAGTAGATTTTAATAGCGACGATTATGAATCACAGCAGGTATTTTATACTTCAAAAGACGGAACTAAAATACCAATGATAATTACACATAAAAAGGGAATTAAACTTAATGGTAAAAACCCAACTATACTATATGGTTATGGCGGGTTTAACATCAGCCTTACCCCAAGCTTCAGCGTACCTAATGCTGTATGGATGGAAAACGGCGGAATATATGCCGTAGCTAATCTTAGGGGCGGTGGTGAATATGGTAAAAAATGGCATGATGCAGGTACTAAACAACAAAAACAAAACGTATTTGATGATTTTATAGCTGCCGCCGAATATCTTATAAATAACAACTACACTTCGTCTGACTATCTTGCTATAAGCGGAGGTTCTAACGGCGGACTGCTTGTTGGTGCTACTATGACACAGCGACCAGACCTTATGAAAGTTGCTCTGCCGGCAGTAGGCGTGCTTGATATGCTTCGTTATCATACTTTTACGGCAGGTGCCGGATGGGCATACGATTATGGCACAGCCGAAGACAGCGCAGAAATGTTTAATTACCTGAAAGGGTATTCGCCTGTACATAATGTAAAACAAGGCATCCACTACCCTGCAACATTAATAACAACAGGAGATCATGATGACCGCGTTGTGCCGGCACATAGTTTTAAATTTGCAGCAGAGTTACAGGCTAAGCATAAAGGTGACAACCCTGTACTAATAAGAATTGGGGTAAAAGCCGGACACGGAGCAGGAAAATCGGTAGCGCAGATGATTGACGAGTACAGTGATGTGCAGGCATTTACACTTTACAATATGGGCGTAACTCCTAAAGTAAAAAAATAATTCAGTCCGGATTTTATAAAAGGCCTGTCTCATGAGTAATTCCTAATATTACTCTTGAGACAGGCCTTTTTATTTTAAGCAGTATAACTACAGTAAATAAGAAATCTGGATAGACCCGTAATAAAATCCGGTTATTACATTATTGGAAAGCTCTTTACCGCGATAGTTAAATGAGTAGGAATAATTCCAGTTATTATAACGATACTTTACACCTACTTCGGCATTAAACCTGAATGGTATAAGCGGATAAGTTACCGGGCTGGTATCGTTAAAATGACTGCCCTCTATAGTGGCATCATACTGCATATACTGTACATTAGGGTTCAAATACAAGAAAAGTTCCCTGTGCTGTTTATACACTTCTTTATCATGACTAAGTACTGCATTATGCAAACTTGAATTATACATAGGCTGAAGCGGTCTTTTAAGGCTTATGCGCATCATTGCCCCTGCACTGGCACTATTCCATATTGTTCCGGCATTAAGTTCGCCCAGCAAATGAAAATCTACTTTTTCTTTAAAACGATTACCCAGTACCTTATGTGAATAATACGCTCCTAACTGTGCCGCAACCGAAGTTGTTACCTGATATTGCCACCCCTGCACAGTATGATACCCAATAAGTTTATGAAGACCTTTCTGCACGACTTCCGCCTGAGCTTCCGGCCCCATTACACCTCCCTGAATATTTAGTTTGAGTACACTTTCATTAGTGTAGTAGTAATTGATGCCAAACTCACCGAAAAGGTATCCTGCAAAAGGCCTGTCGTTCACATCAATATCTGCTGCACGGACTGACTGCGGATTATAAATATATTGTCCGATACGGAAATCGTATATTTTTTTAGCAAGCTTTTCAGACTGATGATCACTCAGGTAGCGATAAAAGAATTCCATACCTGCGGTATAGTACTGATCGTTTATAGGAGATGTATAAAGGTCATTATCTGTAATAAGACCAATTTCGGCAGGCTTTTGTGCATAAGAAAGCGTAAAGCACAAAAGTGCAGTTATAACAATTATTTTTTTCACTGTTCGTAATCAAGCTTAACGTAACGCATCAGTTTTATAATTCTGCCTTTACGCCTTTCGGTATAACCTGATGAGCGTGTAGCCCTGAACCTGCGCGGATTAGGTAATATTGCCGCAATTCCGGCAGCTTCGTATTTAGTTAGGTCTTTGGCATCTTTACCATACCAGTGCTGCGCAGCAGCCTGAGCACCATAAACGCCATCGGCCATTTCTATACTGTTTAGGTACACCTCCATAATGCGCTCTTTGCTCCAAAGCATTTCTATTAGCACTGTAAAGTAAGCTTCCAGGCCTTTACGAAGATAACTTCTGCCCTGCCACAGAAATACATTTTTTGCAGTTTGCTGACTTATAGTACTGCCCCCTTTTATTTTTTTACCTTTTTTATTGTTTTTGTATGCCTTATACATGGCATCAAAATTAAAGCCGTTGTGCGTAAGGAAAAGGTCATCTTCACTGGCAATGACTGCTTTTTGGAGATTAGGTGATATTTCTTCCAGAGGCACCCAATCGTGGCTTGAAGTCATTTCTTTACCATTTTCTTTTTGCTCAAAAGCTCTTGATATCATTAACGGTGTAAAAGGAACCGGTACAAAACGGAACACGAGTACAAAAAACACCGACAGGGCAATGAACCATAAAAAAGCCTTAAATAGAAAACGGAATATTTTTTTGAACATAAAGCAATTGGTTAATAGACACCAAAATTACGAATTAGTTTGAAAGGCAAGTAATATGATTCATTAACAAATAGAAAAAATGTCAATTTTGATAAATGCCCAAAATAATAATTGAGCACCATTTAAAGTTATTATAGCAAATCACCAACTATGAAATTAAAGTTAGTATTACTATTTTGTAGTCTTTATACTATTGCATTAGCACAAAAACTTCATAGAACAGCTATAGATACAACTCTTGTAGTAAATGAATATGGAGGTTTTTGGGACGATATGCAGCTATTGTATGCAAACCTTCCAAGAATTAAAAACTCACCTTATAAATATCATTTTAGGTATAGGGAAAATAATCAGGTAGCAGACATTTATAGCAATGACGGCATTAATTTTAAAGGACGTATTCTTAATAATGTCATTTTAGAAAATAGTGACACTATAAAAAGAAAAGAAAATCTACGTGACACTTATATATTTCGTTATACCAATGTAAAATCAGATAAAGCATCGCAAATTGGTCAATTCATAATTCGCAATAAAATAAACACAATTCCTTCAAGGGAGAACTTTCCTCAATGGAATATATACTCTATAGGTGGCGGAGGTATTTCATTTGATTTCAAAGCCGATGAAGCTATCACCCACACAATTTACGATTGTCCCCGATGCCAGGACAATACACATGAAGATGTCCTAAAAATTAAGAAATTATATTTTGATCTTCGGTCGATTTTAAACTGGAATCAATTGTTCGTGAATTTTAATGATAAACTCGAACCTGGAAGATATTATTATGATGGTTTCTTTTCCTGGGATAGCCCAATCAAAGACAAAGTACGCAAATGGAAAAAAAGACGGAGAGCCGAAGGAAAGATAGCACCTTATATAAAGGTTATTGAAGAGCACCTGACAACCGCACTAAAAAACACTAACCGGTCAGAGTTACCCGCAGATGGTCGCTATAAGATCTATTTTAATAAAAAAGGGAAAGTAAAAAAAGTAGTTTATGATGCTGACAGGTATATAAAAGTTTCTTCTTATAATGCCAAAAAAATAAAAGCCATTTTTAAAAATAATGGCATTAAAAACCTGAATTTAAAATATGGATTTGTTCAGGTTCTGTACACTTTTGCAAATAGTAACCCATTTATGAGTCGGTTTTATGGTGGGGGCTACTATCCAAAAGAAGAACATTACTAAATTTCATATTAAACCAAGTCCGCCAGCTCAGCACCAATCATACTGCCTATTGCTACACCCATACCGCCAAGGCGAACGCCACAATATGTATTTTGCGATAACTGCTCAACAATAGGTTTTTTATGGTTGCCCATACCCATAATACCACTCCAGCGATGGGCAATAGTAAAATCGGTAGTTGGTAAAATTACCTCTCGCAGCATTTTTTCAAGTTGCTGCTGAATGATGTCCGTTTCGCCAAATTCAGCAGTAGTTTCACCTTCAAAGTCAAGATTACGCGCGCCGCCAAAAAGTATGCGGTCATTTATATTCCGAAAGTAATAATACCCTCTGTCAATATGGAAAGTTCCTTTTATATCCAGATTAGGAATTGGCTCTGTAATAAGCACCTGAGCACGCGCCGGCCTTACGGCATCATTGGTTAATTTTGAAGCAAAACCATTAGTAGCAAAAAGCAGTTTTTTAGTAGTAAAAGTAAATTCGCCCAGAGCAACTTCTACTCCGTCAGCTTTTTCATGATGTGCAGTAACTGTCTGACTGTTAAGGATAAGAATATTATTAGCATAAGCCTCTTTGAGCAATGCCTGCATCATGTTACCTGTATCAATCTGCCCTTCAAACGGATTGAAAATTAGATATTCATGAATTCCTTTAAAATCAAACCGATCTACTTCCTTAGCAAACACATCTGTTTTAAAAAGTGGCTTAAGCACTTCATTTACAAAAGGCATCCGGCGAAGGCACTCTTCATAGCCTGCGGTATCATTTTCAAGAAAAAGCTCATAGCCCCCGAAAGGTTTAAAGTCTATAACAGCATCACCAAGACGTTTACGTAATAACTGCAGTCCGGCCCAGCGTTTGTTAATCAACTCTAAAACTTCTTCTTCGGTATGAGTCTTTAGGTCGTCGTTAATTTCAGAAAGGCTGCCAAAACAGGCAAACCCTGCATTTTTAGTGCTTGCTCCCTGCGGAAGCGATCCACGTTCTAAAACAAGTATTTTACTGTTCGGAAAACGTTCGCGAAGGCGTAATGCGGCATGGAGGCCTACAATTCCGCTGCCTACAATGGTGTAATCTACACCGGAAAACCAGTTCTTAATTTCCCAGTAGCTAAACATTACATTGGAGGTATAATGTTAGAATCGTCGTCATCGTCAGCCTCTCTCTTAGCTTCTTCCTCAGTTACCTTTTTACCTTTTATAGCATTCAGCACCAAAGGAACAGTAGTAATAAGCACAATACCGATAATTATTATTTCGATATGCGATTTAAGGTCTATTTCAAATTTATCAAGGAAAAGCTTATACAGGTAGCGCCCTGAAAATATCAGGGTAAAAGACCAAAGGAAAGAACTGATGATATTAAAAAGCATAAATCTCTTTTTATCCATCTTAACAATTCCTGCAATGATAGGAGCAAATGTTCTTATAACCGGAAGGAAGCGTGCAAAAATGATAGCACGCCCACCATGCTTTTCAAAAAACTCATGCGACTGCACCAGGTATTTTTTCTTGAACCAGAAAGAATCTTCTTTAGTGTAAAGATAGGTTCCGCTTCTTGACCCGAACCAATAGCCAAAAGTATTGCCTAAAATTCCGGCAAGCCCAACAAGCAATGATAATGACAGTACGTTAAAAAAATCGCCTTCTATTGAAAAAAGCGTAGCCATAAGCTCTGAGCTGTATATCCCTGCAAGGAATAAAAGGCTGTCGCCCGGCAAAAAGAAACCGGCAAAAAGCCCGGTTTCGGCAAAAACAATAAACAATACAACGTAAATACCTACCGGTACCCCGCCTATGTGGAGATTAATATAAAACTCTGGGTTTATTAACTGCGTCCAGTGAAAACTGTCCATATAAAATGTATCTTTTTTTGATGATGAATTTAGTCTCTTTTAGCTTCCCATTTATCAACCGCACTGGTAGCAAGTGCGTTGCCCAGTACGTTGGTCATACTGCGCGCCATATCACAAAAGTGATCAATAGGCAATATAAGTGCAATGCCTTCAGGCGGAATGCCAAACATGGCACAGGTAGCCACAACCACAATAAGCGAAGCCCTGGGAACCCCCGCCACACCTTTACTGGTTAACATAAGTACCAGCAACATTAAAATCTGTTTTTCAATAGGCATATCTATACCATACACCTGTGCAATAAATAAACTTGCAAAGGTCATGTACATCATACTGCCGTCAAGGTTGAAAGAATACCCCAATGGCAATGTAAACGAAACTATTTTTGGGTCGCATCCAAAACGTTCAAGCTCTTCCGTAAGTTTAGGAAAAACCGCCTCGCTGCTTGTAGTAGAAAATGCAATAAGTAAAGGGCTGGCAAGCCTTTTAAGCAAAGCCCATAACCTGTTGCCTAAAATAAGGTATCCTACAGCCAGCAATATAACCCATAAGCATAATATACCAAAGCCAAACGCCACAAGATAATTGGCATACAGTTTCCATATATCAAAACCATAAATAGCCACAGCTCCTGCTACCGCACCAAAAACACCAAAAGGCGCTACCCACATAATATAGCTAACCATTTTAAGCACCACGTGCGATACTGTTTCTAATGTGCTTATTAACGGTTTTGCATACCTGCCAATTGATGAAAGTGCAATACCGAATAGTATAGAGAAAATAACAATTTGCAGTATTTCATTGGTGGCCATAGCCTCAAATATACTTTTAGGCACAACATGCTTCACAAACTCTTCAAGCGAAAAAGAATGGGTATTTTTTACTAAATCATCCGCAGATTTTACATCTGCCATAGAAACAGAAGCATCTTTACCCGGCGCAAGCCAGTTTACAAGCATCATACCCAGCATTAGTGACATTAATGATGCCGAAAGAAACCACGCCATTGCCTTACCCCCTACGCGGCCCACCATTTTCATATCGCCCATTTTTGCAATACCTACCACAAGGGTAGAAAATACCAATGGTGCAATAATCATTTGTACCATACGAATAAATATAGTACCTAACAGCTTTATATTTTTGGCAAAGCCCTCACCGCTTTCAGGATACTGATAGTGTACCAGGCCACCCAAGGCTACCCCAAGAACAAGTCCTGCAACTATAGCAATAAAGAGTTTATTGTTGCTTTTCACTAATATGAGTTTTTTAAGTGCGTGAAAATACTCATATTTTTTCAAATGTGGGTTTCCTTATTTTTTTTACCTGATTATTTTGCAGTATTTACAAACATTTAACACGGTATGTCAAAATAAAATCATTTCTATAACAAAAATCTGCATACATACACTAATAATACAAATCAAAGAAAATCATTACTTTTAGGGCCTATTAAAATTGTGCAACAATGAAAAAACTTTTACTACTAACGGTAAGCATCATGGGATTAACAGCTTCGGCACAGCAGGTCATGTCACCCGAACTACTTTGGAAACTGGGCCGTGTAAGCGCGCTTGGCATTACCAAAGACGGAAAAAATATTGTTTATAAAGTATCTACCCCAAATATTGAGGAGAACAAACTGGCTTCAAAATTTTACACTATTCCGGTAAATGGAGGCAATGCAACAGAAGTTACCGAGTACAAAGAACTTCTTAACGATAAATATGTTTCGGCTGACGGAAAATGGATGCTTACTTCTAAAGAAGTAAAAGTTGGCAAGGCTCTGGGTGAAGATTATTACCCGGAACTGGACAAAAGCAATGTAAAAATTTATGATGGGCTTGATTACCGCCACTGGGATACCTGGAACGACGGGACTCATAACCATGTGGGCTATACTCCTGTAGGGGATAAAGACAACTTTACCGACATAATGCTTAATGAACCGTATGACTCACCTCAAAAACCTTTTGGCGGAGAGGAAGATTATACCTGGTCGCCGGACGGAAAAAGCATTATATATGTAAGCAAGAAAAAAGAAGGTACAGCTTATGCAACAAGCACAAATACCGATTTATATGAATATAACCTGGAGTCTAAAGCAACGGTTAACCTGACACCAAATAATCCGGGTTATGATACTCAACCTGCTTATTCGCCACAAGGCGATCTGACGTGGCTGCAAATGAAGCGCAATGGTTATGAGGCTGACAAAAATGATATTATTGTTCGTTTTAAAGGAACAGACATTAACCTTACTGCGGGCTGGGATGGCACAGTTGACAGCTTTAACTGGAGCCCGGATGGTAAAAAAATATATTTTCTTGCGGCTACAGATGGTACAAAACAGCTTTTTGAGGTTAACTTTCCTGGGTTAACAAAAATTGCAATTTCTGTAAGGCAGCTTACCGATGGCATTTTTGATATTAATGGTATTACAGGTTTTAACGGCGACAAAATAATTGTAGAACGTACCGATATGAACCACGCCAGCGAAATTTACAGCTATGACCTTAAAAAGAAAAAATGGGCTCAGATAACTAAAGTAAATGATGCGGCTTATGCCGGAATTGCCCTTAGTAAAACAGAAAAACGCTATGTTAGCACTACCGATGGCAAAAAAATGCTGGTATGGGTAATATTACCTCCAAATTTTGATGCTTCAAAAAAATATCCTACCCTTTTGTATTGCCAGGGAGGACCTCAAAGTGCATTGACACAATTTTATTCTTTCAGATGGAATTTCCAGGTTATGGCAGCACAGGGTTATATTGTTGTTGCGCCAAACCGTCGTGGCATGCCGGGCCATGGTGTAGAATGGAATGAAGCAATAAGTAAAGACTGGGGAGGACAACCAATGGACGATTACCTTTCAGCTATAGATGATGTAGCCAAAGAATCTTATGTAGATAAAGCAAGGCTTGGTGCTGTAGGGGCAAGTTATGGCGGTTACTCTGTTTTCTATCTTGCGGGCATTCACAACAACCGTTTTAAAACATTTATTGCACACGCCGGGGTGTTTAACCTGCAGAGTATGTATGGCACTACCGAAGAAGTTTTCTTTACCAACTGGGACAGCGGCGGGCCGTACTGGGAAAAAAATAATGCAGCAGCGCAAAAAACTTATACGCAATTTAACCCCATAAATAACGTTGATAAATGGAACACTCCCATCTTTGTAATTCAGGGAGGCATAGATTACCGCGTACCTATAGGGCAGGGCCAGGAGGCATTTCAGGCAGCACAGCTAAGAGGGATAAAGAGCCGTTTTATGGTTTTTCCTGAAGAAAACCACTGGATACTTAAACCGCAAAATGCTTTAGTATGGCAAAGGGAGTTTTTTAAATGGTTGAAGGAAACTTTATAGAATTTGCAAAAAAATGAGCTATTTTGTAAATTTTCAGTATTTTAGCGCTCACAAAAAAACAATAAAAACTAACAGTTTAAGAATGTATAATTTTTCAGTTAAACCACTTGTAGCAGCAGCGTTGCTATTTGGGGGAATGCAGACAGGAATTGCACAAGATTATCTTGTAAATTCACTTAAAAATAACCAGAGCGCAAACAGCGCAGAAGCATTTAAATTTTCAGATGTTATCAATATCGAAAATACTCCGGTAAAAAATCAGGGATCATCAGGTACTTGCTGGAGTTATTCAGCAAACTCTTTCCTTGAATCAGAAATGATACGCATGGGTAAAGAGCCGGTTGAAATTTCTCAAATATATACTGCACGTAACGCTTATATAGAAAAAGGTAAAAATTATGTGCGTATGCATGGTGCTATTACACTTGGTGATGGTGGCGCACTACATGATGTAATTAATATGTACCGCCAATATGGTGCATTGCCGCAAAGTCTTTATACAGGCCTTAACTATGGCACTACAAATAACAAATTTGCAGAAATGCAGGCAATGGGACAGGGTGTTCTTGAAGCAGCGGTAAAAAACCCTAACGGAGAGCTTTCACCAAACTGGATAAAAGCTTATACATCTGTTATAGATACTTATCTTGGCGAAGTACCTCAGTCTTTTGAATGGAAAGGTAAAAAATATACTCCGCAGACATTTGCAAAAAATGTTATAGGAATTAATGCAGACGATTATGTAGAGCTGTCTTCATTTACAGACCATCCTTACTACTCTCAGTTTGTACTAATGGTGCCGGACAACTGGTCGCTTGACTTAGTATATAACGTAAAACTAAACGATCTTACAGATATTATAGATAATGCTCTTAAAAAAGGTTATACTGTAGGATGGGCCGGAGATGTTAGCGAAAAAGGATTTAGCTGGAAAAATGGTGTTGCTTATGTTCCGTCAAAAAACTTCAGCGAAATGACTCCAGAAGAAAAAGAAGGAATGTTTATCGGGCCAAAAGAAGAGCTTGAAATTACTCCTGAGCTTCGCCAAAAAGCTTTTGATAACTACAATACTACAGATGACCACGGTATGCACATTGTAGGGCTTGCAAAAGACCAGACAGGTAAAGAATACTATATTATAAAAAACTCATGGGGTGCATCTAACGATTATAAAGGGTACATGTACATGACTAAAAACTTTGTAAAATATAAGTCTACAGCTATTTTGCTTAACAAAGGTGGTTTACCTTCTGCAATAGCTAAAAAACTTGACATAAAGCAGTAAAAAACGCTTTTCATCTTAATTAATTCATAAATCCCGAAAGTTATACTTTCGGGATTTTTTATATCCGCTATTTATACTCTTTCTAGCATAAAGGCGCCAAAATACTTGCTATCTTTGTTAATCAGAGTATATTTCACAACAAACTAATTGTTTTCAACTCAGGAAAACACAATACTTAGCTGCTAATTATGAGAAAAGTATTTATTCTTTTTACCATTACCTCTTTATCAATTATTGCCCTGCTTACTTATATTAACTGGAAATCAATCCTTTTACTTCTCATCTTCCTTCCGCTGATAGCTATGGGATTTTATGATATGTATCAGTCTAAAAAATCCATAAGGCGCAATTTCCCTTTATTGGGCAGGATGCGTTATCTGCTTGAATCTATAGGCCCGGAAATACGACAGTATTTTATTGAAACCGATTTAGATGGAAAGCCGTTTAACCGTTTACAACGAAGCCTTATTTACCAACGCAGTAAAAAAGAAAATGACACTACCCCTTTTGGAACCCAGCTTAATGTGTATGACATGGGGTATCTGTGGATAAACCACAGTATAAGAGCCTTGCCTTTAAAAGATATAAATCATGACCCGCGAATAATGATCGGGTCTGAACAATGCACCAAACCTTATAGTGCGAGCTTATTTAATATTAGCGCTATGAGCTATGGCTCATTAAGTAAAAATGCCATACTTGCACTGAATGCAGGTGCTAAACAGGGAAACTTTTATCACAACACAGGCGAGGGCGGATTATCTCATTATCACTTAGAACCTGGAGGTGATATTGTATGGAACATTGGTACAGGTTATTTTAGCTGTAGAGATGCTGATGGCAATTTTTCTTATGAAGAATACGCTAAAAGAGCCGTGCTTGATAAAGTAAAAATGATAGAAATAAAATTCTCGCAGGGTGCAAAACCCGGACATGGAGGAATTTTACCAAAAGAAAAAGTAACTGATGAAATTGCAAACATCCGTATAGTAAGTAAAGGAAGGGATATTATATCGCCTGCTTATCACTCTGCCTTTACCACTCCGCTTGAGCTTATGGATTTTATAAAACTATTGCGTAAAGGGTCGGGAGGCAAACCTATAGGAATGAAGATATGTATCGGCAATAAATCTGAATTCCTATCTATCTGCAAGGCTATGGTTAGCACTAAGACCTATTTTGATTTTATTACTGTAGACGGCGCCGAAGGAGGAACCGGAGCAGCACCACAGGAATATTCAGACCATGTAGGTATGCCATTGCGCGATGCGTTAGCCTTTGTACATGATTCATTAGTAGGTTTCGGTGTCCGCGAACAGATTAAGATTATATGCAGCGGAAAAATTGTTACAGGCTTTGATATTATTAAAACGCTTTCAACCGGAGCCGATCTTTGCAACTCTGCCAGGGGAATGATGTTCGCTCTGGGCTGCATACAGGCGCTGGAATGCCATAAAAATACATGCCCTACAGGTGTAGCCACACAAGACCCAAAACTTGTTAAAGGGCTTGTTCCTGAAGAAAAAAGTGTTCGTGTATTCCGCTTTCAGCAGGAAACCGTTAAAAGTGCTATGGAATTAATGGCATCTGCCGGTATAGCACACCCTAATAAAGTAGACAGAAGCGTAGTAAGTATGAGGGTTGACAGAACCAGAATAGTGACTTTAGAAGAAACCTATCCTGAACTTGAAAAAGGCTGTCTTATACATGAACAGACAGTAC
Organism: Flavobacterium sp. NRK1; assembly: GCF_024054175.1. GTDB lineage: Bacteria > Bacteroidota > Bacteroidia > Flavobacteriales > Flavobacteriaceae > Flavobacterium. The sequence continues at coordinate 953,556 of NZ_JAMXLA010000001.1, forward strand.
CTGAAAGATGGTCTTACTTCTGGAAGAAATCATCTGTAGAAAAATTTTAAATAAAGCCAAAATAAAAGCCCCGGTAACGGGGCTTTATATTTATTACTTATTGTGCTTTTTCTTAGCAATATCAATAAACTTTTTAGCATCTTTCTTGTTGTCCTTTGCAACATTGATCCTTGTTTTAGATCCATCATTCATATGAACTAAAATCTGGTAATTCTTTTCGACCATTACTAAAGACAAAATAGTAAAACCAAGTGCTATTAATGCAATCAGGGAAAAGATCCATCCTTCAAGATTTCTTTCTAAATATAGAATAAAGAAAAATGAAGAGGATATAAGTACCCATAAGAGCGATTTTATACTAACCTTGGTTACAAATTCCAATTTCTGAACAGACTCAAACTTAACATGGTTTTCCCGGTGTGGAGAAGCTAAAATTATCCTATCGTTAAATATCTTCCCGCAGCTATTGTTAAACAATGGCATCATATCCATTTCCATATTCAAAACAATTTTTTATGTAAATTAATTTTTTCTCTTTCGTACACAAAATAACAGTTACCAATTAAAATACCCTACATTTTATTTAAGATTTTTTTCACAAAAAATTAAGAAAAGAGTCATTGATAAAGCTAAATATCTGTGTATAAATTTCTTACATAAAAAATTTTAACATATTGAATTACAGTACTTTTATAACGCAATGCATTTCATCGGATTTAAATGCATTTAAAGTGTTAACGAAATCTTAAAGAAAAGATAAGACAGCCATTTTTAACAATACAATACAGCACTAAAATGGCAAAAACTTCAGAAATTCAACTCTGAGGACAGTTAGAAATAGAAAAAGCCCTGCTTACTTAGGCAGGGCTTTTAAAAAATTAGATCTTATACTACAATCCTGCAACATCTTTTAGCTTACGGATATTATTTGCTCTTGCAGCTGCATATTTTTTATATTGTGTAGCCGTTAGTACAGACTTTAGCTTAGTATCTCTCTCTTCATTTATAGCATGTGTTTTTTTTGCTTTAGCCGAAGCATTATCTGCCGATTCATTACAGTCTTTTACTTTTTTAAGATATGCCTTGTTTACTTCAACAACCTGTGTATACTGTGTATCATTAAGTCCCAGCTGATTTTTCATCTGAGCAGCAACCGCTTTAGAGCTTTCCGATATTTTATCTGTTTCCTGAGCTGCAGCTGTGGTTGTTACAGCAATTAATAATACAGCTGCTCCTAATATAGTTTTTGCAGCGCTAATAAATCTTTTAATCATGATTTTGGTTTATAGTTAATAAAATGCGGAAAAGCCGCTATTAGCAAATATAAAAGAAAAGTGTTTATATGGGTATAAAAAAATCCCCTGCTGGGCAGGGGAAGAAATTATGATTTTTTTACCGGAGCCGTCTGAACTTTCATTTCTTTCCTGTCTATTCGGCTTTGTTGAAATCGCTGTGTTTTTTGTGCCTTGTTATCAAGATAAGTTTTAAACTGCTCTTCAGTAAGTACAGCTTTTAATTTTGCTTCTCTTTCTTCATTAAATGCTTTAACTGCCTTAACTCTTTCTGCTCTTGCAGACTGATCTGCATTAGCCTTTTTAGTTTCCATGGTTTTGCTGATAAATTCCTTATTAATTTCATGTACCTTGGCGTACTGGTCATCATTTAAGGTCAATTCAGTTTTCATTCTGTCTGATAAACGTTTTGCGCCCGTTTCGGCACGGTCCTGAGCAGATACCGTATTAGTAACTGCAATAAGCAGTACAATAGCAGCGGCCATTGTTTTAACTGCAGAAATAATCATTTTTAACATCTTTAAATATTTTTTTGGTTTATTGAATTTGAGCAAAACAACTATTGTACCATTTTTTTGCCGAAGGCTAATATAATAAAAAAAGCCTCTGAATACAGAGGCTGAATTTTTATTGTACAGGATCTTTCATTTTAAAAGATTCCATGAATTTTGTAGTGTAATTACCTTCTACATAATCCGGCTCATCCATTAACTGCCTGTGGAAAGGTATAGTTGTTTTAATACCTTCTATCACAAACTCATCAAGAGCACGCTTCATTTTATTAATAGCTTCTTCCCTTGTTTGGGCAGTAGTTATTAATTTAGCGATCATTGAATCATAGTTTGGCGGAATTGTATAACCAGAATAAACGTGAGTATCTAAACGCACCCCATGTCCGCCCGGCATATGCAGTGTAGTGATTTTACCAGGAGACGGCCTAAAATCATTATATGGATCTTCAGCGTTGATACGGCACTCTATAGAGTGTAGTTGCGGCAGATAGTTTTTACCCGAAATAGGCACACCTGCAGCCACTAATATCTGCTCGCGTATAAGGTCATAATCAATTACCTGTTCTGTAATTGGATGTTCTACCTGTATACGTGTATTCATTTCCATAAAGTAGAAATTTCTGTGTTTATCTACAAGAAATTCCACAGTACCTGCTCCTTCATATTTAATATATTCAGCAGCTTTAACAGCAGCTTCACCCATTTTAGTACGAAGTTCATCGGTCATGAACGGAGAAGGCGTTTCTTCAGTAAGTTTCTGGTGGCGTCTTTGTACCGAACAGTCCCTTTCAGAAAGGTGGCAGGCTTTACCAAAAGAATCTCCCACAACCTGTATTTCAATATGGCGAGGCTCTTCAATTAGCTTTTCCATATACATACCATCGTTGCCGAAAGATGCTGCAGCTTCCTGTTTAGCACTTTCCCATGCTTTTAAAAGCTCATCCTGTTTCCATACAGCCCTCATACCTTTACCACCACCACCGGCAGTAGCTTTAAGCATTACAGGATATCCGAATTCTTTAGCCAGCTTTTCTGCATGCTCATAAGAATCAAGAAGACCGTCAGAACCCGGTACACATGGTACACCGGCAGCTTTCATGGTAGCTTTAGCCGTAGCTTTATCTCCCATTTTATCAATCATATCCGGCGAAGCACCAATAAACTTAATACCATGCTCACCACATATTTTAGAGAATTTAGCATTCTCAGACAGGAATCCGTAACCGGGATGTATGGCGTCTGCATTAGTAATTTCAGCAGCAGCTATAATGTTAGATATTTTCAGGTAAGAAAGATTGCTTGGCGGCGGGCCTATACAAACTGCCTCGTCGGCAAATTTTACGTGAAGGCTTTCAGCATCAGCAGTAGAGTAAACCGCTACGGTTTTAATACCCATCTCCCTGCAGGTTCTTATTACACGAAGTGCAATCTCTCCCCTGTTTGCAATTAATATTTTTTTAAACATCTTTTCGAAATTATAAATTTTGAATTATAAATTTTAAATCTTCCCGATACTAAAACAGTATCTGAAATTCATCATTTAAATTCCTTATGATGGATCTACTAAGAATAAAGGCTGATCAAATTCTACCGGAGAAGCATCATCAACTAAAACCTTAACAATTTTACCCGATACTTCAGATTCGATCTCGTTGAATAATTTCATAGCCTCGATAACACAAACCACATCTCCTTTAGAGATAGTGCTTCCAACTTCTACAAACACAGGTTTGTCCGGAGATGGTTTTCTGTATAGTGTACCAATAATTGGCGACTTAATTGTAATGTATTTTGAATTATCATCTGCAACAACCGGAGCTGCGGCAGCTGGAGCTTGTGGTGCAGCCGGAGCAGCTGCCGGAGCCATTGCCTGTTGTACCGGCTGTCCCATAGGAACGTGCTGAACATAAGTTGTAGTTTCGGCAGCTCCTGCTTCAGTTGTTTTTATGGTGATTTTAAAATCATCCATCTCCAACTTAACTTCTGTAGCTCCGGATTTTGCTACAAACTTGATTAGGTTTTGAATCTCTCTAATATCCATAATTTCCGTTATTTTGTATAGTTTGTTTGATTATTTTTTATCGTATGCCCATTTAAGGTAAATAGAACCCCATGTAAATCCGCCTCCAAAAGAAGCAAAGATAAGATTATCTCCCTTTTTAAAAAGGTGCTCGAAGTCATTTAACAGTAATGGCAGTGTTGCCGATGTTGTATTACCGTACTTTTCTATATTAACTAATACTTTAGCTTCGTCAAGATTCATTCTTGAAGCAGTTGCATCAATAATCCTTCTGTTAGCCTGGTGTGCAATAAGCCAGTTAACATCGTCATTATTAAGATTATTGTTTTGCATGATCCTTTCACTTACATCTGCCATGTTGGAAACCGCATATTTAAATACAGTTTTACCATCCTGATGAACAAAGTGCTGGCCATTATCTATAGTTTCGTGGGTTGGAGGCAGTAAAGAACCTCCCGCTTCAATTTTAAGGAATTCGCGGCCTATACCGTCACTTCTTAAAATTTCATCCTGCAGGCCAAGACCTTCTTCATTTGGCTCAAACAATGCTGCTCCGGCGCCATCGCCAAAAATAATGCATGTTGCCCTGTCAGTATAATCTATAATTGAAGACATTTTATCTGCTCCGATAACCAGTACTTTTTTATATCTGCCCGCCTGAATGTAAGCTGCCGCGGTACTCATACCATATAAAAAACTTGAACATGCTGCCTGTAAATCGTAAGCAAAGGCGTTTACCGCGCCTATTTGTGATGCAACATAAACTGCTGTTGCCGCAACCGGCATATCCGGAGTTGTGGTTGCTAAAAGCACCATATCAATCTCTTCAGGATTTGTGCCTGACTTTTTAAGTAAGTCTTCGGCTGCTTTTATTGCTAAAAAGGAAGTTCCTTTGTCTTTATCTTTAAGAATGCGCCTTTCTTTAATGCCTGTACGGGTAGTAATCCATTCATCGTTAGTATCTACCATTGTTTCTAACACCTTGTTAGATAACACAAAATCTGGAACATATCCCCCTACTGCTGTAATGGCGGCTGTTATTTTACTCATAGGATAAATTTTTCAATCTCAGTTGAGGAATTTGAAAAGTGGTGGAAATTACAAAAAAAATGCAAATTGAGATGTAATAAGCCCCGTTAAATTAAAAAAAATGGGTATGTAATAAAAAAACTCTCACGCTGTGAGAGTTTTTACCCTATTTTTTACTGCAATTATGCTACAGCTTCTGCTTTGTCTATTACAACCTGGCCTCTGTAATACATTTTGCCTTCATGCCAGTAAGCTCTGTGATATAAATGTGCTTCTCCTGTTACAGGACATGTAGCAATTTGAGGAACAGACGCTTTATAATGTGTCCTTCTCTTATCTCTTCTGGTTTTCGAGGTCTTTCTCTTAGGATGTGCCATTTTACTATATTATTTATCCGTTAATAGTTTTTTTAATTCGTCCCAACGGGGATCTGTATCTTCTTTTTTATCTTCTTCTCTTTGCTTTTCCTTTGGGGAAAGCTCGTTAAGTTTGTCTAATATGTCGGCGGCGACGGTACCGTCCTTAACTCCCGGATGTATTCGTTTTGAAGGAACCGACAGTACTATCATCTCATAGATATACTGCGATACATCTACCTGAAATTCGCCATGCGGCAGTATGAGCATTTCATCGTTATCATCATTATACTCATCACCAAATTTCACTATAAGGTCAAGCTTGCCTTTTACGGGCAGGTCAAAATCCTCATTAGTAATATCACAAGGCACATTTACAGTACCTTTATGCTTAAAGCTTAACTCAAGCATTGTGATTTTTTTCTCCAAAACAAGATTCACTTTGATGTTGACATCGTTATACTCATCAAAACCAAAGTCATCAAAGAACGCTTTATTAATCTCAAACTCAAACTGGTGCTTACCTTGTTTCAACCCCGCAAAAGGAATCAAAAATTCTTTGTTCACTTTCATTTCCAGTCGGTTTTTATTTTGTTAAACTCGATAATTACGGCTTAAAACACCGCAACTCATTTCGTTACAACAGTTTTGAGCGTGCAAAGATATAAAATTATTGCAATTCCAAAACGGTTATCAACATTTTTTTGTTTATAACTGTTTTTCCTTGATTTTCAAGGGATTTTTAGTTATTTCTGCATACTCAGTCCTCGAATGAAATATATCAAGTGCCATATATACAGCTTCTTTAAACGAATTAAAATCGGCTATTCCCTTACCTGCTATATCATAAGCCGTGCCATGATCGGGCGATGTTCTTATTGCCTCAAGGCCTGCTGTATAGTTAACTCCGCCGCCAAAAGCCAGTGTTTTAAACGGTATAAGTCCCTGGTCATGGTAAGCAGCTATTACCGCATCATATTTTTCATACTGTCCGCTCCCGAAAAAGCTGTCTGCCGAATAAGGCCCGAAAACAAGCACACCTTCTTCAAATAATTTTTTAAGGGCCGGTTTTACAACTGCATCGTCTTCTTTACCAATTACTCCATTGTCTCCGCTGTGTGGGTTTACCCCTAATACTGCAATTTTAGGTTTATTTATTCCGAAATCCTGTTTAAGCGAATGATTTACAGTAAGCAGTTTTTTTCTTATAAGTTCTTCTGTTAAATGTGCCGAAACCTCATTTACAGGGATATGATCTGTAAGCAGGCCTACCCTAAGATTATCCTGAACCATAAGCATTAATGCGTCGCCTTCCAGTTCTTTATCCAGATAATCAGTATGTCCCGGGAATTTAAAATCTTCAGACTGTATGTTATACTTATTAATAGGAGCTGTTACCAGCAGGTCTATTTTATGCTGTTTTAATGCTGCAACAGCTTCGGTAAACGATTTAATAGCATATTTACCTACTATCTCATCGTTTTTACCAAACTCAATATTTACACTTTCGCGCCATATGTTAAGTACGTTTATTTTACCAATAACTAATTGGTCAAGATTGTCTATACCATGAAGATTGCAGTTAAGCTCAAGATTTTTCTTGATGAAAGACAGCACTTTTACGTTACCAAAGATAACAGGCGTGCAAAACTCCAGCATGCGGGTATCTTCAAACGTTTTTAAGATTACCTCCGGTCCAATGCCATTAAGGTCGCCTATAGATATCCCCACGATTACATTTTCTGCCTTTTTTGTCATAATGCTGTTTTATTGTACTTTTGAAGCTACAAATTTAGCAAAATAAATCAGCATGTTTACAGGAATTATTGAAACTCAGGGAACGATAAAAGAAATAACTAAAGATAATGACAATATTAACATTGCTATAACATCATCTATAACCCACCAACTTAAAATAGACCAGAGCGTAAGCCATGACGGAGTATGCCTTACCGTAGTAGCCATTAATAACGACACCTATATTGTAACCGCAATTAAAGAGACGCTTGAAAAAACTAATCTTAAAGAATGGAAAGTGGGTGGTATTGTAAACTTAGAACGCGCAATGAAGCTTGGTGACAGGCTTGACGGGCATATTGTTCAGGGGCATGTAGATCAGACCGGAGTTTGCAAATCGGTAAAAAACGCAAACGGGAGCTGGTATTTTACTTTTGAATATGACAAAAACGCTAACAACATTACCATAGAAAAAGGTTCTATTACTGTAAATGGTGTAAGCCTTACCGTTGTAAACTCAAAAGAAAATGAATTTAGCGTTGCTATTATTCCTTATACTTATGAGCATACCAACTTTAACACAATTAAAGAAGGCACTACCATAAATCTTGAATTTGATGTTGTAGGCAAATATGTAGCCCGACTGCATGCCTTAAGAAATTAATAGTTGAGCCTTACTGTAAAGTGAGGCTTTTTTTATAATTCTTAAACCCACTTTTCCAAAAACTTCCTTCGTACATAGAACTTTTGTATTAAACAACTTTTCAACACCTCTCACATTTAACAATTGTTCAGTTTCAGCAGGAATGGTTATTGCTTATTTTTGTAGAAACACTCCTCATTATGTACGACAGGATTAGAGAGAAGCTTGGCATACTTGCCGATGCAGCAAAATATGATGTGTCCTGTTCTTCGAGCGGAGGCACCCGCAAAAACGACAACAAAGGTATTGGCGACAGCAGCAGCAGTGGTATTTGCCATACCTATACTGAAGACGGCCGATGCGTTTCGCTGCTCAAGATACTTTTAACCAATCATTGTATTTACGATTGTGCTTTTTGCGTTTCACGAAAAAGCAACGATGTTAAACGCGCCGCTTTTACCGTAGATGAAGTGGTAGAGCTTACCATGAGCTTTTACCGCCGTAATTATATTGAAGGATTGTTCCTTAGCTCCGGTATTTTTAAAAATGCCGATTTTACTATGGAACGCCTTGTGCGTATTGCCAAACGGCTGCGCCTGGAAGAACGTTTTAACGGATATATACATTTAAAAACCATTCCGGGGGCAAGCCAGGAACTGCTTACTGAAGCTGGTTTGTATGCCGACCGTATGAGCATTAATCTTGAAATGCCTACCGAAACCGGATTGAAACTTCTGGCGCCCGAAAAATCGCATGATGATGTAAAAATGCCTCTTGGTTTTATTAAAGATACCATTACCCAGTTTAAAGACGAGAAAAAAACCGGACTTATAAAAAGCGTACCAAAGTTTGTGCCAGCCGGGCAAAGTACCCAGATGGTTATTGGTGCTACACCGGAAACCGACATGGAAATTATGTACAGTGCCGATGAGTACTACAAGAACTTTTCGTTAAAAAGGGTTTACTACTCCGGGTATATACCTATTAGTTATGATAATCGTATGCCGGTAATAGGTAGCCAGCCTCCGCTGCTGCGCGAAAACAGATTATACCAGACCGACTGGCTGATGCGTTTTTATGGCTTTAATGTAAAAGAGCTTTTAAACAGCACAAATCCTCATCTGGATACTGACATTGACCCTAAGCTTAGCTGGGCACTTCGTAATCTTGACCAGTTTCCTATAGACATTAATACAGCCGATTACCGTATGATTTTGCGTGTACCGGGTATAGGTGTGCAATCTGCTAATAAAATTGTACAGGCACGTAAGTTCGGGAAGCTACGAAGTGATCAATTGCAGAAAATAGGTATTGCCTACAATCGCGCAAAGCATTTTATCCGCTGTGCCGATAGCCCAATTATTCTTAATGAGCCTGATGCACCTCATTTAAAAAATATAATACTGACTGAAAGCAGCAGTAAATATTTAAAAGTACCGCAAAATCAACTGAGCCTCTTTTAGGTTTACAAAACCTTTGTAAAAGATGACAACTTATATCTTCGACGGTTCTTTAGAAGGACTGCTTACAGCAATTTTTGAGTTTTACGACCGAAAAGAAAAGGCCGTGCAATTGATATGGAATAAACATTATCAGCCATCAATGCTTGACGAAGCACTGGAAATAATAAATGATGAAACCAAAGCTAAACGTGTATGGGAAGGGCTTAAGAAAAAATTAAGCCCCGAATGGCGTACCCGTTTTTATAAAGCCTACCTGTCTGAAGATCCGCAGACATTTCAGGATCTGTTCGATTTTGCCCGTTATATTTTTAATAGTGCAGCAGGAGCCGAAGCCAACTTTGGAAATCCGCATGTAATGGCTGTTTCTAAAATGGATAAAAAAGTTAATCGGGAAAAACACCGCATGAAGGCGTTTATCCGCTTTCAGCAAACGGCAGACGGAATTTATTACTGCCCCGTTGAACCCGACTTTAATGTACTTCCCCTAATTGCTTCATTCTTTAAGAATCGTTATGCCGACCAGCAATGGATTATTTATGATATAAAGCGCAAATATGGCTTGTTTTATGACCTCAACAAGGTTGAGGAAATAACCTATGAATTTGTTTCTGAAATAGACACCAAAAAAATTACACTCCCGTCAGCACTTACCGATGCTAAGGAAGAACTTGCCTCTGTTTTATGGAAAGATTATTTTAACAGCACTAATATTCCTGCACGTAAAAACATGAAGCTCCACATTCAGCATGTACCAAAAAGGTATTGGAAATACCTGAATGAAAAGGAAGGAAAGAATTGATCTGTTATTTATGGATTTAATTGTTCAATATCAATAAATGTAAGATTTATTGATTCACTATCAGGGCAAATAACCAAATCCACAAATAGACAAATTCACAATAATTTGTAATTTTGCCCACTTATATTACTATTATGCTTGGATTAAAACTTTTAACCGACCCACGCTGGGCAAACATTGCAGAATCTAACCTGGAAGAAATACTTACTGACCACGCATGGTGCGAACAAAAAGCGGCAGCCAACGCCCTTTATATAATTACAAACAATTCTGAGCATATAGACCTGGTTGAAAAAATGGCAGAGATAGCCATTGAAGAAATGGATCATTTTAAGCAGGTCGTTGAAATTATAAAACAACGCGGTTATACTCTTGGCAGGGAAAAAAGAGATGATTATGTAAATCAGCTCTTTAAGTTTAGTAAAAAAAATTGCAGCCGTAATACCTCATTTATAGACAGGCTTCTTTTTGCGGCAATGATAGAGGCCAGAAGCTGTGAGCGTTTTAAGGTGCTTTCACAAAATATACAGGATAAAGAGCTGGCAAAGTTTTATTATGACCTTATGGTTTCGGAAGCTACACACTATACTACCTTTTTAAATTTTGCCCGAAAATATGCTGAAGATGTAGATGTAGAGAAACGATGGGCAGAATGGCTTGAGTTTGAAGGAGAGTTAATTCAGAGCTACGGAAAATCGGAGGCCATACACGGGTAACGCTTACTCTTTTTTACCACCCAGTTTTACCTTAACTTTTCCGTCTTTATCATCTTCTGCAGTAAGGTGTACTACTATACCGCGATTACGCCTTTTGGCAAGTTCTTTTTTATCGGTTATATCTTCATCTTTTTTCGGATTGCGCAAAGGTACATCTACATATAGTTGCGTACCGGCACCAAAGGAATAGACCCCTTGTAAATCCATATTAAGCACGCTGGAATTAATCTGCATTGGCGCTATGGTAATTTTTTCCCCTGCTACTGCAAAATCACCCTTAAGATTATCAAATTCTATGGTATTCATATCCCTGAAAGGAAAAACAAATTTACCTACATTCCGAACCGGGTCAAAATTAAGAAGCTTACCGTGTTTCAACTGAAAAGATAAATTACCATACATAGATTTTGAAACCAATTCTCCTTCATCGGTTATACTGCCGGATATATCAGCTTTAGCAGATACCCTTCCTTTAAGATTATCAGATTGTAAAGACTCCATACCAAAATTATTAAAGGCGTAGAAAAATTTACCAATATCTACATTCTTAACCATGGCATTAACTTTATACTTATTATACCTGCCATTTTCATTCATACTTCCGCTTACTGTTAAAGCTCCCCCTGCATGGCTTAATCCTGCATTTTTCAATAAAACACCGCTATCAGTCATTAAAACATTGGCCCTGACATTTGTTGCTAAAAACTTTTTATAATAAAGCTTGTTTACATTAAGATGTATGTCAACATTGGTTTTAGCAAAAAAATCATTCATTTCTTTGGTAAAATTACCCTTCCTGTTTTTTTGTATTGCGGCTTTAGTTGTTTTGCGGCTGCCTAAAAACTGCATAAACTCGCCCACATTAAGCTGTGAGCTGTTTACATTCCAGTTTAATACTATCTTTTCAGGATCGGTATAATACAGGTTCATGAAATTTTTAATATGCCCGTCCATGTTTATAGTGCTATGTTTTGTTTTTAGCGCTATAGTACTTATGGTAAGATCTTCACTTGTAAAATTAAGCAGTACAGATACATCTTTAAAAGTCATTTTCCTTGGCATATATGTTATATCAGCATCTTCAATGTCAATTTTACCTTTTATATATGGCCTTGTAATTTTATAATCTACAATATCTGCCCTAAAATCTACTTTTACATTTGCAGTACCCGATGAAAAAGCAAGCAGGTCATCATCAATAATACTTTTAAGTTTAGGCATCTCAAATTGGGATGAGAAATCGCCAACGGCAACAGGCTTATCTAAATTAAGTATATATACCTTTTGCATGGCAACGGGCAAGCCTGCATACAAGCCTTTAAAATTATTAAGTTTAATAGCTGAATTTTCATCGCTAAGTCCTTTGCTCTTTATATAGTTGTTAGTAAACACACCATTAAAACTACAGCTGCTTACTAATCCGCCGGGTGTTTCCAGTTCATTGTCTTTAATTTCAGCATTAACCAGTATGAGCGGATCACCTTCTGCATTAAAGTCACCTACAAGATCACACTTTACCTTAATTGGTTTACTAAGATTAAACATACCCAGCTTTACGGTAATATTAGGAGAAAGTAAACGGGCAGCATTACTCCACAAAATACTCTCATTAGCAATGTTTATTGTAAATTTTGCAACTTCATTGTAAAAATAAAATTTACCGCCTATAACAAAATCATCTCCTCCAATTTCAAGATTATTAGGTTTAACTACCAGAGAGTGGTGTTCTTCGTTAAAAATTGCTTCAAACTTACCTTTAAGGGTTTTGTTTTTAATAAAGCTTCCTCTTTGGGTATTAAAGGCAAGGCTATAGGCAAGGGCATTAAGTTTGGCATCTGCCTTAATGCCGGATGACAGGTATTTAATGTGTCCGTCAAGGGAATTTACCCTGAATTTGTATAACTTATTTTTTTGACGGTTATCTATAATAAGTGTTACATTTTCCAGTAAAATATTTTTTAGTTCAGGAAAGCTTCCTGCCTCATTATCATTTTTATCCGTTTTATCTTTTTTAAAAATATTGGTATTGCTATATCCTTGTTTATCTGTAAACATATCTATAACCGCATTGTTTATAGCTATCTTTCTTATAGCAATAGTACCTCTAAGCAATGCCATTGTGTTAATGGTAACATCAAGTTCTCCTGCTTTAAGTAATATATGATTGTGAATATTGATGTGGCTGTCTTTTAAAACTACTTTTTCCAGCCTGAGTGAAATATTAGGAAAGCCTTTAAGAAATGTTGGATCCATTTCTTCTAACGTAAGCGATCCGCTAAGCCCTCCGTTAAGTTGTTTCAGCAAACTTGCCTGAACTTCATTTTTGTTTGAATTTATGTACCAGGCTAAGCCAACATACATAACTATTGTAAGTAAAAATAGTATCAGAAATATGCGAAAAAACCATCGCATACCTTTTGAAAAGTAGAATTCAATAAAAAACTGTTTAATTTTATTATCCATATTTTAATGATTAATCTACCTTATAAATAATACATATTCAATTATTAAATCTACACCTTAATTTTCACAACTTTTGTTAAATTTCAATATTAACCCAATAGTATAAAGTTAATTAACAAAGCTTTAAGCTTTACAGGGCTTTGTTATATAAATATTTAAATATTAAATAAAGTGTTATACATGCAACAATTTTAGCTCTAAATGTTATTGTTCAAAAAGCCAGTAATAGCAGGTGCTTTCAGAAATCTCTATTTTACGGTTTTCCTCATTAGCATTTCTTTAACAAATTGTTATACAATAATTTAGGTAGTTTTAAGAATGTTTAACATTTAAAAAAAACCAATTTAACCATGAAAAATTACCTTACACAAAAAAAAATACGGTTTTTACCGTATTTGTGTTGCCTTTTCTGGCTATTGTTATTTAACAATTTAAATGCCCAAAACATTTCCCTTACATGGGATGTAGAATCGGGATGTCAAATCTATAAACCCGGAGAGCGTAAAGACTTTCAGGAAGATATAGGTAGTGGCGCCTGCGTTAGGGTATGCGAATTTAGTGCTGTAAAATATACCGTAAACAACTCAAGCAGTTCCTGGCCGGCTGTATGGTCTGTTACAGGCGGTACAATTACATCGCAGAACAATACTAACTGTAATGTTACCTGGGGAGCTTCAGGATGGGGCTTTGTATCAGTTACTGTAACTACCCCTGACGGGCCACGAACTGAAGAAGTTTGTATTGAAATTATAGAAGGGCCGGAAGCCCAGTTTACAATTTTTCCGGAAAGTCCGGGTGTTATGGATTATAAAGCCTGCCTTGAGCAGGAGTTATATTTTACAAACCTTTCTACAGACGGAGGCGGTACAGAAATAGTTTCTTATTTCTGGGATTTCGGCGATCATGAGTATTCATCAGAATTTGAGCCTTCACACGCTTATACACACCCTGGTGACTATACTATTATTTTATCGGTAACCAACGCGTGTAACTGTACACAGTATATTAAAAAAGAAATTCATATCTCAGATATGGTTTCTTTTCCAATAAGCTGTAATTCGGTGCTTTGCGAAGGCGGCTCTGATGATTATACTATCCCTGATTATATCGCACAGCAATGTAATGAGTTTAACTGGAAGGTAGAAGGCGGAACCATTACCTCAAACTATCCTTACGGGCCAAGCATTAATGTAGTTTGGGATAATGTTGACAGTACAGGTTTTGGCTATGTAACTTTTGATGGCTCTGCCTGTAATCTTGATTGTTCGGCAGTAACTATAAAAGTACCTATAGTTCAGTCTGTAGGCGCTATAGTAGGTGATGCCGTAGTATGTGCCTACAGCCAGTATAGGTATAAGCTGCCGCAATGGCCAACAACCGATTTTATCTGGTCTGTAGTAGATCCGGGAGGCACAGGAGCTACTTTTATTAATACCGATCAGCGTAATGAAGTTATAGTACAAACAGGTGGTGCGGGTGATATTACACTACGATGCACTTACCAGAATACTATGCTAAAATGTGGTGGTTCAGCAGAATTTAATATTCATATAAGAGATATGGGTGTTGTATCTGGCCCTACTGCCATTTGCCAGTATGACAGTGCAACATATACTATGAATAATGGTTATTTTGCCAACTGGACATTAAAACGACCTGATAATTCTACAGCTACGGGTTCAGGAAGCAGCTTTACAAGCACTTTTAACATTCCGGGTAAATATACACTTACTGTTACAGGAAATGATTTCTGCCAGCCGGAACAGCCTTTTGTAATAAGGGTTGACAAAATACCGCCGCCGCCAAATGTATCAGACATTGTAGGACCGGATAAAGTATGTATGTCAACTCCGGTAGAATACAGCCTTGTTAACACAGAACCGGGCACCGTGCTTGCATGGCAGGCTATTAATGGTACTATAAGCGGTTCTAATTACGGTGAGCATGTTACTGTGCAGTTTACTCCTGGTTTTAGTTCTTATGGAATTAAAGTATGGAGAGAAAACACTAAAGCCCCTCATTGCCCTTCGGCTGCTGTAACAAAAACAGTTATGGAGCATGTTGTGGTGCTAAACATGAGCGGCCCTCAAACTAATATTTGCCCAAGCTCTGTAAGCGGGCCATATACGGTAAGCTATACAGAAGGTGAAACGTATGAGTGGACTGTTACCCCTGCAGGTGCAGGCAGCATTAGTGCAGGTCAGGGTACCAATAGTGTAAGTGTACAGTGGAACAGTATTCCTGTTGCAGGTACTTCGGTAAATGTAAAAGTGCGTAAATGTAATGCTTACCATACGGCAAGCCTGCCAATTACAGTAATACCAATACCTACTTTAAGCATAATTAATGTACCTGCCAATATATGCCCTAACACTTTTGTTACGCCTTACTTAAGCGCTACACCGGCACTTTCATCAGGTACAATAGTTTGGGATTTTGGAGACGGTTCGCCTACAGAAACTGTTCCGCTTGGAGGAGTTCCTACTGCGCATCAATACAACAATCCTGCAACAAATACAGGATATACTATAACAGCTACAGTGCTTAACCCTAACGGATGTACATCTCCTATATCTGTTACACAATCATTTACTGTAATGCCAGCCCCGGTAGCATTTGTATCACCTGATGCAAATCGCGTATTTTGTAGCACGGTTACCCCTTTCACGCTTACAGCGACAATTAATATAGGAGGTTCGGGCACATCAACAATACAATGGTATAATGGCGGCTCACCAATATCCGGAGCCACAGGATTCACTTATAATGTAACAGGCTTTGGAAGCTACAGTGCCTATGTAGCAAATGCCAATGGTTGCGGCAACTGGACAAACACAGTATATGTAACAGATAGCTGTGGGCCGGGATGTAGTATAGTGCCGGCTCCGTCTGTATCTTTAAATCTTACACAAACAGCATGTACTGATGTTTTAGCTACTGTATCTGCAAGCCCGGCACCTGCATCTTATGCATGGAGTATTGGTAATCAGGGAGCTTTTGTAGGAACTAATACATCTACTACAGCTAATATAGAATACAGTAAAGCAGGAGAGCATGTAGTAATTTATTATGCTACTTATAATACCCCAAGCGGGCCTTGTACAAAACAGGTATATGAAAGCATAATAATTCCATTTATACCTAAAATTAAGTATGATGTTGTTTGTAATGCCTCATCGGGTACTTATGATATAGTAATAAACGATTTCTCTCAGTACTACCCTGCTGCTCCTGCCGATACAAAAACTTTCTTTGTAAATGGCACGCCATATTCTGTTCCGGTAAGCCAGTCATCTTACACAGTGTACGGAGTTCCGGGTGGCAGTTATACTTTGGGTATAGAGCTAACAAAAGCAGGCTATCAGACATGTAGTTATTACTTATCAGACTACCTTCCGCTTATACAGCCTGTAACTATTACTTCACCAACAAGCGCGTGCGACGGCACAGGCTTTACATTCAGTTCTAATGTAGCTCCTTCTCCGGGACTTTATTATGACTGGAATTTTGGGGATGGTACGCATAATAATAACCCTACGCCTACCAAAATATACTCGGCACCGGGAACATATACGGTAACCCTTACTATTTATACACTTGGCGGATGTTCGGTACAGGATACTCAGGTAATAACAGTAAATCCTAATACTCTTGATGGTAACCTTACCTCAACGTCACCAAACTGTGAAGGCGACCCTATTATTATAACATTTAATAATACAGGTACAGCTCCGGCTCCATCATCATATACATGGATGAAAGATACCAGTGTAGTAGGTACAACTACTACTCCTAACTTCTCGGTAAACGAATCTGGTGCATATTGGGTAACTTTAACCAACTCTAACGGATGTATTAAATACATTGAAACTACTAACGCAGAGTTCATTATGACTCCTGACCCTGTTATAGAAGGTCCGGACGGAGTTTGTGTTGGTGTACCATTTGAATTATCAGGATACGCAGGAGGCGGCAGTCTTCAATACAGATGGTTAAGAAATGGTGTTCAGATAGCCGGATGGAGCAGTTCATCATTATTAAATTATACTGCTACAACTCCGGGTGCTGCTACTTATAAAGTTGAAGTAAGAGTATCAGACGGTTCGGGTGGTTACTGTGTAAGTTCTGCAACATATGTTGTTACAGCTTATACCAACCCTCCTATTCCATCCATTTCATTTAATGTAGTGAACTGTGATCCTTATACTATAAAACTTAATGCAAGTACCGGTGTAGCGGGTACATACAACTGGAGCAACGGTATGAGCGGACAAAGCATTATAGTAAATGCAGGAGGGCCGTATATGGTAACCTTTACAAACCCTGGAGGATGTACATCTACTTATCAGATCGATGTTCCTAAAGATCCTGAAGTTTACTTATGGATTTTCCCTAGCGGATGTTATGATTTCTGCTTTAAAAAAGGAGAACAAAACGGACCGTTTGATCTTCTTGGACCTGCCCCTACAGTTTCATTTAACCATTGGAACTGGATCAAAGACGGATCTTCAGACCTTGCAGGCTCAGGCTTGGTAAGCAATTATAACGTATCTCAGTCAGGCACTTATGAATTGGAACTTGATAATGGTTACTGCCATAAAATTTCTGACAAAATGGAAGTTAAGATCACTGACTGCAGATGCTCTGTACGATTTGAGATTAAGAGTATAAAAATGGATACTAAACCATTCTGCCATTACATAATAGATATGTACATTGATAACCCGTACAGCTATCCTATTACTGTAAATGTTGATGGCGGTATTGGTACAGGTGTCTTCCAGCCAGGATCTGTTACTGTACCACCGGGCGGCGGAAACTTCAGCCTGAATTTTGTTCCAATTAACTTTAACGGAGGTCTTCTGTCAATAACACTGACTACCACAACCGAAAAAGGTGAACTGTGCAGAACGGTAAGACAATTTGAGTTCCCTCAATGCGGACAGGTAAAATCACGTAATGGTGAAAATGACGAGTTTGATGCAAACGGTATGGCAAAAATGATGAACAGCCTTGTTGTTTCTCCAAACCCTACTACCAGCGCAACAGGACTTAATTATACTTTTGAAAATGAGACTGCACAAAGCAGAACTATTGAAATTTACAGCCTAATGGGTGTATTACTTGAAAAATATACTCCGGAAAACCAAAAAGGTGTCTGGAATGTAGATATGAGTAAATATGCTTCAGGCCAGTACATTGCTGTAATGAGGGAAGATGGCACTGCCATAGCCCAAAAAGCAATAATGGTAAAATAATTCATTAACCTAAACCACTAAAGGGATGCAGATTGCATCCCTTTTTTTATTGCATTAAAAATGCGGCTTCAGCTGAAGCCGCATTCCCCAAAAAATAAATAAAACCCAAACTTACATTTCAGTAAGATCAACCTCTCTTTTCGTATCTTTTAACTTCGTTTTTAATAGGCTTAAGCTGGTGCAGATAAGCATAAATTGCTTCAAGATCTTTTTCTTTCATACCTGCATACATAGCCCAGGGCATGGGTGTATTAATATCTCCCTTCTTTAGTGCAGCAGGTTTATAACCGGGCTTAGTGTACATTTTAAAACGGGCTGTAAACATTTCCTTTGTCCACGATCCTATTCCGGTTTCCGAATCAGGGGTGATATTTGGTGAGCGCACTATGCCCCCCGGCTGCGCAAACTCCATACCACCGCCAAACTCAGTACCCGGTATAACTTTTCCTTTATCTATTTTGCTGTGGCAATCAACACATCCGGTAGCATTTATAAGATACGCACCATAATTAACCACATCTTTTTCATTGGGTATTTTTTGATAATCTGCCTTAAGAGGCATAGTATTAATTAAAATATTTACCGGAAAATCAGCTTCAGATTTTGCTATATCTTTTTTCACAGGCTGCAGCGTTCTTAAATATGCTACCATACTATATACATCTTCTTTATCCATTTTGCCAAAACGATGATAGCCCATAATAGGAAACAACGCCTTTCCATCTTTATTTACTCCTGTAGTAATAGCACGCAGCAACTCTCCATCAGTCCATTTTTCAAGGCTGTACGGAGTAATATTTGGAGCATAAAATGTACCCGGGAAACCCATTTCATGATTAAATACTTCACCTCCCGAACCCAAAGTGGCAGGATCCATAGGGCCGGCATATAATCCCCAGTTTCGTGTACTATGGCAATCCATGCATACAGCAACGTGATTAGCAAGATATTTACCGCGCTCAATACGCTTCGCTGTTTTCTGGATAGTCAGGTAGGGTGCCTGTCCGGTATTTGGCAATGCAATTTTTATATAAGCAATAGCGCCAATTACAAAAAGTACAATTACAGCCAGTATAATACCTGTAATTTTAAATAGCTTTCTCATTTTACTTTTATTTTTGGCAAAGATGGGCTAACCTATATTTATACCATTGAATAAAAGCGACATAGAAAATAAATATTTAAAATATGAATAATTAGTAGTAAACTGCTTTAATCAGATAATCAGGTTATTATGCGCCTGTAAATTCAAAAGGTTTTTTATAATACTGATAGGTATTATTAGCAACACGCCTTGGTGCCTCACCTGCAAACTGCCTGAATTCTCTAATAAAATGAGCCTGATCGGCATAGCCGAGATCATACGTTATATCAGCCCATTCCGGTACTTCTTTAAGGCAGGTAAGCGCATTGCGGAAACGTATTATCCTAACATACGATTTTGGACTTGTACCCATATTTTCTTTAAAGCTACGCTGAAGCTGGCGCATACCTACTGCTACAGTGTTGCTAACTTCTTCTATAGTAATATTACCCTTGGCATTGCGAATAAGATTAGCAGCAGCAACTATATAATTATTCCGCTTTTCCATCAGCGTAAGCCTTTTTGAAAGAAACACCTCGGTTTGAGCTATAATAGCAGTTATATTTTCTTTATCAAAAAGGGCATGTATCAATTCGTCTGCCTCTTTACCTAAAAAATTTTCCAATTGCACATAACTGCAGTATAGCGATGCGGCCGGAGCATCAAATAATTGCGAAAACGTCTCCGGTTTTAGGCGAATGCCAAAAAGCCTGCCGCAACCAGGCATTTTCCATTCCACCGACTTATCATAAATACCTGTGAAAAAATTACGCGGAAGCGGTTCCCATATACCATTGTTGTAGATTAAGCCTATGTTTTCATCAATAAAAAACAGCATTTCATACATGCCAATAGGCAGGCATTTCTGTACAGGCGACTCTTCGTTGCTGCCACCTTCAAAAGAGTGCATCCAGTAACATTCTACATAAGCCTTAAGGTCCGGCGAGGGTTTATATTCATGGTAATCTATTTTCATTTTTCTTTAAAGCAAATTTAAATTCTGCGCAAAATTAGCAGGCTTATAAATTCAAAAAATACCTAACAATAGGTAAATCAATTGTTTAATTTAAAATTACTTCCAATAAACAGTATCAACAGTAAATCCCACACCAGCAATGCTCATTTTATTCCATGTACCCTGGCTAGTTTCGCGTGCAATTATAGGGGTTGCAAATAATGCTGCCGAAAACCATATGCGTTTACTGTTTGGCGCATCTTCAATCCATTCCAGACTTACCAGAAAATCATCTTCAACCATTATATTGTAAGGCGTAAGATCTACCACCAGCTTACCCGAATTTTTGGGCGTATCAACAATTATATTTTCATTAATCAGTAGTTTATCGGGCATGCCTTTTTTATCAAGGCTGTAAAAATTAAGGCGCATTTTTACGGGAGGATTATCATCTGAAGCTATAGATGCCGAAAAAGTTTTCAGCAGGGCGATATCGCCTTTAATCTTCATTACCGTACCTACCTCGTTACCCAGTTTGTTAGACGTAAATGCAGCCGTAACACTTTTAGATTCTGTTTTGTTGCCCAGCAGTTTTTCACCCGATTTACGATTAGATACTACAACAGGTTTAAGCTCTGTAGCCTGCTCTTTCATTTTAATTTCATTATTATCTGCAAGGCGGGCAGCCATATCGTCAACAATAAAATCACGTGTAGCATACCCAATCATAGATATACGCACCGTATCTGAAGAATGCCCTTCAGGAACAAGTAGTGTAAAGCGGCCGTCCTCGCCAGATACTGTACCTATATTTTTATTAAGTACACCCACATTTACATAAGGGAGAGGTTCACCGGTGGCTGCATCTTTTAAAACACCTTTAAGCGTTTGTGCCTGTAGGGCAAAAGCAGAAAACAGCAAGGTTAAAAGCAGAAATAATTGTTTCATTGGTAAGGTTTTAAGTGTAAGACGAAGATTTTACATAAATGTTACACACCTCCTTATAAGTATCTGCTATCTTTGTAAGAAACAATGCCTTTTTATCAATGCCGCAAGAGAACCTTTATTTTATAGCGCTTATTCCGCATGATACTGTTGCGGGTGAAGTAACCGGATTTAAAAACGATATTGCCCAAAACTATAACAGCAGTAAAGCACTTAGAAGCATGCCGCATATTACGCTTAAGGCACCCTTTAAGCTTGCGGCAAGAGAACACAATAATTTACAGCTTTGGTTTGATGGCATTCGCCCGATGACAGAATCTTTTATTGTAGAGCTTGAAGATTTTGGAAGTTTTGACAATAAAAACAACCCCGTAATATATGTAAAACCGGTTATGACACCGTCTTTAGAACGATTGCAAAAACAGATACTCTCTTCGTTTGAGCATACGTACCCGCATATCAGCATACCTTATACCGAACGCACTTTTCATCCGCACATGACTATTGCCTACCGCGACCTTACTCCAGAACAATATGCCCGCGCTATAGATGTTTATCAGCATAAAAAGTACAGCGCATCCTTCAGGGCAGATAAATTTTATTTGTTACAGCACGATGGCAGCCAGTGGAATGTTATTGCAGAACATGTGCTTAGTTAAAATATGAATGAGTTGCTAAACCTAAAAAAGTGGTTGTCTCAAAAGTACTTAATTACTTTTGTCATTCTGACGCAGGAAGAATCTAATGAAATTTAGATAGCAGAGATTCTTCACTTCATTGCATTTCGTTCAGAATGACACTTTTTGAGACACCACTTTTATTTTCAATTGCAGATTGCTTATATAAACATTCCTCCCGATACTTCTATCCTTTGGGCAGTAACCCACTTGGCATCATCGGTGCAAAGAAAAGCCACAACGCCGCCTATATCATCAGGAAGTCCTACGCGGCCAAGAGCCGTTTGCGAAGCTAAAAATTTATTCATTTCGGCATTATCGCGCACAACGCCACCGCCAAAATCGGTTTCTATAGCACCCGGTGCTACAATATTACTGCGAATACCCCTTGCACCAAGCTCTTTTGCCTGATATTTGGTAAGCACCTCCATACCGCCTTTCATAGAAGCATAAGCGGCAAATCCGGGCGAACTGAAACGTGCCAGTCCGGTAGAGATGTTTACAATTCCACCGCCGTCATTCAGCAATGGCAATGCCTTTTGTGTAATAAAAAAAGGTGCTTTAAAATGAATATTAACCAGTTCATCAAACTGTGCAATAGTAGTTTCAGCAAAAGAAGCATGAACGCCAACACCCGCATTGTTTACCAGATAATCGAATTTAGCAGTGCTAAAAACCGAAGAAAGTGTTTTGGTTACCTCAGCAAAAAACGGATCGAAATTAGCTGCATCAGAAACATTAAGCTGTAATGCCGCTGCCTTTTGCCCCATTGACTGTATTTCTGCTACTACAGCATCGGCTTCATCTTTTTTACTGTTGTATGTAATAATTACATCGAGTCCTTTTTTAGCGATCGCTATCGCCATGTTTTTTCCAAGTCCCCGGCTACCGCCGGTTACAAGTGCTATTTTATTTGACATCGTATTGATTTTTAATATTTAACAATACAAAGTTAACCACTATCCGTACCGCAAAAATGGTGAAGACTTCAGTTTTTGGGATGAGATTTCCCCTATCATCGAAATGACAAGCATGATGTCAATACTTTCTGTCATTCTGAGCGAAGTGAAACGGAGTCGAAGAATCTCAAAAGACTATATTGGAATATGAAGAGATTTCTACTATCATCAAAATGACTACTACAATACAACTTATTTCTTTAAACCCTTTCTGTACTGTAATGGCGTAACACCCGTCATGCCTTTAAAAAATTTAGTAAAGTTAGTTGCTTCGCTATACGCAAAACGCTGCCCTATGTCGGCTATAGAAAGATCGGTTTCTGTCAGTAAAATATGTGCTTCTTCTATTATACGGCGCTCCATGTAGTCGCAAACCGAAGCCCCCGTAGTAAGTTTAAGCGTAGTAGTAAGATGGCGCGGATGGATAAACAACAGCTTGCCAAAGTCTGACGCGCTTAAACGCTTGGTGTCTTTTCCTGCCATAAGGTTGGTAATATGATTTTCGGCGGAAGCAATAAAATCGGCAGTGATTTCGTCTTTTCGCGAAAGTACTTTTTGGGGGAGTGTATTTATAGTTTCAGCTTTCAAACCGGCAAATGTTTAATGTAGTATTGCTAAGGTACAAAAAGATTTTCAAGGCCATTGTATTGTGATACCAGCGATGTATTAAAATTAAAAGAGATTTCTACTATGTCTAACCAACCACCCCACCTTTCAGGCACCCCTCCAACGGAGGGGAATGTGCCGGGTTCATAAAAATGAGTTAACCGTTACTGACAGCCAACAACTAAAACCAAAAAAAACTATTTTTGCAGTCACAGAAAAAACAATGGCCAAAAAGAACAACACGCAATTAACCCTTTTTAATGAGAACGTGTACGAGTACTTCGTACTGCTCTCCCCTTCCGATACTGTTAAGGAAGCGGTAGATGCTTTAAAGGAACAACTGCATGCACTTATTGGCCTTGAAGATTACAACCGGAAATCGGTGGCGCATGTATCGTTGTTTAAAACCCGCGCCACTACCGACAGCCAGGTACTTAAACTCATAAAAAAAGTAGCTGCTGCACAACAGCCCTTTACCATAAAGCTTGCCGGGCACGAGGTACTTAAACACGGTGGCGCCTCGCGCACACTGTGCCTTAAAATTGAAGACCCCGAACCTGTAAACAACCTTATGGCACTGCTAGACCCTAAGCCCATAGCCAAAAAAAGCTACCGCCAGACAAGTATTTTAGATAAACCGCAACGCGCCAAAAAGGTAATACACCCACACGTTACCATTGCCCGCACTATTGCTACGGCCGACTTTGACCGTATTGAAGATTTTACACCGTTTGATTACCACGACGAATGGCTGTGCGACCGCATTACTGTTTTACGACGCCTTGAAGGTACCACCGGAATTTTCAGTCCGGTGAAGGAGGTGATGTTGGGGTAGGGTTTGATTTGATTTCTTCAAATTTAACAATAAGTTCTATTGGAAAGAAGTTTAATTTCTTCAAAGCTTTATAAGTTGTCCCATAATTTACGGCACTATTAAAAGACCTATTGTAAAGATTATTTAGAATATGTTTTCCCTTTCTATGTAATAGCCATTTAGGATACATTAATTTATTTCCAGTTGTGAATAATACTTCTACCTTTATAGTTTCTTCACTTCTTATAAAATCTGGAAACACAGTTTCTAAATTCGAATCCACTTCCTTAAAAATATAATCCGCTATTTTCTGCATATCTGAATCACAAAGAGATTTCAATTTATATTCTTCTCCAATATGAAATTTTAAATTCTCAATTTCAGGATTTCTTTCCTTTTCAATTAATGCTGCATATACAACAATTGGATCTGATAAGTAATTTTCAATACTATATCTATCAATTTTGTATATTCCTTCTGTTATAGGATTACCATTATCATTATCAATTAACCCATGTATTATATTTGTTAGACCAGAATTCTGCAATTTATTTACCCATGATGAAACAACCGTTTTACCCCCCGATGTTTCTTTATTTGAAGCAGGTATAAATACTAAAGGTATATTTGGTTCAATTTTATTATCTAATACTAATTGATCATAAATGTAAGTATAGAAATCTTTGTCGTCATTATCTTCTACTAAAATATATTTTGTTCCTTCACCAACATATACCAATCCTGATGTCAACAAACTAACAGCATGATTTTTACTTATTGCCTTATTAATCCTTGGTTTTTCCCTAGACATTATATAAATTGATTCATCAGGCGATAGAATAACTGTAGATGGAGAATGCGTCGTCATAATAACCTGAACTCCATATGTCTCAACTAACACTTTATTAATTACATCTATAAATTGTTGCGCCATAGCTGGATGTAGATGAGCATCAGGTTCATCGAGTAATAATATTTTTGGAAAAACCTTTCTTTCAGATGAATTGTATAAATAAAACACTAAAGACATCAGAACTTTTTCGCCTGAAGATAATTCGCTAAAATTTATTTCTTCATTAGAATGGATATCTGTTAGCTTTAATTTAAAACTATCTCTAAAACCTTGCTCACTCGGATCATTTATATCGAATGGTAACTTTGATGTTTTAATAATTTCCCTAACAATTAGCCAGGGTTTTTCACCTATTTTAGATTTTATTTCTGCATTAGAATATTTCTTCGCTAATAATTCCATTTCATCAAGTCTATATTCAAAAAATAATTCGCTGATTCTTTTAGCCATCTTATCTTCAGCTTCATAGAAGTTGGAAAAATTTTCGAAAAAGTTTTTTTTATCTGGATATTTTTGATAGAAATGCCTTAAATTTTGTAAATATAATTCATGCTTAAAGTGCGCGTCAGACAGTGATTGCCCCTCTCCGAAATGACCTTGATTAGAAATTTGGTTAAATATATTATTTTTGTTGTTTAGTAAAACTGATAGATCAACATCTTGAGTATTTTCTAATTCCCATTCACCTTTTAAATAACCAACACTATCTGGCTCAAAATTATTAGTGAATATTACTTTTGATTCATCATTTCGGATAAATGAAGACCCAGATCTTTCTTGTACAATGCTTTTATATATAAGCTCAAGAAGTTGACTTTTTCCTGATCCATTAGGTCCTGTTATTACGACGAATTGTGGAATATTTAACCATTCAAAATCAGTTATTGATTTATATTTGCCTTTAAACGTAATATCCATAAAAATAAATTTTCTATCAAACCTAATAAATTTTCTTACAAAGTAGTTACGGAAAACCACATTATCACAAAATAAATTAGGCTTGTCTATGGTTTGTCTATACCTGATAATGAGTAAGATGTAAATTTAACCGAATCTAAATTGCATTTATTACAGTCGTATTTTCAGCAAAAGCTTGGTAAACCACTATTTTTATCAACAATAACCTTTTCGTAACCATCTAAACTGTAATTTTATATATTACATTAAAATATTAGTGTAATTTTGCAGCATGAAATTAAGTTTACTACCGCTTGCACTGGGCGGGCTTACCATAGGCATTACCGAGTTTGTAATGATGGGGCTGCTGCCCGACATTGCCCACGACCTGAATATATCAATCCCACAAGCGGGGCACCTTATATCGGCTTATGCTATGGGTGTAGTTATTGGCGCCCCTGTGCTGGTTATAGCGGGGCGCAATTTCCCGCCTAAAAAAATGCTTCTGGCAATGGCACTTATGCTTACGGTATTCAATGCACTGTCTATCATCGCTCCGGGGTATAATTTGCTGTTTGCCTCTCGTTTTCTTTCCGGGCTTCCGCACGGTGCGTTTTTTGGTGTGGGTGCTGTAGTTGCCAGCCGTCTTGCCAATAAGGGTAAAGAGGCGCAGTCTATTGCCATAATGTTCTCGGGGCTTACTATTGCCAACGTTATTGGTGTACCCATAGGTACTTACATAGGGCATAATTTTAGCTGGCGTTACACCTTTGTACTAATTACTGCCATTGGGCTTATTACCCTTATTGCCTTATTGTTATGGATGCCTAATCTTGAATCTAAAAAAGTTGACAGCATTAAACAGCAGCTTAAATTCTTCGGCAGGCTCGATGCGTGGCTTATCATCTCGATAGTAGCCATTGGAACAGGCGGGCTGTTTTGCTGGATAAGCTATATCGCTCCGCTGCTTACCGACATATCACACTTCTCAGCAGAAAACGTTCCGTATATCCTTATGCTTGCAGGCGCAGGAATGGTAGTAGGCAACTTTGTTGGCGGCCGCCTTGCCGATCGTTTTTCACCAACCACCACTACACTGGCGTTACTTATTGTAATGGCCATTAACCTGCTGGGTGTATATTTTTTATCGGGCAACCAGACGATATCTCTTATACTGGTTTTTGTTACGGGCAGTCTTTCATTTGCCGTTGTTGCGCCCATACAAATGCTTATGATACAAGCCGCCAAAGATGCCGAAATGATAGCTTCGGCTTCGTTACAGGCAGGTTTTAATATTGGCAATGCGCTCGGGGCTTTCCTGGGCGGACTCCCGCTCGTTATGGGTTACAGTTATGCATCGCCCAATTTAGTTGGCGTTGCAATGGCGCTAACAGGGGCTTTAATTGTGGGCATTATTATTTCCAGGTCCCGAAAAACCGTGACAATTAACACTGTGTAACTTTTCTTTAATTATAAAAGCACCAAAAGTCCTGCAAATTGCAGGACTTTTATGTAATACTAAATGGCAGCCATTAAACACATCTATAATAAATGTTAAAATATGGTTTCCCTCATTATAAAATTGTACAAAATTTGTTATAATATGTGGTGTTTGGCTTATTGTTAACTATAAAATGGTTTACATTAGCAAATTACTAGGTAACCCCCATGCTTAGATCACCTGCTATGGAAAATAATAAAGAAATGAATATTACAGCTTCACTAAAGCTTACCGCTTCTTTAAAACAAGCGTTAGAGCACTATATACATGGTAGTGGAAATGCTATTATAATTTCTGATTACCAAATACCTTATGCTTCTTTTTTCAGCGACAGCCAAAAAGAAATGTATGGTGAAGATATAAAAACACTTGAAAAATGTGCTGATGATGTATTGCAGTCAGCTACCCGAATTATAGCGCTTTATGATGATGGCAACGTTGCTGAAGCGCAAAAACAAAAAGAGTATTTTGATCTTAAAGCCGATAATCTTGGCTTACAGATTCAGCTTTTAGACTTCAAAACAAAAAGCAATACTCCTGAAAAACAGGCAGAAACCGAAGGCAACGGTGAGTGGGAACATCATTCCGATCTTACCAACAGCATAAAAGATATTAACAGCCGTTATGCAGAAACCGATGAAAAGCTGCCACTGCTAGATAATTACTTTAAGCAGGCACCTATAGGTATATGCATTCTTAGCGGCCCTGAATTTATTGCTAAACTTGCCAATCCGCTTTATCTTGACCTTATACAGAAAAGCAGTGGTGATTTTGTAAACAAACCTTTACTTGAATCATTACCCGAACTGAAAGGCCAGCCCATTGAAGGTATTATCAGAGATGTTTATATCACAGGCAAACCTTATGTGGGCAATGAGCTTGGTGTTTACCTTGTGCGCAATGGTAAACGTGAACTTACTTACTTTAACTTTGTATATCAGCCTATATTTAACGAAGATAGATCGGTTAGCAGCATTATTGTTATTTGCAATGAAGTAACAGATATTGTAATTGCAAAAAAAGAGCTGCTTTATAAAAAGAAAGAATTCCGCAATATTGTTATGCAGTCACCCATTGCCATAACAATACTCAAAGGAAAGGATTTTATTATAGATATAGCCAATGAGGTTATGCTGAACCATATCTGGCGTAAAGATTTTAAAGAAGTTGTAGGCAAGAGCCTGCTTGAAGTGTTTCCTGAACTTTATGAACAGGATTATGTTAAGCTTTTAAAACAGGTAATGAATACGGGAGTGCCACACCGTGCTTTGGAATCTCCGGCTTATATAGATTCTCATGACGGGAGGAAACTTTATTATCTTGATTATGAATATGCACCGCTTTTTGACACCGATGGCACTATTGACGGTATTATGTGTACCGTTAACGATGTTACTGCGAGTGTAAAGGCACGCGAAGCTGAAAAAACTGCCCAGAAAAGACAGGCACACCTTATAGAAACCCTGCCGGTAGCCATGTACACCATAGATGCAAATGGCTATATAGATCTTTATAACCAGGCAGCAGAAACACTTTGGGGGCGAAAACCGGAATTAGGCAAAGACCGCTGGTGCGGATCGTATAAAATAACCACTCTGGAAGGTGTTCCGGTACCACATGATAACTGCCCTATGGCAAGAGCCTTTAAAGAAGGCAGATCTATAGAAGAAGAAATTTATATATACCGCAGCAATGGTGACAGAAGGCATGTTATAGTTCATCCGCAGCCATTGTATGATGAGAACAAAAATATTATAGGAGCATCAAAAGTAATGATAGACATTACCGAACGTAAAGCTGCTGATGAAGCCCTTCGCCAGAGCGAAGAAAAATTCAGGCTGCTTTCTGCTTCTATACCTCAATTTATATGGACACTTGATGCCGAAGGCCAGCTTGATTATTTTAATGATTCTGTACTGCACTACTCAGGATTAAGCGAAGAAAAGCTAAGAAATGGTGGGTTTTCAGAAATGGTGCATCCTGATGACAGGGAAAATAACCGTGCCAAGTGGAAACATTCATTTGCCACAGGCGAAGAGTTTAACATAGAACACCGTTTTTTACGCCATGACGGAGAATACCGCTGGCACCTGTGCCGGGCTTTGGCACAAAAAGATGAAAGCAGCGAAATACTTCAGTGGGTAGGTACGAGTACCGACATTCATGACCATAAAACATTTCAGAAAACACTGGAGAAGCTTGTTGAAGAACGTACCAACGAACTTAAAAAAGCCAATCATGAGCTTGAAAACATGAATAAAGAGCTTTCGTCTTTTGCCTACATATCAAGCCATGACCTACAGGAGCCTCTTAGAAAAATACAAACTTTTGGAGGTATAATAATGGCCAACGAATTTGAGAACCTTTCAGAAACAGGCAAGCGTAATTTTACACGTATGCAGGTAGCCGCAGGCAGAATGACAAAACTTATTCAGGATCTGCTAACCTACTCGCGCTCTAACGCTTCTGAAAAGACTTTTGAACAAACCGACCTTAATATCATACTAAGAGAAGTGATGGCAGATTTTGCCGAAACAGTGAACGAAAAAAATGGTGTAATATCTATAGGGCCTATGCCTGTTATAAATGCTATTCCGTTTCAGATAAGGCAGATGTTTAATAATCTGGTATCTAATGCGCTTAAATTTACAAAAGAAGATGTATCGCCGCAGATAACTATATTATCTGAAAATATTTCAGGAGCAGATATTGATAACCCTAATGCAGTACCGGAAAAAGAATACCTGCATATTTCGGTAGCTGATAATGGTATTGGCTTTAGTCCGCAGTATGCATCACGTATATTTGAAGTTTTCCAGAGGCTGCATGGCAAAGGCGAATATGAAGGTACAGGTATAGGCCTTGCTATCTGCATGAAAATTGCCGAAAACCATAATGCTATACTCAACGCTTCATCACAACAGGGTAAAGGAGCAGTGTTTAATATTTATTTTCCTTTAAATTAATTTTAGTATGGATTATAGAGTTAAGCCATAACTCTTATATTTGCTATATCCTATTAATCTTACTTTATTGAAAATGAAATTAAAGCAATCCATTTTACTACTGCTTCTTGCCGGTAATGCCGCATTAGCACAAACTATAGCTGTAAATACTACTGATGCTGCAACAGGTACAAAAGTTATTATTACAAAAAACCATAAAGGCAAAGAAATAGAGGTAGATGACAGTATTGCAAAAAGCGGACTGGCATTTTTTTCGGCCGGGTACCAAAGTACAACTGTAAAAGGCAAACCTGTTGAAACGTACTTTATAGACCTTGATATGTTTCATAACAACAATAAACTAGGCTGTATAGAACAATCAGCCAACAATCTAGAACTTACACTTGAAGATGGCAGCGAAATAAAATGTTTCCAGATGTCTGATACTGAATGCGGACAGGAGGCCTATAAAGCAGCATTTGTTTTATGTTCAAAAGACGGCAGTATGGCCCAAATGGAAGATAACTTTAAAAAACTGAAAACTGTAGGTATTAAAAGAATTAAAGTAACAACTACCGAAGGAGTGCTTGATTACAAAATAAAAGGCAAAGCATCTGACTACATAAAGTCTCATTTTGCGCTTATTGACAAAACCATTAAAGGGTAGTTATTTTACCGGAAGCTTAAGTAAAATATCTTTTTGCTCATCATTACCCAGCATAAACATATGGCTCCCAAATGGCATAAAACCATTTTTAGCATAAAACTGACGGGCATTACTATTCTTATCCCAAACGCCAAGCCATAAATATTTAAGGCCGGCCTGCAAAGCTATATTCAGGGCAGCATCCAGAAGGAACTGCCCTGCTTTTTTACCCTGGTGTTCCTTCAGTATATAAATGCGCTCCAGTTCAAGACTTTCAGGATCATTTATATCGGTTTGTGCGGCAGCATAATTCACTTTTATATAGCCAATGGCAGTGTTACCCTCCATAGCAAAATAAAACCCGGAATAAGGGCTGTTAACACCCTCCGCCAATTTATCACTAAAAAATTCAGATGCAATATAATTCTGCATGTTCTCTTCGGTATTATATTGGGCGTAGGTTGTTGTAAAAGTTGCAATGCTTAACTCCCTCAGCATTTCAAGGTGCTTAATTTCCGCTTTTAAAAGTTGTAAATTATACATACTATAAAATTAAGAGTATTATTTAAACTGCTTTTTCAGCTCTTTTAAATTAATAAGTACTACAGATAATATAATTATAGCTATACCAATCCATTGCAGCCAGATTACTTCTTCACTAAGCAGAAAATAAGCCATACAAACCGACACAGGTATTTCTATAGAAATTAGTATAGAGCCAAGCCCCACACCTGTTTTAGGCATACCCATATTAAAAAGTATAGGAGGCAATATGGTACCAAAAAGCGCCAGAGGCAAACCCCATTTCCAGAATACAGAAATATCATAATGCAGCGGCATATTAAAACAGCCGGCAATAAGCACAGTAATAACACCGCCAAGCAATATCCATAAGCTTTTTTTATGCGGATGCATAGTAAGTGCCAGTTTGTTAGACACTAACAGCATAATAGTATACATTACTGCCGCAGCAAAACCCCAGATTATTCCCCTAGCATCAAGCTTATTTATATTGGCAATAGCATTCGTGGCCATAACAGTTCCTGCAAGTACCATAATAACGGCGGCAGTTTTAAAGGCATCGGGCATTTTCCGGGCTAAAACAGCTTCGGCAACAATCCCCATCCATATAGCCTGCATAAGCAGCACTACAGCCACCGAAACAGGTATATAAATAACCGAGAGATAATAAAAAAATCCGGTTAAACCAAAGGCACATCCTCCCAGCATAAGCTTTAGATTTATATATTTATAAGTTGCAGAACTGTCATTTTGCTTGGCTTTATTATTAAATAAAACCAGCATACCAATTGCGGCAAGTCCTATAAGATATTGTGAAGTTACAACTTCGGTAGTGCTAAAGCCCTCACGGTAGGCTAATCCTACAAGTGTGGCAAGTATGCCATAGCTTGCAGCCCCTATTCCAACCAAAAAGATTCCTTTTATAAGAGAATTATTCATTAATGCTTATATAATTCCGGCAAAAGTAAGGCGAATAGCGGTATGAAAATTTATTATTATAGAAATAACTAAAAAAACAAAGGCTCCGCATTGCTGCGAAGCCTTACTATCTTTTCACTAATCTGTAGCTTAAAGGGCACTAATAGTATATTCCTTAAAACCTGATTAATAAAGGTCTTAAGATTCTACAGTAACATTTACTGCATTTAATCCTTTTTTACCTCTTTCAACTTCATAAGATACGTTATCGTTCTCTCTTACTCTGTCAACTAAGCCAGTTGTGTGTACAAAAACATCATCTCCACCAGCATCTGGAGTAATAAAACCGAAACCTTTTTCTTCGTTGAAAAATTTAATTTTGCCTGTAGCCATACTATTTATTATTTATTGGGTGCAAATATGTAACAATAAAATGATAAATAGCTCTTTTTCAGCATTTATTATTTAAAAAAACTTAAAAAGCCTTTGTTTATTGATAAAAGACACCTACTGCCAGCGCCAGATTTTGTGTAAAACACTTGTTTTCAAACAACTATTAAAATAAAAATGTAAGAAATAAAAAATAGTACTGTAAGATTTTTGAATATTAAAATGAGTGATATGTACTAAATACTTTCTTTTATTCCATTTTTAAAATTTGATAGACTGCGGGCATTAACTCTAACCCTGCATGAGAATGCAGTCTGAACATAAAAAAAACCTTCACATTGCTGTGAAGGCTTTTGTAAAACCAGTGGTCCCACCTGGGCTCGAACCAGGGACCACCTGATTATGAGTCAGAGGAATATATTTTTCTTTTATTTTCATATTCTTTCAAAACCATTGAAAAATAGAGGATTTACAAATTTGAATTTTCTTTTACTTTCCAATTTTTTCTCATTTTATCTAAATTTGTTGTACCTATGTTGTACCCAAAAATTATACGCTATGATTAACACTAAAATAGTTCAAAGAGCAAAACCGCTTTCTAATGGCACATATCCTATTTATTTAAGGGTAACTAAAGATAGAAAAACCAAATTCATTTCCCTTAAGCTATCCTGTGAAAAATCACAATGGAATGAAACTAAATCTGAATTAAGGAAAAGTGCTTCAAATTATTCACAACTCAATAAATCTCTAGATGAAATAGGTAAAAGAGCAGAAAAAATAGTTTCTGATGCTTTGGGCAAAGGAGATGATCTAACACTTGATGAATTTGAAGCACAATTTTTCAATTTTAAAACAGACAAGAGAATCACTGTAAATGAATTCTGGGATGAGCATATCGAAGATATGAATAAATCCGGGCGTACCGGTAACGCAAGATTTTTTAAAGATTCTAAAAATAGTTTTTTTAAATTCTTAGAAAACACTAAAATATACTTTAAAGACATTACACCCGCACTACTAGATAAGTATGAAGTATTCCTAAGATCTAATGGAGGCATAGATAGTGGAATAGCAGTAAAAATGAGAGCTCTCAGAGCATTATATAATAGTGCTATAAAAAAAGGCTATGCTCAAAAAGAAAACTATCCTTTTGATGCCTACAAGCTATCTAAACTTAAAGGAAAGGGGAATAAACGTGCTATAAGTTCTGACGATATAATGAAAATTAAAAATCTCAATACTGAAGAGCATCCTACTCTATTGAATACTAAAAATTATTTTGTCTTCAGTTATTATACAGGAGGGATGAATTTCTTCGATATGATGAAATTGACCTGGGATAATATCGTTGGGGATAGGATAATCTATATCCGAAGTAAAACTAAAGGAAGGTTCACTATTAAAATACTTGAACCAGTTCAGGAAATACTGGATTATTACAAAAAACAGCAGCGTGATACAAATTACGTTTTCCCTATAATCTTACGTGATGATTCCACACCAATTCAGCTTGAATACAGGAAAGAAAAAACTTTAAAAAGGTTCAATAGCGATTTAAAGAAAATTGCTGACATATGCGAAATTGAACATAAAATAACGAGTTATGTGGCTCGACATAGTTTTGCTACCAATTTAAAACAAAAAGGGGTTTCTACTGATGTAATTTCTGAAGCAATGGGACACCAAAATTTAGCTATTACACAGGCATATTTAAAAGAACTTGAAAACGATGTCATAGATGATGCTTTTTCAAAACTCCTTTAAGTCCTTAAGTGCCATTTTATTCGAAAACTTTTTTCTAAAAACTAATCACTAATAATCCTTTAAAATTATTCAGAGTAATCTGAATGTAAAATAGTAAGCAGCTAGTACTTCAGCGTATTAGCTGCTTTTTTCATTTAAATATTAATCATTTTAAATATTAAAATTATGAAACTTAGACCATCAGAAAGAAGGCAGGTAAAGCTACGCTTAGGCATAAGCGGAGCTTCAGGCTTTGGTAAGACTAAGTCAGCCTTATTATTAGCCTATGGTATGACAAATGACTGGAATAAAATTGCAGTCATAGATACAGAAAATTCTTCTGCCTCACTATATTCAGATTTAGGCAGTTATAATGTACTTGATTTATCTCCTCCCTATAGCCCTGAGAGATATATAGAAGCTATTACACTCTGCGAGAAAGCTAAAATATCAGTTGTTATTATTGACAG
The DNA here is from genome assembly GCF_024054175.1 of Flavobacterium sp. NRK1. Classification (GTDB taxonomy): domain Bacteria; phylum Bacteroidota; class Bacteroidia; order Flavobacteriales; family Flavobacteriaceae; genus Flavobacterium. Next base: position 988,772 of record NZ_JAMXLA010000001.1, read on the forward strand.
CATCACCCATGAATGGAATGGTTCAGGAGGATGTTTGGATATCCATGAGAAATTAGGAGGTAGATTTCAGGATTGGGCTCAAGTTACTCCAAGACACCAGGCATTTATAGATAAGATACTTCAATCAGACTGCCATATCATAACTACAACTCGTAGAAAGATAGAATATGATATTGACAGAGATGCCTCAGGTAAACTTAAAGTACAAAAGCTTGGCACAAAAGAAATCACTAAGGAGGGTTTTGAGTATGAGCTAACTGTAAACTTTGAACTTATCAATGAGAATCATCTTGTAAGAGCAAGTAAGGACAGGACTGGCTTATTTATGAATAAACCTGAATTTATCATTACTTCTGCCATAGGTAAGATGATATTAGAATGGTGCAATAGTGGCACTAATCTACAGGATGCTAGGAACAAGATTAAAGAGTGTGATAATCTGGATGACCTTAAGATTCTCTATAATAACTATGCACAATGGAGAGAACTGTTGGAGTACAATTTTAAGCAACAAAAAGATGCTATTATATCACAAGAGTATACGTTAAACCCACAAAATTTTAATAATAATGGAAAATCCCAATATCAATCCTAGTAATAATTCTGCTATGCAATTAAAACCTGTTATAAGACAGAATAATTATAATATACCTACAACGCCTCTGAGCCTTATGCAAGCTACAACAGAAGCTCCGAAGGAGTTACGTCATACTCAGGAACCAATAAAGGTATCTACACCTAAAAGACCTTTTATAGAATCTAATACTTCACAAGTGGAATTGAAACATTTAAGTAATGATTGTATAATACCTGTGTTTTCAAAGGATAATGAAAAGACTATAGCTCATCAGGAATTTATTGAAGCAGTACAGGAAGCTACTTACAGAGCATTTCCTAATGCAAGGTTTGAAACATCAGAGATAAGAGTTAGCCACCAAATCAAAGGCAGAGTGCCAACAGCAATACATAAGCCCGTCAAAGAGTTACTAGAGTATGAGAAAACTATATATTATGAAAGGATGGCATTTATAATGAAATCTAATATATCTCAGAAAATCGGAGGTAATGAGTTACAGCTTACAGTAGGAGGAGTTAGGTCACTTAATCAAGAAAATCTCTATAGTAAAAAGTCTGCTGAAAAGTTTAAATTCTTTATTGGCTTCCAAAATCAGGTTTGTTTAAATCTTTGCATAAATACTGATGGTTTATTAGAGAATCTAAAAGTAATGCATACAAGAGATTTGCAAGAGAAAGCCTTAGAAATAATGCAAAGCTATAATGCAGAATTGCACTTAAAGAAGATGGAACAATTTACAAATTATACTCTTTCCGAGAGTCAGTTTGCAACCCTATTAGGAAGAGCAAGGTTGTACAATCATATTCCTAAAAAATTAAAATCTGAAATACCTAATTTAGATTTCAATGATGGACAGTTTAACACAATTGCTAAAGATTATTATCAGGATGAAAGTTTCTGTAGGGATGATTCAGGAAACATCAACCTTTGGAATGTATATAACCTGTTTACACAGGCTAATAAGAGTAGCTATATTGATACTTTTCTTGAAAGGAATGTCAATGCCTTTGATTTTAATCAGGGTATTGTAAAAGCACTAAGTGGTAGTTCGCACTATGCTTGGTTTTTGAGTTGAATTAATCCTAGCTCTGTGAGAGAGCTAGGATTATACTAATTTATCCAAATCATTAATATATAAAGAAGAGATTCCTCCTTTTTCAATCTTATCATTTTTATGGCCTATATCTTTTCTAAATTGTTTCATTAAGTTTTCTTGTTTAAGTATAAGAATCTTCAAGTTTTCATTTGAATTATTTTCTGAAAAGAAGCTTAATTCATTTTTCCAGTCAATATATGACTTAAGGATTTCATTAGGAAACCAAATTATTGCCTTTTGATTGAATTTTTGAAAAAAAGCCACCATCTCATTGTGGCTCATTTTTTTCCATTTTTTGTGCCAAATATTACCTTAAAGTAGAATTCGAAAAACTCTTCATAAATTGGAATTTTCTTATTTCTTATTTGGAATTCAATTTCTTTTTTTCTCTCAAGATATCTGGTCACATAATAGCCTAATAAGGTTACTGTTGCACCTATTATTGCAACAATTAAATTGATATCTAATTTCATATGATAAAATAATTACTTATTGAATTTTGGAGCATCCATTTAATCCTAACCATTCTGATAATATAGAAGTTAATTCGTCTATACTATATCCCTCTACTTCCGTAAAAAATTTCAATTTAATACCATTATATTTTTCTTCAACAGCATTACCATTTAGGTACTGTCTCAATATGCTATTGTCAACAAACCAATATTTATCACTTGATTCGTGACCTAAGATCCATCTCAGATTTGTCTCAAAATAGTCAATATTTGTTTTTAGTACTTCAGGTTGAAATCCACCTCCTTTGCTATGACCAAAGCCTAATCTACCATGATTAATTTTGTGATATTTAATTTCAAGAAAAAACAAAGCAGGATTAGTATTATTACGCGCAATAAGGATGTCTACAGCTTTCTTAAAGTCAAATATCTTATAATTCGGATTATTAGAGACGAGATTATTTAAAATGTCTTGACGAATATGCTTTTCAAAATCAGACTCATTTGATATACCTATCATTTTGCAGTTTCAGATTTTTCAATTAGTCTATTAATACGTGCTTGTTTTCGTATAATTTCTAAAAATACTTTATTACGAGCTTCAGCATCATAGATTAATGTTTTAGCACTTACAACATAAATGGAAATTCCTATTTTATCGTAGTGTCTATGATAAATTGGAGCCTCAGAAGAAAATAATGGTACATAATCATCTATTTCTAATCTGTCAGCAAGTTTTTTATCAATATCAGTAATTAAATAACCATATACTTCCTGAATATTCTCCTTTTTTTTAAATGCCTTAACATAATCAATTAGCTGTTGAACACCATTAAATTTTTTTCTATCTGATTTAGTTGAAAAGTCAAATGGTTTTATTTCAACCATTACTGATTTTAGTCTTTCAGGATTATTTGGATTATGAGAAAAGAATAATGATAAGTCAGGTTTGTCATTTAATATGTCAACATCTTCTAATGTTTCCTTTATATCAGTCAGTACTTCTATTATTCTTTTATCACTTGCTGCATAACTATAAGTGGTAAATCTATCATCTAAGAGCCATAAGTTATTTTTGCCCACACTGAAGTAATTATCCTTAGTGTATTTCTCCATAAACAAATTATGTATTATAGACTCAACACGCTCACTTTTATCAACTAATGCTTTAAGTCTTTCAATTACAATTACTCGATCATTAATATATGATACTAATTCATTTTGGGCTAGCTGTATAGCGTCATTCAATTCATCATCACTGTATTCTTCTTTTCCGGCATTAATTAAAACCTTTTCTTTAGCTGTATCAAAGCGCTTTTTTGCTTTTTCAATTATAGCTCTTTTATCTAAGAAGCCAGCCATTTGGATGTCTTCTTCCTCAATGTATTGTACTAAATAAGGCCTCTCTTCTTGGATTTGTTGTATTTTTTCAGAATTGATTCTTTTTGTTTCAGGAACTCCTTCTTTAACTATTTCGCTGAAGTGTTTTCTCAATTCAGCATTAATCATTTCCCAAGAAAGTGTAGAAAATATATCTGTTCTAACCGGATAAATGTCAAAGTCATTTCGCTCGTTATTTACCTTCTGATTGAAATATTCAGATTCTAAAAGCATAAAGCCTGAATATCCATAAGGCATTGATATTTTGAAGTCTTTATCTTCAAATTGGCAAACGGTTCTATTATTTGCACAATAATAAGTATAAAGTAAGCCAGGAGTATTTTCAACTTTATAGTTAAGTAGGAATTTAAATGCAATTCCATCTGAATTTTTAATTTCAAATGGTTTCTTTAAAAAATCAGGAACATCATCGGGCTTAATCTGTACCGATAACTGATGGAATTCATCTATAAAATCAATAGTAATATTTGTTCCTTTTTGTTTGTAGAAAAATAAAGTTGGTATCAGATTCATTAATACCTTTTCGCGAATATTATGTAGATCTAGCTCAATTCTTTTGTCCTGTTTCTTGTCATTTTCACTATCAAAATATTGCTTGGTAAGATTACTTAAGAATATTTGTGTTTCATTATCTAAAACTTCTGCTTTTTCTTTTTGTAAGTTTTCAGTATCAAAATCAAAGTCAAAATTTATTGATCGTTGTTCCTGAATAGATTTTATTTTGCTTGTGTAATTTGCAGATTGATATACTTTTAAGAATACAAATCTCCCTACACCTTTACACCCTAAAGCTTTTTTAAACTCTGTTCTGTATTTTGAAAATGATTTATAGTTTTCATCAGTTAATCCATCACCATTATCAATGATTTTAATAGTGTCAACCCTAATAGAACCAATCTCTTTCTCATCATCTGTGAGTTGGCTATCATTAGAGTTTAAATAGCATTTAATATTAGTTGCATTTGCATGAATTGAATTTGTAATAGCTTCAAACAACACATCGTATTGAGTAACTCTATTACTAATATCTTCAGTTACAATCCTACTAATTTCGGCTAACATTTGACTCATGATGTATCTTTTTAAATAATTGTTTCTAATTTCTCTACAATACTTCCAATATAATACAAACGCATATTCACTTGAGTAGAATAATAGTTATCCTAAGAGTTTTAAGCTAAACTGAATAATATCTTAAAAGTAACACTCGGTGTTTTAAAGATGTCCTCAATTATCTTTTTATTTGGTTGAGACCATGTTCCTTGATGTAACATGAATTTTTCCAGGTCCTAATAATGTATTAATTTATTCATTAGCCAATGCATTTATTCTGCTTTGTATTGTTGAACCATCTCTGTTATATGTCATTTCACTTTCAATAGAGATTTCATTTTTAATTTCAAGTTCATCACAAATTTCTTGAACTAAATCTTTAATTGATCTTTTTTCGATTTTTAAATTTTTTTGCTCACTTCCATTATCACTAATATATGAAATATATGCCTTGCAAAAATTTGAAGCTCTTTTGAATTCACCTTTTTTTTCTATTATTTTGATGTGATCCGTAATTGTAATACCAATTATATAATCATTACCATCTGCTTTTTTAAATTTTAAAGTAAATGTATTTTGAGGTTTATAGATTGATATACTTCTTTCATATTTTTCTAATTTTTCTAAAACATCTTTAACTTTTATTAACTCTATTCTATAAATTGGAGAATTAATGTCATTGTGAGCTAATGAGTTTAATATTACACTTTTATATGTTTTTAAATCTTTAAATTCTGAATAATCAATGCCTTCTTGATTACAAAAAAACTCTAAATTTGATATTTTATCATTAAGGCTTTGTAATTGCGTTTCATATATTCCTTCATTATTTTGTTTTAATTTATATTTTTCTTTATCTGGATATAAATTATCAAAAATCTCTTCACATCTAATTCTTAAATAAATGCCTGCAGCTGGATAGTCGTGGTTTAATATAAAATAATCTGCTTTTTTGAGTTTATTAGGTAATGAATTAATGAAAGGTTTTTTATTTGCACTATCTGCATAAATCTCTTTGATTAACCATTCTTTTTCAAAACCAATATTTTTTATTTTATCAAGGGTGTAATTAAAAAAACCTCTTTCGTGAGTAAAAAAGTAAATCTTAAATCGTTTAGAATAAATATTTAATATGGCATCAAGTACAACATCTCGATTGCTCATGTCCAAACTAATTAATAAATCGTCTAAAGCTAAAAATTGCCCAGGGTAATCTGGCTTAATAGTTTTATGAAGTAAACTAAAACGAATGGATAAAGCTATTTGTGTAATTTTCGCTTCGTTTAAGTAGGCTTGTGGCCTATGAATTAATGAAAAGGTACCGTCCTGATTTTTTCTCCTAATATTTAGTATTAATTTTGGATTATTAAAGCCTGCATAACCTGTTCCCTGAATATAAGTTATACTATCTTTTACAAATTCGTTATTTTTATAATGTTCATAACGAAACGGTTCTGAGTATTGAATATATATTAGAATTTCATCTTCAATTTTAAGCTCATTTTTATAAACATCATTAGCAATAACATTAATCCTACCTATCCAATATTCAATATCCTCGTTTAGCTTCTTAATTTCATCACTGATCCACTTTTGACGAGATTTACTTTTAGAGCGCTTAAATCTTTTAGTAGCTATATTTATATTAAATGGGGGATTATTTTCTATTTCTTTTAGTTTTTGCCATAAGGTAAGATCACCCTTTCCCCTATCTATGCGCAGAAATGGAAAAAAATCCCGTACAAAAACTTCCCAAAGATTGATTTCTTTGGAGTTTCTGAAATTATAAAAATTAACCAATAACCTATGAGTAATAAAGTCACTGTGGCGGTGTAAGTCTTGTATTTTATTAATTATACTTTCATAAATGCCATCTTTATCAATTTTTAGTGAAGTACCATCTTCTAATAGTACTTCTACTTCTGCATTTTTACCTATATCAGTCGGATTTGTAATTTTACCATCCGCATCAGTCTTGAAGTCAGGCCTATGATTAAGGTAATTGAAATTTAGTAGTTGTTCATCATGAGTAGGAGTAAAATATTTTGCAATTTCCTCAGTAGATTTTGTTTCAGATTGAAATAAAGTGTATAGTGCCCAGTAAATTGAGCTTTTACCACTACCGTTTTCTCCATACATCAGTAAGTGTTTACCATTCAATACAATTTCATCAGGTTCTGTACTGGTATAAAAAGCTTTAAAGTTATGTATCCTAATTTTATTTATCGCACTCATATTAGCTCTGTAAAATTGGTTTCAAAATTTCAGGACTTTTGGTTACAAAGTCAGTCATTTTTATCTGTACAATTCCAGTGCTCATTTCTTTATATAACTCCCAAATCTTTTGTTTTTTAGTTTCTTCATTTATTTTTTCAAAATCTTCTGTTAGACCACTTTTCTGAAGATAATTTTTAACATCATCAATTATATTAATGTCTTTCTCCTCCATATGTTCTTCAAAATATAACTCAAAAACACATCCATCAATAATTTCTTCGAAAAAATTAGAAATGAAATTGTTTTTAATTACATTGGATATTTCTGTTTTAAGTTCATTATTGAAAAAATGTATTATTTGAGATAAAATATCAATTACTGATTGATTAGCTTTAGTCATTTCAATCAAGGGGAATTCTTCAATAGTAGATTTGTTTATAGCTAAATAACCTCCGGCTAAGTGCTTGTCTTTAAATTTTTTTCTAAAATAATAACTATAAAATTTACTATTTAAAAGTCCCGTTAAACAGTAAGGAGAAAAGTTTCCAAATTCATATATTCCGTATATTCCTACACCCAGTCCTAATTCGCTTTTGACATATACAGCTTCAATAACTTTAGTCATTCCAGCAATTACAATTTTTGGTCTTTCCCAAAATGCAATTTTGGTGTTTGCGATTGCATTATTTTTTTCAATATAGGCTTCAATATATGTATCTCCCATATATTTTACTTTTTTATTATTCCATTTATAACGGTCAATATTTCCACTTACAGTGAAAGGAATTGAGTTTTCGGTTGGATTATCATAAACAAATTGTTTTATTTCTTTTGCTTGAAACCCTGTTGCTCCTGAATTTATTTTTAAATTAAAATCTTTAAATTTTTTGTAATCAGGGAGTTCTTCCACTTCTTCAAATTTTCTATATAATAGGTCGGAAAATTTATTGATTTTTAATTCTTTATAATTGTTTAGTTGATTTGAATTTCCAAATAAAATGATTGGATAGACACCTATACCTTTAAAAACGTCAAAATTTGAAACATTCAGTGAATACTTCAAAGATTTTTGAATTAATCTCTCTTTTGTTTTTTTCGAATAATTTGCTATTAAAAACTTATTAGGAATAATCCAGCAATAAATTCCATTTTCTTTCATTAGTTCTTCGCCTCTTAAGAGAAATAATAAATATAAATCATAAGATCCGGTAGCTTCAGGGTATTGCTTTTTAAATTCGCTTTTTTCCAAATCAGTTCGTCTCATATTTACAGCAGAAACATAAGGAGGATTGCCGATTACGATGTCAAATCCTGTAAAATCTCCATCTTCATTGAGAACATCTGGGAATTCAAATCTCCATTCGAAAGATTCTTCAAAAAGTTTCCCTTTTTCCTTATCATCACGTTGAGTTTCTAAATATTCTAATCTTTTTTTTGCTTTTAAAACATCTTTTTTATTTCCCTTTTTTTCACCAAAAAGATTATCTCCAATTAAATTTTGATATTGACCTCTAGCAATTGAGATATTATTTATTTCTTTGTTGCTTAAATTGTACGTAAAAGCTGATTTTATTTCATTGATTAAATGCTTGAAAACTGTTTTTTGGTGAGGATCTGTAGCATTTAAATATTCTTTCATTAAGTTTTTATAGTGTGATATATCAACTTCTTCTTTTTTTTCTTTTTTTCTTTTAGAATTTAAGTCTTTGAAAACATTATTAATCGAATCTCTGACATTGAAACGGCTTAAAATAGAATTTCCATGTACAATTTTAAAATCAAGATTAGGAAGGGGTTTAGGTATGTCTTCATCTACAACTAGCGATAACCAAAAACGTAAACGTGCAATATCTACTGCGTCATTTTCTAAGTCTACTCCAAATATTGAATTTTGAATAATCTCTTGCTTAATTTTAGCAGGCTCCCATGAACTTATATCTCTATCAAGTTTGAAATGAATCAAAGCTTTAAGAGCAAAAATTTCTTGAAGCAAACCCATGGGAAAGGCACCAGATCCAATAGCAGGATCACATATCTTAACCTCATCTATTAATCTCTCAACTTGTATTAAATGACTATCTTTAAAACCAATTGAGTTATGATGTTTAACTAAATTTTCTATATTTTCTCGTGAATGAGGTAGATTTATTTTTAGATATTCTATTAAACTTTCCTGAGTCATGTATTGCACTATCTCTTTTGGTGTGTAGAAAGTTCCTTTATCTTTATTATCTTCTAGTAAATTCTCAAAAATACGCCCTAACATTTCTGGATCAACCGCTATAGTATGGTCTTCGGGACTGTTTTCAAAAATGGTAAAATTGTAACTGTTAAAAAACTTAAATAGTAGCTCAAATAGTTTAGGTGGAAATTGAATTTCACGATGTTTATTTGGTTCCTGATTTTCTTCAAAAAGTCCACCATTAAGAAAGGGAATCCATACATAGTCACCATGAGGTAATTTAAAGCTATCATTTAATCTATTAGGTGTATTGAGAGCATTAAAAAACAACTCACTCAACCATTTATTGTAAAAATTTATTCTACTTTCATTATCATGATTAAATAAGTTATATAAAAAATTAGTGTCACCGTCATTGTAGTTTTTATTTGATGCTCCCAACCAACGTTTCTTTTGTAAAAAATATAGGAATACCAAACGACCTAATAATCTTTTTACAAAATTTCTAATGTCTTTTTCCAGTTCTTCAATAGTAATGCCTTCTTTTTCAAAGATTTTTCTGCTTTGTTTGTTATTGCTTAACTCAGAAATGAAATCGTGATAAAAGTTATTATATTCTTTAAAGAAATTATTTGATACCGGTTCTACATTGAAAGCCTCAAAGAAATCCTCCAGCCTAAAACGAGATTGTTCTAAATTGTATAATCGTTCTAAAGCTGTACGATGCTCTTCGGGTGTTCCGAATATATAGGTGTATTTTTTAGGGTTGGTTTCTACACTTTCTAATTCTGCAAAATAATCACTGCCACCAAATTTACTGATAAAGGAAAAGCGCCATTCTTTCTTACTGTATTCTTCTTTGTAATGAAAGGTAACAATCGCTCCTTTGATAGCATCTTTTAGAATATGCTTTTTAAGCAAGTCATTAACGCCAACACGATTATATTCTATTTTAATGCCATCTTGCAATGTAGTATCGTAAATAGGTAAGGAAATACCGTCTATAGTTTTTAAAGTGCCTAAACGAATTATGTCAAAAACAATTTCCTTAGCTTTTGCCGATTTTATTATCTCTGGTTTTGGTTCTAATGAAATAGATAATAAATTTTTATTACCAGAAAGGAATTGCAGGGTTTTGATCCATTTTTCACGACTATATGCACCTTGTAATACTTCTTTTAGTTCTTGAATTTTCATTATGCAAAGGTTTCTGTAATTACAATTTTTGGTTCTTCAAATTGATTATTTTGCTCTTTTTCGTTTTCCCAACGTAAACTATCCATTCTGGCAATCTGTTTAATAGGATAATTATTCATGATGTTATTTAACTCCTGAACAATTTTTGCTAATGGATACCTTTTCTTCTTTTGTCTTGCTGCCAAACTTGCTATTTCGTTACGAAACTTTCTGAATACACCCATGTAAATTATTTTGAGTGTTGTTTGTATTAGTTCTTCAAAATCATCAGAAATTTCATTTGGAAAGTTTTTCTTTAAATCAATAAGACTATTCAGGAATAAAACTGAGTTTCGTTCCTGAACCGAAAGGTTAGAGGTGTCATATTCTTCCGTAGTGAAAATGGTGTTGTATACTTTTTTAAAGTGTTGTGTCGCTAAATTAACAGCATCAAAATGATTTTCTATTAATGTCGTGCTTTTTTCTTTTGATGTTGCTTCAAATAATTTTACTGCCTGAATAAATGTAATTTCCACACAGTTTTTATTGTTACAAATGTAGAAGCCTTCTTTTATATTATTTCTCAAATAGCACAAAACCCCGTTTTCAATACTCTGACCAATTACTTCCTCCGCTAAATTATTTTTTATAATTGCAAAACGACCTACACGGCTTTTCATGGGTAAATCGTGTAGACGTTTGTATTCTTTATAATTGTCATTATAGAGTTCTCTAACAATTTCAAGGTACTGCAAACGCTCATCAACTTCTTCTTTGGGTTGTAAATTACCTAAAGTTCCTTCAATTAATTCTTCTTGCTCAGAGTAGATTTTACTATCTTCACCAAAAGCAGTATGAAAACCCTGTAGCTTTTTTAAGGCTTTTTCATTTAGTTCAATTAAGCTGTTTGATTGTGCGGTAGGATAAAAGTTATATACTAAAATTTCTTCAGCTTTGGTACCAATACGGTTTACACGACCTATTCGTTGCATCAGTCTAGTAGCATTCCAAGGTATGTCATAGTTTAAAATGACATTACTGCGATGTAAATTGATTCCCTCAGCCAATACCTCAGTAGTAATTATTATATTGAATTCATTCTCATGCTTTTCCGGATAATTGGCATCAAAGTTTTTACGAATAGTATTATAGCGTTGTTTTTGGTTTGCGGCACTAATAGCTAAGACATCTTTACGACCTGTTTTTTCAAGTTCACCAGCTAAATAGTTCACTGTTTCTTTACTTTCTGAGAAAATAACCAGTTTTTTTTCAAGATTTTTTTCTCCTAATAAAGTTTCATTTAAGGAGGCTATAAATTTTTTAGTTTTAGGGTCAGTTTCAATATCATGCCATTGATTATATAAATTGGCAAGAATTTCTTGGTCTCTTTTTAAGCCTTCTAGCAATTGTGAATCAAAATCTTCAGCTTTATATACTTTATTATTAGGTGAATTCTCGTTTAATTTATTGATTTTGTCTTCAATCTCATCTTCTTTACCCTCATCATATAATTTGTTTAAATCCAAATCCGGGGCAACAAAAATTTTCCCGTTTTTAAACATATCAATCATACGTTGATTTGAAACATAAAAACGATTTAAGGAGCTTTTGAAAGCAAAAAAACTACTTTCCAAACGTTTTACCATTTGGGTTTTCATAATCATTGAAAGCTGACGAGAAATTAATTTTGCATTATCATAGAGGTCTGCATATTCATCATTAATAAATTCAATTGCTCTATAACGGTAATATCCCAAATCATCAATCAGACTAGTGACAGTATTAAAAAATAATTGCTCTAAGTTATCATCGAAATGATATTCAATTTTTTTAGGGTCATTAACTTCAGGAAATGACATACCCTGTGACTTGACATCTTCGTTATATCGTTTGATATTTTTAATATCTGCTCTTGTTCTGCGAATTACCAGCTCTGTGAAAATCTTATCTCTAATTGGTAAATAAATATCTTTAACTTTCTGAATAAGTTCTTTATGATCACTTATTTTATATAATTTTTTATATTCTTCAGCTTTATGAGAAAAGAAGGATTGTAAGTTTGGAACCCCTTCAATAGTTGATTTGCGAGAATCTTGAAATAAATATATTTGGTTAGCAATATCATCAGGGCGATTATTTAGAGGAGTCGCGGTAATTAACATAACTTTTTTCTTTCTATTTATGTCATTACCAACAGTTATTCTAGGTGTTTTACATATTAATTCTAATAATCCATACATATTAGAACTTGAGGTTCTAAATTTGTGAGCTTCATCTACAACTATTAAGTCATAATCTTCTGGATTGTGATAGTTAGCATTTTCGCCATCAATAATTTTATGTAAACTGCCATTTGAAACAAATTGGATATAATTTCCTAATCCAAAGTCTTTGACTGTATTTTTCCAGTTTATTTCCAAAGCATTTGGATATACTACTAACACTTTAGTGTTGTATCCGTTTTTCTCAATATATTTCTTGATAATTCTCGTTGCAATAATAGTTTTGCCAAGACCTACTACATCGGCAAGAATAAATCCGTTATGTTTCATGAGTTTATCAAACCCTTCAACTACCGCATCTGCCTGATATTGTAGGTTTGTATAACCTTCAGGTAGATCCTTTCCTGAAATTTTATCTCTAATAACAGCATCGCCAAAGTACTCAATGAGCATTTTTATATATAACTCATATGGAGTAATATCTTCATTAAGATAAGTTTTCTTTTTTAACCCTTTTATATCAACGGGCAACAATTCTGTAGCCTCTGCCCACAACTCTTCGAATTCGTTTGTGGCAAACTTTACATCTTCATAGTCTTTCAATAATACATTAAATTCATAATTCGAATCCTGGTTTGTGCCTAAACCTGCTTCAGTCAAATTTGAAGATCCTGTAATTACGCTTCCTGTTGTATGTTCATTAAAGGGGTTAGGGCGGAATATATAAATTTTAGCGTGTAAAGCTCTTTTCCCATGGGCTTTAATCACAACTTTTTTTGAAATGATATCTTCTATAAATTGTAAAATACCTTGTTCAGTCTCTTTTTTGTAAGATGCTTTTGCAATATCCTCAGCTATAAAATTTAAATATTCCTCTTTAGTTTTGTCAGTATTCTCAAGATATAATTGTCCTTTACGTTTTGCTTCGGCAGATAATTCGTCAACATTTATACCTACTAATATTCTTATTTCAGAAATATTGTCAAGAAATGGTCTTAAATTGAAATAACCAGAGGCTCTAAAGTAACCAATTAGTGCATCGAAATAATGAATGTTTTGATGTTCAAATACACCTTTAAACTTATTAATTAGGCTGTTAGAATCCTTGTTGGTGAAAAATTTTGTTGACATTTAATGGAATATGATAAAACTCAAAATTACTATTTTATTCACTATGTTACCTCGATTTGTACTTTTATTCCTAAATGGAATAAGATGGACCTTCTAAATTTTTTAAAAAAAAAAATATACATGCGTATACTACCTTATAAAACAGCCCCGTTGTCTTTTTAAAAAGGAAATTCCCCCCGTACCTTTTTTATAAAGTATATTTTTCAAAGCAGATATATTAATCTATGCAATTTATTTGAAGGTTTTCTCTTTACTTACATCCACAATCTTAGCCTTAAATTCTACTCCACTTTTCTCGGAAAAATATAAATTATACATCTTATGGTGTCCTGAGCATAACGCAAGCAATCATTCAAACTATAATGTATTTCTCTTAGTAAACCTCAGCAACACACAGCACCACACTAAACACCCCCACTTATTTGTGCAGGCTATGCAGCCTGCCATTATGGATTAATGTTATTCCATAGTGTTATTATTAAACTCGAAAACCTTTAAGTATTATGGTGCGAATTGTAAACTACAAACAGAGACAGGCTGAAGATGGCAAAGAATTCTTTGTATTAGAAATCACTGGTGGAATTGAATTAGTTCCCAGCCAAAGTACAGGCCAATTTTATGCAACAGCTAAGAAAGCCTATATTGCCTCAACCTTTGATGAAGAAACCTGTAAAGCTCTTGTTGGCTCAGAAATGCCAGGAAGTATTATTAAAGCAGAATGTGACCCGTATGAGTACACTATTCGAGACACAGGAGAAGTAATTACCTTAAGCTACAGGTATGTGTATCTTCCTGAGGAAATGAAGAATTTACATGCAAATGTAAATGCCTTTTCCAAAAATGGACATTATGAAGAACTTCGAGAGCAACAAATCTAAAGTGCAATAAGTGCTAAAGTGCCTTTTTATCCGAACATTTATTTTGGTGGTTTTTAAAAACTGCTGAAAAATAGTTTCAGATACAAGCGGCACTTTGGCACTTTTTAATTTTAAAATTATGCAATTAGCAGAAATAAAAGTTTCCTATACTAACCAAAGTACTCAGAGACAAAAGATAATGCATAGTAAAGATATTTACAAAGCAATATTACCCACATGGAACTTAGAGACAATAGAATATATTGAAGAGTCCAAAATAATACTTCTTAACAGGGCTAATGAAATCCTCGGGGTATATGAATTATCCAAAGGAGGTATCTCAGGTACTGTGGTAGATATACGTGTAATCCTTGGAGTAACGTTAAAGTGTAATGCCAGTGCTCTGGTACTGATTCATAACCATCCTTCAGGTAATTTACAACCTAGTGAACCAGATAAAGGAATTACAACAAAACTCAGGGAAGCATGTATGCTATTAGATTTAGCACTTCTTGATCATCTTATAATATCTAAAGAGTATTATTACAGCTTTGCTGATAATGGTACTTTATAAAATTAACCTTTATAGTATCTCTGCTTATATCTTATTTATCAACTATTATTACTCCCTACTATCTCTTTACTCTACTATGTTGCCACTTTTATATTTCCCTATTATAGTAGTAGAAATTGTAAAATGTGTTTAAATATGAAGGAATGGATTAAAGCCTGTATTTAATCTAAATTCTTACTGAATTAAAAATTCAAGATATAATAATATAGCGAAAAGTTGATATAAAACAGATTAAAAAAGGTCTTTCTAATAATCCTGTTCTATTCCTTAAGATAAAACTCAGTAAATAGGCTTGTAACTAACAAATAGCCAAATGCTACAGTTCGAAAGTAAAGAATTCCTGCAACGAGATTTCTAAAGCACTACAAATTTTATATAAAGTAAATGTATTTATACTTGTATTTCCTACTTCTATTCTATTCATATTAGATTTTTCAAAATTGCATAGATGCGCCAATTCAACTTGGGTAATGCTTTTTGATTCCCTAAGCTGTCTAATTCTATTACCTATCTTATTTTGAAAGTCTTGTTTGTTCAACTTTTGAAAATATCTCATTCAAAAGTTGTCATATTTGATAAATAAAAGGTTATCAATATTGATAACCTTACTATATTTGTTTCATTAAAAAATTAAATTATGAAGTATATATATATAACAATCTCAATATTATTCGCCCATGCTTCTTTCGCTCAGTCTGGGATAAATGAAGAAGATATAAAAGCTTTTAAAGATAAAAGTCCATTTAAAGGGGGATTATCCAAAACCAAAGTTCCATTAGATTATAGCATTCAGAAGGAATCAAAAGTCAATGTTGATACTCTTGAGGATAACCCTTTTAGAGAGCAATTAAACAGTTGGGATAGGGTTCATTCAACATCAGAAGCCCAAACTTTAAATGATAATGATATTCCTTACCAAGCAGGAGAAGATAACACTCCACTATTAAATAGTTATAGTAAACAAAATTCAACTGATTGGTCTGGTATTATTATTACAAGTTTATTACTTGTTATGCTTTTACTTGCAGGAATCTTTTTATAAAAACTTTTAAAATAAATCATATGGCATTTATATCACGATTAAAACAATTATCTCAAGGTACTTTAAGACTACTTGTTTTTATTTCATTCCTTATTCCTATAACATTTTTAGTAGCTGCTATGGCAGTAGAGAGACCTGATGTATTTATATTAATATCAATTATAAGTTTCTTTATTTTCTGGATTATAGTGAGGACAGTATTATGGATACAGGATGGCTACAAAGAAGATGCAAAAAAATAGTTTCTCTTTATCACTTCCTGAGGATAACAAACTTTTAACAATTAAAAACTGGATTGCTGATAATAAAGGCTGTTTTCAGTTTGCTATTAAGGAAACTATTTGCAGAAAATGGGATAAATGGCACCAATTTAAAGCTACTCCTTATCCATGTGTATGTACTCAGAGAGATAAATATTGCATTGAACTTGAGTTATACTATGAATTACAAAGGGTAGTTGAAATTTGTGAACAAGGCACCTATTTTGAACAAGCCATTGAAAAGTTTAATTCAATAAATAAGCATGATAAAAATGCTGTATGTTCTTGGGTAAAGAAGTATAAAATGGTAGGTAGGAAATTATTCTTTAGTTCAACTATCACTATTTTGTGCAATGCTGAAGAAAATAACAAACTAATAATACAGCTTAATCCTGATGAGTTTGACGCTGTAATTCGGTTTCACGAGATATTTAATACAGTGTATTACTCCGAAGAATTTCAAACCAATTTTAACCAATAAATATTTAAACATGAAAAAAGTTATTTTACTTCTGATGCTAACAACATCTTTATTTACAATTAGTTGTAATAATGATGATTCAACAACTAATAATAACAATGAAGTTTACCAAAAGTTACTTGGAAAATGGTATCATGGTGAGCCAAGTCCTGATTATAATAGTGCGCTGACTTTTAATTCTAACGGAACTGTTAAATATACATACTGGACAGGAAGTGGCAATAATTATGACAGTGAAACTGGAACTTTCAGTGTTGAAGGGGATGTTATGACAATGGTTTTTCCTGAAACAGTAACATTAATCTTTGTGCAAAAGGTAGTTTTTGTTAATGCTGATAAGGTAGATTTTCAATCTACAGGGAACCCTAATGAAGAAGCTTACGAAGGTTTCTGGTTTAGAGCTGAGGAATAATTATTCTAACTCTATTATTTAATACCACCTTTTGCAGGTGGTATTTTTTATAAAAAATGAAAGAACTAAATCTACCCTTTGAGTTAGGAATGGATTATGAAGAGTTGGAGTTGTATTTAGGAGAGTTTAATAATTTTCTGAATTATATTCCATGCAGAAATGAGTTATTATTCAGTATGGATATACTCAATGGAATTATAATTACCCTTTCAAAAATACAATCTGAGAGTATCACAAACCTACTGTCAGGTTTATTGGGTAACTTCCAAACAATTTCAGAATCAGAATATACTCTCCACACATATAAGACAGGAAAGTTCACTCTTTGTGTAATAATGATAGGAGATGAAATTAAAATAGTCCTATCGAATAAAATACAAGTTATTCAAAAATTACTACTGAGCTTGATTTAAAATAATGGGCTGCTTAAAGCAGCCCTATTATTCTTTATGAAATTAAACAGCACTTTAGCACTTAAGCCCTGAAGAACCTAACCAAAGCCTGAGAATTACTTTTATAATGATAGGTGTTTAAACCCCTGCATACAGCCCAAGTATCAAGCCATTTTTTAAATCTTATTGTGGAAATATTCCTGGATTCTACAGGATATTCACTTCTAAAAGTCTCTATCAAAGTGGTTTTATTTTTTACTACCTGATTACTTTCATCTAACAGAATATTCGCATCAGCAAATTCAACAAAAGATATATCTGTCTCCAGTTTTAGCTTGTTTTCTTTCAAATTTATAGGATTAGAATATAGGATCCCTTCATTTAAATAGTTTTGACAATAGCCTATCATATCCCTATAAAACAGAGACCATTCCTTTAAATCCCAATCATCAAAAAATCTTTGACCAAATTCATCTTGAGGAGTAAAATCACTATCATAATATGGTGCGATTTCTATTTCAACCCTTCTCCTATTGTCTGAGTTTCCACCAGAGCCCTTTACCATATAATTTGAAGTGATAAATAATTTTGGGCTTAAAGTAAATGGAATCGTATATGATGCTTTATACTTTTCTTCTACAGTTAAATCACCAGTCACAACAGAATAAAAATCTTCAAAATTAAATTCAACATTTACGTCATCCAAATAAAGTACCCTGTGAGATAACGACAAATCTTGATAAAAAAATCTATTCCCTTTATGAACCAATCCTTTTCCATCTTTTTCCAGTACAGATGTAACTTTAGATACAGCTTTTCCAATTAGTGACTTACCTGTACCTCCATTAGCCTCACCACTAAAATCTAGTACTTCATCCACTAAAATTACTGCTTTTGTTAAAGTAGAATCTTTGTAACCATGAATAAGATAACCTAATGATGTAGCGAGATAGTTGTATCTGGATGTTTCATTACCTGATACATTAAATAAAAATCTATCAAAACAAGAGGGGACAGGGATATCTTCATACTCAAAACTGTAGTCATGTTCTATTATTTGTTCCTCAAACACATATCCATTGTAGTTTTGATACGATAGAAGTTCCTTTGAATCTTTTGTAACCTTAAGAACCCCGTTTTTAAAAAATAAATAAGCTGTATTTGCATCACAAATATTCAACCTAATTTGTCTGATTGTATCAAATGCTGAAGTGCTTTTTTTACTAATAAAATCCTGTTCTATAAAAGTTTCCCAAACATGATTTTTCCTATCTATATTAAGTAGTTGGTGTTTTACTTCTTGCATAAGTTCATCCGGGAAAGCTCTACTTATGATACTGTTTTGTTTAATTTTGACAAGTTCATAACCCCCTTTAGGCATTTTCAATTTTCTATAACCTTTGCTTTCCCAAAACTTAATCACGTTAGCAAGTTTTATCCTTACGCTAATTCCATTTTCAGTTTGAGTTTCTGTATAGAATGTGGAATTATTTGTTTGTGTTAATTCATTTACATTATTTATTTCCATAAGTTTTATTGTTTAAATAATCAATTTCTTTTTCTCCATATCTGTAAGCAGGGTATTGCCTGATTTTGAAAACATCGGGATACCTCTCACAGTATTTTTCCCCTGACCAATCTTTAACTTTAAATTCATGGTCATGGTAATAAGTTCCTAATTGTTTAAAGAAGATTGGAATTTTATAACTTCTCAGTTGATACATTAAAGATAGGAACCATGTCTTTTCGGTCTTTTCATACTTAAATGGCCCAGAAGAATAACCCGACATTCCGCCTATAACACCCCATTGTATTATCTTCAATTCTTTTTCTGTCAGGAATACTTCTCCAAACAATGGTTCAAATGATACCCATTTTACTTCACAAGGAATTTCTCCAAGTGTATGTATCCTATGAACTGTTTCCTGATATTCTACAGTTACACCAAGCCATACGTGCTTATATTTTTCTCTGCACCAGTCTTTAGGGAGATGGTCTTTTATCCTCTCAGGCCTTTTGGTTAGTATCAAATACGTATGCTGTGGGGTATTTTTAATAACCTCCCAGGCTGCATCTCTCCACTCATCAGCTGCATGATGGAAAAAATCACTCATTGAACAGGTGAAAATCTTCCTGCCTGACCATTGATAAGGTCTGTTAAATTCAACTTCTTGTTTGACAACAACTCTTGAATTCTGACCATCTCTTGTCATAGCTCTATCCATATAACAACCATCGCACGCTTTTGAAACTTTGTTACAGCCTTTCCATGGATTCCATGTTGAATCAGTCCAACTAATTTTTGTTTGTTGAGCCATAATTAACTTTTTAATTTATTTAAGAAATCAGAACTTACTTCATCATTGGATGGTTGTTTATTGCTCAGCATCCAACTAAGTAAATCCTCTTTTTTGAAATAGATCAGTTTGCCATTAGGCTTATAAAAACTGATAGCTCGTTGATGGGTTAGCTTGTACAGCATACTGGCAGAAATATCCAGCAGAGCTAATGCTTCCTTGAAACTGAGAACTTCTTTGGCAAGCCAACCCGGAGTGAGTGTAATTTTTGGAGTATCTTCGATTTGCATCGTAATAGTTTTTAATTCTATCAACAGGGCTTTCCTGTTTTGTACGATGCAAAGATGTAATAGAAGAGAAGCTATAATTCTTTACCATACCTATACGGTATTGTATAGGTATTGATATTGCCTACCTAAAGAATTATAGAATTTAAAATATCATCTAAACGTTCTTTTTGTGAAGGTTTTTCAGAAAAGGATTGTTTAGATTGACGAATGTTTTTAAATAATTTCCCTGAATTGTCACGGAAAACATATTCAATCATTTTATTAATTTCTGTAGTATGTTTACTCTCTAGAAATCCTTGTTCCATTAAAGCATTGATAAAATAGAATAATGATACTTTAGAAGATATTTTATTTTTACCTAGTACTATCCACTTTATACCATCAATAACTTTTCTCTGCGTGAATGCAGCAATGAAATCTTCTTTGGATGATTGAATTAATGCAGGCTCTTCTATTAGTAATTGATACAACAATTCAATTGCAGGAAGAGCATCTTCAGGATTGAGTGCATCCCATTTGAATGAATAAGGAGAGAAGTCCTCAGACACCGATAGAAGAGGAAAGTTTTTATCTCTGGTGTTTCCTTTTATTTCAAAGTATTCAGAATATTCATCCGTAATAAAGTTTACTATAAGAGCTACAGCTTTGGCGAAAATGATCTTTTCAGGATATAAAGAAATAATTTTTGGTTTAAGCTTTAAAAGTGTTGAATATTGTAACTGGATGAATTCTTTCGGGCTACTACCATTCTTAACTATTGAAAGTATTATTTCATTTATGGTATACTTGTAATTTGAAATTTCTTGTATAAGCCTATCAGTTAGAAATTTTTCAAAAGTTAGGGTTATATCTCGTTCATGTGCTGTGCCTTCTTGGTCAAAAAATACAACATTATATATTACAGTGTCGGTTAACGTATCTGTAGATATTACATCATGTTGTGACATTATCTCGTAAAAACTACTTCTGAGAATTTCAATATGATTAAAGTTTACTAAACTTTTAAAAAAATGAAGTGGGTCTTTATTTTCCATATCTCAAAAATATGCAAAATCTGAAAATAGAAGATTAAAAAATGTTGTACCTATGTTGTACCCATATAAAAATAAAAAAGCCTTACATTTCTGTAAGGCTTTGATTTTAAACCAGTGGTCCCACCTGGGCTCGAACCAGGGACCACCTGATTATGAGTCAGGTGCTCTAACCAACTGAGCTATAGGACCAGTTTTGAGGTTGCAATATTACTACTATTTTTTAATCAATGCAAATAATTTTAAAGGATTATTTATCCATTTTTTTAATACAACTCCATTAGCATTGATTATGAAGTTTTTGCAAACCTAAACAATTTCCTGACAAAGCTCTATAAGTACGCCATTAGTAGCTTTTGGGTGCAAAAACGCAACAAGTTTATTATCGGCTCCTTTTTTAGGAGTTTCATTAAGTACTATAAAACCCTCTGCTTTCAGGCGGGTTATTTCTGCTGTAATATCTTCAACATCAAATGCTATATGATGAATACCCTCGCCTTTCTTTTCAAGAAACTTAGCAATAGGGCTATCGGGTGTGGTTGCTTCCAAAAGTTCAATTTTGTTAGGCCCATTCATAAAAAAAGATGTTTTTACCCCTTCGCTGGCTACTTCTTCCATTTTATAAGCCGGTGCACCAAACAGCTTCTCAAAAAGCTGATTAGATGTTTCCAGACTGTTTACAGCTATACCTATATGTTCTATTTTTCTCATTTTGTGTATATTTATTGCTCTGTTTGTGTGCCTGCAAATATAAACTTTATGTCTGCATGCCCGAAACTTTAAACTTTAAACCTTAATCCTTTATAATTTTGAGTATTTTTGCATCATGGAAACAAATAGGCAAAAAAAGATAGGTGCCCTGCTTCAAAACGACCTTGTAGATATATTGCAGGGCGAGATAAGAAAAAATGGCATAAGCAATCTTATCATATCTATATCTAAAGTTAGCGTTACTACCGACCTATCTATAGCAAAAGTATATCTTAGCGTATTCCCTTCAGAACGTGGAGGAGAAATACTTGCTGCTGTGCGCTCTAATGCACCGCTAATTAAACATGATCTTTCACAGCGTGTTAAGCTTCAATTACGTAAAGTACCTAATTTAATATTTTACATTGATGATTCACTGGATCAGATTGAAAAAATTGACCAGGAACTTAAAGGCGAAAATAACCCTATCGCAAATCCGGAATTACTGGACAGAAGAAAAAAATCATAACAGCTAAATTATATTGAGCTTCCCTTTTTACATAGCCAGGCGCTATACTATAAGCCGCAGTAAAAGCACTGCCGTAAATATTATTACGGCAATTGCAACAATAGGCATTATAGTAAGTACGGCAGCTCTTTTTATTATTCTTTCGGTATTTAGCGGACTTAAAGATTACAGTCTTTCATTTACAAATACAATTGATCCTGATTTAAAACTTACTCCATCTAAAGGAAAATCATTTTTTGTAAATCCAAAACAGGAACAGGATATAAAAGCGGTAAAAGGCATTGCAGCTTATAGCAAAATTGCCGAAGAGCGCGTGCTTTTTTATTTTGACGGTAAAGAACAGGTTGCCTCTATGAAAGGGGTTGACAGCCTTTTTACTACGGTTACACCCATAAAATTTAGTGTTCAGGGAGACTGGCTTGAAGCAAACACGCCCCAGGCTGTTGTAGGATCGACTATTGCTAATAAACTCTCACTGGCATTTTATGATTTTAACCGGGACTTCGAGGTTTTTGTGCCTAAGGCGGGTAAAGGCGTGATACAAAATCCTGATGATGCTTTTAATAAATCCCGGCTCATACCTACAGGAGCTTATGTGATAAATGATGACGTTGACAGCAAATATGTATATGTAGATATTGGCCTTGCCCAGGATATGCTTCAGTTTAAAACCAACCAGTTTACTGCATTAGAATTTAAGCTGGCTAAAGGAGCAGACGAAGCCGATATAAGACCAAAGCTGGAATCTATTTTTAATAACACGGTAACACTTAAAAACAGGGAACAACTTAATGATTCGCTTTACAAAATGCTGAATGCGGAAAATTTGGTTACCTACCTGTTTTGTTCTCTGGTTGTAGTGTTAACCTTGTTTTGCCTTGCCGGAGCGCTTATTATGCTTATACTTGATAAAAGAGAAAACATAAAAACCCTTTTTAATTTAGGTGCAGAAGTAAAAAGCCTTCGTAATATATTTTTCTATCAGGGTATTTTTATAACCACTCTGGGTGCAGGTTTTGGCGTAGGTCTGGGCACTGCTGTTGTACTTATACAAAAATACTATTCGGTAGTAATGATAACAGGCAGTATGGCTTACCCCGTAAACTTTAACGTCATGAATATTGTAATTGTACTGTTAACAATATTTGTACTGGGCATATTAGCATCAAGAATTGCTGCCGGAAGGGTTGGCAAAAAACTGCTTAAAACTTCATAAGCCCCATGTTTTAAAATTTGCAATGCTTCCTATATAGTCGGTTAGACTGTTAACGTACAATTATTTAAAAAAATAAAAAATAGTTTTTCAATTCGCAAAAAATAGTTTTCTTTGCTGCATATTCTTTACGAACCATGAAAATTTTTGTTATCCCTATCTGTTAGGGATTACCACCTCAGCACATAAAAATTTAAGGCAATTATAATATTGTCCGGTTCATTATTTCATCAATCTAATCAAAACCAATCAACAAACAAATGACACAGGAAATTAACTCCTCAGGTGCATTATCCCGTTTTTTTGCACTGCTTAAACAATCTCTGAAAGGAGGAAACATAGACTTTACACAAGGCAGCATTCGTCGTGCAGTATTACTGCTTGCTATACCAATGATGCTTGAAATGATGATGGAATCAGTTTTTGCACTGGTAGATCTTTATTTTGTAGGGCATCTTGAAAACAGCAGTTTTGCTGTACAAACCGTAGGCTTAACAGAATCGGTATTATCTGTAATATACTCTATAGCAATAGGAATGAGTATGGCTGCAACAGCCGTTGTAGCACGCCGCGTTGGCGAAAAAGATGCTGTTGCTGCATCTAAGGCCGGTATGCAGGCAATAGTTATTGCCATAAGCATAAATATACTTATAGCCGTTGCCGGATTTGCTTTTGCTACCGATATACTGGTTTTAATGGGCTCATCGAGAGCATCAGCCGAATTTGGCACCCCGTTTATGCGAATTATGATGGGCGGAAGCTTTGTTATTATGATGCTTTTCCTTTTTAACGGAATTTTCCGCGGAGCAGGAAATGCAGCCATAGCCATGCGAAGCCTTTGGATAGCCAATATATGCAATATTATACTGTGCCCTATATTTATAAGAGGCCTGGGGCCAATACCTGCTTTTGGGCTGACAGGAGCGGCTATTGCAACCACAATTGGCCGTAGTGTAGGTGTATTATACCAGCTTTATAATTTATTTAATGGTAAAGGCATACTGAAGGTAGTGGCATCTTACTTTATTCCGGATATGAAGCAAATAAAAGCACTTATAAAAATTGCGGCGCCCGGAATATTACAGTTTGTGATAGCTTCATGCAGCTGGATATTTTTAGCCGAACTGGTAGCCACAACAGGAGGCGATGAAGGATCGGCAGGATACCAAAGTGCTTTGCGTATTATGATGTTTTTTATGCTTCCGGCATGGGGACTTAGCGGAGCCGCAGCTACCCTGGTAGGACAAAATCTTGGCGCAAAGCTGGTAGATCGTGCTGAACGATCGGTTTTTGTTACTGCAAAGTTCAATATAGCCTATATGGCAATTATTATGATAATATGCCTGCTTGCCGCCGACCCAATGATGTGGTTTTTTACTAATAATGCCCAAGTGCATGACATTGCCGTAAAGGCTATAAGAATATTAAGCTCGGGGTATTTGTTTTATGGCGTAGGCATGGTATTGCTTAACGCCTTTAATGGTTCGGGCGATACCAAAACACCTACCTGGGTAAACTTTTTCGGATTCTGGACATTCCAGATCCCAATGGCATGGCTAATGGCTAAATATCTTTCATGGGGACCAACCGGAGTTTTTTGGGCAATACCAATAGCCGAAGCATTAATGACTCTTGCAGCTGTTATTCTTTTTAGGAAAGGTCGCTGGAAACGCATTGAGGTTTAGGTCTAACAATTTTATATTTATAAGAAAATCATATATTTACAAAATATTAAAAACTTAAGCATGATTAAAAAAATACTTACCCTTTTTTTATTAATTAGTTCTTTTCTTTTAAATGCGCAGTCTCAAACAGTAAATTTTGTTACTGCAGGTGGCTCTCTTGATTACACTAACCAACCTATATCCACATCATCACAATCATCACATTCTCAAACCATTTATTACCCTTACGATTTACAATTTACAGGTACAATAAACTCATTAACTTATTTTTTAATATTTAATGTTTCTTTGGAAGGTTCTAGCATCTGGAATGTTAGATTAGGAATGACTACCCAGGAAGAATTTTCAGAAAATGACGGTTTTATTCCTCAGTCAGAATTGACTCAGGTAGTAACAAACGGAACTATAACCGTGAGCGGCACTGAAGTAACAATAAATTTCACAGAACCTTTTGAGTATGACGGTCAAAGCAACCTGGTAATAGACGTAGAAGAAGTCGAACCAGGAAACACAACCAGCAATCTTGCAGGTTTTGTAGGTGTGGAAAATTTTGGCAATCCTCCTACGCGGTCTATAATGAGCTTTAGCGGTGGAGGCGTAGTTAAGGAAAATTCATTTGCTAAAGTAAAGTTTGGCGGTAACCTTGAAAAATGCCTGCCGATGCATACTGTTAACTTTACCGACCTGTCTGCAACCTCAGTATATGCGGAATGGGCAAACCCCGATAACATACCTGCTTTCAGATATAATGTAAGTTTATATGGAGAACCAATACCTGAAACTTATGATATAATCTCGGACAGTAATGTTACCATGAGTGAACTCACACCTGCAACATACTATAATTTAAACCGAAAGGCAGACTGTGATGTAGCTTACACTAATTTCAGTATACAAAGATTTGTTACGAGGCCTTTGGACTTAACAGTACCCAGTCTGATAACTTTTGACGAAGAAAACACTCATAACTATCTACTCCCTATATTTTATAAAGGCAGTGTTTCGGTATCTCCTTATGCAGCGGCTGATAGTTCTGAAAATGGAATGTTATTTTCAGCTCCTTCAAATTATTTGATAACAAACACCTGGAGTTATGACGGAGACCCTTTTGAAAGTAATCCAAGTTTTATAACCAACTCTGTTTTTAGTATAGATCTTACCAATTATACAGGAAATCCCGCTTTTAAATTTGATCTTAAACAAAAAACAGATTCTAAACTGAGATTAAGGATAGATGGCTTTCTGGATGATTTTGTGTATTCTGCTAATCCGGATAATGACGATTTCCAAACAGTTGTTGTTGACCTGTCTGAAAAAACAGGAAAAAAATTTGACATTGTGATGGAGCATGTAGGTCGACGTACACCTGCCGATGCACCTACACAAAACTGCGCTTTTATAGATAACGTAAAACTTGAGGAAGCATGTGGAAGCCTTGCAGATATAACAGCCATTGCGGGCACGTACAATATAACTGTTGACTGGACTAGTGAGGGAACAGAATGGGAAGTTATACATGTACTTCATGGTGAAACCCCTCCAAATTCCGGAACACTGGTGACAGAAAAGCCTTATACCCTGTCAGACCTCTTACCCGCAACCGCTTATGATATATATGTAAGACAGCATTGTGAAACTGAAACATCTCCCTGGCATAAAATTTATGCCTCTACAGATCCTTTAATTATACAGGTTCCTCATGAGGAAATTTGCAGCAGCATTACAGAATATATTTCACCACAATATAATAATAGCTCTGCTATTAATTTTTATAACAACAGCCATATTATACTGAATCAGAGGGAAAAGGGAGATATATGGATAGGTGATAACACTGCTACTGAAGCGGAAGTTTGGAATGATAATAAAGAATTTACAACGGGATTAAAATTAAAAGTTAACGCCGCCAACCTGCTTAACCTACAAATGGTTATAAGAATGAAACAACAGTATTTCTATTCTGCCCAGTCTTCATGGTTTAGAATAACTGTAAACGGTGTTCAGTATGGATCAAGCAGAAATCCTACTCAAATTACTAACGAACCATTTATTAACCTTACATATGATTTATCAGAATTTGTTGGGGAAGTACTCTATATAACCCTTGAGCACTGTGGCAGACGAGGCCAGAGCTTTAGTAATTCCTCTGCAATGGATGCAACGCGAATAGATAATATCTTGTTTACCGGAGATGAAGATCCTGATGCCATTTGTGCTATTACGCCTCCTGTCCTTCAGGATATAACCGACAGTTGCCAGATAGAGTTAGAAGATATTAGTGTTCCGACAGTTACTGACAATTGTGGAAATTTAATAACCCCGGTTACAGACGAAAGTATTTTCCCGATTACACAGCAGGGCACAACAACAATTACATGGGAATATAGCAATGAAGATCAGAATATAACCCAAACCCAAAATATTATTATTCAGGGAATAGCTCCCGTACCCGATATTGCCACCCTGCCGGACTTTACTACGCAATGCGAAGTACAATATGGAAATATAAATCCTCCTACAGCCACCGACAGTTGTGGCAATATATTAGAAGGTACTACTACTGCATCATTTCCAATTATAGAACAGGGAACAACTGAAATTACATGGTTATTTACAGACGCTAATGGGATGTCTGTCAGTCAACAACAAAATATAGTTATTGAAGACACCGAAGCACCTGAGCCTGAAAATGCGACATTACCGGATATTACAGCGCAGTGTTCTGTTGCTTTAAATGATATAACCCTACCTTTTGCTTTTGATTGTGCTGGCCCCACTGTTGGAACTACATCTGCACAATTTCCTATAACCGAGTCAGGAAGTACTGTAATCACATGGACGTTTAACGATGGCCGTGGGAATATATCATATCAGAACCAAAACATAATTATTGATGATACGCAGGCACCAATACCTGTATTGGCAGTATTGCCTGATATTACGGCTCAATGTATTATAAATTCGGAAGATATAATAGTTCCTGAAGCAATTGACAACTGTTCTTCTGTTATTGTTAATACATCTGCACAATTCCCAATAGATACACAAGGCACAACTGTAATTACCTGGATGTATGAAGATGCTAGTGGAAACACAAGCTCACAAACCCAAAACATAATTATTGATGATACACAGGCACCAATACCTGTATTGGCAGTATTGCCTGACATTACAGCTCAATGTATTGTAAATTCGGATGATATAATACTTCCTGAAGCAATTGACAACTGTTCTTTAGTTAATGTTAGTACATCTGCACAATTCCCAATAGACACACAAGGCACAACTATAATTACCTGGATATATGAAGATGCTAGTGGAAATACAAGTTCACAAACCCAAAACATAGTTATTAATGATACTGAGCCACCAACCATAATTTTACAGGATTTTACAGGAAATTTGGATGAAGACGGAATACTTGTATTAAATATAGAAGATCTTGATAATGGCAGTTATGACGATTGTTCTGTTATAACATGGAATATTATTCCCGATTCATTTAATTGCGATAATTTGGGAGAGCAGGTCGCAATAATTACAGCAACAGATTCTAATGGAAATGTTTCTACCGGTACGGCTGTGATAACAGTGACAGATACAAACAATTCTTGTGATGTTACAGCTTCTGAAAAATGGAGTGCCCATAAGATAAAAGTATTTCCTAACCCGGTGAAAGATATGTTATATATATCCTCCGAAATTCAGATAAATAATATCCAGATATTTTCAGTTACCGGACAGCAAGTTTATAATGAGAAGAGTACCGTAACTAATGGTAGTATTTACAGCATATCTTTATCCGGGTTAGCATCGGGGATCTACATTATAAATATCAGATCTGATAAAGGCACGCTTCTTAAGAAAATCATTAAATTTTAAAATCAAAAATTCCTGTTTCCGGAAACCTTACGCTACCAAATTTAATAACCGGAACTTCAAATAAACTCATGAAGAAGCTTTTGTTCACTTTAGTATTTATTATTTCACTTTCTGTATTTGCACAAAAGAAAAAACCATCACAACATATAAAGGTTGAAAACAATTCAACTCTGCAAACTTTTTTAGAGGAAAACGATGTTCCTATTAATGTAAAAGATTTAGCTACATTGGATTATCTTGGTTCCTGGATAGAATTTAATAATAACGATTTTTTGCAAGTTCCAAGTGCCTATTTCTTTAATAGAGAAGGCTACAGGACTGCCAAAAAATTTGTTGGTGAAAGATGCTCACAGACCATAAAAGGAATGGAAAAAATAGATTCTTATAAAGTTGACAAAGATGAGAATATAAACGACTGGGTTAGTAAATACATGGCCTTCCCTTTTGCTTCAGAACCCATTTTTGGAGAACCTTAAGATGCTTATGTGATTATTTTTTATTGCAAATGTCTGGAGGAATTTGATGATGTTAATGCAACCGCCTTTAGATGGTATAAATCTCTTATAAACAATGATAAGGTAAAGGTTAAAGCCATTCTATTAAATCTTGATATACAAGAAAGTTGGAATATTACCGACGAACAAAAGAAAGCAATAGGAATAGAATAAAAAAAGGGTAGCAATTAAAGCTACCCTCATCTATTTACTATAAACTTATGTTTTACACAGGCCTGTAATCTGCAAATCTTTCCAGCACCTGATCAAGTACAGCATATACATCGGCAGAATCATCATGGGTAACCATTCGCTGTCTGTATTCTTTAAAGTTAGGAATGCCTTTAAAATAATTGGTATAGTGGCGGCGGGTTTCAAAAACACCCACACGCTCACCTTTCCATTCTATAGCCCATTTAAGATGATTACGCGCAGCTTCTACCCTGTCTTCAAGCGTTGGTGCAGCCAAATGTTCACCGGTTTCAAAAAAGTGTTTTATTTCATTAAATATCCACGGATAACCAATAGCCGCACGGCCGATCATTATACCGTCTATTCCGTATTCATTTTTATAGTGCAGTGCCTTTTCAGGACTATCGATATCACCATTGCCAAAAATTGGGATGTTTAAACGCGGATTATTTTTCACACGGGCAATGTGGCTCCAGTCGGCTTCACCTTTATACATCTGCGCACGGGTACGCCCGTGAATAGTAAGCGCTTTAATACCTACATCCTGTAATCTTTCGGCAACCTCATCTATATTTATTGAATCTTCGTCCCAGCCCAGCCTTGTTTTTACTGTAACAGGTAAAGAAGTACTGTTTACTACTGCTTTGGTAAGGCGTACCATAAGATCTATATCTTTAAGCACTCCTGCCCCGGCACCTTTGCATACTACTTTTTTTACCGGACAGCCAAAATTTATATCTACAATATCAGGATTTACAGCTTCAACTATTTTTGCCGAAAGTGCCATAGCCTCTTCATCTCCACCAAATATCTGTATTCCTACGGGACGTTCGTAATCAAATATATCCAGTTTCTGTCGGCTTTTCATAGCATCACGTATCAAACCTTCAGACGAAATAAATTCGCTGTACATAAGGTCGGCACCATGTGCTTTACATAGCCTTCGGAAAGGAGGATCGCTCACATCTTCCATAGGCGCCAGCAACAACGGAAACTCAGGCAGTTCTATATTGCCAATCTTTACCATTTTCTTCATTTTGTGCAAAATTACAATAATTTAAATAAATTATAGAAACGCCTTAATCTCATCATGGTACAAAAAAGAGCCAAATAACATATGTAAATTTCATTATAGAAATTTTATATGCCTGCATAGAAAACAAGAATAGCAAAACCTGATTTTCGCCAAATTGACATCATATCTTTGTAGTGTTAAAACATACAATATACATTTAACTGCCGCCCCCACCGGTTAAATATAAATGATATTGATAATTTTAGATTGGTTGATTGGTTATGAATGGTGCGTAAAGAAATCTTTATGCACTTTTCTTTTTACTGTGATTGTACAATTTCGTGAAAAAATAGCTACTCAGCTTTTTTTCAAAATAAAATGTAAATTT
This sequence comes from Flavobacterium sp. NRK1, assembly GCF_024054175.1. Taxonomy (GTDB): domain Bacteria; phylum Bacteroidota; class Bacteroidia; order Flavobacteriales; family Flavobacteriaceae; genus Flavobacterium. Next base: position 1,020,006 of record NZ_JAMXLA010000001.1, read on the forward strand.
TTTCTGATTTGAAGTTCTTTAAAAAACACACAAAATTAAGATTATCAATAAATTATAATTGCAAATCTTACAACTACAACGTTGTAGGGCAGTATTTTGGTTATGATCAAAAAAATAACCCTGAAAAAACATTTTTGAATACTTTTTTGCTTTTCCTTTGCATAAATTTTTTAATAAATATTTAACATTGTGTTATTAGCTGTCCCCCACTGGTAACCCGATAAAATTAATTGCTGTAAATAGAATTATAGCTATTATCTAAAGCAAAAAAACAGCGTACGATGCCCCCCAACGAACGCTGTTTTTTTATTTACCGCTACCGTTTGCAACTCGCTAAGTTTAAACTATATTTGCCGATTAAATTTGCTACCTTTACGTGTAATGCGTTAAGGATTGATGCAATGTGCCTTACACCGTTAAAGCCACACCTGAAACGCACCGTAAGGGCACGCCCAAAAATTGATAACAGACGAAGATGAAGCATATTAGAAATTTTTGCATTATTGCCCACATAGACCACGGTAAAAGTACCCTGGCAGACAGGCTGCTTGATGCCACACAAACCGTAACTGCCCGCGAACAGCAGGCTCAGCTGCTGGATAACATGGATCTGGAGCGCGAACGTGGTATTACTATTAAGAGCCATGCCATACAAATGGAGTACACCTATAAAGGCGAACAGTATATACTTAACCTTATTGACACTCCGGGGCACGTAGATTTCTCGTATGAGGTATCCCGTTCTATTGCTGCATGCGAAGGGGCACTGCTTATTGTAGATGCTGCACAAAGCATTCAGGCACAAACCATAAGCAACCTGTATCTTGCGTTAGAAAACGACCTGGAAATTATTCCTGTACTAAATAAAATAGATTTACCGAGTGCAAACCCGGAGGAAGTAAGTGACGATATTGTAGATCTGTTAGGCTGTAAACTGGAAGACATTATACCTGCCAGTGGTAAAACAGGCCTTGGTGTAGATAAAATACTTGAAGCCATTATAGAGCGTATTCCTGCTCCTAAAGGAGATCCGGATGAACCGTTACAGGCTTTAATATTCGATTCTGTATATAACCCGTTCCGTGGTATTGAGGTTATATTCAGGGTTATAAACGGTGCAATTACCAAAGGCCAGAAAATTAAATTTATGGCTACAGGCAAAGAATATTTTGCCGACGAAATTGGTACGCTTAAACTAAATCAGGTACCTAAAACAACAGTTAGCGCAGGTGATGTTGGCTACCTTATATCGGGTATTAAAGAAGCACGTGAGGTAAAAGTGGGTGATACTATTACCGATGCCAAAACGCCTACCACAAACATGATTGCCGGTTTTGAAAACGTAAAACCAATGGTATTTGCAGGTATTTATCCTGTAGATACTGAAGATTACGAAGAACTGCGTAACTCTATGGAGAAATTACAGCTTAATGATGCTTCGCTTGTGTTTACGGCAGAAAGCTCTGCGGCACTTGGTTTTGGTTTCCGTTGCGGCTTCTTGGGAATGCTGCACATGGAAATTATTCAGGAGCGCCTTGAGCGCGAGTTTGACATGACAGTTATTACTACTGTACCCAACGTGTCTTACCTTGCCTACACCAAAAAAGAGCCTACAAAACCAATTGTAGTAAACAACCCGTCTGACTTACCGGAGCCTTCTAAACTTGATCACGTAGAAGAGCCTTATATTAAAGCTACCATAATTACAAAGTCTGACTTTGTTGGTAACGTAATGAGTCTTTGTATTGAAAAACGTGGTTTGATTACAAACCAGACGTATCTTACCACAGAACGTGTAGAGCTTAACTTTGATATGCCGCTTGCCGAGATCGTATTCGATTTTTATGACAGGCTTAAAACGGTATCTAAAGGATATGCTTCATTTGACTACACTCCTATCGGCATGCGCACATCAAAACTTGTTAGACTTGACGTTTTGCTTAACGGACAGCCCGTAGATGCATTGTCTGCGCTTATCCACGAAGACAACGCCTACAACATTGGTAAAAAAATGTGTGAGAAGCTGAAAGAACTTATACCACGCCAGCAGTTTGATATTCCTATTCAGGCAGCTATCGGGGTTAAAGTAATTTCGCGTGAAACTGTTAAGGCACTTCGTAAAGACGTTACCGCAAAATGTTACGGTGGGGATATTTCCCGTAAGCGTAAACTTCTTGAAAAACAGAAGAAAGGTAAAAAACGTATGCGTCAGGTAGGTAATGTAGAGATTCCGCAGGAAGCATTTATGGCGGTATTGAAACTGAATGACTAGATATCAGTATTGAGAATTGAGATAGTAGAACCCGGTACTTATGTGTCGGGTTTTTTTGTTATTTAAAATAAAGCAAGCCCCTCATAGTAAGCCCTCACAGAAATCCGATTAAGATTTTCTTAACTTTTAAATTAACAAATATATTTATATTTGTATTTTAAATAAATTCTTTATGAAGAAAGACGGACAGATTATTATAATCGAAGATGACAAGGAAGATGGGGAAATACTAAAAGAAGTAATTGACGATCTGGGATACAATAATGAGGTTATAATACTGCCTGACAGCACACTTGTAATGGAATTTTTGCAGAAACCTGAAATCACGCCCTTTCTTATATTTTCAGACATCAATATGCCAAAAATGAGCGGTTACGAATTGCGTGACCTGGTACTTGCAGACCCTAACCTGCATGATAAAACAGTTCCTTATATCTTTTTTAGCACGGCAAGCGACCCCGATACTATAAAAACTGCTTATAAAAAAGCGGCTCAGGGCTTCTTTACCAAAATTACCGATTATAACGAGTACAAAGACGTGATAAAAAAAATAATTGAATACTGGAAAGCTGCTAAAGTGCCTGATAAAGAATAATCAGTAACCAAATGTAACATGAATCCCTCACTTGAGGGATTTTTTATGTTATAGAAAGGCTAATATTCTCCCGTATAATCACGATTCGCAATACATTTGCAGTTGGAAAAACTGCTATCATGAAAAAGACCGGACAGATTATTATTATTGATGATGATGAAGACGACAGGCTGATATTTGAAGAGATACTTAAAAGCCTGAATCTGCCAAACGAAATTATACTTTTAAGCGACAGTACCGAAGTTATCCCCTTTTTGCAACAGGAACATATTAAGCCTTTTATGGTAATATCTGATATTAATATGCCTAAAATGAACGGTTTTGAACTTCGTGATGAAATACTGAAAGATGAAATGCTTACCGAAAAAACCCTTCCCTTTATATTTTTTACTACCGTGGGAAGCGGCTATACTGTAGAAGAAGCTTTTAAACGCTCCATACATGGGTACTTTCATAAAACAAGCGATATGCAGCGCCTCACGGAAACATTAAAGGAAATTGTAGATTACTGGTGTGATGCCGTAGTGCCTGAGATAGAGTAAGTATTGCTTACTGCTTTATAAACTTCTAAATCGTACCTTTGCAGCTTTGTAATTGAGCAATTAAGAATTTAGAAGAAATGATAGAAGATAAAAACCAGCAACGTACAAGTCTTTCCGCACTTGGCGAATTCGGACTTATAGGACACCTTACCAAAAATATTGAAACAAGTCAGCCTTCTACCCTGAAAGGGATAGGCGACGATGGCGCTGTACTTGATTTTAAAGATAAGAAAGTAGTAGTTTCTACCGACCTGCTTGTTGAAGGCGTACACTTTGACCTTGCCTACATGCCGCTTAAACACTTAGGCTATAAAGCAGTTGTTGTAAATGTAAGCGATATATGCGCCATGAATGCTACCCCAACCCAAATTACAATATCTATTGCGGTATCTAACCGGTTTCCGGTTGAAGCACTTGATGAACTGTATGACGGTATGAAACATGCTGCTAAAATTTATGGTGTAGATATTATAGGCGGCGATACTACCTCATCTCAAAAAGGAATGATTCTGAGCATTACAGCCATTGGTGAAGCAAATGCTGAAGAAATTACTTATCGTAATGGTGCATCAAATACCGACCTGCTTGTTGTTACCGGAGATGTTGGTGCAGCCTATATGGGCCTACAGGTTTTAGAACGTGAAAAGCAGGTATTTGAGGTAAACCCAAACAACCAGCCTGATTTAGACGCTTATAGCTACTTAATAGAACGCCAGCTTAAACCGGAAGCCCGTAAAGATGTAAAAGAGCTTTTAAAGGCCCTTGAAATACAGCCTACGGCTATGATCGATATTTCCGACGGATTATCTTCAGAGATTATACACCTTTGCAAAAATTCGGGAATTGGCTGTAACCTATATGAAGAGAAGATTCCGGTTGATCCTCAGCTTATAAATGTATGTGAAGAATTCAATATAGATATCACTACAGTAGCTCTTAATGGTGGCGAGGACTACGAACTGTTGTTCACCATTAAAATGGAAGACTTTGACAAGATAAAAGGCAATCCTAACTTTACTGTTATAGGCCACATGACACAGGAAAGCGAAGGCATACACCTTATTACCCGTGCCAATACTAAAATTCCGCTTAAAGCACGGGGATGGAACGCACTTAATGAAGAAGAATAAATATTTTAAAGTCCGGCATTAATTAAATAGCCGGATTTTTTTATAAATACAACCTGCTAATAATGAAAATATTATTTTTTATCTTAGATAAAACTTTAGCTCGTTATTAAAACTATGCAGATGAAAAAAATTACTTTATTATTAGTACTCATTCTCATTAATATATCCGCCTGTGCTCAGGAAGGGGAAATTGCAGATATACAGAAGAATTACGACGTATTTACTATAGAGCAAACACCCGATATACTGAAAACTAACGATTTTTCCTTTGCATCAGTACTTTTTAAGCCTGGCTACAATAAAAATTTCACAGATTTATATTTACAGGTATCTGAAAAATATCCACCTGGAAATTTTTCCCCGGGAAAATTTGAAAAACACCCTGTATCTTATCTTATAAACACATACAGTGATACTGCCAATGATTATATCAATGGATTTTCTTTGGGCAAATGGAATAATAATAAAGGCTTTGAACTGAATATAAGTTTAGGAGGCAAATGTGGTCTTTAGAAGTAAGCATATAAAACTAAAGGCTCCTAATAGGAGCCTTTAGTTTTTATTACATCTTCATTAACCAGTTCCTTACCGAAACTGCCTCATTTATTATATTTCTAAGTTCAGATATTTTAACCCTGTCCTGTTGCATTGTATCGCGGTGGCGAATGGTTACCGTCTGGTCTTCCAGTGTCTGATGATCTACGGTTATACAGAAAGGAGTACCAAGAGCATCCTGTCTTCTGTAACGGCGGCCTACAGCATCTTTTTCATCATAAGCTACATTGAAGTCCCATTTAAGCTCATCAATGATCTCTCTTGCAACATCAGGAAGTCCGTCTTTTTTAACCAATGGCAATACTGCAGCTTTAGTAGGTGCTAATACTGCCGGAAGGCTAAGTACTGTACGTACAGAACCGTCTTCAAGGGTTTCTTCTTTTAATGAATTAGAGAATACCGCCAGGAACATCCTGTCTAATCCCACAGAAGTTTCTACTACATATGGCGTGTAATTCTGGTTCAGTTCGGTATCAAAATACTGTAATTTTTTACCCGAAAACTGTTCATGCGCTTTAAGGTCAAAGTCAGTTCTTGAGTGAATTCCTTCAAGCTCTTTAAAGCCGAAAGGAAAGTTAAACTCAATATCGGCAGCAGCATTAGCATAATGTGCTAATTTTTCATGGTCATGGAAACGGTAGTTTTCTTTACCAAGCCCTAACGACAGGTGCCATTTCAGCCTTGTTTCTTTCCAGTACTCATAGTATTTCATTTCTTCGCCCGGGCGAACAAAGAATTGCATTTCCATCTGTTCAAACTCACGCATACGGAAGATGAACTGTCTTGCAACGATCTCATTACGGAAAGCCTTACCTGTTTGCGCAATACCAAAAGGTATCTTCATACGGCCTGTTTTCTGTACGTTAAGAAAGTTTACAAATATACCTTGTGCTGTTTCCGGACGCAGATATAAATCCATAGCATTGGCTGCTTCGGCACCAAGTTTGGTACCAAACATAAGGTTAAACTGGCGAACCTCTGTCCAGTTTTTAGAACCGGTTTCCGGATCGGCAATTTCAAGCTCTTCTATAAGGGCTTTTACGTCGGCAAGGTTTTCTGTTTCCAGCGAACGTGCCATACGCTCAAGTATTTCTTTTTTCTTAGCAAGGTATTCTACAACACGGGTGTTGGTAGTAATAAACTCCTGTTCGTTAAAAGCATCGCCAAAACGAACTCTTGCTTTTTCTATTTCTTTCTGGGCTTTCTGGTTTATCTTTTCAGCATAATCCTCAATAAGCACATCGGCCCTATATCTTTTTTTAGAATCTTTATTATCAATCAAAGGGTCATTAAAGGCATCTACGTGCCCCGATGCCTTCCATGTTGTAGGATGCATAAAAATTGCGGCATCTATACCCACAATATTTTCGTGCATCTGCACCATAGATTTCCACCAGTATTCCCTGATATTCTTTTTCAGCTCTGCACCATTTTGTGCATAATCGTAAACAGCGCTGAGTCCATCATATATTTCGCTCGACGGAAAAATAAATCCGTACTCCTTTGCATGCGAAATAACATTTTTAAATATATCTTCTTGTTTTGCCATAGTGGTGCAAAAATATAAAAAGCAGTTGTATATATAGACGCATTGCAATTAGAAAATAACCGAAAAACGTTTTTGTTAAAAAAAGTACGAAAATCGACACATTATTAATAAATATCATAACATTCTCTTAAAACACTTGCTCAATAGGAAAACAATTACAATTTTGTTATTTTAGCAATCCCTAAATTAACCACCTATATGTTTGTAGCTTTACTAAACCTGCTATTTCCGGCAGTATGTTCGGGCTGCAAAGGCACATTGCTTGAAAGCGAGCGCCTTATATGCACCCACTGCCGGCACGATATGCCTTTTACCCAGCACTATTTAAATGAAAATAACGAAACTGCACAAAAATTCAGAGGGCGTATTCCGGTTGAACATGCATCGTCAGTATTGTATTTTAATAAAGACGGTATAGTTCAGGAGCTTATACATAACCTTAAATACCGTGGAAAAGAAGAGATTGGCGCTATAATAGGAGAATGGTATGTGCATGACCTTAAAAATGTGGAAGCCCTGAAATCGGTGACTGACATAGTACCTGTGCCCCTGCATATAAAAAGATTTTATAAAAGGGGTTATAACCAAATTACAAGTTTTGGCTTAACCCTTGCCGACGGACTTGGGAAAACCTTTAACAATACCCTGCTTAAACGGTCTACTTTTGCAAAAACACAGACAAATAAAAACCGCGCGGACAGAGCTGAAATTATAGGTAATGCCTTTGAAATAAATGCTACACAAGCCGATAACGGAAAGCATTTTTTAATTGTTGACGATGTAATTACTACCGGAGCTACACTGGAGGCCTGCGCAAAGGCACTGCTTAAAATTCCCGATGCAAAAGTTAGTATAATTACTATAGCTTATGCACAGTAAAATAAGTGTTTCCTTCTTAGTTCGGCGTGCTTTAAACCGGGGATGCAACATTTTTTAAAAACATTTCGTTTACAGGGAATATAATTGTTATTTTGTGCAGTCAAACAATACAATATGCTGAAAAATAGAATTCTCCTGTATATACTGTTTACCACAGCTCTTTTTGCGTCCTGCGCAAAAAGAGGTGCTATTACCGGAGGGCCAAAAGATACTATTCCGCCCCATATTATTAGCAGTTCGCCCCAAAACATGAGCACGCAGTTTAAAGGCAGCGAAATTCGTATAAATTTTAATGAATACATTAAAATTAAAGACATTAATAAGCAGCTTATTATTTCGCCGCCAATGGACACGCAGCCCTATATAACACCTATGGGTAGTGCCAGCAAATTCATAAATATAAAAATTAAAGATACCCTTAAAGAAAACACTACTTACAGCTTTAATTTTGGACAAAGCATTACCGATAATAATGAGGGAAATCCGTATTCCCAGTTTAAATTTGTATTTTCTACAGGAACATATATTGACTCGCTTACGCTTAACGGCAGGATAAAAGATGCTTACTCTAACAAAACCGATAACTTTGTTACTGTTGCCCTATACGAAGCTGACGAAACCTTTAACGATTCTACTATCTACAAACAGCGCCCGCGCTATGTTACCAATACGCTGGACAGCATGGTACAGTTTTCGCTTCAAAACCTTAAAGAGGGCAAATACCACCTTATAGCACTTAAAGATGCCAATAACAATTATAAATTTGATCCTAAAAGTGATAAAATAGGCTTTCTTAACCAGACTATTGACGTGCCTAACGATACCATTTACCAACTGGAACTGTTTCAGGAAAAAAGGCCTTATAAACCCCGCAAACCTGTGCAGGTTAACTCCAACAGGCTATATGCAGGCTATGAGGGCGATTACCGCGGGATGAAAGTAGTAGTAAAAAACGGTGAAGGAACTGAAGTTATACCTACCCTTACAACAAAAGTAAAAGATAAGGACTCGCTGCAGGTATGGCTGCCAAGAAAAATAACTGCCGATTCGCTTAAAGTTACAGTTTCCAATAAAGATTCTATTAAAGATTTTACTGTGAAGTTCAAGGAAATGAAAACAGCCGACTCGCTTAAAATAGATGCGCTTCAAAAAGGAGGGCTGCATTTCAGGGAAAAATTTACACTTTCGTCACTAACGCCGCTGATTAGTATAGACAGCAGCAAAATAAGCCTTATAGATAAAGATTCGCTTGCTCTAAAATACACCCTGAAATATGATGATTTAAAGCAGGAACTGGTATTTGACTTTGAAAAGAAAGAAGAACAGAAATATACTTTTACCTTACTGCCCGGAGCCTTAAAAGACTTTTATGAGAAGGAAAATGATACGTTAAGTTATAAACTTGCTACAAAAACCTATATTGACTATGGCAACCTGAGGCTAACGCTGCAAAATGCAAAACGATTTCCTATTATGGTGGAGGTTATAGGGAGCGGTGGCAAAGTAGAAGCCTTTTATTATACCGAAGGTGAAACCAAAATAAATTTTGACAATTTAGTGCCCGACAAATATACGCTGCGTGTATATTATGATGATAATAAAAACAGGCAGTGGGACACCGGAAGCTATATGGATAAAATACAGCCTGAAGAGGTTATTTATATGCCTAAAACCATTGATGTAAGGGCAAACTGGGATCCTGAAGAAACTTTTGACATTAAAGGTGGAGGGTAAAACTATCCCTGTCATTTAAAAAGCCCAGTTTTTTACGGGTTTCCAGCATACTATCCTTATCAAGTTTTATAGTAAATACATCTTCATTAACTGATGGCATAACGGCATATGCCCCAAGGCAGTCAAACACTTGTGAATGTCCGGGATAAGCATGCCCGTTGTTATCGTTTCCAACACGGTTCACTCCGGCTACATAACACATATTTTCTATAGCGCGGGCTTTTAGTAAAGTATCCCACGCAGCCACACGAAGAGATGGCCAGTTGGCAACATAAAGCATTAAGTCGATATCTTCTGTATTACGCGAAAAAACCGGAAACCTGAGGTCATAACACACTAACGGACAAATTTTCCAGCCACGGTAGTTTATAATAAGCCTTTCGGTACCTGCCGTATAGGCTTTATCTTCTCCGGCAAGTGAAAACAAATGGCGTTTATTATAGGTCTTTATTTCGCCATCCGGCAGAATAAAAAACAGCCTGTTGTAATAGTTTCCATTTTCTTCTATTACCAGGCTTCCTGTAACAGCACAATCTTTTTTGGCAGCCATTTTCTTCATCCATTGTACTGTTTCGCCATTCTTAGTTTCGGCAACGCCTTCCGGTTTCATGGTAAAACCGGTAGCAAACATTTCAGGCAGCATTATAATATCTGTATCTTCTTCAATACTATTTATAAGTTTTTCAAAATTGTTACGATTAGCTTCCGGGTTTTCCCATTCAAGAGAAGTTTGTAAAAGTGATATTTTCATGAGAGATGGTTATATCTTAAAAGTACAAAAAAAGATTTCTTGCGATGTAACTACTTTTCCCTCATTTGGAATCGTTTGATGGTTAAATTTTAATAATACCGTAATTCTAACCAACCCGGCTTTCAGCCACCCCTCCAAAGGAGGGGAAATATCAAGTGTAAGATTTATTACTAAAGTATAAAAACACGAAAGCCGGGCACAACCCCGGCTTTCTAACTAACCTAAAACTCTAAACAATTTATATTGAAAATCTATTCAATTAACGTAAATGAGGCCTTTAAATGCTCTACCATAACTTCAAACTCCCCTGTTTCCAGTATCGTTTTTCCGTCACGGCCTATATAGCTAAGGTCGGCAGGAGTAATTTCAAACCATACGGTTTTACTTTCTCCCGGCTTAAGTTCAATTTTTTCAAATCGGCGCAGGCGTTTTACATCAGGTGTAACGCTGCTTGCATATACATCGCTTGTAAATAAATGCACTACTTCTTTTCCGGTTACTTTACCGGTATTGGTAACTGTCACACTAACTTTTAGGTTATTTCCCTTTTTAAGCTGCGTCTTATCTATAGTTAAATTACTATAGCCAAAAGTGGTATAACTAAGTCCGTCGCCAAACAAAAATTGCGGGTTATAGTCTGCCTCATAGTTATAAACACCTTCAGCTTTCTTTTGTTCTTCAGATGGTTTATGTATGTATGATATAGTAGCATTAGGAAAACGCGGATAGGTATAAGGCAGTTTACCCGATGGGTTTACATCTCCAAATAATATATCGGCAAGGGCATCCCCGCCAAAGTTACCCGGCAGGTATGTCTGCACTATTGCATTCATCTGCTGTTCAAAACGGCTTATTATTCTTGGCCTTCCCTCATTAAGAATAAGCACTATAGGCTTACCTGTAGCAGAAAGTTTTTTAGCAAGTTCTGTTTGTAGTTCAGAAAGGTACAGATCATTAAGATCTCCCGGTTTTTCGGTATAAGTATTTTCGCCAAGGCAGAGTAAAATAACATCGCTGTTTTTAGCAGCAACTATAGCCTCGTCCATTTTATCAGCAAACTCATCATAATAATGACCGTCCATTTTGTAGCTCACACCAGGCACATAGGTAACGTTAGCTTTTCCGATCTCGTTTTGTACCGCTTCAAGAATAGTGTTGTATTGTCCGGCAAACTCTTCTACCTTTTCGCCCTGCCAAGAGTACGTCCATGCACCGTTAAGCGTGCGCATACTGTTGGCATTTGGTCCGGTTATTAAAACTTTAGTCGTTTTTTTTAACGGAAGAATATTACCCTCATTTTTTAATAAAGTGATAGCTTCTGCCGCCATATCATACGATGCTTTTTCAAACTCTTTACTACCAAATTCAGGGTAGTCTTTAGGGTTTGTATTCGGTTTATCAAAAAGGTTCAGTGCATACTTTACTTTTAGTATCCTGCGAACGGCATCATCTATTCTTTCCTGCTTTACTTTGCCTTCTTTTACAAGCTGTATAAGGTTATCACAAAAAACTTCATACTTATATGGCACCATAGACATATCTATACCTGCATTAATGGCAAGCATTACAGCTTCTTTATCCGTAGCTGCTACCCTGTCGCGCCTGTGCAGATTTTCTATATCTGCCCAGTCTGTTACAACAAGTCCTTTAAAGCCTAACTCTTCTTTAAGCAGTTTGGTAAGAATAGTGTAATTGGCATGCACCGGAACCCCGTTGATTATGCCCGAATTTATCATTATAGTATGTGCTCCAGCATCTATCGCCGCCTTAAAAGCCGGTAGATGGTATTCGCGTAATGCGTCTTCAGATATATAAGAAGGCGTACGGTCTTTACCCGATGCTGTTGCATGGTAACCTAAAAAGTGTTTAAGGCTGGCAGCTACTTTTTCAGGGTTGCCTATATTATTGTCTTTACCTTCTAAACCGTTTATCATAGCAACGCCAAGTACCGAAGCCAAGTAAGGATCTTCTCCAAACGATTCCCACATACGTGAAAAACGCGGATCCATCCCTAAATCAAGCACCGGCCCAAAATTCCAAGGAATATTGCTTGCACGGGTTTCGTAGGCTGTTATGGCTGCCCCTTTTTCTACCAATTGCGGATTGCGGGCTGCTGCCTGCGCTATCTGCTGCGGAAACATTGTAGCTCCGGCAGTATAGGTAGCACCATGAATTTCATCCACGCCATAAATAACCGGGATTTTATGAGCATTAAGTTGGATAGATGTTTTTTGGATTTCGCTTATAATTTCAAACCATTTTTTAGTGGTAAGTGCCCGGTTATTGGCGGTATTTAATACCGACCCGATATGATAATCGCCAAGGGCTTTTTTCATTTCGGCCGGATCTAGTGTTAAGGGTTCAAAACTTGAGTACCTGTCTTTGCCTTTGCCTATTACGTCAAGCGTAATCTGTGTCATCTGCCCTACTTTTTCCTCAAGCGTCATTTTAGTTAAAAGCGTTTCAACTTTTTTATCAGTATCAGTCTGCTTTTGCTGTGCACTGGCAGTTGCAAATGTTACTCCAACAATTACTAAGGCAATATGTTTTAAAGTAATCCTCATTATAATACAAGGGTACTAACAGCACCTGCTTTTAGTGTTATTGTAACTGATTTGCTGCCATCATTTACATCTATGGTTTTATCGGCTTTAGATGTGTTCTGAATAATAGCCACCGTATTTCCGGCAGGTGTTTTGTAAGCCACATTCGGCAGGCCATCTATTATATTAGATTCTACTCTCACCGAACCAGGACGTACAAATTTTGAGGCATGTGCTATAATATAATAAGCAGGTTCACGTGTTACTTTATCACCGGTAATAGTCACAGCACCAAGACAACGATCACATCCACCTCTATCAGTATGCGGATCCTGATTTTCATCGGCAGCAAGATTCCATTCCAATACGGTTTTACACCAGTTACGCGGTGCCCCTATTATAAGATTTTCTATATGCCAGTTAAGCTCTTTTGCAAAATCACCAGGTGCACCAACCCATTGCTCTGTAAAATACAGGTTCTTATCAGGATGTGCTTCATGTACAGAGGAAACAGCATCTATTTGTCCGCCATAAAGGTGAAAAGCAGCACCGTCTATATATTTTGCAGCTTCTTTATCATTAAGAATAGTGATAGGATAATCCGGTCTGTCGGCATTATGATCGTAAACTATTATTTTAGTTTTTATACCATTCTTTTTAAACTCAGGCCCCAAATGATCGCGTACAAATACCTTTTGGTCTTCGGCAGGCATTAAAAGGCTTGGATTATTACCCGGGTGAAGCGGCTCATTTTGCACCGTAAGCGCATCTATAGTAATGCCGTTCTTTTTCATTTCCTGAATATACTTCACAAGGTACTTAGCATATGCAGTATAATATTCAGGTTTAAGACTGCCACCGCGCGTATCTCCGTTAGTTTTCATCCAAACAGGAGGCGACCAGGGCGATCCTAATATTTTTATTGATGGGTTTATTTTAAGTATTTCTTGCAATACAGGTATTAAATACAGCTTATCATAACCAAGATCAAACTTTTCCAGATTTACATCGGTTTGACCTTCAGGCATATCATCATACGAAAATACTTTCTCGTCAAGATCACTTGCACCTACACTTATCCTTATATAGCTTGAGCCCAGATCATTTACTCCCGTACCATATATTTCCTGTAAAAACTTAGCTCTTGCCGGAGCGCTCATTTTTGAAATGTGCATAGCGCTTCCCCCGCTAAGAGTATAGCCAAATCCATCCATTTCCTGATATGTTTTATCAGTATTAATGGTTAGCTGAATATTGTTATTGTTTTTTGATTGATTTGATGATGTAATGTCCTGTTTTTGCAATAAAACAGATTTATCTGGCATTGTAACCCACAATTCTGAGGCAGTATTGCTGATTGTTTTTGTAGTTCCGCAACCTGTTACCATAGCTGATAAAACTACAGACATTACAATTCCGCATAATAGATTTTTCTTTTTCTTAAGCATGGTAATCCTTTGATACAGTATAAACTGTACCCAAAATTTTTATTTATAATTCAATTTTTATTATGGCTTACTGCCATACAAAGGTTGCAACAGCATTAGGCTCTACAGTATAATTAAGCTTTGTAGTGCCCACTTTTACTGAGAATTTTCTCGATGTTTCTGATTCATTAAGCACAACAAGCACTTTAGAACCGTCTGTATTTATAAAGGCTACATTTCTAAGGCTAAGCGAATTATCAAAATTGGTAGAATTTACTCTTTTAGCCCCCGGCCTTACAAACTTTGAAAAATGTGCCAGTGTATAGTACTCCACATTCTTTGTTACTGCTCCCGATGCGTTTATAGTAACCACGCCACGGCAATCTGCGCACCCACCATTGGTAGGGCCGCTATTGCTGTTAAGCGCAAGGTTCCATAATAATACGTTTTTAGACCAGTTACGTGTAGTACCTATAAAAATAGTTCCTGTATTCCATTTAAGGTTACTGGCAAAATCCGGGCTCCACGCACCACCCGATACCTCTGTAAAATAAAGGTTCTTATTAGGGAAAGCGGCATGTACCTGATTCATAGCACTTACATCGCCTGCATAGGCATGAAAAGCAGAACCATCTACATATTGGGCCGCATCTGCATCATTTAATATTTCTATAGGGTATTGAGGCACATCAAAATTATGATCGTAAGCGATAATTTTAGTTGATAGCCCTGCTGCCTGTAATTTAGGCCCCAGACTAGTTTTTATGAATTCTGCCTGTTCTGCAGCCGTCATTTTCATAGTTGGGTAACCTGTGGTTTCATGCAGCGGTTCATTTTGCGGAGTAACAGCATTTATACTAATGCCATGTGCCGCATACGCATTAATGTACTTTACAAAATAGTTTCCGTAAGCATTATACCATTCCGGTTTAAGGCTTCCTCCGTTCATGCTTGCAGTTGTTTTCATCCATGCAGGAGCACTCCATGGGCTGCCAAGTATTTTTATACCCGGTGCATACGCCTGTATAGCCTGCAATACAGGTATAACATCCGTTTCGTCCGGTGCTATAGAAAAATTATCAAGGTTAGCATCGGTACTTCCGGAAGGAACATCATCATAGCTAAAATTGCCAAGCGAGAAATCTGAAGCACCAATAGTAAGGCGTAAATAACTAAGACCTATACCCGTTTCAGGACTAAAAAGGTCTTTTAGCAATGCTTCCTTTTGGGCAGGTGCCATAGCATTAATAACATTTGCCGAAGAACCTGTTAATGCAGCACCAAAGCCTTCAATTTCCTGATACTGCTGCGCAAAATCAACAGAAATTGAAGGATCGGTAGTTGCATCATTATCATATATAGACGCACCTGTATTTTGTTTGCTTAAAAGTTTGGTCATATCTCCGTTGGTAACCCAAACATCAGCAGTGCCTATAACATTGCCAACACCTGTTTCGGATGCAGGCGGAGCAGAATTGCCCGATCCGTCTTCACTTCCTGAGCAGGAAAAGAATAATGCAGCCAGACTTATATAAACAAACGTTTTTTTCATGGTGTGCCTTATATTTTATTAATTGTAACCCTGGTTTTGCACAAGATTAGGATTTCTGTTCAGCTCTCTTTGAGGGATAGGCAGGAATATTTCATATTCTTTCATATCATAGTTAACAGGGTTTCCTGTTCTAAGATCAATATCCTGAACGGCATTCATAGTTTCGACAGCCACGTTGTTTCTAACAAGGTCATCCCAACGATGTGCCTCCTGAGCAAGTTCAAGTCTTCTTTCTTTAAGTATAGCTGCTTTCATCAAATCCTGAGATCCTCTTACTTCAGCAGTTAAAACCGGAAGGTTAACCCTTGTCCTAATTCTATCCACTTCATCAGCAGCAGGTCCCGGCTGACCGGTTGCATTAAGCGCCTCAGCTTTAAGAAGGATAATATCTGCTAAACGAAGCAGGTAAATATGGTCAGAACTTTGCCACCCCATTGCATTTTTCCATTTGTATGCAAAAGGTATAGAGCTTCCTACTTCGTTACCCCAGTACTCATCCGCCCACGGTGCATTTTCAAAAAGGATGGTAGCGTTTTTACGAATATTATCACCTTCAGCATCATAAGCATTTACAAGATCGTGAGAAGGTGTAACAAATTTTCTCCACGTGTCACCACTTACAGATGGTGGCAAATGCATTTGCGGTCCCCAAGTACCTTCATTTCCACCAAGATATTGTACTTCCAATATAGATTCAATATTGTTATAATGAGATCCATCAAATAAATCTGAATAACTACCCATAAGATTATAACCAGCAGGACTGTTTAAAACAAGATTAGCGTAGTTTACAACTTCACCCCAGTTGGGTACAGGCTGCTGCGCGTAAGCCTTAGCAAGAAGTGCATAAGCAGCACCTTTAGTTGCCCGTGCTTTATTAACAGAGGCATCTCCTCCGTAATCATTAGGAAGTTCATCTACTGCTAATTTAAGTTCAGAGATTATCATATCATATGTTTCCTGCTCTGTACTACGAGGCACTCTTATTGTTGTCGGATCAACAGATTTAACTGACTCCATAACCAATGGTACACCGCCAAAAAGCCTTGCAAGTGTATAATAATGGTAAGCTCTTAAAAAGCGTGCTTCACCAAGTATTTGTGTACGTCTTTCTTCAGTAATAAGCCTTTCAACTTTAGGGGTATATTCCAGCACTACATTGGCTTTTGCTATTGCATTATAAATAGCAGACCAAGCATTGTAAATTCTATCATTTGTAGGCTCTACATTAATAGCATCTAATTGAAAAATCATTGGATTATCACCCCCTGCATAATGGTTGTCAGAACGAACATCTGAAAACAGTACATGATCCCATACATAGTAATCATTACCCTGAAAAGACTCATAAACACCTATAAGTGCCGCCTCAATCTGATCTCCTGTCTGGTAAGAGTTCTGAGCAATACCATCAGAAATAGGCTCAGCATCTAAATTATCATCACATGATGCAAGCATTAAAGATGCAAGCACCAAAGCTGATATCGTTTTTATATTTAAAATTTTCATAATCATTTTTTATTTATAATGAAGCTCTTATACCAAATATAATATTCCTTGTTTGAGGATATGTACCGTAGTCTATACCGCCTACGCGAGTATTATTACCATAAGAGTTAACCTCTGGATCAAAACCTGAATAATTGGTGATAGTAAACAGGTTTTCTCCTGTGGCATATAATTTAAGAGCACTTAAACCAATTCTGCTTAAGACGTCTTTAGAAAAATCATAACCAAGTGTTATAGCTTTTAACCTTATATAAGATCCATCTTCAACATAATGAGACGATATTCTTGAGTTAGCAATATTACCGTCCGTACTTACTCTTGGCACATCAGTAATATCACCCGGATTTTGCCATCTTCTAAGCACTGTAGTAGTTTGATTTCTTGAATCGATCATACTTTCAGTATCAAAACGGGTTGCGTTTAAGATGTCGTTACCCTGAGATCCCTGAAAAAATAAGTTCAAGCTTACATTTTTATAGCTAAAATTATTAGTTATACCGTAAATAAAGTCAGGGGTTGCATTACCAATGTTCTTCTTATCCTCTTCTGTAGGATTAAAAGTTGAAGAACCATCCTTTGCAATGTAAAATACATTACCTGTGTCAGGATCTACTCCACCCCATTGGTAACCATAAAACTGACCTAAAGGTTTACCTTCCTGTATTAGTACTGCATCACCACGGCCTGCAATACCTCCATCATTAATTTCTGTACCTACAAGATTAGTTACTTTATTTCTGTTGAACGAAATATTAAGGTCTGTATTCCATTTAAAATCTCCATCAAAGTTTACCGTACTTAACTGGAACTCCAAACCTTTATTTTCTATAGACCCTGCATTTTGTAAAGCAGAATCAAAACCTGAAGTTCTTGGAATTGGTACATTAAGTAATAAATCCTGACTTGTTTTTCTATAAGCATCCGCGCTAAAACGAATTCTGTTTTTGAAAAGTGCAATATCAATACCTATATTAGTTTGCTCTGAAGCTTCCCATTTCAAATCTCTATTTTCAATTCTTCCAGGGTAATTACCCGGCTGAATAGTTCCCCCAATTGGATAATTTGTACCTGGCACAACATTTTGAAGCCATCCGTATCTTGTAATATCGTCATTACCAACCAGACCCCATCCTGCTCTAATCTTTATTTCATTGATAGACTCAACACTTTTAAGAAACTCTTCATTTGAAATTCTCCATCCTGCAGAAACTGAAGGGAAATAACCCCACTTGTTGTTCGGACCAAAATTATTTGAACCATCTGCTCTAAAGTTTGCTGTTAAAAGGTATTTATCATCAAAAGAATAGTTAATTCTTGATATAAAAGAAGAATTATATTTCTCTGACTTTGAAGCATTAGCCGTCGCTATGGTAGAACCTGCATTAGGTGTAGTAACACCGTCACCAGCAAAGCCTCTTGTTTCAAGATTAGAATCTTCCCATAATGATTTTTGATAAACAGTACCTACAACTGCTTCTATAGAGTTCTTATCAGCATTAAGTTTATAATTCAATGTGTTTTCATACATATAGTAATTATATCGGTTAGTATTGTAACGGCTAATACCTTTCATAGCTCTACCATAACTTGTTCTGTAAGGATCAAGGAAATAATCAGTAGCAGCATCGCTATGATCTATAGAAAGGGCAGTTCTAAAAGTAAGTCCTTTTAAAAGCTTTAATTCACCATATACATTACCAAATACACGTTGATTTCTATATCCTCTTTGAGATCCGTCCGTATTAGATAATGGATTTTCCCAATTCTGGAATGGGTTACTTGTAAAGGTTCCATCTGCATTATAAACACCAATATTTTGTGGTGTGTTTAAAACACCTAAAATAACACCACCATTACCAACACCTGAATTATCAGTAACATCAACATCTTTATAATCAATATAATTAAGATTTGTACCTACTTTTAACCAGTCAGTTACTTCCTGAGAAAGGTTGACTTTAAATGTTTTTCTTCCCATATCAGAGCTTCTTACAGCACCTTCCTGATTAACAACACCACCACTTAAATAGTAAGATGTTTTGTTACTCTTTCCTGATAAGGAAACCTGGTGACTGTTAGAAAAACCGGTTCTGAAAACTTTATCCTGCCAGTTTGTATCATTGTTGTACTGATCCCAAAAACCAGGAGATGTACCAAGACCTCTTTCCATTTGCAGTTCTTTATACTGCTGTGCATTTAAAACGTCCAGTTTTTTCCAAAAAGACTGAAACCCTACATAAGTTTCGTAAGTAAGAATTGGCTTTTCTGATTTACCTTGCTTAGTTGTAATAATAACAACACCATTGCTACCCTGAGAACCATATATAGCTGCAGAAGAAGCATCTTTAAGTATTGAAATAGATTCGATGTCAGCAGGGTTAAGCGAACGGGTGTCCGATGTAATTACACCATCTATAACATAGATAGGATCACTGCCAGCTGTAATTGAACTTGTACCACGTACACGTACACTAAAACCACCTCCGGGCTTACCGCCATTAGATGTTACCTGTACACCGGCAGTCTGTCCCTGTAAAAGGCTGCTTACCTGGTTATTTACACGGTTTTCAAATTTCTTTCCATCTACAACTGCAACCGCACCTGTAATATCCTGTTTTTTTTGTGCACCATAACCTACTACTACAACTTCCTGAAGTAGTTGGGCATCTTCTTTAAGTTTAATTGTCATTGTGCCGGAAGTGGCAGTAACTTCCTGTGTGGCAAATCCTATATAGGAAAAAACCAAAACATCGCCTTCTTTAGCATTAATGGTAAAATTACCATCAATATCGGTAGAGGCATTGGCATTAGATCCCTTTACCAGGATATTTACGCCTGGTAAGGTCATACCTGTCCCTGCATCTGTAACAGTACCTTTTACCTGAGCAAAAGTGACTGCAGAAAAGCAGAGAAACATTAAAATTAAGTAGTTCTTAAATCGCATAAGATTTTGTTGGGTTAGGGTTAATTTTAAACTTTTGAAAACCATTAAGTTGTAGCAATTTCGCATTTCACAATGTGCCAAATTGAGAATAAGTTAAATTTTAAACAACCGAAATCGTTTTCGACTCAAAATTTAGTGTTGCCAAATTATAGATATGAATTCTAAGAAAAATAAATACCAGTACACTTTGCTTACTCCATTTAAAAAAAACGTACTCTCAAACTATTACTTTTTTTTTGCAATGTATTGTATAGCAAAAAATTATATAATAAAAAAATGAGTAGCTTTGTACGCCTGAAATGATAATTTACGGTATAAAAAGGTATAATTTACATCGTTTGAGTTAATTTTACGTCTTAACACGCACTTAATAAAGATTTAACAAACCGCATGAAAAAACGCTTTATCTATATTTTCTCACTTATTTTAATACATTCTTCTATTTTTGCCCAAAACGGCGTTACCGACAACTTAAAACTTTCAGGAAAAATAACACAGTACAGTAGAAATGATTTTAATGCCGATCCGCAATTCTGGGCTATTTGTGAAGATAATAACGGTACTATTTTTTTTGGCAATAATGATGGAGTAATCATTTTTGACGGTGAGCACTGGCAAAAACTCAACCTGCCCAATAATTCATCTGTCAGGAGTCTCGTAATTGATGATAAAGGAATTATATATGCCGGAGGATATAATGAGATTGGTACTATTCAAAAAAATGATTCCGGCAAATATTTCTATAAATCACTTATGGAGGAGTTGCAGCTAGAAGGTAAAAACATAGAAAACATATGGGCTATACATGCTTTAGGCAATAAAATATTATGCCGCTCTTTTAATGAGCTTATTATAATTACTAATAAAACGGCAACCCATATCCCTGCAAATACATCGTTTATCTACTCCAACTTAATTGGCAAAGATTATTATATACAGGATTCTAATTATGGTATTTTAAAACTTAATGCAGGCAGTGCCGAACCCTCAATGGTTTTTACGCGTGAAAAATATAATAATGAGGAAATAGTATCTATACTGCCCGGCAATGAGTCAGGCTCGGTAATGATAATTACTAAACAGGGTAATATATATGGCGGAAACGCTGCTTCGGGCACTTTACAACTATTAAATAATGTGTTTAATCACAGTCAGCGAGATTATGTTTCATCAGCTATAAAATACGCGAACGGAGATGTGTTTATTGGCACGTTAAGCTCAAAGATCATAATGGCTAACAGTAACGGTAAAATAATTGAAAGCCCCGCCATTTTTCAAAATCTTCAGGATGCTGTCATACACAGATTATATACCGCAAGCGATGGAAATATATGGGTATTGCAAAATAATGGCCTTGCCTATATAGATTTTATGTCCCCCTACACCTATCTCTTTAATAAAGCTTCAGTATATGATGTGCTGACTTATAATAATTACATTTATCTGGCTACTAACCAGGGTGTTTATTATTCTTATTTCAACGGTAAAAACCCTTCATCCATTCATGATTTTAAAAAAGTAGAAAATCTGCATGGCCAGGCATGGTCTGTTCAGCAGCTAAAAGGCGATATTATTGTGGGCCATGACAATGGTCTGTTCAGGATTGATAATGGCAATGCCGTTAAAATTGGCAATGTTACAGGCTTCTGGAAAGTTACTCCAATAAAAAATAAGCCCGATCTCTATCTTGCATCACATTATAACGGACTTTATTTACTGGAAAATAAAGAAGGAGAATGGATACTGCATGAAAAACTTAGTGGCTTTGACGAATCTGCGAGAGATATAATGCCGGCCGATGAGCCATACAGCTACTGGGTGTGCCATGGTTATAAGGGTGTATTCAGAATACGTATAAACCCATCTTACACACGTATCAGCTCTGTAGATCATTACACAAACAAAAACGGATTAGAATCGGCTTTTAATGTTAATGTAACCCGTTGGAACAACGAAATTGTTTTTACTACAAATACAGGTATATACCGCTATAGCCAGCAGCAAAACAAATTTTTACCGCATACACTGCTAAATAGTATACTGGATCCTGAAAAAAATACCCGTAAGCTTATACAGCGCAATGATAAAACATGGTTTGTTCAGGATGACGAGGCAGGCTATTTTTATACTGCCGAAAAAAAGCCTGAACTGCATAAAGACCTTTTTCTTAATTTAAAAGGTAGTTTTAACCGTGGTATGGAAAGTATAACCACACTATCGGGCAATAATGTACTTTTCGGCACTACAAACGGGTTATTTCTCTATACCATTGCCAAACCCGGCACCAGTGCGGGCGTTGCTACCGTATTAACACAAATATCATATTCCAAAGATCAGGAATCCAGCCTCCTGCCATTGATCAACAGAAAAGGCGATGCCGAAGTACTGCCCAATCAAACCGATATTCTGCGTTTTGAATTTGCAGCCCCTAAAATGACCCACGGTACAGAAGTGCAATACAGCTATATGTTAGAAAATGTAGACAACAACTGGTCTGCATGGCAAAACATACCTTATAAAGAATATACCCATTTAAGGCCCGGGAACTATACTTTCAAGGTAAGAAGCCGAAATACCGCAGGCCTTATAGGAAATGAAACATCTTATCAGTTTACTATTCTTCCAAAATGGTATCAAACAAACCTTGCGTTTGCATTATACATAATTATAGCCTTATTATTGATTATAGCCATCGTGCGGTACATTAAACGCAGAATTGAACGGGAGCATGAAAAGACAAAAACAGAGGCTTTAAAAGCAAAAAAACTGTTAGAGCTGGAATTGGAGCAGCTAAAATTGCAAAGAGATAAAGAGCAGATAAATAAAGACAGGATACATTTACAGGAAGAGGTACTTAATAACAGTAAAGAACTTGCCAACTATACCATGCTGCTTATAAAAAAGAAAGACATTTTTAATGAATTGACTTCCGACTTAAAAGAGCTTAAAGATTATGTAAAAAATGATGATTCACGCAAAAAACTGCTCCAGATTTTCCAGAAGCTGAACCAGCATAAAATAGGTGAAGAATATCTGGAGGTTTTTGATGTGAATTTTGAAAAAGTACACCACAACTTTTTTGAAGAACTTAAAAAACTAAACCCTTCTCTTACTAAAAGAGAATTAAGGCTGTGTGCCTTCGTAAAAATGAACCTTACCAATAAAGAAATATCGCCTCTCCTTAGCATTTCGCTGCGTGGTGTAGAAAACGCCCGTTACCGTATTCGTAAGAAGCTGGAGGTAGCCCATGAAGACAATTTTGTCTCCTTTTTAGAAGGCATTGCTAAAGAGGCAGATATGCAATTATAAAAAAGCCGGTAAAAACCGGCTCTGTATTATTCAATCATTACATAAGACTTTACAACTGCGTTTGTTCGGGCATCTGTAAAATCTACATAATAGTTAGCGTCCTGCGTACCATCACCTTTCATGTTATAAATTCCATTAAAAAAGCCATCCAGCAATTTAACATCCAAGTATTTACTAAAAAAAGTATAATTTGCTTTTACCCAGGGCATCTGGTCAGGTTCTACAGCACAACAACAACATGTTTTTGCCTTTTCAAAAGCAAGATGATCTTCAGGAGCAATTACTACAACAATACGGTCTCCCTCATTTGTAAAAGTCTTGTTTTCAGTAGAAAATGTTTTTTGGGTCTGGGGCGTATCAAAAGTCACCTCTTTGTAATCAGAAGTTAAAACTCCCGTTAGCATCACTGTTCCCAACACCGTAAAAAGCACAATTTTTGACATAAATAAGTATTTTAAGTTTGAATGCAATTATACATAAAATAAATTAAATGTAAATTAAAGGCTACAAAAAAGCCTCTGAAATTTCAGAGGCTTTCTATATAGATATCTATTATATTATTTCAGGCTTGCAAAAAGATATTCCCTGTTCATACGGGCAATGTTTTCGAGAGAAATGCCTTTAGGGCATTCTACTTCACAAGCACCTGTATTAGTACAGTTACCAAATCCTTCTTCATCCATCTGTCTTACCATGTTAAGCACACGTTCTGTCGCTTCAACTTTACCTTGCGGTAACAAAGCATATTGAGAAACTTTTGCACCAACAAACAACATAGCAGAACCATTTTTACAGCTTGCTACACAAGCACCACAGCCAATACACGCGGCAGCCTCAAAAGACCTGTCTGCATCATGCTTAGGCACAGGAATAGCGTTAGCATCCATAGTGCGCCCTGATGTATTTACAGAAACGAAACCACCTGCCTGCTGAATCCTGTCAAAAGCAGTACGGTCAACAATAAGGTCTTTAATTACGGGGAAAGCTTTACTTCTCCAAGGCTCAACATAAATAGTATCGCCATCTTTAAACATCCTCATGTGAAGCTGACATGTTGTTACCTTAGTATCAGGTCCGTGGGCACGCCCGTTAATATAAAGCGAGCACATACCGCAAATACCTTCACGGCAGTCGTGGTCAAATGCTACAGGCTCTTGTCGTTCGTTAATAAGCTGCTCATTTAACTGATCCAGCATCTCAAGGAATGAACTGTCAGTAGAAACGTTATCCAGCTTGTATGTTTCTATTTTACCTTTAGTTTTAGCATCTTTCTGACGCCATATTTTAAGGTTTATATTTATATTTTTATTAGAAGCCATTTCTGTTGAATTTTATTTGTAGTTCCTTGCGGCAATTTTAATGTACTCATAGTTAAGAACTTCTTTATGAAGTTTTTCAGCATTAATATCGTCTCCGCCATATTCCCAGGCACCTACGAAATTAAAGTTTACATCATCACGAAGCGTTTCACCTTCAGCATCCTGATACTCTTCCCTGAAGTGGCCTCCGGCAGATTCTTTACGTTGAAGCGCATCCATTGCCATAAGTTGTCCAAGTTCCATAAAGTCAGCAACACGAAGCGCTTTTTCAAGCTCTGTATTAAGTTCATTAGCAGAACCCGGTACAAATACATCCCTGTGGAATTCAGCTCTTAATGCATCAATTTCAGCGATAGCTTCAGTTAAGCCTTTCTCATCACGTGCCATACCAACTTTATTCCACATAATGTGGCCCAGTTTTTTATGGAAATGATCTACCGATTTCGTACCGTTGTTGTTTATGAAAGCATCAATTTGAGATCTCACATTATTTTCTGCTTCAACAAATTCAGGAAGGTCTGTAGAGATCTTACCTGTACGGATATCGTTGGCAAGATAATCAGATACTGTATAAGGCAGTACAAAGTAACCATCAGCAAGTCCCTGCATTAGTGCAGATGCTCCAAGACGGTTAGCACCGTGGTCAGAGAAGTTGGCTTCTCCTGCTACGAAACAGCCCGGTATGGTACTCTGTAAATTATAATCAACCCATACACCACCCATAGTATAGTGAACTGCAGGGTATATTTTCATTGGC
The DNA here is from genome assembly GCF_024054175.1 of Flavobacterium sp. NRK1. Taxonomy (GTDB): domain Bacteria; phylum Bacteroidota; class Bacteroidia; order Flavobacteriales; family Flavobacteriaceae; genus Flavobacterium. Next base: position 1,045,373 of record NZ_JAMXLA010000001.1, read on the forward strand.
GTTTCATACGGATTTTCATCTGTAATCTTTTGGTACATCTGGAAAAGGTTACCATATTTCTCCTCTATCCATGCTTTACCAAGTTTAATAACCTCTTCATCCGAAGGATTGTGATTACCCTGTGCAAAAGCCGTTTGTTTACCTTTACTTATGATCTCTGAAGAGAAATCAAGATAAACACCTTCGTTAGTTGCGTTAGCTTCTATACCAAAACCTGCATCACAACGCTCTTTTGCTGCCCTCGATGCCACGTCACGTGGTACAAGGTTACCAAAAGCAGGATATCTTCTTTCAAGGAAATAATCCCTGTCTTCTTCAGCAATTTGTGTAGGCTTTAATTTTCCTGCACGAATCGCTTCAGCATCTTCTATTTTTTTAGGAACCCAAATACGGCCTGAGTTACGCAGCGATTCAGACATCAGGGTAAGCTTAGACTGGTTTTCACCATGAACAGGAATACACGTTGGGTGTATCTGTACGAAACATGGGTTAGCAAAATAAGCTCCTTTTTTATGTATTTTCCATGCAGAAGTTACGTTACTGCCCATAGCATTTGTTGAAAGGAAATAAACGTTACCATAACCACCCGAAGCAATAATTACTGCGTGCGCAGAGTGTCTTTCAATCTCCCCTGTTATAAGGTTACGTGCAATAATTCCACGTGCTTTTCCATCTACTTTAACAATGTCAAGCATCTCGTGGCGGTTGTACATTTGTACACGGCCAAGGCCGATTTGTCTTGAAAGCGCAGAGTAAGCTCCTAATAAAAGCTGCTGGCCTGTTTGCCCCGCAGCATAAAAAGTACGCTGTACCTGTACACCACCAAATGAACGGTTATCAAGCATTCCGCCGTAATCCCGTGCAAAAGGAACACCCTGAGACACACACTGGTCAATAATATTTCCGGAAACTTCAGCAAGACGGTGAACATTAGCTTCACGCGCTCTGTAGTCACCACCTTTTATAGTATCATAAAACAGCCTGTAAACACTGTCACCATCATTCTGATAATTTTTTGCAGCATTAATACCACCCTGTGCAGCAATAGAGTGTGCACGGCGTGGAGAATCCTGAAAGCAAAATGCTTTTACATTGTATCCCATTTCGCCAAGGGATGCTGCAGCCGACGCTCCTGCAAGGCCGGTACCTACAACAATTACATCAATCTTAGGTCTGTTGTTTGGGGCAACCAGTTTTAAATGGTCTTTGTATTTAGTCCATTTTTCTGATATAGGCCCTTCTGGTATCTTAGAATCTAACATAGTTACTGATGTTGATTATTTTATAAAAAAGTGAATATATATAGGAATGATAGCAAACAATAGCGGAACTATAATTGCAAAAGCTTTCCCGAAATTTTTGATAAACCCGTTATATTTTGGATTGTTAACACCCAAAGACTGGAATGCACTGCCAAAACCATGGTAAAGGTGGAAACCAAGTACTATCATTGATATAGCATAAAGTATGGTATATACAAGGCCAAGTTTAGCATCTTTAAAGAAAGCTACTGTAATCTTGTAAAGGTCTTTATAACCTTCTTTTATCTTCACATTAGCGGTTGCATCATAAAACTCAGTTCTGTTTTTAATAACAGCTGCACCCTGAAGAACCTGTGCTTTTGGTAAGTATCCACCGTCTGTAGTAAGATAGAATTCCTGAGGCATGCCGCCGGCATTGATCATTACTGTCTGTAAAGGCATATTTTTATCAAAATGCATTCTGGCCCAAAAACTCACCATGTGCGTTACAATAAAAATAAGGATAATTGTTCCTAAAACAGCCATGTTTCTTGAAGCCCAGATAGTATTTTTCTCCGGCTTGTTCATAACATATTTTACAGGCCTTGCTTTTTGGTTTTGTATTGCCAGTAAAATACCATCTATTGCGTGAAACAGAATAGAAATGTAAGTAAGATAAGACAACACCTTGATAGCCGGGTTTGTTGTCATAAACAATGCATACTGGTTAAAGTGCAGTGCTGCATTTTCACCTGTTGAAAGCAATTGAAGGTTACCAAGTAAGTGCCCGATTAAAAACAGGCAGAGAAATAAACCTGTCAGAGCCATCCAGTATTTCTTAGCAAGGGACGACTTTAATAGTGCAGATTTTGCCATAGTATTTGATTAAAAGATAAGGTTTTTAAAAAATCAAACAAAAATAAGGCGAAAACCAATTAACTACAACCTTTGCGAGTAATTTATAATGAGTATAAAGTGTATTTTAGTGAATTATTTTTAGTGTAAAAAAACAATTAAAAAAGTTTTATACTAAAAAGCCTAAAAATGTGCAGAATAAATCAATTTTCGCTAACTAACCGCCGTACAAAATTTAATATGTTTTTGTTACGTCTTCATCTACAACCAGTATAAAATCGGCAAGATTAAGATACTCTTTTTCAGGTTTATCAATATCTTTTTGCGAAACTGTTGCTATACTAACAATTTTTATACCCGGTTTTGCCTTTTTAAGATACCAGTTTATACCCTCAAAATTCTCACTGTGATACGTACCGTTGTAATGTACAAAAACAATATCTGGTTTTAAATGCTGTGCGATAAAATAAGCCATAGTAGCATCTTTAAGGGCTTGTGCTTTTGGCAGGTTATCGCCGCCGTGGCCACCACTCATTTCCAGCATTTTTACATACCCCGGCAAAGCAGCATCATACGCTATAGGCAGTGGGGCAATCCATTTTTTTTCTTCAGCAGAAAGTCCATCTAATGATTCAAAACCACCTTTATAAACTTTGCTGGCATAACGTCTTGGCACATTGGTAGCTATAAAGTCAAAATGTTTTCCCTTAGCAAAATCTACTAATGGTTTATAGTCTGTCTTATAATTGTTCCACAGGCGGGCGGTACTATCAAAAGCTGTTTGGCTGATCTCCCCTTTCAGGTATTGATCGAGTTCTTTTTGGTTATCTGCTTCAATCATTTCTGCGCCAAGCACAAGGTCTTTCTTTTCAGCAAGGTCTTTTGTAAGTTCAAGCTCAAGCCAGTGCACAACCGAATTATCATGATGTTCTCCAAACAATACTACATCGGTTGCTGTGGCAGCCTTAACCAGTTTTTTGTATGATGTTGCCGTACCATATTTATCAAAAAGCTTATACGGCATCTTGTCCTGCGCGTGTATCCCTGCAAAAACTGCAAAAGCAGCTATAAAAGCATATAATTTCATTAAAAGTAAATTTGTGTATCCTCCAACAAAAATAGCCATTATAAACCGCCCTGTAATTACACATTTAAAAAAATTACGGCTTTAATTTTTACAAATTAGCAAAAATGAAACCTCAACTATTTTTATTGCTGTTTATATGCCCGTCTGTTAGTATTTTTAACCCATAAACAATGAATAATGACTACCGGAATTGACGCAATTGCCTTTGATATTGCAAAACTGCACTTACCTATAAAAACACTGGCCGAAGCCCGAAATATTGATCCCGAAAAACTTGAAAAAGGCCTCGGATTACTAAAAATGACACTGCCTGACGCACATCAGGATGCTGTGGTATTTGGCGCCAACGCCCTTACAAAACTAATTACCCAAAACAACATAAACCCCGCAGAAATTGCCCGCATATACGTAGGTACTGAAAGCGGTATTGACAGCAGCAAGCCTATAGGTTCTTTTTTAACGGCATTAATGGAGCAAAAGTTTGGCGAAGGCACTTTTAGCGAATGCGACACGGTAGATTTTACTTTTGCCTGCATAGGCGGAGTAGATGCACTACAAAACTGCCTTGATTACATAAAACTCAATCCAAATAAAAAAGCCATTGTTATAACTACCGATATTGCCAAATACGATCTTGAATCTACCGGAGAATATACTCAGGGCGCAGGTGCGCTTGCCATACTGGTAACGGCAAATCCGCGTATTATAGCCATTAGCAGCGAATGGACAGTAAGCACAAAGGGCGTGTTCGATTTCTTTAAACCTTACCGCACGCTATCTAAACAGTCAATTACGAACAATGAGGACAACGAACCATGGTTTGGCAACCTTGAAGCAGAAATAGAAATACATAAAGACCAGCCGGTGTTTGACGGGCAGTACTCTAACCAATGCTACACCGACCGTACCCGCGAAGCGTATTTCCGATTTAAAAAAGCAACTAACACTACCGGATCATTATACAATACATGGGAAAGTATTATTATGCACCTGCCCTATGCCTATCAGGGACGAAGGATGTTCTCTGAAATTTTTGCGCTGGATGCAGATACTCCACTACTAACAGGTAATGAAGATATAGCCGATTATCAAACGAAAGTGAAAGAAATAGCAAAGTCTGATGATTACCGCACTTTTGTAAATCAAAAAATGCAGCCTGCCGAACCAGCATCATCTTTAATCGGCAACCTATATACAGGCTCTGTATTTATGGGGCTGCTGTCGGCATTAAGCCATTTTGCAAAAGCCGATACCGACCTCAACGGTAAGAAATTCGGATTTCTTGCTTACGGAAGCGGATCGAAATCGAAAGTTTTTGAAGGCACATTGCAAACAGGCTGGAAAGAAGCAGCCATTAAAGCACAACTATTTGAAACCCTGGCCGAAAGTCAGGAAATAGGTTTTGACACCTACCTTAAACTACACAAAAAAGAACAGCGATATAGTCTTTTAGCGCCATCCGGCGAATGGGCACTGGACAGGATAGAGAAAGAAATTCCTAATTTAATGGGTGCAAGGCATTATAAGTGGGTGGAGTAGTTAGTCTTCAATAAAATCATCTTCATTAAATGGAGCAATAACTGCTTTGCCATCTTTTATTCTAACATCATAGTAGTCACAAATATCACTTTCCGTTTTACAAAGATAAATTATCAACGGAATGATTCCTTTTTTTGTCTGAACGTTAATCATGGCAGACTGAAGCAACATTCTTTTATACTCCTCAGGACGTGTAGAGACTTTAAACATTTCCTTTTTGAGTGTAATTGTATCTTTTGTTGATTGACTAATAAGATGAATTAACATTTCTCTATAATTATAAACACCTTTATTATCATAAATATCACTCGTCGGCTGCGCATAAGTTATATTATTAGTATACTCAAAAGCAACATCTATCGTGTCGATATCTATTACAGTCAATCCCACTTTAGTAAAGGTTGCTTTTTCTGGCTCAAAAACAACCTTTTGAAACACGTATTTTTCAGTAACCTCTTTTTTCTCAGATGTCTTAATTTTAACATCGCTTTTATCATTCTTTCCGACTTCCTTATTACACGAAATCATAAACATCAATAGCATAAACAAGCAAATGTTTTTCATTTTCTACTTATTATTTAAGTTTACAAATATAATTACATTTTCTTTCAAAATTATTCTCCGCATAAGTTGCAGAGAATAACCTTCTTTTTCTCCATATCTCAAATTTTAAGACGCTATTTCCCAATAATCTTAGTACTTTTGGTATCCTGAATAAAAACTTTATATCATGAAATACCATCAGATAGACCGTAACCTGTTCATTAAAAACCGTAAAAAGTTTATGGCAGAAATGAAACCTAAAAGCGTTGCGGTATTTAACTCTAACGACATTTACCCAATAAGCGCAGATAGTACAATACCTTTTCAGCAGCACCGCGATATATTTTACCTGAGCGGTGCCGATCAGGAAGAAACCATACTGCTGCTTTGCCCGGATGCTCCGTATGAGCACCTGCGCGAAATACTTTTTGTTCGCGAAACCAACGAGCATATTGCTATTTGGGAAGGCGAAAAACTGACTAAAGAACGTGCTACCGAAGTTTCGGGCATTAAAAATATACAGTGGCTTCAGGATTTTGAAAAAATACTTTTCGAAGTAATGACCTACTGCGACACTATATATATTAATACTAACGAACATTACCGTTCGTCGGTACAAACGCAAACGCGTGAAGACCGTTTTATTAAATGGTGGAAAGAAAAATACCCTGCACACCAGGTAGCAAAAAGCAACCCGATACTGCAAAGGCTCCGTTCTGTTAAGGAAAGTGAAGAAATTGACCTGATGCAAAAAGCCTGCGATATTACCGAGAAAGGTTTCCGCCGTATTCTTGGTTTTGTTAAACCGGGTGTTATGGAATATGAAATTGAGGCAGAACTGCTTCATGAGTTTGTGCGTAACCGTTCGAAAGGGTTTGCATACGGACCTATTATTGCTTCGGGTAACAATGCTAACGTATTACATTATGTAGAAAACAACCAGCAATGTAAAGATGGCGACCTTATTTTGTTTGACGTAGCAGCAGAATATGCTAACTACTCCAGCGACCTTAGCCGTACCATACCTGTAAACGGGCGTTATACAAAAAGACAAAAAGAAGTTTACAATGCAGTACTCCGCGTAAAAAATGAAGCTACCAAAATGCTTGTTCCGGGTACGCTTTGGAAACAATACCACGTTGAAGTAGGTAAACTAATGACATCGGAACTGCTTGGGCTTGGACTTATTGACAAAGCTGATGTTCAGAACGAAAACCCTGACTGGCCGGCATACAAAAAATATTTTATGCACGGTACGTCGCACCATTTAGGACTTGATACTCATGATTACGGGTTATTATCTGAACCTATGAAAGCCAACATGGTATTTACTGTAGAACCGGGAATTTATATTCCTGCCGAAGGTTTTGGTATCCGTCTTGAAGATGATGTTGTTATACAGGCATCGGGTGAGCCATTTAACCTTATGCGCAACATACCTATTGAAGCAGACGAGATAGAGAGCCTGATGAATCAATAGCTTCGTGTTATTGGATTTTGGGTTGCTTACTCATTCCTTACAAACGTTCTCGGTCATTGCGAACGCAGCGAGGCAATCTAGATCTCATTGACATACAAAACGGCTTACTATTGTGAGCCGTTTTTTGTTTTTGTTGGCATAATAATTAATAGGTATGCTGTATTTTTGCACCAAATAATCCCAATACGTCATTGCGAATGCAGCGCAGCGGAGTGTGGCAATCTTTTCTGATTGCTTCGTCGTTCCTCCCCGCAATGACTAAAAAAAACCGGACTTGAAAAACCTTAACTACAAAAATATCAATATCGCCTATTCCGATACCGGAAAAGGCACCGCAATAGTATTACTGCATGGCTTTTTAGAAAGTGCTGTAATGTGGGATTTTTTTGTTGCCGAATACAGCAAAAAGTACAGGGTTATAACTATAGACCTTTTAGGGCATGGGCAAACCGAATGCCTGGGCTATGTACACACTATGGAAGATATGGCAGATGCCGTACATGCCGTATTGCATGAACTTCGCATACGTAAAGCTATATTTATGGGGCATTCTATGGGTGGTTATGTGGCTTTGGCATTTGCCGAGCTATATCCTGATATGATTAAAGGTATTGTATTACAAAACTCTACCTCGCGTGCCGATAGCGACGAGCGCAAAAAGAATCGCGACCGCGCTATAAAAGCCGTAAAACAAAACTACACTGCTTTTGTACGCATGAGTATAGCCAATTTGTTTAGTGAAGAAAACCGCGACCGCCTTGCCGACGATATTGAAGCACTGCGCGAACAGGCTGTAAAAACTCCGCTTCAGGGTATCGTTGCTGCATTGGAAGGCATGAAGGTACGCAACGATCGTGAGGTGATATTGCATTTTTCGCCCTACCCTATTATGCTTGTTTTAGGCAGGCACGACCAAAGCCTTATATACAGCGAACAAGCAGACCAGGTAGAAAACACCGATGTTAAGCTTGTAAGCTATCCGTACGGGCACATGAGCCATATTGAAAACCGCGATGAGCTTTTAGCGGAAACACTTGCGTTTTTTAAGACGTGTTAATTTAATTTACAGTTTACAATAAGGCGGCTATCATGCAAAATTTCGCACCTCATCATCTCACTGCATATCTTATGACAAATAAAAAAAGGGCACCTATTATTGGTACCCGTTCCTATATATAATCAAACAATTATATCTTATTTTTCAAGAGCATAGCGTCTTGCTACTTCTTCCCAGTTTATAACACTAAAGAAAGCCTCAATATAATCAGGCCTTCTGTTTTGGTAGTTTAGGTAGTAGGCATGTTCCCAAACGTCAAGTCCAAGAATCGGTGTACCACCGCATCCAACTTCCGGCATTAGCGGGTTGTCCTGGTTAGGTGTAGCGCAAATTTCAAGCTTACCGCCTTTTTGCACACAAAGCCAGGCCCATCCTGAACCGAACTGAGTTGCAGCAGCTTTAGCAAATTTCGCTTTAAATTCAGCAAAAGAACCAAAAGCTTTATCTATAGCTTCTTCAAGCTCACCTGTAGGCTCGCCTCCTCCTTTAGGAGAAAGTATAGTCCAGAAAAGGTTATGGTTATAAAAACCTCCACCATTATTTCTAACAGCAGCGTTAGACATATCAAGGTTAATAAGTATGTTTTCTATAGTTTTGCCTTCAAGGTCTGTACCGTCAATGGCAGCATTTAGGTTGGTAGTATATGCATTATGATGCTTTGTATGGTGTATTTCCATAGTTTTAGCATCAATATGTGGTTCTAGAGCGTCATATGCATAAGGAAGTTTTGGTAATTCAAAAGCCATAATATCCGTAATTTAAAAGATTAATATTAATTTTAAATCCAAATTTACAGATTTTAAGGTTTATAATAAATAAGATTTTGTTATAATTTCCCTTATTAAAATTTAAAACATTCATTATAAGTGCATAAAACTGCTTTTTCTATTTATAACGCATCGGCCGGTTCGGGCAAAACCTACACTCTTGTAAAAGAATACCTGCGCATACTGCTACAAAGTACTACCGATGATGCCTACCGAAAAATACTTGCCATAACTTTTACCAACAAAGCAGTGCAGGAAATGAAGGGCCGTATTATAATGAACCTTTCCGATTTTTCTAAAGACGATCCCGGTGACAGGGCGTTAAGCCTCATGAAAGTGCTTTCTGCTGAAACGGGCTTATCCATCGCTACCATACAGGACAAGTCTAAGGCTATTATTAAAAACATCATTCATAACTATGCTTCGTTCGATATTTCTACCATAGACCGTTTTACCCATAAAGTTATCCGTGCTTTTGCACACGATCTTAACCTTTCGGTATCTTTTGATGTTTCTCTGGAAACCGACAGCCTGTTGCAGGAAGCTGTAGATGCCATTATTGCCAAAGCAGGGGAAAATGATGTGCTTACCGCATTACTGGTAGATTTTTCGTTAGATAAAACCGACAACGACAAAAGCTGGGATGTTACCTATGAACTTTTTGAAACCGGAAAGTTACTTATTGATGAAAATAATCGTAACGAACTGCATCAGTTTAAGGACAAAACCATAGAAGAGTTTTTGTTTATAAAGGAGAAGCTAAAAGAATCTGTTGCAAGCCTGGAAGCCGAAAGTGTAGCACTTGCTAACGAAATGCTTACCATAATAGAAAACAAAGGCATAGATACTAAGTCGTTTTCACGGGGTACTTTCCCTAACCATATAGGTTACATTCGAGACGGGGCACTTTTAAGCAGCCATAAAAAATTTTATGAACCGGATGATGTACAGATAAACAAAACCGCAAAAGACCGAGAACTTATAGAAAGCGTTTTACCGGAGTTACTGGCACTGCTGCAAAAAGCATATAAGACCTACGAAAAGAAAAACTTTTATCAGGCTTTCTTAAAAAACATAACTCCGCTTTCATTGCTCAACTCTATTGGGCAGGAACTGGAGCGCATTCAAAAAGAGCAAAACGTGCTCTCTATATCAGAGTTTAATGCTATTATCCATAAAGAGATTCAAAACCAGCCTGCACCTTTTATATATGAGCGGCTTGGCGAACGCTACCGCCACTTTTTTATAGATGAGTTTCAGGACACATCGCAAATGCAGTGGAACAATCTTATTCCATTAATTGACAATGCACTGTCTTCGGAAGATTTGCTGGGCGACAGAGGTACACTAATGGTGGTAGGCGACCCAAAACAATCTATTTACCGTTGGCGGGGTGGTAAAGCAGAACAATTTATTGCATTAGGCAAAGAACATAATCCGTTCTCTAACCCCGACAAAGAAATATTAAATCTTGTTACTAACTACAGGAGCTATTCTCAGGTAATAGATTTTAATAACGAATTTTTCAATGTGCTTTCGCAGGAGTTTTTAAATGAAGATTACCGCGATATGTATGCTGCCAGCAATCAGGAAACCAATAATAAACAGGGTGGCTATGTAAACATATCTTTTTTACCTGAAATTGCTGCCGATACCGAAGAAGAAACCGACAAGGACACACTGTACCTTGAAGCTACACTATCAGCTATTAATAAAGCAGTAGCTAACGGCTTTCACTACAGGGATATCGTTTTGCTTACCCGAAAACGTAATCCAGGCGTACTGTTGGCAAATTATCTTACCGAACAGGATATACCCATACTATCGTCTGAAACACTGCTTATAGAAAACGCTACCGAGGTAAAGCTTATAATTAACCTACTGCGCTACCTGAAAAGCAATGAGAATATAGAAGCAAAGGCGCACTTTTTATATTTTGCAGCCACAACCCAAAGTAATATTGCTATTCACGACTTTATTGCCGAAGGCATGGCACAGCCAACCGAAGAGCATCTTGAAAACTGGCTGGCATTGCACAATATAAATATATCGTTCAAAAATTGCCGTAAACGCTCTTTATATGAAGCCGTTGAAACTATAATTGATGCTTTTATAAAAGAAAAGTCCAATCAGAGTTATGTGCAGTACTTTCTTGACCTTGTGCTGGAACGCGATATGAGAACGCAATCGGGTATTGCAGATTTTCTGGAATACTGGGACAAGAATGGCTCCCGCTTCAGCATACCATCACCGGAAGGCAATGATGCTGTAAGGATAATGACCATCCATAAATCTAAAGGACTTGAATTTCCGGTAGTTATATTTCCATTTGCCGAAGAAGACTACAGCCGGTCACCACGCAGCAAAATGTGGCTGGAGCTTGACGACACAACATTTGAATTTCAAAAAGCACTTGTTGACAGTAACAAAGAGGTATCACAATATGGCGAAAAAGCTTCAGAACTGTATTTAATAAAATCGCAGGAAGAATTGCTGGATAATATTAATATATTATATGTAGCTCTTACCCGTGCCGAAGAACAGCTATACATTATATCTAACAGGAATTTTACAAGCAAAGGTGAACTAACTAATAATATGTCGTCTTACTTTATAAAATACCTAATGCAAAAACAACTGTTTGACAACAGAATTAACCAGTATGAGTTTGGCGATCCTAAAAAAGTATCACCGGAGGATGATTACCAGGATAAACAACAAAGTATAAAAGTAGTAGGCGAAAGATTCAGCCCGCGTGGAGTTAAAATCGCACAGCGTGAATCACTCATGTGGGGTACAACCCGTTTAAAGGCTATAGAGTTTGGTAATGTAATGCACGAAATACTGTCGTTTATAAAAACAGAGCACGATATACCTTTAGCTTTGGTGAAAGCCATAGAAGACGGACTTATTGTACGAAGCCAGCAGCATGAAGTAGAAAAGACATTAAAAGACATTATATTTCACCCTGAACTCCGAATCTTTTTTGAAGAAGGCAACATCATATATAATGAACAGAGTATTATTCGGCATGAGATGCAAACCATTAAGCCTGATAGGGTAGCTGTAAAAAACAACACGGCACTATTACTTGATTACAAAACAGGAATACATCAGCAAAAATATGCTGCCCAGCTTACCTCCTACCAGACAGCTTTGGAAGAAATGGGATTAATGGTGCTTAAAAAAACACTCGTATATATAGGTGATAATATAAATGTGGTAAATTTGCCATGATTTTAGATCGCTACAATAACGATTTCGCAATTATCAGTAAAACAACAAACCCATAATAAAAATGTACGGAAAGATAAAAGAACACCTGACCGCTGAACTGGAAACCATAAAAGAAAATGGCCTCTATAAAAAAGAACGTATTATAGCTTCGCCACAAGGTGCAGAGATAACTCTTGATTCAGGCCAGAAAGTATTAAACTTCTGCGCTAACAATTACCTGGGGCTATCATCGCACCCGGAAGTAATACAGGCTGCTAAAGATGCGCTTGACACACATGGCTTTGGTATGTCGTCTGTTCGTTTCATTTGCGGAACTCAGGATATACACAAAGAACTTGAAAAAGCCGTTGCCGATTTTTACGGTACAGAAGACACTATATTATATGCAGCCGCTTTTGATGCTAATGGCGGAGTATTTGAACCATTGCTTGGCGAAGAAGACTGTATTATATCAGATAGCCTTAACCATGCCTCAATTATAGATGGTGTGCGACTTTGTAAAGCAGCACGCTACCGATACACTAACAATAACATGGCAGAACTTGAAGAGCAGCTTATAAAAGCTACCGAAGCAGGGCACCGCTTTAAGCTTATTGTTACAGATGGTGTTTTCTCTATGGACGGACTTGTAGCTCCTCTTGATAAAATATGTGACCTTGCCGACAAGTACGATGCTATGGTTATGGTTGATGAATGCCACGCAGCAGGTTTTATAGGCGCAAACGGTAAAGGTACGCTGGAAGCAAAAGGCGTTATGGGCAGAGTGGATATTATTACAGGTACATTCGGTAAAGCGCTTGGCGGAGCTATGGGCGGCTATACAACTGCAAAAAAAGAAATAATAGAAATACTTAGACAACGTTCAAGACCATACCTTTTTTCTAACTCACTTGCACCATCAATTGTAGGAGCATCATTAAAAGTTTTTGAGCTTCTTAAAAAGGATACTTCACTTAGAGATAAACTAGAGTGGAATACAAATTATTTTAAAGAAGGAATGAAAAAAGCAGGTTTCGACATTATAGACGGCGATTCAGCTATAGTTCCTGTTATGCTTTATGATGCCAAATTATCGCAAATTATGGCAGATGAATTACTTAAAAAGGGTATATATGTTATCGGATTCTTCTTCCCAGTGGTGCCAAAAGACAAGGCAAGGATAAGAGTACAGCTTTCTGCAGCCCATACCAAGGAACATTTAGATCACGCAATTGCCTCATTTTCAGAGGTTGGCAAGTCGTTAACTATAATTTAACGACATTTTAGCCATTAACGTAAGATAAATTTTAATAAAACGTTTTGCTGTTCAATTTTAACAGAGTAAATTTGTCTTCATATAACCTTTGTAATTAAATAAAGTATGAAACATCTTAACAAATTATTCGTTGCTGCACTTATGGCTCTGAGCTTGAACGCGCAGGCGCAGGACGAAGACAATCCATGGGCCATCGGCTTTGGTGTGAATGCAGTACATACTCGTTTTGGAGCTGCTTCTACATTTGAAGACAAATTCACGAAATTTTTCGCTACAGACGAGTGGAATGTTTTACCATCTGTATCTTACATTAACGTGTCAAGATATGTAGGAAGCAATTTCTCAATTGGTTTAACAGGATCGGTTAACAAAATCGATAAAATAATTTACAACAACCCTCAGGCAGAAGGTGTTTTGTTGAGAAATGCTGATGACCTTACTTATTACGGAGCAGACGCTGTTATTAAATACAGCATTATGCCAAAGAGCTGGTTTAACCCATTTGTTCACATAGGTGGAGGTTACACTTGGTTAGATGATAAAGGTAACGGAACTGTAAATGGTGGTATCGGCTTTAACTTCTGGTTTACTGAAAATGTTGGTCTTACAGTACAATCTACTTACAAACATACATTTGAAGATCAGACTGAAGCTAATGTTCCTAGACATATGCAGCACTTTGCAGGTCTTACTTTCAAATTTGGAGGAAAAGATACTGACAAAGATGGTATATATGACAAAGATGATGCTTGTCCTGAAATTCCAGGTTTAGAGCAATTCCAGGGATGTCCTGACACTGACGGTGACGGTATTCCTGATAAAGATGATGCTTGTCCTGAAACAGCAGGTCTTGCTCAGTTCCAGGGATGTCCTGATACTGACGGTGACGGTATAGCTGATAAAGATGATGCTTGTCCTGAAATTGCTGGTCCTGCTAGCCTACAAGGCTGTCCTGATACAGATGGTGACGGTATCGCTGACAAAAATGATAAATGTCCGGATGTTAAAGGTCCTAAAGAAAATGGCGGTTGTCCATGGCCTGATACTGACGGAGACGGTGTACTAGATAAAGACGATCTTTGTCCGGATGTTAAAGGTACTTCTGCTAACCGTGGATGTCCTGAAGTAACTGAAGAAGTTATCAAAAAATTAAATGAGTATGCAAGAACAATCCTGTTCAACAGCGGTAAATCTACATTTAAAGAAGAAACTTACCCGGTACTTCAAAACATGAATGCAATATTTAAAGAGTATCCAAATTCAAGATTCATCATTGAAGGACACACTGACAGTGATGGTAGCAACGCTCTTAACCAAACGCTTTCTGAAAACAGAGCAGCTGCAGTTAAAGCTTACTTAGTTGAAAATGGTATTTCTGCTGACAGACTTATGTCTAAAGGTTTTGGTGAAACTATGCCAATAGCTTCTAACAAAACTGCTAAAGGTAAAGCTCAAAACAGAAGGGTTGAAGTTAAACTTATCAAAGACTAAGTAAACTTCCCAAAATAAATAAGTAACGCCTCCGAAAAATCGGAGGCGTTTTTTTATTTTTATACCATGGCAAACCAAACCTTTCTTGACAAATTAAGCTCGCAATTAATAAAAGATTATGGCACTGCACTTGCTGATGCCACAGTTGTATTACCTAATAAAAGAGCCCGCATATTTTTACTTGAAGCCCTTAAAAAGCAACTTAGTGAAACAGTATTTGCTCCTAAAATAATAAGCATTGAAGATTTTGTTCAAAATGTAGCCGGCATTCGTTCTATAGATACCATAGAGCTGCTTTTTGAATTCTATAACATTTATATTGACCTCACACCTAAGGAAAAACAGCAGCCCTTTGAAACATTTGCCAACTGGGCTAAAACATTATTACAGGATTTTAATGAAATAGACCGTTATTTGCTTAACCCCGGATATGTACTTAATTATCTTGAAAACATACAGGAAATTGAACATTGGGCGGTGGATGCAGATAAGCGCACTACCATGATAGAAAACTATCTGGAATTCTGGAAGCTGCTGCCGCAATATTATACTACACTTTATACTCATTTATTAAATAAAGGAGCGGGTTATCAGGGATTAATTTATCGTGAGGCAGTAAATAACATTAATCATTTCTCTAATTCTTTTACAAAAGGGCAAATGGTTTTTGCCGGATTTAACGCCCTTAATGCTGCAGAAGAGAAAATAATACAGCACCTGCTTTCTCTAGGTCAGGCAAAAATATACTGGGATATTGATTATGCTTTTTTAAATGACCCTTACCACGACGCCGGCCTCTTTATAAGACGTTTTAAAAAAGAATGGAAACAATACTCGCATCAGCCTTTTGAATGGATTACAGATGAGTTTAGCCTCCCGAAGAATATCAACATTATTGGCACACCAAAAACTGTTGGACAGGCAAAAACTGCAGGGAGGCTTATTGAACAATTCACTACAGAAGACCATAGCCTTGATAAAACCGCATTGGTACTGGGAGAAGAAAGTATGCTTATTCCGCTGCTTTACAGCCTGCCTAAAAGCGTTGGGGCGCTTAATATAACAATGGGGTACAGCAGCCGGAATAATCCGGCACAGCTATTAATACAAAAGCTTTTTAAGCTGCATACTAATGCTATTAACCGAAACGAAAAAAGCTATACCCTTTACTATAAAGAAGTGCTGGATATATTAACACATCCGTTAGTAGAGCCCTATGCTGGTGCCAATGAACTTATAGAAGCTATCAACAAAAATAACTTTACTTTCTTTTCACACAGCAGGTTATATGATCTTCATACCAATGCATCTGCGTTTTTCAGGCTGCTTTTTGATAAATGGGATGAGAATGCCGGTAGTATTTTACTGCGCCTATCAGATATACTTATTGTACTGAAAGAATTTATGAATAATGACGATGAGGAAGATAAGATAACCAAAGCATTTTTATACTCTATTTTTAAAGTAATAAATAAGCTTATAAATTATTATGAGTCGCATCCGCAAATGGATAGTATTGCCGTGCTTTACACCATTTATAAACAGGTTATAGATCTTGCGGAAGTATCATTTGAAGGTGAACCTCTTTCCGGTTTGCAAATAATGGGCGTACTTGAAAGCCGTGTGCTGGACTTTGAAAATGTGATTATCACGTCTATGAACGAAGGTAAATTTCCTGCGGGCAAAACACAAAATTCATTTATACCTTACGATGTTAAACGCGAACTTGGGCTACCTACTTATAAGGAAAAAGATGCTATATACAGCTATCACTTTTATCATTTGCTGATGC
Organism: Flavobacterium sp. NRK1; assembly: GCF_024054175.1. GTDB lineage: Bacteria > Bacteroidota > Bacteroidia > Flavobacteriales > Flavobacteriaceae > Flavobacterium. The sequence goes on from NZ_JAMXLA010000001.1 coordinate 1,061,717, forward strand.
GCGCTAAAAATGTGTATTTATTATACAACACTGAAAGTGAAGGGCTTGATGCCGGCGAACGCAGCCGCTTTTTAACCCAGCTCGAAATTGAAAAAAAACCACTCCATACATTAAAAACTGAAGTCTACAATGCTGTTCTTCCACCTAAGGCTTATGAACCGATGGCAGTACCCAAAACTGAAAAAGTTATGGAAAGGCTAAAAGAAATAGCCACTATAAAAGGTTTTTCGCCTTCAGCATTAACAGGATACATACGCAATCCAATACAATTCTATTACCAAAGGGTACTGCGCATAAGTGAAACAGACGAAGTAGAAGAAAGCATTGCACTTAATACATTAGGTACAATTATACACGGGGCGCTTGAAAACCTGTATAAACCCTATATTAATAAATTTCTTGCCGTACATAATATAGACAGCATGACAACTATGGCTGATGATGAAGTTATGCTGCAGTTTAAAGAAGTATATAAAGAGGGTGAAATTAAAAAAGGCCGTAATCTGCTTGCTTTTGAAGTTGCCAAACGTAATGTACACAACTTCTTAAAACAGGAAAAATTAAGGCTGAACGAGGGAGATACTGTAAAAATACTTGCACTTGAAGAAAAATTTACCCGCATACTGGAAGATGAAAGACTGCCCTATCCGGTAGTTATCTCAGGGAATATAGACCGTGTTGAGCTTCGTAATGACACTATACGGATTATAGATTATAAAACAGGCAAAGTAGAAAAGAGCAATCTTATTTTAAAAACATGGGATGGACTTACAGCAGATGTAAAAAATGAAAAGATAATTCAGCTGCTTACTTATGCTTTTATGTATGAGCCGCACAACAACGCCCAAAAAATACATGCAGGTATAATATCATTCAAGAATATGAAAAATGGTTTTATGAACTTTAATTTTAAAGATGCCATAGACAAAACAGTCCCAATGCTTGATCATATAGATGCGGAAATGCTTGAAAACTTTAAAACAGAACTTATCAGCCTAATTAACGAGATATTGAATCCTGAAACAGCTTTTGAAGAAAAATAAGGTGCTCTTATAAGTTATTTAATTTTTAAATATCGGAATAAACAGAACTTTTAAAATAAAAAAGGGAAAACATGAATGTTTTCCCTTTTTTTGCCCCCAAAAATACCGTAAAAATTAATTTACTAATGCTATTTTCTTATGGTAAACTTATGGTCTTATTGAGTACTATACAATAGTTTTAGACCAAATGCATACATTATCGATAAAAGGCAATCTTTATCGATGAAGTGCATTTTTTAACATTTAATATATAAATAAATTATAATTTTTGTAAGAGATATAATATTGTATGAGGAAGATATAAAATAAGAAAGGGAAAACGTTTCCGTTTTCCCTTTCTCTGCCCCCAAAAATACTGTAAAAATTAATTTTACTAATGCTATTTTCTGGTGCGAATATATAACGTTTACTGCGGTTTTACAAAATTTTCCGACAAACTGCACCAAAACCCGTTAATACGCTTATTTAGTAAGCTCTTGCATCATTACCCTCATAAAAATTAATAAAAGCACGGTTTACTACGCGGTTACCGCCCGGTGTAGGATAATCTCCTGTAAAATACCAGTCGCCAAGGTTTTTAGGACATGCTTTATGTAAATTTTCCACGCTCTGGAAAATAATCTTAACCTCAGCATTAATACCTTCAGAACTTAACATCTGGGCAATCTTATCTGATATTTCCTGATCTGTAAACTGAGCATAAAATTCAGTTACATAATTAACAACCTCTGCATCCGGAAGGTTTTCCTGAGCTTTACATTTTTTATAAACATCTTCTACTATGTGCTCCAAACCTCTTTCTTTAAGCAGTTCGTGTGCTGCTTGAAAAGCAATTAGCCCTTCAAGTTTTGCCATATCGATACCATAACAGTCAGGATATCTGATTTGAGGAGCAGATGATACTACTACAATACGTTTAGGGCTAAGCCTGTCCATCATTTTAAGAATGCTCTTTTTAAGGGTAGTACCCCTTACAATAGAGTCATCTATAATAACAAGGTTATCTTCGGGCTTAATAACGCCATAGGTAACATCATACACATGGGCCACAAGATCATCACGGCTGCTGTCTTCAGTAATAAAGGTACGCAGCTTAGCATCTTTAATAGCAATCTTCTCGGTACGTATTTTTACTTTAAGAAGCTCTTCAAGCGTAGCCTCGGTAAGTGTATTTCTGTGTTCAAGAATATGTTTGTTCTTGCGCTGGTTAAGAAAATCCTGTGCTGCCTCGACCATACCAAAGAATGAAGTTTCGGCAGTATTAGGTATATATGAAAAAACAGCGTTATCAGTATCATTTTCAATAGCTTCAAGCACCTGAGGCAATACTAATCTGCCCAGTTCTTTACGCTCTTCATATATTTCAGCATCGCTGCCTCTTGAAAAATAGATCCTTTCAAAAGAACATGCTTTTTTAGGCAGTGCAGGAATGATCTCTTCTACAGCTACTTTACCACTTTTTTTAATGATAATAGCATGGCCTGGGTCAAGTTCTTTTACATCTTCAAAAGGAACATTGAAAACAGTTTGTATTACCGGCCTTTCAGATGCTACAACAGCAATTTCATCATCCTGATAATAGTATGCCGGGCGAATACCTGCCGGATCGCGGAAAACAAAACTGTCTCCGTGTCCAATAAGGCCTGCCATTGCATAACCGCCATCCCATTGTTTAGACGCGCGTTTCAGTATTTTGGCAATGTTTAGCCTTTCAGATATTATTGCCGATGCTTCCTGTTTTGAATAACCTTCAGTTTTGCACTCCTGGTATAAGTCTGCCACTTCCCCATCAAGAAAATGACCTATTTTTTCCATAACCGTTACCGTATCTGCAAGTTCTTTAGGATGCTGTCCAAGCTCTACAAGACTGTCAAAAAGCTGCTTAACATTAGTCATGTTAAAGTTACCCGCTACAATAAGGTTGCGGTGCATCCAGTTATTCTGGCGAAGAAACGGGTGAACACTTTCTATACTATTTTTACCAAATGTTCCATAACGCACGTGCCCAAGATACACTTCTCCCAGATAAGGAAGATGTTCTTTTTGCAATGCAACGCTCTGGTTGTATTCAGGATGTTCTGTAAGCTCTTCATTAATCCTTTCATTAATCTGCTTGAACACATCCTGTATAGGCTGCTGCTGATTAGAGCGCACCCTGCTGATGTATCTTTGCCCGGGCTCAACATCAAGTTTAATACTTGCAAAACCTGCACCATCCTGCCCGCGGTTGTGCTGCTTTTCCATAAGCAGGTACATTTTCTGAATACCGTAAAAAGCAGTACCGTATTTTTCTTTGTAGTATTCTAATGGCTTTAATAATCTTAACAGCGCAATACCGCATTCATGTTTTAAAGCGTCACTCATAATAGTGTGTTGTGTGTAGTTGTTTTTTGTATTCCTATTAAAAAAAGCCCGCAATTGGGCTTAGAGTTCTGTTATTCGTTTTCAAGCGCAATATCAAACTGCGTTAAAGCCTTAAATTGTTGCAGGCGATCCAGCACCTCTTGTTTTTCGAGACGCAGCATTCGGTTAGGGCCAAACTCCTCTACGCAAAATGATGCCATGTTAGAGCCGTATATAATTGCATTTTTAAGGTTTTTAAAAGATATGTTTTCACTTTGTGCAATATATCCTGCAAAGCCGCCTGCAAAAGTATCGCCTGCCCCCGTAGGGTCAAACACCTCTTCCAGTGGAAGGGCAGGTGCAAAAAATACCTGTTTATCGTGAAACAGCAATGCACCGTGTTCTCCTTTTTTAATAACCACAAACTCAGGGCCCATTGCCTGTATTTTTGCAGCTGCTTTTACCAGCGAATATTCGCCTGTAAGCTGTCTTGCCTCTTCATCATTAACTGTAATAACATCTACCCTTTTAATTACCTCCATCAATTCGGGTAAAGCACAGTCCATCCAAAAGTTCATAGTGTCAAGCACCACAAGCTTAGGAGTAGCCGTTAGCTGATCAAGCACGCTTATCTGCACCAGTGGGTGCAGGTTGCCCAGCATAACCACATCGGCATCTTTAAAATTATCCGGAACCTTTGGCTGAAAATCTGCCAGGGTATTAAGTTCTGTAACAAGAGTATCGCGGGAATTCAGATCGTTATGGTAGCGTCCGCTCCAAAAAAAAGTTTTACCTCCTTTTACAACTTCAAGGGCAGAGATATCTATGTTTCTTTCTGTAAAAAGATCAAGATACTCCTGAGGAAAATCATCGCCAACTACCGATACAATGGCCGACCTGACTTTAAAGAATGATGCCGAAAAACCTATGTACATGGCAGCCCCACCAAGAATTTTACCGGTTTTGCCAAAAGGTGTTTCTATGGCATCAAAAGCCACTGTTCCTACAATCAGTAATTTGTTCATAAATGCAATGAAATTTAAAGGTGCAAAGATACTCTATATCTTCAATACATACAAAAAATTGGTTATCAAATTCACTTATGCTATTATATACAAAATCAATGCTTTACAAACCATATATTACTATAACGTTATTAATTTACAGGTGTAAATTATATTTTTATTAGCAATAATTCAACACCTATTAAAAAATATTAAAATATTGCTAACAAATTATAAATTGCATGGAAATATTTATACATTTACCCTGTAATAACCCTATGACTTACCCCCATATGTCTGTAAAATGCCCCTTTTACATGAAAATATTCCCATCAGAAAAATTAATGCTAAAAACATCTTTATCAAGAGCTAAAGTTTTAGAAAGGCTGCACCGCCGCACAATATCACCAGACGGACTGAGTGCTGATTTTGAAAACAGCCTTTTTGAAGGCCATGTTTCGCAGGACTCTTTTTTAATAAGAAGCTCTGTAACCGAAAATAAAATGTTTCTGCCTGAAATTCAGGGAAAGCTAAATGAAAGCCCTAATGGTACAGAGATTACAGTTATGATGAAACATACAGACAGCATATCTAAATTTATGATGCTCTGGATGGCGGGCGTTACCCTGGGCATAATTGTAATTGTAATGGCAGGCTTTTTTGCCGGAGGGTCTAAAACAGCAATACTAATACCCAGCATTATACTGGGCACAGGTATAGGCTTTATAAATGCGGGTTTTAACAGTGAAAGCAAAAAAGCAAAAGAAAAACTTACCAGAATTTTAGACGCCGAAATAAAGTGGTAAATAAAATTTAAGGCATATAGTTATTGCATTGCTATAACAGCTTTTGCCCTTCTGCTTCATAATAAGCATCTACATTTAAATTGGGCTGTGCTGATGCCATAACTGCCAATTGGTCGCAGCGTTCGTTTTGCGGGTGGTTGTTATGCCCCTTTATCCATTTAAAATCTACTTTATGTTTGCGATACACAACAAGAAAACGTTTCCATAGGTCGGAATTTTTCTTGTCTTTGTAGCCTTTCTTTTCCCAGCCGAAAACCCATCCTTTTACAACCGAGTCGACCACATATTTAGAATCGCTTACCACAAGCACGGCAGTATTGGGTTTAGAAAGTTTTTCCAGGCCTACAATTACCGCCAGCAGCTCCATACGATTATTAGTTGTAAGTCGGAAACCTTCATAAAATTCTTTACGGTAGCCGGTGCCTACCTGTTCCATTACAACACCGTAACCTCCCGGGCCCGGATTTCCTTTGGCAGCGCCATCTGTATATATATGTACGGTGTGCATGTTTATTGGTAGATTTGGTTATTTAGTGCTTTAAAGGTCAGAATGTTTAAACAAATCAACCATTAAGTATCTCCTCAATCACCCTCGGAAAATGTTCATGTTCTAGCGCTAGTACTTTTAGCGCCACTTCTTCGGCACTAAGGCATTCCTCTACTGCTACAGCATGCTGATAAATAATATTACCCTCGTCATAATTATCATTTACATAATGTATGGTTATACCGCTTTTTTTGTCTTTATTTTCAAGCACGGCACGGTGCACATGCATGCCATACATACCTTTTCCGCCATACTTAGGCAGTAGTGCCGGATGTATATTTATTACTTTATGAGGGTAGGCAGCAATAATATCTGAAGGGAATTTTAATAAAAATCCTGCCAGCACAATAATATCAGGGGCAATCTGATTAATACTTTGAAGTACTTTTCCTTCATTTAGCTCTTCACGTTTAAAAATAAATACAGGAATATCATAGTTTTTTGCGCGCTCTATTACACCCGCAGTTTTGTTATTTGTAAACACCCCAGCTACAGTATAACCCTGCTTCTCGTCGAAATACTGCATTATCTGCTCTGCATTAGAGCCCCCACCCGAAGCAAAAAGCACTATTTTTTTCATTTTTTGGAAAGTATTTTACGGTATTGAAAAAAGAATAATATCCTGCAAAATAACGGCCTTTTAGCAACATTCTAAAATTAATTTTTTAAATTAGTGCTACATTTTTTGGCGAAAATGCTGTTTTAAAATAAAGTTTTTTATTTTTGCCATTCAATTTAAATTCTAAAATTAAAGATTATGTCAGACATTGCATCAAGAGTAAAAGCGATTATCGTAGACAAATTAGGTGTTGACGAAAACGAAGTTGTAACAGAAGCTAGCTTCACAAATGATCTAGGAGCGGATTCATTAGACACTGTTGAGCTTATTATGGAGTTTGAAAAAGAATTTGACATTCAGATTCCGGACGATCAGGCAGAAAATATTTCTACTGTTGGTCAGGCGATTTCTTACATCGAAGAGGCAAAAAAATAATAAATATTCAACATCCATGTAGTTACTCATTACATGGATGTTATTATTTATTGGGACAATTAAGGCCAAAATACCTAAAAAAATGAGAACCTCTTAAAGACAGGGCGTTTTCATAAAAAAATATCACCAATGCCCATGTTTTCTTATTATTTTTATAGAGACGCATGGGTATTGTTCTATAAATTTGAAACTATAAAATTGACCTTATGAAATTAAGAAGAGTTGTAGTAACAGGACTGGGTGCACTTACACCGATAGGAAACAACGTTGAGGAATACTGGAACGGACTTGTTAACGGTGTTAGCGGAGCAGCCCCTATTACTTATTTTGACACGACTAACTTCAAGACCAAGTTTGCCTGTGAGGTAAAAAATTTCAACGTTGAAGATTTTATAGACCGTAAAGAAGCAAGGAAAATGGACAAATATGCCCAGTATGCCCTTGTTGCTACGGATGAAGCAGTAAAAGATGCTAATTTTGACTTTGACGCTTTAGATAAAGACAGGGCAGGTGTTATTTGGGGATCAGGTATTGGCGGACTTGAAACTTTCCAGGAGGAAGTTATCAACTGGGCTAAAGGACCTGGCGTACCTAAATTTAATCCTTTCTTTATACCTAAAATGATTGCCGATATTGCAGGCGGCCATATTTCTATTAAATATGGTTTAAGAGGCCCTAACTTTACAACGGTTTCTGCCTGTGCATCATCTACAAATGCATTAATAGATGCCTTTAACTACATTCGCCTGGGCCATGCAGATGTCATGGTAACCGGTGGTAGCGAGGCAGCGGTAACCATTGCCGGTATGGGCGGGTTTAACGCTATGCATGCGCTTTCTACAAGAAACGACGACCCTAAAACCGCTTCAAGGCCTATGGATAAAGACCGTGAGGGCTTTGTACTGGGTGAAGGCGCAGGTGCGCTTATACTGGAAGAGTATGACCACGCTGTGGCTAGAGGCGCAAAAATATACTGCGAAATAGGCGGCGGCGGTATGAGTGCCGATGCACACCATATTACTGCTCCTCACCCTGAAGGGCTGGGCGCGCGCAACGTTATGATTAACTGCCTTAGGGATGCAGGCTTAAAACCTGAAGATGTAGATGGTGTAAATATGCACGGTACATCTACCCCTCTGGGAGATATTGCAGAATCTAAAGCTATCATGGAAGTTTTTGGTGAGCATGCCTACACGCTTAACCTTAACTCTACAAAATCTATGACCGGACACCTTCTTGGTGCTGCAGGAGCCATAGAAACCATAGCTTCTATATTATCTATCAAATACGGCATAGTACCGCCAACCATCAATCATTTTACTGATGATGAAAATATAGACCCTAAGCTTAACTTTACTTTTAATAAGGCCCAGAAAAGGGATATGAAAGTTGTTATGAGCAATACATTTGGGTTTGGCGGACACAACGCATGTGTGCTGGTTAAAAAACTAGAACTTTAATATACCACTATGGGTATCATTAAAAAAATATTTTCAAAGAATACCCGTCTTTCTCCGGAAGACGGGATTTTTTTTGATGAACTCAACAAGATACTTGGCTTTCAGCCTATAGATATTACCCACTATCGCAGGGCATTTACACACAGGTCATCTAACAAGACCGACGAAAACGGGCATCCTGTAAATTATGAAAGGCTTGAATTTCTGGGCGATGCTATGCTGGGCTCTGTAATTGCCGCCCATCTTTTTAATGAAGTACCTACCGGAGACGAAGGGTACCTTACCAAAATGCGCTCTAAAATAGTGAGCCGGGAGCATCTTAATGAGCTTGGCCGCGACCTTAACCTTATAAAATGGGTAGAGAGCAAAGTATCTACACAGCATTTTGGCGAAAATATACACGGTAATCTTTTTGAGGCACTTATTGGCGCTATATACCTGGATCGCGGCTTTATTTGGTGCGAAAAGTTTATACATAAAAAAGTAATAATTCCTTATGTAGATATTGCCAAGCTTGAAGGCAAGGTAATAAGCTACAAAAGCCTGGTTATAGAGTGGTGCCAAAAGGAAAAAAAGACTTTTCAGTATGAAATTTATGAAGATAACGGAACCGAAGGCCAGAAACATTTTGCAGTAAAGCTAAAGATAGACGGCAGGATAGTTGCACGTGCCCGGGCCACTTCTAAAAAGAAAGCAGAAGAAAAAGCATCGCAACGTGCGTTTTTTGCATTTCAGGAAAAAATTAACAAAAAATAAGGCAACTTATCAGTAAACTAAAACGTTTTCGTAGATAAAATAGCAGAAACTTAATCATATACGCTATTTTTTCTTAACATTAAATAGTATATTTACAGGCTTATTTTTGAGTTTAATATGGCTATTCACAAATTATTGATTGACGATTTTGTAACGATCGATTATGGATTGATTGCCATACATTCTTCCCTTGAAGACCACAGGCTTGCCTATTTTATGAACAGGGAATTATCTATACTGCTTGAAAAAAGCCCAAACGACATATGGGTTACCATTAACGAAGGGGAAAGCTGTTTTTCGAGATTTATTTTTGAAGACCCCGGCAACGACTGTGCATGGAACCTGATACAAAACAGGAACAGGATAACAACCATGCAGAGCAATACCATCACTTCTTTATTTGAAGACACAGGCCTGTCAATTGAGACAAGCGTTTTTTTAATGCCCGAACTTAAGACCGTGGATTATGTTCTTAAAATAGAAAACATGCCCGCTCTTTTTGATAAAGATGAAGTTGTTGAAAAATTGCTTACCATTAAACAGGTTGCAACAGCATATAGTATTGACCACAAAAAACTGAAATCTAAGAACAATTTAATTTTTTAAAAGAATGCCGACAAGAAAAAAAACTAAAATTGTAGCCACATTAGGACCTGCATGCAGTACAAGGGAAGTGCTGAAAGATATGATTGATGCAGGTGTAAACGTATTCAGGATCAATTTTTCTCATGCCGATTATACCGATGTTAAAGAACGTATAGACATGATTAGAAGCCTGAATAAAGAGTTTGGCTACAACACTTCTATATTAGCCGACTTACAAGGCCCTAAACTGCGTGTTGGAGTAATGAAGGAGGATGTTATTGTAAACACAGGTGATATTATTACTTTTCAGACTGCTGAGGATGTACCAGGCTCTGCAGAGAGAGTTTACATGAACTACAAAGAATTTCCAAATGATGTAAACCCGGGCGAAAGAATACTTCTTGACGATGGCAAACTGATGTTTGAAGTTCTTGAAACAAACCGCAGGGATGAAGTTAAAACTATAGTTATACAGGGCGGCCCTTTAAAATCTAAAAAAGGTGTAAACCTTCCAAATACCAAAGTATCACTTCCTGCCCTTACACAAAAAGATATAAGAGATGCTATTTTTGCGTGTAAAGAAAAGGTTGACTGGATTGCACTTTCTTTTGTTCGTACACCAAAAGACCTTGAAGAACTTCAGGACCTTATCAGCGAGCATTCTGAACATAAAATTCCTATCATAGCTAAAATAGAAAAGCCTGAAGGCGTTGAGAACATAGATAAGATTGTTGCTTTTTGTGACGGACTTATGGTTGCCCGTGGCGACCTTGGAGTGGAAATTCCTGCACAGGAAGTGCCGCTTATACAGAAGAAACTTATAAACCGTGCTAAAACGGCACGTATTCCTGTAATTGTTGCTACCCAGATGATGGAAACTATGATTACAAGCCTTACCCCTACACGTGCCGAAGTAAACGACGTGGCAAACTCTGTAATGGACGGTGCCGATGCCGTAATGCTTTCCGGAGAAACATCTGTAGGTAACTACCCTGTTCAGGTTATTGAGAAAATGACACAGATTATTGAAGCTGTTGAAGATTCTCCGCTTATTCAGGTTCCGCAAAATACCCCGCAGGTGCGCACAAAACGTTTTATAACTAAAACCATATGCCACCATGCCGCACAAATGGCAAATGTAATTAAGGCAAAAGGTATCTGTACGCTAACAAACAGTGGTTATACTGCTTTCCAGATCTCTGCATGGAGGCCAAGTGCACATATATTGGTGTTTACATCAAATAAAACAATACTTACCCAGCTTAACCTTCTTTGGGGTGTTAATGCATTTTACTACGATAAATTTACAAGTACAGATGAAACCGTAGAAGATGTTAACCAAATGGCTAAAGACAAAGGCTTTGTTGAAAAAGGTGATTTTCTTATCAATCTTGCTGCAATGCCTGTTGTAGATAAAGGTATGGTAAACACGCTGAGGGTATCTGAAATTGAATAACAGCTTTCTTTCCAAAAAAGAATATCCAAAAAAAGCCGTCCTGTAAAGGATGGCTTTTTTAGTTATCAGTAATACTTCCCCCCTCCTCTGGAGGGGTGGCTGAAAGCCGGGGTGGTCAGTTTTTTAAATCTAAGCAAACAACAACATTTTTAAAACTAAAAAAGGCTAAGCTGTTCTCCTTTTGTACCATCAAAGTAATGGGTTGCCAACTCCGGCAAAGGCTCTTTGTCTGCAAAAAACTTCTGCCTCGCAATTTTAAAAGTAGTATGAATCATATCGGCAATATTGCCCTCGCCGATACGACGCTTAAACACCTGTTTTTCGCCAAGCTTACCGCCGTGCATAGAACTTATCTGGTGCAGTACTTTATCTTTACGGTCAGGGTAATGTTCTTCAAGCCATTCTTTAAAAACAGGCTCTACCGTATCATTAAGGCGCACTAAGGTATAACCAAAACCCCTTGCTCCCATTTCGGCAATAGTTTTAACTGTAGGCAATATTTCGGGTGTATTAAGCCCCGGTATCATAGGAGCAACCATTACATGTGTAGGTATGCCTTCATTAGAAAGCGTTTGCAGCGCTTTTAACTTTGTATTGACAGATGATGTCCTGGGCTCGAGTTTACGCCTTAGATCTTCATTTATGGTAGGGATACTTAAAGATACCGTTACAAGATTTTTTTCGGCAAGTTTTACCAGTATATCCAGATCGCGGGTTATAAGTGCATTTTTGGTAAGCACATGCACAGGATGCCTGTAGTCAAGGCAGGTTTGCAGCAATGCCCTTGTAATTTTAAGTTTGCGTTCTACCGGCTGGTAACAATCGGTATTGCCCGACATAAGTATCGGTTCAGGCTTGTAGCCCCTTTTCTGAAAGAATTTTTCCAGCAGTTGCGGCGCATTTTTTTTAGCCATTATAATACGCTCAAAATCTACCCCTGCACTATATCCCCAATACTCGTGTGTTGGGCGTGCAAAACAGTATGCACAGCCATGCTCACAACCCTGATAGGGATTCATAGAATAGGCCATTGAAAGATCGGGGCTTTTTACAGTATTAACTATAGTTTTAGGAAATACCTCGAGTACTTTGGTTTTGGCAATTTCCTCCTCATAATCATCCTGATATATAGACGTTTCGTAACGGTTTTTAATAAAATGATTATGAATATTAGCAACTGCGCCCTGCCCTTTTATGTTTTCCTTTTCCATGTTTACCTCCTCTTTTAACCTGTAGCAAATTAGGAAAACGGCATGTGTTTTTGTGTTAAACTGCTTTAAAGGTTATCAACAAAAATGCTATGCCCACAAAATAAAGGGGCTGGCGTATATAAAAAAAATAATGCGCACTTCCCGTTAGTCGATTAACAGGAATTACGCATTAAATCCAATAGTAAATTTTAAGATGCGGTAGCTATGCCCTGCATACCAAAATTTCTTCTCTGGTAATCAAGATCGGCCTGAAGTGCCAGCATGGCTTCTTCCTGATCTTTAATTCTTTCAATATAGTCATAAAGCTGTTCTTTGAGCAATTTTTTGCTTTTCAGCTTTTCAAATTCAGAATCGGCATATTCAATACTTGCTTTTTCTTTAAGCAGTTCAATATATTCTGCGTAAGTTATATCGCTATCAGGAAAAGCTGCATAAGACCATGCATGATTTTCATTTACCAGGTCTTCAAACTCTGCCTGCAACTGCATTTCCTTTTTTTTGTTTTTTTCAAGCTGAGAGATAATGGTTTTCCTCGCAACTAAAGCTCCCGGCAGCATATTTTTGTCAATAAGAAAGAAAAAAACCGCCATAAGAAGCCCGATAGTCAATAATAGTGCATTCATTTTCAGGGGGAGTAAATTAAATTATTAAAACAAAATTATTCTTTATGAGTTTGATTTATTGCTCTAAACTATTCAATTTTTTTATAATTAAATCAAACTTCCTTATACTGTACGAAAAAATCGTTGAACAGCATGTTTTATCGAAAATATGCCGTTTATAAGTTATATTTATAACGTACAAATTCGCAAAATATTGATTTACAGTATTGTATAATTTTACTTTTAACATATTTAACGTTTTATTTGTAATCAATTATAAAATACAGCCGTTTTATTTTTTATGTTTTATGTTAATAATGCAACCAAAATAAACGTTTTATACTGTTGATAAAAACGGAAAGGCCGCACATTGCTGTACGACCCCTTCCCCAAATCTTTATGAAAATTTATTTTATCGCATCATTGCGAAATGACCTTTATATTCTTTACCATTTTTACGTGTTATAACAAACCAGTAGTCTGTTGCAGGCTGTTGTATGCCATTATAAGTACCGTCCCATCCGGAAGAGCTGCCTTTAAAAGAAGCCATTATTCTTCCATACCTGTCTATAATAGTAATAACCATATCCTGGGTAAACCATGCATTTTCTATCTGCCACTTATCATGAACCCCATCACCATTAGGCGTAAAATATCTTGGATACATTAATAACAATACTTCATCCTGAGCCATGCCGCATCCGGCTTTATCATTTACGGTTACTGTATATTGCCCCGGTTTCAGATCTTCAAACAATGGGCTGTCCTGATATTCCGTACCATTTATTGAATATTCGTAATCTCCTGCCGAATCAGTGATTACTTCTATGGAGTTATTATTATCTGTCCAGTCTTTTATGTCTATCTTTTTTATGACCGGCTTTTGCGACTGGTTTACTATGATGGTTTTAACAGCATCGCAAGTAATAGATCCTGTAACTTTAGTAACTCTTAAACTATATTCACCCGGTTTGTTTACACTTTTAAGATTGCCGCCTGCTTCTGTTTTACCATTATAAGTCCATTCATAGCTGTCAAATCCTTCAGGTGCCTCAATAACAATGTAGCTGTCTTCACAAAAACTATAGTTATCGTCCATATCTAAAACCGGTGCAGGCACTATTATAATAGTAAACGATGTTACTGCGTAGCAGTCACTATTATTGCGCGATACCCTTGCATAAATAATATCACCATTTGCCGCAGGATAATTTATGGGCAATGCATTGGTGCCAGCCTCTGCATCCTCCTGTGTAGTATGATAACTTACCGAAAACAATGCGGCAGACTGTGTGCCTAAAACAGCAGGGCTTTGGGCTGCAACATCAATAATAGCCGTACCATCAGAATCCCCACATGTTAATATATCTTCAGGCTTATTTGCAACAGGTGCTTTTACTACGGTAATCTGTTTAGAAAAAAAGCGGGTTTCTTTGCCATTTTTTGCCTTCGCTTTTACGGTATAAATTCCCGTAGCCGCATAGGTATGCACTGCAATTGCGCTGGCAGACTGATTGCCATCACCAAAATCCCATATAATGCTATCTGCATCAAGGGTACCTAAAGCCATAAAAGAAACTTCGGTATCCTTACAATCATTTTCTGCATCAATATCTAAAAGGTAAAAAGGCGAAACAACAAAGTTAGGCAGCCCTACAAATGTTTTTTTTCCGCCAAGATCAATTGTATCAAGGGCAAAGTTACATCCTGCACCTTCAATATTAGGATTGTTGATAACAGACAGCGCGCCTGTAAGATACTTGTTTACAAGGTAAATTTTTGAATCGGGCCCAAGTTTTATTGAGCTTGCAACATTTATTGTACCTACCGATGTTTGCGTAGCAGCAATATCTGCAGCTGTTATATTATACTGAAAAACATTATCATTGCTTGTTGCATACAGCAGTTTGCTGTTTGGCGAAAATTCTACCCCATAACACTTTGCAGGCGATTTTATAACAACAGCATTGCTTACAATACCAGTCTGGTTATTAAACTCAAAAAGTTCTACATTAAGCATACCGTTTGCCGATGCCAGATGTTTACCATTGGGTGAAATACTCATCCAGCCTGCATAATGCCCAGAATTATCGGCTCCTTCTATGCTGCTGCCTGCATTGCTTATTACCGGTGTAGCACTAACGCCAAATGCTGTTACCAGATAGCTGTAAAAAGCATCATTACCCCATCCATGAGTTGTAACCCATATATCTTTACCGTTTGAATGATAAACAGCAGTAATTTTTTCTGTAACCGGTGTTATAAGCGGAATGTTTGCCGCTACTACATCTCCTTTACCATTATCTGCGGTCATATCTACTTCAGAGTATGTTAAGCCATTAGGCCCTCCCGCATCATCTGCCGCAAAAATATAATACGTTGTTGATGAGCCGGGCTTAGGAACTATTATTGCCGACTGTGTGGTACTCTGATCTCCTAACAGACCCGTTCCGTGCGGCATTTTCAAATTATTCCTGTTCCATACATCAACACCGTTTGTATAAAAAAGCAGCACACCGTTTTCATCCGATATTGCCGAGCTGCCTTCCATAGTATTCATTGTACTGCTTGTTACAGCAACAGGCCTGCCCGTGCTAAAGTTTAAAGCAGCCGTTCGGCCAAAGTACCAGTTGTTGTCCTGCTGTGCGCTTACAGTAATAGCCAAAAGGCTTATAAAGCAGCACAGCCATTGTGCTTGTTTCATTATTAAATTTGGAGCAGTTGTTAAAAACGGTATTTAAAGGTGCTTTAGCTATTAAAGTCTTATTACCCTGTTACCGCCGTCAACTGCCGGATGCTTACATACAATCTCTCCCCATCCGGATCAAATCGGCATGCCTTATCACACCGATACCAGATTAAATTATCTGCTTATAATATTCTCTTATAGCTGCATTATATGCTGTTTATACCGGGGAATAATACAAAACGCGCAGCACACATACGTGTTAATAATGCTGTCAGTTTTAAAAATAATATGCATGCCTAATTTTTATTAGCTGAAAAGATGCCATGCATATAGATCATTCAATAGCTCTAACGACTTGAAAGTCACGCTTTAAATAAACCAGAGGCAAAATTATTTATTTTTTAAATAATAACCGTAATAATTTGAAAGATATTTTTAAATATTTTTGCATTACGCCGATTTAATGTGCTTTTAATCGATTAAATACGGAAATATTAGGCTGATTTTTACAAAAAGGAACAAATGTTGTAGTAAAATATTTAATTTTTAAATATTAGTAAGATAAAGTTTACGGTTAACAATTTTAGCAGAGAATTGTAAGGCTGATGTTAAGGAGATTTATCCTGTTAATAAAAATAACCGCCCGGACAGAAGCCCAAACGGTTACCAGAAATATAATTATAGTACACAAAACTAAACGGAACACAATTATATATTGTCGCTAAACCATAAATTATGTGAATAGTTTTTAGATTAGATGACAAATAATGTGTAAGGTTGCGTTAAACATTTGAAAGAAAAGTAGTATTTAGAATTTGATGGATTTTGTCGAGAATTTGTAAGATTTCAATAAAAAAATATTGCTTTTTACTTAAAAACCAAACTGCATTTTTAAGCTGCTGCTAAAAACAGGATGATCAAGTGTATCCTGAATTGTAATATCAATTTCCATAGCGTCGGGATTACCGGAAGGAGAAACCTTAACTTCCTCATAATTAAACCTGCTTTTGCCTTTTACGTTTTTTGTGAGTTCAGTATCATTCACAAAACAAAATACATAGGTACTGTCTACCGTATATTTGTCTAATGCTTCTCCTGTACCCACATAGGTATAAATACCACCATTAGCAGACACATGCTCTATTTCACCGCTCTCCTTCAGACTGTATAACTTTTCAGCGTTAATGTGATCTGCAGTATGCTTATCCATAATATAAAATGCAGATGATGAATTGTTGGAAATAGTTAGTTTTTGAGATTTACTACAGCTAACTGTTACAATCAGCAGTAATCCCAACATAATTTTAGTTGTTTTTTGCATTGGTTTTTTATGTTTCAGTAAAAATAAAAAAAACGCCCGATACAAAATTGTACCGGGCAATTTTACTCAAAAAGAAACTCCACACATACTTTAAACAGTTTGGTTTAAAATTTCCCTACCCTGTAATAAAAGAAAGCTCCCCGATGCAAAAAACACCGGGGAGCAAACATAAAACAAACAATTAATCTAAAATAATCTGGAAAGATTTCCCAAACTATGCTGTTAGCGCCATCCGCCGCCTAATGCTTTATATAAATTTATTACGGCAAGATATTGCCTGTAATGATTATCAACTAAATTCAGCTGGCTATTTAGCGCATTATCTTTTGCTGTAAGTACTTCAAGATAGTTAACCAGGCCATAATCTAACAATTCATCTGAATAGTCAGCAGCTTTGGTAAGCGCATCTACCTGTTTTTCCCTTATGGTAAGCTTTTTTGTTTCGTTGTTATAATTTGCAAGAGCATCGCTTACCTCTTTACTTGCAGTTATAAGTGCCTGTTCAAATTTTACAAGCGCCTGTTCATTCTGGGCTTTGGCAATTTCATAACGGGTACGAATCTGCCTTCCGTTAAACAAAGGCTGTGTAAGCCCCGTAACAATATTAGCAAACAATGAGTTGGTATTTATCCAGTCGCTAAGCTCAATACTCTGTAAACCACCTGTAGCAGTTATTCTAAACTGAGGATAAAAATTGCTTCGTGCTACATTAGTAAGCTCAAAAGCATTTACAAAACCATACTCAGCCGCCACAACATCCGGGCGGTTTCTAAGCAGCTGCGTAGAAACTCCAAGGCTGATATTTGGGTTAAGCGTTTGCTGTGCAAGTGTGCCGCGCTCTAATTTTTTAGCAGGTTCGCCAAGTAATATGCTAAGTGAATTTTCAACCAGTATAATATTGTTTTTAAGATCTTCAATTATAAGCTCAGTTGCATACTTTTGAGCTTCGGTTTGCTTTACACCCACTTCATTAACGCTTCCCGCGTCTTTAAGTGCAATAATTGCCTCAACGCTTTCACCACGGTTAACAAGTGTCTTCTCGGCAATTTCCAGCTGTGCATCCAGCGATAATAATTGATAATAATTACTGGCAATACCTGTTATAACCTGCGTTTTTACCGCCTGGTTAGCGGCAAGCGTTTGCATATATGATGCGGCATAAGCACGCTTGTTACTGCGTATTTTGCCCCATATATCGGCTTCCCAGGCAAAAGAACCTGTTAACTGATACTGGTCTAAGTTAGTAGAACCGCCAGTCTGGCTTACAATTCGCCCTATCTGGCTGTTTTTACTCTGTTCAATATGTGTCCAGTCGGCACCAAGGCTAAGCGTAGGAAAATATCCTGCCTTGCCCTGTTTAAGGCTGGCTTCGGCAGCAACAATATTCTGCATTGCTACCCTTATATCAAAATTATTCTGAAGCCCTTTGTTTATGTATTCCTGTAATTTCGGATCGGTAAACATATTCTGCCATGATATATCTGCCATAGAAATCGTATCCTGCGATACAATTTCTGTTCTGTACAGGTTCTCGGCTTTTATGTCGGGCCTTTTATATTCTTTTGCGGCAAAGCATCCCTGCAGCAAAACACCTGCTGCCACCGCTATTGCCAGTCTATATGTTATCTTTATAAGTTTCATGGTTTTCCCGGTTTTTATGCTTCGTTATTTTCTTGGTTTTCTACCGGTAATGGTTTAGATGATATTCTTTCCTGCAGTCCCTGGAATATTACAAATAATATAGGAATAACAAATACACCGAATACTGTACCTATAAGCATACCACCTACAGCACCCATACCAATAGACCTGTTACCTACAGCACCTACACCGCTTGCAAGCGCTAACGGCATTAAACCGAACACAAATGCAAACGAGGTCATTAATATTGGTCTTAAACGTGCTTTGGCTCCTTCTTTAGCCGATTCTATCAGGCTCATGCCATGTCGGCGACGCTGTATTGCAAACTCTACAATAAGAATGGCATTTTTGGCGAGGAGGCCTATAAGCATGATCAGGGCTACCTGAAAGTAAATGTTATTTTCCAGCCCGGCAAGTTTAACAAAACCAATAGCCCCTGCAATACCTACCGGTAACGATAACAGTACTGCCAATGGCACTATGTAGCTTTCGTACTGGGCACTTAGCAGGAAGTAAACAAATATTAAGCTTAAAAGGAAAACTCCCGCCGCCTGGCTGCCCGCTATAATTTCCTCACGTGTCATACCCGAAAATTCGTAGCTATAGGTTTTAGGCAGGTGCTGTGCGGCAACTTCCTGAATAGCTTTAATAGCATCTCCTGAGCTGTATCCCGGATTTGCCTTACCGTTAACGTTTACCGCTTTCAGCATGTTAAAACGCGCTACAGCTTCAGGCCCGTATATCTTTTTAAAATCTACAAACTGGCTTATGGCAACCATTTGGTTGTTGGCATTTCTAACGTATATTTTATCTATAGATCGTTCGTCGGCACGTTCATCCGGCTCAGCCTGTATCATTACACGAAACTGTTTACCAAATCGATTAAAATCGGTAGTATATAAACCACCATAATAACCCTGCATGGTATTAAAAATATCGCTTACAGACACACCTGCATCTTTAGCCCTTTCCACATTAATATCCATTTGATACTGCGGGAATCCCGGGTTAAAATTGGTCATGGCATACTGTACTTCCGGCCTTTTAGAAAGCTCTGCAAGAAACTCATTGCTCACTTTACTTACGGTAGCCCAGTCGTCATCGCCCTTATCCTGTATCTTAAATTCAAAACCATCTGCAGAACCAAATCCCTGTACACTTGGCGGGGTAAAGAATAACATTCTTGCATCTTTAAAGGCTGCTGTGCGTCCAAATAATTCACCTACAATAGCATCTACGCTCTGGTTGGCTTCTTTTCTTTCTTTCCAGTCTTTAAGCTTAATAACGGTAAATGCATATGATGCTCCGTTAATCCTGTTTAAAAGGCTGAAACCTACAATGTTCATCCTTGCTTCTACCATTGGCATAGTTTGCAGCAATGAGTCAAGCTGTTTTACGGCAGCATCGGTTTTTTCAAGGGTTGTACCCGGCGGCATGGTAATATCTGCCATAATAATTCCCCTGTCTTCGTTAGGTATAAACCCGGAAGGTGTGGTAGTGAAAAGTAAATAGGTGATTCCGCAGAAAATCAAAAGCCCTAATACTGTTATCCATTTTTTTCGGGCAAGGAAGCCTAACGACTTAACATATTTCCTGTTCATAGCATCAAAGCCGCTATTAAATGCTATAAAGAAACGGTCTTTAATGTTTTTCTTTTTGTGTTCGTGCTCTTCATCATGCGGTTTAAGCAACAGCGCACAAAGTGCAGGACTCAGCGTTAAGGCATTTACTGCCGAAATTAAGATAGCTACTGCAAGTGTAATGGCAAACTGCTGATAAAATACCCCCGATGGTCCTTTAAGGAATGATACCGGAATAAATACCGCCGCCATTACAAGCGTAATAGATACAATGGCTCCTGTAATTTCGCTCATGGCAGAAAGTGTGGCATTTTTGGCCGATTTTTCCCCTTCATCCAGTTTGGCGTGCACGGCTTCTACTACCACAATGGCATCATCTACCACAATACCAATAGCAAGCACAAGTGCAAACAGGGTTAAAAGGTTAATAGAGAATCCGAATATCTGCAGGAAGAAAAACGTACCAATAATAGCAACCGGAACCGCAATGGCAGGTACCAGTGTAGAACGTACATCCTGAAGGAAAAGGAATACTACTATAAATACCAGTATAAAAGCTTCTACCAGTGTAGATATTACTTTGTGGATAGAGGCATCAAGGAACGTTTTAGTATTAAACGGTACAACATAATCTATACCTTCAGGAAAGTCAGCTTTGCTTTCCTGTAAGATAGCCATTACCTCATCAATAATATCATTTGCGTTTGAGCCTGACGTCTGGAATATACCAATAGCCACACCTTCATTACCCATACCATAGTTGTTAGAACCATAGTTAAAGGCTCCAAGTTCTACTTTGGCTACATCCTTAAGGTGTAAAAAGTTTCCGTTTCCGGTAGCTTTTACTACTATATCTTCATAATCTTCTACTTTACTAAGGCGCCCTTTATATTTAATTACATATTCATAAACGCCCGAAGCATTTTCACCAAATTTACCCGGCGCAGCCTCAACATTCTGCTCCTGTAATGCTGCCTGTATATCTTTCGGCGAAAGGTTATATGCTGCCATTTTCTCAGGGTCTATCCATATACGCATTGAGTAATCTTTGGCACCAAATACGTTTACCTGCCCTACTCCTTTTACACGCTGAAGCCTTGGCACAAGGTTAATTTTGGCAAAGTTTTGCACATATGTACCATTATATTCTTTGTTTGTACTGAAAAGCGAAACAAACATAAGGGCACTGGTCTGGCTTTTAAGGGTGGTAACCCCTGTTTGAATAACAGCCTGCGGTAATTTGCTTGTAGCACGCGATACCCTGTTCTGCACGTTTACCGCAGCAATATCGGGGTTTACACCAAGTTCAAAAAACACGCTTATGTTGGCAGTACCATCATTAGCCGCGCTGGATGTCATATAGGTCATACCTTCAACACCGTTTATTTCTTCCTCAAGCGGAATAACAACGCTGTTAAGTACAGTTTCGGCATTAGCCCCTGTATAGGTAGCTGTTACCTGAACCGTAGGCGGGGCAATTTCCGGGTACTGCTCCACAGGCAATGAAAGCAAACCCAGAATCCCCAAAATGGTTAATAGTATCGAAATTACAGTACTCAGTACCGGCCTTTCTATAAAAGTTTTTAGCATTTGTGTTATTTTTTGGTAACGGTTGTTGTAGTTGTTTTAGCAGCACTTACGCTATCTGCAGCAGCTGGGGCAGCTTCTTCTTTTTTAGGCTGGGGCACTATAGCCATACCGTCTTTAAGTTTGGTAACGCCCTCTACCACTATAACTTCACCTTCTTCAAGGCCGCTCTCTACAATAAAGTTAAGCCCTGATGTGGTTTTAACGTTTATAATTTTAGATTTTACAGTGTTGTCTTTATTAACAACATATACCATTTGTTTGCCCTGCATATCAAACACAGCATTTTGAGGTACTACTAATGCATCTTCAAAAGTTATAGGCAGCCTTACAGTACCTTTGCTTCCGCTTCTAAGTATTGCTTCAGGGTTTTTAAACTCTGCCCTGAACTGGCTTGTACCGGTAGTTTCGTTAACAAGTCCTGTTACCGTTACCAGTCGCCCTTTCTCTTCATAAACACTGCCATCAGCAAGCAATAAACTTACATCGGGTGTGTTTTTTAGTTTTTCCTGTAGTGTAGCACCTTTAAATTCGCGGCTAAAGCTTATCATCTGCTTATCATTCATAGAAAAGTAAGCACGCATAACGCGTGTGTCAGACACTGTGGTAAGCGGCATTTCGCTGGTAGCGCTGGCAAGGGCACCTTCTTTATAAGGAAGGCTTCCTATAACACCATCTACCGGAGATGTAATAGTTCCGTAATTTATATTGGCAGCTACAGCACTATATGATGCTTTTGCCTGGGCAAGTTTTGCTTTTGCAGTTTCAAGCTGTACGTTAGATATAATCTTACGGTCTACAAGCGGTTTAAGCCTGTCTACCTCTACCTGCGCTGCACTAACATTGGCTTTTGCAGCAGCAGCATCCTGATTAAGGGTTTGGGTTTCCAGTTTAAAAAGCAGCTGGCCTTTGCGCACCATCTGGCCTTCGTCAACATATATTTTCTGGATAAAACCATTAACTTTTGGACGGATCTCTACATTTTGCTGGCCTTCAAGGTTAGCAGTGTATTCTTCATAAATAGTTGCATCCTGCCTGGCAATGGTCTGCACAGCAAAAGGCATTGGTCCCGGGGCAGGAGCCTGCTCTTGTTTTTTACCGCATGAAGCAACTATAAGCAAGGCAGCTATGGCTCCTATAAAAGACTTGTTTTTCATTTGTGTCTGGATTTACTGTTCGTTTTATTGTGGATGATTTATATTGGATCGTTGTTTTCTATCTGCTTAAAATCGGCTATACTTTTTAGTATCAAAGCTTCCATATCAAACATATGCTGTTTGTATATTTTTATTTTATCAAGATCAGATTTACCCATTGGGCAGGAAATTGTTTTCTCCCTGTAGGCATGCATCTTATCAATAATCTTCTTCTCAGCATCGATCATTTTAAGGTAATTGTCAAATCTTTCGCTAAAAGGTGTGCATTTATAATATTTTTTTCGGTCTCCCGGAAGGGTATAATAACTAATCTTACCTATTTTAAGTAACAGGTTAAGGTTTGTAGAAACCGAACTTTTACTGGCACCCATACGTTCCACAAGGTCCTCAAAAGAGATTTTATTTCCGCATGAATCCAGTATAAGGGTTGCTAATATTCGCGACCCCAGGGGTGGAAGATGATGTGCATCCTGAAAATAAACGCCAAACAGCTCCACCAATTCATCCCGCTCTTTCCTGATATCTGACATTTGATTTACAAATTTTGCGCAAATGTACAACTTAGTTCGGTAATTACCGAACTAAACGAACTCAATTTTTACCGGGAATAAAAATACCTCCCTGATAAACGATGAAAAAATGAATGATTAGTAACTGATAAACAACAAATTAAAATTACCTCAATTACTTAATAAATTGTAATCCGGGCAACTGAAATTAACAATATTTTAATATTTAAAAGGCAGAAATAATGTGGTCAGTTATCAATTTTGCGTGTACACGGCTGTTTTCTATAAACCATTTATGGGTTTCCATTCCGCCGCAAACCACCCCTGCAAGATAAAGGCCCGGCACATTGGTTTCCATAGTTTCTGGGTTATAGGCAGGTGTACAGTTAATTCCATCGTTTATATGTACTCCGCTTTTCTTTAAAAACTCAATATCGGGCCTGTAACCGGTAAGTGCCAGTACAAAATCGGCCTCAATAAGAATTTCACCATCAGAGGTATTAAGTACAACCTCATTTTCGGTGATCTGGGTAATTTCCGAATAAAAATAAGCCTTTATACTGCCTTCGGCAATACGGTTCTCAATATCGGGCTTAACCCAGTATTTTACGCGGTTGTTTATTTCACCTTTTCTAATAACCATAGTAACATCTGCACCTTTGCGGTAGCACTCCAAAGCAGCATCTACCGATGAATTATTAGCACCTATAACCACAATTTTGCGGAAGGCATATTCATGGGCTTCTTTATAATAATGCCGAACATGCGGCAGGTTTTCACCCGGAACATCCATATATACCGGAATGTCATAAAACCCTGTAGCAATAACTACATTTTTAGACACATACTCTCCCTTAGAACTGGTAAGCACAAACAAGCCGTTATCTTTTTTGTTTACAGCCTCTACCCTTTCAAACAATTTTATATTGAGGTTAAAATGCTTATGAATATTGCGGTAATATTCCAGCGCTTCCTGCCTGCCCGGTTTAGGTGCAATGCAGCTAAAAGGCACACCGCCTATCTCTAAACGTTCGGCAGTAGAAAAAAACGTCATATATAAAGGATAGTTAAACAGGCTGTTAACCAATGAGCCTTTTTCAATTATCAGGTACTTAAGCCCCTTATTTTGCGCTTCAATAGCACAGGCCATACCTATAGGTCCGCCGCCAATAATTATAAGGTCGTAGGTTATTTGTTCCATAAGGTATAAGGGTTATTGCTAAGGTAAGCGTTATAGTAGCGTTCATCTCCTGTAACTTCTTCGCCCAGCCAAAGTGGTTTTTCAAAAACTTCATTTTCATCGGCAAGCTCTACTTCGGCTATTATAAGCCCGGCATTATCACCAAAAAATTCATCTACTTCAAAAATATGGCTGCCCACTTTTACTTCATACCTAATTTTATCTATACTGCCTTTTTCACAAATCGCAAGCAGCTTTTCGGCATCGGCAAGCGTAATTTCTTTTTCCCATTCCATACGGCTGGTACCACTGTCATTGCTCCTGCCCTTTACCGTAATAAAGCCCTGGTTACCTTTTGTGCGGACACGAACAGTTCTGTCCGGATTAGAGTTCAGGTAGCCCTGTGCAATACGTTTTTGTGTAACCGCCTCATTTTTATAGGCATCGGTAAGCACAAGGAATTTACGTTCGATCTCGATCATGTTTTTTGGAAATAACAGCCAAGTTAAGGAATTAAAGGCAGAGATTTACTATATATTTTAGTTTAAGAATGCACTTATACCATCGCTATCACAATCAAATACTAAATTTTTTGCCCTATGATAATTATAGGGCAATGATTTGTATTTTTACATCTCATTTTCCCCGGCACACCACATGAAGTTTAAGAAAAATAAAGCCCGTATTACCATTACAGAGTTTTTTGCCATCAATTTTGATGAGAAGAACCTGTGGGAATATAAAGCGCAGGATACCGACCTGCTTGCCGAGCTTGTAAACATTATCCGCCCGCGAAATCTTAAAACAATACTGTCTATAGATCTGGGCGAACTTTTAAAAGAGCTTAAAGAAAATGAACAGTACCGCATAGGGCTTGCAAAATACCTGAAAGGACTGCTTAAAAACAAAAAATTCAGTAAAATACTTACTGATGCCGGTATTCTTACTGATGCCGACTTTATTTTTGAGGTGAAAAAACGGCTGTTTGCAAAGCTGATACCCGATCAGCCTGAAAAAGATACTTTGGAGTATCTGCTTAATCAGGTGTTTTATGTAAAAACCGATCCGGTATGGATTGCCAAAATACCTCCGCAGCAAATAGAGCAGTTGTTTGAACTGCTTACCTTCAGCCCTATTTATACTACTACCAAAAACGGAAGCCCGCTTGCCGAACTGCTTTTTGCGCTTGAAGTTATTATTCACCGTATTGCAGGCCGTGCGCTGGAAACCGAAGTGATACAAATGGTACCCGAGTATGAAAACCTTGAGAGCCCATTTTTGGCTTACCAGAAAGAATTTGCGCTTATTGCCGAAAAACTGCTTGAAGAACGCCGCAATTTTATAACACCTGATGACCTGGGCTATAAACAGCTTATAATTTTGCACCGCCAGTGTACCGATTATGTAAAAACCGCATTTAAAAACAGTGAAAAATACGGTATATCGCTTAGGGTAAACCAAAGCCTGCTGCGCATAAGGCAGCAGCTTGAGCGCCTAAACACACTTTTACCGCTACTTATTATAAACTCTCCCGAAGAGGCTAAAAAAAATACTATTACACTTGCTAAAGACCTTATTGCTTATA
The DNA here is from genome assembly GCF_024054175.1 of Flavobacterium sp. NRK1. Classification (GTDB taxonomy): domain Bacteria; phylum Bacteroidota; class Bacteroidia; order Flavobacteriales; family Flavobacteriaceae; genus Flavobacterium. The sequence continues at coordinate 1,087,773 of NZ_JAMXLA010000001.1, forward strand.
ATTGTGATAAGAATAACGTGCGCAAACTTATAAATGAAAGTACCGAACTGATATCATACGAAGTAACCCAGCATACTGCACGCACCGGAGAGCATTATATTACCCGCGACCGTAAAGAATATTTTAAAATGTTCTGGACAGCTTCGGGAGGTGGTTTTATAGTAGCAATATTATGTATTATAAAGGTATTTTTATCTAAAATGGATACCAGCGCCTTTGGCCATGCCTTTTTTTACAGCCTTAATTACTCGCTGGGCTTTATTGCCATTTATGTACTGGGCTTTACGCTTGCTACCAAACAGCCCGCCATGACAGCGTCGGCACTGGTTAGCGCACTGGAGGCCGATAAAAAGAAAACCAATGTGCCTGACGGCGAAAAACACAAAACATTTGCCGAACTCTTTGCAAGGGTATTCCGCTCGCAGTTTATAGCGTTTGTGGGTAACGTAGTAGTTGCCTTCCCCGTTGCTTTGCTTGGTATATGGCTTATAGATATTACTTTTGATTATAACCTGGCGCTTACTAAATGGTACCATCTTATACGCGATCTTAGCCCTATTCACTCGCTGGCTATAGTGCATGCTGCCATTGCTGGCGTATTTTTATTTCTTTCAGGTATTATAGCGGGTGCAGTAGCCAACCGCGATAAGCATCAGCACATTTATTACCGCATACAGGAACATCCTTTGTTAAAACTCAGCTTAGGGCGTGTGCGCACAAAAAAACTGGCTGAATTGTATGAAAAAAAATGGGCAGGCATAATGTCTAACCTTTGGTTTGGTGTATTTATGGGCAGTACGGCATCTATAGGTATATTTTTAGGGCTTGATATAGATATACGCCACATTACGTTTGCCAGCGGCAACCTTGCACTTGGTCTTTATGGTGCCAACTGGAACGTATCAGAAAGTATGCTGTTCTGGGGAATTTTTGGTGTAGGTATTATAGGGCTGGTAAACTTTTCTGTAAGTTTCGGGCTTTCTACAGCACTGGCATTCCGTTCACGCAACATTCCGCTTTCAGAAATGAGGCTTATAGCCCGCTCTATCTGGAAGCATTTTAAGCGCAAACCCATGTCGTTCTTCTTTCCTAATTTCAGGCAGTCCTCACGCTCGTTAAAAAACAATTAGCAGTTATTTGCTAATTTGAGCCAATTCATCTCCTGTTACCATAATATTTTTATACGGATTGTTGGCAAGCCAAAGCATTGCCTTAGCTATACGCTCTGCCTTAATACTTTTAAACTTAGCAGCATTGCCAAACAATAAAGGATTGATCAGCCACATAAATCCTTGTGCCATTTTTTCCATAACGTGGCTTTCCTTTCTGGCTGCAACAATTAATGAAGGCTGCAAAATATGGGTTTTTGCAATACCCTTGCTTAACACTGCATTTTGCATTTCGCCTTTGGTCTTACTGTAAAATATACCGCTCTTTGCATCTGCACCAATGGCAGATATTACTATAAAAGTTTTTATATCACTAGCTTTGGCAAGCTTTGCTGCAGCTACAGGAATGCCATAATCAATTTTATGGTAGGTTTCTTTATCGGGCGTTTTGGCCTTGGTGGTTCCTATACAGCAAAAAACCTCATTGGCAATAAAAGCCTCATTATAGTTTTCAAGCTCAAACAGGTCTATAATATATTCCTTTATTTTAGGGTGTGTTACCTTACTTTTATGCCTGGAGAATAGTATTACGGTGTCATATCGCTCATCGGCAAGCAGTAGTTTAAGCAACTCGCTGCCCACAGCCCCGCTTGCGCCTAAAAGTATTGCAGATTTTTTCATGGTAGTTGGATTTGCTATGGAAGGTACTTAAAAAAACCATTGCAACCATGCTCATTAACAATCTGTTATAGATATTTAAAAAAGATTACAATTAACATATAACACCCTATAAATCGCAATATACTTTTAAGCCTTTTATTTAATTTTACAGCATGGAACTCACTGCCCCATTCCGCAAAATAATTCATGTAGATATGGATGCCTTTTATGCATCTGTAGAACAGCTTGATAACCCCGAACTGCGGGGCAGGGCCGTTGCTGTGGGTGGCGGCGAAAGCAGGGGTGTTGTAGCTGCTGCAAGCTATGAAGCGCGCAAATTTGGAGTGCGGAGTGCTATGAGCGGATTTTTAGCTAAGAAAAAATGTCCGCATCTTATTTTTGTACGCCCAAGGTTTGACCGTTACCGTGAGGTATCCAACAAAATACGCGAAATATTTCTGGATTATACCGACCTGGTAGAACCGCTTTCTCTGGATGAAGCCTACCTTGATGTTACCAATAACAAAAAAGGCAACCCTAGTGCTACCATGATTGCCCGCGAAATACGCCAGCGCATACTGGAAACTACAGGGCTTACTGCTTCGGCAGGCATTTCTATAAATAAATTTATTGCCAAAGTAGCGAGCGACTACAATAAGCCTAACGGACAGAAAACTGTAAACCCTGACGAGGTTTTGGAGTTTTTGGAAAATCTGGCGATTGGCAAATTTTATGGTGTAGGTAAGGTTACCGAAGAAAAAATGTATCAGCTTGGTATTTTTACGGGGGCCGACTTAAAGCAGAAATCGGAAGAATACCTTACAGAACATTTTGGCAAATCGGGAGCCTATTATTATCATGTGGTGCGTGGCATACACAATGGGCAGGTAAAGCCCGACAGGCTTATAAAATCGGTAGGTACAGAGCATACTTTTTTTGAAAACCTGGTATCGGAAGTTTTTATGCTCGAAAAACTGGAAGATATTGCCAACGAACTGGAACGCCGCCTTAAAAAGAAAAAAATAGCCGGTAAAACCGTTACCCTGAAAATTAAATACAGTGATTTTACTGTGCAGACACGGAGTAAGACACTCCCCTATTTTATATCGGACAAAAGCCTGATAATGGAAACCGTAAAAGAACTTTTATATCAGGAAAAACCCAAAGACTCGGTAAGGCTGCTGGGTATTACACTGGGTAACCTAAACACCGAGGAATCAGGTGTTAAAAAGCCTGTGGTAGTACAGCTAAAGTTTGATTTTTAAATATCCCTATTTTCATTCTGCTGCAAATAAAAAAGGCCATCCTGTGCGGATAGCCTTAGTATTATATAGTGCAGGAAATTAATCTCTGCTTGATAGTTTAGCAAACAGCCTTAAAAACTCTACATAAAGCCATACAAGGGTAACCATTAGTCCCATTGCACCAAACCACTCCATGTATTTAGGCAAGCGGCGTTGCGCGCCTTTTTCGATCATATCAAAATCAAGGAAAAGGTTAAGCGCAGCAATTACAATTACAAATACGCTAATACCTATACTTGTCCATGATGAATTGGTTATAGAATCTGCAGGCACAAAACTTGTAAACATAGACAATAGCCATGTTATAACGTAATATGTAGCAAAAGCAAGCGTAGCTGCAATTACTACCGATCTGAATTGTTCTGTAACTTTTACAATTCTAAACCTGTATAATACAAAACATACTACAAAGGTTACAAACGTAGCAGATACAGCCTGTAAAGCTACACCCGGATACATAGTATTAATCACTAACGATATACCACCAATAAATAAACCCTCAAAAAGCGCATAAGCAGGTGCAAGGTAACGCGAAAGCTCCGGTTTAAATGCAGATACAAGTACCGAGATAAAGCCCAGTATTGCTCCTGTTATCATTAACGGGTATGGGTTAGAACCCTGTACTGTCATATACCAAACGGTAAATGCTCCGGTTAACAGCAGCAGTAAAAGTATAAAGCTCTTGTTTACAGCACCGTTAATTGTCATGGTACTGTTATAATCAACAAGCACATTACCTTCGGCATCATGCACCGAAGTACCTTTAGCAAAAGATTTACTGTTTAAAAAAGGATTTTTAGATTTAAATTCCATTACGGTTATGTTTTTTAGTAGTCCAAATATATAAAAATTATTATTGTTCATGCAAAGCACGTGCCATAGTACAGCCAATAAATAATATTGATTACGTGAGTTATTTTGCTATTTCAAGCAAAACTTTTAATTCGCCGTGATGCTTATTGTCGGTTATCTGCATAAAGGCTTTTTTAGAAAGGTCTATATCTTTACCTGCCGAAAACGGCCCTCTGTCGTTTATTACAACTACTACCGATTTGTTGTTTGCAAGATTAGTTACCTTAACCTTAGTACCAAATGGCAGTTTTTTGTGGGCAGCGGTTAGTTTATTGTTGCTGAATTTTTCACCGCTTGCGGTGCGTTTCCCATTAAATTTATCGGCATAATAACAGGCTGTGGCCTTTTTATCGTAAGATGTAAAAGCCCCTTTAGACGACGAACAGCCCACAAGGGCTGTAAGTAGTAATAATAGTATAATGCGTTTCATTATTCTGCCGGATCTATAATTTCTATCTTAACCTTAAAACTGCCTGAGCCTTTTTTAGAAGCAATTTCCATAAATGCCGTTTTGGTAAGGTCTATTTCGAGTTTTTTGCTAAATGGACCGCGATCATTTACTTTAACATCAACAAATTTTCCGTTTTTCTCGTTTGTTACCCTTACCATAGTACCAAAAGGCAGTTTCATGTGGGCAGCAGTATATTTAGAATTATGAAAACGCTCGCCACTGGTTGTTTTTCTGCCGTTAAATTTATCGGCATAATAGGTAGCAAGCACATTTTGTTTGTACAGCGTTAGCTTAGGTTCTGTAGTATTTGCAGAATCTGTAACAGCAACCGCCGCAATTTTTTCAGTTTTTTTAGCAACGGGAACAGTAACTGTAGTACCCGATGTAAAGCCCGTTATTATTAGTAACACTAACGAAACACTAAAAACAATAATACTATTCTTCATAATATATAATTTTCTGTTGTTTAACAAATAACATGCCGTAAGACACCAAAAGCCCAAAAGGGCTTTATTTTGAGGTTAGCTTAACCACTGGCTCCACGGAATTCTGCTTAAAAGCAATATGAGGCCTATGATATAAAAAATGCCTATTTTTTTAAACTTTACACTGCTGTCTGCTGCCCTTTTGTGGGAAGACCAGCCTACTGTAATAAGTATAATGGCTATAAGGTTAATGGTTGGATGTTCAACCACCATTTTACGTAACTCTGCATTCTTCATTACTCCGCCCATACCCAATTGTTTGGCTGTTTCCATATAAGGCGAAACAAAAAGCAGTATTAAACCAAATACAAACTGAAGATGCGTAAAAATAAGTGCAATTAAGGCTATCTGCCTGTCTTTAGACAAAAAAGCTCTTTTAGCCGAAAGGCCTAAAAATGCGTTAGCCGCTGCAAGCAGCAATAATACTAATACGGCAAATGCCCAGTATGAATGCAGGTCAAGTATACCTCTATACATAATTAAGTTTTATTTAGGAAACGCAAATATAACCAATTACCCTATAAATTCTACATTAAAAAATTGGTTAATTATTTGTTAACCCTTTTTTAGAACCTGTCTAAGAAGCAATTACTGCGTTAAACCGCAAAAAGTAAAGCTGTTGCACAGGAAATAGCAGTAATAAAAAAACCTCCTGAAAATTACTCTCCGGAGGCTTTGAAATATAGTAACTCTCTAATTAATTAAACGACACATCATCTATACCTACAACTGTAGAATATATATCATCAGACACATCTGTTGCTATAAAAATTACATAAACCGGCCCGCTTATGCTGCCAAAGTTAATCTGTTTATTAGTCCAGCCTGTAAAGCCGGCGTAGTCATCACCCTGGTCAGGCATTCCCGGAAAGCCGTTACATTGCGTAACATTTTCGCCTATTATGTTTACACTGGTTACAAATTCGGCATGGGCTCCGTTTTGACCTACCACTACAGCCATAAATGAATCGTCAAACTCGCTGCCTACATATTCAAGAAACTCGGCAGAAAGGAAGTTATAATTAAATGTCAGTGATGATACAGTGCTGTCAAACGGCCCCATTATCATTGCACTCGACGTTCCTCCAATAGCATCACCCGAAGAGATTAGCTGGTTGCCCGAAGTAATTGCTGCAAAAGAAGATCCTGCAAAAGGGGACATACAGCCCTGTTCTCCTGTAAGCACATTACCATCTCCTATAAATACAAGTCCGTTAGTCCCGTCTTCAAAACCGCCGTTACCATCAACATCACCTCCCGGTTCCGAGAAAGTTGTATATTGGTATTCAGCCTCATTTACAAGTGGCTGTCCGCCATCATCCTGAATACCGCCCGTAAGTGTTACAATTACTTCTGCATTGTTTTTAAATACTTTTTCCGGTGTAAAAGTAAGTATAGCATACCCGTTAGCTGCCTCATTAACAGAAATCGTTCCTTTAACCTGGCTGCCGTTTACCTTAACTATAAAAGTATCTTCGTTGATTGACGACAGCAGCAGCTTATCGTTAAAAAAGAAAAGTACCGGAGTATAAGCCGGGTATTGCTGCCCTGACACTGAAGGAATTGCCTGCGCTATTTCCAGAGGTTCGGCATCTTCAAAATCGGTAACTGTTGTTACACCTGCGTTTCCGTTATTTACAACAGTATAAAAATCGGTGCTTTCTACAGGTTTGCTGTCATCGTTGTTAGAACAGCCTGCAAATATAAATGCAGCCATAAGGCCCGAAGCATAAATAATTTTTTTCATTGTTTAGATTTTGGTTGGTTATAATGTTTACGTTTAAGTTATCTCTGTACAGATAACTCAATAACAGATAAACTTGTCATTACCCTACCCCGATAATGAATGTATTAAACAAAATTAATTATTCAGAAACCATGAAACCATACCTAACAATGGGGATTTTTACGTTACAAAACTTTCAGCGACTTATCAGACAAGACGAAAGTGACTGTAAAAACAAAACCCCGAAGATTGCTCTTCGGGGCTGTATAAGTTAACCATAAATTAACGACTATTTGCCTAAAAACTTCTCTAATAAGAAGGTGGTAGAGCTATCGTGTGTTTTTATTGTTCCTGTGTTTATTTCGTCAAGAATAGAGTTTGCCAGTTGTTTGCCAAGTTCTACTCCCCATTGGTCATAACTAAAAATATTCCAGATAACACCCTGAACAAATATTTTGTGCTCATATAGAGCTACAAGAGAACCTAAGGTTTCCGGAGTAAGCTTATTTATCAATAAAGTATTGGTTGGCTTATTACCGTTAAATATTTTAAACGGACGCAGGTAATCAGCCTTATCTGCCTTTACACCCTGCTTGTCAAACTCTGCCTGTACCTGTTCTGCCGTTTTACCGTTAAGTAAAGCTTCGGTCTGGGCAAAAAAGTTAGACATCAGCTTATCATGATGATCTTTATTACCATGAAGCGGATGTATATAACCAATAAAATCGGTAGGAATAAGTTTTGTACCCTGATGTATCAACTGGAAGAAAGCATGCTGCGAGTTAGTACCCGGCTCACCCCAAATAATAGTGCCCGTTTGGTAATTTACAGGTTTTCCGTCACGGCCTACACTTTTACCATTACTCTCCATAATACCCTGCTGCAGGTAAGGCGCAAGTTTTTGAAGGTATTGTGTATAAGGTATAAGCGCTTCACTTTCGGCGCCAAAAAAGTTATTGTACCAAATGCTAAGCAATGCCAGTACTACCGGAATATTTTTCTCATGCGGCGCAGTACGGAAATGTTCGTCCATTTCGTGTGCACCTTTCAGCAATTTGTCAAAATTTTCAAAGCCTACAGCCAGTGCAATGGTTAGGCCTACCGCACTCCATAAAGAAAAACGTCCGCCAACCCAGTCCCACATCGGGAAAATATTATCTTCGGCAATACCAAACGCTGTTACTTTTTGTATGTTTGTAGAAACCGCCACAAAATGCTTGGCTACATCTTCCTGTTTAGCATGTTTAAGAAACCATTCCCTAACCGTTTCGGCATTGGTAAGAGTTTCCTGTGTTGTAAAAGTTTTAGATGCAATTACAAACAAAGTAGTTTCAGGATTTAGCCCTTTAAGGCTTTCCATTACATGGTCTCCATCTACATTTGAAATGAAACGCACGTTAAGCTGGTTCTTGTAAAATTTAAGCGATTCTACAACCATAGCAGGGCCAAGGTCGCTGCCGCCAATACCTATATTTACTACATCGGTAAAAGCCTTACCTGTATATCCTTTTTTGTTTTCGCTTATTATGGCATCACAAAACTGCTTCATTTTGTTTTTAACCGAATAGATCTCTGGCATTACATTAACGCCGTCTGCTTTAATATCGGCATTTTGCGGTGCACGAAGTGCAGTATGAAGCACAGCCCTGCCTTCGGTACGGTTTATAGCTTCTCCGCCAAAGTAAGCATCAACTGCACCCTTAAGGTTTACCTGAGTTGCAAGATCCTGCAGCAGCTGTAATGTTTTTTCGTTTATTATATTCTTAGAATAATCTACTGTAAAGTCATTCCACTGAATATTAAATTTTGCTGTCCTGCCTTTATCGGCAGCAAACATATCCTTCATAGATGCGTTTTGCATCTCCGAAAAATGCTGTGTCAGCTCCTGCCAGGCGGCAGTACCGGACGGATTAATGTTTTCTAGTGCCATTGGTAATGTGAATTTATTTTGAGAATTTGATGTTCGATATACTGTCCAGCTCTTTTTTAAGCGGAGCTATATAAGCCATGTAACGCGGCTTGTCTTTTGAATTCATAGGTTCAGAACTTGGCAGTTTTTGCTTTAGGGCATCTACCTGTACACCGTTTTTCCAGAAACGGTAGCACACATGAGGCCCAGTTGCCAGACCAGTACTGCCTACTTTTCCTATAATATCACCTTGAGACACTCTTTGCCCTTTTCTTACCAGTATTTTAGACATGTGCAGGTACTGAGTGCTGTAGGTGCTGTTATGCCTTATTTTAACGTAGTTACCATTACCGGCAGTATATCCGGCGCGCTCTACAACACCATTTGCGGTGCTCATAATAGGTGTTCCGGTAGGTGCGGCATAATCTGTACCGTTATGTGCCTTCCAGCGTCCCTGCACAGGGTGAAAACGCCTTGGGGAAAAACGTGAGCTTATACGGCTAAACTTAAGGGGTGCTTTAAGAAACATGCTTTTAAGCACTTTCCCTTCTTCATCATAATAATCTACCCTGCGGGCGTTAGGATCTTTTTTAAACGGAAAGGCATAAATACGGTTTCCTTTATATTCAAAGTAAGATGATTCTATACTTTCAAGCCCGGCATATTTAGTGCCGTCTATATATTTTTCATTTACGGCAACGGCAAACTTGTCGCCTTTTTGAATTTTAAAGAAGTCAATAGACCATGCATACACCTCGCTCAGCTCATGTGCAAGTGCAGGAGAAGCCCCTGCCTCAGATAAAGTTTCCGATAATGAACCTTCAATTTCAGCACAAATAAGCCTTCGCTTAATGGTTATAGGCCTGGTTTTTTTATACGCCTTTGCTATAGAGTCACGCAGATCTACTACATAGTAGCTGGTAGCATCGGGCTGATAAACAAATAACTGTAGTTTGTTAAGGCTGTCTTTTTGTTTTAGTAAAGTATAGGGCTTGCCTATTCTTATATCCCTAAGCGCAAAAGAATCCCTTATTTTTTCTGTAATTGCATGAATTTGTGCAGCATCATACCCTTCTTTACCTAATATTCCGCCAAAGGTGTCGCCACGCTGTATAGTATCGTGCACTACTTTAAAATTATTCAGCACAAAGCCAAATTCTTTTACAATAGATTCTTTTTTTACAACAGCTTTGTCAGTCTCTCCGGTTTTTTCGTCTTTTTTACACCCAATTAAGGTAAATAATAGTAGTATGAAGCTTAGGTATTTCAAAATTGTGTAGTGTTCTTTTATCGGTTATACATTTTCACCCCAGGTTCTTAACTCTTCTTCAGACCATAACTCAGGGAAAAATATCCTGCGCTGGTACTTAGGGTGCATGTATTTTTTCCAGTCGCTGCCCCCGGTTGCTTCCTGTGGGCCGTCCTGGCTTTCAATGTATTTTTTTGCCGCGTTAAGGTGCCCCATAACCCACGTAACGTTTACCGTATAGTCATAATGGCGCATTGCTTTAACCAGCATTGGGTCTGCCTGGCTTTCGGCAGGCAGTTGTTTAAATTTCTGCCAGATGTTAATAGTATTATACTCTTCCATCCAGCGAAGGAATTCACCTTTATATTTGGCTTCAAATGCTTTTAGCAGATATGATTTTTCACCCGTTTTATGATCTTTCCCCGCTGCCTGCCAATACAGGTGCTCAAGTGCATGCTCATATGGCGTGTTACGGTCGATTGTAGCGCGAAAACGGTAATCTATAAGATTAATAAGATCTGTAGAAGCAAACTCTATAAGCCTGTATTGCGCACTCTGAAATCCGCTTGCAGGAGTAAGCGTATTACGGAATTTCATGTACTGCTCTACTTCCATACCATCGCCCATAATATCAAACGAAGTGGTAAGCATATCAAAGTAGCGGCTTATGCGCATCAGCCTTTCTGTAAAAAACGGCGTAGTTGGTGCTTCATTATGGCAAAGCTGTTCAATTTCCCACAATATCATTTTAAACAACAGCTCGTTAACCTGGTGGTACATAATAAATACCATTTCGTCGGGCAGCGTTGTTCTTTGTATTTGCAGGTTAAGCAGTGCATCTGTTTGTATATAGTCCCAATACGTTATTGGCTTAGACCAAAGCAGGCCTTCAAGATGGGTTTCTGTTTTTTGGTTTATAGCTTTGAACTTCTCTTCAAGCTGTTCAATTTTTTCCTGTATCGGGGTTGTAATCTCCATTGTTACTATTTTGCTTTTACTTTAAGCGTATGTGCTAATCCTTTAAATTCATCAAGGTCTGCCTTAAGCGAACCTACCGCCAGGCTTGCTTTAATTCTGAGCGGAATTTTGTTATCATCATCTGATATCCAAACCGTTAAGCTTTCTTCTTCTTTAAATACACGGCCTGCCAGCACCAGCGGCCTGAATACCATTGCAGAAACGGTTCCAAATTTAGTTCTTAAATCTTCCCTGCCAATAAATTTCAGCTTAAATTTTATTACCTCATCATCAAAAAACATATCCGCGCTTATAGATTCGCCTATATTCATCTTATCTACCTTTGGGTGGTTCCTCAGGTAATAAAATATAGACACCACATCCTGCACATCTTCTGTTACCGATATTGTTTTCTGGCTTTTACGTTTATAGTCTTTTACCAGAACTGTATTGTTGTTCTGGTTAAAAAATCCTTCCTGGTTTTTGGTATATCCGCCTTCGTCTATTTTCCTGACATATTGATAAGGCTTGCCTGTAATTTTGTCAAAATAGCTTTCATAAGTATCATCTACTTTAAAAAAGAACTTCGTCATTCCGGTTGTATAACCGTTTCCTATCACATGATATACTTTTTTGCCCTCTTTTACCGCATCTTTAATCTCCAGGGTTGCATATCCGGCATTTACCACGCCATAATGTATCCTGAATTTAAAATATTCGCCCACATTAAATGAGCTTTGGGAAAAAACATTAAAAGCACTAAAAAACATTAAAAACGCAATCATTTTCTTCATATTAGTTTTTCTTTTTTGGTGTTTAGAGCCAATAAATGCAATTTCTGTTCCAAAAATAAGAAAACAAAAAAACCCAGTCAAACAATGACCGGGTTTTTATGCTATTAACCAACCAAAAAACTATAAATTATGAAAAATTTACCTTGCTAAATCAGAGGTCTATGAATACCTCCTTTTTTGCGAGTGCAAAGGTATATAGTTTCATTGCAAATTTGTTTGTTAAAATTTCACTTTAACACTAATTCTTCAAAAAACAAGCTTTTATGTGGTGTAAAATTATATTATCTGTAAAATTGAGACGTTTTTATAATGTACCTCTCAACTCCTGTTCTCTTTCAATAGACTCAAACAGTGCTTTAAAGTTACCTGCGCCAAAGCCTCTTGCACCCATTCGCTGAATTATCTCATAAAAAAGTGTCGGCCTGTCTTCAACCGGCTTGGTAAATATCTGTAGTAAATACCCCTCTTCGTCGGCATCTACCATTATACCTAATTTCTGTATTTGTTTAATATCTTCCTTAAAGGCATCTTTGTGCACACCAAGCCTGCTTGGCACTGCATCATAATATGCCTGCGGTGGTGCTGAAAGGAATTCTACCCCGCGTGATTTAAGGTCAGATACTGTTTTAATAATATCATCTGTAGCAATAGCAATGTGCTGAACGCCCGGACCTCCGTAAAAATCTAAATATTCCTCGATCTGCGATTTCTTTTTACCTTCAGCCGGCTCGTTGATAGGAAATTTAATTCTACCATTACCGTTGCTCATTACTTTACTCATAAGTGCAGAGTACTCTGTAGTAATCTGCTTATCGTCAAACGAAAGGAAGTTTACAAAGCCCATTACCTCTTCATACCACTTTACCCACGTGTTCATTTCGTTCCAACCTACGTTACCCACCATGTGGTCAACATATTTTAAACCTGTAGGTGCCGGGTTGTAATCGCTTTTCCACTCTTTATAGCCCGGTAAAAACACACCATTGTAGTTTTTACGCTCTACAAACATATGTACAGTTTCACCATAAGTATAAATACCTGCGCGCACTACTTCACCAAACTCATCTGTTTCAATAGTTGGCTCCATAAATACTTTAGCACCACGCTTTGTAGTTTCTTCAAAAGATTTTCTTGCATCTTCTACCCATAGCGCTACTACCTTAACGCCATCACCATGTTTAACAAGGTGGTCGTTAAGCGGAGAATCTGCCGTTAGTGGTGTTGTAAGCACAATTCGTATCTTATCCTGAACCAGCACATAAGACGCTCTGTCTTTTAGTCCTGTTTCAAGTCCGGCATACGCCAGTGACTGGTATCCGAAAGCCGTTTTATAGTAATGAGCCGCCTGTTTAGCGTTACCCACAATAAATTCTACATAATCAGTACCCATTAACGGAAGGAAATCCTGTGCACCTTCAAATATTTTTTCAAGCCCGTATTCTACGCTCTTTATTTCGTTACTCATAGTATTCTGTATTTTGATTCTGTCTTAGCAGAATGATATTAGTTTTTGTTTATTCTTTAAAGAAAATATTTCTTAAACCACCCCGCCTTTCAGGCACCCCTCCAAAAGAGGGGAATCCCAAACCGCAGGGTGCAGGGATTTACTCAACCCACGATTTATAATACTTACCATCGTCTAAGCCCATAGCTGTTTCTGTAACCATAAGCGGACGGAAAGTATCTACCATCACAGCAAGCTCTTCGGTAATGGTCTTACCTATGCTTCGCTCCATAGCACCCGGTGCAGGCCCGTGCGGAATACCCTTAGGGTGTAACGTTATATGGCCCTGTTCTATGTTGTTACGGCTCATAAAGTCGCCATCTACATAATACAGTACCTCATCACTATCTATATTACTGTGATTGTATGGTGCAGGAATTGCCTTAGGGTGATAATCATACAGCCTCGGGCAGAAAGAACATACTACAAATGTAGATGTTTCAAACGTCTGGTGTACCGGAGGCGGTTGGTGTACCCTGCCCGTAATAGGCTCAAAGTTATGAATGCTAAAGCCATACGGAAAGTTATACCCATCCCAGCCCACAACATCAAACGGGTGCGTAGCATATACAAACTCATGCATCATACCCTCTTTTTTGATCTTGATAAGAAAATCGCCTTTCTCATCATGTGTTTCCAGTTCGGTAGGCAGTTTAAAGTCCCTTTCGCAAAACGGCGAATGCTCTAAATGCTGGCCGCTTTGGTTTTTGTAGCGTTTTGGCGTGTAAAACGGCGCTATAGACTCTACATAAAACAAACGGTTATCTTCAGTTTCAAAATCTATCTGGTAGATCATACCACGCGGAATGATAAGGTAATCGCCATATTCAAAAGGTATATTACCCATAAATGTGCGAAGCGTACCTTTTCCTTTATGGATGAAAAGCATTTCGTCGGCATCGGCATTTTTATAAAAATACCCGCGTAACGATTTTTTAGGTGCTGCAAGACCAATAATACAGTCGCGGTTTACCAGCATAGCCTTACGGCTGTCAAGAAAATCGTCTTCAGGCTTTAATTCAAAGCCTTTAAAAAGCAGCGACTTAATATTTTTTTCTATAGCAATTTTAGGCTCAACAGAATAAGAACGTAAAATTTCTTTTACCTGTGTAGGCCTGTGTACATGGTACAGTAATGACGAATGCCCGTGAAAACCCTCTGTACCGAACAATTGTTCGTAATAAAGGCCACCATCCGGCTTCTCAAACTGAGTATGTCGTTTTTGCGGGATGTTACCCACTTTATGATATATAGGCATAATAGAAATGTATTAATTTTTGAATGATTTTACTCCAATGCAAAGCAGCCTCATTCAGGATTTCTCTTGATGAGGAATTTTAAATAGCTAAGCAATCCCTGCCATTGTACATTCATTACACAAATATCGGAAAAATTTAATTTTTAGGCAGTGTTTTTGCGAAAAAATGAATTTTAAGGCATAAGTGTTCAGCATTCAGTCGCAGTAAGCGGCTAAAATGTATCATTTCAATCCTGAGGAACGAAGGATCTAAATCTTATACCAACTTCTTAAGGCGTAACACCATCCCTAAGTGAATACCCTCGTGGTAATTATTAAAAGCAATAGCATCTTCTATAGTGTCGAGCGCAAAGCCAAGTTCGCTTTTACGGGCATTATAAGTTGTAAAAATACCGTTTCGGTAATCTTCCTCCGTTTTTTGAATTGTAGAAAAAATCAGGCTTTTCATTTCCTCAACCTCTGCCTGGGTAGCATCGCGTTCCGGCTTAGTACCACGCATATACAGTTGTGCCATATCCTCGCTTATCTGCAACGGAACACCCCCACCACGATAAACCAGCATTTGCTGTGATACTATTATATGTCCTACATGCCATATAAGGTTATTATTCCACCCATCGGGAATTTTATTAAGCTGATCCAGTGTATAATTCTCCAGTATTTTAGCGTAAAGCGCTCTGCTAGTTTGTGTTATTTTAAATTCTGTTTCCAAAGTAGTTTGTTGTTTTTGTTGGATGCTAAAGTAGAAAATTATTGAATGTACAAGGTTTATTTTAAAATCAAAGTTAATGTAACCACCCCGCCCTGCGGGCACCCCTCCGTAGGAGGGGAATGGCAGACTCTTTACCCGCAGACTTTGAGGTATCTTGTTTACTATTTTCTCACTAAATAAATATACTTACACATTATACTCCATTTCAGCACTAAATTCTAAATTTGCAGCATGAAAGCAATATTTTACCTAAAAACCTGCGATACGTGCAGACGCATAATAAAATCATTACCTAATATAGAGGGGTTTACGCTTCGCGAAATAAAATCGGAACCTATAACCGTAGCCGAATTGGAAGAAATGCACCGCCTTGCCGGAAGCTATGAGGCGCTTTTTAGCCGAAAAGCAACCCTTTATAAAGAACGCGGCATGAAAGATATGACCCTTACCGAAGCCGACTATAAAAACCTTATACTGGAGCATTATACCTTTTTAAGCCGCCCGGTTATTGTAGATGGCAACACTATATTTGTTGGCAACAGCAAAGCCGTAACCGAAGCTGCCATAGCATACCTTAGCTAATGAGCAAACGCACACTGGCTCTTATCGCTGCTACAGTAGTATCTGTAATTTATGGTATAACCTTTACCATTGCCAAAGATGTTATGCCCGCCTACATTAAGCCTTTTGGGTTTATTGTTTTGCGCGTGGGCGGTTCTGCAGCCCTGTTCTGGCTGTGCTCTCTGTTTGTTGGCAAAGAAAAAATTGCCCTTAACGATTTTCCGCGCATAGCAGCCGCAGCTTTTTTTGGCGTGGCTTTTAATATGCTTACTTTTTTTGAAGGGCTTAGCCTTACTTCGCCTATAATGGCATCGGTGCTTATGGTTACTACCCCAATGATAGTATTGGTGCTTTCGGCCATTATCATGAAAGAAAAAATAGTGGGTAAAAAAGCCATAGGCATCCTGTTAGGACTTATAGGTACTATACTCCTTATACTTTACGGCAAAGCCGTTGGCAGTGGCGAAAATGCCCTGTGGGGAAACTTTTTGGTATTTGTAAACGCTGTGTCTTACGGACTTTACCTTATCATTGTAAAAAAGCTTATGGACAAATACAATGCCTTTGCTTTTGTAAAATGGATTTACCTTTTCGGATTTATAATGGTACTGCCATTCGGTTGGCAGCAGCTTAGCGAGGCAATATTGCCTGCCATGCCTGTATCCATCATAGTAAAAGTGGCGTTTGTGGTTTTGTTTTCTACTTTTCTTACCTATTTGCTTAACCTGCTTTCTATGAAACAACTTAAGCCCACAACCGTGGCAGTATTTATATACCTGCAACCGTTTTTTGCAACGGTATTTGCCATAGGATTGGGTAAAGATGAGTTAAGTATAGTAAAAGGTCTTTCGGCACTGCTTATATTTGGCGGTGTGTACCTTGTTACTATGACAAAACCCGGTAAACAATTAAAATAGGTATTTGAAGCAAAAGCGTTCCCGGTAGGGCAAAAATTAAAGGACTTTTATCTTTAGTTTGAAGAAGAAACTACAGCATCCAGTACTAATTTTTTAATATTGTTATAGCTTATATTAGTACCAAAAGTTGCATTTGCATGAAGGTATAAATATGTACCGTCTTTCATTTCTTTTATGCGAATGATATTATCTACGTTTACCAAAGAAAGAATACCTTCTTTATTTGGAATTTCAATAAATCTGCTCATTTTTTATGTATTTATATTAAAGTTGAAATGCTAATATAGTGAAAAAACACCCGTTTTTGACACTTTAAAACCATCTATTTCAATAACAACACTTCAAAATCAGACTGATTTTTATGATAAATCACTTAGTTATAAGGCGAAAGCACTTACCTGTTTTTATCAAAAAAATTATCCAAAAACTTTATTTACAAAAGTCGTAGTCGGCATATTTAGCACATTCTTTACCAGTGGCTATAATACTATGCGACTGCTGTTTTTCACCTTTAAGCACGTCTTTCATAAAGTTTACAACCTGTTGTGGATCTTTATTAAAAAGTTCACCGCTGTATTCATGTCCGCCACCGCAAAAGGTAACCAGCTTCACGCTGCCTTTTAACTTTATTATATGTTCATATATAGAGTGAGAGCCAAACAGCATAAGCCACCCCGGCGTGCCCGGGTCGCAGTAATGGTGTGCCGCAGTGCCGTAAGGCACAGTAACATCGCAACTGCCGTGAAACATCATAACCGGCACAAGGTTTTTAGCAGTAATAAGATTAATATCCATAATAGCACCCGAGCCCGATATTATTCCGGCATACTTAAATCCGGCAGGCAATTTATCGGGGTACATAGACATCATTTCAGGTTTCCAGAAAGCGGCATGCAAAATGGTTTCGGCACCTGCACTGCTGCCCGATATAAATACCTTTTCAGGATCGATGTTATAAACATTCTGATTTTTTAAAAAGTAAATTACAGCCTGCTGCATTTGGTTGGCAGCAATTTGTATGGCTTTAATTTTTTCGGGCAATACTCCGCCACAGCTAAAGTTTTTATCCTTCATGTACAGCGTGTAGCTTATAGATGCTGCTACAAACCCCTCTTCTGACGCTTTTTTTACAACTGCATGATCCCATTTACGATCGCCGCCAGAAAATCCTCCGCCATGCACATGCACCAGCAAAGGCAGTTTTTGGCTGCTTTTGGTTTTTGGTATAAAAACATCCATTTGCAGCTTGAGGCTGTCGTTGGCAAAATAGGTTACGGTTTTAAATTCCTGCGCATGCCCAACTATAAAAGTAATGAGTGCAAGCAGTAGTAATAGCTGTTTTTTCATTTGTAAAGAATAGTGTTTTTACAAACTTAGCAATTTCAGGCAAGTTATACTATCTGTATAAGCGGCAGGAATATGTTAAACTCTGCCCCTTTCCCGGGTTCGCTTTTTGCGGTAATATTGCCCTTGTGGTTTTCAGCTATTCTTTTGCATAGCGCAAGGCCAATACCTGTACCCGGTGTATTATCTAAACGCTTAAACATTTTAAAAACCTGTTCGGCATACTCCTGTTCAAAGCCATAACCATCATCTTTTACAACAATTTTTATAAAAGGAATATCTGTACTAAGCAACGGATTAGCCGCTAGATCATCTTCTGTTGGGTTTTGGGCTATAATACTTATCATGGCATCCATATCGGTAAATTTAATGGCGTTGCTCAACAGGTTAGAAAACAACTGTTGCAACTGAATAGGAATGCCTTTTAAAACAGGCATGGGACTTACAGTGAGATTTACTCTTTTCTGTTCGATAAGGAGTTCAAAATCTTCAATTACATTTTGCAGTAAAATGTTCAGGTTTACCTCTTCAAAAAGCTCGTCTGTTGCAGAAAGCTGCGAATATTTAAGCACATCTTTAATAAGGCTGGTCATTCGTTCGGCACTGGCACTAATTTTATTTATGTATTTTACCAGATATTCTTTATCATCAAGGTCATCCATAAGCATCTCGCTGAAAACCTGTATTTTCCTGAGTGGTTCCTGCAGGTCATGAGAAGCTATATATGCATATTCTTCAAGCTGTTTGTTTCTAAACTCAATATCGTGGCTGTAGCTGCGCAACCTGTCTTCATTAAGTTTTTTTTCGGTAAGGTCGCGGGTAACTTTAGAAAAGCCTATTATTTCGTTATCGCTCCCATGAAGTGCTGTTATAACTATAGAACCCCAAAAGGCAGTGCCATCGCGGCGCATACGCCATCCTTCATGCTCCGCACGCCCGTTAGCTATAGCTTCTTCAATTAATTTTTCGGGCAGTTTTTTTATGCGGTCTTCATGCAGGTAGAACAGCCTGAAATTTTTACCTACTATTTCAGACTCGGTATAGCCTTTTATTTTTTGAGCGCCCCTGTTCCAGTTAAGTATAACGCCCTCTTTATCTAACAGAATTATAGCATAATCCTGTACCTCATCTATCATTTTATGGTAGCGTTCTTCACTTTTTGCAAAAGCACTGCGGCTCTCTTCTATTTTTTTTACAAGTGCCTGCTGCATAGTGGTATCATCAATACGTTTTTGCGTAACATCTATAAGCATGTTCATAACACCTGTATTATTACCATCGGCATCATAAATAAGCGAC
Organism: Flavobacterium sp. NRK1; assembly: GCF_024054175.1. Taxonomy (GTDB): domain Bacteria; phylum Bacteroidota; class Bacteroidia; order Flavobacteriales; family Flavobacteriaceae; genus Flavobacterium. The sequence goes on from NZ_JAMXLA010000001.1 coordinate 1,106,864, forward strand.
AAGTGTGGCAATACCTGTGTAATGGTGCCATCGGGCCGTTCAATAATAATTTCATCCAGTATTGGCAGGCTGCCATCTTTAAGTATCTGTTCCAGCGGATTATAGCCCTCAGGGTGCGGATCGCCTGTTTTTGTATATGATTTATAAGCACCGCACCATTTATCTGTACCTGCTTTGGGTTCTCTTCCCCAAAGCTGTGTTGCGGCTTTATTATAAAAAGTAATTGTACCGTTGGTATTACAAACATATAATGCAACCGGTATTGTTTCAATAACAGTTGTATCTAACCCTGTATAACAATAATTATTGTAAACAGGCAGGCCTGCAGGGGCAGGAGTTGTAGTGCGCATGTTTCCTTTTTTGTGGTAAGGTATGGATAATATAAAGGTAATCAAATTATTACACCCGAAAAGAATGTGTTAAAAAAATAATGAAGTATGTTTTATAATTCAGAAGTAAGAAGAAAAGGCAGTTCCTTTTTAGTAAATAAGGTTTTAAGTATAGTGGCAAGAGCCGAAAAGCTACGCGGTTTTACAAGATAATGATTTACCCCCATTTTTTTAAGGTCCTCAATATCCTTATCAAAAGATGATGTTGTATATACAATTACAGGAACGTCTGCCAGGCGGTCAATTTTTTTAAGCTCGGCTACACATTCCCTGCCCGATATCATAGGCATATTAAGATCTACAAAAATATAACCAGGTACAAAATCGCCCTTGCTGGCATGCAAAAGGGCTTCTTTACCGTTTTTTGCCATAGTGCACACAAATTCTGCTTTGGCTTTTTTAAGTGCCAGTGCAAAAATTTCACGATCGTCTTCATCATCATCAATAAGAAAGCAGGAGCGTAAGCTCATAATTTCGGGGGATTTACTGTTTTGATCTACTAAAATCAAGTTGTTACTGACACTAAATTAAAGTAAACAGTATTAACAAGTAAATAAAACAATAATTAATTGAAAAATATCGACGAACGACATCTTTGCAAGGTAAAAATATAAGATAATTTGTACAATCTTCAAATTAAACCGCCTTTGTAAACAGCAGGGCTTCTCCTCTTTTTCCGGTTTCTTTAAATCCGGTATTTTTATAGGCGTCTATCACGGCAGCATCGGTCTTTACAACTTCAGCCCAAATAATATCATGCCTGCGTTGTGCAGCAATTTCCAAAGCGCGCTCAAGTACTTTCTGTGTACCTTCAGGCATTGTAGAAGGAATTGTCTTTTCTATATATAGCGGTTTGCTGCCTGTTGCTTCCGCAGGTATATTGGCAGAAACCAATACAATTAAGGCCAGAGGTTCTTCCTGTCTTTCATCATCTTCACCTGTTATCTTAAAGCTCATCAGCCACTCACGCGTAAAAGAATTGGCTTTGTTTAAAAAGGCAGTAACAGAATGTTCTTTATCTATTTCCTTTTGTTTGGAAACAGTATAATGCTGCTTTGCCATTTCAGACACTTTGTAAGCGTTCTCTTCGTTTGCTACTATAAATTTTGCAATTAAGGTCATGTAGTTGGTTTTGAGATGTTAGTATTGAACTTGCAGTATTGAGAAGTGAGATTTTAGTAATGAGACAACAAATAATAGGCGGTAAACCTTAAACATACTCTCATATCTAAAATCTCAATATTCACTATTCTCACAAAAGTACTAAATTAAAGCAACCATGCCTTGTAGTTTAAGGTTCAAAATTTGCACAGAGGGAACATTAATTCACAATAATGTTATATTTTTTAAGTATTTCATTATACCAACCATCCCTTTCCTTCAGCCATTGATTTTCGCGAAGTTTCGCAACAGCAACAGTTTTATAATCAGCCCTTCCACTTTCCAGAAGAATTTCTATAAAATTGCAAAGAAAGACACCATCATTATTATTTTCCTCATCCTTTACAAATTTTTGTTTTGGAAAAACATTTAAAAGATAATCATCAATCCTGCTTCCATATCGACCGTAGTTATTTTTAAGATACATAAAAGCAAAACTGTTTTTCTTTTCAAAAGCAAGCTCTTCTATTCGGGGTAAAAAATTTTCATCTAAATTATTCTCAAAAACCCAATCGTACATTAACCACCATACAAAGCTATTAGTGTTAAGAATAATATTATTGAGCTGGCTTTCAGGCTGCTCCTCTTCGCTATAAATTTGGAATTTATAAACAATAAAGGCAGTAAAATCAGTACCCATGTTACATCCCATCATGGTCTCCACTGTATCTCCTGATTCAAGTTCTTTTTTAAATAAAGCTGGGATATCACCTATTTTGCGTTGTATAAGTCCCTGTATGGCATACATGCGAAGTGCTGCGTTTTTATTTTTTGCCAAATCAAGCAATTCATTATTGGTAACCAGCTTAATGAGCTTTTCATAACTGATATAAATGGGGCTTTGAATTCCACCAGAACTTATATGTTTACTGTCCACACGGTTCTCTTTTATTATATAATCAATAAGCTGTTCTTTTGTTTGCGCAGATGATATTAGTCCCGTGAATAGTGTTATAATAAGTAATATTGTTTTCATACTAAGAGGGTTGATTACTTTAAAACGCAATACCGAATAATATATTTTCAATAGTCTATCAAAGCAATATTCGCTTTTCAAATTTCCCTACCTTTGATTTTCGCAAATACCCGGCTATGGAAAATAAAACCTTAGAAGATTTTTACGAAAGCACCCCTTATAAAGACACAGGTGCAGGAGGCCCTTTACTACCGGAAGGCATAAGCAAAGAGATAGGCCATTTTAATGTTTTTAAGTCGAGCGAGGTCATTACCCGGTTCAAGCTTAATCAGGCAATGCCCTATAACAGGCGCATGTACTACAAAATAAGCTTTTTAAGCGGGAAGAACCGTGCCGAATATGCTGATAAGGTTATTAATATAGACAAATACGGACTACTGTTTGCTTCGCCAAAAGTACCTTATAATTATGTGCCTCTGGATGAAAAACAGGATGGTATTTTCTGCATTTTTACACCCGAGTTCCTTGCACATACTAAAAGCGCCATTGTGTCCGATGAACTGCCAATTTTTGCACCGGGAGGCTACCCCGTTTTTACGCTTACTGATACTCAGGCAGAGGAGATTAAAATTTTGTTTGAAAAAATGCATAATGAACTGGAAGGCAGCTATACCTACAAGTATGATCTGTTACGGAATTATTTACTGGAACTTATTCATTACGGACAAAAACTACAACCGGAAACAGGGCTGTATGTATCTAACACTTCAGCGTCACGCACAACTTCGTTATTTATAGAACTGCTTGAACGCCAGTACCCTATTACATCTCCTGTTCACAAACCCATGCTAAGAACGGCTAAAGATTATGCAGAACGACTCTCAGTACACGTTAACCATTTAAACAAGGTACTAAAAGAACAAACCGGCAAAACTACCACAGAGCTGATACAGAGCAGAATAGTGCAGGAAGCTAAGATACTTCTTAAACAAACGGACTGGAATATAAGCGAAATAGCGTATTCGCTTGGTTTTGAAGAGGTAGCACATTTTTCCAACTTCTTTAAAAAGAATACAACATTGTCTCCTATCCATTTCAGAAATTAAAGGACAATTTGATTTTTGCAAACTATAGATTGTTTTTTGCAAACCTCATCATGCTTTTGTGAAGGAACTTTGTACCAATAAAAAAGTATATAAAATGAAACTTACAAACAGCAAAATTTTAATAACCGGCGGTGCAAGCGGTATCGGACTCGGACTTGCAAAACGATTTTTACAGGAAGGCAATATAGTTATTATTTGCGGAAGGCGCGAAGCCCTGCTTAATGAAGTGGCTGCAGAAAATCAGGGTATTATTACCAAAGTAACCGACCTGAGTACAGAACAAGGGCGCACGGAGTTATACAACTGGATTTCAGAAAACCATGCCGACCTTGATGCTTTGGTAAATAATGCCGGTATTCAAAACTGGATGGATTTGGAAGACCCGCAGTTTTTAGAGCGTGCACGTATGGAAATTGTTACTAATATAGAGGCTCCTCTTCATCTTACAGCACTATTTTCGCAACTGCCATCGTTAAAAGCCATTATAAATGTTACATCGGGGCTGGCTTTTGTACCTGCTGTAAAAATTCCGGTGTATAGTGCCACTAAGGCGTTCTTCCATTCATTTACACAATCTTCACGTCATTTGCTTAAAGCAAAAGGGATAGAAGTAATAGAGCTTATACCACCCGCATTAAACACCGATCTGGGCGGAGCAGGCATACACGATTTTGCACCTCCCGTAAGCGGATTTATAGACAGCGTTTTTGAACAGCTTAAAGAAGGTAAAACCGAAATTGCTTACGACAAGAGTGTTGCCATGATGACTTCGGGACCGGATGGGCTAAAAACTATTTTTGATATGCTTAATCCTTCTGAATAAACAAACGAAAATCCCCGCCAATGGCGGGGATTTTCGTTTTATAATTTAATGAAGCTCTGAAAGCTTTGCTTTGTAGTCTCATAGTAAGACTTATTAAAATCCGGTTCAAGATATTTATCAAATGACTGGGCAATAAAGCGTACTTTATCTTTATATAATTTTATATACACTACTAATTCTTCCATACCAAATTTATCATCCTTACTTATAAATTTAGACAAATCCTGAGCTATTGTTTTTATGCTTGAGTTAGCGCTAAGATAAGGCATGGTATTACTGTAAATAGTTTTTATTTTTATTACATGGTTTTTATCTGCCTCAAGGTTTTTTAGTTTTTCAAGTTCACTTGTATTAAAAACATAATAGATAAGGCTGTTTTGAGGAATCCATCCTTTATTTATAGATTCATACTTATAATATCCGTCTTTATATTTTTTTATAAGCATTGTGTAGGTAGAATCGTTGATTTTTACATCACGTAGTTCAAGATAGATAAAATTTTCATTATTCTCACCAAGCCCATAATGTTCATGATCTATTAATATTTTTTCACTTCCTGAAAAATTTACAGGTATCCTGTTTTTTCTTGAAAGCCATTCACCGGAATCATTCTGAAGCCACCCTGTAGCTTCTGCTATACGGCCTTTAGCTGTAGGACTTATCACAGGCAATGCAGCATTTACACGCTCTTGTGCTGAAATAAAATTAACCATTAAGGCAATTGCTGTAACAAATAATACTTTTTTCATATTTGGTTTTTTGATTTTTTGCGCAAATATATAATTTTACAGTTAACGAAAAAGACTACAACAAAGAATCCCCGCCATAGGCGGGGATTTCTTATATATAAGTTACAATTTACTCTTTTATAAACTTAAGATTAGTACTGTTATTACCGGTAGTAATAGTTAAAAAGTACATACCCTGTGGCAGATGCTGTACATCTATCTTCGTAGTATTCCCTTTTTGGTTAAATACCGTTTTACCGGACATATCTGTTATTGTAATATTTTCAACATTCAAAGTATCGGCATTTGCAAGGTTTAAAATACCCGATGTTGGGTTAGGATAAACGGAAAGTGCTGTTAAGGTATTGTCATTAAGGCTTGCTGTAACAGCGCATGTATCAACAACTGTTGGATTTACAACTGTATCTTCCTCAATATTGAAACCTAATTGATCATACCAGTTTGAACCCCATGTTAATAAAGTCCCGTCTGCTTTAAGTGCAACTGAAAATGAACCTCCGCCAACATATTCGCTCCAAAGTGTTTCCGAAGCTATAATAGTGGGTGTACCAAGATATTCCGTTTCAACATGCCCATTAGCACCATCTATATTAGATCCCCATGTCCATAAAGATCCGTCTTCTTTTATAGCACCACAAAAATAATTCATTCCCAAATCAATATATTCCCAATCTGCATCGCTTCCAACCTGAACAGGAATATTTGTCTGATAAGCAGTTGTTACACCACTACCCAAAGAGCCTCCGGTATTTTCGCCCCAGGTCCATAATGTTCCATCCTCTTTTATAGCGGCTGTCATTACGTTATTTGCTCTAACTATTTTCCAGTCACTATCTGTTCCGGCCTGTACCGGTGTATAAACGTCTATAGTATTACCCTGACCTAACTCTCCATGATAGTTAAGACCCCATGTCCATAAAGTACCATCGGTTTTTATTGCTGCTGTATGATTGTGACCTACATCTACATATTTCCAGTTTGTATCAGTACCCATTTGTGTTGGTACAGTTATAAAAAGAGTAGTAACATCGCCACCCTCTTCTTCTATTATCAAACTTTCACCTGTATTAACAAAGCCCCAGGTCCATAAAGTCCCGTCAGCTTTAATTGCCGCACTGCCAAGGCCGGCTCCTGCACAAATAAAAGTCCAGTCATTATCAGTACCTATCTGCAATGGTTCTGTAACAGGGTTTATAGAATATTCACCATTACCCACCTGTCCCGAATCATTTCTTCCCCATGCCCATAATGTTCCGTCAGTTTTAAGTGCTACCGTGTGAGAGTTCCCCACACTTATTGCTGCCCAGTTATTATCTGTACCTATCTGAACAGGAGCATCAACAACCTCCGGTTGATTACCTAAAGGATTGCTCATATTGCTTCCCCATCCCCAAAGTGTTCCGTCTTCTTTTATTGCAACGGTACAAAATCCTCCTGAAGCAATTGTTTTCCAGCATTGTCCATCTGTCCTTACAGGATCATCTCCTCTTTTTTGTCCCTGCGCCTGCCACATAAAGCCCGTAGCAAGCAATAATAGTAGAATTTTTTTCATATAGTTGGTGGTTTTAGTTTTATGATAACGATTTATAGTAATGAAAATTGTTTAAATGTAAGATTTTTACTAATTATAAACTTTCCTTACATGGCACTTCAATCAACTAATTATTAATTCATACTGCATCCCCCTTCAACCGTAAAGTCAGGTTGGTAAAGGTTATTTGTTATATTAAAAAGGTACCCTTCATAATTGCCGTTATCAATTATATTTTGAATTGCGCAAAAGTTGGCAAGTACTTCATTACCAGATATATTTATAAAGCCTTCAAAACTTATAACATTCTGTAAACCATCAAGTGTTTCAAGCATTTTATTGTTGCTAATTCCAAGCCCGCTGGGAAAATCGTTACTATTTTTATTGTCAATTTCAGTTAGCCCGCTCAATCCATTTAATGATATAAGCTTAGGATTATCAGTTATAGTAATATTATTCATAACAGTAAAATTGGCAAGCCCATCAATATTGGTAAGCTCCAGATTGTTCATAAAGACTATATTTTCGAGTCCGGTAACCTGCAGCATTGGAGTAAGGGAATTAAAAAAAGAAGTTCCCTTTATTGTAAGCGATTTTAATGTTATGCCTTCTACACCGGCAATTGACTCAAGGGAGGAATTATCTTCCAGTCTCAGGTCATCAATATTTTCTATTGCATCCAGGCCGTTAAGAGACTGAAATTGTTCATTTTCTTGTATTCTTAACAATGAAACTGACTTGAGTCCCGATAAGCCATTAAGGTTTTTAAGCGATGCATTGTCCCAAATGTAAAGTTCATTTAAGCTGGTAATGCCTTCTAACCCTAAAACTTCCAAACCTTCATTAAAACTTATACCTATATTGGCACCTGTATGTATTGTAGCATTTTTTAATATCGCTATACTTTTAAGGTTGTTGTTCCGCACAATACCCAACCCGTTGCCAAGTGTTTTTATTCCTTCAAGCCCTTCCAAGTCTTCAAGCAGATTATTATTAGAAATCAGCAGATTGCCACCAATGTTTATAATATTATGAAGCCCTTTTAGATTCTGAAGATAAGGGTTATTGATGATTTTCAATGAACTCTCCACATTTAGCAGGCTTTTAAGCGGAGTAAGATCTGTTATGTTACTCATACCATCTTCAGAACCGATGGTTAAATTAAGTACAGAACAATAATCAGTATCTTTAAAGGCATTTATATCAGCCTGAGTTAATAAAACAACAGATTCTTTACTTGCACATGGCAGTGTAATAATCTCGTCGGGATCTGTATGGGTTACAGTTTTATCATCATCATTACTGCAGCTAAAAGTTAGTGCAGCTACAAAAAGGTAAGGCAGAATTTTTTTCATTGGTTTTATAATGATTGGTTTATACAAATATATAATTTTACCGTTAACGAAAAATACTACAAAACAGAATGTATCCTAATATTAATCCATACTGCAACCACCTTCAACAGTAAAGTCAGGTTGGTATAGATTACCACTAATAAAACTTGAAGGATAATTATATACACCATGATCTATGATATATTGGATCGCACAAAAATCTGAAAGTGCAGGATTCCCGGAAACATTTAGCACTCCATTAAATTCAGTAATACCCTGAAGTCCTTCAAGAGTTTGCAATGCATTATTATCTGAAATGAAAAGTGTTGCATATGCAGGCGATATATCTTTCACAACCTTAAGATTGCCAAGAGCTGTAAGTGAAGTAAGCCCCGGATTATTTGTTAGCAACAGATAGTTTACTTCGGTAACACTATTAAGGCCATCAAGAGAGGTTAACCCTTCATTTGAAAACAGCCGTATATTATGTATTGAAGTATTATGCAAAGGAGTAAGCGCATTCAAAGAAACCGTTTCTGAAATCTCCAGCCTATCCAGCTCCGCAATATCCTCTAATCCTGATATAGATTGCAATACCGGACATGCCTTAATAATTAATTCATCCAGGTTTGTTAAAGAATTTAATTCCAAAGCCTCCAAAGCATTACTATTTGCAATATTTATAGAATAAGCCGTTTTTAAATCAGAAAATCCCGTAAGATTTTTCAATCCCGTATTACCTATCACAATATTATATGCAGCAGTTACCCCCTCAAACGACATTGCGTTTAACAGCGGATTATCTGTTATTGTTATATTAACATCGTCATCCGGCACAACATTTTTTAGTCCTGTAGCATCAGTTAGTGCAGCATTGCCGGAAACAAATATGTTACCCTTTGTCGTTTTAAGGTTTGACAAGGCATCAAGCGATACAAGCGCGGGGTTGTTTACTATGCTTAGATTTCCTCCAGCATTTATAATATTGTGAAGCCCATATAGGTTTGTAAGCTGCACATTATAACTTATTGATATCTCTCTTTGTACATTAAGAATGCTCGATAATGGGGTAAGATCAGTAATATCGCTTGGCCAGTCAGGCGATCCTATTTTTAAGTCACCGACAGAGCAATAACCCAATGCAGCAAAATTGTTTACTTCTTCCTGAGTATTTAGAATAAGCGTTATACTATTTGCACAAGGCAAAAGATTAATATCATCCGGATCTGAAGGTGTAGTTGTTGTTTTATCATCATCATTACTGCAGCTAAAAGTTAGTGCAGCTACAAACAGGTAAGGCAGAATTTTTTTCATTATTTTTAGGTTGGTTATTCACAAATTTAGGAAAAGCTTAATTACAAAATTAATTTATAAAATTGCAATATCAGGAAAGTTCCTGAAAACAAAATTCCATCTTTAATAGTAAACATTCTTTAATAATGATGCAACAAACTCTATAAGGTTGCGTAATTTTAACAAAAAAAATAATATTAATATAGTAAAAATCTCTGAGGGACTTCTATTAATTATACCATCCTATTCTCATTTTTCCTGATTTTTCCTTTCGCAAAGAAAAAATCCTTACTTTCGCAAATCAATTTTTTTGCACGCATTATAATGAGTAATAAGTTTACTGAATATAAAGCACTTGACCTCCCTACAGTGGCTACTGAAGTGCTTGATTTCTGGAAGAAAGAGAATATTTTTGACAAGAGCGTTACTACCCGCGAGGGCAAACCGCAATATGTGTTTTTTGAAGGCCCGCCTTCGGCAAACGGCCTACCCGGCATTCACCACGTTATGGCGCGTGCCATTAAAGATATTTTTTGCCGTTACCAAACCCAGAAAGGATACCAGGTTAAACGTAAGGCAGGATGGGATACGCACGGACTTCCGGTTGAACTTGGAACCGAAAAAGAACTCGGAATTACAAAAGAAGATATTGGCAAAACCATATCTATAGAAGAATATAACGAGGCGTGTAAACGCACCGTAATGCGCTACACTGATGTGTGGAACGATCTAACCGAAAAAATGGGCTACTGGGTAGATATGGAAGACCCGTATGTTACCTACAAACCAAAATACATGGAATCGGTTTGGTGGCTGCTAAAACAAATTTATGACAAAGGCCTTTTATACAAAGGTTATACCATACAGCCGTATTCGCCTAAAGCAGGTACAGGATTAAGCTCGCACGAAGTAAACCAGCCCGGCGCATACCGCGACGTGACAGATACTACTATTGTAGCGCAGTTTAAAACCATTGCCAATACATTACCGGAAGCTCTTAAAGGTTTTGGGCCTGTTGACATCATGGCATGGACAACTACACCGTGGACACTGCCAAGCAACACAGCACTTACTGTTGGGCCAAACATTGACTATGTTTTGGTGCAGACTTTTAACCAGTACACATTTGAACCTATCAATGTAGTATTGGCGAAAAACCTTGTAGGTAAACAGTTTGGCAAAGGCTATTCAGAAGCATCTGAACATAAAGATTTTTTAAATTTTGCATTAAAATGGTTGTATTCTGTAGAACAGAATTCTAATGCAGATAAATATCCAAAACTTGAAAAATGGTTCAAAAGCCTATCAAATGATGACAAGGGTTATCTTAGAGGGGAAAACAATGGAGCTACTGACGTTGATTCTATTAGAAAACACATTAAATCACTTATAGCTGACACAAAGAATACCATTCCCTATACTATTTTAGCTGAAGCTAAAGGAAAAGACCTTGTAGGTATTCGTTATGAGCAGTTACTACCCTTTGTACTGCCATACCAAAATCCTGAAAATGCTTTCCGCGTTATATCGGGTGACTTTGTTACTACCGAAGACGGTACAGGTATAGTACACACAGCTCCTACTTTTGGTGCAGATGATGCCAAGGTAGCAAAAGAAGCTAAGCCGGAAGTTCCGCCAATGCTTGTGCTGGATGCAAACGGAAACCCAATTCCGCTGGTTGACCTTCAGGGTAAGTTTACACACCATGTAGATACGCTTGAAAACCCTAACGGACAGCCATTACAACTGGCAGGCAAATATGTTAAGAACGAATATTATGATGCAGGTACTGCACCGGAAAGATCTGCCGATGTGGAAATCTCTATTTACCTGAAAGAAAATAATAAAGCATTTAAGGTAGAAAAATATGTTCACAGCTACCCACACTCATGGAGAACTGACGAACCTTTACTATACTACCCTCTTGACAGCTGGTTCATTAAAATGACCGACGTTAAAGAGCGCATGTTTGACCTTAACGACACTATAAACTGGAAACCTAAAGCTACCGGAGAGGGACGTTTTGGCAACTGGCTTAAAAATGCTAACGACTGGAACCTGTCGCGTTCGCGCTACTGGGGTATTCCGTTACCGATATGGAGAACTGAGGATAAAACCGAAGAAGTACTTATTGGCTCTGCCGAAGAGCTTTACAATGAAATAGAAAAAGCTATTGCAGCAGGCGTTCAGGATAAAAACCCGTTTGCAGGCTTTAAGCCGGGCGACATGAGCGATGCCAACTATGACCTTATCGACCTGCATAAAAATGTTGTTGACAGCATTACACTGGTTTCGCCATCAGGCAAACCTATGAAACGCGAAAGCGACCTTATAGACGTTTGGTTTGATAGCGGTGCAATGCCGTATGCTCAATGGCACTATCCGTTTGAAAATAAAGAACTTATTGACAACAATATTGCCTTCCCTGCCGATTTTATTGCCGAAGGGGTAGATCAGACACGCGGATGGTTCTATACACTTCACGCTATCGGAACATTAGTATTCGATCAGGTGGCATATAAAAATGTAGTTTCAAACGGACTTGTATTAGACAAAAACGGACAAAAAATGAGCAAGCGCCTTGGCAATGCTGTAGATCCGTTTACTACTCTTGCCGAATATGGCCCCGATGCTACCCGTTGGTATATGATCAGCAACGCTAACCCTTGGGACAACCTTAAATTTGACATTGAGGGAGTGGCCGAAGTACGACGTAAGTTCTTTGGTACTCTATATAATACCTATTCATTCTTTGCTCTTTATGCCAATATTGACGGCTTTAACTATAGTGAGCCGGAAGTACCAATAAATGAAAGGCCGGAAATAGACCGTTGGATTTTATCGGAACTAAATACACTTATAAAAGATGTGGATAGTTTTTATGCCGATTATGAGCCTACTAAAGCTGCCCGTGCAATATCAGACTTCGTTCAGGAAAACCTGAGCAACTGGTATGTGCGCCTTTGCCGCCGCCGTTTCTGGAAAGGTGAATATGCACAGGACAAAATTGCTGCTTACCAGACACTTTACACCTGCCTTGTTACCGTAGCAAAACTAAGTGCGCCAATAGCACCTTTCTTTATGGACAGATTGTACAAAGATTTAACACAAGCTTCACAGTCAGAAAGATTTGAGAGCGTACATTTGGCCGATTTTCCTGCATATGCTGATAACTTTGTTGATAAATCGCTTGAAAGCAGGATGCAGAAAGCACAGACAATATCATCACTGGTACTTTCATTAAGGAAAAAAGAGATGATAAAAGTGCGCCAGCCACTGCAAAGGGTAATGATTCCGGTACTTGACGAAAGTCAGAAAGCCGAGATAGAAGCCGTTGCAGAGCTTATAAAGGCTGAGGTTAACGTGAAGGAGATACAGCTTATGGATGATGCAAGCGGAGTGCTTGTTAAGCAGGTTAAACCTAATTTTAAAGCATTAGGCCCACGCTTCGGCAAAGATATGGGACTGATTTCTAAAGAGATACAAAATTTCTCTCAGGAACAGATCAATGAGATAGACAAGAATGGCAGTCTGGATATTGTAATATCAGGAAAAAGTATTACTTTAACAACTGAAGATGTAGAAATTACTTCGCAGGATATTCCAGGCTGGTTAGTAGCAAATGCCGGCGGTATAACCGTAGCGCTGGATATAACAATTACCGACGAACTGAAAAAAGAAGGTATTGCCCGCGAACTGGTTAACAGGATACAGAATATTAGAAAAGACAGCGGTTTTGAAGTAACCGACAGGATAAGGGTATACCTTAAAGACAATAATATCTTACAGGATGCCGTTATTGCGAATGAAGAATACATTAAGAGTGAAACACTTACCGATGAGCTCATCTTTAAAAACGAAATAGCTAACGGTACCGAAATAGAATTTGACGAAATAAAAACCTTATTATTAATTTCAAAATAAGTTGACAATGGTAGATGAGCAAATACGATACTCTGATGCTGACCTTGCAGAGTTTAGGGAATTAATTACCAAAAAAATTGAGAAAGCCAAAGCTGACTTAGATTTAATACGTAGTGCCTATATGAATGACCTTAACAACGGAACCGATGATACATCGCCTACGTTTAAGGCTTTTGAAGAAGGCAGCGAAACAATGTCTAAAGAGGCAAACTCTCAGCTGGCAATACGTCAGGAAAAGTTTATTCGCGACCTTAAAAATGCCCTTATCAGGATTGAAAACAAAACCTACGGCATTTGCAAAGTAACCGGTAAGCTTATCAACAAGGAAAGACTAAAGCTGGTGCCACATGCTACAATGAGCATCGAGGCAAAAAATATGCAGCGATAATATAAAAAGCCGTCCCAAAAGGACGGCTTTTTGCTTTTATAATATTCACAGATGATGACCTAAGTCATTCTGAATGCAGCGCAGTGGAGTGAAGAATCTCAAATTTAATTCGAGTTACTTGGAATTGAAAAAGATCCTTCGTACCTCAGGATGAAAAGCCATATATCATTCTGAACGAAGTGCAGTGGAGTGAAGAATCTATTCAATATCATCATTCAAAAACTTCCATTCAGGATTAAATCCATTAATGAGAGCTTCTTTTTTAGCTCTAACCCAGCCCTTAATTTCTTTTTCGCGGGCAATTCCTGTTTCTGCATCTTGATAATGTTCCCAATAAACAAGATACCAACATTTGTATTTAGTTGTAAATGCCTTTGAATTTGCTTCAGGATTCTGATGGTAATATAATCGGGCTTTTAACTCATTAGTAAATCCGGTATATAAAACAGTTTTCTTCTTATTTGTAAGTATATAAACGTAGTAGTTATGAGTACCTAAAGTTTTTTGCATTGAATTAGTATTAGGATATAAATTTATAAAAATTTAGATTCTTCCTTCGTCAGAATGACAAAACCCCCGATGTCATTCTGAACGAAACGCAGTGGAGTGAAGAATCTCACATTTTAATTCGAGTTACTTGGAATTGAAAAAGATCCTTCATACCTCAGGATGACAAAACCCCAATGTCATTCTGAATGCAGCGTAGCGTAGTGAAGAATCTCAAATTTAATTCAAGTTACTTGAAATTGAAAAATATCCTTCGTACCTCAGGACGCAACGCATGCCATTCTGAATGCAGCGCAACGGAATAAAGAATCTAAAAAGAATACTTTAAAATAATTGCAATATTTTAAAAGTAAAATTGCGTCAAATAAAAATAATTAACACTTTATTTAACAATCATTTTTTTATGTATTATTGTATATAACTTAATATATTATAATACATGAAAAAACTGTTGCTGCTTATACTCTTGCTGCCCTTTGCAGCAATGGCAGATTATTATCCGGGAACTGTAACCTTTAATAACGGATCTACAAAAGATGGCTTAATTGAAATTCCTGCAAAACACAATCAGAAAGAATTGTTTTTCAAGACAGATGAAAAAGCAAAAAAGACCAAATTTATGGTAGATGATGTTAAGGAATTCACCATTCAGGGTGAAGACATGAGCACCATAAAATATGTAACACGAAAACTGGCCAACCTTAAAATTTTAAGTACCAAATATAAGATAGAAGACAAAAAATCGTGGGTAAGAATTGTAAGGGAAGGAGAAGTAAGTATTATGACGGCTTTTATAAAAACATATAATACAAGCGGTCCTGTATATTATGTGCAAAAACCGGACGAAGATTATTGCAGGTATCTGGCAGCATTTTATGGCGGGCTTAGTATAAATGAGTTTAAAATGTTTAAAGCAATGGTTAAACTGATATTTAATGACGATTGCCCTAAACTTGAAGAATCACTTGAAAAAGAAGATTTCAAAGCAAAGGGCCCGGCCATTGTAAGCATATTATATGAACAGGTTTGCGATAACTAAATCATAACATAAAAACGGTTCGAAAGGATCGTTTTTCCTTTTTATAATTGTGAAAATTAATGTAATTAGTAGCTACAAAAAACGTTTCTATAATAAATTCCATTATTTTTGCGGGTAAAATTTTTAAAAATGTCCTTAAAGAAAGCCTATCTTATTGTTATCCTTGTTCTGATAATAGACCAGATATCTAAAATATACGTAAAAACCCACTTTATGCTTCGCGAAGAAGTAAAGGTTTTTGACTGGTTTAGGATACAATTTATAGAAAACGAGGGCATGGCATGGGGTGCAGAAATACCGGGCATGTATGGCAAACTTATTTTAACCCTTTTCAGAATTGTAGCAGTGGGCGGTATAGGCTGGTGGCTGTACGATTCGGTAAAAAAGAAACAATCTCCGTACCTTATTGTTTCTATTGCTTTAATTTTAGCAGGAGCATTTGGAAACATTGTAGATTCTGTTTTTTACGGACTTATTTTCGACTACAGCCTGCCAAATCATGTAGCTACTCTATTTTCAGACAATCCATACGGAACCGTTTTTCATGGTAAAGTGGTAGATATGTTTTACTTTCCTATTATTACCGGAGCACATTTCCCTAAATGGTTTCCGTTTATAGGCGGTGACGAGTTTAACTTTTTTAATGCCATTTTTAATGTAGCCGATGCAGCAATATCTGTAGGTGTGGGTATTTTAATTGTATTCAACAAAAAGGCATTCGCTAAATCGTAATTGATATTTGGTAATAGGTAAATTCGGTTATTTGCTGCAACTACAATGGAACAAATTACCAATTACACTATAAACGAATACACTTTCTCAGGTGTTACACAGTAATCCAGGGGCATATCGGTAGCATTAACTTCAATAGGTTCATTTTCGGCTTCAAAAAAAGATAATCCTATCTTTATAACATTGGGTTTACATTCATTAAGAAAGCGGTCGTAAAAACCTTTGCCATAGCCTACACGGTGTCCTTTAGCATCAAAAGCCAGCAGTGGCACAAACACCACATCTATTTTATTAGAAGGTACTTCTATACCATCTACAGGCTCAGGAATGCCATATTGGTTTTTTACCAATTTTGTATTATCAGTAAGCAGGTAATGTATCATAGTGCAGGTTTCAAAATCAGATCTTGACACAATTACTTCTTTATCTTTTCCGGCAAGAATGTTCAGTATAAAGTCGGTATGCACTTCGCGCTGTTCTTCCATAGTAAGAAACAGGTGAAAATAAATATTCTGCCAGATATCAAGCGAAAGCAGCCTGTTGGCAATGGCAAGGCTTTTATGTTCAATCTCTTCTAAAGATAATGCCTGGCGTAAATTTTTATAATGAAGCCTCAGCTCTTTTTTGTTCATGATGTGCTAGTCTGTTTGCATGCAGTTATTCAGCGATAGAAGTTTTCGATTATTGATTACCAAATCCACCCATCACCAAACCACTCTTAAAATTTATAACTCTGCGAAATATGAAAGATCGCATCGCCCTGATATACTATTGGTCCGTCGTTAGCATTTATAATATATCCGCTGTTGGGTGCTTTAATTTTATGTTCTACTTTACCAAACGGGTCGGTTATCATAGCAATTACATCGCCTTTATGCACAAAATCGCCTGCAGCAACCCTGTGCTGAAATAACCCCGAGTATCGCGCGCGTATCCATGCCGACTTGTCTATGTAAATAGTAACGGCATTAGCAACGGGAGCTTTACGGCGCGGATTGAGCATATCAAAATGTTCCAGAAAACGTTTTGCACCCTGCACGCCTTCCTGCGTAACATCATTATTAATATCTAACGATTTACCGCCTTCAAACAACAGCATCTTTACGCCAAGCCTGCCACAGGCACTACGAAAAGAACCCGCAATATTTTTAGAGTAAAGTGTAAACGGCGCATTAAAAATATCAGATAACTGTTTCAGTTCTTCGTTATTTGGTACAATGCGTATTTGCGGGGCATTGAAACGGCTGGCACCTCCGGCATGAAAATCAACACAATAATCTACATTCGGAATCACCTCTTTAAGCAGGTAATATGCAAATCGGCTGGCAAGCGATCCGTTTTTGCTGCCCGGAAACACGCGGTTAAGGTCGCGTCCATCAGGAAACTCACGGCTTTGATTTACAAATCCAAACATATTAATAACCGGAATACAAATAATAGTACCCCGCTTGGGTTTATTAATTTTACGCACAATGATCTGACGAACAATTTCAATACCGTTAATTTCGTCACCATGCAGTCCTGCACTAAAAAGCACTGTAGGGCCTGGTAGTTTGGCACGCTCTACAATAATGGGAATTTTAAGTTTTGTCATGGTATGCAGGCGTGCAATTTCCATAGTAATGGTTTTACTTTCGCCAGGTAAAACTTCTTCGCCAAGTATTGTGATCGTATTATTTATAGCCATAGGTTTTGCAAAGCTATAAAAATAGGAAATTTTAACTTATCGTGAATTACAACCTCAACAATCAACACTCTGCATCCTTAGCACCGAGTGATGGTTAATTCTAAGATATAAGACCCTCTATAAACCACCCCGCCCTGCGGGCACCCCTCCAAAGGAGGGGAAGTATAAAACGTCAACAATCAATATGCTGCATTCCTTCTTTGGAGGGATGGCTAAAAGCCAAGATAGTTAAATTATAAAACTGCCAATACAAACGAACTCACCCTACGGACACCCGCCAAAGAAGAGGAAATATAAAATCCGATAATCAACACTCTGCATTCCCCTCCTTTGGAGGGGTGGCTGAAAGCCGGGGTGGTTAAATTATCAATCCCCCGCTTTAATCAACAATTAACATAATACTTCCTTTTCTCCCGCGTTAAACATTGGTTATTTGTTTTTAACTTTGCAATATGCGTACTCCTCTTGAACTTCAGATACAAACCCTGCCCGACAATCCGGGTGTTTACCAGTATTTTGATAAAGATGACAAACTGCTGTATGTAGGCAAGGCAAAAAACCTTAAAAAAAGGGTGACATCTTACTTTAATAAGGTGCATGATACAGGGCGCACAAATGTGATGGTTAAAAAAATAGCCTCTGTTAAACACATTGTTGTACCCACCGAAAGTGAAGCTTTACTGCTGGAGAATAACCTTATAAAAAAACTCCAGCCGCGTTATAACATAATGCTTAAGGACGACAAGACCTATCCGTGGATATGCATTAAAAAAGAACCGTTTGCACGTGTATTTTCTACCCGTAAGGTTATAAAAGACGGATCGGAATATTTTGGGCCATATACCAGCTTTAAAACAGTACATACGCTGTTAGACCTTATAAAAGAGCTATATCCGCTGCGTACCTGCAATTACGACCTCAGCCCGGCAAACATACGCTCGGGCAAATATAAAGTCTGCCTTGAATATCATCTTGGCAACTGCAAAGGCCCATGTGAAGGCCATGAACCACTAAATGTATATCAGGATCACGTAAATGCAATCCGCGAAATATTAAAAGGCAACTTTAAAGAAAGCCTTAAAGATTTTCGCACGCACATGCAGCAACTGGCTGCTGATATGCATTTTGAAGAAGCCCAGAAAATAAAAGAAAAAATAGAGGTACTTGAAAATTATCAGGCACGCAGTACGGTTTTTAATCCTAAAATATCTAACCTCGATGTGTTTACAATAGTATCTGATGAAACAATGGCCTATGTAAACTTTATTCAGGTATCGCATGGCGCAATCATTCGCAGCCATACTATGGAGATAAAGAAAAAACTTGACGAGCCTGATGAAGAATTACTGGAACTGGCTGTGGTAGAACTGCGCGAGCGTTTTCATTTACAGTCTAAAGAAATACTTGTTCCGTTCCCTATAAGTATGGGCGACAACATCACTGTTACCGTACCTAAAATGGGCGACAAAAAACAAATACTGGATCTGAGCGAGCGTAATGCACGTTTCTTCCGTATGGATCAGCTTAAACAAATTAAAATTGTAGATCCTGACCGCCATACTAACCGCATTATGGCGCAAATGAAAAAAGACCTTCGCCTGCCGGTAGAACCACGCCATATAGAGTGCTTTGACAACTCTAACATACAGGGAACCAATCCTGTTTCGGCATGTGTTGTGTTTAAAGACGGCAAGCCAAGCAAAAAAGATTACCGCCATTTTAATATAAAAACCGTAGAAGGCCCCAACGATTTTGCCTCTATGGAAGAAGTTGTTTTCAGGCGTTACCGCAGGCTTTTAGACGAAAACGAGCCATTGCCGCAGCTTATTATTATAGATGGCGGCAAAGGACAGCTTTCTTCGGCATTAAAAAGCCTAGATATCTTGGGGTTACGTGGTAAAATTACTATCTTGGGCATTGCAAAAAGACTGGAAGAAATTTTTTATCCGGGCGACTCGGTTCCGCTGTATCTCGACAAAAAATCAGAGACTTTAAAAATAATACAGCAGCTGCGTAACGAGGCGCACCGCTTTGGTATAACCTTTCACCGGGACAAGCGCAGCAAGAGTGCATTGCAGACATCGGTAGAAACCATACCCGGCATAGGCGAAAAAACAATGGTAACGCTGTTAAAGCATTTTAAGTCGGTAAAACGAATGGTTGCAGCACCCGAAGATGAGATTGCAAAAGTAGTAGGCCCGTCTAAAGCAAAAAAGATTACAGAATTTTATAAAGAACAGAACAAATAAAATGAAAAAACTGGTTCTCCTGCTGATGGCATTGTCCGTTTTTAGTTCCGTTACGGGGCAGGAGAAAAAGCATAAACCTAAAGTTGGGGTTGTGCTTAGTGGCGGCGGTGCAAAAGGGCTTGCCCACATAGGTGTACTTAAAGCTCTTGAAGAAGCCGGAATTGAAGTATCTTATATTGGCGGTACCAGCATGGGTGCCATAGTAGGCGGTTTGTATGCCGCTGGCTACTCGGCAAAGGAACTCGATTCTATATTCAGCGCTCTTGATGCCGATGCTATTTTACGTGATTATACCCCCAGGGCATCCAAAAACTTTTTTGAAAAACGCAATGACGAGGTCTATGCCATTTCGCTGCCGTTTAAAGGCTATAAAATAGGTTTCCCTACAGCACTCTCAAAAGGATTATACAATTACAACACTATAAACCGGCTTACAGACCATGTACGCTACATTCGTGATTTTGACAGCCTCCCCATTCCGTTTGTGTGCATTGCTACCGATATTGAAACCGGTAAGGAAGTTGTACTGCGCAAAGGTGTTCTCCCCGATGCTATACTGGCAAGCGGGGCTTTTCCCTCATTATATTCACCCGTAGAAATAGATAACCGCCTGCTTATTGACGGAGGCGTAACAAATAACTATCCTATAGAGCAGGTAAGGGCTATGGGAGCCGATATTATTATTGGTGTAGATGTTCAGGATCCTTTACGCACGCGCGATGAGATAAAAGGCGCAACAGGGCTTCTGCTTCAGATCAATAATTACCAGATGATCCAGAAAATGGAGGATAAACGAAAGAAGACCGATATTTATATCAGGCCCGATATTTCGGGTTATACGGTTATTTCTTTTGATGAAGGCCGCCAGATAATCGACAAAGGTGAAGAAGCTGCTAACAAAATAATGGATACGCTAAAAGCATTAGGAGTTGGGCATCCTATAGAAAAGCCACACATAACACCTAAAGATTCTATTTGTATTGCCCAGGTTAAAATAAGCGGTCTGCGTAAGTTTACGCGGTCTTATGTAATAGGTAAGCTTAACTTTAAACCCGGTACAAAAATAAGTTACAGTAAGCTAAACCAGGGTATTACTAATCTTGATGCTACACAAAACTTTACATCGCTGTCTTATAATTTTACAGACGATAAGGACGGCGAAGCGCTTAGACTTCATGTGACCGAAAACCCTATTGACCGTTATATAAAATTCGGCCTGCATTATGACGGGTTATACAAAAGCGCCATTTTAATTAATTATACCCATAAAAATCTTATCCGCCGTAATGATGTAGCACTTATAGATGCTATACTGGGCGATAACTTCAGGTATAATTTTGATTATTATATAGACAATGGCTTTCACCTCAGCTACGGGCTTCACTCCTATTTTAGCAGCTTTAACCGGAATATATCCGGAGAATATGGCGCCCAAAGCAGTTTCAGTAATTTATTTGGCACTAAATCTGTAAACATAGATTTTACTGACTGGACCAATCAGGCATATGTTCAAACCATTTTTGCCCGCACCTTTTTGCTTGGCGGCGGTATTGAATATAAGCATATTAAAATAAAATCGGAAACCGCAGATGCCAGGCCTGTTTTTGATAACAGCGATTATGTATCGGCATACGGCTACCTTAAATTCGATTCTTATGATGATAAATACTTCCCATCTGAAGGCTACTTCTTTTCAGGCGAGGCAAAATCATATCTGCTATCATCAGATTATACCGGAGGATTTAACCGCTTTACCATTATAAAAGGTGAGTTAGCCACTGCACAAACCCTGTTTAAAGGAGCTACCATCAAGCTTCAGAGTGAAATGGGATTTTCGGCAGGTAAAGAGAGTATTTCTACTTTCGATTTTATACTTGGCGGCTATGGCTACTATCCAACTAATAACTTCCGCCATTTTTATGGTTATGACTTTTTAACCCTTTCGGGCAACAGCTACATAAAAAGTGCCATAACGCTTGATTATGAGTTTTTGCGGAAAAACCACCTTAATTTTACGGCAAACTATGCCAATGTAGGACATAACCTGTTGAACGAAGGCAGTATGTTCTCTATACCTACTTACAGCGGCTATGCCTTTGGCTACGGCATGGAAACCATACTGGGTCCGCTGGAGTTAAAGCATAGCTGGAGCCCAGATACCCACCAGCACTATACATGGGTAAGTGTAGGCTTTTGGTTTTAACAATAAGGTTTTTGCTAAAAAAGACATTATATTCGTTAAAAACATCATAATTTTTATAAAAACCCTATATTTGGGACTTCTAAATCAAAATATACTATATGTCTATCTGGAAAAGAAAACCATTAAACGTACTGCTTGAAGAAGCTAATGAGTCTGAAAAAGGGCTTAAAAAAACTTTAACAGCGGGCGGTCTTACAGCATTAGGAGTAGGAGCTATTATTGGGGCGGGTCTGTTTTCAATAACAGGAATTGCCGCAGCACAAAATGCAGGCCCCGCAATTACTATTTCATTTCTTGTAGCAGCCCTGGGCTGTATTTTTGCCGGCCTTTGCTATGCGGAATTTTCATCAATGATTCCTGTGGCAGGTAGTGCATACACCTATTCGTTTGCTACCATGGGCGAATTTGTAGCCTGGATAATAGGATGGGATTTAGTACTTGAATATGCAGTGGGGGCTGCAACGGTTTCCATAAGCTGGTCGCGGTATCTGGGTAAGTTCCTCGAAAGTTATGGTATTTATATAGATAAAGATTTCATGCTTTCCCCTTTTGAAGGCGGTATTATAAACATACCTGCAGTACTTATTGTTATGATAATGTCGTTAGTACTTATGAGGGGTACAAAAGAATCGGCACTAATTAATGGCGTTATTGTTATGCTGAAGGTTAGTGTAGTTTTAGTGTTTATCGCTCTTGGGTGGCAATATATAAGACCGGAAAACTTAACACCATATATTCCTGAAAACACCGGAACTTTTGGAGAGTTTGGTTTTAGCGGAATTATTCGTGCGGCAGCTATAGTGTTTTTTGCATACATTGGTTTTGATGCCGTTTCTACTGCTGCACAGGAAGCTAAAAACCCTAAAAGGGATATGCCAATTGGTATTCTTCTTTCATTAGGTATATGTACATTATTATATATTTTATTTGCCCACGTTATGACGGGTGTTGTAAACTACAGCGCTTTTTCTGGAGCTGATGGTATAGCGCCCGTAGCAATTGCTATTGACGCCATGGGCCCTATGGGTCCTTCAGGTATGATTACACCTGCCTATCCGTGGTTAAATAGTGCTATATTATTAGCAATTCTTGGCGGATATTCATCTGTTATACTTGTAATGCTTATGGGCCAGAGCCGTGTATTCTTCTCTATGAGTAAAGACGGACTTATGCCAAAGGTCTTTTCAGAAGTTCATCCAAAATTCCGTACACCAGCCAAGAACAACCTGTTATTTATGGTACTTGTTAGTATATTTGCCGCTTTTGTACCGGCAAGGGTAGTAGGAGAAATGACCAGTATAGGTACTCTTTTTGCTTTTATTCTTGTATGTATAGGCGTATTAATAATGCGAAAAAAAATGCCTGAAGCACCAAGAGCCTTCAGAACACCTTTAGTGCCACTTGTACCAATATTAGGCGTAGGTGTGTGTCTTTTTATGATGATATTCCTTCCACTTGATACATGGATTCGTCTTATAGTTTGGATGATGATAGGTTTTGACCTTTATCTTTTCTATGGAATGAAAAACAGTTTCCTTAATAAAGGAAATTTTACGGACCAGAGTTTCAAATTTGTTGCTACTTCAGGCTTTGCTATGGTACTTGCACTTGTAGTAATTGCCTTTATTCATCACGAGGGTGGCAATGATGCAGGTATATTTTATTTTTCTCTTATTTTTGCGGCAATACATGCATTAATTTTTGCATTTGGCTATAAGAAAACTATAGCTTAATACGAACACTATAAACAACCAAATTATATTTGCTAAAAGTCCCAACGGTATTTGTTGGGACTTTTTTTGTTTAAATTGTGAGCGATTGAGGTATGAGCATGATGCTCCCCATAAAGAAAGAAGACATATGGAGTCGCGCGAGAATAAAATACTAATTTTAGGCACGAGCGTGACGCTCGCGCCAGCGATGCTTACCGCCCATTAAATACTGATAATTAACTAAATGAAAAAATTAATAGAAAAGTACTCTACCAAGCCCATAGGTCTTTTTAAAACATTATTTATTACTTTTTTTGCCGGATATATTCCATTTGCTCTTATTCATATAGCTTTAAATCTTTCAGGAGTTATTCCTGTAAATTTTAACGATAAACCAATATATGGATTTCAAGGAGCCTTATTTATTCTTTTATATACTCCTTTGGTTGCCTTACTCTTTACCATTACCATTTGGATTTACTTCATGATAGGAAACCTGTTTTTGCGTCTTTTAAAAAAACTATTCCTCTGAAAATATAAAGCTCAATGTTAGCGCGAGCGTCACATTAGTGTCTATAAGAAAATTATATTTGCAAAAGTAAACCCAAGCAACCCCTCCGCTGGCGCGAGCGTCACGCTCGTGCCCCATAAAGAAATTTCCTATATTTGATTAATGAGTAGAAAATATAAATTTGGCGAAAAACAAGGAGCTTATTTTGTAAGCTTTGCAACAGTATATTGGATAGATATTTTTACAAGAGATGAATATTTTTCTGCAATAACCGACTCTTTAGATTACTGTAGAAAGAATAAAGGAATGCAAATATACGCGTATTGCATTATGCCAAGTCATGTACATTTAATATTTCGTTCTTCATTAAACGACCCTTCAGGGCTTATAAGAGACTTTAAAGGGTTTACTGCAAGGAAAATGCTGAAGTTAATTTCGGAAAATCCTCAGGAAAGCAGAAAAGAATGGCTGCTTTGGATGTTTAAACATGCAGGAAAATCAAATAGTAACGTACAAAACATGCAGTTTTGGCAGCAAAACAATCAGCCTGTTGAAATTTGGTCTTTAAAAGTTTTTGAACAAAAGCTTAATTATATCCATGACAATCCTGTAGAAACAGGCTTTGTAACCGATGCTATTGACTGGAAATATAGCAGTGCTAGAAATTATGGAAATGATGATAATACAATTCTAGAAATTGATATAAATTAATGTTGGGCACGAGCGTGACGCTCGCGCCAGCGAGGAGAAACACAACCATTAAAATCAAATATTATGACTAGAAAGCTACAAAAAACCCTTGATTACAGAGTATTGAAGTTTATGAGTCAAAAAGGGGCTAATTTTCAAAGCACCGACCTTCAAAAAATACTAATTAAGATATTCCCAGATAGAACAAATATAATAGGCCAAAAATAAAAAGGCTTCTTACAGACATGGAAAATGATGGATTAATAAAGATTACAGATAGAGCAGATATATCTTTTCAAAATGACAACTTTCAAGTTGATTTTAAATGGGATGACATTCACGTTAAAGCAATTATGACACAAAAAGGCATTGATAAAATACGCAATTATAAGAATGTAGGTTTTGAAAAAACAATGTCAATAATAAATGTAATTGTCGCATTAATCGCTTTGATTTTAACGCTTTATACAATCTATATGGATTCAAAGGTTAATGATCTTGAGAAACGTGTCGAGAATCTTGAATCGCATCAACTTCATCCTTCAATGCGTTGATTTTAATATCACATGCTGGCGCGAGCGTCTCGCTCGTGTCCATGAAAAATACAAATTACCCTGCAATCAATACTAATTAATAGTATGACTATAACAATAAAAACACAACCTATTTACAACAAAAATCTATTGTTGTTACACTTAAAAAATCACCTTATTAAACAAGGAATTAGCACTGTCTCTATAACAGACGATAAGCTCGTATTGGAAAACAGATTCTTTAACGGGCAAAGCAGAATGAACCGCTTTACCTATCTTAAAAAAGGTGAGATTTCTATACAGTCATCACAGGAAGATTCTCAACTCCATTTTGAATATCATAATTATAAGTTCTCTTTATATTTATGTTTGTTATCAGCTATTATAGCTTATTTCTGGAGTCCCATGCTATTTATGTTTTATCTGCTTTCCTTTCAGTTTATTGTCAATATTTTTATAGTTCATATAAGGCAAAAACTATTTTTCAGTAAGGCAGTAAAAGATTTTATAAATAATCATCAAACTACAATGATATAAAGCATTTGCCGGAGCGGAAGAGAAAAACCAATTTACTGATACGAGACTGTATCAATTTTCGATTCTACAATTTTATCTTTTATAATTTTCTGATATTTCCTCTCAGTCAACTGCATGGTATCTTTAGGTTCCAGCACCCTTTCAGCTATTTTCTCAATAAATGTAATGGTGCCATTTTTATTGAAGTGATAACTTGTTTCATAGGTTGATTCCATATCAAAATTACTTACCACTAATATTCTTCTAATACTATCCCTACTTTCAATAATATGGCTGTCAGGATCTATTTGGGGATTAATTTCAAATGTGGTAGTTTGAGGATTAAAAATAAAAATATGGGTTTGGCTGGTCATCGGCATGCTTCCGTAACTATAAATTACAAAATCTTTATATCCGTCAAAATTCACATCTATTAAATGTGTTTTGTTGATTTCATTAAAATAAGCTTCTGAATTATAGTTATATTCTTCAGGATATTTTGTTACATGATCATAGTTAAAAATTGTACTGTCGGTTTCAGTATTTTTTAGTTCCATTATAATTTCACCAATAAATCCGTTGGAGCTTATCAAACTATGTTTCCAATAACATTTTATACGGTTAATAGCAAATGGCCTGCTCTCTTTTACTAGTGTATCGATCACACTAACCGGGCTTTCTGTAGACAGCGTATCTACAACAACAAGATTATCTTCAGGAAGATTAGTCTTGTCTGAATTCCTGCAATTAGTAAAGAATAAAACGAGAAATAAGTAAAGCAGATACCTCATTCCTATTTAAGCCTCATATATTGGTCAATATCAGCATAAGGGAGCAGTAATTCTTTAGGGCCATCGGCAAATGAGCCTACCTCAACACTGTTATAATAAAGTAACAATCCGTCTTCTTTAAAGAATATATTTAACGGCAGTACAAATTTATCGTTCTCAAAAAACAGCCCTGTCGCGTTTATCGATTTGTTTGCCGGAATTTTAAACTTCTCCCTGAATTTCTTTTCGGCATATGCCGTAAAAGCCTTTTCATCTTTAAAAATATCGCTGTAAGCAAGGCTTCTGCCCGTAACAGCATTAAACAATAGTGAGCGGTTGCCCTCATAGCCGTGTGCACCACCGGTATAAACATAGTTGTTAAGTTTGATACCAATAATGCTGTCGGTTTTATAATCTACGGTAGCTTTTATTTTTGCCTCCCACGGAATGGCATCACTCGGAAATTTTTTTGCAAGTTCTTCATACGATTTTATGAACGAAGCCATAAGCTCTTCATAATTGGTACTGTTAGATGGCTGTTCGCCAAAATACACTATACTGCGCGTTACATTAAACACCTTGCGGTTAATACTGTCTCCCACTACCCCTTCGGTTGCCACCGGAACGCTTATATTTACTGTGGTACAGTTTTCGCCCCTGCATGGCAGGTTAGATTTTTGCGAATACTCCTTATTCTCAAAAGTAAGTGCAGGAGTGGTTTCGGCAGTAATTTCAGTGTCTTCGGTTTTTTCGGTGTCTTTTTTACAGGCTGTAAGCAGCAGGCAGGCAAGTCCTAAGGTAAGCAATTGTTTCATAGTAGTAAGTGTTATTGTTATGCAAAACACAACAATCCCCATGCGGGGAAAATTAAATTACAGTAAATTTGCCTAAAATTAATGACAACGAACATACGATTATATGAAATTTAACACAAAAACCATTCACGGAGGCCAGCATCATGAAGAACATACAGGAGCCGTTATGCCTCCGGTATTTCAAACCTCTACGTATGCACAAAAAACTCCGGGTGTGCCTTTAAACGGTTATGAATACAGCCGCGCAGCAAATCCTACACGTACTGCGCTTGAGGATGCATTGGCAAGCATTGAGAACGGTGCGCGCGGACTTGCTTTTTCTTCAGGGCTTGCAGCAACCGACTGTGTTATGAAACTGCTGAAACCTAATGACGAGGTAATTGCTATGGACGACCTGTATGGCGGAACATACAGAATGTTTACCCGCATTTATCAGGAACTTGGCATTAAGTTTCATTTTGTAGATATGAACGACCTTGACAAGTTTAAGTCGCTCATAAACGAGAACACCAAACTGGTTTGGGTAGAAACACCTACAAACCCGCTTATGAAAGTGGTAGATATTGAAGCTATTGCTAAAATAACAAATGAGAAAAAAATTCTTTTTGCTGTAGATAATACTTTTGCAACACCTTACCTGCAACGCCCTTTAGATATGGGTGCAGATATTGTGATGCATTCGGCTACCAAATACCTTGGCGGACACAGCGATGTTATTGCCGGGGCACTTATTATTAAAGATGCCGAACTGGGCGAAAAAATGCACTTTTTACAGTTTGCAACCGGTGCAACCCTTGGTCCGCAGGATGCTTACCTTGTGCTTAGGGGCATAAAAACGCTTCATCTGCGCGTACAGCGCCATAGCGAAAACGGACAGAAAGTTGCCGATTATCTTGTTGCCCACCCTAAAGTAGCTAAGGTATATTATCCGGGACTGAAAGACCATCCTAACCACGAAATTGCCAAGAAGCAAATGAGCGGAAGTTTTGGCGGAATGGTATCGTTTACTTTTAAATCGGGAGCAAAAGCAGATTCTATCAAGTTTCTGGAAGACCTGAAGGTATTTACGCTTGCCGAGTCATTAGGTGGTGTAGAATCGTTGGCCAATCATCCGGCTTTAATGACGCATGCCTCTATACCCGAACCAAAACGTAAAGAGATTGGTATTACCGACGATCTTGTTCGCCTCAGCGTTGGTATAGAAGATGCAGAAGATCTTATAAAAGATATTGAGCAGGCACTGGGATAGTGTGCTGTTAACCGATACAGAAATACCGAAAACCGCTTTCAATGTTAAGTTTTTGCCCTTGTTGCAATCCTTAACATTGGGAGTGGTTTTTTTCTGTTTTTTCATGTTAATTTTGCGTTACGTAATTGTAAAATTAATACACACATGAACAGGACAGATTTAAGACTCGTACAGTATTCGGTAACAACAAAGGTTAAAGGTAAAAAAAGCAAAAAATCTACATCTAAAAAAGTAAAAGCTATAGGTTACTTTCATATTTGGGGTGCTAACGCCGACAAAAAAGGTAACGAAAAATTTTATGCTCTTGTAGAAGACGCTAACAATGGCAGCCTTGTAGAAGTAGCGCACAAAGACGTTCGTTTTTTAACGGATGATGAAATTGAAATGCTTTACAACCAGGCAGAAGAAGTACTTATTGAAGAAGAAGAAGAAGCTGCCGAAGCAATAGCTGAAACCTCTGCTGAATAAATACACACGCGTCCTGAAAAAATAAAAAACACACGAAACGTAAATGCCACCCATTAAGGTGGCATTTTTTTATACCTGGTATCGGCATAATGGCCTTCCTCTTTGGAGGGAAAGTTAGAACCAACTTTAAATTTGTAAATTTGCGGTATCAATAAATAATTATAATGAAGATAGAAATATGGAGCGACATTATGTGTCCGTTCTGCTACATAGGTAAAAAGCGTTTTGATGCCGCATTAGAACAGTTTGAACATAAAGATAAGGTACAGGTAGAATGGAAGAGTTTTATGCTCTCACCGGAACTTAAAACAGACCCGTCTAAAAACATAAACCAGATGCTTGCCGAGCATAAAGGCATATCGCTGGAAGAAGCCACCGGAATGAACGACTACGTAACCAATATGGCAGCACAGGCAGGGCTGACCTATAATTTCAATAAAACCGTAGTTGCCAATAGTTTTAACGCACATCGTTTCAGTCATTTTGCATCGCAGTACGGCAAACAAAATGAAGCCGAAGAAAAATTATTCGCAGCCTATTTTACCGAAGGCCGTAATATAGATGATGCACAAACTCTTATTGAAATTGCAATAGAACTTGGGCTTGACACCGAAAAATTAGCCAAAGCCATGAGCAGCGGCGATTTTGCCGACGAAGTGGTTGCCGATATTCATGAAGCACAGGAATTGGGTATAAGAGGTGTTCCGTTTTTTGTACTGAACCGCAAATATGCTATAAGCGGTGCGCAGGAAACAGCCGCCTTTTTAGAAACACTTGAAAAAGCATACGCAGAGAAATAGCTGTAAGCAGAAAAGCTGCAAAGTAGCAAAGCTTCAAAGTTTGCCACAGTAATCTCTAGTAATAAATTAAAAAAGTCGTAAAGTCTATTAATACAGGCTTTACGACTTTTAATTTATAATTCTAAGTTTTACTGGCTACAGTTACCTGCTGTAAAATCTTCTAAAGTTGGGCTATAGGCATTCCCTTCAAAACTGGCAACATCTGCACTATCAACAATTCCGCTAACGGCGCAAAGATCTGAGAGGTTTGGATTACTACCAATAAGCATTTTCCCGTTAAATGTAGTAATATTTTCTAATCCCGCAAGTGACGATATATCAAGCCCTATTAGCCTAATCCCTTCAAAGTCACTTGAAAATTCCTCCGGTTGTGGCACAATTTCTGTAATCCCACTAAGCGGAGCTAATGAACTTAAATTTATATATTTAATGTCTAACCCCGATACAGATTTTAAATTTTCAAAACCGTGTAATGATGTTAAAGAACTATTACTATGTAAATCTATATTTTGCACTTCTTTAATATTGCTAAAAGCCTCTAAAGAATTTAAATTCTGGCAGTCAAATATTTGTAATTTATCCATTGTTGCTATATTTGATAATGCTGGCAATTCAGTAACAAGATCATTATCATCAAAAAATAAATTAGAAAGAACATTTAGGTTTTCAATCTGCTGTACTGAAATTAGTTTTGTATTGTATATTATACGAAGATTATCAATATGAGTAATCGAATTCAGATTTTCAAAATTCAGCAATTCATCATTCGCACTTACGTAGAATTGATCTACTTTTTTTAAAGCATTCAGACCTTCAAGATTCGTAATATTAGTAGCCTGTATTTCCAATTTATTTAACTCCTGAATATTATCAAGCCCTTTTAGTGTATGTAAAGAATGATTATTATAGATTGAAATTCCACTTTCCGTATCTTCATACGAACCAATTTCTTTAAGAGAATGTAAATGCTCCAATGTCAATAAGTTAGTGTTATTAAATATAAAAACATCTTTCACTTTTTCTAAATTTTCCAGTCCATGTAAATTTGACAAGCGAGTACTATATAGATGTAGCTGACCATCCAATTCTGTTAATTCCTGTAATCCCGATATATCACTTATATCACTATAACCACCGAAATTACCTAAATATAATCCGCCAATAATAGAACAATAATGATTTGCCACGAAAGCATCTACATCTTCCTGTGAATAGAGTTTTGCAAAACCAACATAGACATTATCACAATTCCCGCCCTCAGGATTTTCAGGCGTTGGATTCTCGGGTGTTGGATTTTCAGGATTCTCACCAGTAGGATCAGCCGTTGTGGTATCATCACTACTACACGCAAACAAGATCATTGCCAAGCAGGCAAGTAAAAGTTTTTTCATTGGTTTGATTATAATTGGTTGTGGTAAAAATATAATTTATAGTCTAAAGACCAAAGTTTTAAAGCTATAAAGCTATTTTACAAGACACTTTACAACCTAATAAAAACTCTTCTTACCTACTGTCCTGTTTACATCAATAACATAAAACAATGCCTGAATATCATTCATGTGCAAGTTAAAGTCGGTAAATTCCGGGCTATCGTTAAGGGAGTGGCATGTAATAGTCCCCTCTTCAACATTATGGTCTATAATTTCTTTAAGCAGCGGCATTTTGCTTTGGGTAGTATAAATAACCCAGTACGGAAAATCGCGGTAACGCAGTTTGCCTTTCCAGTGATGGCGTTGCAGCTCGCGGGTAGAAACAATACTGTTTCGGGTAATGGCGTTGCTGCTGGCATCGTCCATGCTGTCGCCGTTTACGCGAAATGCCACATAACGCCCCTGCACAGGCTTATCTACAAGAATACCATGCTGACTAAGATCCATTAAAAAGTCGGCATCCTGATAAGCACTTAAAAACCCCGCCTGAACATTAAATTCGGCAAGCGGCATAAGCATATAATATTGCCCGTTAGGCAGTTCTATAAATTTATTGCCGTTTTTATTTTCAAAATCTTCGGTAAGCCTTACCACCTCCTGCTGCTTTACGGTTTTATGATACACAGCACCCGGTTCAAGCACTTTGTTTAATATTTCACTTTTAGATTTTGGTATGGGCCTCCCTTTTTCATAATTAATAATCGTTTCTCTGCTGGCACCTATTAAGTCTGCCAGCTCTTTCTGCGTAAGCCCAAGCTCTTCACGCTTTTGTTTAATTTCTAATCCGTCCATAATCAAAACTTTAGCTATAGCAAATTATAAACCTACACCAAAAGTGTAAAATTTAACATTGATTAATTTTGAAATGTGGAATATTCCACATAAATTTGCACTGTATTCAACAAAGGTAAATAAAATATGCGAAACTTAGACATCATATTAAAAGAAATTGTGGAACTAAGTGAAATAAAATCAGCATATAAACATTACTTAGCTTCAAACAGAAGTTTAACCGAAGTGGAAAATACCACACAGGTTCAGGCAAATAGGCGAATTATCACCAAAAGCATAGAGGCTTTATATATGGAGCTTTTAACCGAAAAAACGAAGTATAAAACACTGGTAAAAAGCAAAATAACAACCAAAACCATTACACATACAGCAGATGAAAAAAATGCAATACTCCACTTTAACCACGACAAGAGATTCACCATTACAGAGTAAAAAACCTAAAAAGCTCTTAAAACGCATCCGCGAATGCGAAAAACAAATTGAGAACTTTAAAACCCTGCCCTATTATACCATTTTTAAACAAAAGGCAGAACAACAGCATGACATACAAGCCGCAACCAAAAAACTGGAAAAGCTAAAACAAAAATATTATACCATCAGCCGGAATGTAAGATTATCGGCGTAAAAGCACAAGAATAGCATTCCCTCCTTTGGAGGGGTGGCTGAAAGCCGGGGTGGTTTACCCCCCCATTGCAACCACCCCACCCTGCGGGCACCCCTCCAAGGGAGGGAATGCTACCCAAAAACAAACCACCAACATCAAGATTTCATCTTTCAATTATTAAACAAAAAGATCATGACAATTAAAGGAACAATCGAAAACATTGAGTACCGCAACACAGCAGGCCACGAAAAAAAAGTAGTAACACTGGTGCCCGACCACAGACAAAAAGCCTTTGTAGAATTTAGAGGCAGAAGAATGGAAGACCTTGCCCCTTACAAAGAAAACGATGAAATTCAGGTAGCCGTAACCCTTGAAGGCAAAATATCTAAAAACAGCGGCATACAATACAACAATCTTGTAGTACAGGAAGTAGTAAGCATGTAATTTGGTTATTTGAGAATTTGGTTATCTGAAACTCAGCTAAATTACCACATCTCTTTTCAATTTTTGAATTATTCAATTTTAAACTTAAGATCATGGAAATCAACAGATCCAGACAGGAAGAATATACCCTTAAAATATTAGACCAGTTACAGCAGCTTTTTGAAGAAAGCAACGAAAACCGCATTAACATAGCCGATATGGAAGACAGCCAAAGCGCAGCCGACTTTTTTCACGCACTGGCAAACCTTGCGCCAACGGTTGTGTTTAGCAAACTCACCCAAAAGGAAATTGGCACTTTAGACTTTAACCATATAGCCAACAGGCTCTGCTTTGAGAATGCCTATATGAAGTAATCCGCTAATACGCGCATTTGGTTATTCGAAGCTCCATTGCAGGCAATAGTGACGTTTCGAATAACCATATCAACAAATCAATCAATTAAAATTTAGAAATCATGACTTACAAAATAAAAGGCATTATTACTGCCATAGGCGATATAAAAACAACAAAACTGGGCACAGCCGTACAGCAATTGCATTTTGAGCAGGAAACCGGCACTATATTTTACCCATCGGCATTAGGAACCAAAATTGAAATATTAAACGACTTTCTGCCCGGCGATGTTGCCGAATTAGAATTTCACATTTCCGGATCAAAAGGGACATACAACAACGTGATAATTGACAGCTTAGTAAGAGTATAATGAAAGATCCTGCTTTTCCGTTTTACGCCCAGGATTTTCTGGTGGGCACCATGCACATGACCTTTGAGGAAACGGGAGCTTACATAAAATTATTAGCCTATCAATGGACAAATAAAGGTATTTCTAAAAAAAGGCTTGGGTTTATTCTGGGTTCAGGATGGGAAACGGTCTGGTTATCCATTTCAGATAAATTTATCGAGAAAGACGGTATTATTTACAATCAGCGCCTTGAGGAAGAACGCGAAAAGAGGGCTGCCTTTAAACAAAAACAAAGTGAAAACGGACAAAAAGGCGGCAGGCCTAAAAAGAGTGCACCTTCTGATTATAAACAGGATAAAATACCAAAAGCACAATTAAAAAACCCTTCTAAAAGCCAAAAAAAGCCTTTAGAAGATGAAAATGAGAATGAATATGAAAGTGAATATGTAATTGATAATGGAAAAGAGGGTATGGGAGAAAAACCAAAAATCGTTTATCCGTTTGAAAGCGATGAATTCATCCGCCAATGGGAAGTATGGAAAAACTACCGTGCTAACGAAGACGGTTTTAAATACCGGTCTGTAACCAGCGAACAGGCGGCATTAACCAAACTGGGGAACCTGTCGCAATACAATCAGACCGAAGCCATAGCGATTATGCATCAGAGCATGGCCAACGGCTGGAAAGGATTTTTTGAAGTAAAGCAGCATGAAGCAAAACAATCTTCCGGAAAAAGCAAAACTATCTATAGCAGCAGTTTCAAAGGAAAAATTGCTGAGCGTTTACAGTCCGGTTAACTGTATGCAGCATGCCGGTAAGCTCACCTCTATCGAAGTTGCCATGAATGCCCCTGCCCCCACACTGGGCACCATACAGCGCGAAAAGAGCCGTGATTTTACAATAGGGCTTGTAATGGGGTGGCTGGTTTATCTAAACGATATACTCAACCTGAACAAGCCCATGACCGAAGACCAGATAGAACTGTGTGCCATAGAAGTAACCGATGAGTATTACAGCCTGAAGATGAGCGACCTCGCTTTTTTGTTCAGAAAGATAATTGCAGGGCATTACGGTGAGTTTTACGAAAGCCTTACCATATCTAAAATGCTAACGTTCTTTCGGGATTATTTTGACGAACGCTGCCAGTATGCTGAACAACAGGCCATGAGGCAGCACGCCGATTTTTCGGGACAGGACGAGTTTAACTACTCCCGTAACTTCCAGCGTATCTGGACAGCGAAGAGCAGGAAAAGTTAATTTGATTATTGTGGATTTGGTTATTTGTTCCTCTTCTGTCATTATGGGGAGGAACGACGAAGTAATCTATTACTCATCCCGATTTGTCATTTCGACCGGAATGCAATGGAGCGGAGAAATCTCTCTAACCCCGAGTGAAGCTCATTCCCCTCTTGAGAGGGGGTGCCGAAGGCGGGGTGGTTATACTCACATCGTCATTACGAGGAGGAACGACGAAGTAATCTTTTACTCATCTTGATTGTCGTCCTGACGATAGGAAGGATTTCTTTTATTTCAATACTTGATATGTAATTTAATCATTAAAAACAACTATAAAGTTGTTTATAGTATTGAAAACATCGTTAAAAACAACTAAAAAATTGTTTATAACTTAAAATTATTTAATATATTTGTGGCATGAAACAATATTAATATCCCCCATGCTCATATCGCAAGACAAAGGTGTCAAGATTTTCTTAGATGAGTTTAAGCAAAAACTAATAACTTTTGGCGTCTTTTTTGTTAGTCGACCAAAAAATTTACAAGCACTTGCGGATTTAGAAATCACTCCAAAATATCGAGAGCAAATACTGAAAGAACTCACTAATGAGGACTACTGCGAAGGCCCTCTAAATAATGATCAGTATGGTAATAATCCAATGTGGGTATTTGGAAAAATTATCAAAGGACAAGAACTTTATATTAAAATAACAACAGCAAATACTGCTATCTGCATATCATTTCATATTGCAGAATGGCAATTGACTTATCCATTAAAAAAAATGTCATGAAAAGTCCCATCACAGGTAAAGAAATGCAGTTGGTAATAACAAAAGAATCTTTAGATTTTAGAAAAGAAAGTTTTGAATATTACCATCATGGTTATCGTTGTGAAGACAGTGAAGAAATTTTCACAACAACTGAGTTAGATAATTTAAATATTGGTCAGGTATATAACCAGTATTTAGTAAAGTATAATATTCCATTCCCAGAAGACATAAAGGCAATCAGAAAAAAGTATGAGTTGCCTGCAAACAGAATGTCACTCGTTTTGGGTTTTGGAGTTAATACTTATCGTAATTATGAAAATGGAGAAGTTCCAAGTTTAGCAAATGCTAAGTTGATTCATTTGGCACAAAAACCTGAACAATTTAAAGATTTAGTAAATGAAAGTACAGATGTGTTCAATCCTCAAGAGAAAGATGACCTGATTAGTCGTATAGACTCTTTAATTCAAAAAGAAGCTAAAAATTATTTTTCATATGTTGAAAAATATATGTTAGGTAATCATACGAGAGATATATATTCTGGCTACAAAACACCTAATTTAGAAAAGTTAGGTGAAATGGTAGTTTTTTTTACAGAAAGGTTAAAACCATTCAAAACAGCTATGAATAAACTATTGTTTTATGCAGACTTTTTAAACTTTAGAAAATCATCGTTCTCAATAAGCGGTTTAAGATATGCAGCCATAGATAAAGGGCCTGTGCCAGATAATTTTCAAACTCTTTTTGATCACTTTGATAGAAATTCGATTATTACCGTGAAACATGAAGAGGTTGCCCCAGGATATTGGGGAGAAATATTTACACCCATTCCAAATCGAGTATTTAATAGCGAATTATTTAGTGAAGCTGAATTAGAAACCTTGGAACAAGTTTGTGAAAGATTCAAAAATGTTACGAGGGCTATAGATATAGTTAATTTGAGTCATGAAGAAGATGGTTGGATTATAAACTACAATGATGGTAAAAGATTAATCGAGTATGATTATGCTTTTAAATTAAAAAATATATAAATACCCATCCTGCCAGATGGGTATTTCAAAAATTATCACTCTTTCTTTTTCGCTTTTCCAACCTTAAAACAAAACTCTATAATTTTTAGGAGAAGTGTCAACACACTTATACCTAAGCTTAAAGTTTCTATTTCCATTTTGGCTATTTTTACCAAATCTCTATTGATTAACAACTACTTTAATCAGATGCTAAATTAATAATTTTCAGTATATTAAAATTATTTTTAGACATAGTGTTAATAAATATTTCCCCAAACCCGCCTCAATGAACGAAGCACAATCCCAAAAGGACGCTTCTTTGCATTTAGCCCCAACTAAAACCACCACCACCAAACGCGGTATAAAAAACCTGTATAACGAAGTTTACCCCGAGCAGGCATACAAACTATGCTTACTCGGTATGGAAGACCGCGACCTTGCCTCTTTTTTCGGCGTATGCCGTAAAACCATACATAACTGGAAGACCACCTACCCTGCCTTTGCCAATGCGGTTATGCAGGGCAAACGGGCTGCCGATATGGAAGTAGCCGCAAGTTTATACCAGGCAACGCTGGACAGGGTTATTACCACCAAACAGGCTATTAAATGCAAAGAGATTTATTATGACGACAACGGCAAACGCGTAGAGAAGGAACGCATAGAAATTGTGGACGTAGAAAAACACATTCCTGCCGATTTCCGCAGTCAGCAGTTCTGGCTCAAGAACCGCAACCCCAAATTGTGGAGCGACAAATACAGTGACGATGAGGATGCCGACCTCAAAGCCGTTACCTTAAACCTGGGCTCCGGCCTCGACCCCTATGCAACTGCTGATTAAGCAGGAACACGCCATTTATTTCCTAAAAGACAACGTAACCGAAGAGGTACTTTACGGCGGTGCTGCCGGTGGTGGCAAGAGTGCCCTGGGCTGCCTTTGGCTTATGGAAATGTGCCAGAAATACCCCGGCACACGCTGGCTTATGGGCAGGAGCAAGCTCAAAACCCTTAAGGAAACCACGCTCAACACCTTCTTTGAGCTGGCAACACTGCTAAAACTGGGCGGTCAGTTCAGTTACAGGTCGGCAGAGCATATTATATACTGGAAAAATGGCAGTGAAATCATTCTTAAAGACCTGTTTTTATATCCGTCAGATCCTAATTTTGACAGTTTAGGATCGCTCGAAATCACGGGGGCTTTTATTGACGAATGCAGTCAGGTAGCGTATCCGGCATGGCAAATCGTGAAATCGAGGATACGCTACAAACTCAATGAGTATAGCCTCATCCCTAAAATGCTGGGCAGTTGCAACCCCGCCAAAAACTGGACGTACAAAGAATTTTATAAAACCACCCGCGAAGGCAGGCTTGCCCCCTACCGCAGGTTTATACAGTCGTTACCAACAGACAATCCGCACCTGCATCCCAGTTATTTGCAATCGTTGTTACGACTGGATAAGAATAGCCGCGAACGCCTCTACTTCGGCAATTGGGAGTATGACGACGACCCCGCCACGCTGATAGACCACGACAGTATTGCCGACTACTTCTCTCCTACCCATCTTTCGCCGACAGGCGTAAAATACATGACTATAGATGTGGCACGTAAGGGTAAGGATAAAACGGTTTTCCGTATCTGGCACGGGTGGCTTTGCATAAAGCGCGAATCGATTGCCAAAAGCGGACTCGATGTTGTGGTTGGGAGGGCTAAAATATTACAGGCAAAATATGGCATTGCCCTATCTAACATTATTGCCGATGAAGACGGTGTGGGTGGTGGTGTAGTCGATTTCCTGAAATGCAAAGGCTTTGTAAACAATTCGTCTCCCCTTGATATGAAAGAGGGCGGTGTATATGTAAAACCCAATTTTGACAATTTAAAAAGCCAGTGTTCTATAAAAATGGCAGAAATGATAACCAATAGGCTTACCGGCGAATTGTGTGACGACGACCTTGTGCGCCAGACCACAGCCGAAGAAATGGAACAGGTAAAACTAAAAGATATTGATAAAGACAGCCGGAAAGGTATTATTGCCAAAGAACGCATTAAAGAACTCATCGGTCGCTCTCCCGA
The DNA here is from genome assembly GCF_024054175.1 of Flavobacterium sp. NRK1. Classification (GTDB taxonomy): domain Bacteria; phylum Bacteroidota; class Bacteroidia; order Flavobacteriales; family Flavobacteriaceae; genus Flavobacterium. The sequence continues at coordinate 1,145,995 of NZ_JAMXLA010000001.1, forward strand.
CGAATGGGACAGCATTATGATGCGCTACTGGTTTGCCTTACGAAAAGATTATAGTGCGAGGGTGAGAGTAGCCCCCTAACCCCAAAGGGGGAATTCATACTCAAACCTTTAGTATTTACTAATGGTATCCCTCCCTCATTATATTCATGATTGGCAATTCCCCTCCTTTGGATGGGTGGCTAAAAGCCGGGGTGGTTTACACTTTATAGAACCACCCCACCCTACGGGCACCTCTCCAAAGGAAGGGAATTTGGAACTCGCGGAGCAAAGAAGGGAAACAGAGATTTCTCCACTATGTTTCATTACGGTCGAAATGACAAAGACGTGAAACAAATAACCAGATAAACATATAAAACAAATCCACGTTAGATGAAAAACATAACCCTTAAACAATATACCCGCTTGCGGGATACACTGGTATATGACAGTATTCTGGAGCACCTGAACCCCAAAAACAGCTTCGCAGGGCATAGTATGAATATCTATGCTATGCCCTATGCCAACGTAAAATACTGCATTAGGCTGCTGCCTAAAATAAACAGCTGGCAAAACGTACAGCAATTGTTTGAAATTTGCTTTGATATTACAGAGCAAGCTTTCTGGAAAGCATCTATAATTGATTTTTTCGCCGCTAAAAGATTCATGATCGCAGCGTTTGAAAACATTATAGCTACCGAAAACAAACTACTCGCCAGTATGAGTACCGATGGCCATTTATGGGAAATGGCAGGTGCCGATAAGCTGAAACCCTATAGCGACACGCTTCCGTTACTGCAACTGGGCAGGCTGTTTGGGCAATATCCTTTTGACCTTGGCCGTAAACCCTACAGCGAAATATTCAGCCTGCTGGCACAAACCAAAGCCCAGAATGAAGTGGAAACGGAGTATCAGAAGATAAGCAGGCAGTGATTAGCTTACTTCAGGTGAATTTGGCCTCTGTGAATTTGGTTATTTCAAGCTTCACTCAAACAAATAATCTAATCCCAACCAGATACTATAGATTTTATCGCTGCTGTCATTCTGAGCGAAGTGCAGCGTAGTCGAAGAATCTCTTATAATCCCATTAAAATCGACTTAGATTTTTCGGTTTCATTTCATTCCGCTCAAAATGACAAACAATACAGATATAGCCACAGTGGCTTCCCCTACTTTGGAGGGGTGGCTGAAAGCCGGGGTGGTTTACACTCTATACAACCACCCCACCCTACGGGCATTTCTTCTAAGGAGGATAAACAGAGATTTCTCCACTACGTTTCACTACGGTCGAAATGATAACCGGTACAAAACAAATAACCAAACCAACATATTAAACAAATAGACAACAAAAAATGAAAGACATAGTACGCATACTCGAAAACATTGCCCTGAGTAATAACCTAAACTACCATTACGGCAAAAAGGCAGCTCTTAACCTGCTGGACGGTTCTGCAGATGCCAACATTACCTATTTACTGCACGAATTTACCAACCGTAAAAGCGAGTATAACGACAGCGGCACCCTGATTGTTGCTGCCAATTATGAAGGTAAATTCTTTTTGGTAAAACAAAGCGATCTCGACCAGAACTATTTCTCCGAAACAGGTGAACAGGAAACATCTAAATATACTCAAAACATAGAACCGCTATTGCAGGTATTTAAAACCATAGGCAACAGCCTCGCCTGCCAGGGCATTGAAGTAAACCAATGGGACAATATAGATGTTACCGATGCACTCGATGCCAACATGGATGGTTTGCTGTGCAGTTATAAACTTCGCATACCGGCAAATTATGAGTAACACTACGGCTATACTCGCAAAAGAATTTGCCAGCCTTAAAAACGAGCTTATCGCGAAATACGATGAGCTAGGCATGCGGGCATCGGGACAGTGGGCGGACAGCCTTTCTGTAGCTATAGAAGGTAACAATGCAGAACTTTTGCATGCTGAATACGGCGAACAGCTTGAATATGGACGAAAACCCGGCAAACAACCCCCAAGTGAAGCTATTGAGCAATGGATAAAAGACAAAGGCATAGCTGCTCGTATAGAGGGCAATATATCTGTGAGTAGTCTTGCCTACCTTATTGCCCGAAAAATAGGCCGTGAGGGCTGGAACAGGCAGCAATACGGCGGCACAAAGCTAATTAGCAGTGTGGTAACGCCCGAGCGTATTCAGAAGATAATTGACAAAGTAGGCGAAAGCGAACTTAAAAATTTTACAGATAAGATTTCGGAATACCTAAACTCCCTGCAGGCATGATAAAATTTGTGAACGACATAGATAAAGATAAGCTTCGTATGGCTTACAACAACGATATATTGCGTTTTTACAGCGATAGCACCGTTACTGCATCCTATGCCGATGTGGTATTAAAAGAAAGCGGACTTTTTGCTACACTAAACCCGCCCATATTATTTTCGGTACGTTTGTACCCCAATCCGCAGGGGCATTTTTACATAAACCTGCAGCCTTATGTAGCAGCGGTTATAAACACTCATAATTTTGAAGACACACTGCAAACCGAACTGGAAAGTGCCAGCCCCGATTCGTTTTTATATGGCTATACCAGCGGCACCTATCTTAATGGTTCTCTTAGCATAACCATAACCCATACCGACACCACTACAACAGCCTCTAATTATGGACTGGCATGGCTGGCAGCAGCTCAGCAATGGGGTAATTATAACCGTATTGCAAAAACCGATCTGCTGCTGCTTACCCCTCCTAAGAAAGATTCGCTTAATGATAGTTACAGTAAATATTGGCAGGGTTATCCGTTTGATGTATCTTTTATGGTTCCGTCAGGCATTTTCAGGTCCGGAATAGCACTGAAAAATGAAACTAACGGGTTAAGCTATACTTTCCCGTTTTCAGCAGGAACAATTAATCGTTTGGTGTTTTCAGACGGGCGCACCGATGAAACGCTTGAAACCGTGCTGCCACTTACCGAAGGACAAAACAGGATTAGCATTACCAACAGCAGTAAGCAAAAATGGTTGTGGTTAGAAAAAATACCCTACCGTTGCGGTGTATATTTAAAGTGGCTTAATGCCTGGGGCGGATACAGCTATTGGCTATTTGAAGACACGTATGCTATAGACAGGGCTGTTAAATATATGGGCGAAATAGATAGTGATAATGCCAATTTAGAGAACAGCTTTGGGCGAACCCGCCAAATAGGCAAAGAAAGCCAGGATACCTTTAAAATTATTGCCGAACTGCTTACCGAAGAAGAAAGCAGCATTGTAGAAGGAATATTAGACAGTCCGAAAATTTACCTTTTTACCGGACAGCCTTTTGCAAAAAGCAGTTACCGCGACTGGATAGAAGTTACCCTGAAAACAAGCGGGGCACGTATTAAAAATCCTAAACAGCCATTAACCAACTTTAGCTTTGATATAGAGCTGCCTATGAGGTTTACACAAATGCTTTAGCCATAAAAACTAATATTACATTATAAACCAGTTTTTTACGATGATTTAATATTATACTCCCTCAAGACTTCTGCTAACCTCATCTTAATGCCACTCTTACTATATATAAACGGACAGCTTGCCGATCTGGAAGCCGGGCAGGTTATTGCCCAGACAAAACAGGTTAACGACCTGAACAGCCTTGACAACAGGCAGGCGAATTATACTAATAAATTCAAGCTGCCAAAAACGGCAACCAATATCCGTATCATGAATTTTTTAACCTTGGCGGGAAACGGATCGAACATACCTTATCAAAAGAATGAATGCAGCCTTTACAGCGATACAGGCGAATGCTTTGTATATAATGGCTGGGCAGTAGTTACCGATGGCGGCGACAGTTACGATGCCGTTGTGTATGATGGTATTATAGACCTGTATAAAGAAATAGAGAATAAAAATATTTCTACAATAGACCTTACTGCACTTAAGCACACTAAAAATCTGAGTTCGGTAATACAGTCATGGAATGAAGGTTTAGATTTAAAATACAGGTACATACTTGCCGATTATAACGGTAAAACGGGATATACGGTGATTAACGGTCAGCCGCGCATAAACGTAGATTACCTTGTACCATCTGTAAATGTAGCCTGGTTATGGCACCAGATAATTACTAAAACCTATGGCATAACCTATACCGGATCTGTTTTTAATACACAGGAATTTAAAAACCTATGGATGACCTACCCAAAAGGTGTAACAACTCAGGATGAAGGCACAGAGGTTTTTACAAGTTCTGAATTTACAAACTCTAATGCCCCATTTATTGATTCTGATGATAGTTACTGGCGAACCCTGCTTTTAAAATATACCACAGAAAATGACGACTATTTACAGTACTTTGAAGCCGACCCTCTTAATTTTAAATTAAGAGCTAAGGAATCAGGTAATTACAGACTCAACATTTCCTGCAACATCAATACTAAAGATAGCGTACGGTTATTTATTAGTAAAAACGTAAACAGCAATAATAACAACGATCTTGCTTTGGTTACCGAGTTTAAAGTACTGGCAACCAACCTTGCTAAAAATACCGATTTTGAAACCGAAATAGTTTTTCCTCTTACTGCCGGAGAAAGTATTAGCCTTTTAATGAGGCATCCTAATGGTACACAGCATGCTGTTAGAAGAAATGGCGATTCTTCCATCGAATTGACCATCAATAAAATAAACTATGCAGACATTAGCTTTAATGATGCCTTTGCCGATTTTTCTGTAAAAGATTTCCTTTCTGAAGTGATACACCGTTTTGGTCTCACCCTGTTTAAAAACAAGTACAACAATAACTATGAGTTTTTAACCCTTCAGGAAATTTTGCAATCTCCCAATCCGGTAGACCTTAGCCGCAGGTTTGTAAAGAAGATATCCGAAAATTACATTTATGGCAGCTATGCCCAAAATAACTGGTTCAGGTACAATTACAATGATAAAGAAAACAATCACTATGATAGTGCAATACAAATAGACAACGTTAATCTACCCGAATCAAAAGACATTATAAAATCTAAAATATACAGTCCTGAAAAACAAAAATCAGGTTTTATGCAGCGAAGCGGCAATGTATATAAATTATGGGAAAAAGAAATTGATGATGACCCCGAAGAAGGTGAAGACCCGATAAAATACAAAGCACTTGATAAACGCTTTTATTTTTTAAGGGCAGAATATGTACACCAGAACATTAACCTGTTTTTTGATGAAACGCAGGAAACCGGTATAAGTAATAAGTATTATGCTGAAAGCTACTGGAAGCTGCCCTTTTATGATATTATAGCAGGTTACTATAACCCTGTTAACCAAATTTTAAGCAAGGCACAGGTGGTTACCGCAGAGTTGTATTTAACCGATGCCGATGTAGCCGGTTTCGATTTTAGGAAACTATATTACCTGGAGCAGTTTGGAGCTTACTTTATTATGAATAAAATAAGCAATTACATATCAGGCAAACCCGTAAAATGCGAAATGATACGCATAATGCCCGATGCTGCTGATTTAGAACAGCAACTGCCGGTTACCATAAACAAGGTAACAACTGCCAATTATGCTGCCGATGTATTTTTCACTGTAGCCGAAGGTGTTACAAACCTTACCGTTACCGCAGAAAATGATAATGGTACTTTAGTAATAAACCAGTCTGTAAATGTAACCATGACCCCTGTGCGGTTAAGTTTCAGCATTGCTTCAGGTTACAAAATAAAAATGCAGGCAGGTGGTTACACTACCTCGGCGGTTACCATTTATATTCCGTCCTATCAAACCATAATTGTATCCTGATGAGAAACATACAGCACATAAAGCCCAGCATAGACTTTGGTTTTGGGGCAACTCAAAAAAGAGAAGAAACCTATACACCGGTTACCCTTTGGCTTTCTACCCTTTACAACACCTCTGCCTATACTTTTGAGGTACTGTTTCCGCCATCGGGTGGCAGCCTTCAGAAAATATCCGATTACGAATATCGCATAACATATGTTGATTCGGGCACCTATGAAATTAGTATGGCAGTAACCCAAAAAGCCACAGGCATACGCCTGGTGAGCAATCCTGTAACCCTAACAATTTACTAAAATGGCAAAGAAAAAAATAACCCTTGCAAAACTTGACATAGATACAGATAAGCTGATTAAAGCGGCAAAAAAAAGTAAAGAGGTAATAGAAGAACTAAAAGAAGAGCTTATAAACCTTCAATATGCCGGACAAGGAGCTTCCCAACAATTTCAAAGTAACTATGAAGATTTAAAAGAACTTACCAAAGCATTTGAAGAGCAGATTAAAACCATTAAACAACAAATTGAGAAGAATGAAGACTTAGCAGATTCACAAAAAACCATAAAAAAGGAGCTTCAAAATACCATAGAGGCCAACAAAAATTTAGCGAATAGCTATACCAGCGTTGCAACTTCATCGGCTTCAGCATTACAGGAGCTTGACAATGCTGCTATAGATGCCCTGCATACTATTGCAACACTCAATTCAGGCTTAACAGAAAACAAAAACCTGATGGCGCAAAGCGGTGAGAGTACTAAAACCAACGCAAAAACCTTTGATGAATATAAAACTCAGGTAGCCGACTCGTTTAACCAGATCAATCTTTTTAACGGGGGCATTGGTGGCCTTATAAGCCGGGCGGAAGAAGCAGGCGGTGCAGGACCCTTATTAAAAACGGCTTTTAGTGGTATTGCACAGGGTATTGGCGGAATGACAAAAGCCGCAATTACTTTTGCAGCAAACCCAATGGGGCTTATACTTACGGCAATAAGCGCAGCACTTAGCGGAGTAATAAGTTACTTTAAAGATACTCAGGAAGGTATAGATGCCGTAACTGCCGTAACACGTCCGCTGCAATCGGTATTTAGTGCATTAATGGGTGTTGCACAAAACGTAGGCAAATTTTTGATAAATGCGTTTTCAAGTCCTAAAAAAGCAATGGGAGACCTTTATGAGTTTGTAAAACAAAACCTTATAAACAGGTTTACAGCCTTCGGAACCATACTGGAAGGAATTATGGAGCTTGATTTTAAAAAAATCAGCAATGGTGTATTGCAGGCGGGCACAGGTGTAGAAGATGTAATTGGCAAAACCCAGAAGGCGGCACAAAATACAGGCGCCTTTTTTGACGAAGCCATAAAACGCGGACAGGAAATAGATAAACTGCAAAAAGAACTGGACAAAAGCCAGGCAGATTATACAAAAAAAATGAGTGAGCTTAGTACACAGCTTGATGCCCAGAAAAGTATTGCAGATGATACTAACCTTAGCAATGCCGAAAGAGAAAAGGCCGCCATTAAAGCTCTTGAACTGGCAAAGGAGCAGAATACACTGGCTATAGCCCGAATGGATACAGAAATTAAAATTAAAAAATTAAAATTAGAACAAAATGGCCTGACAGATGAGGAAAATAAGGAAATTGCCGAGATGGAGGCAAAACGCAATGAAGCCTATGCGGCAAATGTAACTGCAGAAAAAGGATTTCAGGATAAAATAGACAGCATTCGTGAAGACGCACATAAAAAAGAATTGGCCAGAAGGCAAAAATTGCTGGACGATGCACTGGCTAAACAAAAACAGATGCTGGATCTGTACGTTTCAGAAAATAATAGTAAAGCAAAAAATCTTAAAGAGGCTCTTGATTATGAAAATAACGTTGCCTCACAATCTTTAGCTATAGCTAAAACACAGCTTGAGCAAAAAAAAATAAACGAAACTGAGTACAAAACTATTTCTAATAATATTGAGCAGACGCGCCTTAACAATATACTGCAGCACAATCTTGAGCATGGCAGAGCAATGATTAACGCCGAAATTGCAAAATCAAAAAGTTTATTTAATACCTCAGAAAAACTAACTCAGGATATTGTTGATAAGCAAAAGCAAAGCCTTGACAAGATTCATAACATGAAGCTTGAACAGCTTGCCAAAGAAAAAGGGCTGCAGGGTGAAGAACTCAATATAACAGCAGAAAATTTAGCCACAGCTACTACTCAGCAATTAGAATATTATACCGAAAAACTGAAGCTTGATGAAGAATATGGCAACCAGAAAAAAGAGGTTGAAGATACTTTTAAAAATCAGGAGGAAACTGAAAAACAAAGAATTGAACAGGAAAAAGCAGAAAAAGCGGCTGAAGATCTTGAAAATAACCAAACCGAATATGAAAAGAAAGTAGCCTTAGAAGATGAAAGAGCAAATGCTGAAAAAGCTAAATACGACCAATGGGAAAAAGATGGTGTAATAACGCACGCAGAAGCAGAACTGCGTAAACAGGAAACTGATGAAGAAAGTGCCCGGATAAAAAGAAAACTGCTGCTTGAAAATGCGCAGACACAGCTTGGTACTATGCAAAGCGTTGCTGACGCCTTAACCCAGGCATTCGGACAGTCTAAAGAGCTGGCTATAGCACAGGCAACCATGAATGCCGGACAGGCCATACTTTCAATCTGGTCCGGTACCATTACCTCAAATCCATTGATTGATGCTGCTTTAAAAGCTGCACTTACTGCTTCTACCGCTGTAAAAACAGCCAAACAGATAAAGGAAATAAAAAGCGCTAAAAAACCTAAAAGCCCAAAATTTGCGCAGGGAGGTTTAATGCCTGTAGGCGGCAACAGGCACAGTGCAGGCGGAACCCTTTTTACCGGAGCCGACGGAACACAGTTTGAAGCCGAACAAGGTGAGCTTATTGGTGTTATGAACCGCAATGCCGCACGGCATTTTATGGCATTTAACAATGCATTCCCTGCCGGAGGGGCATCTGCACCAAATTACTTTGCAGGCGGTGGAATTGTATCGCGCGAAATAGCCCCGCAAAGCCTTAACACCGATGAGCTTGCCATGAAAATAGCCAACGCCAACAGGCTGATTCCTGCTCCAGTTGTAGCAGTACAGGATATAGTTACGCAGGGCAACAGTTATGTACAGGTAAGGGAAGCTGCCAATTTTTAAAAAAAAATGCTCAGCAATTGCTGAGCATTTTTTAAAGATTATTTGTTTATAAGGCAGTCTGCCAGTTGCTGTATTGTTTTGGCTTCAAGTGCAACCCTGGTTACATCTCTCACCTGCCATCCTTTAAGAGGACTGTTTTTAAAATATTCCATTTTATCCTCTTCTATTAAGAAAAGGGCAACATATTTATGTTTACCATTCACCATTCCTCCGTCAAATACCTTTGCATCCGGCTTACTTAAAAAATCACCATTTTCAAAGAGCAGCGATATACCAAGACCTTTTTTTTCTGTTTCAGATAGAACTTCAGCAGTACCAATATAAGTAGTATGATCCTTACTAACCATTTTTTCAATAGATAAACCATCTACAAAAGGGGTGTCGTACATTATTTTACCCTTTGCTTCATCACTTTTAACTGTGATCTGACTGCATAAAGCCGATGTGTTTTTTGTAGTTGCAGGAGCACTAGCGGCAGCAGCGGGTGCTTCCATACGGCCAATTAAACATTTAAAATATTGCTGCAAACTAAATCCTTCTTTTATTTCACTTTCATATTTGTTTAATTTAACCGATACAATAACTTTTTCCTGTATAAGCTCAAGGTATTTAGGCTTGTTAAGTCCAAGAGTTACGCTTAGTAAGAGGCTTCCGAAAGGGTTTGCTTGTGATTTTAGCTCTTCATCGGGCATTGACAGACTTGTACCGTCAGCAAAGATCAGTTCTGCACCTCTTCTTATAACACCTGAAGCATATTTTTCGGAAGTAGGAACATTAATATGAAGAAACAAAAAATTACCTTTTTCTGATTTAGACAAAGAAGCTTCCATACCATCTTGGGCCGGCGCAGCATACCATGTAGATTTTGAAACACTTTTCATATCCTTTTCGTAGATCTTATTACAAAAGAAATCTTTAGGATAATCAAGCCCGCCCACAACTTTAAACGGAAAAGACGAGCTGTATCTTGGGTCATAATCATAATACACCTGTCCTGTTTCAGGATTTTCAATAAGCAGCTTAAATTTCTTGTCGCGAATTGAGTTTGTATAAGGTTCGTAAGAAACCACCTTAAACTCTTTGTCTGCCAATTCAGCATAGGCAGTAGTAGTACCTTCTTTTTTATAAATCTTTTTAAGGCTTACGTCTTTATAAAAACCGCGATATCCGTATTTCTGTAAAGACTCTTTTACAGGCAATACAATAAGGCTTTTTCCTGCAAGAAGTTCAACTTGTTCCCCCGGAAAGTTTTGTGCTTCGGTTAGTAAGCTAAATAATAAGGCAAATACCAAAATAATTTTTTTCATGGCGTATAAAATTTAATTAATAATTATTAGGCGCCAAATTTATATAAAAAATTAATACAGAAAATTCTTAATTATAAAATTTCTTTAAAAAATAATATGCTTGAAAATAAACCACATTTTAAACGGCTGGAAAAACTACCTCGACAAAAGTGAGGTGTCCGAAAACATTGCAAAACAGCGTGCAGCAGTATGCGCTGCCTGCCCCCATGCTAAAAACGGAAAACTGCTGGCCTTTATAAAAGACAGCCTTACACAAGTACAGGGTGCTTATTGTACCCTGTGCAGCTGTCCGTTATCTGCAAAGGTGCGTTCTACAGATATTTGTCCTGAAAATAAATGGTAAATGACACGTTATGAAACAATAACAAGCCTTGGAGACGATTTTATTAAATTAATGGGAAAAAGTATAATCCCCGTGCATATACTGGACTGGAAAGTATATTATGAAGCCTACCTGAAACAAACCGAACTGCTTTTAAAAGAATATGGCAAGGCAAAAAAAACCTGGGCTGCCGGCATGGTAGCCGAAGAATATAAAGTTAGCGAACGTACAATGTTTAACGTAATTGCTTTTATGGAGGGCAGTTAATTTTAGTGAGTAAGAATCCTCGAACAATAACCCCCTTATTATTAATTCAATACAAATGGATTTTTTTGATAAAAAGTGGAATATTACATTCGAATTTAATACCTTTATGTATATTTGCATAATTTATACGCCAAGATTTATTTTTTTAAAGCCATAACAACTCCTAACTTCTAAATATGTATTCAAAAGAAGATATAGAAAAATTAGCTAATACTATTATCTTTCTCGCAGAGAGAATTGAAGATCTGTCTAAAACAAAGCTTTTAAAGATTCTTTATATTTTAGATGAATTCTCAATTAAACAAACTGGGATACCATTTCTTAATCTAAAATATGAAGTTTGGCAATACGGCCCTGTTGCGCAGGACATTTTTATTGATTTATCAGACGATCCTGTAATTTTAAAAGATTTTATATCATTAGAAAGATATGAAAATAAGACATATATTAAACCAAAAAAAGGATTTAATGATGATGAATTTTCTTCTAATGAGATAACTTTCTTAGAAAGAATAACTGAGGCATTAAAAAAACATCCTGCTTATGTCTTGGTTGATTTCACACATAAAAAGGATTCTCTTTGGTATAATACAGCATTAAAGCACAATCTTTTAGAAGCCTTTAATGAAGGATTTACAAATAGTTCTAACATTCAGTTAGACTTTACTGAACTTGTAAAGGATGAGCCTACAAAACTATCCAAGTATTTACATCATATGAGTCTTGAAAATAGTTTAAAGCAATTTAAAACTTAACTAGATGTATGGGTGAGGGTACTTTATTGCACATTCCTAATTATGAATTTGAAAATGGGGAAAGAAAAAATAAATTTTTTCTTATCATACGAGAAATTGAACATGTCCAGTTGATTGTTTCATTGCCATCAAGTATTGAATATTTACCTTCAGATATTGAGATCGTGCATGGGTGTATAGAACTCGAAAAAGCACAGCAAACAACATATTGTTTTAAAGCTGAAAGAGTAATCGCATCTAATACAGCTTTCTCGTTTAAAAAAGACACTTATTTACATGGATGCTGGCTTCATGGCATCGACAAGACAGCTTTTTTTCAAAAATATTCAGTCGAAAATCTTCATTATGAGATTAAAGGAGTCATTGATCAACATGAATTAAATGCTATTAAGAAATGTTTCAAGAATTCATGTGTTGTAAAGAATAAATATAAAAGATTATTATAAATTATCCTTTCAATTAGTTCCACTGCAAAACCCATTGCAGTAAACACTCAAAAACCCACCGTACCTTTGTACTGTTGAAAATCATTAATCATTTAATGATTTAAAAATTGAACTATTCAGTAGTAAACTCAACCACAATTCTTCAATTATTGATTTCCGGAAAATCAATCATCCAATTTTTCTTCCAGGTGTTTTGTCATCCTGACGAAGGAAGGATCTCAAAAAAGTTCAGGAATAACAAGAGATTCTTCACTTCATTATATTTCGTTCAGAATGACAAAGTGCCCCAAGATTTGCCTTAAGATTTTATTCGGACAGCGCTATCAAATAACCAGATAACCAAGTCCGAAAATCCACAGCCAAATGACAGGAAACATTTATATCTCCGGCCAGATAGGCACTTTTGACGGTGTTACGGGCGTAGAGCTTATTGATGTGATAGGACAGGTAAAAAAGCAGCCCAAAGCAACCGCCTATAACGTGCACATTAATAGCGAAGGCGGTCTGGTAGATGTGGGTTTTGACATTTACCATTACCTCAAATCGCTTGGCAAACCCGTTACCACTATAGGCAGCGGCATTGTAGCCAGCATAGCAACCGTAATTTTTATGGCGGGTACCAAAAGGCAGATACGTGAAAACACCCCTTTTATGATTCACCTTCCCTGGGGAGGTTCAATGGGCACTGCGGATGAGCTTGAGCACTTTGCCGACCAGCTTCGCGCCATAGAAAAGAAAATGGTAGGTTTTTATACCAAAGCCCTGAGCATAGAAGAGCAGGCTATTATGCCCCTGCTAAAAAACGAAACCTGGCTTACGGGCAAACAACTCTCCGCCCTGGGCTTTACCACTACCCCGCAGCAGGTTAAGGCTGTAGCAAAAGCTTTCATAAAACCCAAAACTATCCCTATGAACGGAACGTTTACCGAGAAAGACAGGCACTGGATGGAAAGCCTGTTTGAGCGAGTGCTTGGCAAGTTCAAACACCACAACATGTTTAACAAAGTAATTCAGGATGCCACCGGTGCCGAAATCGACTTTACCGACCTGCCGGACGATGCAGCAATTGAAATTGGAGCCACCGCTACTGTAGATGGACAGCCTGCCGAAGGCGAATACCTTTTACCGGATGGATCTACTTATGTATTTACAGCAGGCGAGCTTACTGAAATTATTGAACCCGAACAGGATGCCGAAGAAGCTGCTGCATTGCGTACAGAGAACAAAGCCCTTAAAAGACAGCTTACCGCTATTAAAAGTGAGGTGCTTGCCCTTAAACGCCAGGTAACATCGAACTTTAGTGTAGATGGCAAAAAAGCAGCATACCGCAAAGCAGGCGATGCCGATAAGCTGGCAGGAATGAAACAATATTTAAGATCTAAAAACAGAAAATAATGGCTCTTATAAACGCAGATGCTTTAACACTTAATGCCCGTGAGGCCGAAACGGTAAGCGAGGTAATTTTCAACAGGGTTTATAATGACTCAGACCTTGCCGAATATCATGAAATTGAAACAGGCATAGATGTAAAAACACAAATTGCCTTTGCCGGAAGACTGGGCCTTTTAGGTAAAAAAGCAACAGGCTGTACACCAAATGAAGCAGGAGGATTTGAACTGACTGAAAAATTCTGGACTCCCGTACTGGAAGATTTCCGTATCAAGCACTGCCAGGCAGATATGCCTGCCCTGCTTAAACTGTTTAGAAAATCGCAACGCATTAACCCCGACTTTTTTGATGCTGTAGGTACTCAGGAATTTGGTGTAATTATATCGGCTGTAGAAACTGCAATGCTGGAAAACATGCACCGCAAAATATGGTTTAACGATACTGCGGCACAAACCGTTGCCGATGGCGGTGTATTTAAAAACGGAACAGACCTTGATTACTTCAACTCGTTTGATGGCCTTTTTAAACAGGTATTTACCGAAGTGCCAAGCAATGCCGCTAACCGCATAGACGTTTCGGCAAATGCCGGAACATCATACGCAGGCCAGGCACTTGCAGAAGATGCTGCCCTTGCCATTTTTGAAAAAATGGTTACTGCTGCCGATGAACGCCTTGTTTCTGCTGAAGATAGCTTTATTCTTGCAACACGTTCTTTAGCCGATAACTATCGTGCTACACTTCGTAATAAAAACCTTGGCTCAGGTTTCCTTGAAGTGGTTGAAGAAGGACGCCCTAAACTTTACTTTGATGGTATTGAAGTTAAAGTGCGTTACGATTGGGATCGTTACATAAAAACATACCAGGACAACGGCACAAAATGGAACCTGCCTCACAGGGCTGTTTTTACAACAAAAAGCAACATTCCGGTAGGTACGCTAAGCGAGGAAGACCTTACCAAACTTGATGTGTTTTTTGACAAAACACTTAAAACAAACATTATGGATGCTGCTTATACTATAGACGCCAAACATCTTGAAAGCTACATGACAGTAGCGGCGTATTAAAAGTTGCTGTTTCAGGTTTAAAGTTTCAGGCTACTCACTCAACCTTGATGAGTATGAATAAGTTTTTCCCTCCTTTGGAGGGGTGGCTGAAAGCCGGGGTGGTATATAAATATTAAAACCACCCCACCCTACGGGTAACCCCTCCAAAGGAGGGGAGGTCCGAATCAATAATACTTCTCACAAAAAAACAAAAACAACATGCCAGTAGATTGCACAGGAAACCTAACCGCAGATATTTTATTTGACTGCGCTAATGCGCCAGTAGGCGGTATAGAACAAAACGTAATACTTATTGCTAAAGATGATATAGATACCGTAAACACCACAACCGATGCTACAAATCGTGTGCTGGTTAGTAACCTTCAGCTTAAAGCAGGAAAAACAGGTTATTTGCTTAGCGGTGTTAAACAAAGTAACGGCAAAGCGTGGGAGCTTGTAAAAAAAGAAAATGCTCCCGACAAATTTAAACACACCTTTAGTGGCGTGATTTTCAACCCAAGCGCAGCCAATAAATTACAGGCAGACAGCCTGGCAAAAGGCACTAAATATGTTGCGGTTATAGAGCAGGTTTGGAAAGGTGCAGACAGCAAAGATGCTTTTGAGGTACTTGGCTTAACAAGCGGCCTTGAGCTTATGACCATGACCAACAACTCTAAAGAAAACGACAACATGATTGTGTTTGAGCTTTCTTCTGCCGATGGTTATGAAGAAACTACAATGCCTCGTACCCTGCTTGATGTTGATTATGCTGCTACTAAAACAGCCTTTAACAACAAGTTCTTACAGGCTGCAGGATAATACTATGGATTTTACCACTATGGATATTGCCACCGTTACCCGTAATGTTACGGGTAGCGGTGAGCGCTATCTGGAGCTGTTCTTAAAAGAGTACACCTCTGTTTTTAACGAAAAGGTAAACCCCGCCTGCCCTAAATGTTTAACCCAATACCTGACAAGGTATAAAAACCATTACAAAGCCATGGCAAATACATGTAATTACAGGCTTCATGCCAAATACGAAAACATTCCGCTGGAGTTTGGTTCACCAATATTGGTAAACAACAGCAATATAACTACCGAGTATGCTCTAAAGCTTTTAGCACATAATAACGGGCAGCGTTATTTCTCGCAAATACCAAAGGACGCAAAGCCAAAAAGCATCAGCAAAAAAACGAAAACGCGAAAAAACACCTCAACTACTATACAAGATATTTCTGCAAATGAAACTGCCGAATGAAAACGCTGCTGATAGATGTTTGGAAAAGGCTTACACCCTGGAGCAAATCGGCAGATGTGTATGCCAATGATACCGACAATGCCTACCCCGAACGTATGGACAGGCTTATAAACAATAGTGTAACGGCAAAATCGGCAGCCAGTATTATGGTGCAGTATCTCATCGGTAAAGGTTACGGACCCGAAAATGACAGTATTATTATCAATAAAGAAAAAAACCTTAAGCTCATTGATATAGCCGATGATATAGCCGACGACCTGGTAAAACAACGGGGGGTATTTATACACGTAAACTGGAACGCTCTTTACCAGATAAGCGACTTTAGCGTAATTCCGTTTGAATGGTGTCGCATTGGCCGTACAGACAGTAATGATTATGCCGGAAAAATTGCCATTTGCAAAGAGTGGCTTAAACCCAAAAAAGCTGACATACAACTTATAGATGTTTTTAATCCGCGTAAAAAAGTAATTGATGCCCAGGTAGAAAAAGCCGGCGGATGGGAACATTACAAAGGGCAGGTGCTTTTTGTAAATATGGATACTAAACTGCTTTATCCATTATCGCGAATAGATTCAGTAGCCGAAGATTGCGATAGCGAAGCACAGGCATCGGTTTATAAAAACAGATTACTGCGCAAAGGTTTTTTTGGCAATACGCTTGTAGTAACACGTCCGCTTGTTGGCGAAGGGCTGGATAGCAAAGCCCTGATGGATGCCGAAAGTGAAAGAGAACAATTTCAAAAAGCTATTAAAGACAGTCTGGGCGCCGAAAACACAGGCGGGGTTTTATGCCTTGAGATGGATTTTGCAGGTGAAAAACTGGAAGATGCAATTCTGATAAAACAAATTGAAAGCAAAATTGACGACAAGCTTTTTAATTACACCGAAACCAGCGTACGCGAAAATATACTGGTAGCCTTTAACAATCTTCCGGCAGGACTTATAAAAACAAACGAATCGGCATTATTTGGCAATTCGGGTGAAGCCATTCGTGAAATGAAGCGTACGTATTGGGAAAACACCACCAAAGAGCGCAGTTTGCTTACATCGGTCATTAATCAGTTACTGTCACGATCGCAGGATTTTTCAAGCCTTATAGTAGAACCTCTTAAACTAATTGAAGATGCAGCAATTAATAACACGGAGTGATATAGCAAAATACAGGCAGATATCTAAATCATCTAATGATGCCAAGCTCAACGAAATGATTCTTGATGCACAAATTCTGGACCTTCAGCCGCTCATTGGCGAAAGCTTGTATAATAAATTAATTGCCGCCCCTGCTGATTATGATGATTTAATGAATGGCGGGCTTTATGAAACTGATGGTATTGGTTACACTAACTACGGACTTAAAATGGTACTTGTTTATTTTGCTTACGCCAGGCATATTATGTTTTCATCGGTAACCGATACAGCTTATTCGGTAGTAGAAAAACTGAATGATACAAGCCGCCCGGCAGAAACATCTTCCAAAAAAACAATTTACTGCCTTAACCGCGATGCTGCCTTTCAGATTTGGGAGAACGTAAAAAAATACCTCATAAGAACACGTCAAGCCGATTTTAATTCTTGCCAAAACATTGCCGCTACAGGCTTAAGATTCAAAAAAATAGTATAGCATGACTTCTATATTTTCCCTCAACGACAAACACTTTACATTAAACGGCATACAATATTTCAGAAATTACATTTCGGCAGTACATGGTAATAAGGTAGAACTTTATAATTGCTACGAACGCAAAGATGTGCTTGTTCCGTTAACTCATTTTTCAGATTTTACAGTAGATGGTTCCACATTTAGCTCTGCAGCAGAACTACAGGCAGCATTGTTAGATATAACATATTCCAGATTAACTACCGGCGACAGCTCGGGTATAGATCAGAACAATGTAGGTAAAGTAATAAGCGCAGGAAATATAGGTCCGCTTGCCTCAGGTTCTGAAATGGTAAATGCCATAGCCGATGCACTGAATACAAAAATAATTACCATAACTGCCAAAGACACTCCGGTTATTGTAACAGCATCACTATTAAGTACATCAGGAACATCTACTTATATTGCAAAGAGATACAGGTATTTATTTAAACCCGGTAAAGGCAATTGGGGGCTTAATGGAACATCTGTTACCGCTTCACATCTGGAATTAATGAATATTGAAAATTATCTTATAGATGATTTATTAAGAGAGCCAAACGCCATTATAGAAAATCTAGGCGATCTGCCCGATGGTAATTTTATAGCTGCTGCCAATGCATCGCAATGGGATTTTTCAGATTCCGGTACAGAAGATGAAACAGGAATAAAAACCTTTTACTTTAACTACTCCAGCGATAATGTGCTGTATTTTGTTCAGTTTACAGGTACTCCCGGCCTTTATGGGCAAGGAGAAACCCAATTTACCGCTGCCGATTTTGTAGCAACCACAAATAATGAAGTTACTGAAACTCCAACTCTTGAAGATGTATTAGCGCAGGGAGGTAACATAAATGTATCTCAGCTTACTAATAATGGCGACGGAACATCGCCATATACAACTGTTGCAAAATTAAATGGCCTGTCAGTATCTATTAATCAGGCTGCTGCCGAATTATATCTTAAAAATAGTGAAGGCAGCACACTTGCAACGGTAAGCCTGGGCTTTTTGAATAATGAAGGAACAACTTTCTTTTTTAATGAAGCCACGAAAAAACTGGAGTTGAAAAATGATGCAGGAATTGTTCTGAGCCAGATTCCTGTAAGTGCATTTGTATCAAATCTAATGCAATCGGTAGATTTTAATGGATCAACTCCCCAAAAGCTGGAATTTAAAGATGCAACAGGCACTGTTGTTGATTATATAACTATTACCCTTAATAATGTCGGAGGATTAAACGCAGCGTTGGCTTTAAAAGCAAATTTAGATTCGCCTGCTTTGGCTGGAGTTCCTACAGCACCAACCGCACCAGTAGGCACTAATACAACGCAAATAGCAACAACAGCATTTGTAAAAGCTGCATCAGATGCTAAAGTATCTCAAACAATTACAGATGGGGTTACCACTTCATCTCCAAGTGAAAATGCTGTTTATGACAACTTTAAAAGATATATTGTAACTACAGAAATTGACCTAAATAATTACAGGGAGAGCGGCCAATACATTGTTCCGAATACCGGTTTAATTAATTTCCCATCAGGTTGGGCACAAGGAAGAAAAATTTTATATGTTTCAGGAGATATAAATGGTACTTATTGCTCACAAATTATACATGATCTTGTTACCGGTTTAATGGCATGCAGGAAACTATATAACAATATATGGTCAGGTTGGGAAGAGATTGCCACCAATTCAAACGTGGTGCATACTACAGGCACAGAGTTAATTAACGGGGCTAAAACATTTAATACAATAAGTGCTTTCAATGAGGGTATTTATAATGGTAGTTCCGGTGGTATTCATTTATTAAAAAATGCTTATTACAATTATACCAACGGTTATTTTATTCAAACTGATATACCTGCATATAGTAATACAATGTTTGAATTATATATAAGAGGTAATGGTTATAATGCTAATTTAACTACACCTACACCATCTATTGATACTATCATACATGGATATACTTATGGAACAAGTAATTCTATTGTTTCAACAAATGGTTTAGCCAAAGGTAAAAAGTTTAATGTTGATGTATTTCACTATGGTGGTTTTGTTTGTTTTTGGTTTAATATTGCTGATGCCTATCAAACAGTTAGATTTGAACTAGGTACTCAGCTTAATCTTAGAAAAATAACAAGTGTGACTAACGCTGTAAAGCCTATAACTGGAGTAACAGATAGTTTGACAATTATCCCAATAAATACTTGGAACAGTCAGGATATGGCTATTAATATTGCAAATGATGATTGGAACAATATAAGTAAAACAGGGTTTTACTTAAATACATCTTCAGCCTCTCCCAATTTACCTGTTGCTGAAAGCAATTTATCATTAATACATATATCTTCAGGGGGCTCCCAGGCTACACAGATAGTCACTTCAAGTAATAACTCATTTAGAAGATACAGAAATTCTTCTGGAGTTTGGAGTGCCTGGATAAAACTTTGGAGTAATTCAGATTTTACAACAGTCGATATAACCAATTGGAATACAGCTTACAATAGAGGTGATTTCAAAAATTATGGTATTGGAATAGGGGCCAGTGGCGATGGTAAAGTATTTCCGGGTACAGATGCAAATGATACAAATGTTTTAAATGGTATTTATTCTGTTGGTACTGGGATTGTGGCAAACTTACCAGGAAGTAACTCAGGTACGCTTATAGTAGAAAGATATACTAACTATATTACACAAAAGTTTCAGGCTATTAATTCGGGCGATGTCGTTAAAATGTATATTAGACACTATAAACCCGCAAGTACCTCCTGGACGCCATGGAGAGAAATATGGACTAATGAAAATCTTACGCCCACGGATTTGACCAATTGGAATCAGGCATATAATAACTATGTTCCTAATACCTATTTAAGCCCAAGGAGTTCTGTAACCTTTAATGGCGATGTGAATGAGTTACCTAAAGGTACTTATACAGCAGGAATGTCATCTTTATCGACTAATAAACCTTTTAGCGCCGTTGGGGGGTTACTTTCTGTTGGGTCAACAGGACAATTAGGTTTCCAATTATTGGGGGCTAGGGCTGGAAATGATCTTTGGTTTAGACCTTGGGCAACGGCTTATGAAAATTGGTATAAATTGTGGAATACTGGTGATTTTACATCAACTGATATTAGTAATTGGAATTCAAAACAAGCAGCGCTTATAAGCGGCACAAATATTAAAACAATTGAGGGTCAGTCATTATTAGGCAGTGGTAATATTGATTTGAGTAAAGCGGATGTCGGCTTATCCAATGTTGATAATACCAGCGATGTAAATAAGCCCATAAGTACCGCTACACAAACAGTATTAAATACAAAACAGACTACACTTGTATCTGGTACAAATATCAAAACAGTAGGAGGTCAATCGCTATTAGGTAGTGGTAATCTGACTGAAGTCCAAAATAACTTAAATGCAAGTACAATACTTGCGCCTAGTGTAAATGCTGTCAACACAGCGTTAACTACTAAAGCTAACGAAGCAGATGTACTACATAAAACCGGTGATGAAACAAAAAATGGCAACCTTACTGTAACAGGTAATGTTAGCGGCGCTGGGGCTACACAACTTAATCATCTTGTAACATTAGGCCAAATTAATGGAAAAATAAATGAAGCCTTCAATTCCAGAATAATTTTTGATTCCACATATTCCGGTTCTTCAAGTTGGTTTTCAAGTTTAAATACACTATACCCTGACGCTTCTCCGGGTTTGATTGTTTATGCCTATAGCATGCCCGGATCAGCAGGTGCCTTTGCTATGTGTGTAAAATTACCCGAAGAAAATGTATGGGGAATATGCGCTGGATCCGGAACTGTAGTATAAAAACAAGAATTGCATAAATAGTATAGTTATGAATTTAAGCATCTTTTTTAATCATTTAATAAAACCATTTATAACCGCAAAAATCGTTTTAAATAAACCTGATTCCTTTACCTATTTTTTACCGGCAATAGTTATTCCGGTTCTCACAACACCTCAAAAGGCTATTATTTTGCTGGGTTTATTTTTTACCCTTGATTTTATAACAGGCATTTGTGCAAGTTATATCGAATTCAAAAAAAACATCTTGCCGTTACCCGGTTCTGAAAAGCAATATGTGCTGCAATCGGCTAAGCTGAGATTATCGGTTATAAAGTTTATAACCTACGGACTGGCCATAATTATTGCCTATGCCATAGAATGGACTTTTATTATTGGCGAATTTGAACCTCATTCTAAACTGCAAAAGATGACCCTCACAACTTTTGTAATTGCCTTTTGCTGTACAATAGAGATCTATTCTATTTTTTTTGAAAACATAAAAAGAATGGGATTTGATATTATTCAGAAAGTAAAAAACATCAGCAAGGAAGGATGGAAGCTTTATAAAACAATAACAAATGATAACAACAACACAAGCAATAACTAAATATGGACAACCCAATGAAAAAGGCACATACCTAGTTAACATAGCGTTGCCTTATCCTATGCGCTTAGCATGGGATAAAAACATTACTGTAAAAACAATGCGGTGCCATAAACTGGTTGCTGAAAAATTTAAAGCGGTATTTACCGACCTGTTGGCATATTACGGTTATGAAAAAATAAAAGAGCTTGGCATTGACCTTTTTGGGGGCTGTTTTAACTACAGGGTAATGCGGGGCGGAACAGAATGGTCGCGTCACTCATGGGGTATTGCTATAGACTTAGACCCCGAACGCAATACACTGCATGAAAGTAAAAATACTGCACGGTTTGCACGCCTAGAATATAAACCTATGGTTGATATTTTTTATAAACATGGCTTTGTAAGCCTTGGCAGGGAAAAAGACTATGACTGGATGCATTTTGAAATTGCAGAATAATATGAAATACATTTGGCAAACAATAACAGTAGTACTGTTGGTACTACTGTTTGCTTCTATGCACACCTGCAGCCAATATAAAAACACTTCTGCGGTAAATGCAGTGGCGTTGAAGGACACCATAAAGCATTATAAAAATGCATTAGGAACGCAGACAGCAAGCATCGGGGCGTTACAGGTAAGTAATAAGCAGTTAAAGAACCTATTAATAAACAAAGATGCCGATCTTAAAAAACTGGCATCGGAATTTAGCGAAGTCAAATCATTAATTACATATAAAACTGTAACGGTTATAGATAGCATCCCGATTATATATAAAGACAGCGTGCCTTTTAATTTTAAGCGATCTGGCGAAATAAAAAACAACTGGTATAGCCTTGCTTATAAATCGACAGAAAAAGGCGTACAAATAGACTCTTTGCGTTTAATGACTACATCAGCTATAATTACAGGATACAAACGCAAATGGTTTTTGGGTGCAGAAACCTTAACTACCGATATTACAAATAGTAATCCTTTTATATCGGTTACTGCAATTACATCGGCAGAGGTTATTGTGCCCGTTCCGTGGTATAAAAAATGGTATGTCTGGCTAACAGCAGGTATAATTGCAGGAAGTTTTGCTGCTCAGTAAATCAGCTAAATACCTCTTTGAGTACGTCAAGAGATTTCGGCCTTTTAAAACCATCCAGATGAAAGGCATAATAATCAAGCAGTATTTTTAAGAGCTGCTGTCTTTCGCTTACATGAAATGCTTTTACAGCGTTGTCAAACTTTAAAGGCATTAGCCTTCTTAAAAGGTTAGTGTCTTCAGGAGCAAGGCAGCTTATTGAGGCATACGGAACAAAAATACCCTCGGTCATCTCAAAAAAAGAATGTTCATTATTTGATGTATCGGGATAAAACCCAAGAAACTTGGTTATTTCAAGCAACAATATCAAATGGAAATTTGCTGCTTCATCATGACTGTCAAGCCATAATAATGCGGTTTCCAGAAATGAATACAGGCTTTGGTTCTTTTCTTCTTCTTTAATGCAGTGATGAAGGATTTCGGAAATAAAAAGCGCAATAGTGGTTTTAGTGATATCTGTACTAATTGTAAAATAAGGATATGCAAGCCTTATCTCCTTAAAATATTCAAGAGTACCTTTGTTTTTATGAGAGGCTTCTATCTCAAGAATAGTAAGCGGCCGGAAATATACTGTTTTCTGGCTGCTTTTTTTTGATGAAAAGGCATCCCGCACATAATATGATTTAAGGCCGTTTGACTCTGTAAAACATTTTACTATAAGGCTTTTTTCCTGATAGCGCAATGCACTTAATACTATAGCCTTTGTTTTTACAAGCATTTCTTACCTTACTATCATAAGTTTTTTAACCTTGGTCTGCGTACCATCTTCAGATGATATAAATATCATATAAACACCCGATGCCACTTTGTATTTACCAAAGGCGCGGGTATCCCAAAGCACGGTTCCTCCCTCAGATGTGGTTTCATATACAAGGTTGCCTTCAATATCTGTAATTTTAATATTGGCCTCATCTACCAAACCACTTATTTTAACATCATCTTCAAATCCGGGACGCACAGGATTTGGAAAAACATATACTTTACTAAGGTCGTCAGATGCTTCGGTAGAAGTTCCTCTGTAAGAAACCATACCCTTATCAGTAGCGAAGAAAACCTCTCCGGTAACATTATCTATCTCAATATCATTAATGTTATCGCTTGGTAACGGCGAATTCTGTTTGGTAAAATGAAATAGTGTCTGCTGTCCGTCCGGTGATACAAGAAATGCACCTGCACCGGTAGTGCCTAACCACTTATTGTTACTCCCGTCTACGGCAATGTCTGCTATGCCCTGTTCATACATAAGCTCCTGAGCAACCCCATCTTCCAGTATTATTATTGGATTTGTAGTAAGGGAATTTTCGGTGGTAAAACGGTCTATCCCCGCTAAAACCCTCAAGCCTTTATTAGTCCCTATCCATAAGCGGTTATTATTATCAATCGCAACACTTCGTACATCAAAAGATGGTAAATTACCATTGTCACCCTGTGTAATAATTATTTTTTTATTAAGCGTTTCATTAAATGCCAAAACACCAAAATAACTTGTAGCTATCCATTTTGTACCATTCCTGTCTATAACCATTCTGCCGTAATCGTTATTCGGCGGATCTATAACATCTTTTATACTGTAAGAAGTCCATGAGCCTGATGGCTTAAGCATTTTTAAAGCTTTTTCAATTCTTGTATTTGTGAGCCACAAATTACTGTCTTTGTCAAAGGCGAGGCTGTTTATTCTTACACCTGTGCCGGGAGTTTGTATGCTTTGAAGATTATTATTAGTATTCAGGTCATTATACAGCATAACAGGCTCATCGTTTTCTATTTTTATAAGTCCATTATGAAATGAAGAAACATAAACCTGCTTTTCATTAACAGGGTTAATTGCAATATCTGATATAGATGCCGCATTAAACAGCGCTTCATTAGTGATGGTTGACCATCCTTTATCGGTAAATTTGCTTACTCCCAAATATTCTAAAGGATAAGGATTGTAATAAAAGCTATAGTCGCCATATACCGCCCAAAGCGCTGATGGTGATTTTTTAATTCTGAAAATATTGCTTCGCTGGGGACCGTTGGGTGTTATACTTTCAAAACTAAGATTGTTAAACCCTGCCGAAAACATTCCGTTTGCCACTGTGCCTATAAATAATGTTTCTGCTACAACAGTTGCACATGAAAAAGATGCATTTTGTGCTTCAGGCAATGGTATTACATTAATTTGTGAAGCCTGAATAAGATCCTGATTATATACTGTAACCCTATTGGCACAGGTAACTACCATGTACCCATTTGCCTCTCTTAAATCTGTAATAGCCGAAGGGAATGTGGTAAAAACAGCCGTTCCGGCATCTGTAACCCTAAAAAGAAATCCCGCATCATCATTAGCGAACAACTGCCCTTCATAATCTACTATTCCGGAAAAATTTCCGGTAACATACTCTGTCCACTGGTTAAAATCATTAAGATTGGGATTTGAAAGACTAGCTGCCCTGATACCATTGGTAGACGACGCAGCAAAAATACGCCCGCCTAAAATAGCACATTGCTGTACCGATATTTCCGCTCCGTTTGGACCCAGATAATAAGTATCGCCAAATTCAAGCGTGGCTATATTAAATACTGCAATACCAAAGTCGCACGATATATAGGCTTTACCCTGATATTCATAAATATGGTTAATGCGTTTTTTTGTAGCTGCAACAGTAGTTTCCTGCACTATGCCTATTTTGTTTACAATAGTATTATCACCGTTTATAACAATAAGCAAACCGTTGCTGTTGCCCACAAGTGTTCTGTTAAATTCAGCGCTGTGGTGCACTGCCGTAATGGTTTCTGCCTTAAGCCCGTCTACAGATGTTATTGTTTTAAGCTCGTTTGTGCCGAGGTTTTTTTCAAACATGGCACTGCTTGCCGCACCAAATACCCTGCTTGGTGACTGCGTAACATCTACAATATCGTTATACGAGAAAAAACTCCTCCAGGGCTGATTGGCCTGCCCGAAAAAAGTAAATGAAAGCAATAGAAAATATAGTGATAAAAATTTTTTCATTAAAGCAATTATTTGCGCAAATATAAGGTAAAACGCGGTTATTGTATTTTTTGTATAGACAGAGGTTAAAATCTAATAAATCAAAATATACATTTACTATTTATGTTACCTGTTTTATTTTCTTACTTTATAATTACTTAACTTTATCAAATAGCTTTTACTACTTATGAAACAGTTATTTTTAACACTATTATTTATCAGCTGTATTAGCAAAGCCCAAACCATAAAATCTTTATATGATGATGAATATACTACTGTTGAAGGAGTGTATTATAAAGACACGCATAACGATTTTGATAATTTTACAGGTACATGGAAATATACCAGTGGCACTACTTCATTAACCATAACACTTCAGAAAAAAACAATGATCCCTTCAAAATATGGTAGTGCTGATATTTTTCAAGATATGCTTGTTGGTGAATATAAGTATATAGAAAACGGCATAGTAAAAATTAATACACTGCCACAGCTTTCTTTAGATCTCGATCCTTTTGATTACAATATCGCAGGGAGCATTATAGTAGGCCCCCTTTCACAATACTGTCTCAACTGCAGCTCTAATGACAGAAAAGTGCTTTTATTTTTTAACGACCCTGACCGTTATATATTAGGAATGTCAGGAGAGATGTTTTTTGAACGTGCTGATAGCGGAAATGTGCAAAAACTAAAACTGAAATTTAGGGCAACCGGCAATAGGTTGGTGGAAGTAGGTACGACACCGCCTTATACCAGTTTTACAGTGCCGTTTGGTGAATATATTTTGGTTAAACAATAAATTACATTACTACGGTATTTATGAAAAAAGTACTATTCATCATCATATTACTATGGTTTGGCACCAAAGCCCAGACCATAAAATCTTTATATGATGATGAATATGCTGCCGTGGACGGTGCTTATTATAAAGATACACACAACGATTTTGATAATTTTACCGGCACCTGGAAATATACCAGTGGTACTACTTCTTTAACCATAACACTTCAGAAAAAAACAATGGTATCTCATGAATTCGGTAGCGATACTATTTTTCAGGATATGCTTGTTGGCGAATATAAATATATAGAAAATGGCATAATGAAAATTAATACGCTGCCACAGCTTTCATTAGATCTCGATCCGTTGGAATATAATATAACCGCAATTACTATAGTAGGTCCTAACTCTCAATACTGCCTTAATTGCGGACCAAATGACAGAAAAATACTTTCATTTTTTACCGACCCTGACCGTGATATATTAGGGATGTTAGGACAGATGTTTTTTCAACGTGCAGACAGCGGAGGTGTGCAAAAACTAAAATTGGAATTTAGGGCAGCGGGCAATAGGATGGTTGAAGTGGGTACTACACCGCCTTATACAAGTTATACAGTGCCGTTTGGTGAATATATATTGGTTAAACAATAAAATTACATTACGACGGTATTTATGAAAAAAGTACTATTTATCATCATATTACTATCGTTTGGCAGCAAAGCCCAAACCATAAAATCTTTATATGATGATGAATATGCTGCCGTGGACGGTGCTTATTATAAAGATACACACAACGATTTTGACAATTTTACCGGCACCTGGAAATATACCAGTGGTACTACTTCTTTAACCATAACACTTCAGAAAAAAACAATGACACCTACCAAGTTTGGATCAAATAATATTTTTGAAGATGTGCTTGTAGGGGGATATAAGTATATAGAAAACGGCATAGTAAAAATTAATACCGTCCCTCAGCTCTATTTAGATCTAGATTCCATAGAATATTATATAACAGGAAATGCTATAATTGGCCCTAACTCTCAATATTGCCTTGATTGTGGGCCGAATGATAGAAAAGTGCTTTTAATTTTTAACGATCCTGACCGTTATATATTAGGCTACGACGCACAAATGATATTTCAACGTGCTGACAGCGGTGGTGTGCAAAAACTTAAATTGCTATTCAGAACAATTGGCAACATGATAGTAGAAGAAGGCGTTACACCGCTATATACCAGTTACACCGTGCCTTTTGGTGAATATATTTTGGTTAAACAATAAAATTACATTACTACGGTATTTATGAAAAAAGTACTATTCATCATCATATTACTATCATTTGGCAGCAAAGCCCAAACCATAAAATCGTTATATGATGATAAATATGCTGCCGTTGACGGAGCTTATTATAAAGATACGCACAACGATTTTGATAATTTTACAGGTACATGGAAATATACCAGTGGTACTACCTCTTTAACCATAACACTTCAGAAAAAAGCAATGGTGCCTAACGATTTTGGATCAAAAAATATTTTTGAAGATGTAATTATTGGAGAATATAAGTATATTGAAAATGGCATAGTAAAAATTAATACACTGCCACAGCTTTCCTTAGATCTTGATCCACTTGACTACAATATATTTGGAAGTACTATAGTCGGTCCTAACTCTCAATACTGCCTTAATTGCGGACCAAATGACAGAAAAATACTTTTGTATTTTACCGACCCTGACCGCGATATATTAGGGATGTTAGGACAGATGTTTTTTGAACGTGCAGACAGCGGAGGTGTGCAAAAACTAAAACTGAAATTTAGGGCAACCGGCAATATGATGGTTGAAGTGGGTACTACACCGCCTTATACCAGTTTTACCGTGCCTTTTGGTGAATATATTTTGGTTAAACAATAAAAACAAAAAGGGCTGTCTCAAAAGTGAGACAGCCCTTTTATTTTATCTGTAAAGCAGTATTAAACTACTCCCTGAGCCAGCATGGCATCGGCTACTTTTACAAAGCCTGCAATGTTAGCGCCTTTTACATAATCTATATAATCACCTTCGGTACCGTAAGTAAGGCAAGACTGGTGTATAGCATTCATAATGCCCTGCAGCCTTTCGTCAACCTCTTCTCTTGTCCAGCTAAGGCGAAGTGAATTCTGAGACATTTCAAGACCCGATGTTGCAACACCACCAGCATTGGACGCTTTACCCGGAGCAAACAATATTTTTGCCTCCTGGAAAGCTATAACAGCCTCCGGCGTACTTGGCATGTTAGCACCTTCTGCAACACAAATACATCCGTTAGCAAGAAGTTGTTTTGCTTCCTCGCCATTAAGTTCGTTTTGGGTAGCACATGGCAGTGCAATATCACATTTTACTTCCCACGGCTTACCACCCGCAACATATTTAGCGTTAGGATATTTTTTTACATAGTCGCTTATTCTTCCGTAGTTTACGTTTTTAATTTCCATAACGTAAGCCAGTTTTTCTTCGTTAATACCTTCGGCATCATAAATATAGCCGGCAGAATCAGAAAAAGTAACCACTTTACCGCCTAACTGCATTGCTTTTTCGGCAGCATATTGCGCTACGTTACCCGAACCCGATACTACAACTGTTTTACCAATAAAGCTTTCATCTTTAGTACCCAGCATGCTTTGTGCAAAATACACACAGCCATAACCTGTAGCTTCAGGGCGTATAAGCGATCCTCCAAAGCTGATGCCTTTTCCTGTAAGTACGCCTGTAAACTCGTTTCTTATTCTTTTGTACTGACCAAACATAAAGCCTACCTCACGGCCGCCTACACCTATATCTCCTGCCGGAACATCGGTATCGGCACCTATGTGTTTGCAAAGCTCTGTCATAAAGCTCTGGCAAAAACGCATGATCTCATTGTCTGATTTTCCTTTAGGGTCAAAGTCAGATCCGCCTTTACCACCGCCCATAGGCAACGTAGTTAAGCTGTTTTTAAAAGTCTGCTCGAAGGCAAGGAATTTAAGGATGCTTAAGTTTACTGAAGGGTGAAAACGAAGACCGCCTTTGTATGGACCGATAGCCGAGTTCATTTGTATTCTGTATCCTCTGTTTACCTGTGTATTGCCCTGATCATCTAACCATGTAACACGGAACATAATAATTCTTTCTGCTTCTACCATTCTTTCAAGAAGCATTTTACCCTGGTATTTCGGGTTATTTTCAATAAAAGGAAGTACAGTTTCGGCAACCTCGTGAACTGCCTGAAGAAACTCCGGTTCGTTTGCGTTTCTTTTAGAAACGGTATCCATAAAAGACTGTAAGCTATTACTCATGTTATGAAGGTTTTAGTATTTAAGAAAACGTTTTCGTAAATTTGGGCAAATATACAGTTTTATCAAAATTATGTATATAAACCTCACAAAATTGTTTTCTCCTCTAGTTTTACAGCTAATTTATTCAATATGTTTAACCTGAAGATTATCTAACAACTATTTATACCGCATTTTAACAAAATTTTCGCAGTCATAAATCACTCAATCGTTGTATACTATTATAAAAAAGAAAAACATTTAAGCCCATGATATCTTTAAATGAAGTCAGAGCTTAAATGTTTATTACGACTAAAGGATTTTATAAAATCAATTCAGCAATTATCCTATCATAATTCCATCTTTAAATAAGATAGGTACTTCAGACACAAAATCTTCGTGTATAGAATGCGCTTTAAACGTATAGGTTTTATCATAAAGCACATTATTTATAAAATACGTAACCATAAACTGGTTATCCAGCACAAGCACACTGTCTTCTATAAGTTCTATTTTAACTACAGATACCGGGGGAATCTCTACAAAAGCATGTCGCAGCATTGAGGTTTTGCGTGGTTCGCCATTTATAATTCCCGATGCGCTCGATACTACCATAGCACCCTCAAGGGTATAATCGCTGTCGTTTATAAGGTAGGCATACCAGGTTTTTTGCATAAAATCGTCGTTCCATTCCTGTACTGCTGCTATATATACATTTTCTACCTTCGGAATTATTATATCTTTTTTCATTTTTATAAGGCTTAGAGGTACAAAGATAGCTTAAATACCCAATTTGTAAAAGGCATATAAGTAACTGTACTTTGTGTTTTCTTTAGGAAAAATCAGTGTTTAATTTCTATAACTTTAAGTTACTAAAAATCATTGTATGAAACTAATGCAAATTACCTGTCTTTCGCTTATTATGGCTCTCATAATTGGCTGCAAAGACGACAGCAAAAAACCACAGGGGCCTCAGGATCGTGAAACCGTGCCGGAAGCCATTACAGATACTCTTGCCGATACCGCACATAACAGCCAGAATTCACTGGACTGGGCAGGTACTTACAGCGGTGTAACACCTTGTGCCGACTGCCCCGGAATGAAAACCGACATTACATTAAACAGCGATAATACCTACAGCCTGCAGGAGCAATATCTTGAAAAAGAGAAAACACCCCGAAGCTTTAAAGGGTCTTTTACCTGGGATAATGACAAAAGTGTAATTACGCTTGATGCGGAAGGCGACCACCATAAATTTAAAGTGATGGAAGGCAGCCTGAGGATACTCGACAAATTTGGCGATGAAAAACAGGGTGGAAAACCCGAAGATTTTGTACTGCCGAAAGTGAAGTAAAAAGAAACCCACCTAATGGTGGGTTTATATATTATATACTGGCTTTAAACTGCTCTAGAAAACGAACATCGTTTTCATAGAACATTCTTATATCGCCAATCTGGTATTGCAGCATCGCTATACGCTCTACACCCATACCAAAGGCAAAACCATTATATTTTGTTGCATCTATACCGCAGTTGGTTAAAACATGCGGGTCTACCATACCACAGCCGCCAATTTCAAGCCATCCTGTGCCTTTAGTGATCCTGTAATCAGTCTCAGTTTTAAGTCCCCAGTAAATGTCTATTTCGGCACTTGGCTCGGTAAAAGGAAAGTATGACGGGCGGAGGCGTATCTTGCTCTTGCCAAACATTTCTTTTGTAAAATATAATAATGTCTGCTTAAGGTCGGCAAACGAAACATCTTTATCTATATAAAGCCCTTCTATCTGGTGAAAGATACAGTGTGAACGCGATGATATGGCTTCATTCCTGAAAACCCTTCCCGGAGATATAGTACGGATAGGCGGCTTGTTGTTCTCCATATAGCGCACCTGTACCGATGAGGTATGTGTTCTTAAAAGCACATCAGGGTTTGTTTGTATAAAAAAGGTATCCTGCATGTCGCGGGCAGGGTGATATTCCGGCAGGTTAAGTGCTGTAAAGTTATGCCAGTCATCTTCAATTTCGGGGCCTTCACTAACATTAAAGCCTATGTTGGAGAATATATCAATTATCTGGTTTTTAACTATAGATATAGGGTGGCGTGAACCTACTGCAAAAGGTTCACCCGGACGAGTAAGGTCGCCATATACTCCTTTAGCTTCTTCTTTGCTTTCAAGAGCTTCCTGAATAGATGCTACTTTATCTTCGGCAGTCTTTTTCAGGTTGTTAACTACCTGTCCAAATTCTTTTTTCTGCTCGTTAGGAACCGCTTTAAACTCGGCAAAAAAGTCATTTAAAATACCTTTTTTACCTAAAAACTTAATCCTGAATGCTTCCAGCTCTTCTTTATTTTGCGTACTAAACGCTTCTGCCTCTGCAATATATCCTTTAATCTTATCTATCATTGTTATTCAGTAAAGTGGCGCAAATTTAGGCATTTTTAATTTGTTGTGCTACCAAACCCAAAGTATAATTTTATGGTTTAACGCATATTAGCTTATAAATAAAAACCCGATGAGAATTCATCGGGCTTGCTATTATTCCTCATAAGGCTCTATATATGTCTTCGCACTAGAGCATTCCATTTTAACTCCTTCTACATAGCATGCTATTATTTTAGAACAACCCCATAGTCTATTCTCTTTGTCTATATACACTTCAGGACCGCAATCTCCTCCGCCCTCACATATCAGGTATGACTGCTCAAAAAGAGGGCCCTCTTCTATTTCATCATTCACATAAAAGTTATCTCCTTTTTTATTCAGCCAACGGGCTACCTTAATTTTTTTGTCTTTGGTTGCCAGATAGACATAATAAAATGTTTCGCCGGAACTTAAAGTCTTCTGTTCCTTTATCTGAATAGTATTTAGCACTACCTTCCTATCTGCAAACAAATTGTCCTCAAGAAACTTTTTATAGGCAGTTGTATCTATATTTATTACAACACTGCCTTCTTTAGCAACCGCAAAAGGCTTGTTTTTGGTTTTAATTGACTGACAACAGCAAAAGGTTAAAGAAAACAATATCAAAGAAAAACTTTTAATGATACTCATAATTATACGTGTTAAGAATGCGAGAAAATTAAGATTTTTTAGTTTATCACATTCTAAAAAATAAATATTTTTCTACATTCTATTCCAAACAAAAAAGCCTGTGAAGTAAAACACAGGCTTTTTATCTTATAAAACGGCTTACTATTGTATAAGCCCTTTTTCCAGGAAATAATCTACTATGGCACCCTTCATAAGTATCGCCTGCTCTCCGGCTTTAAGCGGAGGCAGTTCCTCTTTAACGGTATAATGCGGCCAGCCGTCTTCATCAAAAAATTCAAATTCATAGTAACCAAAAGGTTCCAAAAGCCTGCAAATAGCTATGTGCATAAGGTTTACTTTTTCGTCTTTCTTGAATTTTTTATTAAACTTTCCAAGTTCCTGCACGCCTATAAGGTAAATTATAGCATCCAGATCCAGCATTTCGCCATCGGCAAAGCGGTTACTTAATATAGTGACAAGCTGATCCCAGCGTTGTTTTAGTTGTTCGTCTCTTGACATTTGTATGTTTTAAAAAACGCAAAGATAGTGAGTTGAAATTTAATGCTCTCCTGCCTTTTGGTTTCTGTACCGTGAAGCCTATATTTGTAGCATGACGGGTTTAGATATTATTTTATTCTGCTTTTTGGCATACGGAATTATAAACGGGCTTCGCAAAGGGCTATTTGTAGAGCTTGCGTCGCTGGTATCGCTGGTAATTGGTATTTATGTTGCCATTAAATTTTCCGGACTTGCAGGCAGCTATCTTGACGGGCATCTGCCCGATGATCCCAAAACAGCCGCCATTACTGCTTTTGTTATTACCTTTATTGCTTTAGTAGTGGGTATTACCCTGCTGGCTAAATTTCTTACCAAAATAGCAGACTTTTCGGGGCTTGGGCTTTTAAACAGAATACTGGGTGGATTTTTCGGACTGATACGAATGATATTAGTGCTTAGCGTATTGCTTAATTTTTTTACAAAAATTAATGTCAACAACACTTTTGCCAATAAAGAAACTCTGGAAGAATCTACTTTTTTTAGCCCTATACTTGAAGTTTCAAACACACTTTTCCCGATACTGGAAGAATGGTTTGCCAATGCAAATAAAGAAATACAGGAATAATAAATTAAGCTGCTTTTTCTTCTTTTGAGGGAAATATAAGTGATATTATAACTGAAACCACCAATATACCGCCAACTACAATTAACGAAGCCGGTGATGAAATGTGGAAGAAAGGACTAATAAGCATTTTTACACCTATAAATGCCAGTATTACTGCAAGACCGTAATGCAGCTTACTAAACATATACATAAAGTTAGCCAGTAAAAAATAAAGGGCTCTTAACCCCAGAATGGCAAATATATTACTGGTATATAATATAAACGGATCGTTGGGTGCTATGGCAAATATTGCAGGAATAGAATCTACAGCAAAAATAAGGTCGGTAAACTCTATAACAGCAACAACTACCAATAGCGGAGTAGCAAGATTTTTACCATTTAGCTTTACAAAAAACTTATCGCCTTCATAGTTTTTAGTAACATTAAAAAAGCGGTAGATAATACGTGCACCAGGACTTTTGGAGAAATCTTTGTTTTCGTCATCATCGCTATGTGCAAACCACGACTTAATACCCGCAAACACTAAAAAGAAGCCAAATACAGAAAGAACTACATTAATGCGAACACTTTCACCGAAAATCTGCATTTCGGGCAAATAGGTAAGATTTATAAGCTCTACGCCTGTAAAAATAAATATGGCCCTGAATATAAGTGCGCCAATAATACCCCAGAATAATACTTTATGATGCAGGTGCTTGGGTACATTAAAAAACCCAAATACCATTATAAACACAAAAAGATTATCTACAGAAAGGGCTTTTTCTATCCAGTAAGCTCCCTGAAACTGAGTAAACTGCTCAAAGCCCAGATAATAGTATATAACCCCACTAAACAGCATAGATAAAGATATCCATACCACAGACCAGGCAAGGGCTTCTTTGTTGGAAACCACATGGCTTTTTTTGTTAAACACACCCAAATCCAGCAGCAGCATGATAAGAACGGTTACAGAAAATACTGCCAGCACTCCGGGGTGGTTTATCAGGTGGTCCATACAGATGGTTTTATTTAGTCAAGTTTATCGGTTAATCGGGTAAATACAGCTTTAGCATCTTTGCCTTCATATAAAATACTGTAAACAGCATCAACAATTGGCGTTTTTGCACCATATTCCTTATTCAGGTTATAGGCACTTTTTACAGCATAATATCCTTCGGCAACCATACTCATTTCCATCATGGCCGATTTTACAGTGTACCCCTTGCCTATCATGTTACCAAACATCCTGTTTCGTGAAAATACAGAATAGCCGGTAACCAGCAGGTCGCCCAGGTATGCCGAATTGTTTATGTTACGCTTCATTTTATGCACCTTGCGGATGAACTTTTTCATTTCGCGTATAGCATTACTCATAAGCAATGCCTGAAAGTTATCGCCATATCCAAGTCCGTGCGCAATACCCGCAGCAATAGCATAAATATTTTTAAGCATTGCAGCATATTCTGTGCCAACAATATCGTCGCTGGTTTTTGTTTTTATATAGTGGCTGTTAAGGTTTTTACCCATAACCTTTGCCTTTTTTTCGTTACCACAGGCAATGGTAAGGTAAGACAGTCTTTCAAGAGCAACCTCTTCGGCGTGGCATGGCCCTGTAATGACGCCTATATTATCATAGGATATATCATATTTTTCGTGAAAGTGCTCGCCTACAATAAGGCTGGTTTCGGGCACTATACCCTTAATAGCCGAAAAAATCACCTTATCCTCAAGGCTTACGGTAAGCTTTTCAAGCTCACTGCTTAAAAAAGCCGATGGTATGGCAAATATTACATAGTCGGCATAGGCAACGGCCTCATTAATATCGCTGGTAAGCAATAATTTATTAGTGTCAAACTCAACAGAACTCAAATAGTTAGGGTTATGCTTCTGCAGCTTTATATGTTCTATAGCATCGTTATTACGCATGTACCATGCAATTTGAGGCACATTAGAACATAGCATTTTTGCAATTGCAGTTGCCCAGCTTCCGCCACCTATAACAGCGAACTTTGGAGTATCACTCATGTTTATTTTATTGTTTGAAAGGCCAAAAATACTTAAAAATAAACAAACCTGTCCGGCTTTTTGTTTAAGCATTGCCTGCCTGGTGTTAAAAACGGTTTTAAGAAAAGATTAACATTTTATTATGATGCCGCCGTGCAATGTAAAAGCTTATACCTCCGTTATCCTTTTGAACTTATGATTACAATGGGGGTGTAAGCAAAGGTTAATTAAAAATTTTTTGTTTTTGGTGTTTAAAAGGCATTCTGGATAAACCCGGAATGCCTTTTATTTTTTACAGCTTTAATAACTCATTTCTACTATAGCCCTCACTTTATCCGGGGTAACGTTTTGTCTTTCCCCAAGTCCTTTCCATCCGCGCTCTTCAAAGCGTTTTACTATAAAATCGGCTGTGTTGGCATACTCTTCTGTATAATTAGATATTTTAGTTTCCATTCCCATTTCATGAAAAAACTGAACTGTTTTTTCTATAGCTTCAAGTGCAGCTTTATCGGTCTCTGTTTCGGTAATACTCCATACCCTGCGCCCGTATTGCGCCAGCTTGTCTTTTTTAGTTTCAAACAGCACCCTGTAAAGATTTGGCCCTATAATAGCAAGCGTTCGTGCATGGTCTATTTCATATAATGCCGTTAACTCATGCCCTATCATGTGGGTAGCCCAGTCTGTAGGCACCCCTTTTTGTATAAGTCCGTTAAGTGCCATAGTAGCACACCACATAAAATTAGAAGCCAGCTTATAGTCGCTTGGGTTCTCTGCAACAGCAGGGCCAATTTCAATAAGGGTTTGTAGTATGCCTTCGGCAATCCTGTCCTGAAGCATAGCATCATGAGGATAGGTTAAATACTGCTCTAAAACATGGGTATAAGCATCTACAATGCCGTTTTGTATTTGCCTTTTTGGTAATGATGCCACTGTTTCAGGGTCGCACACCGAAAACTGAGGGAACACAGCCGGCCCGCCAAAGCTAAGCTTTTCCTGCGTTTTGTTTATGGTAACAACCGAACCGGAGTTCATTTCGCTGCCCGTTGCCGGAAGCGTCAGTACTGTACCGAAAGGCACTGTATTGTCCAGTATTCGTATTCTTTTTACAAGAATATCTACCGGATCGCCTTCAAACTTAGCTGCTGCCGATATAAACTTAACCCCGTCTATTACTGATCCGCCGCCTACAGCAAGTAAAAAGTCAATATTTTTTTCGCTTACAATTTCTACGGCTTTCATAAGCGTTTCATAGCGCGGATTGGGTTCTATACCACCAAACTCGGTAATATCATAACCTGCAAGGGCATCGGTAACCTGTTTGTGTACCCCGTTCTTAAAAATGCTCCCGCCGCCATAGGCTAAAAGAACTTTTGCATTTTTAGGTATTAAAGAAGATAGTTTTGCAATCTGGCCCCTGCCAAATACAAGATTCACAGGGTTATAGTATTCAAAATTAAGCATATTTATAAAATTTACCCAAAGGTACAAAATACCATAATGAGGTGTTATAAAGTAATGTTAACCATTTGTGTTGCTATATGTTTTAAACAAGTAAGCAAAAATAAATGAATTATAAAAACTCAAAGTATTTAATATAATTACTTGGTATAAAACAGGTTATGCTCTACATATTCCCATACTTTATTAGGCAGAAGCGGTTTTACATTTTTGCCCTCATGTATGCTTTTACGAATAAAAGTGCTCGAAATTTCTATAACCGGAGCATCTATAGCATGAATATGCGGATGATTTTCAAGTTCCGGGTTTAAAGGCTGGGGGTTTATTCGCGGATAAACATAAATATCATGGTTTTGAAGTAGTACCTCATAATTTTTCCATTTATGAAGGGAGTTGAGATTGTCTTCGCCCATGATAAGCGAAAACTCATGTGTTGGAAATTTTTCCTGCAGGTGCGCCAGCGTATGCACGGTATAATTAGGCTGAGGCAGCCTGAATTCTATATCGCTGGGCTTTAGCTTAGGATAATCTTCGGTAGCCAGAAAAACCATTTGCAAACGATGATGGTCTTCCAGCAGGGTATTTTTCTTTTTATGCGGATTATGAGGCGTTACTACAAGCCATATCTGGTC
This sequence comes from Flavobacterium sp. NRK1, assembly GCF_024054175.1. Classification (GTDB taxonomy): domain Bacteria; phylum Bacteroidota; class Bacteroidia; order Flavobacteriales; family Flavobacteriaceae; genus Flavobacterium. Next base: position 1,184,074 of record NZ_JAMXLA010000001.1, read on the forward strand.
AAGCCCGCTATATTCTGCCATGTGGTTAGCAATAATAAGATGCCCTGTATGTATGGGGTTAAACGTCCCGAAATATAATCCTACTTTCATGTCTTATTTTAAAAAAGCGGCTCCGTATTTAGCGGCCATTTTTTTTAAATGTTCTTTTTTTTCTGTCGATACATTTTGCGATTCAGAATATGATTCGTCAAAAGTATTTTCTGCATTCATTTTAGCCCTTTCGCGATCTATGTATTCGTTGGTATGCATAAGGAATTTTGCAGGGTTGCCCGCATAAACACAATTATCGGGCACATTTTTAGTAACTACAGATCCTGCACCTATTATAACCTCATTACCTATAGTAACACCCGGCATAATAATACTGCCTGCACCAATAAAAACTTTATTGCCTATTGTAGTATTCATTATCCTAGTATGCTCTAAAAACCACCAGGTACTGGCATCATGGGCAAGTATGTGCACGTTTGGTGCCAGGCTTACATCGTTACCAATTACAATATGATTGCTATGTGCCCCGTCAATAATACAGCCTTCCTGCATATGAAAATTATTGCCTACTGTTAAGCCTTTTTTCTTTAAATGCTCAATAACATGCTTTTGATCCATGTTTAAAAGGCGTTTAAGTACTGACTGACTCCATTTAACCAGTTGCTTTTTCATAACGAGTTTATTAATCTGCCAGAAATTCTTTTACAAGCTCATAAGCTTCTCCTTTTGCAACATCAAGATCATAGTTTTTAATAATAGTATCAAACTGCGGTGCCGTTGCCAGCTCTACAGATGCTTTTGCGATACGCATATTAATTTTGTCTTCACTTTCGGTACTGCGCTTTTTAAGGCGTATCTTCAGTTCGTCTATACTTGGCGGTTTAACAAAAACAGCCAGTGTTTCTTCAGGAAATTTCTTTTTAATACGAAGTCCGCCTGCAACATCTATATCAAATATCACATTTTTACCTTCTGCCCAAATGCGTTCTATTTCAGTTTTCAGCGTACCGTAAAAATTATCGCGATATACCTCTTCCCACTCTACAAAATCATCTGCCTTAATGTGCTTTTTAAATTCTTCAAGCGAAATAAAATGGTAATCTTTGCCATCTACTTCACCTTCGCGTGCATTGCGGGTAGCTGCCGAAACTGAAAATGCCAGATTAAGATCAGGCTGTTCCAGCAAATGTTTTACTATGGTTGTTTTGCCCGACCCGGAAGGCGCCGAGAATACTAATAATTTTCCTTTCTTCATTAAATTTTGTTTAGGGTTCAGGATTTGGCATTACGCAATAGCCGTAAAGAAATCCCAAAATCACTACGTTAACCTATAAAACGTTAAGTACCTGTTCTTTAATTTTTTCAAGTTCATCTTTCATCTGTACCACAAGCTTTTGCATTTTAGCGTGGTTAGATTTAGAACCCATTGTATTTATCTCACGACCCATTTCCTGAGTAATAAAGCCCAGTTTACGGCCATTAGCCTCGGTACCTGCAAGTGTTTCTATAAAATAATTAAGGTGGTTTTCAAGACGTACTTTTTCTTCTGTAATATCCATTTTTTCAAGGTAGTATATAAGTTCCTGCTCAAAGCGGTTCTCATCTACATTTACAGTAAGTTCGTCTATAGCAGTACGAAGTCTTGCTTTTACATTGGCAATACGTTCTCCGTCAAGCGCAACGGCATCATTCATAAAGGTCATGATGTTGGCAATACGGGAAAGAAACTCTTTTTCCAGTGCCACACCTTCACTTATCCTGAAACTCTGAATATTTTCTAAAGCCTGATTAATAACTCCCTGAATATTTTCCCATTCGTTAGGGTCTATTTCCTCACGTTCTGTTTTAAGGGCATCCGGCATTCTCACTGCCATTTTCATCAGTTCGGTAGCGTCTGCATCAGGTATTACCTCCCTCATCTGGGCAATATAAGCCTTAACAATAGGCGCATTTATTTTAGATGAGGTTTCTTCTCCTGTTACCTCAACAAATAATGAAAAATCTACTTTGCCACGCTCCAGCTTTTGAGATATCTTATTGCGCAGCCCCAGTTCCATTTCGCGAAATGCTGATGGCATTCTTACGCTGAGGTCAAGCCCCTTGCTGTTAAGCGATTTAATTTCTACGGTAATCTTTTTTGTAGGTAATTGCAAAGAAGCTTTACCAAAACCCGTCATCGATTGTATCATGTAAAAAATTTAGTGCAACAAAGTTAAGAAAAATAAATGAGGCAGGCTGAGGTGATAAATTTTGAGGCAAACAGCTATAAAGCGCCCGATGGTATAAAACAAAAGCGGATAACAAAATTGCTATCCGCTTTAATATACTCTTTATAGTTTTACTATTTAAGTTCTTTAATAGCGCTGCTGTCTATCCAGCCAATGCTGTCATCTTCCAACTCTATTTTTTTCCAGTTATCTACGGTTTCAAGTACATTTACCTTTGTACCCTCATGCAGTACAAAAGCATCTTCAGCACGGTTATTAGGCTCGGCTTTAACCGATACCACCTCTGCAAACACTATGGCAGGACGCTGCCTTTCGCCTACCGATTTTACAAATACTGCCGATAGTATGCTTATAATTATAATTAATAATGCCACAAACATACCTACAAAAAATATACGTTTAACGGTGGTTGTGCCGGCAAAATAATAGCCTATAAAAAATAACAGAAAGCCTACCGAAAAGCCTATGGCTACCCAGGCCCAGGTGTTGTAATGATAGGTGCCAGTTATATTATAAAGCATTTTGGTAAAGCCTACTTTTGGTACTTCTTTAATATTATCTATGGTCATTTTTCTTGCATAACCCAGATTTATTTCGGCATCCCTGTAATGCGGGCGAAGCAATAATGCTTTTTCAAGATTATATACAGCCGGCGCTATTTTACCCATTTTATAATAAGCACTGCCAAGGTTAAAATATAACTCAGCCGATTCCTTCTTTTGTTTTAATATACTCTCATACCCCTGTGCTGCCTCAGCATATTTATGCTTACGGTACAGTTCATTGGCTTTGTCAAAGTCATTTTGGGCAACTACTGCCTGTGCAAAGAATATAGTGATAAATATGTATGCTAACTTTTTCATTTTTTTTGTACTGCTTAAATATTTAATCATAAAGCTGCTGATCTATCTTTATAAAACGACTGTTCCTGAAGTTTATAAGGCTTCCTTTTTTAGATTTGGCTGTAATAGTGCTAACTTCAGATGTTTTAAGATTTATAATTCTCAAACCTGTATCTGTTTTCCCTGTCATAGCACTGTACGTATCGTAAATTATATATTTATACCCTTTATTTTCAAAAGCAAGATAGTTTAAGTCCATACCATCATTTGCCTTACCCCCGCCCCTGAAATAATAGGAATATTTAAAATTCTTCCAACTGTCCCTTGACTTATCAGGATATTCAAACTCAACCCTGGCCCTTGTACCAAAACGGTATATTAAATACTTATCATTTACATCTTTAGACAGCGATAGTATTTTACCACTGTTGGTTTCAAAAGAAAAAATAAGCACCTCCGTTTTTAAAGTATAAACAGCCTGGGCAAACATAGCCTGCGTTAAAAATAATATCAACAGCGTTACTGCAAACTTTCTCATGGTTATATCCAGCTTACAACTGCTCAACTACTACATTTGTTTTTCAAGCGATGTTATTACAGCCACGGCATTATCATAATCCTGCTGCATTGCTGTGCCCGATGATGGCGCATAGCGTGCAAATTCACAGTTATCCATTATTTTACTAAATGCAAGTACAGTATCTTCTTTAGCATTACGCGACAACAGCAGTTCTTTAATATTATCCCTGCTCATTTCGCTGGTTTCTATATTCAGTTTTGCTTTAAGGAAATTATGCAGTGCTTTTTCCAGTGCCATATAAAACGGCTCTTTACTGCCCAGTTGTTTTTGGGCTTCGCCAAGGTATTTTTTAGCCAGCTTATTGTTCTGCCTTATCCTGCTTCCGGTAACATCACTGTCATAAGCCTCTTTCTTCTTTTTACCGAATATAATAAACGGTATAAGCAGGAACGGTGCAAGCAATAGTCCCCAAAATAACCCAGATCCATAAAAATCATCACGCCCAACAGCCTTAAGCGAAGTTTTAAGTGCTATGAAACGGAATGGCTCTGCCGATTCTACTGTCTGTTTATTGGTATTACCTTTTGATGCTGTACTCTGATTGGCAGGCACGTTAAGCACATCGATCATTATCTCATCATGTGTTACCGTTTTATAAGATCCTGTTGACGGGTCAAACCATGAGAATGAAAGCGCCTTTATAGGATATTTGCCTTTGTTTTGAGGCACTATAGTATAATTATCGGATATTTTACCCTGCATGCCCGATAAAGGTATTGTAACATCTTCTTTATGCTCAGGGTCATACATTTCAAGTGCAGAAGGCACTTGTGGTTTAGGCAGTGTAAACAGTTTAAGGTTTCCTTTGCCAGAAACCGCTATATCAAGCTGCAATGCCTCTCCATTGCTTATGGTAGTTTTAGATGGTTTTACTGTAAATGTAAAATTACCCACGGCGCCCGAAAAATCAGCCGGCCTGCCCTTTTCAGGCAATGGCTTCACGGTAATATATTTTTTACCTGCCGATACTACTTTGCTGGTAGGCACCATTAACTGACGGCCAAAAAAGTCCCTTCTTCCGTTAGGCACCTCCATAGAAACGTCAAGCGTTAGAGGTTCAATTTCAAGCCTGCCGTCTTTTTGCGGATACAATACGGTTTTTCGCAGCACGACCATTCGGTAAACCTGCCCTTCATATTTCTCTTCCTGCAATACAAGATTCTGAATATCTATATTCTGACTCCAAAAGTCATTGTACTGCGGGCTCGCAACTTCTTTCCAGCCGCTTACAGATGTAGTAGGGCTAACATAAATTTTATAAACAACCGTTACCGGCTCGTTAACATAGGGATTTGTTTTGCTAACCTCAGCAACCAAATGAACGCCCTGCTCGGCATTTTGCTGCATTTCCTCCTGATGCCTTTGGTTGTTGGCATAAGGGTTAGGATCTGCCCCTGCAATAGCATCGCCAACGGTAATTTTTAATGGATTGGTTTTATACTCTTTACCCTCAACTGTAATTGTGGCCTGCCCAATTGTAAATGTACCTTTAGAAGTGGGTATGAGCAGGTATTTATAGCCTTTGCTAAAACTGGTTTTACCGTTTATCCAGGAGTTGCTTACTGTTTGATACGGCCCCGATACTTTAAAACCCGAAATTTTAGGAGGCACAAAATCATCACCATCTGCATTTACAGCAAACTCAACAATAAGGCGTTCGTTTATGCCCAGCGATGTTTTGCTGGCCGTAGCCTTAAACTCTACCTGGGCATACATGCCCTGTACAAAAAGCAATAATAGTAAGATGTATCTTTTCATTGTTTTTTTAGTCCTTAACCTGAAATACTGCGTTTTTTCAAATTATAAATATCATTCCGGAGATCTTTTAATCTCTAACTTTTTGTTCTTTAACCGGTAGTATATCTAACAAAAGACATTCCGGCTGCTTTGTTATTTTAACTGCAATGACGATACCAAAACAACAGCGGTAATTACAAAATGTTACCAGTCTTTTTCCTGTCGCTGTCCCGGCCTAACCCTTACTCTTTTACCCTGAATTTTATCCTGAACTTTTTTCTCTTCATTGTTCATGGCATCCAGCAGGTTTTCCATTCGCTGTTTAGACGGATTTTGTCCTGCTTCAGGCTTAGGCTCACCATGATTCTGTTTATCCTCAGGTTCACCCTTATCGCCTTTATCTTTTTGGTCGCCTTTTTTATCCTTGCTATCGTCCTTACCTTTATCTTTATTATCTTTATCGCCATTGCCTTTTTTATCATCCGGCTTATTAGGCTGCTGGCTCTTGTTATCTTTCTTCTGGTCTTTATTGTCTTTGTTGTCCTTTTTATCTTTTTTATCGTCAGGTTTTGGCGGTGGCGGCGGATTATTTTTAAGCATCTCTTTAGCCAGTGCCAGGTTATATCTTGTCTTATCGTCAGTAGGATCGTTTCGTAAAGCATTTTTATAGGCTTCAACCGCACCCTGATAATCTTTCTCTTTCATCATCACGTTACCAAGATTATGGTAGGCCATATGTTTTTGCTGTTTTGTAGTAGCGTTTTTTATTGCCTTACCGTAGGCATAGGCTGCTTCTGCATTTTGATTTTGCCTGTAAATAGCATTACCCAGATTATACGCTGAAGATGATTTTGTAGGCGAGTTAGAACCCGATATCCTGTAACTCGCTTCTGCATCTACATAATCATTATCTATAAACTGATCGTTGCCTGTGCTTAAAGCCTTATCTTTTTTAGCCTGCGCAAATGAAAGCACGGTAAATAAAAGCAGGCTGTATGTAAATAGTCTCCTCATTATTCTTTTTCATTAAACAGGTTAAGTCTTCTTATCCATGCTGTTTTTCTTTCCAGCATAAACACTTCAAGAAACAGTAAAATAAACGCCGCTCCTAAAAACCACTGGTACTGCGAATCATAAACCGCCATTTGTTTCGATTCAAATTCGGTTTTCTGCATGTTTTCCAAAGCATGCTTAACATAGTCAGACACCTCACGGGTGCTGTTACCATAAACATAACCGCCTCCTTTTGTTACGGCAGCAATACTCTGCAGGTCTTTAGGATACATTTTTGTAATTACCACATTACCTTCATTGTCATGTTTAAAAGTTTCGGTTCTGCCGTTTGCTTTTATAGGAATCGGACCTCCTTTTTCGGTACCAACTCCAACAGTTATAAGCTTAATGCCTTTATCTTTTAAGCCAAGTGCAGCTTCGCGGCTGCCTTCGCCATGGTCTTCCCCGTCAGATATAAGTATTACAAGTTTGCTGGTTTGAGGGTCATCAAAATAAGATGTTGCCAGCTCAAGTGCATCACTTATAGCGGTACCCTGCGATGATACCATGTCGGTATTCATGTTTTGCAGGAACATTTTTGCCACACTGTAATCTCCGGTAATAGGCAGTACCGGGTAAGCACTTCCGGCATAGGCCACAATACCTATCCTGTCAGTACCCAGCTGATTAATAACCTGCGATACTATTTGTTTGGCTTTTTCAAGCCTGTTTGGTGCCATGTCTTCGGCAAGCATACTTTTAGATACGTCTACAGCAAAAACAATATCTACACCTTCGCGTTTAACGGTTTCTACTTTAGTACCTATTTTTGGGTTTACCAGTGCAATTACTATGCCCGATAGTGCCAAAAGCACAATTACCACTTTAAGGGCTGCCTTAAAAACAGATCTTTCGGGCGTTAATTTTTTTACCAGCTCGGGGTCGCCAAACTCACGCTGCTTTTTGTTTTGCCAATACAAATTAAGCAGGAACAGCAGCAGTATTACCGGCACTATGCCCAGCAGGTATAAATATTTTGGTTCGTCTAATTCGTACATACTAAATAAAGCTTCTGTAAAGGGTTTTTCTTGCTATGATCTCGGCAAGCAGCAATCCTAAAGCCGCCCATGCAAACGGACGGTATTGTTCGTCGTAATTATAATATTTCATCTCCTGTATCTCGGTAGTTTCGAGTTTGTTTATCTCGTCATAAATAGCCTTAAGCTTAGTGTTAGACGTTGCCCTGAAGTATTTACCTTCGGTTTTTTTGGCAATTTCTTTCATCAGCTCCTGGTCTATTTCTACCTTCATCATTTTGTACAGAAAAGTACCATCAGGCCTTTTAGCGTAAGGAAACTCGGCATTGCCGTTGGTTCCTATACCAATGGTATATACTTTAATGCCATATTCTTTGGCAATATCTGCCGCCATACGCGGGTCTATAACTCCCGAGTTGTTTACACCATCTGTAAGCAATATAATAATGCGGCTTTTTGCCTTACTGTCTTTAAGTCTGTTAATTGCCGTTGCAAGCCCTGTACCAATACCTGTACCGTCTTTAAGCACACTTTCATCATACTTAACCGATTTAATAGCATCTATAACCAATGCTTTATCGCTGGTAACAGGTGTTTTTGTGTATGCTTCTCCTGCATACAGCACAAGGCCTATACGGTCGTTAGGGCGGCCGTCAACAAAATCTTCAGCCACATCTTTAAGGGCTTCCATGCGGTTTGGCTTCAGGTCGCGCGCCAGCATACTGCCCGAAACGTCCATCGCAATAACAATGTCTATACCACGGGTTGTTTTGGTCCTGTTATTAACATCAACCGTTCTGGGCCTTGCCATTGCCACAATTATAGCGCTTAATGCCAGCAGCCTTAATGCAAACAATACAGGTTTAAGCCTGCCCAGTAATGATGGCTTTGCCTTAAACGCATTTAGCGAACTTATTTTTAATGTTGCCGTTTGTTGTTTTCTTTTCCAGATGTACCAGCCTATAGCCAGTGGAAGCACTGCAAATAGCCAAAAGAAATCCGGATGTAAAAAAGTAACGTCTTTCATAATTAATTTACTCTTAGTTCAACGGAATTTTTTACTCTTTCCAGTATCTGCATAGCATATTCGTCACCTTCCTGATGCACTATCATAACCTGCTGCAAACCATGAGCCTGTTTAAACAGCAATACCTCATAATAGGCTCTTATAGGTTTTGCTGTAAGCGGGTCTTTAAGTGTCATGTTGCCATATGCCCTCATACCGGTTATACCTTTATCGGTGTTAAACTCTTCGTTTTTAACCAGTATGTTGGTAGCTCCCTGCGCTTCGAGCGATTTTATGCCTCCTTCAAGTGCTACGTTTAGATCTATATCTGTTTCCTCCTTAAAGGTTGTTGTAGAAACAGCAATATAGAATTTTTCAAACATGGCGCCATATTCAAACATAGCCATGTTTTTGATTTTGGCTTTGGCGTCAGGCGGAATCATGCCCGACACATCACGGCGTTTAAGTACTTTAGGGGTTTCTATAAATACAGACGGATTGCCGTATTCACTCTTAACCCATTCGCCTTCCAGCAATTCTTTTGTAGGGTGCCCAAGGAAATTATCCCTCAGGTAATCCATACCAAAAGTTGTAATAGAAAACACAATAACAAACGATACAACAAATGCTATACCGGCAATAATAAGGTTTCTTTTCTTTTTTGCTTTCTTTTTGCGCTGCGCCTCAAGCCAAAGCTGTGTATGTATATCGTCTTCCTCTTTTTCTTCCGGAATACTGCGGTCTATTACTACAATGGTTTTTTCTATTCTGTTGCGGTCTTCGGCAATTTCAAAATCAAGCGGACGTGACTTGGCAAATTTTACCATATCTGCCGTGCGCAATATCTTTTCAAGTTCTTCAAAAGTTTCCTGTGTAAGGCTCATTCTCTTTTTAAGCACTGCCGCACGCATAGCCTCAATAAGCTCACTTGTAGTGCTTTCCATAGCGGGTACATGAATGGCTTCTTCTATGTACACACGGGCAATATCTGTAAGCTGGCTGTAATAGTCTTTAACCTGCCCTTTTGCAAGAAGCTCTTTCTTTTCAAGATTTTGCAGCTCGCGGGTAGCTTTTTCTATTGGCGTGATAAGTTCTTCTTTAGCTGCTTTTGGTTCACGCGGCTTTCTGCGTTTAAGATAATATCTTAACCCAAAAGCCGTACTGCCCACAAATGCCAGTATAAACAACAGCCAAAACCAGAAAGTATTATTAGCTTTAGCTTTAAGCACCGGCTTAATATCAAACATTTTCTGTTTAAGGGTATCTACTTTTATAGTGCGTACCTCAACAAGCAGAGAATCGGTTTTTACACCTTTGTTGTTTATAAATACAGGCAGTGACGGAATTACATACCGTCCGGAGTCAAACTGTGTAAGTCCGTATTTTTTAACCAGTTCATACCTGCCTCCATCTCTAATGGTATCTACAGGATAAGATTCTAATACTTCAAGCCGCCCGAAGTTTTTCCCCTCAGGAAAATTTACACTGGCCGAGGTATCTACCTTTGTTTTAAGCGTAAGGTTAAACTGGGAGCCTATCCTTATTTTAGTTGAATCTATACTTGCCTGAACCTGCTTTTGCTGCCCGAAAACAGTTACGGCAGCCAGTAGGAATAGTATGGTATATAGTTTTGTCCTGATCATTTTTATTTTGTTTTAACCAATGGTTATACTACCTGGACTTAAAGTAGCCCAGCAGTTTGGTTACATACGACTCGTCAACCCTCGTGCTAAGGGCACCTGCACCGCAGCGGCTAAAGGTATCTTTAAAATATTTAAGCCTGTCCTGATAGTAATTGGAATATTGCTGCCTTACCGATTTAGAACCTGTATTTACAAGCATGCTTTGCCCTGTTTCGGCATCAAGCATATTTACAAGCCCCAGGTTTGGCATTTGTTCTTCGCGAACATCAAATACTCTAACACCAGTAATGTCGTGCTTTTTTGATGCTATTTTCAACGTATGCTCATAATCCGGCGTTGCCATAAAATCGGAAATAAGAAAAACGATAGCTTTCTTTTTAAGTACACCACTCAAAAATTTAAGTGCCAGCCCTACATCAGTTTTTTTGCTTTTAGGCTGAAACTCTATCAATTCCCTTATAATACGCAACACGTGCGATTTACCTTTTTTAGGCGGAATAAAAAGCTCTATCTGGTCTGAAAAAAGTATAAGCCCAATTTTATCATTATTCTGGGTAGCGCTAAAAGCCATAGTAGCAGCAATTTCTGTAACTATATCTTTTTTAAACTCATTTTTTGTACCAAAACTTTCAGATCCCGAAACATCTACCATAAGCATCATGGTAAGTTCGCGTTCTTCCTCAAATACTTTTATGTAGGGTTCATTGTAGCGTGCTGTAACATTCCAGTCTATAGCGCGCACATCATCGCCAAACTGGTACTGCCTTACTTCGCTGAAAGTCATACCACGCCCTTTAAATGAGGTATGATATTCTCCCGAGAAGATATGATCGCTCAGCCTTCGCGTTTTGATCTCTATTTTCCGAACCTTTTTTAATATATCTTTTGTTTCCATAACGTTAGTCTAAAGTCTAAGGTCTTAAAGTCATAAAGGAACACAGACGTTCGGCTTTATGACATTTGACTTTATAGCTGATTAAGGCACTTCAATTTCATTAACTATTTTGTTAATGATGTCTATTGAAGTAATGTTTTCTGCCTCTGCTTCATAAGTAACCCCAATTCTGTGGCGAAGCACATCGTGTACTACCGCTCTAACGTCTTCAGGAATTACAAACCCCCTGCGCTTAATAAATGCATAACATTTTGCAGCATTGGCAAGGTTAATACTACCCCTTGGCGATGAACCGAAACTAATAAGCGGTTTCAGGCTTTCCAGTTTATATTTTTCCGGATAGCGGGTAGCAAATATTATATCAAGAATATATTTTTCTATTTTTTCGTCCATGTAAACCTCTCTTACAGCTTCCTGAGCGCGTAAAATCTGCTCAAGAGTAACCACCTGATTTACTTTTTCAAATGCACCTTTAAGGTTCTGGCGCACCACAAGGCGCTCATCCTCCATTTTAGGATAGTCTATAACTGCTTTAAGCATAAAACGGTCAACCTGTGCTTCAGGCAGCGGGTAAGTCCCTTCCTGCTCTACCGGGTTCATGGTTGCCATTACTAAAAATGGTTTTTGCAGTTTAAAAGTCTCCTCTCCTATGGTTACCTGTTTTTCCTGCATGGCTTCAAGCAACGCCGACTGTACTTTTGCAGGAGCCCTGTTAATCTCATCGGCAAGAACGAAGTTGGCAAAAATTGGCCCCTTTTTAATAGAGAACTCATTTTGTTTAATGTTATAGATCATTGTACCTACCACATCGGCAGGAAGCAGGTCGGGTGTAAACTGAATACGGCTAAAGGTTCCGTGTACCGCCTGGCTAAGTGTATTAATAGCAAGGGTTTTTGCAAGTCCCGGCACACCTTCAAGCAATATATGCCCCTGTCCTAAAAGGCCAATAAGCAAACGTTCAATCATATACTTCTGTCCAACAATAACCTTGTTCATTTCCATAACAAGCATGTCTACAAAAGCACTTTCCCTCTCTATTTTTTCATTAATCGCCCTAATGTCGAGCGTTGATGTATTTTCTTCCATATCCTTATAAATTTTGGAGTGTGAATTTAGCAATGTTAAAGTAACGAAACAAATACATTTTTAATATAATTTTTGTTTGTTAATGAGTTGTTAAAGCAATTCATACTTATGGTTTATTTAATGTTAACAATTAAATATCAAAATCCTTTTGCCTATTCAGCATCAAAAGTTGTGCCTTTGCAGATGCATTTCCCTCTGAATAAATTATAAAATGGCAGTATAGTATCTGAAAGCTTTAGTTAAAAATGCCGAGTTTAATCTCTATTAAATTTAGCCGCTAAACACCTGTTATGATGCTCAAAATACTGAAAACAGGCTTTTACTATTATTTTAAGTTGTTAGGCATGCATCTAAATAATGATTTGATTATTTTTATAGTCAAAATCTTAAATTAAAAAATGAGTATTACACTTTCTCCTATAATAGCCGGAGCCATGAACTGGGGCGTGTGGCAGGCTAATTTTACTACAGCCGAAATGGCAAGAATGATTCACTCCTGCTTTGATAACGGCATTACCACTTTTGACCATGCCGATATTTATGGCGGCTATACAACAGAAGCCGAATTTGGTAAAGCATTTACCCAAAGTGGTATTGCACGCGAAAAAATTCAGCTTATATCCAAATGCGGAATTCAGCATACTGTTGGCAACAGGCCAACCAAGGTAAAACACTACGACTATTCTAAAGAATACATACTGTGGAGTGCCGAAAACTCGCTGAAGTTTTTACAGACAGACCATCTTGACATTTTGCTTTTACACAGGCCCAGCCCGCTTATGCAGCCTGATGAGATTGCCGAAGCTGCGCAAAAGCTTAAACAGGAGGGTAAAATTAAAGCCCTTGGGGTTTCTAACTTTACTACAAGCCAAACCGAACTTATAAGAAGCCGTACCGACGTATTCTGCAACCAGATAGAATTTTCGGCCACGCACCTAAACCCAATGCTTGATGGCAGTTTTGATTATATGATGATGAATAACATTAAACCTATGGCATGGAGCCCAATAGGTTCTATATTTAAAGAACACAACGATCAGTCACACCGCCTTAAACTACTGCTTGCAGAACTTGTTGCAAAATATGGTGTTACCGCCGACGTTATTCTTTTAGCATGGATAATGCAGCATCCTGCCGGAGTGGTGCCTGTATCAGGCTCTGCAAGTCCTGAAAGGTTTAAAAACCAAATGAAGGCTGTAAACCTGAAACTGGAACTGGAAGACTGGTTTGCCATCTGGACAGAAAGCATAGGTAATAAAGTGCCTTAAAAGTCGTAAAGTCTGAAAGACGAAAGTCCTAAAGCCATCATCCAATTTTTTAATTACTAAATCTTTTCAATTTTTAATACAGTATGAAAACAGCATTAATAACAGGCGCTACAAGCGGTATAGGCCGTGCTACTGCACGACTGTTTGCTAAAAACCATTACAGGCTTATTATCTGCGGAAGACGCGAAGACCGCCTTGCCGAACTACAGGATGAGTTTTCGCCGCTAACAAAAGTACATACGCTAAACTTTGATGTTCGCCATAAAAAATCGGTAGCGCAATCTATAAAGTCACTTCCTAAAGAGTTTGCCAATATAGATATACTAATAAACAATGCAGGGAATGCCCACGGCCTTGACCCAATAGAAAATGGCGATGTTGATGACTGGGATGCAATGATAGACATTAACGTAAAGGGCCTTTTGTATGTTAGTAAAGAGGTTATACCAAGTATGGTAGAACGCAAAAGCGGACATATTATAAACATTGGATCTATTGCAGGAAAAGAAACCTATACCAACGGTAATGTATATTGTGCAACCAAACATGCTGTCGATGCTATAAACCAGGGCATGCGTATGGATTTAAACCAATATGGCATACGCGTTGGTGCTATAAACCCGGGATTGGTTGACACCGAATTTAGCGAAGTACGTTTTAAAGGCGATACCGAACGTGCCAGTAATGTATATAAAGGCTATGAACCACTTAAACCGGAAGATATTGCCGATGTTATTCATTTTGTGGTTTCAAGACCTTACCATGTAAATATTGCCGATTTGCTTATACTGCCAACGGCTCAGGCGAGTGCTACAATAGTTAATAAGAAATTATAGAGTTATTGAGTTGCGGGTTTCGGGTTGACTTACTCTTATAAATAATTATGGCTAAAATAGAACGTTTTGAAGATTTACAGGTTTGGCAATTAGCCCGAGAGATATGTAATGATATATGGACACTTTTTGAAACCACATCATTAGGCAAGGATTACGAACTGAAAAACCAAATGAGCCGTTGTTCGGGTTCTGTTATGGATAATATTGCGGAAGGTTTTGAAAGAAACGGAAACAGAGAATTTATACAATTTCTGAGTATATCTAAAGGATCTTGTGGCGAATTGAAATCACAATTGTATAGGGCATTAGATAGAAAACATATATCGCAGGAACAATTTGATATTATAACTGCAAAAGCAGAAATTGAAAACAAAAAAATTGGTTCATTTATAGTCTATTTAAATTCAAAAGATTACAGAGGCAGTAAATTTTGTAAAACATTTCCGGCTCAATAAGAACCCGAAACCCAATAACCCAATAACCCGATGATTAACAAACGCCTCTTAATTAAAAACCTGCTCGCTCATAATGACGAGAGCAGCTTTTATGATAAAAAGAGGCAGCTTAACCTGCATACCAAAGAGGGTAAAGCTAAGTTTGTTAAACACATATGTGCGCTGTCTAATTCTAACCCCATAAACAATTCTTACATTGTTGTAGGTGCAGAAGATCATGATAACGAAATACTGGGAACCGATTTTTATGACGATAGCCGTATTCAGAATCTGGTAAATGCCTTTCTGGTAAATCCGCCTTCAATTCAGTATGAAAATGTACCCTTTCCAAACCTGCCTAAAGATAAGGTTATAGGGCTGGTTACCATCAAACCAAAAAGCGGTACTTCTTACTTTAAAAAAAATGTTTACACCATACCGGCAGGTGCCATTTTTATTCGTCGCGGCAGTAATTCTGTTCCTATAGATGCGCTGGATAATCAAACTCCTGAATATCATCAGAATGCCGAAACTGTGGCCGGCATTGAAAACAGCTCCCGAAACAGTATAGAACTTACGCTTGAAGGGGTTATGGACTTTGTAACCAACCGCCACAGAGATATGTCGGCAAAATATAAAGTGTTTAAAGAGCTGTTTGTAGTATGCTGGGCAGGCAATAAAAAAGTGGTTAAAGGGCGTACTTACTACTCCCGTGTGGATATTGAACTTATAAATGAACAGATCAAACTGTTTTATTCTGCTCTTGATGAGGTAAGCATTGAGTATAACGAAGACAGTTTTTCTATTACAGAATATGTAGCATTAGGGCTAAACGACAAAACCAGTTATTATCCGCTTGAGGAAGTAAGCATACGGTTTCAGGATAATGGCTATTATAAAATGGATTCGGTGCTATTGTTTGAGCCTCCGCAATATAACCGCAAAATGATGTATCATATTTATAACGCCAACCTCTCGCTTATAGATAAGCTAAATAAAGGCATATCATTATCGGAACGGGAACAGAAAGACCTGCTTAACCTTTCCTCTACCCTTATGATATGCCACCTTAATGGTTTTACCGAGGCAAAACAAAAGCTTATAGATGCAAAACCGCTATTAAAAGCCTGGCCCGATGAGCAGGTTTATATTTCGTTTAAAGAAGCTATGCGTGTACTCCGCAAAATGAAATATGCATAAAAGTCAATTTTACCTTATGAATAACAATTTGTACTACAGTCTTTTTAAAAATTTCGTAAACTTGTAGTATGAGCAGAACATTAGTAATTGGCGATATACATGGCGGATATAAAGCATTGATTCAAATACTTGAACGCGCAAAAGTTACAACTACAGACAGGCTTATTTTTTTAGGCGATTATGTAGATGGCTGGGGACAGTCGCCCGAAGTAGTGGACCTGCTTATCAGCTTAAAAAATACCCATCACTGCATTTTTATGCGTGGAAACCATGATGATTTGCTGCTGGAATGGCTAAAATCAGGCACATATAATGATGAATGGTTTAATCATGGTGGGAGGCTAACTACCGAAAGCTATAATCTGCTTACCGAAGATAAAAGGCAATTGCATATACTTTTTCTGGAAAGCCTGGAAGATTATTATCTTGATGATGACAACCGCCTGTTTGTTCATGCCGGGTTTACAAATCTTAACGGGGTAAAACACGAATACTTTACCCGCCTGTTTTACTGGGAACGCACATTATGGGAAACAGCACTTGCGCTGGATAAAAGCATGCCGCGCACCCACCCTAATTACCCCAAACGTTTTACCCTTTATAAAGAAATATTTATAGGCCATACGCCCGTTACACGAATTGGGCAAACCGTACCTATAAATATGGCAAATGTATGGAATACTGATACCGGAGCCGCCTTTAAAGGCCCGCTTACTATTTTAGATGCCGATACTAAAGAGTACTGGCAAAGCGACCCGGTTTATACTTTATACCCGGATGAAAGTGGCAGAAATTAAGGGTGTCATAACAGCAAAACTGTGTTTTAACAAATGTTAGTGTTACGTTAAAAAAAGAAGGAAAAAACTAACACGTTGCCATTCTTTGTAAATTAGTAAAACCAACTTTTTTTAAATGACACTTTTAGATCAATATATAAACGTTCGCAAATATACAGAAGAGATTTGCAGACTGCTGCATCCGGAAGACCATGTACCGCAGCCTGTACCCTTTGTAAGTCCGCCTAAATGGCACCTTGCACACACCACCTGGTTTTTTGAGGAATTTTTGCTAAAACCCCACTTACCAGGCTATAATGTATTTAACGAAGATTTCAGCTTTCTTTTTAACAGCTACTATAACAATGTTGGCAAAAGGGTTTTAAGAGCCAACAGGGGCGCTATAACACGCCCTGCAACATCTTATATTATAGAATACCGCCATTATGTAGATATGCATATGGAACTGCTGCTGCAAACCAAAGCTGCACATCCTGATATACACAGCCTTATAGAACTTGGCTGCAACCATGAGCAGCAGCATCAGGAATTGTTATTTACCGATATTAAATATATCCTGTCCTGCAACCCTATATCGCCGATATATAACGAAGATATTACCTGGGAAAACCAGCATAACATTGAAGATGGCTTTGTTACAATTGATGAAGGCGTATATGAAATTGGTTTTACCGGAGAAGGCTTTAGTTTTGATAATGAGCACAACCGCCACAAGGTATATATTAATTCTTTCGAAATTTCCCGATCGCTTGTTACCAATGGTGATTTCATAGAGTTTATAAATGCAGGCGGATACCATAACTTTAACCTTTGGCTTGATGAGGGCTGGAGCTGGGTAAATGAAAACAAGATTACATCTCCGCTTTACTGGCACAAGGCCGAAAGCGGATGGCAATACTTTACACTATCGGGTATGCAGGATATTGATCCTGATGCTATGCTTACCCACATTAGCTTTTATGAGGCATTAGCATTTGCCGAATGGAAAAAAATGCGCCTGCCTACCGAAGCCGAATGGGAAGTAGCTTCGGCAGAATTTGCTTGGGGCCGCCGCTGGGAATGGACACATAGCGCATACCTGCCCTATCCCGGCTTTGCAAAACCCGAAGGGGCTGTAGGCGAGTACAATGGCAAATTTATGATCAACCAAATGGTATTGCGGGGCTCATCATGTGCTACACCCGAAGGGCACGCACGCAGCACATACCGAAACTTTTTTCACCCGGACGAACGCTGGCAGTTTAACGGCATCCGTCTTGTAAAACTCTAAAACACATGAACACAGCCCTCATAAATCCTTTTGCCGAAGACATACTTGAAGGACTTACCGCAAAAGAAAAGCATATTTCGTCTAAGTATTTTTATGATGATAACGGCAGTCGTATTTTTATGCAGATAATGCAGATGCCGGAATACTATCCTACTGCCTGCGAATTTGAAATACTTTCGCAACAGTCGGGTGCTATTTTTAATAAAATAAACCTGCAACAAAAGTTTAATATTATAGAATTTGGCAGTGGCGATGGTACGAAAACCCGCCAGCTGCTTAAAACTTTTTTAGATAAAGGTGCCGATTTTACCTATATACCCATAGATATTTCACAGGAGGCAAATGATGCCCTTAAACGCAACATGAAGTCTGTATTGCCGCAACTGAATATAAAACCCCGCACGGGTGATTATTTTGAAGTTCTGGACACTTTACAGGGCGATAAAACTCCTAATTTTTTCTTGTTCTTAGGTGGAAACATAGGCAATTATAAAAGAGAGGAAGCCCTGGACCTTCTTAAAAAGTTTAATGCCGGAATGAAAAAAGGCGATATGCTGCTAATAGGTATGGATTTAAAGAAAAATCCACGTACAGTACAACGCGCCTACGACGATCCGCATGGCATTACACGCGCCTTTAATATGAACTTGCTGCAACGCATAAACCGCGAACTGGATGCCGATATAAACCTTGATCAGTTTGATTTTTACTGCGATTATAATCCAAAAAGCGGCGAAGTAAACAGTTATTTGGTAAGCCTTAAAAAACAGCATTTTCATAGTACGGTACTCAATACAACTTTTCATTTTGAGAAAGATGAGCTTATATGGACAGAACTTTCACAAAAGTATAGTTTTGAGGAAATTGAATCTCTTGCCGAAGCCGCTGGTTTTAATGCAAGCCATAACTTTTTAGATTGCAGGCATTATTTTACTGATAGTTTGTGGATCAAGTAAGTTATGGTTTAAAGGTTCAGAATTTTGGGTTGTGATTCTGAGGTAATGAAATGAAGAATCTGTTAGTGCGAAAATAAGTTTCTTTTAGTAAACCACCCCGGCTTTCAGCCACCCCTCCGAAGGAGGGGAAGGTTATAACTGAAATTTGTTGTAAAACAAGAAAGGCTGCCTTTTAAAGACAGCCTTTGCTAGTAACACAATATAAAATTAGATAGATTACAAATCAAATTTGATACCCTGTGCCAATGGCAGCTGTGTACCATAGTTTATAGTATTGGTTTGTCTTCTCATATAGGCTTTCCAAGCATCAGAACCACTTTCGCGGCCTCCTCCTGTTTCTTTTTCGCCACCAAAAGCACCACCAATTTCAGCACCCGATGTACCAATATTTACATTGGCAATACCACAATCAGATCCTGCCTGAGAAAGGAATAACTCCATTTCTCTCATATTATTGGTAAATATAGAAGAAGACAGTCCCTGCGGAACACTGTTCTGCATATCAATTGCCTCTTCTAAGCTGCTGTACTTCATTACATATAATATCGGTGCAAATGTTTCATGCTGTACAATTTCAAAGCTGTTTTTAGCTTCAATAATGCAAGGTTTTACATAGCAGCCGCTTTCATAACCTTCGCCCTGCATAACACCGCCTTCTACAATTACTTTTCCACCTTCGCTTTTAGCTTTTTTAATAGCATTAAGGTAGTTCCTAACCGAATCTTTATCTATAAGCGGACCTACGTGATTACTACTGTCTAAAGGATTACCTATTTTTAACTGAGCATACGCTTTTTTAAGTACCTCTATAGTTTTATCATACATGCTTTCATGAATAATAAGCCTTCTTGTGGTAGTACAACGCTGTCCTGCAGTACCTACCGCGCCAAATACAGCTCCAACAAGTACCATATTTAAATCGGCATGTTCAGATACAATAATTGCATTATTCCCACCAAGTTCAAGAATAGTATTTCCAAAACGCTCGGCAACGGTTTTAGATACGTGACGGCCTACTTTTGTAGATCCTGTGAAAGAAACCAACGGCATGCGCTTATCATTATTCATAAGGTCGCCATTTTCCCTTCCGTTTATAAGACAGCTAACGCCTTCCGGAATATCATTTCTTTCTAATACCGTTTTTATAATGTTCTGGCATGCAATACCACATAGCGGAGTTTTTTCGCTTGGTTTCCAAACACAAACATCGCCACATACCCAAGCCAGCATAGCATTCCAGCTCCATACGGCTACCGGAAAGTTAAATGCAGAAATTATACCTACAATCCCTACCGGATGATATTGCTCATACATACGGTGCATTGGCCTTTCGCTATGCATTGTAAGTCCGTAAAGCTGACGTGATAAACCAACTGCAAAATCGCAGATATCTATCATTTCCTGGACCTCACCAAGACCTTCCTGAAGGCTTTTACCCATTTCATAAGAAACAAGCTGGCCAAGAGCTTCTTTATTCTTGCGAAGCTCATCACCCATCTGGCGAACTATTTCACCTCTTTTAGGAGCAGGAACAAGCCTCCATGTTTTAAAAGCTTCTTCAGCTTTTGCCATAGCAGCTTCATAATCTTCTTTTGTTGAAGATTTTACTTTAGCTATAAGTGTTCCGTCTACCGGTGAATAGGATTCTATAATAGCACCATTAGCAAAGCTATTGCTTCCGGTTGATGTACCATCATTAATATCTTTTATGCCTAATTTAGATAAGGCTTCCTGAATTCCGAATTGGTCGGTAAGTGTTGCCATTTAACTTTTCTATTAAAAATTGTTATATTTTACAAATGTATAGAATTTTGATTAATCCGTAATTTATATCCTTTTAATTTAATTTTAAATATAAAATAAACGGTAGATTTTAAAAAAAATTCTTTTTTCTGAACAATATCACTCCAACTGCAGAAAGCAGTAATGATACACAAACTATAATTGCAAATCCGTAAGGGCTATCCTGTAATGCATTGGGTACATTCATACCGTATAAACTTGCCACAAGGGTAGGTATCATAAGGATGATAGATATTGATGTAAGCCTTTTCATAACCACATTGAGGTTATTAGATATTACAGATGCATAGGCATCCATCATTCCGGTAAGTATATTGCTGTAAATATTGGTGGTATCCTGCGCCTGTTTAATTTCAATCTCAACATCTTCCACCATATCAGGGTCAAAAGTATCTTTATAGGTTTTAAGATTCTTAATTCTGTAAAACAGCAACTCATTACCTTTTAAGGATGTTATAAAATATTCAAGGCATTTTTCCATCCTGAACAGTGCCTGAAGGTCTTCATTCCTAACGGATTTTTCAAGGTTGCTCTCGGCATATTTTATACCCAGGTTTATTTGTTTCAGGTACTTTTGAAACCATATACTTGATGAAAGCAGCAGCCTGAACACCAAAGAAAAATGATCTGATACCGTAATATTTTTACGCTGTGAGTAAGTAACAAAATCTTCTATAAGCTCATTTTCAACAAAACAAAGCGATATGCATGTTTCATCATTAAAAATAACACCTAACGGCGCAGTTGTATAAGGCAGTTTTAAGTCGTCATTTTTAAAAGGCATCCTCATAACAATAAGGCACCAGCCATCTTCAAACTCAATACGGGGGCGTTCGTCTATATCGTCAATATCGTTATAAAAAGCCTCCGGAAGTTTTAAGTCTTCAAGTAAGTATCTTTTTTCAGACAGGGTTGGGTTTACGGCGCTGATCCAGATAGATTCGGGCTGGCTTGCAGTTGCAGCCATACCTGTAGCATTGTTGTTGTAGTACGTAATCATAAATGCATTCCAAATGTTGGTCAACAGGGAATGCACCAGGGCAGTTCCCTATCGAAGATTAATTAATTCCCGATGATGATAATCGTCCATTACTTTTTGTAAAATTTGGTGCAAAGGTACTGTTTATGATAGTACTAACCTAAAAGTTGCTATTTTTTATCGGTATATCTGGCATCTGCTTCAAGAACATGGCCGCATTTATTGCAGGTGCGCAATTCTTCCGAATTATAAAAATGCTTAAAATGCGGTAAAAAATCCTTTTCTATATCGTGTAGTTCAAAGTAAACTTCGTGCAGTTTATTATTGCAGTTATCGCAAAACCAAAGCAATCCGTCTGTAAAACCTCTGCCTGCACGCACCCTTTCTATAACCAGCCCGATAGAGTTCTCGCCCCTTACAGGAGAATGAGGCACTTTACCCGGATGCAGGTACATATCACCAGCATTCAATTCCATTTCTTTACGCTCTCCATCTTCCTGAATAATCACTTTTATACTGCCTTCAAGCTGATAAAACAATTCTTCGGTTTCGTTATAATGATAATCTTTACGGGCGTTAGGCCCTGCTACTACCATAACAATATAATCGTCAGAAAGCGGGTAAATATTTTTATTGCCTACCGGCGGTTTTAAAAGATTGCGGTTATCTTCTATCCATTTGTTAAGGTTAAAGGGTTTCATGATTGCCATGATGAGGTATTTTAAATTGAAGTACTAAGGTACGGAGTAAAAAATAAAAAAATATGATAAAAATCAGGCTCTTCTTTTATTTCGAAATAGTTTTTATGAGCACGAGTGAAGCTAAGGCATTAAATTTTGTGGCGTTAAGCAAATTATACAAATTAGCGTTAAGAAGCATTCGCTGTTTGAGCGAAGCGAGTTCGAATGGTTTAGCTGATTTGGTAATTTGTAGCCTAAGAAGTTAGAGCCTTGAATTTTTGGTTCTTTTGTTTCAAGACAAAAGAACAGAATAAAAGCGCATAATGGCATTGTGCGCTATCACATAGACCTTAAGACTTATAAGGGTTTTTTCGACTCTGCTTCGCTAAACTCAAAATGAACCGCACACAATAATCACTATTTTTTCATCTCCTTTATCAAATACATATATACCGAAAAATGGTCACTAAACCCCGCCTCACCATTGGCATTCCGTAACGGGTAACCGCTATATCTCCCCGTAGGTTGCTTTAGATACTCTTTATCAAAAATACCTGCTTTCCAGTAACCCAGATTACTATAATCATTAGTCAGTAACGCTTGCGAAATAATGATCTGGTCAAAAAGATCCCACGCATCTCTATAAGCCACAGTACCTTTTCCATTGCGTGACATCTCCTCCATTGGGTTAAAAAGTCCGCCGGGTTTAACCTCTTCTTTAAAGCGTTGTGCCTGTAGTACTTTTTTAATGCTTTTATTATAAGGCCCATCGTTAAAATCGCCCATTGTAATTATTTTAGCATCAGAGTTTATACTCAACAACGAATCGATAATTTTTCTATTAAGAGCGGCTGCAGCCTCGCGATACGGACTACTTTTCTTTTCACCCCCGTAGCGCGATGGCCAGTGATTTATTATAAAGTGTACCTCTTCACCTTCAAGCAGTCCGGTAACCAAAACCTGATCGCGCGTAAAAAGCTGAGATGCAGGTTTCTTCTTTTTTCCCGGCTTAATTGGTTTTACCTGAACAGTATCTCTAATAATCAGTGGAATATTTTTATAGCTTGTTGGCCTAAAAGCAGCTTTGCGATATAAAAATGCTACATCGGTGCCACGGCTGTCGCGTGAATCAAAATGCACAATGCCGTAATTTTTTTCCAGCAATACAGGTTCTGC
Organism: Flavobacterium sp. NRK1; assembly: GCF_024054175.1. Taxonomy (GTDB): domain Bacteria; phylum Bacteroidota; class Bacteroidia; order Flavobacteriales; family Flavobacteriaceae; genus Flavobacterium. The sequence goes on from NZ_JAMXLA010000001.1 coordinate 1,207,511, forward strand.
AATCAGGTTTTCCAATACGCGCCTGTTTTCAATTTCGGCAAGCCCAATTATGGTTGGTGCTTCGGTATTTTCATCTGTACCAACTTCTGTAAGTACCCTGGCAATGTTTGCCAGTTTAGTTTTATATTTTTCGCCCGTCCATACCTGTTTGCCTTTCGGCAAATACTCATCGTCTCCCCTGCCCGAATCGTTAATAGTATCAAACAGATTCTCAGTATTGTAAAAGGCAACAGTATGTATTTTAAACTGCTTTTTTTGCCCTGCGGCAGAAAAAGCTATTATTATAATTACAAAAAAAATCAGATTGGCTTGTTTCATGGTACAATTGCGAGATGCTAAAATAATAATTAATAGTTGCGCAGTACAACAATTTTTGCAGGTTATAGTAATACTATTCCTATTTATTTTATTTTTGAACCCCGTTAACCAAAACCAACACACAACCTATTAATGCGCATACTGCTATTCCTTTTTGTGCTGCTTGAGTCTATTACCCTGCAGGCACAAAAAACGGCATCGGTACTTGGCAAAGTAATCGATTATAAAACACAGGAACCCATGCCTGGGGTAACAGCTACATTACAGAGTAATGGCCGAGAAGCAATAACCAATGCCGAAGGCTTTTTTGTCCTGGACAAAGTTCTGGTAGGCGAACAGTTTCTTACCGTTGCTGTTACAGGCTATGTATCGCAAAACTTCAGCCTTAAAATAGTTGCCGGCCGTGCACTCGATCTTGGTATTATATCGCTTGAAGAAGATATTACCAGCGAGCAGCAGCTCGGACTTATAACCTTAACTGACAACGACCTTGCCGACGGTAACAGCGGATCTGAAACCTCTTCGGGTTTATTGCAGGCTTCACGCGATGTTTTTCAGCAGGCTGCTGCCTTTAACTGGGGGCCGGCACGTTTTAGAATGCGCGGATTAAATACCGAATATGGTACTACCCTAATTAATGGCGTTACCATGAACCGTGTATATGATGGCAGACCACAATGGGCAAACTGGGGCGGACTGAATGATGCTACCCGTAATCAGGAATATACAACCGGCACAGCTCCGTCTGACTATACTTTTGGAAGCCTTTTAGGCACGCAAGCCATTACTACACGGGCATCTGCTTTTCGCAAAGGTTCGCGTTTATCGTTTGCAGGCACAAATACCTACTATAGCTACAGGGCTATGGCTACCTATGCTTCTGGGCTTACTGCAAATGGGTTTGCTTATGTGGTATCGGGTTCGCGAAGAGGTGCTAAAGAAGGTTATTTTGACGGAACCAATTATGGCGGTAACTCATTGTTCCTGGCTATCGAAAAACGTTTTAATAACAAACACAGCTTAAACTTTACAGGTATTTATGCCCAAAGTGAACGCGGACGCAACTCGCCAAATACACAGGAAGTAACTAATATTGCCGGGGTTAAGTATAATGCCTATTGGGGCAGTTACAACGGAGAGAAACGTAACTCGCGCGAGAAGAACATTGAAGAGCCTATATTAATGCTGAACCACTACTGGAAAATTGATACTAAAACTACACTAAATACTAATGTTGCCTATCAGTTTGGTAAAATCGGCAATAGCCGTTTAGATTATCAGTATGCCCCTAACCCCGACCCAGGTTATTATACCAAAACACCAAATTATTTTGATGATCCTGCGGAGGCTGCCAATGCACCCTTTTTAATCCAAAGGCAACTGGACTGGAATAGTCTATATGAAACCAACAGACTTTCGCCCGATGGAAGAAGCAAATACATTGAATATGAAGACCGTACTGACGATAAAACCTTTACAGCCAGTTCAATTCTTTACAGCAGGCTATCATCGGCAATTGCACTTAATGCGGGTATGAGTTATAAAAAATTAAAATCGCATAACTACCAAAACCTTACTAACCTGTTGGGTGGCACTTATTTTTCAGATATAGACCATTTTTATTATGGCGATTATGCACAAACAGATCTCAATCACCCAAACAGACAGGTAGGCGAAGGCGATGCTTTTGGCTATAATTATAATTTGTTCGCCAATACAATAAATGCCTTTACGCAATTTCGTTTCAGCTACCGCAAAATAGATTTTTACCTTGCCCAATCGTTTAGCCGTTCGGTATACCAAAGGGACGGATTATTCCGCAATGGTTTATATCCCAATAATTCTTTCGACGAAAGCCCAAAAACAGCATTCGAAAACTTTGGCTTTAAAGGAGGGTTAACCTATAAGTTAAACGGAAGGCATTTGTTTATTGCCAATGCATTGCGCCAAAGCAGGGCACCATCTTTGCAAAATACATTTGCCAATGCAAGGCTAAACAACACTGTTATGAGCAATATTAGTAATGAAACATTGTCTAATCTTGACGCCAGCTACATTTTACGTATGCCAACTATTAAAGCCCGTATAACCGGATTTTATACCACTATTGAGAATGCTGCCGAAACATCATCTTTTTACGGCGAAGGCATTTTTGAAGGCGATAATGCCGATGCTTTTGTTGCTGAAAATGTAACAGAAATAAACAAACGTATGATGGGACTTGAACTTGGTATAGAATATCAGCTTACCCCAACTATAAAACTAATGGCATCGGGTGCACTTGGGCAATATACATATAGCAATAATCCTAATGTATCGCTTAACAACGACGCCCTTGCCATTATAAACAGTAATGACGATGGTACTACCGTTATAGGTTCACCATTAACAACAACCGATTTTGGAAAGGCATACCTTAAAAATTATAGATTACCCGGCATGCCGCAACAGGCATTTTCTATAGGCGCAGAATACCGTGACCCACATTACTGGTGGATTGGTGCCAATGCCAATTACCTTGCTGCCAATTATGTTGATGTTTCTGCGTTGCTGCGAACCAAACATTTTTTTGAAAATCCCGACAGTCCCGGTAATGCCTTTGAAAATATAGATGAGAACCGCGCAAAACAAATGCTTCATCAGGAAAAGTTCAGTTCCTTTTACCTGTTTAATATTGTTGGCGGTAAATCGTGGAAAATAGATCGTGGCACATATCTGGGCTTTTTTGCCAGCATTAATAACCTGTTTAACAAGACCTATAAAACGGGCGGCTTTGAGCAGTCGCGCAATACCAATTACCGCGAACTGGATAATGATACTGCCGATGGCACACCATCATTTGGCTCTAAATATTACTATGGTAACGGAAGGACATATTTTATGAATGTTTATCTTAATTTTTAAGCTATGAAGAAACACATAACTCCCTTTATGCTACTTTCTTTACTGCTTGCAGGCTGTGTAAACGATGACGATACTACATTACCTCCTTATGAACAATTGGTTTACCTGCAGGATTTTGAAGAGGCACAGGATAATACTATTTTAGACATTACAGGATTTACCAATTATTCTGAAACCGGAACCAGCCTTTGGACAGAACAATTATTTGACAACAATGGTTATACTGAATTTACAAATACTACCGAAACTAGTGCTGTAGGCTGGCTTGTTACCCCTGCCATAAATTTAGGAATTATACAGCGCACTTTACGTTTTCAGTCCGCACAGCACCATATGCCACAAGATGGTAGTAAACTTGAGGTATTTATAGCTTCCGATTTTAACGGTACTGATGTAACTGCTGCCAACTGGGTGCCTCTTGAAGCAAAAACACCCGACATATATACCGACTGGTATAAGTTTATATCTTCCGGAGAGATTAATCTTGCCCAATACTCGGGAGTTGTGCATATAGCTTTTAGAGCTACTCATGCTACATCGGCAAGCGGTTATTATATAGACAACGTAAAAGTATATTAGCAAAAACAATTTAGATAGCGCTGTAAAGCCAAATAAAGACTCCTGAAGCATATTCTGCGAAATCATAAGGAAATAGTATTAAAAAGCAAATCCTGCCCAAATGGGCAGGATTTTTAATATAGATTGGTTTGTTAAGAAACGCTCAATATTATTTCTTCACGATAAGGAATTCACTCCTTCTGTTTTCTTTGTGCTCTTCTTCTGTACAGTTATCGCCACATTTAACTTTAGGCTCACTTTCACCGTAACCCTGTCCTGAGATACGTTCTTTAGCAATTCCTTTAGAGATAATGTATTGTACTGTAGCTTTAGCCCTGCGGTTAGATAATGCCATGTTGTATTTATCTGAACCTCTGCTGTCAGTATGTGCTTTAACCATAACTACAATTGTAGGGTTAACTTTCATCGTTTCAACAGCCTTGTCAAGCTCAAATGCAGCCTCTCTGGTAATGTTGCTCTTATCAAATTCAAAGTATATCTCATTAAGAGCTATAACCGGAGTAGTAATAGGAACTTCGATTGGTGTAAGGTCTGCAGCTACATTTACCGTACCACCGTTAGTTTTAGCTATCGGGAAGCTTCCGTTTTCGTAACCATCCATAGATGCCTGAATAGTGTAAGCCCTGTTACAGTCTACGCTGTAGGTAACTTTACCGTCAGGACCAGAGGTACGTCTTTCAATTACGTTATTTTTATCATCAAGTATTGCTACGTTAGCATTAGAAAGTATCTTACCTGTTTTAGCATCTCTTACCAATACTATAGCTTCTACGCCACATACCGGAGTTGCAAGGTAAAGTTTATCTACACCGCTGCGGTTACTTGAGAAGAAACCAATATTTTTAGTTGTGTTAAAGCTAAATGCAAAATCGTCTTTTGATGTATTTACAGGAGCACCAACGTTTTTAACGTCTGTACTTTTGTTAAAGTCGGCAACAAATACATCAAGTCCGCCAAAACCATTTGGCCTGTCAGAAGAGAAGAATAACTTGTTATCATCAGTAATAAAAGGATAATCTTCATTACCTTCTGTATTTATTTTAGAACCAAGATTTACAGGCTCGCCATAGCTATTGTTGCCTTTAACTTCTACTTTCCAGATGTCAAAACCTCCCATTGAGTTTTCCCTGTCTGAAGCAAAATATAATGTTTTACCATCTTTGCTTATTGACGGATTTTTAGAAGACCAGTGTTTGCTGTTGAAAGGAAGCAGTACAGGCTCCCCCCATTTGTCGCCGTTTTTCACAGTTTTATAAAGATAGATCTGTCCTATTTTAAGATTCATATCTTTATCTCTTTCAAACTGTTTTTTCTCGTTAAAGCTCTCGCTGTTAAAGTACATTGTTTTCCCGTCTGCACTTACAGCAGCAGGGCCATCATGCCATTTTGTATTCAGGTCTGATACCGGAGTAGGCTCACTGAATGTTCCGTTAGCATTGTAGGTAGAGGTATAAAGGTCTAGGAACGGCTGTTCGTTTGTTCCGTATTTTTTTCTTGCTGTGTTTCTTGAACTTGAAAAATAAAAACTGTTATCATCAGCAAGTACTCCGCCGAACGATCCGTATTTGTCATCATTGATGTCAAGTACTTTCTCGTCATACATTTTCGGCTGGTTTTTTAGTTTAGGCAGGTAGTTAGGATCCTGGTTAAACTGAATTGCTCTCTGGTCCTGTGGTGCCATAGAAGCAAATTTCTTCATTTGGGCATTAGCCTCTTCATACTTGCCCTCTACCTTAAGCATTTGTGCATAGTGGTAATACACTTCTGCTTCCTGAGGGGTAGCTGTTGCTTTTGCATACCACTGTACAGCCTCTTTTGAGTTGAATATGTTGTAGTAGCTCTCTGCTATCTGCTTGTAAACATAAGGGCTGCCATCCAGTTTCTGGTATTCTTTGGCTGCATCTATATAATCAAGCTTAGCATAAAGTTTGTCTGCTCTTTTGGTTTCTTTTGTTTGGGCTGTTACTGCCATAGTAGCTAATACAAGACCCATTGTAATATATAAGTTCTTCATTTTCTTTTAGTCGCTTTAGATTAGAAATAACGTGGTGAACGTGATACTTTTTTAGGGAAGTTCAAATCAAACAACAATATGATCTCGTGAGATGCAGGTGTTGTTACATTAAGGTCTGATACAATGTGGTCATAAGCATAACCTAATCTCAGGTTAGGAGTTATAGCATAGTTTACCATACCGCCAAAGCTGTCATCAAGCCTGTAGGTAGCTCCTATCTCAAAGCGTTCAAAGAATAAAAAGTTAAGTGATCCGTCTATAGAGGGGGAAACACCAAATGCCGATTTAAACATAAATGATGGTTTCATCTTCAGGTTGTCGTTAAGCTGGAATACATATCCACCGGTAATAAAGTAGTGCGATTCTTCAGATCCAAACTGTTGTTTTGAACCACCTCCGGCAGGAGTATAGTCAAGGTGCTTGCTTTTCAGCATATTCGGTACAGATGCTGCAAAATAGTATTTGTTGGTGTAGTAGAAAAAACCTGCTCCTACGTTAAAAAATGTATTGTTCACATTTTGCTGGAAAGCAGGATCTCCCGGATCTGGCACGTGGCCATTACCAATATCGCTGTATAAGCCTACATTATGAAAAGTAGCACCGGCTTTTAAACCAAGAGCCAAACGGTGTTCGCCACCAAGGTTTAGTGTGTATGAGAAATCCGCATAGGCGTTAGTCTCTTCTACAGGCCCTATCTTATCATTGATAACCGATAATCCCAAACCTACATTCTTACCTACAGGGCTGCTCCCTGAAAAGGTCATGGTAGTTGGAGAATCTTCAATATCTACCCATTGCTTGCGGTATAGCAATCCAAAAGAAAGATTTTCTTTTGAACCTGCATAAGCAGGGTTAATAACATTCATGTTATACATGTACTGTGTGTAGTGTGGGTCCTGCTGTGCCGTAGCATCTGCAAGGCCGCCCAGAGCCAATAATGCTGCAAGGTAAAGTTTCTTCATGTAATGTGTGTTTTGCTTCGTTATTGTAAAAATATAAAAAAAAACAAACCCCCGCCATTGGGCAGGGGTTTGTGGCAAACTTTTTTAAATTATTCTTGCCTGTTAATGTAAACCCATCCGGTTTTAGTTTCTCCGTTAGAGCGTTCTATCATATAGAAGTAAGTTCCAGTAGGTAACTCGTCTCCGTTATTACCTCGTCCAACCCACTCGTTAGTATAGTTAGATTTGCTGTAAACTTCCTGTCCGTAACGGTTAAATATTTCAAGTTTTTTAACACCAAGCGCTGTTAAGTCAAACTCGTCATTCATACCATCACCATTAGGAGAGATACCGCGCGGAATATCACATGTTGTACTAAGTACTTCAAATGAATCTACGCTAACACAGCCACCGTCTGTAACAACAGTTACCGTATACTCACCTGCCATTGTAGGCTCGATCTTACGATCTGTAGAAGTAAATCCTTCAGGACCTGTCCATGAGTAAGTAGCATGATCTATATCAAACGAACCATCAACATCGGTTACTTCAACATAGTAAATACTAGACTCACAATTATCTAAGAATGCAAGTTCAATAAGTGAAGTATCCTGAGATACCTGAATGCTTTCAGTATGAGTACAATCACCTATCGTTACAGTTACTTCATAAGTACCAAACTCTGTACCCTGTATGCTGGAAGAGTTACCTCCTGCAGGAGCACCGTTTACAGTCCATGCATATGTTGCATCGCCTGCATTAAAGTTAGCAGGGTTAACCTGTACCGTAACATTTTCTGCAAGACAAGACACATATGGTCCGCCAAGTGTAAACTGAGGTGTAGGGTTAATAGTTACCACAAATGAATTCTCGTTAGTACAAAGCGCATTATCAGGTGATACAGCATACACATAAATAGTTTGTGTACTTGTAACAGTATCGCCTGCATTAAGCATAGTACCGGTTCCGCCAGATGCTGTGTAATAGTTATTACCAGCAGACAGAGCAGGAAGTACATAACTGTCACATGCTGTTTCATCTCCAGGAGCATCAGCTACCGGGCTAACTGTAACATTTACAGTAAAGCTTACTTCAGCAGAACAGTTTGGCACTGTACCGGTTTCTTCATACACATAAAGCATTTGTGTTGTAGAGATTACATCTCCTGCACTTAGCATAGTACCGGTTCCGCCCGGACCTGTATAATAATTTTCATTAGTATCAAGCGCAGGAAGCGTATAGCTGTCACATGCATCCACATCTGCAATAGCATCTACTACAGGCGAAGGATTTATTGTTACATCAAATGAATTTTCAGCTGTACATGTTGCAACTGTAGGTGATACAGCATACACATAAATAGTTTGTGAAGCAGTAATTACATCTCCAGCAGCCAGCTGTGTACCAGCTCCTCCGGTTTCTGTATAGTAATTGTTATCTGCACTTAATGCAGGTAATACATAGCTATCACATGCTGTTACATCTTCAGGATCATCAGCAGTTGGTACAGGAACTACTGTTAAAGTAGAAGTAGCAGTACCAACACATCCGTTTTTAGTAACAGTAACTTCATAAACACCACCTTCTGTTACAGTTATAGAACTTGTAGTATCAGGCAGCGGATTAGTATCCAGTGTCCATGAATAAGTAGCTTCTGTTTCAGTGAAATCTCCAGGAGTAACTGTTATAGTAGCAGAAGTACCTTCACATACTGTTGCATCCGGAGTAACTGTAAACTGAGGCGGAACATTAGAGATAATTGTCTGGAATGACCTTGTAATAAAGCAAGGCATATCATCTTTCATTATTCTTACCCAAACAGTTGTTGTAGCATTAGTTACAAAATCAGAAGACATTTCATTAGTATCTTCTACAGCATCCTGCTCTGTAGGATAGAACTTGAAGTTATATCCTGTAGGATCTGCAAATACATCTGCAACTGCTTCATTAAGATCAAAAGTAACATCTTCACCGTTACCACACTTAGTTATGTTAACCGGATCTTCAGCTGGAATAATTTCAGCCTGTACCTGTATAGAGAAATCACTTTCCCTTACAATAGTACCACCATTACATAACTGGTAAGAGGCACGTGCTGTCATAACAATTGTACCTGTTTCGGTAGCACACACTTCAATCTCCGGTGTAGTTGCATAAGGCTGGCCATTTTGCAGCCATTCAAAATCAACTGTAGTTGCACCGTTCGGCGTAAATCTCCATGCTTCTTCTGTAGCACTCCACGGACCTGTATTTCTATTTGGCGGTGAGAATGCAACGGTACCATCGCTGTTCTGAACACCGATAAGACCTACACCACCCTGCCAAGAAGTACAAGGTACTCTTCTCTTAACATATACTTCAATAATGTTAGTTATCTCATAAATTACGATCTGAGAGCTTTGAGGACCGATTGCCTGGTCTTCAGGACTGTCAGTACTACATCCAAACTGAGCAAGCTCATTAAAGCTTACAACCAATGCGCGACAAGGGTAGTTACCTAAAACCTGATAATTGATATTAGGGTTATCCCAGTTATTATTTGTCGGGTTAGGGTTAGTATCCTGATAAACACCATAAATAGCATTTAACTGAGGGAACGTTGTGTCAGGAATAGTCTGACTGAAAGACCATCCTGAAGGACCTCCGGATGCATTATTAGCATTAAAGCTTACAATACCATTAGAACCTACCTGAGCAGCGTTATAAACATCGCCCATGAAACAGAATTCGAAAGGAAGTGTAATTTTAGGAGACCAGATATCATCCTGATCTACCGGCATCTGAGTACCACCTAATGTTGGGAATGGAGGATTAAACGGTATGCTGGTAACTTCGTATGAAGTAGTTTCTGCAGCATCAATATAATATTGTCCTGAGAAATCAACACAAAGTTCTTCTCCTGCACAAATTGTATATTCTGTATCCGGTGCTATAACTTCAAAGTTCTCATCTACAACTGTTATATCGGCACAGGCCGGTGGTGTAAATATTGAGAATTTAAGCGGTCCAGACCAGAAGCTGTTATCGTCAGGTCCGCATATAGATCTTACATAATACTCATATGGCGAGCTAGGAACAAGATTTTCTATTACGTAAGAAGGATCATCATTTACAATTACACTTGTTGCAGGGTTTGCACTAGGGAAACCAGCTCCTTCAGCCTGAATAATAACTTCCCACTGAGTTTCTGTTCCACCAGGAGTCCATGTTAATTCAGTTGTATTTGGAGAGTTAACCACACTTGAACTTGCAAGATCTGTAGGCTGTGGACAGGTTAACTCTGAACAGAAAGCAATACCGGTATAGATAACAGTATTCTGATCTGAATTTAATGTACCTGCAATTCTCTGGAATACGGTTTGTCCGTTAAACGGATTCACGATTTCCAAACCTACCTCGTCACCATCAAAGCCCTGGTCGTCAAAAAATACCTGATATGGTAAACCAGAACATAATGGGAAAGAAACTGTTACAGGACCGTTACCAGTAGTTAACTGAGGACCAAGAACACCAACAACAATACCTCCCTGGCTAACTGTCATGGTAGTACTACCCCAACCGTTATTTGCCGAGTCTGTTAATATGAAGTCAAGAGAACACTGATCTACAATTTCACAAAGGTTAGTGTGGAACGCATATGGCCCAACCCAACGGCTGTTATCATCAGGTCCGCAAATAGCCCTTACATAATATTCATATTGAGTACCAGGCTCCAAATTAATATCATATACAAAAGGATTTGTCGGTGCAGCAGTACCTACGGTGTCTTCACCCGGTATTGGATCTCCTGCCTCTACAACATAAACTTCCCACTGTGTAGCCGATCCGTTTTCTGTCCAGCCAAGAGTTGCAGAAGTCATACCAATATTATCTGCTGTCAGGTCGCTAGGTTTAGGACATGTAAGCACTTTAATATCAATATTATCTATTGCAGCAGGGCTGGTAGTTGTAAATGTATTATTTCTCCACTCAAACACAAAACGCTGAGTTGTTCCTGCTACAGATGTAACCGGCACAACATAACTTGCAGTTTGCCAGTTAGCACCATTAAATAAGCTTGTAGGAGTTATAAGTATACGATCTGCAGCCGCAGTAATAGCTGTACCCGCTACAGGGTTAAAACTTAACGGCACCATCCATACTCTTACGTTATCATTTGTTTCACCTACGTTTTTCCAGTCAAAGGCAAAATCAAGATCTGTAGCGCCCGCAGGTATAACAACATCTCTGTAAGCATGTACAGTAGAAGCAGTAGTACCATTGTAGCTGTTAGTAACACCATTATCGCTTGAAATATATAACGAATTGGCAGGGCTGTTAAATGTAGCGCCACCCACTACCCATTTATTAGGTAATGTACCGTTTATATATGTAAATCCTGGATTTCCTGTACCGTCAAAATTTTGAGTGTAAGGAAGGTTAACAGGAATTTGCGGAGTATTAAAGTTAATACCGCCTATCCAGAAACTTGTTCCGTCAGCAGCACCACAGTTACTTCTTACCCATAAGTAATAACTTGTAGAATCAGGCAGGCCTGCAAGGGTTATTGTAGGTGAAGTAGTATAACCTGTAGGCGTTGTACCGGCTACCGGAGCAACAGGGCTGGTAGTAAGGTAATAATCATAACCTGTAGGTGCAGGTGTAGGCGCTGTCCATGTAAATGTAGCATTAGCAGCATCTATAGAAACTAATGATAAGTTAGACGGAGCAGAACATGTAATAGCCGAGAAGGTAATATTATCTACAGCAGCCGGAGTGTCTCCAATACTGCCATCATTTCTCCACTCAAATATTATTCTTCTTATTGAGCCATCCCAACCTGTAGAGTTAACCACATTATTTACAGTAGTCCATGTACCGTTATTGTTTAGGTTTCCACCTAACTGAACGCCACCGCTGGCTCCTGTAGTAATTTGTGTACCCGGTGTTGGAGTAAATGTAACCGGTACAACCCAAACTCTAAGGTAATCACAACATGATTCACCAACTGCTTTCCAGTCATATTGGAAAAGGATTTGGTTTGTTGGTATAGAGGCAGGTAACTGAATGTCTCTATAAGCGTGAACTACACTGCTGGCATTATTATCATATCCATAATCAGTACCATTATTAGTAATATACAAAGAGTTAGCAGGGCTGTTAAATGTAGAACCGCCAACTACCCATTTATTTGCCTGAGTACCGTTATTTAACGTATAAGCCGGGTTACCAGTTCCGTCAAAATTCTGAACGTATGGCATATCCGCAGGAATTTGCGGCGTGTTAAAATTAAGCGGGCCAATCCAGAAACTTGTTCCGGCAGTACCACCACAATTACTTCTTACCCATACATTATAATTAGTAGAATCTGCCAGGCCTCCTATAACTGTTGTTGTAGCACCTACAACATTACCACTTGGTGTAGTAGCATCTGTTGGCGGTGTGGTACCTGTAGAATAGTAGTAATCATAACTTGCCGGCGGCGCAGTTGGCGCAGTCCAGGAAATGGTAGCCGACGAAGTTGTAAGTGAATTTAAAACTAAGGCTGACGGTGCAGGGCACGTAACAACCTTAAAGTTAATATTATCTATTGCAGCCGGAGGATTATTTCCTGTAAATGTATTGTTTGTCCATTCAAAAACAAACCTTCTTACAGTACCGTTCCATGCAGCCGGTGCAGTAACTACGTTATTTTTAGTACTCCAGTTAGGATTTCCGAATATATTACCACCTGCCTGTACACCTCCGCTGGCTCCGGCAGTAATTTGTGTTCCGGGAGTTGGGGTAAATGTAACAGGTACAACCCAAACTCTTAAATAATCTCCGGTATTACCTACCCCTTTAACATCATACTGTACCAATATCTGGCCAGAAGGAATTGAAGCAGGAAGTGTAACATCTCTATAAGCATGTGCTACAGTAGCTAATGTTTCATTATAAGCATTTGTAACACCGTTATCATTAGATATATATAATGAATTAGCAGGGCTGTTAAATGTAGCGCCTCCTATAACCCACTTATTTGGCTGAGTACCATTTAGCAGGGTAAAGTTATTTGATGCACCGTCAAAATTTTGAGAGAAATCCATATCTCCCGGAATCTGAGGTGTTGCAAACATTAATGGCCCTGTCCAGAAACTCTTATCAGTATCACTACAATGTGCTCTTACCCAAACGTAATTTACTGCCGATGGAATAAGCGGTGTAATTGTAGCTGTAGTACCCGGTACATTTTGTGTTGGTGTAGTAGTATCTGTAGGAGCAGTTGTATCCTGAGAAACATATACATCATATGAAGGAGGTACTATTGCAGGAGCTGTCCAGTTTACTACTGCCTGAGTATTAGTAGCAGAAGCAAGTACAAGGTTTGTAGGCTGAGGACATGTAACAATTTTAAAATTAATATTGTCTATAGCTGCAGCCGGTGCGCCACCAACACTACCATCATTTTTCCACTCAAATACAAGCCTTTTTACAGTACCGTCCCATCCTGTAGGAGATAAAATAGTTGTATAATTTGTCCAGTCAGAAGTATTGTTAAAGTTACCACCTATCTGAATACGGTCTGCTGACGAAGTAATTGTTGTTCCCGGTGTTGGCGTAAAGCTTGCCGGAACCACCCATACACGTAAATAATCACAACAAGATTCACCAAATGCTTTCCAGTCAAAACTAAGTGATAACTGTCCTACTGCCGCAGGCATCTGTATATCTCTATACGCATGAACTGTAGATGATGTTGTAATTACATAGTCATTAGAAACACCATTATCATCTGATATGTATAATGACGTTGAAGGGCTGTTGCTTGTAGCGGTACCTACAACCCACTTGTTAACCTGTGTGCCGTTACCAAGCGTAAAGCCATGAGGCCCACCATCAAAGTTTTGAACATAATCAAGCGATGCTGCAACCTGTGTAGTAGTAAACAGGAATGGACCTGCCCAAATACTATACATACCGCCTGCACAGCTTTCTCTAACATAAAACTCATAAGATGTAGCAGGAGTAAAAGGAACTCCGGCAGAAGTTGCACTTACAGGATATCCTGTATTAGAAGTTACAGTTGCACCTGTAGAAGGTAAGCCAGAACCTGCAGGCTGAACTGCAACCTGCCATGAAGTTGCTCCTGCTGTACCCGGTGTCCAGATAAGATTAGCAGATGTCCCTGTTATAGTATTAGCAGAACCCGCTGTAGGCTGCGGACAAAATACCTGCTGAATAGTCAGGGTATATGGCGTAGTTTGCGGAGTTCCGTTTGTAGATATTACTATATAATACGTAGTTCCTGCCGTCATAGCAAACGCAGGAAGATTTACAGGGTTATTTGCACTCGCAACACCACCATTTAAACATGATACGCCAATATTGGCACAGCTGCTGTAAATAAACATACCTGCAGCCCCGCCTGTACCTGTTAAGGTAACACTATAGTTGCCTGAAGTATCCGGTGTATATGAATATACAACATCATTACCCGCCAGGTAGTTACCGGTACTGTTACAGCCTGTACCAGTTGTACCTTCATAAACGTCGGTAAAGTTTGCAGTATTATTTGTAGTACTATAGCTGTTGCCCGAAGGTATAACTATAGGATTTTCACACGTTTCTCCAATACATCGTGTTTTGAAGAAAACAGGTCCTGCCCATGCACTCTTTCCTCCGTCGGAACAAAGTGCGCGAACATAAAATTTATAGCTTGTACACTCTAAAAGACCTCCTTTAACAAAAGGAAGCGTACCATTATAAACTTCTCCTGTTCCGGTTGGAACACCACTTTCAAGAACTGTTTCAATTTCCCAGGAAGTTGCCGTAGTACTTGTCCAGTTAAAAGTTGCACCATTTAATGTTCTTGCAGTTACCACAGGGTTAGTTGGCCCAATACAAATTGCAGACACACTAACATCATCTAAAAACCAACGGTCTTTATTGTTACCCTGCATTACAAAACCAACACGAACATTCATACCTTCCCATGAAGCAGGAATAGCAAGTGTTTTTTCAAGCCACTCGGTTTGCTGAATGCCGTTAAGGTCTATCTCATTATAAGTAACCAGTAAGCTAGTTGCACTTGCAGTAAAATCTTCAACTGTTACCGGATCGGTATCAGCGGGATCAAATGCCGCAATGTAAATTTTGTAGATACTTCCCTGATCACCTGAAATAGTTAACCTTGACTGAAATTTCAGTTCGGCATTTGCAGGTACAGGAAATACTTTTGTAATCAGCCAGTCTGAAGGAATGGCTGCTGTTGGGGCTACCGTCTCTTTTTGAAGATACGCCGAGTACCCATCTCCACCGAAAGGCGGCTGAGTACCATTACCCGGAATCGTTTGGGCCCACGTTACATTGGGGCCGAACTCATTGATTACTACCCAATCTGGCGGTGCGGCGGGAGTGCCTGTCCAGGGGTCATCGAAATGCTCCACTGGCAGCTGCGCATACGCAAAAAAGGACATCAATGATACAAAGATCATTAAAGTAATTTTTTTCATAATTTATGGTTTAGCTAAATTTAATCTCCAAATATAAAAAAATATAACATATACATAACAATTTAGTGAAATTTAACATATATTTTACGAAACACTCTTTTCAATTATATGTTTGAAAATTTAATGCCTTATTTTTCGTAATTTTACATTTTTATCACAAAACTATGCTTGAAAAAGAGACGATTAAATTCGAAAGAACTGTTATTGCCGGTGTTATTACGCAATCTCAAAATGAAGAGAAGCTTAACGAATATCTTGATGAACTTGAATTTTTAACCTTCACTGCAGGGGGAGAAGTAATAAAACGCTTTTCGCAAAAAATGGAACGCCCCAATCCTAAAACCTTTTTGGGTACCGGTAAAATAGAAGAGATACAACTATATATTAAAGAGAACGATATTTCAACCATTATTTTTGATGATGAGCTGTCGCCGGCACAGCAAAAAAATATTACCCGCATACTTGATATTAAGGTGCTTGACCGTACCAACCTAATACTTGACATTTTTGCACAACGTGCAGAGACATCTTATGCCCGTACACAGGTAGAACTGGCACAATGCCAGTATTTGCTGCCAAGGCTGTCGGGTATGTGGACTCACCTTGAGCGTCAGCGTGGAGGTATTGGTATGCGCGGACCCGGTGAAACAGAGATTGAAACTGACAGACGTATAGTGCGTGACCGTATTGCCTTATTAAAAGAAAAAATACGAACTATAGACAAGCAAATGTCTGTACAGCGCAGCAACCGCGGGGCAATGGTAAGGGTAGCACTGGTCGGATATACCAATGTGGGAAAATCTACACTTATGAATGTTATTAGTAAAAGCGAGGTATTTGTAGAAAATAAACTTTTTGCAACACTGGATACTACCGTTAGAAAAGTGGTTATTAAAAACCTGCCTTTCTTATTATCTGATACCGTTGGTTTTATTAGAAAACTACCCACACAGCTTATCGAATCTTTTAAAAGTACACTTGACGAGGTTCGTGAAGCAGATTTACTTTTACACGTAGTAGATATATCTCATCCTGATTTTGAAGACCATATAGCATCAGTAAACCAGATATTACAGGACATAAAGTGTTTAAACAAGCCTACTATTATGGTATTCAATAAGATTGATTCCTATAAACCGCTTACCATTGATGCTGACGACCTTACTACCGAAAAAACGTCGCGCCACTTTACCCTGGAAGAATGGAAAGCTACATGGATGAGCAATGTTGGGGAAAAGAACGCTCTGTTTATATCAGCCGTCAATAAAGAGAATTTTGAAGAATTCAGAGAGAAGGTTTATGAAGCTGTAAGAGAAATTCATATTACACGATTTCCTTATAATAAATTTTTATATCCTGATTATAAAGAAAATACTGCAGAAGAAAAAGAATAAAAATGCCCCGCTTGGCGGGGCATTTTTTATAGCGCAAATATTGTGTTATAGCAAATCGTTAAGATGCCTGTAGTTAGATTTTACGGTATCAAGCACCTCATCCATACGTCCGCTTAAAATAAGTTTTCCCATGCTTTGAGCGTAACCTTTAACCTGCTCCCACTCTACTTTTGGCGGCATAGCCAGCGAGTCAGGATTTGTCATTACATTTACCAGTACAGGGCCTTCAGTAGTAAAGGCTTTTTGCAAAATTTCACGCAATGCGCCCGGATGGTGTACAGCCATACCTGTAAATCCCATTGCCTGTGCTATAGCTGCAAAATCAGGATCAACCATATCGGTTTGATTGTCGGGCATTCCTGCCACTTCCATTTCAAGCTTAACCATTCCCAGTGCCCTGTTATTAAATACAATTAACTTTATTGGCAGGTTATACTGTTTTATAGTAGCCAGGTCACCCAACAGCATAGATAATCCTCCATCACCGCACAAAGCTATTATTTGCTGGCCAGGACTGCAAAGTGCAGCGCCCATAGCCATAGGCATAGCATTTGCCATAGAACCATGATTAAAAGACCCGAGCAGCTTTCTTTTACCAGTAGCATGTATATACCTTGCCCCCCAAACACAGCTCATGCCTGTATCTACAGTAAAAATAGCATCATCATCTGCCAGTTCATTTATAGTATGCGCTACAAACTCCGGGGAAATCTTATCGGTACTGCCCGAATTCTCTACATAAATGTTGAGATTCTCTTTTACGTGATCATATAGTTTTAATTGTGCTTTTAAAAAACTATCATCCGATTTTTGATTTATAAGCGGCAGCAAAACCTTAAGTGTATCTTCTATTTTTCCGCAAAGGCCCATTTCAAGTTTAGCACGTCTGCCCAGCTTTTCGGGACTGTCATCTATCTGAATAATTTTATTCTTCAGAGGCATAAATGCCGTATATGGAAAATCTGTACCTAATAATAATACAACATCGGCTTCATGCATGCTGTGATATGCCGAAGGCAGCCCTAAAAGCCCTGTCATCCCCACTTCAAAAGGATTGTTAGGCTGTATTGCCATTTTACCCCTGAAAGAATAACCTACCGGCGCATTAAGCAAAGCTGCAAGCTGCACAACCTCATCATGCGCTTTGGCTGCACCTATACCGCAAAAAATAGTTATTTTATGGTGGCTGTTTAATGCTTCTGCTAATTGGGATAGCTCATAATCTGAAGGACGAACAACAGGATTGCTTCTGTAATTATGCATAGAGGTAATACTCTCTTCAGCAGGCATTGCAGATACATCTCCCGGCAGCCCGAAAACAGCAACTCCCTTATGATGAATAGCATGCTGAATGGCAGTCTGCAGCATTCGGGGCGCCTGTGCAGGTGTAGATGCTACCTGGTTGTAACAGCTGCAATCGTCAAAAAGGCGTGTTGTATTGGTAGACTGAAAATAATCTGTCCCAAAGTCGGGAGTATTTATTGTAGAAGCGATAGCTATAACCGGAACACGCGTGCGGTGAGCTTCATATAATCCGTTAATTAAATGTATGTGCCCCGGCCCACAGCTTCCTGCACAGCAGGCAAGCCCTTCAAGCTCTGCCTCGGCAGCAGCAGCATAAGCTCCGGCTTCTTCATGCCGTACATGTATCCATTGAAGTTTACCGTTACGCCTTACGGCATCGTTTAATTCATTAAGACTGTCGCCTGTTACAGCGTATATTCTTTTTACTCCATTTTCAATAAGCATTTCCACAATTTGGTCAGCTACTTTTTTTGCCATAATATGTAGTATTAAAATTACTGTAAGTTACATATTATATGCCTTAACAGCATTTATTTAACGTTATTTAATACAAATCGAGCCGGCATTTTGCCGGCTCGATTTGTATATGTATTATAGCATAAACTATTTAAAACCCGTAGTTAGCTGCTACACCAAAAACCTGGCGGACCTGCAGCCCTCTATAGGCATTATCGTCATAAATAGTCTGGAATGACAAGTTGGTAGTAAGGTAACGGTTTATGCGCATTACTATATTTAACTGGTAGTTAATATCTACATTCTGAGGATCTTCAAGATAGTTTGAGTATAAACCAAGTATGTTCTCAAAAGTAACATTGGCAATAACATCAAGCTTATAATAAGCAGAGGCATTAAAACCAAGTTCATATCGAACAGATTTACCTTCTTTTACACCAAAATATGCTTCATCAGGCAGGGTAAAATTCTTATCTACAAAAGTAAATTTAGATGTAGCCGGCGAAAGGTTAAAATAAAAGTTTTCATCTCTTTTATACAACATACCAGGACCTACCATTAAGTATCCCGGAGAAAGAAAATTGGTATATTCTTCCCTGTGTTCTGCTCCAAATTCATCTCTGGAATAGTTGTATCCTTTTGTAAATTGTGTCCTGAAATTTAAGAAGGCCGAGTAAAACCATCTTTCAGTGGCTTTTTTACCTAATATTGAATTAAGCTCAAGCCTGTCATCTGTTTTTTTAGCAAAAGAAGACGTTTTGGTTTTTACTATACCGTATGAAGCAATAACTTTATTATCCCAGCTCCAGTCGCCTTTTTTATAATTAAAATCATAATTAACGCCTAAAGTACCGGAAATAGTATTTTCTCCACCGGCAACCCAGTTATGGAAAGTAGACTGATTAAATAACAGAGAAGCATTACCGTTAGTGTACCATGGCCCAACAGTATCTTTTACCGTATTTTTTTCTCCACCATCTTGTGCATTGACACTTAGTGAACCCACAAGGCATAACATAAATAGTAGCTTTTTCTTCATAATTAGTTCATTGCTGTTTTCACAAATATAATTAATTACAAAAAAAATATTCTTACTTTTTTATTAAAAAGCCCTATTTCTTCTTGTATAATGGTACTGAAGAGCATGCCTCGCCAAACATTAAACTCTTAGCAACAGGCATAAGTTTTTGAGTAGCCATAACATAGGCTTCCTGCGGTACAGGTTTGCGCGAACATCCTTTTATAATAACAGGCTTACCCTCATATGGGGTATAATCAAGATCATTAAGTATTTGCTGATATAGCTGGATATTGATGTCTTCTGCCTTACCCTGAACTATTTTTTTTGCAAAAGGCTGCAAATAAGTAGTAATAAGCATATAAGCCCACGCAGGTACTATAGCATCGGTACTGCAATATAAGGCCGTAAATTTGCCACTGTATTGCTGCCAGTCATGGTTTTTAAGGGTTTCGCGAAATTCTTTCTCGCGAAGCACGAAGCCTTCCCATAGCCAGCCGGATATATCTATGCCAACACGTTCTCCTTCCGGGTAATAATCTTCAAGATCAAATACCTGAAGAACACTATTGGCAACGCGGTTTATTATTTCTTCTTCTTTTTCCATGTTCTTTGTTCATAACAGTTTTGTCATTTCGGGCAGGGAAGTAGTCTCATAAAGATTGTGACCTCGCTGCGTTTCACTCAAAATAACAGCGCCAGAATTTGAAACGCTTTTACAGCATTCCTAATTCAAGCTTGGCCTCTTCACTCATAAGGTCGCGGCTCCATGGCGGATCGAAAGTAATCTCAACCTCAGCAGCATTAACCCCTTCAATTTTTTTTATCTTTTCTTCTACTTCCATAGGAAGGCTTTCTGCAACCGGGCAGTTGGGTGAAGTAAGTGTCATAAGTATCTTAACTTCGTTATCGGTATTAACCATAACATCATAAATAAGCCCAAGTTCGTAGATATCTACAGGAATCTCAGGATCATATATTGTTTTAAGCACTTTAACTATATCTTCTCCCAGTTGTGCTGTGTCAATTTCTTGTTCCATAATCTTATTTAGCTTTTGGCGCTAAAGGCCAGTGCATACATTTTTATTTGTTTAATCATAGACACCAGCCCATTAGCACGGGTTGGCGAAAGGTGCTCCTTAAGTCCGATTTCATCTATAAAATCGGTATCAGCTTCAAGTATATCTGCGGGTTTTTGGTTAGAAAACACACGGATAAGTATGGCTATAATTCCTTTAGTAAGTATTGCATCGCTATCGGCAGTAAATACTACATTGCCATCTTTCTGTTCGCCATGCAGCCATACTTTACTCTGGCAGCCTTTTATAATATTTTCTTCAGTTTTGTATTTTTCTTCTACCAACGGAAGCGAATTACCAAGATCTATTACATACTGGTAACGCTCTTCCCAATCGTCGAACATAGAGAATTCGTCTATAATTTCTTCCTGTATTTCTTTAATCTTCATTTTTATTATTTTGCCTTCATGTCAGACATGTTTAGTATTCTGTGAACAATTCCTGATATTTGAGCCGGAGGATTGCCATGATCAAAAGTACTGCTCGTGTATGTTGTAGTGCCTTTAATAACTTTTAGGTTAGCAGCAAGTGCAGCATCGGCATAGTTTTTAGTAGATGGTGCTTTAAGGTCTTTAAGACCCTCAAGGTTCATTTTTCTGGCATTGCCCATAAGATAGTTCCAGTCGCTGCTGCTTACAGGCTTGCTTACTACATTTTTCATACCACGATCTTTAATGGTAATAATACTATCCTGTGTTACAACAACTTTATTGTAAGCACCACGTGTTTGTGCCTCATATTCAAATGAAAGTGCTGTTTCCGGATTGTTATTGCCCGCCACAGCTGCTTTTTTAGAAGAACAGCCTACTACAAAGGCAACGGTCAAGAGTACTAATGCGATTTTTTTCATTGGTTGTTGTTTAATGTGTTAGTTGTATGCGTTCAATTTGAGTAGTATGAATGTTTAATAATTTCGCAACAATTGCTTCTATTTCTACAGGAGGATTACCATCGTCAAACTCCTGAGTTTTATATATTGTATTGTTTACAGCTATTTTAAAAACAGCTTTCATAGGCTCTTTTATATATACCCTGTCTTTTGGTGTAGTTAGATCTTTAAGCTTTCTAACATTTAAATTGGTAATCATTCCATTCAGTTCTTCCCAATCTTCATTTTTTGTAGGTCCATTGCTACTCCTACCCTCACCGCTCATAAACTGTGATACAACTGTGTTCTTATGATCTACCAACACCCTAAGACTATCATTTTTTAAAGCTGCCTCATAAATAAAGGAAACATTTTTACTTTGCACAGCCTTTTTGGACGAACATCCAATAACAAAAATTATAGTACATAAAAGATAAAGCTTTTTCATATCATTATCCCAGCATTCGCTGTGCTTTAAGTACAGCCTGCACCAATGCATCAATTTCTTCTTTTGTATTATAAAAAGCAAACGATGCCCTTACTGTACCCGGAATCTCAAAAAAGTTCATTACCGGCTGGCAGCAATGGTGGCCTGTACGTACTGCTATTCCCATTTTATCTACAATAGCTCCAATATCATACGGATGGATATTACCCACATTAAACGATATTACCGATGTCTTTTTATCTGCCGTTCCTACTATAGTAAGTCCATCTATTTCAAGCAGCTTTTCGGTACCATAGGCAAGCAGTTCATTTTCATAAGCTGCTATATTATCCAGTCCTATAGTGTTTAAATAATCAATTGCTGTGCCAAGCACTATACCGCCTTCTATGTTTGGGGTGCCTGCTTCAAATTTATGAGGCAGATCTGCATACGTGGTTTTCTCAAAAGTAACCTCTTTTATCATCTCCCCTCCACCCTGATATGGCGGAAGTTTGTGCAGCCATTCTTCTTTGCCGTATAAAACTCCCGATCCGGTAGGGCCACAAGCCTTATGTCCTGAAAAAGCATAAAAATCACAGTCAAGCGCCTGAACATCTATTTTAAGATGCGGAGCCGCCTGTGCGCCATCTATAAATACAGCAGCACCGGCTTTATGTGCTTTTTTTATAATATGCTCAATAGGATTAATAGTGCCTAATGAGTTAGATATATGATTAACAGCAACCAGTTTTGTTTTTTCGGTAAGCAGCTTTTCATATTCTTCCATTATAAGCTCACCCTTCTGGTTCATTGGTATTACTACCAGTTTAGCTCCTGTGCGTTCGCAAAGCATTTGCCAGGGCACTATATTACTATGATGCTCTATTGCAGACACCATAATCTCATCGCCCGCTTTTACAAAAGCAGCAAACCCGTTGGCAACCAAATTAATACCATGTGTAGTACCTGCCGTAAAAAGTACTTCATAGGCATGTTTTGCATTAATATGGTTTTTTATTGTCTGGCGGGATATTTCATATGCATCGGTAGCCAGTTGGCTCAGCGTATGCACTCCACGGTGAATGTTTGCATTTATAGTGCTGTAATAGCTGCTTATAGCATCTATTACAACCTTTGGTTTTTGAGATGTAGCCGCATTGTCAAAGTAAACAAGCGGTTTGCCGTTTACGGTTTGGTTTAGTATTGGAAAGTCGTTTCTGACTGATTGTATATCTAACATTATAATTCCTCCTGTAATATGTATTCCGATAATGACCGGATAAATTTTATGCAAATTTACGGCATGTTTTTTTAATAATGCTTTTTTGCCATAACATTTAAGAATGTGTTTATTAATAATACTTATATCTATTAGCAACTACAGAAAGGCTCAGGTATTTATTTGTTAAAAAGCTTATTTTAATTTCTTATTTTTTTTCATTCTAAATAAAAATAATACATTTGCGGTAATTTAGATTAAATAAAAATAACCAATTCATTTAATGAAAAAAATCAAACCAATACTTGTACTTGCACTTATAATGATGACCGCTTTTTCTTGTAAAAAAAGTGAAAAAACAGCAGAATCAATTACAGAAAATACCAAAATTAAAACCGAAAGAATAATTTCTTTAAACGGAGCTATAACAGAAATTGTAGCTGCCCTTGGCCATGAAAAAGATATTGTTGGAACAGATGTTACCAGTACTTATCCTGAAACTCTTAAAAAAATGGCAAAAGATCTGGGCCATGTGCGCAGTATATCTATTGAGTCTATTATGGCACTGCAGCCTAACATTATTTTAGCTACCGATAAAGATATGAGTCCTGAACTTTTAGAAAAAATTAAAAAATCAGGCATAAAAGCGGCAGTATTTACTCAGGAGTTTTCACCTGAAGGTACTAAAAAACTTATTGAAGATGTAGCAAAAGCACTGAACAATACAAACTACGAGGTTTTACAGCAAAAAGTAGATGCTGACAAAGAAAAACTTAAAAGGTTTAAAACTGCTCCAAAAGTATTGTTCATTTATGCCAGGGGTGCAGGTATGCTTATGGTATCTGGTAAAAATACCCCAGTTGAAAAAGTTATTACTCTTGCCGGCGGACAAAATGCCGTTACAGATTTTGAAGACTACAAACCACTTACTCCCGAGGCACTTATAAAAGGCAATCCGGATGTAATACTTATGTTTACCTCCGGTCTTGAAAGTGTAGGCGGTGTAGATGGAGCGCTAAAAATAAAAGGCGTAGATAAAACCAATGCCGGAAAAAACAAAAAAATAATAGCAATGGATGGTGCATTGTTATCAGGCTTTGGTCCACGCTTAGGCGAAGCTACTACACAACTGAACGCTCTTTTAGCTGAAAATGCGAAATAAACTCCCCTTATACCTCATCTGTAGTTTACTGCTGCTGGCTTTGCTGGCAGTAGTATCTTTATACATGGGTGTATATGAGTTTGAAAAACATTCCATTCTGCAACTTTTAAAAGGCATAATAAGTAATGATGCCTCTGTATCTGATGCCGACCGTTTTGTAATGATGGATTTGCGCCTGCCCCGTATTGTTATGGCAATACTTATAGGCAGCTCACTGGCGGTATCGGGTACCTGCCTGCAGGGAATGTTTAGAAACCCGCTTGCAACGCCCGATCTAATTGGTATTACCTCCGGCGCATCATTATTTGCCTCAATAGCTATTGTTTTGGGTGTACAGCTTAAAGCATACATTCCTGAATTTATGCACTTTTCATTAATCAGTAGTATGGCTTTTGTGGGTGCATTGCTTACTATGATACTTGTTTACAGAATATCTACCATAAACGGTAAAACAAACATTGTAGTAATGCTGCTTTCGGGCATGGCTATAGCAGCATTAGGCTTTGCTATAACCGGTTTTATAATATACATATCTAAAGAAGAGCAATTGCGCGACCTTACATTCTGGAACTTAGGAAGCCTTGCCGGAGCTAACTGGGCTAAGAACGCCATACTGGCAGTAATGATATTTTTGGCCTATACCGTATTAATAACAAAAGGTAAAGCACTAAATGCCATGATGCTGGGCGAAAAAGATGCTGCACATCTGGGCATAAAAGTAGAACGCATAAAAAAGCAAATTATACTACTCACGGCTTTAATGGTGGGCACATCGGTAGCTTTTGCAGGTACAATAAGTTTTGCAGGCCTTATAGTGCCATATATACTGCGTATTGTTTTTAAATCTAACTATCATATTATTTTACCGCTAAGTGCGGTAGCGGGCAGCATATTATTGCTTACAGCAGATACCATAAGCAGAACCATTGCCCCGCCCAGTGAAATACCTGTAGGCATACTTACAGCACTTATGGGAGCACCTATTTTTATAACCATACTGATAAGAAGCAGGAATACAATGTAATACTATGTTAGAAGCCGAAAAAATATCATACGTGCACCGCAAATTCTCTATACTGGAAGATATAGATGTTACCGTAAATACCGGAGAACTTCTGGTTATTGTGGGGCCTAATGGTGCAGGTAAATCTACACTGCTTAGTCTATTGGCAAATGAACTTACCACAACTGGCAAAGCCGTTTTTTTTAAGAAAAAAACCTTTAAACAATGGGATGATACTGAGCTCGCCAAAAGCAAAGCAAAGTTTTCGCAAAGTAACAGCCACGATATTCCGCTATCAGTAAGCAATGTGGTAATGATGGGGCGCTACCCTTACTTTAATTCAATTCCACATAAAACAGATGAAGAAGCTGTTTTAAAAGCCATGACAGCAACCGATGTCACGCATCTGGCACAACGGGACTACAATTCGCTTTCGGGCGGAGAGAAGCAGCGTGTACACCTAGCAAGGGTACTCACTCAGCTGGACAATGATATAAACAACACACTTGTTTTTCTTGATGAACCTCTTAATAACCTCGATGTGCTGCACCAGCACCGAATAATGCATACCATTAAGCAGTTTACCCAAAAAGGGCATACGGCTGTTATGGTACTGCACGACCTTAACCTTGCTGCACAGTTTGCCGATAAGGTTATGCTGCTTAAAAAAGGCAAAATAGTAAGCCACGATGTACCGCAAAAGGTATTTACCCGCGAAATTATAAGTACAGTGTACAATTTTCCGTGTACTATTTGCTCTAACCCGGTAAACAATAATCCGTTAATAATTTTTGGAACTTAATTTATATAGTTTATGAGTACAATGACCAATTCTTTAAAATCTCAGTGGGAAGCACTAAAAGCAGAGAACCCCCATTTAAGAATAAGAAATGCCGCAGAACAGCTTGGCGTAAGCGAAGCAGAGCTTGTTGCAGCAAGCATAGGTGAAACGGTAACACGTCTTCGACCTGAATTTGCAGCTATACTTACCGAAGTTGAAAAACTGGGTAAAGTAATGGCACTTACCCGTAACGACGAGTGTGTGCACGAACGAAAAGGTATTTATTTAAACCCCGACTTCAGCTCTCCGTTTGCAGGCTTATTTGTTGGCGAAGATATTGATTTGAGAATTTTTCTTTCTCACTGGGATAAAGCTTTTGCAGTAGCCGAAAAAAGTGAGCATGGCGATAGAAAGAGCCTTCAGTTTTTTGGAAAAGACGGTCTTGCCATTCATAAAATATACCTGACTAAAGATAGTAACGAAACTGCTTTTGATGTACTTGTAGAACAATTTAAATCAGACAATCAAAATACAGATGAAACTACCGTTGAGGTTCCTTTAATTATTGATGAAAAACCGGATTCTGATATCGATGTTAAGGGCTTTCAGGAAGCCTGGTTAAACCTGCCAGACACACATGCTTTTTTTGGTATGCTTAAAAAATTCGGCGTTACAAGAACGCAGGCGCTTCGCCTGGCTCCAAACGAACACCTTGCCAAAAAAGCGGATAAAAATATAGTAGTAAAAATGCTGGAAGGCGCAGCCGAACAGAAACTTCCTATTATGTGTTTTGTGGGTAACAGAGGTAACATACAAATACATACAGGCCTTGTGCGTAAAACCATGTGGCATAACCAGTGGTTTAATGTAATGGATCCTGACTTTAACCTGCACCTTGATACCGACAAAATTGCTCAGGTATGGATAGTGCGCAAACCTACTACAGATGGCGAAGTAACCGCTGTAGAAGTTTATAATGAAATAGGCGAGATCATTGTTCAGTTCTTCGGCAAGAGAAAACCGGGCGTTC
>NZ_JAMXLA010000001.1:1234527-1532249 GCF_024054175.1 Flavobacterium sp. NRK1
TGAGCGGCCGTTTTTGTTGTTTTATAAGTAATTATATTCCTGTAATTACAAGTTCCACCCTTCTGTCATACTCTGTTCCCTTACCAAGCGGAACGGTATTACCGTAGCCTTTATGCGTCATACGGTTAGGGCTTATTTTTTTAGATATAAGGTATTTATATACGGCAAAAGCCCTGTTTTTAGAAAGTTCACGCTTGCGGGTATCTTTATCTATGGCTTCCCGCTGAAAACTTGGCGTACAACAAATATGCCCCTGTATTTC
Source organism: Flavobacterium sp. NRK1 (assembly GCF_024054175.1). Lineage (GTDB taxonomy): Bacteria > Bacteroidota > Bacteroidia > Flavobacteriales > Flavobacteriaceae > Flavobacterium. The sequence continues at coordinate 1,234,790 of NZ_JAMXLA010000001.1, forward strand.
AAATTTGATGTTTTTGTACCGCATAAGAAAACGTGCCATTTTATCAAGCTCCTGTTTAGATTTGGTTGTAAGCTTGCTGCTGCCGCGCGCAAACAGTATATTATCAAGATAAATATGGTCGCCTATAATTACATCCTTTTTAAGAACATTATATACTCCCGGTTCCAGTTTAGGCGGCGGAAGCGGCTTAAAGTTTATTGTAACGTCTACACGGCGGTTTTTAGAGCGCGCCTCGCTTACATTGTCAATATCTTCATCAAGTAAAATACGTCCTTTACCCTCTATCGTTACAATAATCTTATTTTTAATACCACGCCCCAAAAGAGTATCCCTAATGGTATTTGCCCTGTTTGTAGAGAGCTTAAAGTTATATTCGTCTTTGCCCCTGTCGTCGCAGTAACCAAAAATCTGAATGCTTTCAATGCGGGTAGTGTCTATAGCCTTAATAAATGCTACCACATTGTTTCCCTGTTTGTCATCAAGATTATACTTGTTTACATCAAAATAAACCGAATAAACAGTTTCTTCCTGAGCAAGTGCAATAGTAGTAATTAAAAGAGTGAGTAGTGTGTAAAGTGATTTTCTCATCTAAGATTTAGTTGGGGCAGTCATCTATTCGTACCAGGTTAAAATCTTCAGGCGGATGGATTACGATAGGGAACTTCTCTACTTTAACAGAGCTGCTGTCCAGACCAAAAGCACGTCCTTCCGAAAGACTTATTTTTTTAAGTATAAAGTAAATATCTAATATAATTCTTTCATACCACGGCAAATCGTTGTCGTAAGAAAGGAATTTTTCTATAATTACAAATTTAAAGTCGCCAATTACATTATTACGATTAAGCGATTCGTAACGGCTTGTAATATCTACCTCGCTGCGTTTCACCATATCGCGCACTACCTGCTTAAACATTAGGTTTACTCTCGGCGCTACACGGAAACCAAGATAAAAGTCTACCCTTATAACGTCATCTTTCATTATTTCGCGTACACGATATTCCATTTTGTAAGGTTCATCCACCACATTTACGTGAACAAACCAGTATATATCGGCACGTTTAGGTCTTTTTTGCAGTATAGAATAAATAATTTTAGATTCTATTTCGTCTCCAAGCTGTGCATTGGTCATATATACTAAATGCGTAGCATATTTAGGAATAGACATGTCGTTACTAAGCTCAGAAAGTACCGTTTTGTAGTTTGCAATTTTAGTAAACTCGGTATATTCACTACGAATTCTTTTTGCTGTAAACCAAACAGCCATGATCATGGCCAGCAGTCCCGCAATACCCAGCGATACATAACCTCCGTGGTGGAACTTGCTTATGTTAGCTATAAGAAAAGAAATTTCTATAGTAAAGTAAATGCATATTACAGCCACTATAAGTATTTTGTTATAGCGCTTCATAACCATATAATATCCCAGCAGAGTAGTTGTCATGAGCATACAAAGCACAATAGCAAGGCCATATGCCGCCTCCATATTACCCGATTCCCTAAAGTGAAGCACAATAAACACACACCCCAGGAATAAAAGCCAGTTAATAGATGGTATATAAAGCTGCCCTCTTAATTCTGTTGGGAATTTTACAGATACTTTTGGCCAGAAGTTAAGCCTCATAGCCTCGGAAATAAGTGTAAACGAACCGCTTATTAAAGCCTGAGAAGCAATTACCGCAGCCGATGTTGCAATAGCAATACCAAACGGCAGAAACCAGTCCGGCATTAGTAAATAAAACGGGTTGCCGGGATTAGTAGGATTACCGCTAAGTGTAGAAAGTGTCTGGCCAGAATGTGATATTAGATAAGCTCCCTGTCCAAAATAGTTAAGTACCAGCATTGTTTTTACAAACGCCCAGCTTACACGGATATTTGCCCTGCCACAGTGCCCCATATCGCTATATAATGCTTCTGCCCCTGTGGTACACAGAAACACGAAACCAAGTACATAAAAACCTTCGTGGTGAATGCTTAACAAATGTATAGCATAGTAAGGATTAAGCGCTTTAAGAACACCTATATTGCCAAAAAGCGGTATAGTGCCCAGCACGCCCAGCATACCAAACCACAAAAGCATCATAGGACCAAAAAATTTACCTATAAACTTACTGCCAAAACGCTGTATAAAGAACAGTATAAACAATATGGTTATAACAATAGGCACAGTATCAAGCTCAGGCTGATAGGTTTTAAGACCTTCTATTGCAGAGGATACCGAAATAGGAGGTGTAATAATACCGTCTGCCAGCAATGCACTACCACCAATAATTGCGGGTACTATGAGCCCTTTTTTCTTAAGCCTTTTTACAAGCGTATAAAGGGAAAAAATACCACCTTCACCTTTGTTATCGGCATTAAGGGTTAAATACACGTATTTAATGGTAGTCTGCAATGTAAGAGTCCAGAAAATACAGGACAAAGCGCCCAGTATTACCTGTTCTTCAATAGGCTGTTCGCCTACAATTGCTTTCATTACGTATAGAGGGGAAGTTCCTATATCTCCGTAAATAATTCCCAAAGTAACCAGCAATCCGCCAAGCGTTACCTTGTTGAGTTGTATGTGATTGGTGCTCACGATAAATTTTAATTAAAGAACAAAGGTACTCCTTTTTGAAAAATCTGCCAGATAAACCCGTAATATTTAACCTTAAAAAAATCTGTTATGCTTTGATGCATAATTATTAAACTTCCGATGCAATGGTTTTATTGTTTCTTGACCATTCACTCCATGATCCTACATAAAGTTTAGGTAAGGGTAGGCCTGCATAATGCATAGCCAGTATGGTATGGCAAGCTGTAACGCCCGATCCGCAATGTACAATTGCCTCTGATGAGGGTGCACTACCCAATGCACTGATGAACTTATCTTTTAAAGTTTCAGGCGATAAAAAAAGCCCGTCTACATCAAGACTGGTTATATAGGGTATATTGATAGCCCCGGGAATATGTCCGGCAATAAGATCTATAGTTTCTGTTTCGCCCTTAAAACGTTTGCTGTCTCTTACATCTATAATTACTTTTCCTGATTGAGAAGCCGCTTCTACATCATCTATTGTCATTGAGGGAAGCAGCCAGTTATTAAATATATAGTAGGGAGATGGAGAAGGTATTTCTGCCAGGTCACTAAGCGGAAAACCTGCTTTAACCGCAGCCTCCAGCCCACCATTTATTACCTGCACTTTATCATGCCCTGCAGCGCGCAGCATCCACCAGAATCGTGCTGCGGCGTTAGCCCCCCTTTTATTGTCGTAAACCACAACATGGCTCTCGGGCTTTATACCCAGCCGGGATAATACTTTACTAAAATGAGCAGTATCCGGTAATGGATGCCTCCCTCCTTTTGCAGCATCAGGAGCAACAGCGGCAAGATCTGTATTTAAATCTACATGTACAGCTCCTTTAAGGTGCTGTGTAGCATAGCTAATGCTATCGCCGGCATCTACAATAACAACTTCAGCTGTTTTAACAAGTGCTGACAAATCCTTCGGATGTAGTATTGGCTGCATCATAGCTAATGATATTAAAAATCCCCATGACGTTATGACACAGGGATTATGATTTATTGAGACAATATCTTGTTGTATTGTGCACTATTTGCAAGCAGCGCTGCAGATTTCTGAATTTCAGGATTGCTTGTTATATAGTATTTATACAATCCCTCTTTATACTGATAACGCTTTATAAGCTCATCCCTCAATAATTCTTTTATTTCCTGCTTATGCACATTAAGTTCGTTTTCTTCGCTTTTTTGTAATGCTGCAAGCAACTGCTGGTACTGCACAGCAATTGCAGCATCCATTTTTTCTTTTTTAGCTACATCCATTACCGCTTTAATCGATTTTTCTGTTTCGGTATCAAACTGAAAATTATCTTTTTTAAGTGATTGTTTCAGCGCCTCAAAGTCGGCATCCGTTATATTAGGGATACCCGTAAGGTTTGGATTTTTATAATAGTAGGTTGTAGCATAATTAAATAATCCGTCATTTTTTACCAAAGCATCAGATATTGGGCTTTGTTTTGATTCTTCAAGCTCTACATCCGGCAAAATGCCACCGCCATCATAAACTGTTCTCCCTTTTTTGGTTTTAAAGGCATTGTAATCTTTTTTATCTATCCTTATGGCTTTGCCTTCTGCATCTTTATGAGCATAATCAAGTGCCTGAATACCACGCCCTGATGGTGTATAATATCTTGAAATAGTCACTTTTACCTGAGTACCGTAGGTTAAATCCAGCGGGCGCTGTACCAGCCCTTTCCCAAAACTTCTGCTGCCTACAATTACCGCGCGGTCCAGATCCTGAAGTGCACCCGCAACAATTTCTGAAGCTGAAGCACTGCTGCCATTAACCAGTATTACAAGCGGAATTTCAAGATCTACGGGAGCTCTCTGAGTCCTGTAAGTATTGTTATAGCTTTCGTTTTTAGATTTTGTAGTAACAATAGTTTCACCCTGTGGTACAAACAAATTACATACCGCTACTGCTTCATTAAGTAATCCGCCCGGATTACCTCTCAGGTCAAGTATAATGTTTTTAGCACCATCTGCTTTAAGCTGCAAAAGCGCCGCTTTGGTTTCGGAAGATGCTTTGCCGTTAAATTGTGACAGCACTATATAACCGGTATCCTTACCAATCATACTATAAAAAGGCACTGCATGAATATCTACCTCATCCAGTACTATTTCTGTAGAATAGGTTTTACCCTGACGAATGTATTTAATAGCCACCCTGGTATTTTTGCTCCCTTTAAGCAATTCGCCGGCATCTTCTTTAAAATCAGAAAGGTTTACATCGCCAATCTGAATAATTTCATCTCCTGCTTTAAGCCCTGCTTTATCTGCAGGATAATCTTTATAAGGCTCTTTAACAATAAGCTTACCCTCTTTACGGGTAATAAGCGCACCTATTCCGGTATATTCTCCTGTATTGTTTATCTTAAACTTAGCCACATCCTGCTCATTAAAATAAACAGTATAAGGATCAAGATCGGCCAGCATATTTTTTATGGCTTTATCCATAAGCTGCCCCGGGTTTACCTCATCTACATAGTTATTGTTTACCGTTTTAAACAATGTGGTAAATATTTCTATCTGCTTGGCAATTTCAAAAAAATCGTTTTTAAAGCTTACCCCCACAAACAAAAATGCAGATGCCACAACCGGCAGTACATATCTTTTCTTAGGCATTTTTAGCATAGTTCTTCCTCTTTAATTTTTTCCTTACAATAAAAAACGCAATCACGAAAATAAGTATAAAAGGCCAAATGTACAGCAAACCAATGAAGAAACTTGATAAGCCTTAAATCAGACTATATTTCAGTACATTATTAAGCCACAATTAGAGTAATAACGTTAACGAGATAAAATAAGTATAGTATTAAAGTTCTTCCAGCGCAGCAAACTTTTCAAAAAGCTGAATTGTTTTTGCGTTTATTTCCTCAAATGAAAGACGATCCTTAGTCTGGTAAAAAAACATAAAAGCATAAGGTTTGTCCAGCTTTTCTATGATAATATGCTTGTGATGACGGTAGGTTTCGCGAAGCAGGCGTTTAAAATAATTACGGTCGTGTGCGCGCTTAAAATGCTTTTTGGAAACCGAAACCCCCATTTTTAGCGGAGTATCTTCAGCTTCGTCTTCATAAAGAGGCACATATACCAAACGCAACGGATATTTTGAAACCGATTTACCTTCCGTAAACATACGGTCTATCGTGTTTCGGCTTTTAAGCTTCTCCTGTTTTGGATATGTAAACGGCCTGTTTTGCATCGCACAAAGGTAGCAGTTACATTTAAATGAAAATTAATAGCTAAAACATTTCTTCCCTATTCGTAGTAAGGTTTTATCTGCTTCTACATAAATTTCCACAATTCTATCTACATTATTCTACAATTTACACACTATAATTAATTTTTAATTTCAGTTATTAAAAATAAGCCAACATTACATAAACAACTGATTTACTATTAATTACATACCATTAATATAAATAAAACCCCTGTTATAAAAGTAACGGCATTGTACTTGCCTTATCTTAATCAGAAACACAGAACATAATCATAATAAATATCCACACACACATGAAAAAGTTATTTTTAAGCGCATTAATGCTAACAGGCGTTATGGCAATGGCACAGGAAAAACCAGCTACAGAAACTACAAAACAACCTGTACAAACAACTCAGGCTGCAACAACCAAAGAGGTAAAACCAGCTACACCTGCATCTCAGGCCGAACCGGCTAAAAAAGCTGAGGCTACTGTAAAAGAAGAAAAAGCAACAGCTAAAAAGGCTGACCCAGCTAAAAAATCTAACTAATTTTTTAGCGCCACTATATATAACGCAGGATTTCTATTTTTACCTGCAAAGAAACCCGTGATTTTGTCATGGGTTTCTTTTGTTTTAAAGGCAAAGTATGAGCTATAAAAACACGAATCCCGACGATTATTGCATAACCGGCGGGATTACAAAATAAAACAAAAACTAACTTAATATATTTATTTCAGCAATTCGTACTGAAAAACAGGGAAGCCTCTTTCTCCTTCTGTACTAACCATAGAAATAAATTTTACTTTATAAATATTGCTTTCTCCGTCTTTAACTACAAAGAAAACATTGTTATATACAGCATGGGTAAATACATCGCGCCAATCTGCACCTATAGCTCTTTGATCTGTGCTGTAGGTATAATTACCCGATGTAACATCTGACAGTGTAAAAGCAGCGTATGCGTTGGCATCGCCTTCTACTTTAAAGGCAGTAACCCCCGCTTTTGAATTTGTAACTACAAAATCGGCATAAAAATAAGCTCCCGCAGATCCTCCTGTACCATCAAAAACTTCATTGGTAAATGTGGTAAAGTTTAGGTCCCATTTATCTTTTTGCGGTTCTACATTTACTGTAACACCCGTAGTAAGGTTAAAAAAAGTATGATTGTAAGCTGCATCTTTAGCTATAGACACTGTTGTAGCCGTAGTAGCATCAATAGCTGCAAACTGAAGCTTATATCCATTACCATCCTGCCATACTTTTACTTTTTTCCATCCCCTTGGCGTACCGGAAACATTTGCCGATCCGGCATCGGGTTTTTGTGTTGGCACACTGTTGCCAAGGTTAACAAGATATACAGATGCAGATGCCTCATTAGACGCTATTTCACCAAAAGCAGTACTGTTAATATCACCTGTAGGATTATCTACATAAGCCATATTTTCGGCATTAAAGGTTCCTATAGCTACAGTAGCATCTGAAACCTGAACCTGAGTAATATCGGTAGTTTCAAGCTTTTTTACAGCCATTCCTAATGCGCCGTTTATTACAACATGAGGGGTTGTGCCGGAATAAAATCCTAAGTCCCATGAATCTCTTGAAATTTCCAAAGCTGTTTCGCCACTCAGGTCTATATATACCTGGTTTCCCTGATTGGCTCCGCCAACATTAAGAGGATTTTCTGTACTGCCAAATACTGTACCTGAAGAAGGTGCAGGAACTACAGGGTCTATTTTGCTATTATCATCACTGCTGCATGCAGCCAGTGTAAGGAATGTAAATGATAGAAGGATTAATTTTTTCATTTATATTAAAAATTAAGATTGTATGTAAGTTTCAAAAAATAAGACCGCCCGTATCCCATAAGCATGTCGGTAGTTCCGGCAGAATGCTGCCCTGCATTAGAAGCAACGCTTGTATTAATATTTACCACATTAAAAATATTTCTCGCGCCAAGCGTAGCATCGAGCCTTTTACTGAAGAAAGATCTTTTGGCAGATGCATCCATAAAACTGAACGATTGTATATCCTGCAATATATATTCGGGATTACTTAAAGAGCCATTTTCTACATATTGCTGTGTTTTGCCATTCAGCTTATAGTACACTGTAAATGAAGTATTCCATTTTGGTATAGAATAAGTAACATTGGTATTTAACTGGTAGTTATATAGAAATTTATCATCTGATTTAATCTGGCCGCTATCCATTTTTCTTGAAATACCTGCAAGGGTAAACCCTACTCTCGCCTGCCAGTTATTATAACCCAGCTGGTGCGTGGTGGAAAAGTTCCACATTTTATAACTATTTATGTTTACGTATTTGTATTGCAATTGCGGATTTACCCCTATTACCGCCATTTCTATTCGGTCCGTAATGTCGGTATAACTCACCGATGCCATATTAGATAACTGCAGCCCTGAATTAAAAAAAGTAAGTTTTTTACCGCTCACTTCAAACGAATTAGCATTTTCCGGAATTAAATTTTTATTGCCCTGAATGTTATGGTTAGCATCTACCATATAGGTATATAATTCATCATACGTTGGGGTACGGTATGACCTGCCATAAGAAGCTCTGGCTTCATACCCATTACTATACAATTGCCTTAATCCTAACGATGCCGCCCATTGGTCTTCAAACCTTGATTGAAATGAATAACGCACCCCCGGACGCACCGAAAATTTATCGGTTACACTTATCTCGGCAGCCGTAAAAGCATCGTAATTTTCAATTCTTTTTTTCAGATCTGTACCTGCCTGATCCGGATCATTGAAATTTCCTGACAGTGAAGAGCTGTAACCATTAGTATTTACAGCTTCATAGCCAACCTGAAGATCTACCTTTTTGTTATTAAAAAAATTACTTAAAGTACCTGTAGAATAAAGTACTTCGGTATCCTGATACGTTTGTTCTTCATTATTGGCTTCGGCACCGGTTTGTATATAATATTTAAAATTTTCAACATCTCTTTTCTGCTTTTGATGCGAAACCGAAACATTGTAATTTAAATACCCTATTTTACCCACTGCATTTAAATGATGATAAAATTTTTGAGTATCGTAACGCCTGTCGACAGCTACCCTGTAGGTTCCAACACCCGAAACAAATTCGTCGGTTACAACCGGATTGTAAAAATCGATATCTTCATTAAAATAATCGAATTTGTAGAAAATACGAAAATTGCCTTTTTGATACCTAACAAGAGCGTTTGTAAAAAACTGCTCTTTAGGCAGCCAGCTATAACCACGATTATGCTGAGGATCTAAAACATCGTAATCGGTATAATCACGGCCCCCCCTGTCATCAATAAAACCTTCAAAATCATTTCTGTTAGCCCCTATAGCCGCATACCAGTTTTGATTAATGGTATGCGCAACCCTTACTGCCTGTATATGGCGGCCTTTATCGCCTAAGGGTTCATACTCATCTCCAATGGTTTCTTCCTGCGCAGTGGCACTTATTTCCCACTTATATTTGCTGTTCTTTTTAGTGATAATGTTTATTATACCGCTTACAGCATTAGCACCGTGCGTTACACCCATGGCACCCTCAATAATTTCTATTTGCTCAACATCGTCAAGGTTTATCTGGGTAACATCTACATTATTGCCTAAACCTGTATCGCTTACTAAAGGAACATTATCAACAAGTACCTTTAAATAGTTGCTGTTTAACCCAAACATAGATACTGTAGAGCGCCCCGAATCATTGTTGGGCTGAATGGTAATGTTTAAGTATTGGTTCAATACATCGGCCAGATTGTTACCCGCCTGTCGTTTTATATCCTCAGCAGATATTACACGTACGTTAAAAACTGATTTTTTTATTGATTGCGGCTCTATCTGCCCTGTAACCACCACTTCTTCCAGCTGAGTAGTTTTAATAGCTCTAACAGAGTCTGTAGCGGTTTCCTGAGCTAATGAAGTGAAACCAATTAAAAATGCTGTGGATAAAAATACCTGTGCTTGCTTATGCATTACTAACTTAAGTTAGATTAATTCTAAATTACGGCAAAGCTAAGTGTCGCACTCTAGATATGCAAATTATTTTTATTAATTCTAAATAAAAGTAGTGAAGTAAGAAAAAATAAGATTTCTAGTAATTATATTTTATTGATTGAACTGGAGAAATTCATTTGATAAATCCAAATGAATATCGCACACAATGGGTTAAAAAACAAAAAAGCCTTCGCAATGCGAAGGCTATATATATTTTATTAACGGGTATTATAAATCAAAACCCATGCTTACATTAAGTTTGGAAGCAATAAGTTTTGTAATCCTGTTTTTAAGTTCAGGTATTCTTATACTCTCAATAACTTCGTTGCTAAAAGCATACATAAGCAGTGCTTTAGCTTCTTTTTGTGGTATTCCGCGGCTTTGCATATAAAACATAGCGCTTTCATCAAGCTGCCCTATAGTACAACCGTGAGAACATTTTACATCGTCGGCAAAAATCTCTAATTGCGGTTTGGCATTTATAGTAGCCTTATCGCTTAATAGTATATTATTATTCTGTTGGAAAGCATCCGTTTTCTGCGCTTCTTTCTCAACATAAATCTTACCGTTAAAAACACCTGTAGCATTGTCATCAAAAATACCTTTATAATTCTGATGGCTTTCACAATTTGCTTCAGCATGGCGTACTAATGTATAGTGATCTACAAGCTGCTTGTCGCCAATAATGGTAATTCCTTTCAGCGTACTCTCTATATGCTCTCCCTGGTGGTAAAAATTAAGGTTGTTACGCGTTATATTACCTCCAAAAGAGAAAGTATGCACAGAGGCGTTACTATTCGCTTTCTGAGCTATATAAGTATTATCTACAAGGTTAGCACTTTGCAGGTCATTCTGAATTTTGTAGTAATCTACAATAGCCCTTTCCTGCACAAATATTTCGGTAACAGCATTAGTAAGCACCGGATTACTGTTAAGGCTCTGATGCCTTTCTATAATCTGTACCTGAGCATTTTCGCCAACAACTATAAGGCTCCTTGGCTGCACCATAAGCGCCGCTTCATTACCTGTAGAAAGGTACATGATCTCAATAGGCTTATCGGCAACTTTGCTTTTAGGAACATTTATAAAGGCCCCTTCACTGGCAAATGCTGTATTTAAAGAGGTAAGACTATCTTCTGTATTCGCTATTTTATTAAAATAGGTGTCTATAACTTCTTTATATTTAGGCTTTGTAAGTGCCGAAGACATTAAGCATACATCAAGCCCTTCATGAGTTGTGGAAGAAAGGAATGAGCTAAAAATACCGTCTATAAAAACAATTTTATAAGTATCTATTTCATGAAGAAAGTACTTTTTCACATCAACATAACTTACCACATTTTCCTCTTTAGGGAAAACACTAAAATCATTTTTAAGAACCGCATTTAGCGATGTATATTTCCAGGCTTCCTCTTTTTTATTGGGGAATCCTTTGGTCTCAAAATTCTTTATAGCCCTGGTACGGATATCATGCAGATCTGAATCTACATCTACACGTTCCTCAAAAGCCATAAAAGAAGATAATAATTTGTCTTTTAAATCCATTTTATAAAGTCAAAAGTCATAAAGTCATAAAGTCAAAAGTCATAAAGGACTTCTTTCCATAAACTTATTTACTAAGATATTTAATAAAACCGCTAAGCAGTCTTGATATTTCGCTAATCTCAAGAAGTAAATCATCAAATGCTTCCTGAGTAATATAATTTAAATCTAATGCCAGATATAATTGAGACCTCATCTCTCCTGCAGAACCTTTTGCAATAAACAAAAAGTGTACAAACTCTTTATCTGTATGTCTTTCAAAACCTTCGGCAATATTAGATGATATTGAAACCGATGATCTTCTAATTTGTCTTGCCAAATCTAAATCTTTTCTAAAAGCATCATTTTCGGTAAGTTGGTATATTTTCTTATTGAGAAGTCGGGATTTTTGCCACGAATTTATTTCTTCAAAAGAATTAAACTTACCCATTTACTTTCGACCTTATGACTTTCGGCTTTAGACTATTTAGTTTTCAGATTTAATCCAGTCGTAACCTTTTTCTTCAAGTTCATAAGCCAGCTCTTTGCCTCCCGATTTTACAATTTTACCATTGTAAAGCACGTGGACAAAATCCGGAACAATATAATCAAGAAGCCTTTGGTAGTGGGTAATTACAATAACTGCATTGTCTTCGCTGCGCAATTTGTTTACACCGTTGGCAACAATTCTAAGCGCATCAATATCAAGGCCTGAATCGGTTTCATCCAGAATAGCCAGTTTCGGCTCAAGCATAGCCATCTGAAATATCTCATTACGTTTTTTCTCACCACCCGAAAAACCTTCGTTTAACGAACGTGATAAAAATTTCCTGTCAATTTCTAAAAGCTCCGATTTTTCACGGATAAGCTTAAGCATTTCATTTGCAGGCATTTCATCCTGTCCTTTAGCTTTACGGCTTTCATTGATAGCCGTTTTCATAAAGTTGGTTACAGATACCCCAGGTATTTCTACAGGATACTGAAATGAAAGGAAAATACCTTTATGTGCTCTTTCTTCAGGTGCCAGTTCACCAATATCTTCTCCTTCAAGGATAATTTCCCCGTCAGTCACTTCATAGTCTTCTTTACCGGCAATAACCGAGGAAAGTGTACTTTTACCAGAACCGTTAGGTCCCATTATAGCGTGTACTTCACCGGCTTTAACCTCAAGGTTTATACCTTTTAGAATGTCTTTATCTTCTACTCTTGCGTGCAGGTTCTTAATTGAAAGCATTGTTGTATTAAAAGTTTCAGGTTTCAGGTTTCAGGTTCTGCTCAAACCCGTCTCCAGCCTTATTTATAAATCTATCGTTTTAATTCCTTATCCTACTGATCCTTCTAAAGAAATCTCAAGCAGTTTTTGCGCTTCAACAGCAAACTCCATCGGCAGCTTGTTAAGCACGTCTTTACTAAAGCCGTTTACAATAAGAGCAATAGCTTTTTCTGTAGGTATGCCCCTCTGGTTGCAGTAAAACACCTGGTCTTCACCAATTTTACTGGTAGTTGCCTCATGTTCTATTTTAGCTGTAGTGTTTTTAGATTCAATGTATGGGAAAGTATGCGCACCGCAATTGTTACCCATAAGCAACGAATCACACTGCGAGAAGTTACGGGCATTATCTGCCCTTGCTCCAATTTGTACAAGGCCACGGTAGCTGTTTTGCGATTTACCTGCCGAAATACCTTTAGAAATAATAGTACTCTTAGTGTTTTTGCCTAAGTGAATCATTTTTGTTCCGGTATCTGCCTGCTGGAAGTTGTTTGTAACGGCAATAGAATAAAATTCTCCTACCGAGTTATCGCCTTTAAGCACACAGCTGGGGTATTTCCATGTAACTGCCGAACCGGTTTCAACCTGGGTCCATGATATTTTAGCGTTCTTTTCGCAAAGGCCGCGTTTGGTTACAAAGTTATATACACCACCTTTACCCTCTTTATTACCAGGAAACCAGTTTTGTACAGTACTGTATTTAATTTCTGCATCATCCAGTGCAATAAGTTCTACTACAGCAGCATGCAACTGATTTTCATCACGTGACGGTGCTGTACATCCTTCAAGATAGCTTACATAACTGCCTTCATCGGCAACTACAAGCGTACGCTCAAATTGTCCTGTTCCTGCCTGATTAATTCTAAAATAGGTAGAAAGCTCCATTGGGCAGCGTACCCCTTTAGGAATATAGCAAAACGACCCGTCAGAAAACACAGCCGAGTTAAGCGCTGCATAAAAGTTGTCTTTTTGCGGCACAACAGTTCCAAGATATTTTTTAACAAGCTCAGGGTGTTCTTTAATAGCCTCAGAAATAGAGCAGAAAATAATTCCTTTTTCAGCAAGGGTTTTCTTAAATGTTGTAGCTACAGAAACAGAGTCCATAACAATATCTACTGCTACGCCTGCCAGTTTCTTTTGCTCATCAAGAGATATACCCAGTTTCTTGAATGTTTCAAGCAATTCAGGATCTACCTCATCAAGGCTTTCATATTTCGCTTTTTTTAGTGGTGCGGAATAGTAGGAGATCGCCTGAAAATCAGGTTTCTCATAATGAACATTTGCCCATTCCGGCTCTTTCATTTCTTCCCATGCACGAAAAGCCTCCAGTCTCCATTCCGTCATCCATTCAGGCTCTTCCTTCTTTTTAGAAAGCGCCCTTACGATGTCTTCGTTAAGCCCGTTGGGAAATGTTTCAGATTCAATGTCAGTATAAAAACCGTACTCGTACTCTTTTGTTTCGAGTTCAATTTTTAATTCCTCTTCAGTATACTTGCTCATTATTCTTTTATTAAAAGATTTAAATTTGAAAGATTTAAAAATTCTCTCCTAAACCCTCAATTTTAAATACTCTATAAATTTTCAATTCTTCAATGCTTAAAGCGAGAAGCTCTCCCCGCATCCGCATGTTCTTTGCGCATTTGGGTTATTGAAAACAAATCCTTTTCCGTTAAGCCCCCCTGAATATTCCAGAATAGTTCCTGCAAGGTAAAGGAAGCTTTTTTTATCTACGGCAATTTTTATATTATTGTCTTCAAATACTTTATCATTTTCGCCCAGGGCTTTGTCAAACTTCAGTTCATATGACAAACCTGAACATCCGCCGCTTTTAACACCTACCCTAACATAGTCGGTAGCTGCATCAAAGCCATCATCTTCCATAAGGGAAATAACCCTTTTTTTTGCTGTTTCAGATACTTTTATCATGATTTATAAACTTATAATTAGTCTAAATTTAGTGCAAAGATACCACATTTTTATATAATGCAATAAGAGGTACAGTTTTTATACAAATACTGTTATAAGCAATACTTATACCAATACTTTACTGCAAAATTGTTAATTTGGCTCCATAAATTTATTATAATGAAATTATATCCTATAGAGAGCGGTAATTTTAAGCTCGATGGCGGTGCCATGTTTGGTGTTGTGCCCAAAACAATATGGAATAAAACCAACCCTGCAGACAACAATAACCTTATAGACCTTGCAGCACGCTGCCTGCTTATTGAAGATGGCAACAGGCTTATACTGATAGATACAGGGATGGGCAATAAGCAAAGTGAAAAATTCTTTGGCTATTACTCTATGTGGGGCGATCATTCTATAGATAAGTCCTTGGAAAAATATGGCTTTAGCCGTGATGAAATTACCGATGTATTTATGACGCACCTGCATTTTGACCATTGCGGCGGGAGCATTCAATGGAATAAAGACCGTACAGGTTATGAACCTGCATTTAAAAATGCGCGTTTCTGGACAAACAAAAATCATTGGGAATGGGCAACTAAACCTAATGCCCGCGAAAAAGCATCTTTTCTTACCGAAAATATAATCCCGATGCAGGAAAGCGGACAGCTTAATTTTATTGAAAGGCCCGATGCAGGTTTTTTAGAACAAAGCGAATTAGGTTTTGGAATATTTTTTGCCGATGGCCATACCGAAAAGCAAATGATACCGCATATAAACTATAATGGAAAAACTATAGTTTTTATGGCCGATCTGCTTCCTACTGTAGGGCATATTCCGCTGCCTTATGTAATGGGATACGATACACGCCCCCTGCTTACTATCGACGAAAAGGAGCGTTTTCTTACTACGGCTGCAAATAAAGGGTATTATTTGTTTTTAGAACATGATGCACATAACCAGATAATAACTGTACAGGAAACGGAAAAAGGAGTCCGGTTAAAAGAATTATTCACCTGCGAAGATATTTTTTAAAAGAACATTCAAAATCTGCTCACAAGGCAGATTTTTTATGCTCTGTAAATATTTCATAACCACCAGTGTTTACAGGTGGTTTTTCGATATAAAGAATAAAAATATCGTTAAAGTGCTATTTTTCTGAAAAAAAATTGAAATTAAGTGTAACAATATTCTTATAGATGAGTCTATTATAACTGGCCTTACTATTTAAATAAAAACAGAGGCTATATTATCGGGAAATGCTTATGGTTTAGCTACGATAATTTATAATAAAATATTAGGAATCTCCGCAGGTATCATTGAAATAGATTGAGTTAGTATACAATCCAAGGCAAGAAACGCTGCGGGTTCCTTTTTTTAATTTGGTATAAAAGGTCTTCTTTTAATCAAATTACAACCCTCATTCTTATTTCAGCTTTTTCAGAATCTTCATTTTTAACATCTTCAGAAATAAAAACTTTACGTAAAAACATTCTAAATTAATGTTTATAGTTAATTTTGTGTAACAAAATGCGTCTACATTAGACCAATTTTTTATAAATAGTAATTTACAGAATATGAAATTCAGATCAATTTACCTGTCGTTAGCGTTGGCATTAGCGCTTGCAAGTTGCGGGTCTTCAAAAATTACGGCAGAGCCAATTGCCATAAAAACAACTATTACGCCTAAAAAGGCGGATCTTACAGATGCACAGGAAAAGCGCTGGAGTGATCTTGACCTTGTAAAAGATACCATTCCCGGAATGAGTGTAGACAGAGCTTATGAACTGCTTAAAGGAAGAAAAAGCAAAAAAGTTATTGTTGGTATAGTAGATTCAGGAGTAGATATCAATCACCCTGAACTTAAACCTGTTGTGTGGACAAATACTAAAGAGGTTGCCGATAATGGTATTGACGACGACAAGAACGGTTATATTGATGACATACACGGATGGAACTTTTTAGGAAATGCTGAACATGAAAACCTTGAATATGTGCGTATTCTTAAAAAAGGCGATGACGGTTCGGACACTTATAAAAGAGCAAGAGCCGAATATGATAAAGAAATGAAAGAGGCTCAGCAGGGTAAAATGCAAATGGATTTTATTACTAAAGCCGACCAAAAAATAAAAGCTGAACTTAAAAAAGACAGCTATACTGCAGATGACCTTAAAAATCTGAAAACTACAGATCAGTTAATAACAATGGTTAAGCCTCAGTTTATCCACCTGTTAGGCACAATGACATCTGAAGAGCTTGCAAAAGAAATTCAAAGCGGTAAAGAACATTATGACAATCAGTTAGAGTATAATCTTAACGAAAAATTTGACGGCCGTAAAATTGTTGGAGATAATCCTGATGATATTACAGATACAAAATATGGAAACAACAATGTAATAGGCCCTGTTGCCGAAGGTGCTAAACACGGTACACACGTTGCAGGTATTATTGCCCAGACAAGAGGTAACGGTGTTGGCGGAGATGGCATTGCAAGCAATAATGTAGAAATTATGGCTGTACGCGCCGTGCCGGATGGTGATGAGTATGATAAAGACGTAGCACTAGGTATTCGTTACGCTGTAGATAATGGTGCTAAAGTAATCAACGGTAGTTTTGGTAAATACTACTCTACGCACAGCCAGTGGGTATATGATGCTATTAAATATGCTGCCGAAAAAGATGTACTTATTGTTTGTGCTGCCGGAAATGAAGGCATGGACCTTAATGCTGATGGCAAAACTGTAGAACGTTATCCTAACGATAGTAAAGTAGGCGGCCCTGAAATTTCAGATAACTTCCTTACTATAGGTGCTATAAGCTACAATTATGGCCCGGAACTTCTTGCTAACTTTTCAAACTACGGTAAAAGCGAAGTAGATATTTTTAGCCCGGGAGTTAGAATTTATGCTACAACACCAAACAATTCATATGAATACCTTCAGGGAACATCAATGGCTTCTCCTAATGCAGCAGGTGTAGCAGCACTTATACGCTCATACTACCCTACTTTAACAGCTTCTCAGGTTAAGCACATTATTATGGATTCTGGTATTCCTGTAGATATTCAGGTTAACCTTGGCGGTGATCCTGATGATCAGAGATCATTCAGTGAATTATCCAGATCAGGAAAAATTGTAAATGCTTATAATGCAATTATTCTTGCTGATAAAATTTCGAGAGAAAAGAAATAAGAAAATATAATTTTTTTAAGAATGGAAGGGCGCAATCCCTTCCATTTTTTTATTTTTAGCCCATGAAAAAATTAGTATTACTGGCATTATTATCGGCTACAGGCCTATATGCGCAAAACAATCCTAACCCCGGTTACTGGCAGCAGCACGTAGATTATAAAATGAACGTGTCTATGGATGTGAAAACTTACCGCTACACCGGTAAGCAGGAACTGGTATATACCAACAATTCTAAAGATACGCTTAACCGTGTTTTTTATCACCTTTACAACAATGCTTTTCAGCCTGGCAGCGATATGGATGCACGACTAAAAGCCATTGCCGATCCTGATAGAAGAATGGTAAAAACCTTTAAAACGGCCGATAAAACTACCTACGAAAGCCGTATCAGTAACCTTAAACCCGATGAGATTGGCTACCTGAAAGTAGAAAACCTAAAACAGGATGGTGCTGCTACACAAAATAAACTTGCAGGAACAATACTGGAGGTTACACTTGCAAAACCGCTTTTACCGGGACAATCTACCACACTTACAATGGATTTTGAAGGACAGGTTCCGGTACAAATTCGCCGTAGCGGAAGAAATAATGCCGAAGGTGTTGCTCTCTCTATGACACAGTGGTACCCAAAAATGGCCGAATATGATTTTGAAGGATGGCATACTAACCCTTATATAGCACGTGAATTTCATGGTGTTTGGGGTAATTTTGATGTAAACATTACTATTGATAAAGATTATACTATAGGTGGTACCGGTTACCTGCAAAATAAAAATGAGATAGGAAAAGGCTACCAGGATGAAGGCGTTGAGGTTAAATATCCACGAAAAACAAAAACACTTACGTGGCATTTTGTAGCGCCAAATGTGCATGATTTTGCCTGGGCTGCCGACAGCAATTTTGCTCACGACAAAATAATGGGTGAAAACAATACCGAACTTCACTTCTTCTATAAAAACACGCCTGAAAACCAGGATGGGTGGAAAAGGCTTCAGCCAAAAACAGCCGAAATTCTTTCATATTATAATAAAATAGTAGGTAAATATCCGTATAAGCAATATTCTGTAATACAAGGTGGAGACGGCGGTATGGAGTATGCTATGTGTACACTTATAACAGGCCATACGTATGAAGGTCTTGTATCTGTAACGGCTCACGAATTTGGGCATTCATGGTTTCAGCATGTTCTTGCATCTAACGAAACTGAGCACGGATGGATGGACGAAGGCTTTACCACTTACATTGAAGACCTGGCAATGCACAACCTTATGCCTGCTAAAGATAAAAATGAGCAGGAAGCAAATCCTTTTGCAGGATCGTATGCCAATTATTTTTACATGGTAAAAACAGGTAAAGAACAGCCTTTAAGCACTCAGGCAGACAGGTTTGACCTTAACATGCTATATAGTATTTCATCGTACAGCAAAGGTTCAATTTTTCTTTCGCAGCTTGGTTACTTAATAGGCGAAGACAAACTTGCTGAAACCATTAAGCGTTATTATGCCGACTATAAATTTACACATCCTACGCCTAACGATATAAAACGCACTGCCGAAAAAGTTACCGGTGCTCAGCTTGGCTGGTATTTAACTGATTGGACAGAAACTACAAACACTATAGATTACAGCCTTAAAGCCGATGAGGATGGGGATGCAACCAAAGTTACCCTTGAACGTATTGGACGTATGCCTATGCCTATAGATATTATTGCAGTTTATGAAGACGGAACACAGGAAACATTTTATGTGCCGCTACGCTCTATGCGTTATATAAAAGATAATCCGTATCCTTCATTAAAACGCACTGTGCTGGCTGATTGGGACTGGGCCTACCCAACGTATAATTTTACAATAAATAAGCCTAAAAAAGCCATTAAAGTACTTATGATAGACCCTTCTGAACTTATGGCAGATGTAAACAGAGATAATAATGTTTATATAGCACAATAGTTTTAATAAACTTGTGTCCTATCCACAATTCATCATAAACAAAAAAGCAGTACCGTTGAAGTACTGCTTTTTTGCTTTTTATATTTTATCTATTGCCTGTGCATTCTTATATGCGGAATATCATCTTCAAGATACTGCTCCCCTTCCTGCACAAAACCGTGGCTTTCATAAAACTTTTTCAGGTATAGCTGTGCTGATATGGTAATACATGAAATATTATAATGTTGATGTATCGCCGCAATGGCGGTAGCCATAAGATCATGGCCCCATTTACGATCGCGGTATTTTTGGCTTACTACTACCCTGCCAATAGACGGATTGTCAAAATAATCTCCTGTATTAAACAGGCGGCAATAGGCAACTAACTCATCGTTAAACATCCCCAACACATGTAAAGCTTTCTCATCTTTGCCATCAATATCCTGATAAACGCAGTTTTGCTCCACTACAAACACCTCGCTCCGCAATTGCATAGCTTTGTATAGTTCCTGCAGAGAAAGTTCGTTAAATCGCTTTATTTTAAATTGTGGCTTCATAAGAACTTTATAGATTTGATTATAGATTCAAGTTCTATTACCAAATCTCTTTTTGGTGAAGACGGACTGTAAATAAAGCCTTCTACTACCATGTAGCAATTATGCCTGTCGTCCCGAATGGCATAGTTAAGGAAAGGTCCATTCATAAAGTCATGCTTCATTTCCCAGTTTCCACGGGTTTCAAAAGCGCGTTTATCTTTAAAGCTGGTCATGAAAAGGTAGGGCGAATAAGCTTCCTCTGTAATCATAAAAGTGTTTTCTTCCTGGCCATGAATGTATTCCTGCCCAATAGAATCACGCATTTTTATAATATTGTTTACAATAGTTTTATCGTGTTCTATAACATCATAAGGAACTTTGTAAAGCAATATGTTAGTGTTTCCGCTTGGAATATCTTTTTTAAGCCATATAAAATTGCTGTTTTGAATAGCGTAATTATAAGTAGACGGAACTTTAATAGAAATATTATACTGCTTTTTTATAAGCGTTTCATCAATTAGTCCAAGCTTAATATTCCTTTGTTGGTTCTCAGCAATTTCTGTTTGTTTTATCGTGCGGATAATTTCATCAGAATGCATATCTATAAGTTCCAGTATATCATCAATAGATTTTCCTGTTATAGTAAATACATTTTGCGGGGCACAATAATTATTTTCTACAAAGTCAAAGTTCTTTCTATCGGCTTTGTCTATAACAATAATATTCCTTCCCTTTTTAAGGGATTCGTCAAACGACTTATCATGCAGCTGATTAAGGGTAAAAATAGGTTCTTCCTGTGTAAGGCCGTCTACAGGTGCCGCAAGCCTTTTTCGCAGGCTGTCTCCTACCTCGCCATTCCAAAGTACATCGCTTATTACAATAGAAATTTCGTTTATATTGCCCTTGGAAGAATACTCATTATTATGTTTCTTCTTATTGCAGGCCACACAGCAAAGAATAAAAACAAATGCTATTGTTTGCTTTAGCCTTTTCATTAAAGTAATGATTTTAAAGAGTTTAATTTACTACAGCAACTTTAAGCTTCATGCCGGGCTGAATATTTTCTCCCTGAAGTTTATTCCAGCTTCTAAGATTTTCAACCGTTACACCAGGATGCTTTCTTGCAATACTAAACAATGAATCGCCTTTTTGTACTATATACATGCGCTCTTCTTCATAGTTTACCTGCTTGCTTCTTTTAGTAGTTTCTTTAACTGCTATAGCTGTTTTAGTCTCTTTAGCACATTCCGTAACATCAATATCATCTGCAGCATCGTTATCAGCTACATCTTCATCATCTGTGGAAGCAACAGCGGTTTTTGCACTTGTATTTACTGTAGTTTTAGTAGTTGCTTTTTCTTTGGTTTGGGTTTCTTTAGCAGCAATAGCTTCCTGTGTAACAGGTGTATTTATAACTGTTGACTGATAAATTTTCAGTTTATGCCCTGCAATGATATTGTTGCCTCTTATTTTGTTCCATTTTCTAAGGTCTGTGATGCTGACGTTATATCTTTCAGCAATTTCACTCAGGTTATCGCCTCTTTTAATAGTATGGAATTTGGTTGTAGTTTTTGTTCTTCCTGAAGAGGATGTTGATGAAGCAACAGCGGTTTCAGAACCGTTATCAAGAAAATATGGCTTTTCTCTTTTGCCCGCCTCATAATCTATATAAGCATAAACCGCTTTTTCATTAGAAGTAAACAAGCCTATTTTTTCTTTAGGAAGTCTTAGGTAATGTGCTTTTTCAGTTGTGTAAGGAATAACATCCAGCTTATAAATAGGGTTAAGCAGCTGTAACTGAGATACAGGAACATCTAATACCTGAGCAATCTGTTTAAAAGACATTTGGCGTTTTACCATTACCGTATCTGTTTCAAAGTACGATATAGGTGCTTTATTGGCTTTTATACCGTGGTCATTAGCATATTCATAAATATACATTGTGGCAAGAAAAGTAGGTACATAAGCCTGGGTTTCTCTTGGAAGATTTCTACGGATATTCCAGTAATTGCTGTAACTTCCTGAACGGCGGATAGCCTTAGTAACATTACCCGGGCCAGCATTGTATGATGCAAGAACAAGATCCCAGTCACCAAACATATTATAAAGGCTGGACAGGTACTGGCATGCAGCTTCTGTTGCTTTAATAGGGTCACTTCTTTCGTCAACATAGCTGTTTACCTCAAGATTATATTGCTTACCTGTAGGATACATAAACTGCCAAAGTCCTGTTGCCCCTACCCTTGATTTAGCTCTTGGATTTAGTGCAGACTCTATTACTGCAAGATATTTAATTTCTAAAGGCACATTGTATTTTGCAAGGTGCTCTTCAAACATTGGGAAATAATATTCTGAGATAGCCATTAAACGCTCATAAGATCTTGGCCTGTTTTTAAGGTACGATTTTATGATATTTTCAAGGCCTTTGCTGTATTCTATATGAAATGGTGATTTAGCATCAAGCTTAGCTAGTCTTTCTTTTAAAAGTTCTGTAGAAAGGCTATAGTCAACATCTTCATCAGGATTGATCTTCATAAGATCCTCCTGCATATCATTAAACAAATCCTCGTTAGTAAGTTCTTTTATCCATAAGCTGTCTATACAGGCCAGATCATTGTGGCGTATAAAAGTAGATTTTATAGAGTCCAAGAACGAAACTTTAGCAATTGGTGCAACCGGGGAAATGTCGGTTAGGGCACTCTCCTGGGCAAATGCTGCCAGAGAGAAAAGTGCGAAAACGAATGACAATGTTTTCTTTTTATTCATTTAATTTACTTTTTTTAATCAGTTAAATTACAATGCTTTACAAAGTAACAAAGTATGATAACTTTAAAATTGAATTTCTATTGCAAATTTTAACACTAGGCCTCAAGTATTGCAGCAATACCCGGTAGTGTTCTGCCTTCCAGCATTTCCAGCATGGCACCGCCACCTGTAGAAACGTAACTCATTTTCGGCTCAAGGCCAAATTGTTTAACGGCAGCTACAGAGTCTCCCCCGCCTACAAGCGAGAAAGCACCATTTTCGGTAGCTTCAGCTATAAAATTACCAAGGGCTATAGTTCCTTTGGCAAAGTTTTCCATTTCAAATACGCCAAGCGGGCCATTCCAAAGAATGGTTTTAGACTCAAGAATAACTTTTTTAAAGTTCTCTAATGATTTTGGCCCTGCGTCAAGCCCCTGCCATCCGTCCGGAATTGCAGTTACATCTACAACCTGTGTTTTAGCATCATTGCTAAAACTGTCGGCAGCAATAACATCTACCGGCAGGTGTACCTGTACATTCTTTTCTTTAGCCTTTGCCAAAATTTCAAGGGCAAGATCCTGCTTATCATCTTCGCAGATAGAGTTTCCTATTTTTCCGCCCTGTGCTTTGATAAAGGTAAATGTCATACCACCACCAATAATCAGGTGGTCAACCTTATCAAGTATATTTTCTATAACTGTAATTTTAGACGAAACTTTAGATCCGCCCAAAACAGCCGTTACAGGTTTTTCGCTGTTTTTTAAGACTTTGTTAAGACTTTCTATTTCTTTAGCAAGAAGTAAGCCAAAGGTTTTATTTTCAGGAAAATAATTTGCTATAATAGTTGTAGAAGCATGTGCACGGTGTGCAGTACCAAAGGCATCGTTTACATAAACATCGCCCAGATTGGCCAGTTTTTTTGCAAACTCAGCATCTCCTGCTTCTTCTTCTTTATGAAAACGAAGATTCTCAAGAAGCAGCACTTCGCCCGGTTTCAGGTTTTTTGCTGCCTGGTCTGCTTCAGCACCAATACAGTCTGAAACAAACTTTACATTAACACCCAGTATTTTAGATGTAGTATCTACAATATGCTTAAGTGAATACTTTTCTTCAGCACCTTTTGGCCTGCCTAAATGCGACATTAAAATAACGCTCCCGCCGTCTTTTAAAATTTTATCGATAGTTGGTTTAGCAGCTTCAATTCGCGTAGTATCGGTAACTTTAAAATTCTCATCAAGAGGTACGTTAAAATCTACACGGATAACAGCTTTTTTATCGGCAAAATTAATATCAGCAAGAGTTTTCATTAATGTGGTTTTAGTTTTTAGAATTCTGTAGAAAGGCAAATATAATCGTTTCTGTTAATAAAAAGCCAAGACATTGTTCAAAAATATTTTTAACATATAATTAACTATTTGTTTGTCAGCATTTTATATTGATGTTAAATTTAAAATTAACACACAAAACGGGAGTTTTATGTAATTAAAAGCATTTGATATATTACCACGAAAACGTAGTAGTATTTTTTATGTAACACGATTTATCTTATAGAAGCAAATTATAATTAAGCAAAGACAGCTATAAATGTACCACATTTTATGAATAGCATTTGCTTAATTTCTTATCCTGAATTTTCTGCTATATTTGTCCTATGCTTTTCTCAGAAATTTTAGGACAGGATCATATTAAAAACCATCTTACCACGAGTGCCTCTTCGTCGCGCATTCCGCATGCACAGCTTTTTATAGGCCCCGAAGGTTCAGGTACTTTGCCAATGGCTATTGCTTATGCGCAATACATTCTTTGCGCTAACACTGATGGAGAAAATGGTAATGGCAACGATGCCTGTAACCTTAAATTCAAAAACCTGTCGCACCCTGATCTGCATTTTGTTTTTCCGGTAGCTTCAAACAGCGAAGTAAAAAGCCACCCTGTAAGCGCCAACTTTTTAAAATCATGGCGCGAGTTTGTTAACCAGACTCCATACGGCAGCCTTTTTGACTGGTATAAAAAAATTGACATTCAGAATAAACAGGGACAGATTGGTGTAGATGAAGCCTACGAAATTGTAAAATCGCTTTCGCTAAAAGCTTATGAAGGCGGATATAAGGTTATGATAATCTGGATGGCTGACCGCATGAATATTGCTACTGCCAACAAACTGCTTAAACTGCTGGAAGAGCCGCCAGAAAAAACGGTTTTTATACTGATTGCCGAAAGCGAAGATGATATTTTACAAACCATACTTTCACGCTGCCAGGTGCTTAACTTTGGCCCTTTAGGTGAAAAAGCTATTGTAGATGCCCTTGTTTCACGTGAAAATCTTGATGAAAAAAGTGCACTGAAATTAGCGCATCAGGCTCAGGGAAATTATAATAAGGCACTGCATTTATTACATAAATCAGATGATGGGTTTCCGTTTGAAGAATGGTTTGTAATGTGGGTTCGTGCTGCTTTCAGGGCTAAAGGCAATGCTTCTGCCATACAGGATCTTATTGCCTGGAGCGAACAAATAGCTTCTATTGGCCGCGAAGCCCAAAAGCAGTTCTTAAATTTTTGTATTGATATGTTCCGTCAGGCCTTATTGCTTAACTACAATGCTAAAGACCTTGTTTTTATGGAACCAACAGTAGATAAGTTTAAACTTGAAAACTTTGCACCTTTTGTAAACGGCAATAATATTAACGACATTTTTAAAGAACTTAGCGATGCGCTTTATCATATTGAGCGTAACGGTAATGCCAAAATTATTTTAACCGATCTGTCTATAAAACTCACACGTTTAATCCATAAAAAATAAAACTATGTACACGCATACCGCAATTATTATCACATTAGCATTTCTTGCTATAACATTTATTCAGTCCGGCTACGATAAAATTGCCGACTGGAAAGGAAATGTAGGATGGTTGAAAGGACATTTTGCTCAAACACCTATTAAAAATATGGTGCCATTTTCGCTTTTTTTAGTGCTTATAATTGAAATTGCTGCCGGAGCATCATCTGTTATTGGTGCCATAGAAATTTTAGTAAATGGCGGTACCGAATTTGCTTTCTGGGCAGCCGTATTATCATGCATAGCATTATTAATGTTACTATTAGGTCAGCGAATGGCAAAAGAGTATGATGGTGCAAGAACAATAGTAATCTATTTTATTCCGACCGTTTTATTGCTTACTTGGCTGTAATATAACTTAGTAGGAAAATATATATCATATAAAAAAAGCGAACCGGAAATTGGTTCGCTTTTTTATGATCAGTCGTTTTGCAGGCTGGCCCTGAAAAGCCTTAGTTCACCCCAGGTAAATTCGTCACCAAGCTTTTCTTTTAATCCGCCCAATGCTTCACCCTCAAAGTCTTTAAAAGCTTCTGTAAGTGCAATTATCCTGTCTTGCGGCAATACATCTTCAACCCTAACCTTTCCGGCCTGTATAAGGCCCGCAAAATGGCTCATTATAGTAGTTTCGGTAAGTTTTCTTGTGCGGGCTATGTCTGCTATAGATAATTTTTTCTGCCACAGTTCATGCGTTTCTTCCAGTGTAGTCTTTTTTGGCTCTGCCGATTTTTTCTTTTTTGGTGCATAACGCTCTATAGTAAAATCATCGTCCTGCTCTTCAAGCAGCGTACTTGGATTTTGTCTTAGCAATGCGCGAAATGCTTCAATTTTTTTAGACTTATACGATTGAATTTCAGGCGAAATCAAATGCTCCCTGCTTATGGGTTTTCCTTCATTAACAATCTCCATAAGCAGTTTAGATTTCATAAGCCTTATAACTGCTGCTGTCTGCATTTCTTCCATTTCAGCAAGTTCTTCATAAAAACTTTTCGCTTTTCTAATGCGTTTTACCTCTTCCATTTTTTCCAGAAGTCCTGAAGCCAGACGATCCATTGCCGGGAAAAAATAATTATAAGCTGCTGTTACTCTTTCTGCTACAAAAACCATATCAATATCAGGCTGCCTAAAAAGCCGGTCAAGTTGTGCAATAAATTTTTTTGAAGCATCCAGCAAGCCATGAATATTATTTTCCTGCCTATTAGCCCATTCCCTGTATTTTGCTTTTAAAGCTTTATCGCCTTCCTGCAAATAGCTCATTTTGTGCCTTTGCCATTCGGTAGCTAAATCTGCCCATTCAAAGCTGTTTTTAAGAAAGTTAGCAATAAATCGTTCTGTTTCCTGCTTTAAAGAATTTTCCAATTCGCCTTCTTCTGCTCTGCCTGACGAGTAACCTATAACATCGGCATCGCTTGAAATACCATTCATACGTATCGGAGATAGCAAAATAAGCCCTTCTAATGAACGCAAACGTGAAAGGGCAACATATGCCTGTCCGGGCATAAAAACCTGCGATACATCAAGCACAGCTTTGTCAAAAGTAAGTCCCTGGCTCTTGTGTACCGTTATAGCCCATGCCAGTTTTAGGGGATAATGCACAAAAGTTCCTAAAACATCTTCTTTTATCTCTTTGGTAACGTCGTCAACATAATAGCGCACATTTTGCCATTCGTACTTGGTTGCCTCTATTGTTTCGTCTTCTTCAGGAAAATATACAAGTATCTCTTCATCTGATAATGATTTAATTACGCCGATTTTTCCATTAAAATATTTCTTCTCGGGCGAAAGGTCGTTTTTAATAAACATTACTTGTGCCCCTACCTTTAATTTAAGTTCCTGTTCAACCGGGTATATCTTATCCGGAAAATCACCTACAATTTCCGGATGGTAGGTAAACTGCTTTTCGTCAAGCTCTTCCAATGAAGTAGCATTCATGGCATCCGCCTTCGCATTATGGGTAGTAAGCGTTATATAGCCGGTATGTTTGGTAGAGTCAAAATCAGGCTGAACAAAAGTGTTTAAAACTTTAAGATCTTTTTCTGTTATTACATTGTTCCTCAAATTGTTAAGTACATCTATAAATACCGAATCCGTTTGCCTGTAAATTTTATCCAGCTCAATATATAATGGCGGGTCCTGGTGTACTACATGAGAATGAAAAAAGAATTTACCCCTGTAATAATTTCGCAATACCTCCCATTCTTCATTTTTTACTACCGGTGGCAGTTGCAGCAAATCGCCAATGTATAGAACCTGCACACCTCCAAACGGAAGATTTTTCTTACGTACACTTCTAAGCATAAAATCCATAGCATCCAGAAGATCAGCTCGAAGCATACTCACTTCATCTATAACCAAAAGTTCAAGATTGTTGATAACCGACTGCTTATCGGCACGCATACGGAAATGGCGGCGAAGTGTATCTTTAGTTTCAAACTTCACAAAATCAGAGAATTGAGGTGGCTGATTATGATCTGGTATAAACCCTGAAAAGGGCAATTGAAACATAGAATGTATAGTAACACCTCCTGCATTTAGCGCAGCTATGCCTGTTGGGGCTACAACCACAACATTTTTATGCGTTGTACGGATTATTTCCCTCAGCAAAGTAGTCTTCCCTGTACCCGCCTTACCGGTAAGGAAAACAGACCTATTTGTCTGGTTTATAAAGCGTAATGCATAAGAAGCTGCTGTAGAGAGATTTTCCATGAGGCGTATAAATTGAAGTGCCGAAAATTACGGATTTTTGAACACAATAATGTGCAAAAAAAATGCTTCCGCAAGGGAAGCATTATATATTTAAAAGTAAAAAAATTATTTCTTTTCTTCTTTTGCAGGCTCTTCATTTACTGTTTCAGTAGTTTTAGCTGAACCTTTATACTTGTCATTCAGTTCTTTAGTTATTTTATCTGTAATATTATATCCTTCTTTAGCATACATAATGCTTACTACATCGCCAGAACCATAAATGTAATCATATCCGTTTTTCTTACCGTAATCAGTAACAAACTTCTTGATCTTACTAATAAGTGTATCCTGTTTTGGACCAAATTCTTCTTCAAGCTGTTTAAGCATAGCTTCTTGAGTCATTTGCAGTTTCTGCCCTCTTTCCTGTAATTCCTGCTGTCTTAATTGCGCCCACTGCATACCCTTTGCTTTAGCTTCTTCAGGAAAACTCGCTCTGTCAAGATCAAACTGATGTGCTTTTGCCTGTAATTCCTGTGCCATCACTTCTCTTTTAGTTTTGTTTTGCGATTCAAGTTCTTTATACTCGTCAAGATCCTGAACAATTTTATTTGTATCTACATAAGCTGTCTTGAGGCCTGCTGCATTAGAGCCAGCTTCTTTATTGCATGAAATTACCGCAAGGGCAAAACCGATTATCAAAAGTGATTTTTTCATTTCCTGATTTTAGAATTATTTTTTAAAAATTTTCGTAAAAGTAATAATTAGTTGTTAAGTACCAAAAAAAGTGATTTTTTGAAAAAAAATTAATGTATAAATAAGATTTATTAAGGACAATATAACGTATAGAATTTTTCAATTAAAGTCGGCTTAAAATAAAGCCTCCTGCTGAGTTTTTAGAAATCTTTGGTATAAATCCTTATTTAAGCTTAAAAAAATTTAATTTGAAGCTTTTATTTAATTTTTGGCATGTTTTAATATATAAATATGTGAAGAATACTCTGAATTCCGTGCTGCTTTTAAATTTGAACGTAATCCGGTTAAAAAACCTTTTACAAAACTCATTTTGCCAGTTTTATATTTTTCAGATAACAGGCTAACATAAAAACTGTCAAATTTCATAGGCATAATTTTTATAAGCTCCATCTGCTTTTTTTCAAAAAGCATTTTTATAGCTGTTTTAGAAAAATGCCACAAATGTCTTGGCACATCATATGCTGCCCAATGCTTTCCATAATATTGCGCATCGTAAGATTTAAAGTTAGGCACAGCAATAATTATTACACCATCGGGTTTAACAATTCTTTTAAGCTCGGTAATTTGGGCTTCTACATCCGGCACATGTTCCAGTACATGCCACATGGTTATAACATCAACAGACTGATCCTGCATTTCAGAAAGTGCTTGTACAAAATCAACACCTTTAGATTGCGCTATAGCTTTTGCTTTAGCACTTGGCTCTAATCCAACTGTTTTCCAGTCATTTTTTGCTGCAATAACCAAAAAATCACCCGTTCCGGCTCCAATATCAAGAATTTTACCTTTCTTCGGCTGAAATTGTTGTATTAAATTGATTTTATCTCTTAGTGCCTTTTGCTTTACCGTATGATAGAGCTTTTCAAATATGGAGCGTTTACCATCGGTATGCGAAATATAATCATCACTTTCATAATAGCTGCCCAGTTTTTCGGGAGCTGGCTGAGGATGTGTTTTAAGCAATTGTAGCTGCTCATCAAGCAAAAGCTGAAATTCTTCACCCGATACAGAATAATCTTTAACCGTAAGGTAAACATTGTTTTTAGAAAAGTCCATTAATAATTATTGTATTCGAATTTTAAATCTTTAAGATATTTGATTACCAGGTTTTGATAAAGTGACTCAGCAGATAAACAATCATTGTTATATTCATCAATAACAGAAATGCCAAGAAAATTCCCCGACGACCCTATTCTGTTAACTTCAGTTTCAACATTGCTTACCATGTATTGTGAAAGGTCGAAATATTTTACTAATTCATCATAACTATAAAAAAACACTGTAAATTGATGTCCTTCTAATGAAATATTATAAGTTACTTCTTCCGAGTTACCCAATTTATATTTATTCATTAAAAATTGCTGAAAAGGCTCTTTTCTCTGATTATTTTCAAAAAAGAAGCAAATAAGGCCTTCATCATGGCCTAAAATCTCTTTTCCATTTTCTAACAACAAATAATCGTCAATTTCAACAGTATGCCTTGGTGTTATACAGCTTGTAAACAAAATGGCTATAAAAAACACAAAAAACCCTTTTATAAAAAGGGTTTTAAAAAATCGTTCCACGTGAAACATTGCCATTATCGCCCCATATGTATTAATAGCACAGAAACATCACTCGGAGATACTCCACTTATACGCGAAGCCTGAGAAATTGTTACCGGCCTGATTTTTTTCATTTTTTCGCGCGCTTCATACGAAAGCGACTTTATTTTATCATAATCAAAGTTAGCAGGAATTTTTACATCTTCTAACCTGTTAAGTTTATCAGCGTTATTCTTTTCCTTTTCTATATATCCGGAATATTTTACCTGAATTTCTGCCTGCTCTACTACTTCTCTATCAAGATCATGTTCGTTAATATAATCTTTCACTTTTTCAAACCTTACAATATCTTCAAGGTCTATTTGAGGCCTTGAAAATATTTTAAACATTTTATCCGGCTGAGAAATTGGCGCTGATCCTTTTTCTTCAAGAATTGGATTAGCTTCAGCAACTGTCACGCTTGTCTCTTTAAAGAAATTTACAAAAGCTTCACTTTTGTCTCTTTTCTGTTCCATCCTTCTCAAACGGTCTTCTTTTGCTAAACCTATTTCATAAGATAACGGTGTAAGCCTGAAATCAGCATTATCCTGACGAAGCAACGTTCTGTATTCAGCTCTTGAGGTAAACATTCTATAAGGTTCTTCTGTACCTTTAGTAATTAGATCATCAATAAGCACTCCTATATACGCTTCATTACGTTTTAAAATAAACGGATCTTTATCATGCACTTTAAGGTGCGCATTAATGCCAGCCATTAACCCTTGCGAAGCAGCTTCTTCATAACCTGTAGTTCCGTTTATTTGTCCTGCAAAATATAATCCTTCTACCAACTTAGTTTCAAGCGTATGCTTTAACTGTGTTGGCGGGAAATAATCATATTCTATAGCATAACCCGGACGGAAGAATTTCACGTTTTCAAAACCTGCTACACTACGCAATGCTTTAAACTGAACATCCTCCGGAAGGGAGGTTGAAAATCCATTTACATATACTTCTACAGTATCCCACCCCTCAGGCTCAACAAAAAGCTGATGGCGGTCTTTATCTGCAAAACGGTTAATCTTATCTTCAATAGATGGACAGTAACGTGGCCCAAGGCTTTTAATGCGTCCGTTAAACATTGGCGAACGATCAAAACCTTCACGAAGCAGATCATGAACCAACTCTGAAGTGTAAGTCATATAACAAGAACGCTGATGTTTCAGCGACTGGGTAACATCCATATATGAAAACTTATCAGGGTTAACATCACCGGGCTGTTCCAACATTTTTGAATAGTCTAAAGACCGTCCGTCAACACGTGGCGGTGTTCCCGTTTTCATTCTTCCCGAAGAAAAACCAGCACGAACTAAATCTTCCGTTATACCATATGCAGCACCTTCTCCTGCCCTTCCTCCACCAAATTGTTTTTCGCCAATATGAATTAATCCATTCAAAAATGTACCATTGGTAAGTACAACAGACTTCGCTTTAATTTCTAAACCAAGAGACGTTCTTATCCCTTTTATTTTACCATCTTCAATAATAACACCCGACACCATTTCCTGATAAAAATCCAGATTAGGTGTACGCTCAAGCATCAATCTCCATTCTTCAGCAAAACGCATACGGTCACTCTGTACACGTGGACTCCACATTGCAGGCCCTTTTGACTTATTAAGCATCTTGAACTGTATAGCTGTCTTGTCAGACACTATTCCTGAATACCCTCCAAGCGCATCAATTTCACGCACAATCTGTCCTTTTGCGATACCTCCCATTGCAGGATTACATGACATTTGCGCAATGTTTTGCAAGCTCATTGTAACGAGCAGTGTTTTCGAACCCATATTAGCGGCAGCCGCCGCAGCTTCAGAACCTGCATGCCCGGCACCCACTACAATCACATCATATACCTCGTTAAACATTTTATTATCTCCTTTGTTCCACGTGGAACTTTAAAAATTTGCTTTATAAAATTTTTTTGCCAAGCATTACGTTCCACGTGGAACCCAATTAATTTGACAATTTTCCTTAAACGTTCCACGTGGAACGTTTTAAAATATATAGATGTTTAGCTCTATTGTTCCACGTGGAACAGGGCTGTTTTTTCATCCTCTTTATATCTCATAATAGCTGAGTCTGCTTCAGTTTTATCTTTATAACCACAGTAGTGTAAAATACCGTGTGCCATAACCCTTTTAAGTTCATCTTCAAAAGGCACGTTAAAATCTACAGCATTATCTTTAACTCTTTCTATAGAAATAAAGATATCACCACTTAAAAGATTACCCATTGTATAATCAAAACTGATAATGTCAGTAAGCGTATCATGATCTAGAAATTCTTCATTCATTTTTAAAAGATACTCATCATCACAAAAAATGTAATTGATCTCACCTTCTGTTTTATCTTCAGATTCTATAACGCGGCTAATCCACTCTTCATGTTTAGCTTCATCCTGAAGTACAAATTGGGTTTCGTAATTAAAACTAATCATCTTTTCTAAAATAGGTTTGCACCTTTTGATTAAAATATGGGCGCAAAGGTAAGCTTTGTCTGTTTAATATTTCTACGCTATTTAAATAATCTTTCAATGCCTCAGGAATACGGTTAGCGTTGTTGTTGTATTCTTTAGTATTGGTTTGAGATTGCCTTTTATTCTCTTCACCCTGCTGGCGTATGGCTTTATCAAGTTTTAATAATTCATGTTTTAAATTCTGCATTTTTTGCATTGCATCCCCCTTAAAACCTTTATTAAGCAATTGCTTTTCTATCTCCTTCATCTGGCGCATTGCATTCTGGCCATTACCGCCCATACCCTGCTTTTCCAACTCTTTTTGTAAAGCTTCACGTAGTTGCTGCTGTTCCTTATAAATTTCAAATAGCTCACCCGCATCACCTTCTTTATCTCCGTCGTCACCTTCTCCTTCTCCTTTATTCAGCCCCTTTTGATTACCTCCGGGTTGTGGTTCGCCTTCTTTTCCTTCACCTTTTTTACCACTTTTTCCTTCTTTTCCTTCTTTCATTTTCTGGGCAAGCTGCTCCTGCTTTTGTATAATATCAGGCAATTGCATTTCACCTTTGCCGGTCCTGCCCGGTTTAGGGCTTCCTGTACCTGAACCCATCATTTCCATCTGCATATTGTTTAATGCATCACTTAAAAAATCTGCCAGTTTATTGGCCGATGTTATAGCATATTGCTGGTTGGACACACCACGGGGAACAATATTGTCTGCAAGATCTGTAATGGCTTTATCAATATAATAATGCACATTACCAACCTCTGCAGTTATCTCTTCAGTTATTTTAGGATTACGCAAAGACATAGCAAAAATACTATCATCAACATGCCTGAACTGTTGTTTAAGATCCTGCTGTTTTTTAAGGTTTTTACTAAATAAAGAAGAATGAGATGTACTTCCTTTAAACTTACCCATTACATCTTCCTGAGAAAATGAATATGCTAAAAGATTATCCAGAATCTGGCGCAGCATTTTAACATCTTCTTCCATTTGCTCCATATCGCCGCTCATCATCATTTCCATCATCTTACCTCCCATTTCTTTCATCTTTTTACCGGCAGATTTTTGTCTTGGCTTAGCGTTTTGTTTACTGTCTTTATTTTGTTTTTTTAATTCATCAGATGCTTTCTGCATATCATCTTCAACACTCTTTTCCTCATTCTTATCCGCAGGAATATCCATTGGTTTTTTAAGTTCTTCATTTTCCTTTTCCAGTTCGCGAAGCTCTTCCTGTATCTTATCAAATTCCTTTTGTATCTCATCCTGCTTTTCAGCAGAATTCTTTTCGCTTTCAGAAAGCTTCTCTTGTTTATCACCAAGGTCATTTAATTTATCCGCAATTTGCTCAGCCTTCTTTTCTACATAAAAACGCTTAGTAAGCTCAACAAGCTGTTCTAAATTCTTAGCCTGATTTTTACTGTTTTTCTTTAGCTGATCTACTTTATCAAACAGTTCTTCTTTCTCTAATTTATCGGCAAGTTTTCTGAGTTCTTCAAGAAGCTTCTGATTTTTTTCAGCTTCTTTTTCATTCTTTTCTAAACGTTTTTTAAGTTCTTCTTTAAACTCATCTTTCTTTTCCGGATTAAATTTATCAAGATTCTCCTCTAATTTTTTAGAGAATTCTTTCATCATTTCGTCCTGTTGCTTTTGACGATTAATGAAATCCTGAATCTTTTTCTGGTCTTTAAAATCAAGGTTGTCTTTCTCCTTACCCATCTTTTGCAGCTTATCAAGTTCACTTAATTGCTTATCCTGATTCTTAATTGATTTTTCAAGACTATTAATATTGCTGTTTTGTTCCTGCAATGCTTCCTGACGTTTTTCATCATCCGTTAGTTCTCTATGAGAAAATACAGACGATTTTGAACTCTTATAATTATGTACAGCATCATTATCAAAAACTTCAAAATAATACTCGTAATTAATACCTTCTTTTACGGACAGCCCATCAGGGAAAGTATAATAGAATCTATCATAAACTTCTCTCTTCACAGGTAATGTTCCACGTTTGGCAACTTCAGGATTATCCTGTGGATAGTAAACAATCTGAAGTTTAGTTAAACCATAATCGTCTGACAGCTGACCCAAAACAATATCCCTCTCAAGCTTTAAACTGTCCGGAGCTGCTGCAACATTGATGGTAGGATACTGATCTTTTACAGTTGTAAGCTGATATTGCAGTTTTTCGTGATGTTTTACCTTATTATTTGAAGTAAATATCTGATATTCTGTATTATGTAATATATTTTTAGATAATGAAAAGGAATCTTCATCATTTGTAAACGTATAGGTCTGTCCTTCACCAACCCACTCAATAGCAGTAGTTGCAAGAGCATCAACTTTCCAGGTCACTTTTGTTCCTTCAGGTACTACAGCATTACCAGTACCACTAATAGTCTCCGGCTTTTTACCAAGATATGTTGGAAAATTTAATACCATTTCAAAATTGGCAATAGCAGGTACGGCTACAACATTTAGTTCATAAGGCTGCGAGATTACGTTATTTGCAGAAAGGTTAAATTCAATATTTTTTGCGGGCTTTTCAAACCGGTATTGAAAAACTCCCGGCTTAACATTTTCAAGATAATAGTTTTCACTGCCAATTGTTATCATGGCATTTTCAGGAACTACAGAACCTGCCGTTTTAACTTCCAGAATAAAATCAGTATCCTGCTGCGCAGTTAAAGAATTGTTGATTATTACAAATTCAAAAGGTGCAGGTGGTGCATAATGCTTGCTGTAATGCACTACCCTATCTAAACTTTGTGTAAATACAGAAGTATTACCGCTCATCATAAAAAATAAAATCAGCAGGACCGGTATAGCTGCATACGGAATGTATTTAATATTCTTTTTAAAATTAACAGCATTTGTAAATGGTATAGGCTGAAGGTTGTTTGCCTTCTGCTCTATAGATGCAACTAATAATTCTGACCGATCGTCTTGTGATGATAACTGAAGAAAATTTGTAAGCTTGTCATTTATCTCAGCGAAATGCGTTCCGATTATATCAGAAGCCTGGCGATAATCTATACCCTTTTGCAGTTTGAACAATTTAAATACCGGAAACAGAATAAACCTGAACAACAGGAAAATCTCTACCGCAATAAAAAGCCAGAACAAAGTAATTCTTCCTGCTGATGGCAGCCAAAGAAAATACTCTACCAACAGCGTGAATATAAAATACAGCAGTCCCAGCCCAATAAAAAATAATGTTCCACGTAAAAGTTCGTTGGTATAATACTTTTTTATAAAGGCTTCCAGCTTGGAATAAATAACATTTTTTGCTTCCAAAATATATAGAATTGTTAATAACCGATAAAAATACAAATTCCCGCGAACTAATAAACGTTAAAAATCCATTTATATAGTGGGTTATCAGTATATATAGCATCTTGTTGTTAATAACTTAGCGTCAGGTTAAAATTCAACACTCAATTTATCTGTCAAGGAAATTACATAATTGTATCTTTGCAGCTTAAAATTTAAGTAACAATGTCTAAGCAAGTTCGCGTGCGTTTTGCACCAAGCCCTACAGGACCTTTACACATAGGTGGTGTAAGGACAGCCCTATTTAATTATTTATTTGCCAAAAAACATGGAGGTGTTTTCTATTTACGTATAGAAGATACTGACCAAAACCGCTACGTAGAAGGTGCAGAAGAATATATTATTGAAGCGCTTAACTGGTGTGGGATTCCCTTTGACGAAGGCGTAGGCAAAGAAGGTAAATTTGGACCTTACCGCCAGAGTGAAAGAAAAAACATGTACAAACAATATGCACTTAACCTAATTGAAAACGGTTGGGCATATTATGCATTTGATACTACTGAAACTCTTGATGATTTAAGAGCTGCTGCCGAAGCTGAAGGAAAAACTTTTATATATAACCATACCAACCGTGAAACATTAGAAACCTCTTTAAGGCTTTCTGAAGAAGAAGTGCAAAAGAGAATTGAAAACGGAGAGGATTATGTTATCCGATTCAAAACTCCGGTAGATGAAACACTGCATTTAAAAGATATTATTCGTGGTGATATAAAATTTGAAACTAATCTGCTTGATGATAAAGTTTTATTTAAAAGCGATGGTATGCCTACTTATCACTTGGCCAACATAGTTGATGACCATTTAATGGAAACCAGCCATGTTATACGTGGTGAAGAATGGCTGCCTTCCCTACCCCTACACGAACTTTTATACAGAGCTTTTGGTTGGGAAGCACCCCTCTTTGCACATTTACCACTAATACTTAAACCTGTTGGTAACGGTAAGCTTTCTAAAAGAGATGGCGACAAACTTGGTTTCCCTGTTTTCCCTCTTGAATGGAAAAATCCTGATGGAACTATATCTTCCGGATATAGGGAAAAAGGCTTTTTACCTGAGGCCGTTGTTAATTTCCTTGCTCTTTTAGGATGGAACCCGGGTACAGATCAGGAACTATTTACACTTGATGAGCTTGTACAATTATTTGATCTTGAAAGGGTACATAAAGCAGGTGCTAAATTTGACCCGGAGAAAAACAAATGGTTCAATCACCAATATTTTGGAAGACAGGATAATGAAACTTTAGCTAAAGATTTCTCTCATGTACTGCTTGAAAAAGGCATAAACAGGCCTATTGAAGTTGTTACGGAGGTTGTAGGCCTGGTTAAAGAGCGTGCTAACTTTGCTAATGAACTTTGGGATTTAAGTGATTTCTTCTTTACAGCGCCAACAGCTTATGATGAAAAAGCTTCTAAAAACTGGAAGCCTGAAACAGCAGAGTTAATGACCAAACTAACAGAAGTACTGGAAAATATATTAGATTTTACTTCTGCCAATATAGAAAGCGTTGTAAAAGCCTGGATGGAAGAAAACGGTATTGGTATGGGTAAAGTTATGCAGCCATTGCGTTTAAGCCTTGTAGGCTCACTAAAAGGCCCTCATTTGTTTGATATTATTGCCATAATAGGCAAAGAAGAAACAAAAAACAGAATACAAAAAGCTATTGAGACTTTACAACTAAACCTTCCTGCTTAGGAAGGTTTTTTTATTATACTAAAAATCGTACCTTACCACAAATCAATCTAAAACCTTAACTATGGAAAATGTTTTTTTATATGTAATCCTCTTTTTCGGGTTACTTATCTTTCTTTCTTCGTTCTTTACTGTTAAACAGCAAACAGCTGTAATTGTAGAACGTTTTGGTAAATACCTAAGCATACGCCATGCAGGGCTTCAGCTTAAAATCCCTATTATTGACAAAATTGCCGGAAGAATAAATCTTAAAATACAGCAGCTTGATGTAATTATTGAAACAAAAACCAAGGAGAATGTTTTTGTAAAAATGAAGGTTTCTGTACAGTTTGTTGTAATACAGGAAAAAGTATATGAAGCTTTTTATAAACTACAATTTCCCCATGACCAGATAACATCGTATGTTTTTGACGTTGTGCGTGCAGAAGTTCCTAAACTTAAGCTTGATGATGTTTTTGAACGTAAAGATGATATTGCAATTGCTGTTAAAAGAGAACTTAATGAAGCAATGACTACCTATGGTTATGATATTATAAATACACTTATAACTGATATTGACCCGGATATTCAGGTAAAAAATGCCATGAACCGTATTAATGCTGCCGACAGGGAAAAATCGGCTGCCGAATATGAAGCAGAAGCACAAAGAATAAGAATTGTAGCCAAAGCAAAAGCAGAAGCAGAAAGCAAAAGGTTACAGGGACAGGGTATTGCTGACCAGCGTCGTGAAATTGCAAGAGGACTTGTAGAAAGTGTAAATGTCCTTAATGAAGTAGGCATTAATTCACAAGAAGCATCTGCCCTAATTGTTGTTACCCAGCATTATGATACACTTCAATCTATAGGATCTGATACTAATTCCAACCTTATACTGTTGCCAAATTCTCCACAGGCAGGCAGCGATATGCTAAATAACATGGTAGCATCATTTGCGGCATCTAACCAGGTTGGCGAGTCAATCAAAAAAGGAAACCTAAAAAGGGAAATTGAGAAAAGGAAAACAAAAAAAGATGATTACCGCTCGCAGGAAGAGTATGATCCTGAAAATGATAATAACGATACAAAATCAGAATAAAAACAAGAAATCCCGCCTTATGAGCGGGATTTTCTTTTTTAAGGACGTCCTCTTGGTATGCCCACCTGCCAATTAACAGGTTCATTTTTAAACATATAAATAGATTTATCTTTGGATATCAAATTAAAACGCCTTTCATAATATGCATTTTTCCCACCACCAATAATTTTGTTATATAGCTTTATTTTATAATTACCTTCTAAATTTGCATCTTCCGAATCTGAATAAAGACTATCTTTTATAAGGCTTTTATCTTTCTTACAACAAATAATTATGCTGTCATTGTTAATAATCCTAAATGAATAATTACTGCTATTAATGAAATTATATTCATTAACAGCAATAGAGTTGTCATAAAAATGGACAGAACCTCTAAAAAGCTTTTCATTTTCATTAATAATCATTCTGTTAACCGACCAATGTCCTTTAAAGTCAGAACTATAATTTCTAGGATAAAATATAATAAAAAGCGCCAATGCAATTAAAAACAATACTATAATTTTACCTGAAAACTTCATAACATTTATTAAGTACCGCAATATACTAAAGAAAGCATTCTCTACTAAAGTTCAGTACGTAGATTAAAAAAAGCTTTCTATCTATCAGTTATTTTATTTAAATAAGATCATCGAATATCTACCTTTGTAAAAATTCTAAATTGTAATGAAGAAATTGCTGTACCCTGCTTTAATAGTTGTAATGATTGCCGTACCCTATTTTTACATTAATTCTAAATATGGAATTGATGAAGACTTCTTTAAAGAAATGTTGGAAGAACGCATACAAGAAAACTATAATGGAATTGTTATAAAAAAATTCATTGATAAATCCGGAAAATATCCTTCATCAAAAATTATCCTAAAGAGTAATACTGTTGCCGAACCCGGAAAAGAATTTTGGAAAACTATATCAGTTGGAGATTCAGTTGTAAAAGCTAAAGGAAAAGACTTTGCAACCCTTTATAAAAAAGATACAATACTAAGATATAGCTATGCAGATCATATAAATAAAATGATGAAAGAAGAACTTGCGAATTAAAAAGAAAAAGCTACCAAATTGGTAGCTTTTTCTTTTAAAATATCTTTTTAAAAATCCAGGTTAGCGCAGCGCTCTTTATCGGCCCGGAGAGTGATCCTAAAACGTGTAATACTTTTTTAGGAGTATCTCCTATCATATTCATAGGCTGCAGGCTATCCTTGGTTTCGTCTAAACTCCTTTTAAATTTAGCATAGGCAAGGTCTTTTTCTACCTTAAGTATTTCAAGGTCACGGTTTATCTCGTCGTAAGAATTATACACTTTCAGTTTCATTGCAATTTAGTATTTCTTTAAAAAAATCCTTGAAAATCTTGAAAGCATAGGGCCTTCAACCAGCTTATCCTGAACATAGAATACTACAATAGCAAGGATAAGATAAATAAAACCTACAATAAGAAAACCATAAGCCATATTATCAAGCCAATAGCCTATACCTATTGCAAGGGCAATTGAAAAAAATACCGTAACAATCATCAGCATGACAGCCAGAAGAAATAACTTCAGCATCATGGTGGTAGATTTCATTAATATCTTAAATCCCCAGAGCTTATAGTACTTTACATTAGCATCTATAAGTTTTCTGGCTTCTTCTTTAAGATCTTCAGCGTTCTCTTTTATTTCTTCAAATGCCATAGCAGGAATATATTATTTTGCAGATGCTGTTTTAGACTTTGAATCGTTTTTCAGCTCTTCCAGTTTTTTTTCAAGCATAGAGATTACATCTTCTGTTTTATGCTCTACATTGCTAACAAGATTATCTAAAGAACTTTCAAGATCTTTTTTAGCTACACCAAATTTTCCTTTAACCGTTTCGGTAAGTTCATGAAGTTTATCTGCAAGTTCATCTTTTTTGGCGCCAACACCTTCTTTAATTTTTTTTCTGGTTTTTGCGCCTTCATCCGGTGCAAATAAAATTCCTATTGCCGCTCCAATTGCTGCACCCGCAAGTACCGCTACTACTGTTCCTGATTTACCAGCCATAATATAATTTTTTTTTGATTAATAGCATAAAGATACCCACTTTAACATTTGTAGGATGTTAATATGCCGTTAATTGAAAGCCAAACTATGTAAAAATTAAAATAAGCTGATTTCACGCAGTTTTACTGAGTAAATGTAAGAACACCTTTGCTATAAAAAATAATAGCTTACAATCATTTTTAAGAGGTTACTTTTAATAAAAAAACCTTATTCTATTATTTTAATTGATAAGATATATAAATAATAAAAAAGCTCCTGATAAATCAGGAGCTTCTATAAATAAAACTGATATAATTATTCTTTGCTCTCAAGTTTAGCCCAGGTATCTCTAAGACCAACAGTTTTGTTAAAAACTATTTTTTCGGCATTGGTATCCGGGTCAACACAAAAATAGCCTAACCTCTGAAATTGGTAACGCTCTCCGGCTTCTGCACTTTTAAGGCTTGGCTCCAGATAGCCTTTTATAATTTCAAGCGATTTTGGATTTATATACTCTTTAAAATCAATATCTTTATCTGCATCAGGAGCTTCGTGAGTAAATAAACGGTCGTATATTCTCACTTCGGCTTCAATTGCATGTGGTATAGAAACCCAGTGAATTGTACCTTTTATTTTTCGCAAACTTGCTTCTGTACCACTACCACTCTTACTATCAGTATCATACGTGCAGTGAATTTCGGTAATATTGCCGTCAGCATCTTTTACAACGCTCTCCCCTTTTATAATATATGCATTTTTAAGCCTTACTTCTTTACCAAGAGTTAAACGGAAATATTTACTGTTGGCACTTTCCATAAAGTCTTCTCTTTCAATATAAAGTTCTCTTGAAAAAGGTATTTCTCTAAATCCTGCAGTTTCATCTTCAGGATTATTTTCCGCTTCAAGCCATTCTTCTTTTCCTTCCGGATAATTAGTAATAACAAGCTTAACAGGATCTAAAACAGCCATAACGCGGGGAGCAGTCTTATTAAGATCTTCTCTTACGCAAAACTCTAATAATGAAACATCTATTAAGTTTGTGCGCTTAGCAATACCAATAGTGTCTGCAAAATTGCGTATGGAAGCCGGTGTATAACCCCTTCTTCTCATACCGGATA
This sequence comes from Flavobacterium sp. NRK1, assembly GCF_024054175.1. Lineage (GTDB taxonomy): Bacteria > Bacteroidota > Bacteroidia > Flavobacteriales > Flavobacteriaceae > Flavobacterium. Next base: position 1,277,183 of record NZ_JAMXLA010000001.1, read on the forward strand.
TTGTAGACATCCTTGGGTCATCCCAACCTTTAACATGCCCTTCCTGCACCAATTGTAAAAGTTTTCTTTTACTAACAACAGTATGGCTTAGGTTACGGCGGGCAAACTCGCGTTGCTTAGGCCTTACATTTCCTTCCGTGTAGATCTGGTCCAGGAACCAGTCATATAGTTCCCTGTGCATAAGGAACTCAAGTGTACAAAGTGAATGAGAAATCTCTTCTACATAATCACTTTCTCCATGTGCCCAGTCATACATTGGATATATTTTCCATGCTTCCCCTGTACGGTGATGATGCTTGTGTAATATACGATACATAAGCGGATCGCGCATTAGCATATTGCTCGATGCCATATCTATTTTAGCCCTTAAAACGTGAGTTCCCTCAGGAAATTCGCCGTTTTTCATCCTTTCAAAAAGGTCAAGGTTTTCTTCTACAGACCTGTTTCTGTATGGACTATCAGTACCCGGTTGAGATGGCGTACCTTTTTGTTTAGCCATGTCTTCACTACTTTGGCTGTCTACATAGGCTTTACCATTTTTAATAAACTGAACAGCCCAGTCATAAAGCTCCTGAAAATAGTCTGAAGCGTAACGCTCTTCTGCCCATTGGTATCCTAACCACTCCACGTCTTTTTTAATTGCATCTACATATTCCTGCTCTTCTTTAGCAGGGTTAGTATCATCAAAACGTAAGTTTACAGGCGCATTATATCTAAGTCCTAATCCAAAATTAAGGCATATAGAACTCGCATGGCCTATGTGCAGGTAACCATTAGGTTCCGGAGGAAAACGAAAACGTAGTTTGTCTTTTGCAAAACCTTTTCCTAAATCCTCTTCAATAATCTGCTCAATAAAATTAAGTGATCTTTCTTCAGTCGACATAGCTTTAAATAAATAAGATTGCAAAGGTAGTTAATTACAAGCAAAGTTACAGAGTATCAAAGTACCAAAGTTGTAGCATTAAAAGCCCAATTACTTTGTAACTTTGCCGCTCTTTAAACTTTGTAACTTACTATGAATAGTATTAAACTTAAAAATATACGTACTTTTTCTTATCACGGCTGCCTTGTAGAAGAAAGCAAAATAGGATCTGATTACTCTGTAGACCTTGAAATAAAGGCTGATTTAAAACGGTCTATGGAGACCGATGAGCTTGAAGATACAGTAGATTATGTACATTTAAATAAAATAGTGACTGAAGAAATGGCTATACGGTCTAAATTACTTGAACATGTTGCAAAACGTATTATGAACAGGGTTTTTAAAGAGATACCTATGGTAACTTTTGTTATGGTGGCAGTATCTAAAATTAACCCTCCTATTGGCGGCGATGTACAGGCTGTAACCATACAGCTTGAAGAAAAAAGACAATAAAAAAACCGGATTAATTTCCGGTTTTTTTATGCTTCATTTTATATTTTCTGTTCTTATAAAGATCAGATGCTGCGGTTACATGTGCCAGTGCATCTTTTGCCATTTCTTTATCAAGAGGTACCGGTTCCAACACAGTATCGTTTTTAATTTTAAACTGTAATGCTTCCTTATTAGGCTGCATAATAACAACCTGATCATCTATCCTGAAAGCATTTATATCATGAAACTGCATGATAGACCTGCCTTTAACATCCTGTTTTAATTGTTTTAAATTACGCCCAGGCATTGGTGTTTCAACCTTCATTCCTGCCATATCAAGCAATGTAGGAGCAAGATCTATCTGGCTGCATAATTTTTCATATTTAGTTCCTTTTGTAACACCGGGACCTATAATAAGTGCCGGTATATGAAACTTATGAATTGGTACTAAATGCTTACCATATGTTCTGGTATTATGGTCGGCAACTACAATGAATATGGTATTTTTAAAATACTCTTCTTTTTTAGCCAGTTCAAAAAACTTCCCAATAGCAAAATCAGCATATTTCATAGCATTGTTTACAGTATTTTTTTCTTTGTCAAACAGTTCAATTCTTCCGTCAGGAAATTCAAAAGGTTCATGGTTAGATGTTGAGAACATTAACGAGAAGAAAGGCTTACCCTTTTGACTTTTAAAATATTCATTTGCTTTAACAACCAGGTCTTCATCACTATAACCCCAGGTACCTTTAAAAGCATATTTATTTCCGTCTTTATCAAAATCTTCTTCATCAATAATATTATCAAAGCCATTACCATTAAAAAAAGACGCCATATTATCAAAATTCGCCATCCCTCCATATATAAAACTAGTATCGTAACCTTTATCTTTCATAAGATCGGCAAGCGTAAAAAATTCTGATTGCGAATTACTTAGTTTAACAACACTTTCTGAAGGTGATGGAAGAAACCCTGTAACCACAGCTTCTATACCTCTTACGCTTCGGGTACCCGTGCAGTATAAGTTTGTAAACAATAATCCATCATTAGTAAGAGCATCAAAATTTGGTGTTAAAGGCTTACCACCCAAACAGCCAATATATTCTGCACCAAGACTCTCCTGAAGAAAAATAACAACATTCATAGGCTGGTTGTTACTACTGTCAGGTGTTTGCGTATGTAATAATGGCAATTCAGCATCTGTAAAATCTTCAGGCTGGGCCGTCATATATTTTTTAACCCTTGTATAAGCTTCAGCACTATCCATTTTACCATACATTTTACCTGAATTGTTTTCATTTTTTAATGAGTAAGCAGCAAAAGCAACAGTGTAAAATGAATTAAGCCCCATGCAGTTTGTAAGCTGATCAAACGAAAAAACAGCATTACTTGCGTTTATAGGCCTTTTAGAAGTTAAACTACCCCTAGCGCCAAAAAAAAGTAAAAAAGCTACAGGAACGAATAAAAACAGCTTAAATCGGTATTCTGTAAACGGAGTAGCAAATAATGATCTTCTTTTTTTAAATAATAGATAAATAAAAGCTCCCATTATAACAAAGGTCAGTATAATAGAACTTAAATAACTTTTAAACAACGTACCCATTACCTCTTTCGGATAAATAAGATAATCAAGGAAAAGCCTGTTAGGCCTGGTATCATATTGCTTTATAAAATCTGAACTGGTAAGCTCCATAAGTAATATCAATACCAAAAAAAGGATATAGTAAATATTTAGAAATCTATTGAAATAATGAAGATACTTACCCGGCACGAAACTTATAATAAGAAATGGCAGGAACGATAAATAGCATAAAAGTATCAGGTCAAACCTTAAACCTATTGGGAAAATATACCAGTAATCAGGGGTATCATCTATTCTATCCTTAAAGATGAAAAAAAGTATTATCCTGCTTAAAGTGGTAATTGCTAAACCAATAAGTATAAAATTGGCAATTGACTTAAGGTATGAAAGTTTCTTCATAAAATATTGTTAAAAAATATTTACGAAATTATTAACTTATTCTTTATCAAAGCAGAATAATTAAAAAATTAAGCAATTAATAAGTAAAATAAAAAATGGTTTAATTTTTCTTGCGTTAGAGTAAAATATATGTAAATTTGCCAACCATATATGTAATGGCATCTTGGCCGAGCGGCTAGGCTCAGGTCTGCAAAACCTGCTACAGCGGTTCGAATCCGCTAGATGCCTCAGCAAAAAAGCTTTCACAAATTGTGAAAGCTTTTTTATTTGATTGCTTATTAGTTATTTAGAATTCTCTTCAAACTTTTCAATCATCTTATTCCCTTCTCCCGGAAACCATCCCTGAAATAATAAGGCTATACCGAAAACAACAAGAATAATGCTTATTGCTTTTTTAATTTTCATAATATTATTCATTGTAAGTTTACTTCTTAACTGTTTTGCAAGCAGTATTTTACAAAGATCTAAAGTAAAATATGAAAGTATAACCGATACAAAGAATATGAAAATTCTAGATGGCTGCATATCAAGTTTTGGCCCCCAGGTAATAATAATGGCAAGCCAGAAACCTAATACTCCAATGTTTATAAAATTAAGTACAAAGCCTTTTACAAAAAGGCTTATATAATTCTTTTTAAGAATGTCTTTAGAGGCATCATCAATAATATCATTCTTTGCTGTTTTGTTTATTTTCAGAAAAGAAATAATACCATAAGTAACCATAATTAACCCTCCGAAAATAAATAAAGAAGGATCGTCTTTTATATTTTCAAGAAGCTGATAACTACTAAAATAAGCAATAAGTATAAAGATTATATCTGATGTAATAGCACCTGCATCAAAAGCTACGGCAGCTCTGAATCCTTTAATAACACTGGTTTCTAATAATACAAAAAAAACAGCTCCGGGCATTATGCTCAAAAAAAAACCTAGTGGAATGGCGCTTAAAATATCTTGTAACATCAAATTAAATTAAGTCATGCAAGTTACTATTTTAAATTTTTATATAAACATAACATTAAAACAGATATGTAAAAATCCCCGAAATAACCATTTTTTTCAGATGCTTTCGGGGATCATTGGAGTACTTTTAATAATAACTATTTTACTATAATAATTTTTGCATTACTATCCTTTATCTGGCTCACTTTTTTTGGTTTGCCATATACTTTTAAATATCCATCTGAACCTACTGCAGTTGTTAACATACCTGTTGCTGTTATTGTTCCCTTTCCATCAGAACCAATGTTTATAGTTACATCTTCAACATTAAGTTTTTCAGAATTATAATCAGCGTCGGAGCCTATTGTAGCACTCATTCTTATTGCCTTCCCATTTATTACTACCTTAGCATCTGAACCGGCGGTTACCTGTAATTCCTGTAAATTAACACTAAGCGTTGCTTTACTGTCTGCACCGGCAGTTAACTGTAAATTCTTTCCGTTAATTTCATCCTTACATGTTAGTATTGCATCTGAACCCAATGTAATGCTTTCAATATCATTTTTATAGTATAAAGTTGCATTTCCTTCACCATTTAATACCAGGTTATCGTCGTTATTATACTCTATTTCAAAAGTTTCCTCACTATTAAATACAAGTTTATCATCATTGCTCTTTACCAAATCCAGTTTGATATCACTCCCAATGGTTATTCTTTTAAAAGGTTCTAGTTCAATAGTTTTTTGAGCATCAGCAAATTGAAAAATTACAAGGGCTGCAATAACTAAGAATGATTTCATAACATATATGTTTTAAAATTGATTGATTTGAATACTTTACTAAAGACCTATATTTTAAATTATTGTTACACTTTATTTAAAAAAAATCCCGGAAAATAGTATTGCTACTACTTTCTGGGATTTATATAATTTTTAATCTTAAATAAATTAACTTCTAACTTCTATTCTACCTCCTGCAAATGTTTTTTTATTTACCTGCGGTGGGTTTCCGTAAATATTTATATCACCCCCTGCCCTTGTTTTTGCTTCAACAAATTCAGTTGCATTTACATCGGCTTCTCCACCGGCATTTATACTTACTTCAGTTTGTGAGGTAATAAGATCCCTACCTTTAAATATACCTCCTGATGTTATTACAATATCATGATTATCAGCTTTTCCTGTAATATTTAATATACCCCCGGAACTAGCTTTTGAATTCAGTTTTTTAACATCAATATTCAGTTTAATTTCAGCTCCCTCTTTCGCATTAAGTACAAAAGCGGTAGCTTTAAAAGTATCCTGAGATGCTATTCTGGCACCTTCGTTTGCCTCTATTTGATCAATATTATTTTTATAATATAAAGTAACGCTAATATCTTCTCCTGCAAGAAGTTTAGTGAGCTTCATTCTTATTTTAAGCTCATTATTTTTAGTAACTACTTCTACATCTTCTTTTCTGGATCCTTTAATTACTATCCTGTTTTCATTGCTTTTAACCATAAGTACATCTATCTGGTCAAAAGCTTTTACTGTGGTAAATTCCCCTAAAGCCTTATCTATATCCTGAGCAGATACCAGTTGAAATAACATAACAGCTGCAAATACAATTGCTTTTTTCATGATCTTTCTTTTTAAAATTTATGTCTTTAGTAAAAAGACATATAAAAAATTAAAGTGTTACAGTTTTACTCGTTTTTTCTTAAATACTGAAAATCAAGCTGCTTTTTAACAAGATCTGCATTTTTTACTTTTACATAAACCTCGTCACCCAGCTGAAGAAGATTATGAGTAACCTCTCCTACCAGTGCATATTGCTTTTCATCAAATGTGTAATAATCGTCTTTAATTTCACGGATACGACACATCCCTTCACATTTGTTAGATACTATTTCTACATAAATTCCCCATTCGGTAACGCCAGAAATAACACCTAAGAATTCTTCATCCTTATGGTCAAGCATATACTTAACCTGCATGTATTTTATACTGTCACGCTCTGCATTTGCAGCAAGGTTTTCCATATTGGATGAGTGCATACATTTTTCTTCATATACTTCTTCATCAACTGATTTTCCTCCGTCAAGATAGTACTGAAGCAATCTATGTGCCATAACATCAGGATACCTTCTTATGGGCGATGTAAAATGCGAATAATAATCAAAAGCAAGGCCGTAATGCCCAATGTTATGGGTAGAATATTTAGCCTTACTCATACTTCTTATTGCCAGTGTATCAACAAGGTTTTGCTCTTTTTTACCCTGTACTTCAGACAATAGATTATTAAGTGATTTAGATACAGTAGCTTTACTTTTAAAATTAATGCTGTATCCAAATTTAGATATTATGGTTTGCAGGTTGATAAGTTTATCTTCATCCGGTTCATCGTGAATCCTGTACACAAATGTTTTTTCCTGTTTACCTATAAATTCAGCTACTTTTCTGTTGGCAAGCAGCATAAATTCTTCAATAAGATGATTAGCATCTTTAGCTACTTTAAAATAAACACCCGTAGGTTCTGCATTTTCATCAAGGTGGAATTTTACTTCTACCTTATCAAAAGAAATTGCACCGTTAGCCAGCCTTTTACGTCGTAATATTTTAGCCAGCTCATCCATTTTAAGCGTAGCTTCCCTAATATCTTCGCTTACAGTGTATTCTTCTCCTGTTAAAGAAATTTCTGCCGGAATTGTACTTCCTTTAGTTTCTATAATATGCTGTGCTTCTTCATAAGCAAACCGCTGATCGGAATAAATAACTGTACGTCCAAACCATTGGTTTACAACTTCTCCTTTGTTATTTAGCTGAAATACAGCCGAAAAAGTATATTTTTCTTCATGTGGTCTAAGCGAACATGCAAAGTTAGATAATACTTCAGGCAGCATAGGTACTACCCTGTCTACCAGGTAAACAGATGTTGCACGGTTGTATGCTTCTTCATCCAGAATAGTTCCTTCCTTCAGGTAATAAGAAACATCAGCAATATGAATACCAATTTCATAATTACCATTATCAAGTTTTTCAAATGATAATGCATCATCAAAATCTTTAGCATCACGAGGGTCAATAGTAAAGGTTAATACATCACGCATATCCCTCCTATTTGCTATTTCCTCAGGCTGAATACTTGTATCCAGTTTTTGTGCAAACACTTCTACATCAACAGGAAAATCATAAGGCAGTCCGTATTCTGCAAGTATTGCGTGTATCTCTGTATTGTGTTCTCCCGGCTTACCTAAAACCTTTATTACCTCCCCGAAAGGACTATCGGCTTTAGCAGGCCAGTCGTCTAATTTTACTAAAACAACATCACCGTTTTCTGCATTGCCTTCTTTACCTTTTGGTATAAAAATATCGGTATACATTTTAGGATTAGCTGTAGATACAAAAGAGAAATTCTTTTGAATATCTATAACACCAACAAATTCTGTTTTTGCCCTTTCTAAAATTTCAACAACCTCTCCTTCCGGCTTCCTGCCTCTTCTTCTGTTGTATATATATACTTTAACCTTATCTTTATCAAGTGCTTTGTTAAGATTATTGGTAGGTATAAATATATCATCTTCTAGTTCAGGAGAAACAAAATAAGCTGTTTTCCTGCTTGTCATATCAATTATTCCCTCTACATAGTCAGCTTTGGCCAATACTCTGTATTTCCCTCTTTCAGTTTCTTCAATTTTTTCCTGAGATGCCAAAATCTTGAGTTCTTTAATGATCTCATTTCTGCTTTTAGTATCATTCAGTTCAAGTACAGCAGCTATCTGCTTGTAATTAAAAGATTTATTAGGGTCTTTTGCGAGTATCTTATAAATTCTTCTGGAAAAATCCTTTTCCTTTTTTTCTGACGGTCTTCCGTTCCTTTTACTCATATAATTCTTTAAATAATGCTGAAAATTACAAATAACTACGACATATTATAGGTTTTTTAATGAAATAATAACTTATAAGTTTCTAAATTTATAGTCAGATAATACTGAAACTTATTTATATGGAACACTTTATAACCGCTGCAGTATTTAATTATCCGCACGAAATAACCATTTTAAAGCATCTTTTGCAGGACGAAGGTATTCAGTACTATTTTGAGAACGAAACCATGGCAGACTTGCTCCCTATGTATTCTTACGCACTGGGAGGCATCAAACTTAAAGTACATCCTCACGATCTGGAAATCGTAAAAGAAATTCTGAGTAAACTTGACACCGATAATCATTTAAAAATAGTTTAACCAAAAAAGGTTTTCAACACTTATTAAAAACAACAAAAAAGAAGATTTTTAAAATTTAAATTTTTGATGATTATTATTGCTTGTTAATAATGCCAATAACTTTTTTTAAAGGCGACTACTTTTAGAGTTATACAATTTTATACACTGCTATAAACAATGTTAAGGAATTGTAAAATTTTATAAATCAGATACTTTACAAATTTTTGGTATTAGTTATTAACAATGGTTAATTCAATATTTTTAAGGTGTTTTATTAATAAGTTTCATTGTTAATTGTTGTTAATAACTCTTCTTAATGTTTTCATAACATTTGGTAAAAAAGTAAAAAATAAATTTGGATTTTTAAGTTACGATTTTGATTAATAAAAATTTCCTTTACTTCTCAAAAATCTTCTCTTTTTTCATTTATAGTTATTAACAAATACTGTTAATTTTCAACTCCCTTTAAACACAGTACTTTACAAATATTATTAACATTGTTGTTTTTTAACAATTTTAGTTCTATATTATTTGTGCCAAAAAAGCCTAATCAACTGGTTTTTAAGTACTCAAATAATTTATACTTTTAAGCATTACCAAATGGTTAATTGTACCTTTATTACCATATACAAAAGTAAAGCAGCAGATTTATAAAATAATAATTTTAAACAATTGTGTTTGTTTTTAACTGGGTACATGGCATTTATTTATAATTTTACAGTCTTAAATTTTTATACATGAAAATATCTATCGGAAACGACCATGCAGGGCCGGACTATAAAAAAGCTATTGTAAAATATCTTGAAGATAAAGGCATAGAAGTGATAAACCACGGAACAGAGACTTTTGACAGTGTTGATTATCCTGATTTTGTTCATCCGGTGGCTAACGATGTAGAAAATGGTATTGCAGATTTTGGCATTATTATCTGCGGAAGCGGAAATGGTGTAGCAATGTCAGTTAACAAACACCAGAAAATAAGGGCTGCACTATGCTGGATAAAAGAAATCGCGGCGCTGGCGCGCCAACACAATGATGCTAACATAATAAGTATTCCGGCGCGATACACTTCTATACAACAGGCTATAGAAATGGTTGATACATTTTTAAATACACCATTTGAAGGTGGAAGGCACCAAAACAGGGTAAACAAGATTCCGTGTTAAACCGCGAAAAAATATACAGAAAGCTGCAACTACATTTGCAGCTTTTTTATGACCAAATTTGATAATTATTAACAATAAAGTAATATATACCTCATTGTTTTTACAATAACTTTGAGCACTTATAACTGGTTAATACTGTGTCAAATCCGCGAATACATAAACATACTGTAGAAGGTAAAAACCTTTTATTTTCTATACTGCTAAATATAGTTATAACTACATCGCAGGTTGTGGGTGGTTTGCTTTCGGGCAGCCTTTCGCTATTGTCAGACGCATTGCACAACTTTAGCGATGTACTGTCGCTGGTTATAAGCTACGTTGCCCATAAACTTTCGCAGCGCCAGGCAACACTCAAACAAACTTTCGGGCTGAAAAGGGCAGAGCTTATTGCCGCTTTTGTAAACGCGCTTACCTTAATAGTAGTAGCCCTTATACTTATTTATGAAGCTATACTGCGCTTTTTTAATCCGGTTACTATTGCGCCGGCATTGGTAATATGGTTATCAGCATTAGGCATTGTAGCAAACGGACTATCGGTTTTACTGCTCAAAAAAGACGCCGATCATAACCTGAATATGAAATCGGCTTACCTGCATCTGCTTACCGATATGATGGCATCTGTAGCGGTATTGGTTGGTGGTTTGCTAATGAAGTATTTTCAGGTGTACTGGGTAGATAATATACTTACACTGGGTATAGCAGTGTATCTTATAGTAGTAGCTTTTGATCTGCTAAAACAATCCACCCATATGCTGATGCTTTTTACCCCTAATGAAGTTAATATTGAGGAAATTATTGAAGAAGTCCACAAAATTTCGGGCTGCGCCCGCTTACATCATATTCACGTGTGGCATTTAAATGAAGAAGAGCTCCACCTGGAAGCCCATCTTGATTGTTCTCACGATATGACGCTGTCACAATTTAATATTCTCCTGCACAAAATAGAGGAGGTGCTGTATGAAAAATTCAGTATTAACCACGTTAACATTCAGCCGGAATTTAAAAAAGAAGACCCGAAAGATTTTATAGTGCAGGATTGATTTTTAATTATCTATTGACTGAATTTACATTAATTGTGTCATTTAATTGACTGAATTTACATTAATTACGTCATTTAAATGACTGAATTTATATTTTTTATTATTTTTGTATAATAAAACATATACAACCTTCATGTCTAATTATTATAAAAGAGCTATAACACAAGAATTTACTAATAAATTAGTACCAAATAAAGTACTTGTATTATTAGGAGCGCGACGTGTAGGAAAAACTCAGCTTATAAAAAAATATATTGAAACAGTTAAACAGGATAGTTATTTACAATTAAACGGAGAAGATATTAATGATATAAATTTACTTCAGGAGCGATCAGTAAATAATTATAAAAGACTACTAGTCAATATAAATTTATTGGTAATAGATGAAGCTCAAAATATACCGGATATTGGAGCTATTTTAAAATTAATTGTTGATACTATAGAGGGAATAACAGTTATTGCTACCGGGTCTTCTATGTTTGACCTTTCAAATAATCTTGGGGAACCATTGGTAGGAAGAAAAAACACACTGTATCTTTTTCCGCTTTCACAAATGGAGTTTTCAGAATTTGAAAATTATAAGCAGACAACCGAACTTTTAGAACAACGCTTAATTTTTGGAGGATATCCTGAATTAGAGCAATATGAGAGCTGGGAGGAAAAGAAAGATTATCTTTATGAGATTATCAACGCCTATCTATTAAAAGATATATTGGTTTTTGAGGGAATAAAAAATTCAGACAAAATCTATGATTTACTTAGGCTTATTGCGTTTCAAACCGGAAAAGAAGTTTCACTACAGGAATTAGGCAATCAGTTACAGCTTTCTAAAAATACAGTAGAAAAATACCTGGATTTACTGAGTAAAGTATTTATATTATTTAAATTAGAAGGTTTTAGCAGAAATCTTAGAAAAGAAATTACTAAAACAAGCCGTTGGTATTTTTATGATAATGGTATCAGAAATGCAATAATTAATAATTTTAATAGATTGGATTTACGTACTGATATAGGAGATTTATGGGAAAACTATCTGGCATCTGAAAGAATAAAAAAACAACATTATCAAAAATTAAGGACTAATAATTATTTCTGGAGAACCTATGATCAACAGGAATTAGACTGGTTAGAAGAAAAAGCAGAACAGCTTGCTGCTTTTGAATTTAAATGGAATGAAAAAAAGAAAACCAAGATACCTGCTGCGTTTTCAAAAGCATATCCGGAAGCTTCTTTTGAGATTATAAATAAAGCTAATTACCTTGACTTTATTACATAGGTAAATTTTAGAATTCCTAACACTCACAACCCTTTGACACAAATGCCGTAAAAATGCCGTAGTAAAACCGCTATCAAAAACTTATCTTCACGGCTAATTTTGTCCCATAACTTTAAAATAAAAATTATGGAAACCATTGGTAAAAAAATAGCTGAGATAAGAAAACAAAAAGGACTCACTCAGGAAGAAGTTGCAGAGCTTGCAAAAATAAATTTAAGGACTTTACAGCGTATTGAAAAAGCAGAAACCGAACCACGTGGCAATAGCCTTAAAGGTATTTGCGAAGCACTTAATATAAATATTGAAGATATTGTTGATTATGGCAAAATAGAGGACAGAAACTATCTTATGTTTCTTCATTTGTCGGTTATGTCTATGGCACTTATCCCGTTTGGTAATATTATCATGCCGCTTATTTTGTGGCTCAATAAAAGAGACAAAGTACAATCTGCCCATAAACAGGGTATAAATATCCTCAATTACCAAATACTTTGGACTATAGTAAGTAATGCTGTGCTTATTGCAGGAGCTTACTTAAAAATAAATCATTTTGACGGCGCCAGATTTATATACACGTTTTTTATTTTATGTATTATCAATTTTATATATCCAATCTATCCTGCTATTATGATCAATAAGGGCAGGGTTAAAAACTACTATCCGTCAATCATTAGGATTATAAGGTAGAGATACGTAATGAAACAACTTTTTATACAACCATTACTGTTAAAAAATAACCGTTGTATCAAAAATTATTTCTCCATATTTGTAATCCTATTTTTATTACAATGACAAACCTAGAATACATTGCCGGACAGGTAACTGCCCCAAAAAAGAGTATTGAAGCCACGCTTAAATTGCTATCAGAAGATTGTACCATTCCGTTTATTGCGCGCTACCGTAAAGATGCCACCGGTAATCTTGATGAGGTGGTTATAGAACAAATTGCCCGGCTTAACCAGTCATTTGATGCTATTGTAAAACGCAAAGACGCAATTATAAAAAGCATTACCGAACAAAACGCCCTTACGGGCGAATTATCGGCTAAAATAAACGGCAGTTTTGATTTAACCGAACTGGAAGATTTATACCTGCCCTACAAAAAGAAAAAGAAAACCAGAGCCGACACCGCCCGTGAAAACGGACTGGAGCCACTGGCTAAAATTATAATGGCGCAAAACGCTGATGATATTGACTTTATAGCTTCAAAATACCTTAACGATAAGGTGGCTAACGAAGATGATGCCCTGCAGGGTGCCCGTGATATTATTGCCGAATGGATCAATGAGAATGTATATATCCGTAAATCGCTCCGCCGGATTTTTGGACGCAAAGCGTCAATTACCACAAAAATCACCAAGGCGGGCAAAGAAGACGAAAAGGCTAAAAAATTTGAACAGTATTTTGACTGGTCTGAAAATTTAACAAAAGCACCATCGCACAGGTTGCTGGCAATGCTTCGTGCCGAAAACGAAGGCTTTATAAAGTTTAAAGTAGAAATAGAAAACGACGAAGCACTCGACTTAATGGAGCAGTCGGTCATAAAAAATAACCGCGAAACCGCGGGACAGCTAAAGCTGGCAATAGAAGACAGTTACAAGCGGTTGCTGGCTCCGGCAATAAGCAATGAGGTATTGCAGGAGGCCAAAGCCAAAGCTGATGCTGTAGCGATACAGGTTTTCGCTGGAAATCTGGGTCAGTTGTTATTGGCACCGCCACTAGGGGAAAAACGCATACTGGCCATAGATCCGGGTTTTAGAACCGGATGCAAAGTAGTATGTCTCGACGAGAAAGGCGATTTGTTATATAACGAAACTATATTTCCGCATGCCCCGCAAAACGAAACGGCTATTGCCATGAAAAAAATACGTTCTATGGTAAATGCCTACAAAGTAGATGCAATATCTATTGGCAATGGAACGGCATCGCGTGAAACAGAACATTTTATTAAAAAAATTGCGTTCGATAAACCGCTTCAGGTGTTTGTGGTAAGCGAAGCCGGAGCATCGGTATATTCGGCATCAAAAATTGCCAGGGAAGAGTTTGGCAGTTATGATGTTACTGTTAGGGGAGCGGTATCTATAGGGCGCAGGCTTAGTGATCCGTTAGCCGAACTTGTAAAAATAGATCCTAAAGCCATTGGTGTAGGGCAGTACCAGCACGATGTAGATCAGGGTGCGCTTAAAGACGAACTGGACACTGTAGTTATGCGTTGCGTAAACTCGGTAGGGGTAAACCTTAATACGGCCAGTAAATCGCTTCTGGGCTATGTATCGGGTATAGGTGAGAAGCTGGCAGAGAACATTGTGGCGTATAGAAGCGAAAACGGTCCGTTTGAAGACCGTAAGCAGCTTAAAAAAGTACCAAGGCTGGGAGAGAAGGCGTATCAGCAGGCGGCGGCATTCGTAAGGATTCCAAATGCAAAAAATCCGCTTGATAATTCTGCAGTGCACCCGGAAGCCTATACTATTGTAGAAAAAATGGCGAAGGATATGAAACTTAAAACGGCTGACCTTATTTCTAATAAAGAGGCCATTGCAAAAGTTCCTGCCGATAAGTATGTTACAGAAACAGTAGGACTACTGGGCCTTAAAGATATATTGAAAGAGCTTGAAAAACCGGGACTGGATCCGCGTAAATCGGCTAAAGTATTTGAGTTTGATCCAAATATAAGAACAATTGCCGATCTGCGAACCGGAATGATATTACCGGGTATAGTGAACAACATTACCAACTTTGGCTGCTTTGTAGATATAGGTATTAAAGAAAGCGGCCTGGTGCATATCTCTCAGCTTAAAGAAGGCTTTGTGAGCGATGTAAATGAGGTGGTGAAACTGCATCAGCACGTGCAGGTAAAAGTTACCGAGGTAGATGAATCCAGAAAAAGGATTCAGTTGAGTATGATTTTATAATTAGGTAACCAATTAAACAAATATAAAAATGGGAAGAGTAGGATTAGTAGAAATTTTTTTAATGATGCTTTTATTTATATTGCCGTTTATCATACTTATCGTAGCAAGTATGTGGACGCTTTTTAAAAAAGCAAACAAACCGGGATGGGCTGCAATTGTGCCTATTTACAATAATCTGATATTGCTTGAAATAATAAGAAAACCGTGGTGGTGGCTATTACTGATGTTAATACCGGGGGTAAATATTATATTTAGTATCTGGGCTACCAACTTATTTGTAAAGAGTTTTGGTAAAACTGAAGGCTTTACAGTAGGAGTATTGTTTTTACCTGTAGTATTTTATCCGATACTTGCCTTTAGCAAATCTACGCAGTACATACACAGTATAACAAATGAAATGAACGATATAGGTAACACAACTTACTAATAAGTCCATTTAAAAAAATTATAAACAATAAAAACCCCGCTAAAATCCTTAGCGGGGTTTTTTATAACTATATATATTAATTATAGCTTGTTCTCGTCGTTTGACTGTTTTTTAGGTGCAGAAGTTGGGTGATCTTCACCGTCTTTAGCTGCATTCTTGAATTCTTTAATACCGGTACCAAGCCCTTTCATAAGCTCAGGAATTTTTCTTCCTCCGAAAAGCAGCACAACAATCACTAATATTACCAGTATTTCTGTTAAACCAAGTTTTCCCATGACAACAAATTTAAATTATTAAGGCAAAGTTAAATATAAAACTAATTACAATAACCATTTACGGCAAATATTTAGATATGGTTTTCGTTAAATAAAATAAAATACCCAAAGTACTGTTACTTTAGTGTAATGTTTATAGATATAAATAATAAATAGTGCAGTATTACTATATTTGTCAATTAAACAGGTTATATGAGCAAAAAAAGGCTGAAACGGCAGATAATCAAGAAAAAATTATTCAATAAAAACCGTTTGGTAATACTAAATGAAGATACTTTTGAAGAACTTTTTTCTCTTAAGCTTAACCTCATGAATGTGTTTGTGGCAATTACAAGCATTAGTATTGTTATGATTGCCCTTACTACTTATATTATTGCTTTTACCCCATTAAGGGAATATATTCCGGGTTATGCATCTACCCGGTTAAAACGCGAAGCTACCGAAAATGCTATAAAAAGCGACTCACTGCAAAAAATAATAGATGAGAACAGCATGTACCTGGCATCTATAAAAAAAGTACTTACGGGCGACTTAGAACATTCAAGGCTAAGCCGCGATTCTATACAGCCGGCAGAACCCAAAGATCTAAGCAAAATAGATGAAGGGCCATCGGAAGCAGATAAAAAGCTCCGCGAAGAGGTTGCCCTTGAAGATAAATATAACCTTTTTGAACAGGCAAAGCCTAAGGTAAACCTGGTGCTTTTTCCGCCTGTTAAAGGCCATATTACAGACCCTTATAACTCTAAAGAGAAACATTTTGCTATAGATGTTGCCGTAGCTAAAGATACGCCTATAAAATCTATAGCTTCCGGAACAGTAATATTTGCAGACTGGACACCAACAAACGGAAATGTTATTATACTTCGTCATAACGATGGTATAATGTCGGTTTACAAACATGCCGCTTCGCTTACAAAAGAACAGGGTGATATTGTAAAATCGGGCGAAGTTATCGCCATGGCCGGATCTACAGGTTCGCAATCTACAGGTGTATACCTTCATTTTGAACTCTGGAAAGACGGTTATCCTATTAATCCTTCACAGTTTATAGATTTCGAATAATGTCAGTAAAATCATTTGCAGCAAAAATATTTGCAGGAATAGTAAACAACAGTACCCAAAAATGGGCTAAAAACCCTGTTGCTACCCAGCAAAAAGTATTCGAAAAACTTTTGGCTGAAGCCAAAGCAACACAGTTTGGCCAGGATCATAATTTTGCAGGAATTACATCTTACAGCGATTTTGCAGATAATGTTCCTGTTCGCGATTATGAAGGGCTAAAGGAATATGTTGACAGGGTGGTGCATGGTGAAGAAAATGTATTATGGCCGGGTAAACCGGTTTATTTTGCAAAAACGTCGGGAACAACATCCGGAGCTAAATATATACCACTTACAGCAGCCTCAATGCCTTTTCACATTCAGGCCGCACGCAATGCAATACTGGCTTATATTCACGAAACAGGCAAAGCAGATTTTGTAGATGGCAAAATGATATTTTTACAGGGCAGCCCTGTGCTTGACGAAAAGCACGGAATAAAATTTGGCCGCCTTTCAGGTATTGTGGCGCATTATGTACCTGCCTATCTTCAAAAAAATCGTATGCCAAGCTGGGAAACCAATGTTATAGAAGACTGGGAAACCAAGGTTGATGCCATTGTTGAGGAAACGTATAATGAAGATATGGCTGTAATATCGGGCATTCCGTCATGGGTACAAATGTATTTTGAAAAACTGCAGCAAAAAGAAGGCAGAAAAGTGGGCGATATTTTTAAAAATTTCGGCCTGTTTATATATGGCGGGGTAAATTTTGAGCCTTATCGTGCCAAATTTGAAAACCTTATAGGACGTAAGGTAGACAGCATTGAACTTTTTCCTGCATCTGAAGGCTTTTTTGCCTATCAGGATGCCCAAACCGAAAAAGGGATGCTTTTACTGCTTAATTCGGGCATTTTTTATGAATTCATTAAATCAGACGAATTTTTTACAGAAAACCCACGCCGCTATACTATTGGCGAAGTAGAATTAGGTATAAATTATGTACTTATTATTTCTACCAATGCAGGGCTGTGGGCATATAACATTGGTGATACTGTTGCGTTTACTTCTCTTAAGCCTTATAGAATTATTGTTACCGGCAGGATTAAACACTATATATCGGCATTTGGGGAACATGTAATAGGCAAAGAGGTAGAGATGGCGCTTAAAGAGGCTATGGAAGGTACAGATATTAGTATAAATGAATTTACCGTTGCCCCGCAGATAAATCCTGATAACGGCCTACCCTATCATGAATGGCTTATTGAATTTGAACATGAGCCTGATGATATAGATGCTTTTGCCCTGAAAATTGACGGAGCAATGCGCCGCCAGAATGTATATTATGACGATCTTATTGTAGGGAATGTATTGCGGACGATTGTAATAACAAGCGTGAAGAAAAATGGCTTTCAGGAGTATATGAAATCTGTTGGTAAACTGGGAGGACAAAACAAATTGCCAAGACTGGCTAACGATAGAAAAATTGCCGATTTTTTTAACGCTTAATGAAGCAACCACCTCTGATTTTTTTCATCCTACACAGGTAAAACAGAGGATGTAACAACTAAAAATAAAATCCTACATTTGCCGTAAATCCTAAAAATATGCAGGGTATAAAAAACATATCACGATCAAGGGCGCAGGAGTCTTCTGCAGCCATAGAGCGGCTGTATATTACAATGAGACATTTGTTTAACAGGGGATTTTATAAACCCATGGGTGTATCTGGTGATACGCTCAGGGAAGCACTTCTCTCCTTGCGCCCCGAAATTTACGGATCTATAGCCGAAGAAAAGGCAGAGCTTAACGGACTGCTTTACGTTATAGAACGTTTACCGATAGGTATTGAGGAATGCAGATTTGTTAACCTTACATCTGACGAAGGTTATTCAAAATCACATTTTAAAGCCATAATACCGCCTAAAAGAAGGCGCAACTGCTATCGTATAGATGATGAGCAGATGAATGTGGAAATTACCCGTGGGCGATCGGATATTTACGATATATTAACCCATCTTACTTTTATTTATTTAGAATCGCATAAAATTAAAAACCGTGTGATTATAGATGATAACGGTGAGATTGCCAGGGACTGGCTTAAGCTGGAGCAGGTTATACAGGCAAATACCAAACTGAATCTTATTGAAAGAGAGCAGGCTATATCGCATGCATCCATTATTTTAGGGCGTACTTTTGCTGAGATTACAGATATATATGACGCGTTTGGTACCAAAGCAATACCTGACAGATTTTTACATGTTATTTACTGGCTGGGCAAACTGGCGCTTGAGGAAACGCTTGGCGGAGCTAAACGTATTATAACCTTTAGCCCTATTTTGCGCGAAAGGCTTGGCCACCATATACATGGAGAGATATGGGCAGATAATATTAAAATGGTACTGAAGCAAAACGGACTTCTGGAAAGGCCCATACATATTATAAGTGCTAATATGCATAGTGTAATGAACTCGATTTTTGCTCCTTATGAGCTAAGATCTAAATATAAAGATAAAAGCGACTTTTTTATTTTTGAAGAATTAAGCAAATCAGGCAATGATATACTAAGAAATAAAGTAGAAGAGACTGCGCTTAAAAATGGTATGATAGCTATGCCCGATACATCGGGTACTAATATAGATGTGCAGATATTTGACACTGCCGGGATAGATTTTTCTAAAACGGCATTTCCTGAAGCAAAACCCAATAATGCTCCTGTTATATTAGTTATGGATTATGCTTTTGGCGAACAGGCTTATGAAACAATAGATGAGCTTTTAAAACCGTTTAAAGAAGGCAAAAACAGGACACTGCTTAATGTTGAGTCGGTTTCTATAATGGGTAAGGCAGGGATACTTGAAGGGGCTAAGGGTGATATCATGATACCTTCGGCTCACATAAATGAAGGAACAGGAGATAATTATCCTTTTGAAAACGAATTAACGGCAGAAATGTTTGCGGGCCAGGGAATTCCTGTATATAGCGGGCCTATGGTAACAGTATTGGGTACATCATTACAAAACAGAGATTTACTTAAGTTTTTTAATGAATCTACCTGGGGTGTAATAGGCCTTGAGATGGAAGGAGCTCACTATCAAAAAGCTATACAGTCGGCGTCAAAAATAAGAAAGAGCATTAATCCTGATGTTAAGGTGCGCTATGCTTATTATGCTTCAGATAATCCGTTGGAAACGGGCAGTACGCTTGCTTCCGGAGGGCTTGGAACAACAGGTGTAAAGCCTACTTATATTATTACTATAAAAATTTTAGAACAAATATTCAATCTATCAAACTAACCAATGGCACAGCAAACAGAAACCACTAATCATGAGATTGATCTTGATCAGATATCAAAAAAAGTAAAAAATGTTATAGGCAGGACAAATGATTCTGTTTTTGACGGAATACTTTTCATTAAACGAAATATTATAATAATTGCTGTGCTTATTATAGTAGGTGCAGCTTTTGGTTATTATAAGGATAAAAAAACCAGTATATATGAGCATACTATTTTGGTAAAACCTAATTTTGGGAGTGTAGATTATTTATATGAACAGATAAAAAACATTAATGCCAAAATAGCCGAAGGAGATACTGGCTTTCTTAATTCCATAGGAATTAATGAAGAAGCGCACCTTGCAAAAATTGAAATAGATCCTGTTGTAGATATTTATAATTATGTTGCGCAGGAAGAAGGGCTGAATATTATACAGACAGATAATATGAAGTTTTTAATTTTCAGGCAGATTGCTGACAAAAGGGATATGACAGAGGTTCTTGAAGAATATGCTACATCTAAAAATTATAAAAGTCATCTTATTACAATTACTACTGCCGGATCTATAAGCAAAAAAGAAGATGTTATAAACCCTATACTCGATTATTTAAATTCCAGCAATTATTTTAAAGATGTTCAAAAAGAGGCAATTAAAAGCCTTGACAGAAAAATTGCAGAGAACGACAGTATGGTTAAACAGGCAAATGCTATATTAGACCGTTTATCTAATAAAAATAATGCCAACCCGGGTATGCTTTTGCTTAATGAAAAAAAAGAACTTAATGATATACTCGTAATAAAAGATCAGCTTATAAGGCAACAGGCTAATAATATGATACATAAGATTGATTATAATAGTATTATTAAAGAAACCACTACTATAGTAAACAATAAAAAGCATAGCCTTTTAAGTAACAAGATGAAATATATTTATCCTATTTTACTATTGATGATATTTTTTGCTTTGATGTCTTTTAAGAACTATTATGTAAGGCAGGTAAATAAACGAAAAGTGATTATACAGGAATAGCACTTTTTATAATTAATTACTCTTTCCGGAAGATAACACCGGTATAATATGCTTAAAAAAACAGGACAATTAAAAGATTATATTGTTTATGGTTCAGGTCAGGTATTAAACCTAATTGCGCCATTGGTAGTTGCACCTCACATAATTATTGTCTGCGGTATAGAAAACTGGGGTAGAATAGGGGTAGCATTGTCTGTTTTTGCGCTATTAGGAATATTTATTGACTTTGGCTCACTGCTTTTTGGCGTTAAAGAGCTAAGTATAAATAAAGGTGATAATGCTAAAATAAAGAAACAACTGGAAGAGGTTTACACTTTTAGGACTATAGTGTTTCTTGTTGTATTGGTATTACTTTTATTAAGTTTTCTGTTCTTCCGTATAGATTATAAACTCTACCTGTGTGGTATAGCTATGCTGGCAGCGCAGTTATTAAATCCGTTATGGATATATCAGGCTTTTGAAGAGTTTACTATAATAAACCGTATAATTTTAGTATCTAAAGCTTTATATGTTATTGGTGTATATGTTTTTATTAAAACTCCTCAAGCTTATCCGTTTATGCTTTTATATTTAGGCGGAGCCAATACAATTGTTTACGGTTATTTTTTATTAAAATTAGGTAAAAAATATAATCTGGCTTTATTTCATGTGCCGGCAAAAACACTAAAAGAGAATTTTAAAAAAGAGTACCCAATTGTTATTTCCAATTTCTCTATAACGGCTTATACCTGGGGGCCTATACTTATTGTAGGATATGTAGGTGGTGAATATCTGGCAGGGCTGTATCATATAGGAGATATGCTGCTTAAAATAATAAGGAGTTATTTATCTGTTTTTTTTAATGTAAGCTTTCCAAAATTCTGTAAATCATATAATGAGAATAAACATAAAGGAATGGTATTTTTAAAAAAACTTAATAAGTATCATTTATTGCTTATGGGCTTAGGTATTACAATGGTATATATTGTAGTACCACTTTTTATAGATAGTTTTTCATTAAGTGAAGAGTATTACGACAAGGTATTTTTTTGCATGAAATTTTTAGGCCTAGGTATTATAATAGCGCTTAACATTCCTTTTTATCAGTTGCTTATTTATTATAATAAGCAAAAGCAAGTATCTGGCATATCCACAATAGGAGCGGTAATTATGCTGTTAACATGTTATTTTTTAACCAGAAAATTTAATTTAAGCGGAAGTGTAGTTTCTCTGTATATAGTTGAATGTTTTATAACTTCTTCAATTATAATTGTATATTTTAAATCAGTATTTAAAAAAGAACTTCATTCATAATTTGAAATAGAAAATGAACAAGGCTTATATAATACTGTTGAACTATAAAGGCACTAAGGATACCTTAGAATGCCTGGAAAGCCTTTTGAAACTGAAATATGAAAACTTTCAGATTTTTGTAATTGATAATAGTGAAGACATTACTTATTATAATGGTTTAATTGAATGGGCTCAGGGAATGCCAAGTAGTATAAAAACCAGCTTTAAACATTTAGTATATCCCCTCTCTTTAAAACCAGTAGATTACGCAGCTGTTTCAGAAGCAGATTTTTTATCTGCAGCCCGGCATGAAAAAATTGTTTTAATAAAAGCAGATAAAAATAAAGGATTTGCTGCGGGTAATAATATAGCCTTAAATTATATAATGAAGTTTGGAAGCGAAGATTCGTTTATCTGGCTTCTTAATAATGATACGATTGTAGAGAAACAATCACTTGATGCACTTGTAGAATATGCCAATAAAATTGAAAATTTAAAAACAGGCATTATCGGCAGCAAACTAATATACTATTATAGCCCGGAAACAATACAGGCTGTTGGTGGGAAATTTAATGAAACCTTTTTTATATCAACACACGAAGGTGAAGGCCGGCCGGTTACTACACCTAAATCTGATTTTGGAACAATAGATTATGCTGTAGGTGCATCAATGTTCATAACCTATAAATTTCTTATAGATGTAGGACCATTGAGCGAAGATTATTTTTTATATTATGAAGAACTTGACTGGTCATACAAAGCAAGGGAAAAAGGCTGGAAAACAGACTGGTGTCCTGATTCTGTAGTTTACCATAAAGAAGGGGCTTCAATAGGATCTTCATACCGGAAAGAGAAGAGCCTGTTTTCTGAAACAGAAATTTTTAAAAGCCGCAAAATATTTGTAAAAAAATTTTACGGACTCTCACTGCGGTTTTACCTCTCAAGTTTACTGCTAATTTTAAACAGAGTAAGAAAGGGTAATTTTAAAGCAGCTAAGGCAGTAACAAAAATAACATTTACACAATGAAGCTAAAAGTAATAGTAATTTTTATAGTCCTTTTTGCGAGTGTGTATCAGGATTTTCCTTTGGTAAATGTTTTTGGGGAGCTGGCTAGAACCCCCATTGTATTTATGAGCATACCAATGGGTATTTATCTTTTATTTAGCAATAAGGTATATATATCCAAATATAATAGCTACATGATTTTATATTTAATTTATTTGGCTGTTATTAGCGTTGCTTATGTTTCGTTTGTTATTATTTATACAGACAGTGCTGAATTTTTAGGTGAAAATTTGGTAATAAAAGCCGTAAAAATGGCCGTTTATCCTCTAGTTATAATTATTTATTATCAATTTATATATACCTGGCTAAATAACGGAGATGATAAATTTACGGCCTTACTGTATGCCCTTATTGGACTCGAAGTTTTTATTACCTTATATTTAATAGTAGAGTCTTTAAATTTGGGATCCGGATATTTTTTAACGGCTATTCATGCTTCTAAAAATAGTTATTGGAGAATAAGACTGTTAACTTATGAAGAAAGCTGGATAGGTTCTATCTTAACTATTTTAATTTTTGTACCTGCTTTTTTGGTAAGCTATTTACGTAAGCCAAAACTACTGCGAAACATTGTTTATAGCCTCTCGGCGTTTCTCTTAGTATATTATACTTTTAAAAGCCAGTCTAAAGGATATTTATTGTTAATATTAATATCTATTCTTCCTTTAGCAATTAAAAAACTATATGACAATAAAGAAACAAGAAAGCTATTGATTTTTGCTATTCCTGTTTTCTTAATAGCAGGAATAGGAGTATACTTTTCACTAGCTGAGATTATAGCTAAAAGCTGGTATACAAGCGGTAGTTTTGGAACCCGGTTTGGGTCATACATGGGTGCATTAAATATATTTGTTTATAATCCATTTGGAGTTGGATTGGGATCGTTTATTTATTTTTTTGCTAATGCAATTACTGATATATTAAGATCTGAAATGTTTTCAGGCCTCGTATTGTCTGAGCTGATGGGTTATAGGGCAACCACACAGGCTCTATCAACCAAAACCTACTTTTTTGACCATCTTATAATAGGAGGGGTGGGGTTTTTAGTATTTTTTTATTACTTTTTTATAAAAAGGTATATTTTCTTTTCGAGGATTAAAAGACGCGATATCATATTTATAATAATACCGTTGGTTTTTGTGATTCTTGGTGGGATTGTATATTTTACTTATGATATTAAATATGATGTTTGGTTTTTACTGGCGTTTACAGATGTATTACAAAAAAAACTTATGAATAAACAGGATCATGCAGTATAAAAGAATATTAGTAGCCGTTGGTTTTTTTCCTTATCCATGTTACTTTGGCGGGGCCTTTGATGTGTTTGGGAGGATAGAGGCATTAAAAAAAGCGGGATATGCTATTGATTTGGTATGTACTTGTAAAGAATATCCTGCTAAAGCAGATATAGCCGTAATGCAGTCAGTTACAGACAATATATATATTGCCGGAAGAAAAAACAGGCTTATAGATTTAATCAGGCCTATACCGCTTCAGGTTGCTTCCAGAGGTGAATTAAAAAATATTAAATTAGATAAAACGTATGATTTAGTTATACTTGAATCTGAAAGCACAGCCCCTGTATTAGAAAATAAAACACTAAAAGCTTCAAAGATTGTACTTAGAGTGCATAATAATGAATCAAAATATTTTTTTCAGTTAGGCAACAGTACATCTAATATATTTAAGAAGTTTTATTATTATCTGGATGGTTTAAAATTTAAAATATATTCAAAAAAATTATTCCTTAAGTCTGACAGACTATGGTTTATTTCTAGAGATGAAAAGAAGGATTTTGCCAGCAATAATAAGTTAGCAGAAAAATCATTTCATATGCCGGCACCGTCAGGTCAAATACCCGTAAAGCAGGATCTGGGTGGCAAAAATGTATTGTTTATAGGTTCATTGTTTATGCCTAATAATATTAATGCTATAGATTGGTATCTTGAAAATGTACACGAGCGTATAGTTAATGGTTTTCCTGACTACACATTTATTATTGCAGGTAGCACGGGAGATGTAAAAAAAGAAGATCTGATTAAAAAATATCAAAATTTCACCAACCTGAAAATTAGATTTAATGTGCCCGATTTAAGGGCTTTGTATTCAGACGCTGCTGTATTTGTTAATCCTATGCAATATGGCACAGGGGTAAAATTAAAATCATTAAATGCTATTATGAATGGCCTCCCCCTTATATCAACACGTGTAGGCACTGAAGGGATAGGCCTCATAGATAAAGAAATGTTCTTCAGGGCAGATACTGCTGAAGAATTTTATAATGCAATAAATAATGTTTTTACATCCTCTAAGGAAGATATTGCACAGGTAGTACAGAAAGCCCAGGATTTTATAACAGCAGACGATTATATAACCATTTTGAAAAAAGAAACAGATGATCTCTTTAGATAAGTATAAAGGTTATAATTATGTATCGGCATTTGTGGCTGCTTTTCCAATATTGGGGCAAAAGGGAAGTGTTTTTGCAATTATAATATGGTGCATCTATTCTGTATTTATTACTATAAAAACCCGGTCATGGAAGCTTGAAAAAAAAGATATATGGAATATTTTAATGCTTTCGGTGCTATACCTCTCATATATAGTAAGTTATTTCATAGCCGCAGATAAGCATGAAGTAGCCAAGTTATTGGAAAGAAGCAGTCCGTTTTTAGTATTTCCATTGTTAATGGTACTAAACAAGCGATTTATTACAGCAAAAACGCTTAAAATTTGTTTAACTGTTTTTGTAATTAGCTGTGCATTATTGTGTCTTTATGTGTGGGGAGTAATATTTTCTTATGGTATAGAAGAAGTATTTAAGGAAGATAGTTACTATAATCCCCTCATCAGAAATATCTTCAGCGACGTTACAGGTATTCACCTTCCTTACCTGGGCATGCTGTTTATATTTGCCTCATTAATACTTTTATACGAGATGCTTTCAGCATCAGAAAAGAATTATTTTTTATTGCTGGCACGTATTTTAACACTGATTTTTTTATTGATCTCGGTGGCGGCTTTTATGGCGAGGACTTCTTTATTAATATTTTTTATTGTCAGCTTTTTTTTCTGTGTAAAAAAATTAAAAACGGGAAAGCAGCTTTTATGGGTAGGCGCATTAGGTATAGTATTTTTAACTGTAATTTTAGTCTTACCCTCATCGCAGCGGCGAATAAAAGAAAGCCTGTCAGCCAACTATGAATTGCCACATGCCGGTCAGCCATCTAAAGAAGTAAATTTTAGATACGGTGTGTATCATTGTGTAAAAGAAGTGCTTAAAGAAAAGTGGTTAACAGGTGTTGGTGTGGGTAACGTACAAAAAACATTAGACTCTTGTTATGAGCAATATACTTATAAAGCTACAGATGATTTTCATTCTATATCCTATAATTCCCATAATCAATATCTTGATATAACACTTAAATATGGTATTTTTGGTTTAATTGTTTTTATGATTTCTTTATTATGGGGCGTAAAAACAACGAATACAGTTTATCAGGGGTTTATAATCATAATTGTTATTGCTTTATTAACTGAAAACGTATTTTCACGTCAGGCAGGAATAATTTTTTTTACATTTTTTAATACTTTGTTTTTTGTAGGTAAAAAAAGTGATGAAAACAGATAAGAATATTATATATTATTTAGCACATTGAGAAAGGCATTAATAAACGACTGGTATTATATAAACGGAGGTGCCGAAAAGGTGATACATTCTTTAAACAATATTTGGGATGATTTTGATCATTTCGCTTTAATAGATTTTTTAAACGAATCCGACAGAGCCTTTATATTAAAGGGAAAAAGAGCAAAAACAAGCTTTATTCAAAAGCTGTTCACCGCAAAGAAAAACCATAGGAAATATTTACAATTATTCCCCTATGCAATAGAGCAATTCGACCTTTCAGAATATGATTTAATTATAAGCTCATCTGCCTCTGTAGCAAAAGGAGTTTTAACAAATCATGAGCAATTACATATATGTTATTGTCATTCACCTTTAAGGTATGCATGGGATTTATACTTTAGATATCTTGCTGATTCGGGGCTTATGTCAGGACTCAAAGGTATATATGCTAAATACGTACTACACAAGATTAGACTCTGGGATCAGTTAAGTAGCAATAGGGTAGATTATTTTATTGCTAATTCGTATTATGTAAAAAAAAGAATAAAGAAAATTTATAACAGGGAAGCTAAAGTCATTTATCCACCTGTTGATACTTCTTTCTTTTCCTGCAATGAGAAAAAAGAAGATTATTATTTTACTGCCTCAAGAATGATTACTTATAAAAAGATAGAAGTGATTGTTGAGGCATTTAACCGAATGCCTGAAAAAAAGCTGATAGTAGCAGGAGATGGCCCTGAGTTTAAGAGAATAAAAAAAATTGCAAAGTCTAATATAGAAATTAAAGGCTTTATAGACAGAGATCAATTAAAAACTTATATGCAAAATGCAAAAGCATTTGTGTTTGCTGCAGAAGAAGATTTTGGTATTGTGCCTGTAGAGGCACAGGCTTGTGGCACACCGGTTATCGCTTTTGGAAAAGGTGGTACACTGGAAACGGTAAAAAATGGAAAAACTGGCGTATTTTTCAAAGAGCAATCGGCAGATTCAATAAAAGAAGCTGTTGACAGGTTTGAAAAAATAACTTTCGATTATAAACAAATAAGGGAGCACTCTTTGCAATTTTCTAAAGAAAGGTTTGAAACAGAGATGAAGAATTTTGTTGATGAAAAATGGGCAGAACATATTAATAAATAGAGTAATATCTGCTTTTTAATACAGCTAAGAATTATTTAAATGACACACGAATACAATTCATCAAGAAGTGACTTGCTTAAAAGAATAGGATTGTCTCCCAGTAAGAGATTGCTGGTGTTTCTTATATCGGCTGTATTGGTCACCATACCTTTAGGTTATGCTTATAACAGTGTAGCCATTATTCTTTTTGTTTTATATTCGTTACTTTCCGCAAAAAAAAAGGATTTCTCTTTACGTCTTTGGATATTATTGCCTTTGCTTCTGTTCGTGCTTATTGTTGCCTCGTTAATTTGGACAATAGATTTTAAAAGTACATTAAGGGCCATTAGTAAAGAAGCAGCGTTTTTTTTTATACCAATTGCTTTTTGCTTTAACAGGCACCTTATACAAAAAGGCACTCAAACAATACTCAAAAATTTCAGCATCTTAATGCTGCTTTTTGGAGTATATTTTTTAGGCAGGGCAGCAGTACGTTATCAGGAATTTGACAATGCAAACGTGTTTTTATACAATGAACTGGCTACTCCTGTGGTTACGGCTGTATATTTATCATCTCTTTTTTCAGTTGCTTTTTTTTATTTCTTATCAGTAAATAAAAAGAAATTTTTAGACTATGCAGCTATAGTTTTTATTGCTCTACTATTGTGTTTATTAGTGGTTAAAGTGGTAATAGTAATAGATGTTTTGCTAACAGCTACTTATTTTGTTTTTTTCTCGGGCCTTTCAAAAAAAATAAAAATAATTTTGATTGCTATTTTTGCTGTTGCCGCCGGAAGCTTTGTGTATTTTGCAAAAACTAATGGTAATTTACCTGCAGAATATACTTCTAACATTCCTGAAATGGAGGCTCTTGCCAAAGAAGGTATACCTGTACACAACGTTACTGTTGCCGAAGCATGGAACAAGCCCGTTTTTCAGGAGAATGATTATTTTAACGGCACAGCTTTCAGGGTATATCAGTTAAGAATATTTAAAGAATTAATACAGGAAGATAAAATATTTTTTACGGGTTATGGGCTTAATGCATCTTTAAAGAAAATTGAAGGCAAGGCAATAGAGCATAATGTGTTTGAAGGAGGAATATTAAATCATAGGTATAACAGGCAAAATTTTCATAACCAGTATGTTGAGGTTTTTGCAGATTTAGGTATTATTGGTTTTTTACTTTTAATAACCATACTTTTTATAAATCTTAAAAATGCATTAGAGTCTAAAGATTTTAATCATATTGCTTTTGCAATTCTTATGATAGCCTTACTTTTGACCGAATCATTTTTATGGAGGCAAAGAGGGGTGGTTTTATTTACGGTTTTATATTGCCTTTTTAATATAAGATTGCCTAGGGGCAGTGAAAAAGAAAAACATGAAAAGAATACTCATAACCGGGGCGGCAGGATTTCTGGGGTCGCATCTTTGTGACAGATTTATAAAAGAAGGTTACTATGTTATTGGCATGGACAATCTTATAACAGGCAATCTGAAAAACATTGAGCATCTTTTTAAGCTTGAAAATTTTGAATTTTACCATCACGATGTTACCAAATTTGTAAATATTCCCGGAGAGCTGGATTATATTCTGCATTTTGCATCTCCGGCATCTCCTATAGATTATTTAAAAATACCTATACAAACCCTTAAAGTAGGTTCGTTAGGCACGCATAACCTTTTAGGCCTTGCAAGGGTTAAAAAGGCAAGAATACTTATTGCTTCTACATCTGAAGTATATGGCGATCCGTTAGTACATCCGCAAAATGAAGATTATTACGGCAATGTAAATACAATAGGACCCAGGGGTGTATATGATGAAGCAAAGCGTTTTCAGGAATCTATGACAATGGCTTATCATACATTTCATGGGGTAGAAATAAGAATAGTAAGAATATTTAATACTTACGGACCAAGAATGCGGCTAAATGACGGCAGGGTAATACCTGCATTTATTGGGCAGGCATTAAGAGGTGAAAATCTGACTATTTTTGGAGACGGAATGCAGACAAGGTCTTTTTGTTTTGTAGATGACCAGGTTGAAGGTATTTTCAGGTTATTGCATTCAGATTATATTTACCCTGTTAACATAGGAAATCCTGACGAGATAACTATTAAAGATTTTGCCGAAGAAATAATTAAGCTTACAGGTACCTCTCAAAAAGTAATATATCTTCCATTACCTGTAAATGATCCGCTTCAAAGACAGCCGGATATTACACGTGCAAAAGAATTACTGGGATGGGAGCCTAAAATATCACGAAGTGAGGGCATGAAAATTACTTACGACTATTTCAGGACACTTTCTCAGGAAGAACTTTTAAAAGAAGAACACAAAGATTTTTCAGATTTTATTCATTAGAAATGGTATTATCCAGCAGGGGTAGATATTCAAAATATTTAAGGCCTATCAGCATATCTTTTGATATACTGACAATCACTCTTTTGCCTTTTTATTTCTTTAAACATCAGGAGCTAAACTATTTTCATTTTTGCCTTTATCAGATAGTTTCATGGTCTATTATATCTTATTTTTCCGGATTTTATAATGTATACAGGTACACCACTATAGTAAGGATATTTTCTAAGCTTATAACCCAGATAATAATTTTTCTGTTAACGGTTATTGCTTTTTTCCCTTTTGCAAAAAAA
This sequence comes from Flavobacterium sp. NRK1, assembly GCF_024054175.1. Classification (GTDB taxonomy): domain Bacteria; phylum Bacteroidota; class Bacteroidia; order Flavobacteriales; family Flavobacteriaceae; genus Flavobacterium. The sequence continues at coordinate 1,307,849 of NZ_JAMXLA010000001.1, forward strand.
ACTATATTCAGCAGTGAAGCAGTAATCAGCTATATAATAACTGTATTTGTAGCTGTAACCGTATTTAAGCTTTTATTGTTCTTTTATCTGAAAAAGTACAGAACAGCAGGCAGTAATATAAGGAACACTATTATAATAGGGTATACGCCTCAGGCTATCAATATGAAAAATCTGTTTGATACTAAACCTGAATACGGCTATCATTTTAAAGGTTTTTTTTCAGACAAAAAACAAAATGAATTTATTAACGGTAAAATAGATGATATTGAAAGTTTTGTTCTTGAAAATAAAATTGACGATATTTATTGCTCTCTTAACGAACTGAATAGTATACGATTAAGAGAGTTGGTGGCTTTTTGTGAAATTAATAATATAGTAATAAAGTTTATTCCTGATTCAAAGGAAATTTTTTCGAGAAACCTGACGGTTGATTATTATGAATTTTTCCCTGTATTGTCTTTCAGGAAAACACCATTGCACGAGCCTGTAGCTATGATTGCAAAAAGGGCTTTTGATATTGTTTTTTCATTTCTTATTATAATTTTTGTTTTGTCCTGGCTAACCCCAATTATGATTATTCTTATCAAAATGGAATCTAAAGGGCCGGTTTTTTATATGCAGAAAAGAGCCGGAATGAATGAAGAGCAATTTTCCTGCTTTAAATTCAGGTCTATGCGCATTAATAATCAAATGGATAAGCTTGCTGTTAAAAATGATCCGCGGGTAACTAAAGTTGGAAAATTTATAAGAAAAACGAGTATTGATGAATTACCTCAATTTATAAATGTTTTAAAAGGCGATATGTCGGTAGTGGGGCCAAGGCCGCATATTTATTCTATAAATCACAGGTATAGCATTAAAATAAAAAAATATGGAGCCAGGCATGCCGTAAAACCGGGTATTACAGGGCTTGCCCAGGTAAGAGGCTTCAGGGGAGAAATAAACAGCGATGAAGATATGATCAACCGTATAAAATATGATGTATTTTATATAGAAAACTGGTCTATTTTATTAGATATAAAAATAATTTTACAAACAATTGTGGGAATGTTTGGCGATGAAAAAGCCTATTAGCATTTGCCAGAAATAATTTTGCAACATGAAAATTTTATTATTAGGATCCGGAGGAAGAGAACACGCACTGGCATGGAAAATGCTGCAAAGCCCGCTTTGCGATAAACTATTTGTTGCACCGGGTAATGCAGGAACGGCCTCTATAGCAGACAATGTAAATATTAATCCGCTTGATTTTGAATCTATAAAAGGCTTTGTACTTCAGGAAGAGATAAGCATGGTAGTTGTTGGGCCTGAAGATCCGTTGGTAAAAGGTATTTATGATTACTTTACAAAAGATGATGAGCTTAAAAATATACCTGTTATAGGCCCGTCTAAAACAGGAGCACAGCTTGAAGGAAGTAAAGAATTTGCCAAACAGTTTCTTGTAAAAAACAATATACCTACGGCAGCTTATGATAGTTTTACAAAAGAAACGGTAGAGCAGGGCTGTGAATTTCTTTCTACGCTTAAACCGCCTTATGTATTAAAAGCAGATGGCCTTGCAGCAGGTAAAGGAGTACTTATTATTCAGGATCTTGCAGAAGCTCAGGATGAGCTTAGAAATATGCTTGTAGGCGAAAAATTTGGGCAGGCAAGTACTAAGGTAGTTATAGAAGAGTTTCTTGATGGTATAGAGCTTAGCTGCTTTGTGCTTACAGATGGTAAAAGCTATAAGCTGCTGCCTACAGCTAAAGATTATAAACGTATTGGTGAAGGAGATACAGGCCTTAATACAGGCGGTATGGGTGCAGTATCGCCCGTTCCTTTTGCTGATGCAGAATTTATGGAAAAAATAGAAACGCGAGTTGTTAAACCTACTATTGAAGGTCTTAAAAAGGCTAATATAGATTATAAAGGCTTTGTGTTTATCGGACTTATTAAAGTGGGTAATGATCCTTTCGTTATAGAATATAATGTAAGAATGGGCGATCCGGAAACAGAAGTAGTTATACCAAGATTGAAATCAGATCTTGTGGAATTATTTCAGGCTGTGTCTAAACAGGAATTAGATACAGTAAGCCTTGAAATTGATGAGCGTTCGGCAGCTACTATTATGGTGGTATCAGGCGGGTATCCGGAAGATTATGATAAAGGTATGGTTATTACCGGCCTTGAAAATATAGAAGGCTCAACAGCATTTCATGCCGGAACCAAGCTAGATAATGGGAAAGTTGTTACCAGCGGAGGTCGCGTAATAGCAGTAACATCTTACGGCAATGACTTTAGGGAAGCCATAAAAAAATCTTACCAAAATATAGACATGCTAAATTTTGATAAGATGTATTTTAGAAAAGATATCGGCTTTGACTTATGATAAGAAAGAGTGAGCCGTAGTATCCTGATCGTCGTCGTTATTCTGTTTAAATATTGTAAGCTGTTTTAGCCAGTACATAGTAGCTGCACAGCAGATAAGGATAAATATCCATGTTATTATGTTGGCAAGCCACCAGTTTTGTAACTCAAGGCTGCGGAAAAAGTTTAATGGCAAAAACAGGATGTCTGTAAACAGGTAGCCTATTGCTTCGAAAAATGCTTTCATTTTTAAACAAGTATTATATTTACTGTCACAAAAGTATAAAATATTCACATGCTAGCAAGTGTTTTTAATAAATCAAGGCCTGTAAATTACGTTTTAATAGGCGCGGTCCTGATTTTAGGCTATTTTTTATATATATTTAAGGAAGATGCCTGGACAAAAGACTATTTGCTGATAGTTCAAAAAACAGGGCTTTTGTTTCTTTTAGGAGGAGCCCTGTTTTTAACTAACTTTATTACCAGGCGTAATACACTAAGCAAGGCCAACACTTATGCCATGTTCCTGTTTCTGGTATTTTTAATACTGTTTCCTACCACACTGGTTAACGTAAACATTATTATTGCAAACTTTTTTTTGCTGCTTGCATTACGAAGGCTTATTTCATTACAATCCTTAATTACACCCAAAGAAAAAATATTTGATGCCTCTTTCTGGATATTTGCTGCAGCAATATTCCATTTTTGGTGTATTATTTATATCGTGCTTGTATTTATATCTATAATATTTCACGTTTCACGCGATTACCGTAACTGGATTATTCCTTTCATTGCTTTTTTTGCTGTAGGTGTACTGTACCTGATGGCAGGACTTATAATGGGAGAAGGTTTTTTTGAAGCTATGTCTGAAAACATAGCAGTAAGTTTTGACTTTACTTATTTTGAGAATATTTATCAGAACATAGCCCTTGCCATATTTTCGTCAATAACAGTATTGTTTGCTTTTCCCTATGTGTTTTCTATTACCGGCAAACCCTTAAACTTGCAGTCATCGCATAAAAAAATCCTTTATTCTTTTCTTATCGGTGTTGGCATATATGTATTATCGTCAAGTAAAAACAACAGCTTTTTAGCATTTACATTTGCGCCGCTGGCTATTATGGGGGCAAATTATTTTGAGAGCCTCGAAAACAAATGGTTTAAAGAAGTGATGATGGGGCTGATAGTATTAATTGCAGTTGTGCTGTTTACCTTGCAGTTATAATGCCGCGTTAAACCTGTTAGCAGGTTACAAGTATTAAGTCTATATTTGCAAAATAAAAATCATACACTATGTTTTCTAAGATCGCTTTCCCAATATTTGAGCAGAGCATAAACGATTATCATCAATATGATAATGTTGACCAGCCTATAAACAATCCGTTCCGTAAGGATAAGATAGAACATTTGCTTTATGCTAAAAACTGGATAGATACAGTACAATGGCATCTTGAAGATATAATCCGTAATCCGGAAATTAATCCGGTTGAAGCGCTTGCGCTAAAAAGAAGAATTGACGCATCTAACCAGGAGCGTACAGATATGGTTGAGTATATAGACAGCTATTTTTTACAGTTATATAGCAATGTAACGGTTAAAGATGGTGCAAAAATAAATTCTGAAAGCCCGGCATGGGCACTTGACAGATTATCTATACTTGCGCTTAAAATTTTTCACATGAATGAGGAGGCAACCCGTGAGGATGCTACACCGGAGCACAGGGCAAAATGTAACGAAAAGCTTAATGTGCTTCTTGAACAGAAAAAAGACCTTTCTACAGCGATAGACGATCTTCTTACTGATATTGAGAATGGTGATAAATTCATGAAAGTATATAAGCAGATGAAAATGTATAATGACGAGGAACTAAACCCGGTATTATACCAAAACAAAAAATAATACCTGATTAATGTCAGGCATAAAAAATATACTGGTAATAAGGCTTTCGGCAATGGGAGACGTCGCAATGACAGTTCCGGTGCTGAGAGCCTTTGTTGCTCAGTACCCTCAGGTAAAAATTACAGTACTTTCCAAAGCATTCTTTAAGCCGTTTTTTGACGATATTCCTAATATAACCTTTTATGCTGCCGATGTAAGCGGAAAGCACAAAGGCTTTTTAGGACTGTTTAAACTTTATAACGAACTTAAAGAATTACGCATTGATGCAGTAGCTGACCTGCATAATGTACTACGGTCTAAAATTATTACAAAACTCTTTGCTGTTGCCGGAAAGCGTACAGCTACAACAGATAAGGCCCGTGAAGAGAAAAAAGCGCTTACACGTGCCGAAAATAAGATTTTCAGGCAGCTCACCCCAATAGTTGAAAGACATTTACATACGTTTGAAAAATTAGGCTTTCCAATAGATATTACCCAGCTCATATTTCCGGAAAAAAAACAGTTGCTGCCTGATGTAACTGCCGTTAGCGGAAACAAAACCGGGAAATGGATAGGTATTGCTCCTTTTGCACAGCATGAGGGTAAAGTATATCCTCACGATCTAATGCAGCAGGTTATTGATATACTGGCGGAAAGACCCGATTATAGACTATTTTTATTTGGCGGAGGAAAAGAAGAAACAGCTTTATTAGAACAATTTTCGCAAAACAGAAGCAATGTGGTTGTTACTGCCGGAAAGCTTAAATTACAGCAGGAACTAAATTTAATAAGCCATCTTGACCTTATGCTGAGCATGGATAGCGGTAATGCGCATATGGCAGCAATGCTTGGTGTTAAGGTAATTACTTTGTGGGGAGCAACACACCCTTATGCGGGGTTTGCACCTTTTGGCCAACCTCAAAGTTATATGCTTACTGCCAACCGGGAGAAATATCCTTTATTACCAACTTCTGTTTATGGCAATAAAATAGTTGAAGGATATGAAGATGCTATGCGTACTATAACCCCTAAAATGGTTATTGATAAAATTGATGAAGTTTTATTATAATAGTTGTCTATTTAGAACGTGATTTTCATCATTCTTCCTTGCAATGATGCACTTTATAAAACAAAAAAATCCTCAGTTTAACTGAGGATTTTTATAGTATTAGATGTTATTAAACATCGTCAAAATCTACATAAATTTCAGAAGATGTTGGGTGTGCCTGGCAGGTAAGTATAAGGCCTTCGGCAATTTCGCTGTCTGTCAGTATCGCATTCTTTTTCATTTGTGCAGTACCGTTAGATATACGCGCCATACAGCTGCTGCAAATACCACCCTGGCAGGAATAAGGAGCATCTACTCCTTGTTTAAGTGCAGCATCCAGAATTGTCATTTGCTGCGACATTACAAAGGTAACTTCTTCATCATCTACTAAAACGGTAATTTTAGTCTGCCCGTCCAGATTTTCTTCAATTTTCTTTTCGGCTATAGGTGTAGAGAATAATTCAAACTTAATGTTCTTTTCAGGAACATTATTTTCTCTTAAAACATCGTTTACGGTAAGAATCATCTCTTCCGGCCCGCAAAGGTAGAATTTAGAAAATTCTTTTTCTTTGTGCTTGTTTTTAAGTACAAAGTTTACTGTAGACCGCTCTATACGGCCAAAAAGCGAATCTTCTTCCCTTGCCTGGCTGTAAACAAAATGCACAAAAAAACGGCCTACATATTCCTGTTGCAAATCATGCAGAAACTGGTGAAAAATAGTATCGTCAGGGGTTTTGTTGCCATAAACCAGTACAAAAGTACTTTCCGGCTCGTTGTGTAATACCGATTGTATTATCGATAATACCGGCGTAATACCGCTTCCTGCTGAAAAAGCAGCATAGTTGCGCTGACGGTCTGTTTTAGGTTCAAAAACAAATTTTCCTTCCGGTGTGCCTACTTCCATAGTGTCGCCTACGGCAAGCTGTTCGTTGGCAAAAACAGAGAATCCGCCATTTTTAACGGCTTTTATAGCTACACGAAGCTCATTACTGTTGGGAGCAGAGCATATAGAATAAGCCTTTCTTATATCCTGCCCTTCAAAATTTGTTTTAATGTTTATGTATTGTCCTGCAACAAAGTTATAATCTTCGCGCAGATTATCCGGAACCTCAAAAGATATAGAAACTGCCTGTGGAGTTTCCCTTCTGATATCTTTTATTTTAAGCGGGTGAAATGTTGACATGTTTGCTAATTTCCTGCAAAAATAAGCATTCCAAACAGCTTTATAAAATAACCTGTTGTAAAATAATACCTAAAATTATCATGCATAAGAAAATTATGTATATATTTGTGGCAACGAATTTATTATTAAATGAAAAACTCTCAATTATATAAAGGCAGCCTTAATACTATAATTATGAAGCTATTAGAAGAAAATGGCAGAATGTATGGTTATGAAATTACTCAAAAGGTTAAGCTTATAACGGCAGGTGAGCTTACTATTACCGAAGGTGCATTATACCCGGCTTTGCATAAACTGGAGGCCGATGGATTTTTGGATGTTGAGGTTGAAAAAGTGGATAACAGGCTTCGCAAATATTATAAGCTTACAGAAAGCGGTACGAAGGAAACGGTAAACCGACTTGCCGAGCTAGAAGAGTTTATAAGAAATATGCAAAACCTTGTAAACCCTTCGCCAAAACCTGATTTACAGTTTTAAGCTATGAAACTTACATCTGATCAAATAATAATAATTGAAAAATATCTTGATAAAGACGGGATATTTTATGATGACATAAAAACAGAAATGATTGACCATATTGCAGCCGCAATTGAAGAACAATTAAATGAAAATACGAAGGATGTTAATATATCTATTAAAACCTACATGAACTCTCATCTTAAAGTTAAACTTCTTTCTAACATAAAGCAACAGGAAGAACTTAGGGATAAACAAAATAGAAAATTTGTACTTAAGCAGTTTTATAGCTTTCGCGGGCTACTATTTTTTGGAGTAGTTTTTGGATTAGTATTCCTGTCAACATTAAATATATGGGTATATCGTTTTATTGAAGGAATAATGATGTTATTAATGCTCTTAATATTAGTAGGACAAAAATGGCTGGATATTAATTTCCCTTTTTTTAAACGGCTTGTACATATATCGCAATTTTATTATCTATTGCCATTTTTACTTCTTACTCAGGTACACCGTTTTGTGGATGAAACGAATTTTATCCTGTTATGTAGAGTAGTTGCTTTAAGTATGGGATTAACGGGATACTATTTAACGTATAGATCTTCACTTATATTACAAAATAATAAATATGTCTAAACTTACAGAACAACAGATAGGGGAAATTGAAGCAGCACTGAAAAAAGTCGGTTTTCTTTATGTAGATATACTTCATGAAATGACTGATCATATAGCAGCTGCATTAGAGGAAATGGAAGGTGATTTTGACAGGAATCTTAAGCTATATATAGGCAGGCATAAAAAAGAACTGCTCCGGTTTAACAGAAAATATATTTTTGCTGCATGGTTACAGTCCTATAAATCGCTTTTCCGAAATATTATCACAATTCGTTTCGTCTCCTTTTCTGCGCTTGTATATTTGATAGTATCAGGATTAAGTACAGTTATAGAAACAGAATCTTTTATAACAATAATGTTTTTAATTTTCTGTGCAGTTAATGGTATGCTATCTTTCCCGGGCGTTTACAATATTTTAAAAAAACGTGACCAATACTCGGCAGGGGAGGGTTTGGCAGTGCTAAATGTATTTGTCTTTTTCCCGGGTTTATTTATGATTAATTTTATAGATAAAACAGCATCTGATACTATAGCAATACTTTATTTTACTTCCCTGATTTCAATTTCGGCAGTAATGGGTTATACCTTACGTCGTTTAAAAACAGTATATAAATTGCGTTATAATGCTTAAGCTAATATAATATCAAATAAAATTTATAGACAGCTATCTGTAAAATTCGGGTGTGGAATATATTGATTATAGTTTAGAGTATTCAATCGTATTTACAACTTAAAAAATGTATAAGCTGAGGTTTAATAATGAATAAACTAAGAAAAATATCGGCAGAACAATTTACTGATCTTATGGGTTTTACCCGTAAGCATTTTGTAGAGCATTATGATTTGCAATGCGAACTTGCAGACCATCTTGCCAATGCTATTGAAGAACGCTGGATAATTAATCCTGACCTTGATTTTAATGAAGCCCTTAACATAGAATTTAAAAAATTTGGAGTATTCGGCTTTATGGATGTGGTAGAACAAAGGCAGCTGGCACTTACTAAAAAGTACCACAGGCTTATGTGGAGTTATTTTAAGCAGTTTTTCAAATTGCCCAAAATAGCAATAACGATTTTACTTATTTTCGGAATTTTCAAATCACTTGAATATAGTGTAACTATTTATACTACGCTTTTATTAATTGTAACATTTGCGGGTATTTACCGCCTTGTTGCAATGAATATAAAATACAGAAAGAGATTAAAACAAACCGGTCGGCGCTGGCTGTTTGAAGATATTATTATGAGGTGCGGCGGTGTGGCTGCATTTATATATATACCATATCAGGTGCTTTTTCACGCTTATGATAATATTGAGCCGGGTATTGTTGCAAAGTATATTATAACATTGCTTTTAGCTGCATTTTCACTTTATCTTTATACCGTGCTTTATATAATTCCCACAAGAGCACAGGAACATCTTTTAAAAACCTATCCTGAATATAATTTGTAATTTTTATAAGTAAAAGTGTAACGTTTTGCTTATTTTGATTACCTATTACTAAACCAACATCTAAATTACATGTTCAAACAATTCATTCGCCTGGAATGGAAATCATTTTCCAGGGCTTCTTCTTTCGCCGCCAATATGGTCATTAAAGTATTTATGATACTTGGGGCACTTTATTTTACAGCAATATTTTTACTGGCAGGTGTAGGCACTTATTATTTAATTAAGAAAGAGCTGCATCAGGATCCGCTGGTTGTGGTAAGCAAGTTTGTTATATTTTATATGATATTTGATTTGCTTATACGCTATTTTTTACAAAAAATGCCTGTAATTAATATTAGGCCTTTGCTTACACTGCCTATTAAACGAGGGACTATTGTGAATTTTGCATTAGGTAAAACAGCGCTTTCGTTTTTTAATATAGTACATGCTTTCTTTTTTGTACCATTTTCTATAGTGCTTCTTGTAGAGGGATATGATCCTGTAAATGTAGTGCTTTGGCATATAGGCATGATGTCGCTTATTTATGCAAACAATTTTATTAATATCCTTATCAATGATAAAGACTGGGTATTCTGGACAGTTGCCATTATTTTTGGCGGGTTGCTGCTTATACAGTATTATAGCTTTTTTGATATTACACTTGTAACATCGGTGTTTTATTACGGATTCTATTCTACTTATTATATGGCTCTTATACCTGTAGCAATTTTAGCAGGGCTATACTATATCTGTTTTAATTATTTTTCAAAATCGCTTTATCTCGATACAGGGCTTAAAGGAAAACATGAAATAGCAGAAACCAGAGATTATACATGGCTTAATAAATTTGGCCTGATGGGTACTTTTCTTAAGAATGATATAAAATTGATATTAAGGAATAAAAGATCCAGAGGTACAATTCTGGCTAGTGTAATGTTTCTTTTTTACGGGCTTCTTTTTGGCACCGGCGCTGTAGAAGTATATAGTGCCCCAACATGGAAAATATTCGGAGGAATATTTGTTACCGGTGGATTCCTGTTTACGTTTGGGCAATTTGTACCTAGTTGGGATAGTGCTTATTATCCGTTAATGATGAGCCAGAACATACAATACCGCGAATATATAGCATCTAAGTGGTGGCTGGTGGTTATAGGAACAGTAATAAGTACAGTACTTGCATCATTCTATCTTTATTTCGGGATAGATTACTATCTGCTTATTCTTGCAGCAGCAATATATAATATTGGTTTCAATTCGCATTTGGTATTATTAGGTGGTGCTTTTATAAAAACACCTCTTGATCTGGCAAGCAGTAAACGTGCCTTTGGCGATAAAAAAGCATTTAATGTGAAATCATTATTGCTAACGTTTCCCAAACTTCTTTTCCCGGTACTATTCTATGCTGCAGGATATTACTTAATAAGCCCATTGGCAGGAACTACTTTTGTAGCTATTGCGGGAATATTGGGTTTTGCTTTAAGGAACTGGGTATTTAAACAAATTGAAAAGGTATATAAATCGGAAAAATATGCCACGCTTGCAGCTTATAAACAACAAAACTAAAAACATCTTACTACCATGATACAAATATCAAATCTTAAAAAAACATATAACGGAGTAACCGTACTTAATATAGGACATTTAGAAATTAAAAAAGGCGAAAGCTTTGGGCTTGTAGGTAATAATGGTGCCGGTAAAACAACATTATTCAGCCTGTTACTCGATCTTATTGAGCCAACTACAGGTTATATAAAATCTAAAAATATACAGGTAAACGAAAGCGAGGCCTGGAAACCATTTACATCTGCCTTTCTTGATGAGACTTTCCTGATTGGCTACCTTACTCCCGAAGAGTACTTTTATTTTATTGGCGAACTGCGCGGGCGAAACAAAGCCGATGTAGATGCTTTGCTAAAAAAGCATGAAGATTTTTTTAACGGAGAGATACTTAATAAAAAGAAATACCTGCGCGACCTTAGTAAAGGTAACCAGAAAAAAGTGGGTATTATTGCAACATTAATAGGCAGCCCGGAGGTTATAATTCTTGATGAGCCTTTTGCTAATCTGGATCCTACTACGCAGTTTAGGCTAAAGAAGATAATTAAGGAACTGGCCGATGATAAAAATGTTACCATACTTGTATCAAGCCATGACCTTGCCCATACTATAGAAGTAAGCAGCAGAATTGTAGCGCTTAATAAAGGCGAAATTGTAAAAGATATTCAAACTTCTCAGGAAACACTCAGGGAACTCGAAACGTTTTTTGCGGTATAAATTATATACTCCCCCTTATGGCAATAAGGGGGATTTTTTTTGCTAAAAAATCTTCATATAACAAAAAGAACCGTATTTTTACCCTCTTTTATACTAAAGTAAGATTTTAAAAGTTAAGGATAAAAAAGCTTTCACATTGAAAACCAGTACTTCTAAATATTTCCTTCTTTTTGGTGCAGTAGGTTTGGTTATAGCCTGTTCTACCAAAAAAAATTCGTTTGTAAACCGCAACTATCATGCTGTTACTACCGAATATAATGTACTTTACAATGGTAATCTTGCCCTTGATGCAGGACTGGTAGAACTTACGTCTACCTACCAGGATAACTTTTGGGATGTTTTACCTGTAGAAAGGATGCAGCCGGTTACTGCTGTAGCAGATGTTCCTGGCGCAGCGCCCTCTTCCGCACCTGCAAAATCTGCATTGCCTCCATCACCATCTCCTTCTGGGGCTGGTTCTAAAGCTTCACAATTTTCACAATTGTCAAAAAATCCTATGGGATCAACATTAGGAGCAAAGGGAGGGAAAGACAACAGCCTTAATGCAACGGCACCTACTCAACAGGCTCCGGGCCAAACTACAAACTTTAAAAGAGCGGAAGAAAAAGCTACAAAAGCAATACAAAAACACTCTATGAATATTGGCGGTAACGAAAGGAATCCGCAAATTGATGAGGCTCACTTACTATTAGGAAAAGCCAGGTATTATGAAAACCGCTTTCTACCTGCTTTAGAGGCTTTTAATTATATACTTTTAAAATATCCTTCAAGTGATAAAATTGATGATGCAAAAATCTGGAGGGAAAAAACAAACATCCGTATTGATAATGAAGGTATAGCTGTTAGAAACCTTAAAGAATTAATTGAGCAGAAAAAAGACGTAATGAGCGAGCAGACTTTTGCTGATGCCAACGCTATTCTTGCCGAAGGTTATTTAAAAATGCAGGCACGCGACAGTGCTATAACTGTTTTAAGAAATGCTGCTGCATTTACTAAAAACAACGAACAAAAAGCCAGGTACCATTTTATATTAGGACAACTGTACAGTAGGGAAAAAATGCCCGATAGTGCTTATGTTGAGTATCAGAGGGTAATTGATATGAAAAGGAAATCGCCAAGGCGATATGTTATTCAGGCACATGCTATGCAGGCCGGGCAGTTTGATTATGAAAAAGGAGACACGCTGGCCTTTATGGAGAAGTATCGTAAACTTCTTAAAGACAGAGAGAACAGGCCATACCTTGATATTATAAATCATCAGGTTGCTTTATTTTATGATAAGCAAAATGATACCGAAAGGGCTACAGAATATTATAACAAATCGTTAAGAGCAAATTCTCAGGATCGTTATTTAACAGCATCTAACTACAGGAATATTGCCGAAATTAATTTTAAGGCGGCAAAATATCCTATGGCAGGAATGTATTATGATAGTACAATGGTGTATCTTGATAACAGGTCAAGAGAATACAGAAGTATTAAAAAGAAAAGGGACAACCTTGAAGATGTTATAAAATATGAAGCCATAGCTAAGACAAATGACAGCATACTGAATGTTGTTGCCATGGACGAACCGGCCAGAAAAGCCTATTATGAAGATTATATAGAAAAGCTAAAAGAAAAAGAAGAGATAGAGAAAGAGAGGCTTGAAAAAGAGGCAATACGACAGGAAAACCTTGCCAATGCCGGCGGAGCAGGTGCGGGAAGATTTGCAGGCGCTATGGATTCAAGACTAGCTGCAAGAAATGCAGCGAGTAGTAGTGCTAATTCTTTCGATCCGCCGGGAGGATCAGCAACTGGTGCAGTAGGTGGTAAATTTTACTTTTATACACCATCAACCGTTTCTTATGGAAAACTTGAATTTAAAAAGAAATGGGGTAACAGAAAACTTACCGAAAACTGGCGCTGGTCGGCAGAACAGGCTAATAAAAAAGACAATACTACAGAAGATGCTGTTGCAGGAACAGAAGAAACTGACGCTAAACCGGATAAAGAACAATCAGTAGAGCCAAGATTTACTACAGATTTTTATATCTCTCAGTTACCTACGTCGCAGGTAGTATTAGACAGTCTTGCTAAAGAACGCAATTTTGCTTACTATCAGTTAGGCTCTATATATAAGGAGAAGTTTAAAGAATACAGGCTTGCAGCTGACAAGCTTGAAGTATTGTTGCAAAACAATCCTGAAGAAAGGCTTATACTTCCATCTAAATACAACCTATATAAAATATACCAGATAATAGATCCTACCAAAGCAGAAGTTTATAAACAGCAAATATTAACCGAATATCCGGACAGCCGATATGCGGAGATCATTAAAAACCCTACGTCAGACGCTGCAAGAAATCTTTCTCCTGAAGTAGCTTATGCTACACTTTTCAAAAAATATGAGGAAGGTAAGGTTAGGGAAGTTTATGCCGAAATTGATGATTATATAGATAATTATACAGGCGAAGAGATTGCATCTAAATTTGAATTGCTTAAAGTAAAAGCTGCCGCAAGGCTTATGGGTGTGGAAGAGTATAAAAAAGGACTAAACTTTGTAGCACTTAATTACCCTAACAGCCAGGAAGGTAAAGAAGCTGAAGCAATACTGAAAAACGATATTCCGGTTCTTGAGAGCCAGGCATTTGGACAGCCTGCGGCAAGCTGGAAAATTGTATTTAAATTTGACAGTGCAGATGACCCAAGAATAAAACCACTTAGCGATAAAATACAGAAATTTATAAAAGAAGGACTTAATAATTATATTGTTATTACTAACGACGTATATACTGTAACAGAAAATATGTTGGTGGTACATGGATTTATAAGTAAGCTTGCTGCTGAAGATGCTGTTTCTGTACTGAAAGATTATAAAAAATATAAGGTTGCCGAAACTCCGGTAATCATTTCCAGCGAAGACTATAAAGTTGTACAGATAAAAAAGAATTTTACCGAATTTTTAGCAATAGAATAAGGAATGTTTGAAAAAAAACAAAAGCCGTATACCGATCTGCTTGGCAAAACCAACAGAATAGTAGAAGGCACAATTATTAAAGGAGATATTATTTCACAGGCAGACTTTAGGCTTGACGGAGAACTTAATGGAAATTTTACTACTACAGGCAAAATTGTAATAGGCCCTGCCGGAAGCGTAACAGGAGATATTAAATGTAAAAATGCCGACATAGAAGGCAGCTTTAATGGGAAGATTGAGGTTGCTGAAATGTTAAATGTAAAATCGAAGGCACATATAATTGGGGAAGTTGTAACAGCAAAACTGTCTGTAGAACCCGGAGCTGAATTTACAGCAACATGCAGTATGATTACAACAGAGCAAACTTCTAAGCATAATGAGCAGCAGCAACCCGGATAAAAAACAACGCAATAAGTGGATAGCACTTATTAATATACCCTTACAAATGGGTATTATTATTTTTTTATTTTCCTGGCTTGGCGGCTGGATTGATGGTGAGTATGGAAATGTAAAAAATACGAACCGCATTATTTTTACCCTTATTGGCGTATTTATAGCACTATACAATGTTATCAGGCAGGTTAATCAACTCAATAAATAATAAATGGATAAAAACTACATTAGTATTTTTGTTAAAACAGCTGTTATGGCAGCAGCATTTTTAATAATCAATCTTCTTGTTTACCAAATTCCGGATTTAAAAGGGGCAATGGAAAACTTTGTTTATCCTTTACCTGTAGTTTATCTTTTATTTTTTATCCTTTCCTTAATGATACTGGCAGTTCTTATAAAAGTGGGAGCTAAAAACAGCGGGCAGATAGGCTATGTGTTTTTGCTGTTAACCAGTATTAAGATGGGAGTAAGTTATATTTTTGTACGCCCTATACTTGCCCGGTCGGGAGAAAATCCTACAGAAAAAGTTAATTTTTTTGTGATTTTTATTTTGTTTTTAGCAATTGAAGTTTATTATACAGCTCGTTTATTGAACAATAAGTAATAAAGAGCAATATTATCTGAAATTAAACGAAAAAAATTTTGGCTTACCTCTTGGAATATTAATTAAAAATGTACCTTTGCACAAAATTTTAGGACCGTAAAATTAAGATATTTAATAAGATGGTGTTACCCGGAAGAATAGTCAAAAATACATTAACAGCTCTTTTTGCTGTAGTTCCTTTTATCACTTTTGCAAATTCTGCAAACGATACAGTACAGGTTTCTGTTGAACATGCCCCTGCGGCAATTCACGCAGAAGCTGAACATGGTCATGCCGAACATGCGCCGGCTGGTAAAAAGGATGTTATAGATGCATATATTGAACATCACCTTCAGGATGCTCATGATTTTACTTTCTTTTCAGATTCTGAAACAGGTAAGCATTATGGTTTTTCACTTCCTGTGATTCTTATTGATAATGGCTTAAAAATTTTCTCTTCATCTAAATTTCACCACGGTGAAAAAGTGGCTGAAGTAGATGGTAATTATTATGCGCTTCATCATGGTAAAATTTATAAGACTGACGCAACAGGAGATTTAAAATTAGATGAGCATCATCATCCAACAGTTGCAATGCCATTTGATATTTCAATAACAAAAAATGTTGTTACAATGTTATTTGTGTCGGCTTTAATGTTTTTCATGTTTGTTGGTTTAGCCAAGTCTTATAAAAAAGGGCCTATACCAACAGGTTTTGGTAGGGTGCTTGAGCCTCTTATTATATTTATTCGTGAAGAAGTTGCTATACCAAATATAGGTGAGAAAAAGTATAGAAAATATATGGGCTTTTTGCTTACAGTATTTTTCTTTATCTGGATACTGAATCTTTTAGGTATGACCCCACTGGGAGTAAATGTTACAGGTAACATTTCTGTTACGGTATGTCTTGCTTTATTTACATATTTTATTACACAATTTAGTGCTAATAAAGATTACTGGAAACATATTTTCTGGATGCCGGATGTGCCTGTAGCTATGAAAATAGTTTTAATGCCAATAGAAATATTAGGTACGCTTACTAAACCTTTTGCTCTTTTAATACGTTTGTTTGCTAACATTACAGCAGGGCACGTAGTAATAATGAGTTTAATTGCAATGATGTTTGTTGGAAAAAACCTTGCGGCTGATATGCCAATATCTATAGGCCTTACATTGTTTATCTCTGTAATTGAGCTTTTGGTTGCATTTCTTCAGGCATTTATTTTTACAATGCTGTCGTCGCTGTTCATTGGTATGGCGGTTCAGGAGCATCATCATGAAGAAGACCATGATGGTCATACAGATGAAGAGCCTATAATTATTTAATTTAGAAGTTTAATTTTATTTATATACACTCATGGAAGGAACTCTTAATTTAATCGGTGCTGGTTTAGTAGTAATCGGTGCAGGTTTAGGTTTAGGTAAAATCGGTGGTTCTGCAATGGACGCTATTGCTCGTCAGCCAGAAGCTGCTGGAAAAATCCAGACTGCGATGATTATCATCGCTGCTTTATTAGAAGGTCTAGCATTTGCTGCTTTGATCCTTGGAAAATAATAAAGGCTAATTTAACAATACCTGTAACGGTTGGTTACAGGTGTTGTTTTGCTTAGAAAAAATTAAATCAAACATACAATCTATTTAAGATGGAGAAATTAGTAAACGATTTTTCATTAGGCTTATTCTTTTGGATGGCTATTATACTTGTAGTGCTTATTTTACTTCTTGTAAAATTTGCATGGAGACCAATTATGACAGCTATTGCTGACAGAGAAGCTGGTATTGTTAATGCGCTTGCTGCTGCTGAAGCTGCACGTAAAGAAATGCATAACCTGCAAGCTGATAATCAAAGAATTCTTAACGAAGCACGTGCTGAGAGGGATGCTATGATTAAAGAAGCAAGAGAGATTAAGGACAAAATGATTGCTGATGCAAAAGCTGAGGCTGCTGTGCAGGGTGAAAAAATGATAGAGCAGGCTAAAGCGGCTATTGCAAGCGAGAAAAATGCTGCTATGGCTGAGCTTAAAAATCAGGTTTCTGGTTTTTCTCTTGAAATTGCTGAAAAAATTCTTAGAAACGAATTGTCTAATAAGGAATCTCAAACTTCATTGGTTGAGAAAATGCTTGAAGACGTAAAATTAAACTAATAGCTATATGACAGGTTCAAGAGCTGCAATACGATATGCAAAGGCTATCCTGGATATGGCTCAGGCTTCAGGAGCTGCAGGTCAGGTAAATGAAGACATGGCCCTTATAGCATCTACTATTAAAGATAATACCGAGCTTAGCAATTTTGTTAACAGCCCGGTGGTGAAGGCAGAAGCTAAAGAGGCTGCTTTGAAAGAAATTTTTGCAGCTACGCAAAATATTACTCAGGGGCTTTTTCACTTGCTGCATGAAAATAAAAGGTTTGAAATACTTCCGCTTATAGCAGAACAGTATAAAGCCCAGTTTGATGTACTTAATGGTGTGGAGGTTGCAACCGTAACAACGGCTATTCCTCTTACCGATGATCTTGAAGCCAAGGTAATGGCTAAGATAAAAGAGTTTTCAGACAAGAAAATTACCATAAAAAATATAGTTGATCCTGCTATAATAGGAGGATTTATTCTTAGAATAGGGGATAAGCAGTTTAATGCTTCTGTAGCAAACAGACTGACAACATTAAGAAGAGAATTAAGTAATTAAGTATTTTATCGCACTAAAAGTGTTTAAACTATAAAGTAACATGGCAGAAATTAAAGCTGCTGAAATTTCAGCAATATTAAAGAAACAATTGTCCGGTTTTGAATCGGGTGCTACATTAGAAGAAGTGGGAACAGTTCTTAATGTAGGAGATGGTATTGCCCGTGTTTACGGACTATCTAACGCACAGTATGGTGAGTTGGTTCAGTTTGAAAACGGGTTAGAAGCTATTGTATTGAACCTTGAAGAAGACAATGTGGGCGTGGTATTGCTAGGTCCTTCAACTGGTGTCAGGGAAGGTTCTACAGTAAAAAGAACACAGCGTATCGCTTCACTTAAAGTAGGTGAGCAAATGGTAGGCCGTGTGGTAGATACACTTGGTAACCCAATAGACGGTAAAGGCCCAATAGGTGGTGACCTTTATGAGATGCCTCTTGAGCGTAAAGCTCCGGGAGTTATCTTCCGTCAGCCGGTAACTGAGCCGCTACAAACAGGTGTTAAAGCTATTGATGCTATGATTCCTGTAGGGCGTGGCCAGCGTGAGCTTGTAATTGGTGACCGTCAGACTGGTAAAACTACAGTATGTATTGATACCATTCTTAACCAAAAAGAATTTTATGATGCTGGTAAACCGGTATTCTGTATATATGTAGCTGTAGGTCAAAAGGCTTCTACAGTTGCAGGTATTGCTAAAACATTAGAAGAAAAAGGCGCAATGGCTTATACTGTTATTGTTGCTGCTAATGCTTCTGACCCTGCTCCGATGCAGGTTTATGCTCCGTTTGCAGGTGCTGCAATTGGTGAGTATTTCCGTGATACAGGCCGTCCTGCATTAATCATTTATGATGATTTATCTAAACAGGCAGTTGCTTACCGTGAGGTATCTCTTCTATTAAGAAGGCCACCGGGACGTGAGGCTTATCCTGGAGACGTATTCTACCTTCACTCAAGATTACTTGAGCGTGCTGCAAAAGTTATTGCAGATGATGATATTGCTAAAAACATGAACGATCTTCCTGAGTCGTTAAAACCAATCGTTAAAGGTGGTGGTTCATTAACTGCACTTCCTATTATCGAAACTCAGGCAGGTGACGTTTCTGCATATATCCCAACAAACGTAATTTCAATTACAGATGGTCAGATATTCCTTGAGTCAGATCTATTCAACTCAGGTGTACGTCCGGCTATCAACGTTGGTATCTCTGTATCCCGTGTAGGTGGTAATGCTCAGATCAAATCAATGAAAAAAGTAGCAGGTACGCTTAAGCTTGACCAGGCACAGTTCCGTGAGCTTGAAGCATTTGCTAAATTCGGTTCAGATCTTGATGCTGTAACGCTAAACGTAATTGAAAAAGGACGTAGAAACGTTGAGATACTTAAACAGGCTGTTAACGACCCTTATACTGTAGAAGATCAGGTTGCAATTATTTATGCAGGTTCTAAAAACCTACTTAGAAATGTACCGGTTAGCAAAGTAAAAGAGTTTGAAAAAGACTATATAGAATATCTTAATGCTAAACACAGAGTTACGCTTGATGCTCTTAAAGCAGGTAAATTTACAGATGAAATTACAGACGTGCTTGAAAAAGCAGCAGTTGAAATTTCAGCGAAATATTAATAAACTAATGTATCAGTTAATCAATGTAACAATTATTACATTGGTTAACTGATTAATTGTTACATTATAAAATGGCAAACTTAAAGGAAATACGTAACAGGATTGCTTCCGTTTCATCCACAATGCAAATTACAAGTGCGATGAAAATGGTTTCTGCAGCCAAGCTTAAAAAAGCACAGGATGCTATTACGGCTATGAGGCCTTATTCTGAAAAGCTTACTGAGCTATTGCAAAACCTTAGTGCTACCCTAGACAGCGACAATGGGGGTATATTTGCCGAGCAGCGACCGGTAAATAATGTGCTTATTGTTGCCATTACTTCAAACAGAGGGTTATGCGGTGCTTTTAATGCCAATGTTATAAAACAAATTAAAAACCTTCAGGCAGGTTATGCTGGCAAAAAGGTTGATGTTTTGGCTATTGGTAAAAAAGGTAACGATGTGCTTAAAAAAACCTGTAATATTGTAGGTAATAAAAGCGAACTGTTTGATACCCTTACATTTGAAAATGTTGCCGAAGCTGCGCAATTGCTTATGGATAAGTTTGCTGCCGGAGAGTATGACAAAATAGAGCTGGTGTATAACCACTTTAAAAATGCCGCTACTCAGGTTGTTTTAACAGAGCAATTCCTTCCGCTTGAGCCTGCAGCAGCAGATGAAAAAGCAGCTAATGCTGCTACTGATTATATTTTTGAGCCAACAAAAGAAGAAATTGTACTTAGCCTTGTGCCGCTTTCGTTAAAAACACAGTTGTATAAAGCAGTACGTGACTCTTTTGCTTCTGAGCATGGCGCACGTATGACGGCAATGCACAAAGCAACCGATAATGCTACAGCATTAAGGAATCAGCTTAAACTTACGTATAACAAAGCCCGTCAGGCTGCTATTACAAACGAGATACTTGAAATAGTAGGTGGAGCAGAGGCATTGAACAACTAAGATACAAAACAAGCATATTGATAAAGAGGCTGCCTAAAAGGCAGCCTCTTTTATTTATGTATATTTTATGATTTATACAATTATTCTTTTATTGTGTAGTTTTTATAATGCTACAAAATATAGTTACTTTTGCTAATAACTAAAACCAACTACTTTTTTGAGCTTATATAAGAATCTTTTTAAGCAGACAGCGATTTATGGTATAGCTACTGTTGTACCACGTATGTTTAGTTTTATACTAACACCTTTATATACTGATGCTTCTGTCATGAATATTGCTGAATACAGCAAAGTTCAGGTTATTTTTTCGTGGCTCGTGCTTTTTAATGTTGTTCTTGCTTATGGTATGGAAACTGCTTTTTTTAGGTTTTTTCATAGCGACAATAAAAAAGCTGTAATGAGTACCTCTACAATATCATTATTCTGGTCATCATTGCTTTTTTTAAGCGCAGCGCTCCTGGGTAGAAATTACCTTGAGAAGCTTTCAGGTATAGATGTTGAGTATATTACCTATACAATTTGGATTTTAGTGCTTGATGCACTGGTTATCATTCCTTTTTCCCGTTTAAGGGCAGAGGGCAGGCCGGTATTTTATGCATTAATAAAAATAGGTAATGTTGCTATCAATTTAGGACTTAATCTGTTTTTTCTAATTTCACTGCCAAAATTAGCGGCTCAACATCCGGGTAGTTTCCTTTCCAGTATTTATGTGCATGATTTTGAAGTAGGATATATATTTGTCGCTAACTTGATTTCCAGTCTGACTACATTTTTAATTCTTTTACCTCATTATTTAAAACTTTCCTGGCACTTTAATTCAGAATTGTGGAAAAGGATGATGGTATATGCGCTTCCTGTAATGGTTGCAGGTATTGCTTTTGCCATTAATGAAACCTTTGACAGAATATTGCTTGATTATTTACTTCCGGCGGCACAGGCCGAAAAAGATGTAGGCGCTTATGGGGCATGTTATAAATTAGCGTTATTCATGACATTATTTGCTACTGCCTTCAGGCTCGGTATTGAGCCTTTTTTCTTTAGCCATGCTAAAAATGAGAACGCACCCCAGACGTATGCTCTTATAACCAAATATTTTGTAATATTTGGTTCTGCAATTTTATTATGTGTAGTTGTGTTTGCCGATGTGCTGAAAATATTATTTATAAGAAGCGAGGAATACTGGGAAGCTATGACTGTGGTGCCGTTAATTATACTGGCTAATTTTTTTCTTGGTATTTACCATAATTTGTCGGTATGGTATAAACTTTCAGATAAAACAAAAATGGGAGCTTATATATCAATTATCGGGGCGGTAGTAACACTTGTGCTTAACTTTGTACTAATACAATATATAAGTTATGTAGGATCTGCAATAGCTACAATATGTGCCTATGGCACAATGATGTTTATTTCGTATAGGTTAGGGAATAAATATTATCCTATTCCGTATGATGTAAAAAAGATTTGCCTTTATTTAGGGCTTTCGGTAACACTCTCATGCCTTTCATTTTATATACAAATATTCAGGGAAACTTATATATTTGGAATAGTATCGCTTATGGTATTTATGTTCATAATTTACAAAGGCGAAAAAGAAACATTGCAAAAAATATTAAAAAGAAAATAATACAGAATTTTAAAGATGACGATTAATATAATAAACAAATCAGGTCACGCATTACCTAATTATGAAACGATAGCTTCGGCAGGGATGGACCTTAGGGCAAATATAGAAGAGCCTGTTGTACTGGCTCCGTTAGGCAGGGCACTGGTAAAAACAGGATTATTCATAGAATTGCCAATTGGTTATGAAGCGCAGGTACGCCCAAGAAGCGGACTTGCATTTAAAAAGGGCATAACAGTACTTAACAGTCCCGGCACTGTTGATGCCGATTATAGGGGTGAAATTGGTGTAATTTTAGTAAATTTATCCAATGAGGCTTATACCATAGAAAATGGTGAACGGATTGCCCAGCTTATTATTGCCAAACATGAGCGTGCCGAATGGATGGAAGTAGAAGTGCTTACCGAAACTTCGCGTGGGGAAGGCGGATTTGGAAGCACAGGCGTAAAATAAAAACAACAAACAACAACCAATATTTAAATGAAAATTATTGTTCCAATGGCCGGACGCGGTTCGCGTCTTCGCCCACATACACTTACAGTACCTAAACCATTAATACCTATTGCGGGCAAGCCGATCGTACACAGGCTTGTAGAAGATATAGCGGGGGTACTAAACCAAAAAATTGATGAAATCGCATTTATAGTTAGCAGGGATTTTGGCATGCAGGTAGAAACCGACCTTGTAGCTATAGCCGAAAAACTGGGTGCTAAAGGCACAATTTATTATCAGGAGAAGCCTTTGGGAACTGCCCATGCTATTATGAGTGCTAAAGAATCTATGACCGGACCTATAGTTGTGGCTTATGCCGATACACTTTTCAGAGCCGATTTTACGTTAGATACTACAGCAGATAGTGTTATCTGGGTAAAACAGGTAGAAGATCCAAGCGCTTTTGGAGTGGTTAAGCTTAATGATAAAAATGAAATTGTAGACTTTGTTGAGAAGCCTAAAGATTTTGTATCTGACCTTGCTATTATAGGGATCTACTATTTTAAGAGTGGAGAAACCCTGCGTGATGAATTACAATATTTATTAGATAATAATATTGTAAAAGGTGGTGAGTACCAGCTTACAGATGGTTTGGAAAATATGAAGGAGAAGGGCATGAAATTTGTTCCCGGTAAAGTAGATGAATGGATGGATTGCGGAAACAAGAATGTAACTGTAGAAACTAATTCCCGTATGCTTGGATTTTTACAGGGCGATGGCGTTAATTTGGTTTCTGACAAAGTACAAATGGAAAACAGTACTATTATACCACCATGTTTTATAGGTGAAAATGTAGTGCTTAAAAATTCTACTATCGGCCCTAATGTGTCGTTGGGTGATAATTCAAAGGTAGAAAGCAGTATAATAAAAAACAGCCTTGTACAAACACATGCGGTTATTAAAAATGCTATTTTAGATAATGGTATGATAGGTAACCACGCTGCTTTTAACGGTAAATTTACCAGTATAAGCATTGGTGACTATTCAGTTATAGAATAAGCAAATGAAATTTAAAATCCTTTTTTATAGTTTAATGTTATCGGGGTCAATGCTGAGTCCTGCAGTTATGCATGCCCAGCAAGACAAAGAACCTGATGACATTGCAATGACCGAAAATGAATTTGAAGATAATTTTTTTGAGGCATTAAAACAGAAAGGGATTGAAAACTATGATAAAGCAATTCAGTCATTGCAAAAATGCCTTGTTAAGGAGCCTGATAATGCAGTAATATATCATGAGCTGGGAATAAATTACCTGGCAATGAAAAATTATCCGGAAGCTGAAAAGGCTTTTTTGAAAGCAAGAGATATAGACCCGACTAACAGATGGTATTGGCAGAGTCTTTATGATGTATATTATGAGACTAAAGATTTTAATAAATCTATACCTATAGTACAAAAGCTTACAGAATGGCGTAAAGAATTCTTTCAGGAAGATCTGGTATCATTATATATGTACACGCAGCAGTTTGACAAAGCTCTTGATCTTATAAATGAGATGGAGCAGACAGTTGGAATGTCTGAAAAGCGTGAAATGTATAAATTGCAGATATTAAGCGACAGCCGCTACAGGAAACCTCAGAAGGAATCGCTTGAAGAGGCAATTAAAAAAAATCCGAAAGAGGAATCCAATTACATTGAGCTTATTTATCTGTATTCGGAAAGCAACCAGGAACAAAAGGCACAGGAAGTAGCAAAAAAACTAGAGAAGGAAATACCAACATCTGACTGGGCACAGGTAAGCCTTTTTAAATTCAACCTGAGTAATAATGAGGGCAAAAAAGCTGCCGAATCTATGTTCAGGGTTTTGGAGAGCAAAAAGATAGACCGTAAAATAAAACACAGGGTGCTTAACGAGTTCCTGATTTTTGCGAGCAATAATCCTCAATATGCGGGTGATCTTGAAAAGGCGGTAAATTATTTTGAAGATGACCAGCAGATAAATGTACCTAAAGAAATAGGAAAATTCTTTTTTAGTAAGGCAAGATATCCTGAGGCTGCATATTATTTTGAAAAGGCCTTATCTTTAAAACCTGATGATATAGAAACGGTAGAATTATTACTTTATACTTATACTGAAAGCGCTCAATATGATAATTTGCAAAAAAAAGCTGCAGAGTATATAGACCTGTATCCTACGCAGGCGCGCCTGTATTATTTTGCAGGGTTTGCCGCAAATCAGGTTAAACAATTTGCAAAAGCAAAAGATTATCTGGAAACAGGCATTGATTTTGTAGTAGAAGATCCCGAACTGGAACTGAAAATTACCAAACAGCTTACAGAAACTTACAGTGCACTTGGAGATATAAAGAAAAAAGATTCAATGCTGCAAAGACAGGCTAAACTTGAAAAATCTAAAAGTAATTAATGAGAAAAAGCATCGCCATATTGCTTGTAACTTTATCGTTTGCATCCTGTAAAACTAAACAGGCTGTAATTGCAGAAGGAGCAGCAAACGAAGAAAAAGCAGTAAAAGAAATTATAGAGGGGCATTATAAAAACACTAAGAATTTTAAAACACTTTTAATCAAGGCTTCGGCAGATTATAAGTCAGATAAAGATTCTTATAGTTTCAATAGCGAAATACGTATTAAAAAAGATGAAGCTATACTGGTAAGTATTCGTTTCTTAGGAATTACGATGGCAAAAGCCATTATTACTCCTTCAAGAGTGAGCTACTATGAAAAAATAAACAATACCTATTTTGATGGTAATTATGCAGCATTAAGCCAATGGCTGGGTACAGAGTTGGATTATGCAAAAGTGCAGAACATGCTTACCGGAGAAGCAATATTTGACCTTACTAAAGGGAAATATATGGCAACTATTGAAAACGGGCAGCACAAATTACAGTCTATGGACAGATCGGCCATTAGTAAGCAGTTCTTTTTTGAAGCAGCAAACTTTTTATTGAAAAAAGAAGTTGTTATGCAGAATGGTATAGATGCACGAAACCTTGAAATAAGTTATCCTGCGCATAAAGAATATCCGGGTGCTGTATTGCCTACAGCTATCAAGATAGAAGCAGAACAAAAAGACAGAATCAACATAAGCATAGAATATAATACTGTTACCTTTGACGAAGAACTTACTTTTCCGTATAATGTTCCCGAAGGATTTGACCAGATATTTATAGATTAAACCGTATCATAACCATGACCAGATTATTTCTTATTATTTTTTTCATTGGCTTTACTGCCTGCGGATGGAGCCAGAGTGCCCAGCAGCGAAAGCTTGAGCAGCGGAAAGCACAGATATTAAAAGAAATGAGGGATCTGCAAAACCTTGAATCTCAAAGCAAGACTAAAGAAAAATCAGTACTCAGCAGAATAGAAGAGAATAATGCTAAGATACGGCTAAGCCAAAACCTTATTAGCACTACCAGTAAACAAACCCGTTTGCTTTCAGATGATATTTATGCCAATCAGCTTAGTATAAATAAACTGAACAGAGAACTTAAAGTGCTTAAGGAAGATTATGCAAATATGATTGTTAAAGCTTATAAAAGCAGGTCAGAACAAAGCCGTATAATGTTTATACTCTCTTCAGAAAATTTTCTTCAGGCGTATAAGCGTATGCAGTATATGAAACAATATGCTACTTTCAGAAAAATTCAGGGAGATGAGATACGGGCTAAAATGGAAGAACTCGAGAGCCGTATTACAAAGTTAAAAAGCCAGAAAAAGGAAAAAGAAAAGCTTCTTGCAGAAAGTGAAAAACAAAAGCAAACACTGGAAAAAGACAAAGATGAACAGGAAAAGCTTATAAAAAACATTCGTAAGGACAAGAAAAAATATGCTGCCGAAATAAAGAAAAAGAAACAGGAAGCAAAAGAAATAGACAGGAAAATAGACAAGATGATTAAAGAAGCTATTGCTGAAGCTAACAGAAAAGCCGCAGCAAAAGCAAGTTCTGCATCTGAAAAGAAAGAAATAGCTGCTGCTGCTAAAAAAGAACCTACTAAAATTGTATTGACTAAAGAAGAGAAACTTATAGCAAGCAATTTTAAAGCAAATAAAGGCAGGCTGCCGTGGCCGGTTGCCGAAGGCTATGTGTCATCTAAATTCGGAACGCATGAAAGCCCGCTTGAAAAAGGTGTAATTGTAGATAATAAAAATATTGAGATCACTACTAAAGAAGGTGCTCAGGTAAGAGCGATCTTTGATGGTAAGGTAACATTTATTCAGATCATATCGGGTACTAAGGCGGTTACTGTTCAGCATGGTGATTTCATGACCATATACTATAATCTTGCTTCGGTAAATGTAAGTGTAGGAGATAAGGTTTCTACAAAACAAACTATAGGAACCATACATACCTATCCTGGTTCAGGTAAAACAGTTCTTAAGTTCTTCATAGTTCAGAATATGAATTATCTTAATCCGGAATCATGGATAGCACAATAAAAAAAGAATCCCGCCACAATATGGCGGGATTCTTTTTTATAGAAATAAAGCTTTAAGTTCTGTTGCATCATGAGGGCTCATTTTGCCAGCCAGTACCAGGCTTAATTGTTTTCGTCTTAAAGCTGCATCATAACGTTGTTTTTCAATTTCTGTTTGCGGCTCAACTGCGGGTACTTCTACCGGCCTTCCGGTTTCATCTACTGCAACAAATGTGTATATAGCTTCATTTGCTTTTGCTTTTGTTCCGCTTTCACGGTCTTCCGTCCACACATCTATATATATTTCCATAGATGTTTTAAAAGTGCGTGAAACCTTAGCTTCTACAGTAACTACACTTCCCAATGGAATGGCACGGTTAAAAGCAACGTGATTTACAGATGCCGTAACTACAATTCTGCGCGAATGCCTTCTGGCAGCAATGCTTGCTGCACGGTCCATGCGGGCTAAAAGCTCACCTCCGAAAAGGTTATTAAGCGGATTGGTTTCGCCCGGTAAAACCAGGTCGGTCATAATGCAAATGGAGTCTGATGGATATTTTGCCTGCATGTTTTTTTTTGCAAAGATAGTATAATGCAAAAAAAAATTCCCCGAAGGGAGTTTAGTTTTATAATTCTTTTACCAAAAGCCAGGCATCGCTGTTTTCCGTTCTCTGAATTTTTTTCATACTTTCATGTGCTTCGGCATATGTAGCATAGCTTCCGTAAGCTACAGGATACAGCCCTTTGGTTTTATCAAGCTTTCTGGCCTTAAAGCCTTTTGCTGTAAGCTGGTTTAAGGCTTTTTGCGCGTTGGCCTGGCTTGAATAAGCGCCGGCAACCACGTGGTATGGCATTTTACTGTTTTCTTCTTTAAGCGAAAGAGTAACAGCAGGCATGGGGTTTTCTATAAAAAAGGTAGCCTCCTGTATTTTATTGTGTACTTTTTCCTGTACAGATTGTTCTACTAAAAGCGTTTGCCTTGCTATTTCATTATCCCTGTATATCTTGAAAGCAGTGCCGCCAACACTTGATATTACTGCGAATATTGCAGCATATTTAAGGTAAGAGTAACTTCTTTTTCTTTCAGGTGTGAATACTACCGGAGCGATCTCTTCTATTTCTTCGGCAATAGCTTTAAGTTCTTCCCTTTTTACTGCTGGCGATTTTACCATGCTAAGCCCAAAAGCTTCTGCAAGATAATTTACTGTAGTATTTGGAGTAAATACAATGTTGCCTTCAAAATTATAGGATACGTCACCAAGGCTTTTAAACTCAAGGGTTTCTTTGTTTTGAAGTTTGTCAAACCATACCTCTACGGCTTTACTAATAGCAGCTACGGCCTGTTCGTAAGAAATTTTTTCCTGTAAAGCGATATGATTGGCTAAAAGCCCGTCATTATTTTTTAAATTCGCGTTGAATGAAAGAAGCTTTTTTGGAGGATAGAAAGTATAAGTGTCATTATTTAGCTGCGCAGGCTGGGTTTCTGTAAGGAACGCGCCAAAACCGGGAACAGTAACGCACTGGTAGCGATACAATAAGGCAGATATGTGTTTTTCTATCATCATAGAAACAAAATTAACAATTCAACGGTAGCTGCAAAATTTTATTCACAATTTTTATTAACAATACACATAAATCCGACAAACGGTAATTAAATTAGGTTAATGACTGATAATGAACTGCTTAATGTGCTTGCATTAATGCGTATAGAAGGTGTTGGCGATATAGTGGCCAAAAGGCTTATTAACCATCTTGGTTCTGCCGAAGCAGTTTTTAATGCGAAAAAAATGCAGATAACAGCTATTGAGGGTATTGGAGAAATGGTATATAATAATCTTAAAAACACTACTGTTTTTAGATTGGCGGAACAAGAGGTTAAATTTATTCGTGAAAATACTATTACTCCGTTATTTTATCAGGACGCTCAATATCCAGATAGGCTTAAGCATTGTATAGATGGCCCTGTTGTATTGTTTACTTCGGGAAATATAAATCTTGAAGGGCGTAAAACCATAAGTATAGTAGGTACACGCCAAATGACTTCTTACGGATCTGATTTTTGTAAAAAACTTATAGAAGATCTGGCTCCCTTAAATCCGGTTATAATTAGCGGTTTTGCTTATGGAGTAGATATTCATGCCCATGCCATAGCCATGGAGCAGGGTTTGCAAACCATAGGTGTGGTAGCACATGGTTTAAACCAGGTATATCCTAAGACTCATAAAAAGTATGTTGCCAAAATGGAAGAGAACGGTGGTTTTATGACCGAGTTTTGGAGTACTTCTAACCCAGACAGGGAGAATTTTGTAAAACGTAACCGTATTGTTGCCGGACTTAGCGAAGCTACCATTTTTATAGAGAGTGCCGATAAAGGAGGCTCTTTAATTACGGCTAATATTGCAAATGATTATAATCGTGATGTATTTGCTGTTCCCGGGCGAATTACCGACAAATACAGTATGGGCTGCAATAATCTTATTAAGAGTCAGCGTGCTAATGTACTTACCGATGCTGCCGACCTTATATATATGCTGAACTGGCAATTGAATGAGGAAAAGAAAAAGCCTGTGCAAAAACAGCTTTTTGTTATGCTGGACGATGATGAACAACGGGTGTATGACTTTTTGCAGAAGAATGGCAAAGAGCTTATGGATCTTATAGCATTGCACTGCGAAATGCCTATTTTTAAAATCTCATCTCTATTGCTCAATATGGAACTTAAAGGTGTTATTCGCCCGTTGCCAGGGAAACTTTTTGAAGCCATTTAGCATCAGCAGAATATTATAAGAAATAAGAAAGGAAATGTCTCAAAAGCACTTAAATAAGTGCTTTTGTCATTCTGGCGTAGGAAGAATCTGTGTAATTATATAATTGAGATTCTTCACTTCATTGCATTGCGTTCAGAATGACACCTTTGAGACATTCCCTTTACTATTTAATATGAATACTTATTACTCGTATCCCAGTTTAATTCTTACCCTGCCTAAAACTTCGTTGGCTACAGTAGCAGCTTTAACGGCTCCGGCTTTAAGTAAGGCATCAACTTCAGGAAGGTTAGCCATATAGTAGGCGTATTTCTCTCTTTCGGTTTTAAATTTCTCTACAATAAGCTCAAATAAAGCCTGCTTAGCATGGCCGTAACCATAATTACCACCAAGGTAGTTAGCCCTCATAGCTTCAGTCTGCTTTGTAGTTGCTAATAATTTATATAATGCAAATACATTGCAGGTGTCAGGATTTTTAGGTGCTTCAAGCGGAGTGCTGTCAGTCTCAATACTCATTACCTGTTTGCGAAGCGGTTTATCTTCAACAAAAATATTAATGAAGTTATTGCGTGATTTGCTCATCTTCTCCCCATCTGTACCGGGAATAATTTTAGTTTCTTCGCCGGTAACAGCTTCGGGCAATACAAAAGTTTCACCCATCTGGTGGTTAAATCGCGAAGCCACATCGCGTGTAATTTCTATATGCTGAAGCTGGTCTTTACCCACAGGTACAAATTGTGCATCATATAATAGTATGTCTGCAGCCATAAGCATAGGGTAGGTAAACAATCCTGCATTTACATCTTCAAGCCTGTCAGCCTTATCTTTAAAAGAATGTGCAAGCGTTAAACGCTGATACGGAAAAAAGCAGCTAAGATACCATGACAGTTCTGCTGTTTGAGGAACATCACTCTGGCGGTAAAAAACAACTTTGTTAATATCCAGTCCGCAGGCAAGCCATGTTGCTGCCACGCTATAGGTGTTAGCGCGAAGTGTAGCGCCGTCTTTTATCTGTGTAATAGAATGCAGGTCGGCTATAAAAAGAAAAGAATCATTTTCAGGTTTATTAGCCATTTCCACAGCCGGTAATATTGCACCTAAAAGGTTGCCTAAATGCGGGGTTCCGGTGCTTTGCACTCCGGTTAATATTCTTGCCATTATACAAAAATTGAAATTTTTACAAAGGTAAACGATTTGGTAAGATTATAAGGAATGAATTCTTACATTTGAAAAATATGAAAATAGTAAAATATTTTTTGTGGACACTATGGCGTGTCTGGTTTTATATATTGATGGGGGTACCTATCATTATTCTCTCTCCCGTACTTATAATTACAATTTTATCGGAAAAAACATATCCGCAGTTTTTTATACTCGCGCGTTTTTGGGCAAAGATCATATTGTTCGGTATGGGATTTCCCTATCGCATAAAGCAGGAACAGAAAATGAAGAAAGGCAAAAGCTATATGCTTGTAGCCAACCATACCTCTATGACAGATATTATGCTTATGCTGGCGGTATCTAAAAATCCCTTTGTATTTGTGGGAAAAAAGGAACTGGTTAAAATTCCTATTTTCGGATTTTTTTATAAACGTACCTGCATATTGGTAGACAGGAACAGTTCTAAAAGCAGATTTGAAGTTTTTGAACGTGCACAAAAAAGGCTTGCGCAGGGATTAAGCATCTGTATTTTTCCTGAGGGCGGAGTGCCGGAAGATGAAACTGTACTTCTAGATGAATTTAAGGATGGCGCATTCCGTTTGGCAATTGAGCACCAGATACCTATTGTGCCAATGGTTTTTCCTGATAATAAAAAGCGTTTTTCTTTCCGCTTTTTTAGCGGGAGCCCCGGACTCATGAGGGCTAAGGTGCATAAGTTTGTTAAAACTAAAGGACTGACAATGGAAGATAAAACTGACCTTAAAGAACTTAAAGAGAAAGTAAGGCAGATTATTTATCAGGACCTGTTGTGGTTTTCAAAAAAATAAAAGCACCCCGAATCCAGAGCGCTTTTACAAGGAACTACCAAACAGCTTCTTAACAAACCAACAATGCTTAGAAGCTAAAACTTACACCCGTGTAAAGACCTATAAAGTAAGGTTTAAAGTTACCTGCGTCTTTACTGTAGGCATTTACCTGATATTTAAACATTGGTTCAAAATTAGCCTGGAATGCATCCCAGAAACGGTATTTAAACCCAACACCAACGTTTGTACTAAAGTGTATATCGTTAAGGTTTGCTGCTTCGCCCACTTTTGTGCTTAAACCTGCAGAAGAAACCACACTTACATTATTCTGATTAAGGAAAAGTGTACTTACACCCCCAATTACATCTATGCCAAATTTATTATTTACAAGTGCATAGCTCATCTCTAAAGGAACTTCTATATATCCTGTTTTCTGAACCATTGAACCGCTTACCAATTGGTTAGGCTGTCCGTCAATAAGGAAAGTATCAGGAACACCGTCGCCCGGGTTTTGCACTACAATATTTGCCGTTTTAGACTCACCAATATTGGTGGTAGAACTGTTTAAAGATGCATAGTAGGCAATATTATTTGTTGCATAGTTTAAGTTAACCGAGTTAATACCCGAACGTATGCTTATCCTGTCATTAACAGCATAGTTAATACCTAAACCGTAA
Organism: Flavobacterium sp. NRK1; assembly: GCF_024054175.1. GTDB lineage: Bacteria > Bacteroidota > Bacteroidia > Flavobacteriales > Flavobacteriaceae > Flavobacterium. The sequence goes on from NZ_JAMXLA010000001.1 coordinate 1,340,165, forward strand.
CTAAGGTCGTTATCATAACTTTTGCTGTTGTTGGCAAACTGCTCGTTTATTGGCGAACCGTTAGAAAGCGAATTGTAAAATACAGGGGCTACCTGTGGTTTTATATTCCACTTGTCTTTATGCTTTGTTTCGGCAACAGCTTTATCTTCATCTTTTTCACCGCTAAGTTTTTCCCTAAGCAGTTTTTCAAGTTCATTTTCCGGCACTACCGTAGTACTGTCAACAGTGGTTTGGGCAACAGCTTCGGTTGCAGGAATATTTTTATCTATAATAGTGTTGCTCTTTTGTGAAGTATTACCATTACTATTATCCACCGCATTTTTAGCCGATGAAGTAGCGGCATTATTATCGGCTACAGCCGGGGTAGTATTAGTACTGTTTGTAATGTTTTGCTGTTTATTGGTTACAGCATTATTTGTTGTAGTATTGTTATTGTCAGTAGCAGCTTCATTACTTGCTATGCCTTCATTAGCCTGTTGGGTATTGGCTATCCTGTTAGTGTCAGTCGGGTTATTAGTTGTTTTAACCACGTTGTTGTTTTGCGGCGTAGTTTTTTGCTGAAAATCTGCTACAGCATTCTGATTATTTTTATTTAATGCCGGGGTACTATTATTTACCGGAGCAATAATTGCCTGTTGCGTAGCAGCAACAGCATTACCCTGTTGTAAACCGGCTTTATTTTGTTTTATTCTTTTACCGTTGTTTTTGTTGATTGTACTGTTGTCGCTGTTTGCTACGGCATTATTATGATTGTTAACTGGCAGGCCATTAGTTGTTGTAATACCCTGTTTGCCTGATGCAGATGAAGCACCGTTGTTTTTGCTGTTAGCTGTATTTGAGTTTTCTTCGCCTAATGCTACAGCAGTATTGCTCTTGCCTGTAGTATTTTGTGTTGCGCTATTTGTATCCGCAGCCGATGGGCCGGACTGCGCAGGAATATTATCCGGAGCTGTTTTTACAGCATCAGACGGAGTAGCTGTAGTGTTATCTATAACTACAGGATTGTTTGTATTAATGCCATTTTCTGCATCATTAAAAAACAGGGTGAAAAGCAAACCGCCTAACACCAATAGCGCTGCTACACCCGATAGCCTGAACCATAACGGGATAACCCTGCGTTTCTTTTTTTCCTGGAGCGTCTCCTGTATGTTTTCCCATACAAATTCAGGAGGGGCAGCTTCAAAGTCCTTGAACTTTTCCTGGAATAGCCTGTCTAAATTCTTTTTCTCATTCATTTTGCCGATGGTATGCTATTGCCCTGCTGGGCTTCAATTTTTTCTTTTAATATCATTCTTGCGCGCGCAAGGTTCGATTTAGAGGTGCCGTCTGTAATACTCAGCATCTCTGCAATTTCTTTATGCGAATAGCCATCTATAACATACAGGTTAAAAACCATCCTGTACCTGTCCGGCAATTGCTGTATTATGCCTAACAGGTAGTCCATAGATATATTATCGCTTTCAATTTCAACGTCTTCAATATCGGGTGTATTCTCGCTTACAAGCTCAAATATACCCTCGGTGCGGTAACGCTGCAATACATTATTGATCATTACCCTTTTCGCCCAGCCTTCAAAAGAGCCTTTAAACTGAAACTGTCCTATTTTATTAAAGATCAGAAGGAAACCATCCTGCAGGTTGTCTTCGGCATCCGCGCGGTTGCGCGAATACTTAAGGCAGGCCGCAAACATTTTGGGAGCAAGCAGCTTGTATAGCTGTTCCTGCGCCCTAATGCTGTTTTTCTGGCAATCCTGTATGAGCTGATCTAAACCCAATAGTTTTATTTGTTATTGCTTCACAGGTATTTCTACCTGCTCATAGGTTTTATTTCCGTTATCGTCCAGTCCTGTATAAAATTTAAAAATATAGCTCTGAGTGGTTAAATCTTCTGCACATTTAAAAGTAAACGATCGGTCTTCCTGCTGCATATTCTCATATCTTTTGCATTCAGAATCCATTCTTACGGCTGCCTGTACGGCAATAAGAATAGCTTCGCCCTCCTGTTCGGTATGAAAACGGTCAAACAGGTAGCATCCGTTGGGTTTAGTATATAGTACTGTTACCTGGTAGCTCTCGCCCGGCACTACAAACTGCGGAATAATTACACCGTCTGCAGGTAAAAATTCGACATAGTAATCCGCCTGCGGATCCGGTTCAAGGGAGCAGGAGCTTATAACAAGCAGTGTTGCAAGCAACAATAAAATCTTTCTCATAAATCGTTTCGCGCGTAACTCATTTTTAGATAGATACAAAAAAAGTAAAAGGTTGCGTATTTGCAATAAAAAAACCCGAAAAAATCGGGTTTTAATAAATTTAAGAAGCCTGTTCTTTTATCATGTCTTTTATTTTGATCTCCAGTTCTTCAGAAAGTTCCGGATTATCTTTTATCAGTGCTTTAACAGCGTCGCGCCCCTGTCCTAATTTAGTGTCGCCGTAGCTAAACCATGAGCCCGATTTTTTGATGATCTCAAACTCAACGGCAAGGTCAAGTATCTCTCCTGTTTTGCTTACCCCTTCGCCATACATAATGTCGAATTCGGCAGTTTTAAACGGAGGAGCCACTTTATTTTTAACTATTTTTACTTTGGTACGGTTACCAATTACATTTTCACCATCTTTAATTTGTGCTGCACGGCGGATGTCTATCCTTACCGAAGCGTAAAATTTAAGCGCGTTACCACCCGTTGTAGTTTCAGGGTTACCAAACATAACACCGATTTTTTCACGAAGCTGGTTAATGAAGAATACCGTACAGTTGGTTTTGCTGATAGTTGCTGTAAGCTTACGCAATGCCTGTGACATTAAACGTGCGTGAAGACCCATTTTAGAATCTCCCATTTCGCCCTCTATCTCGCTTTTTGGCGTAAGTGCCGCAACCGAGTCAATTACTACAATATCTATAGCACCCGAACGGATAAGGTTCTCTGCAATTTCAAGTGCCTGCTCACCGTTGTCCGGCTGCGATATAATAAGGTTTTCTATGTCAACACCAAGTTTTTCGGCATAGCCACGGTCAAAAGCATGCTCAGCATCTATAAAGGCAGCAATACCGCCTGCTTTTTGCGCTTCGGCAATAGCGTGAAGCGTAAGTGTTGTTTTACCCGACGATTCAGGTCCGTATATTTCTATTATCCTTCCGCGGGGGTAACCGTTAACGCCAAGGGCAAGGTCAACACCCAGCGATCCTGAAGGAATAGATTCTACTTCTTCCACAGCCTGATCACCCATTTTCATTACTGTTCCTTTGCCGTAAGCTTTATCCAGTTTATCCAGCGTTAGCTGTAATGCCTTTAGTTTTGCTTCTTTATCTCCGCTCATTTTTTGTATAGATTTGACCGTAAAAATAAGGCTTTTTTTTGGTGTGGCAATATGAGGATGAGGGTTGTGGATAAGTTTATTTTTGAAAGTACTGTTAAAAAAAATCTTACAAAAAATAATTTATTAAGAAAAATTTAGTAGTTTTAAGCCTAATAAACGTATTCTATCCTAGTTATTATGGCATTTATAAGAGACCTCGCAACACACTTTATGAATAGACAGATTTCTGTAGAAATTGATCCTCTTTTGCTTCCAGATTTGAATACTTTAGATAAAGTGACGACTAGCAGAACAATTAGTATCAACTTATATAAGTTGATATATAGTATAGGAGCTATACAAACCAGAAGATTTGCGCCTTCAAATAGAATGAAATTCTTAGATAAAGCGGATTTGGTTGAGAAAATTTATTCAAACACAAATGAATTTAGAATTAAAATAGCAGAGATTCGACAAGCTACAGGTTCGGAAACTTTAAAAACAATTTCGGAGGATTTTGGGGTTGGAATTTCTGTGGCAATTTCTGAAAAACTTTTTAATATTAAGACTTCTACAATCCAGAGGATTTATGGGAATACTAAACGTCCGGATTGGAAATGTCAGATGGTAGACGATAGAGTTCTAGTTGTCGAATCCAAAGGTGCAATTAGTATTCAAACGTCTAATAGACAACAGGCTAATGCGATTGCGCAAAAAAATAGAGAAACGGGAGATATTAAAGTGGCTTCTCTAACAATTTTGAATGAGGATAGAATTAGTGCCAGTAGATTTATAGATCCTCCTATATCTAATGGTGAAACTTCTCCAATTATGGAAAATCATATTTTAAGAGCGGGTCATTACGCTTCTGTGTTTAGTTTTTTAGGGAATAGTAGATTGAGTAAATATTATTCTCAAATGAGGAAAAGGTTAGAAGGTTCAATTACTTTAACTGAACAAAATTTAAAAAATAGGGACTTTAAAGATTTACTGTTTAACGGTCCTATAGTTAACTATGCTAATAAAAATTTTGTTGGGTCATTTTATAAAATTGGTGGTCAAAAATTTTTATTTGTAGGGATTGATAGAGAATTACTTTCATATGAAGGATTTCTTAATTTTCGAGAGTATGAAGAAGATCTAGATATGGAAAATTCTAACAGCCACTATATTTTATATAAAGACGGTGTCTTAATAATTGAAATAAATGATATTGAACAATATTCAGATATTGTTGATATTCAAACTATAAATAATTATCAAGATAAAATTACAATTAGTGATATTGATGAAATGAATGAACTTTCATTCTCTAAGTTTTTTAAATATATACTTGAAAAGAATCATTTTACTGAAATTACAGATGTGTCATTAAGAAATGATACTGGGGTCGACTTATCGGCAAAATATAATGACATAAAGTGTTTTTTTGAATTTAAAATTTTGAAGAGGAAAAAAATTTCATTGTTAGAATCGAAATTTTTAAACAATCACAACTATGAAAATAGTAAATTGATTTTTATTACGAATGCCATTGTAAATAATAATGATTTAGCTCGTAATTTAAATATCATTATTATTGATAGAAATAAACTCGAATATCTTATTAAAAATAAAACTTCATTACAAGAGATATTAGATTTGCAAAAAAATAATTAAAGTTTAATATAAAAACTCCTACCTTTGCAGCCGGTTCCGCCATTGTGAACCGGTACATACTGAATATCTCACTTAAAATTGTATAGCATGCAACTGTTCAACACTTTAAGCGCAGAAGAAAGAACCGCTCTTATTGAAGAAAGCGGAAAACAGCGCCTTACTCTGTCTTTCTATGCCTACGCCAAAATTTCTGACCCAAAACAATTTCGCGATTCGCTTTTCCTTGCCTGGAACCCTCTGGAGGTATTAGGAAGGATATATGTTGCCACCGAAGGTATTAATGCCCAGCTTTCGCTTCCGGCAGATCATTTCTACGAATTTAAAGACCATTTAGATACTATACCTTTTCTTAACGGCATACGCCTTAACGTTGCTGTAGAACAGGACGACCTTTCGTTTTTAAAGCTTACTATTAAGGTGCGCGACAAAATTGTTGCCGACGGCCTTAACGATGAAACCTTTGATGTAATGAACAAAGGGATTCACCTGCGTGCCAACGACTTCAACAAAATGCTTGAAGACCCTAACACCATAGTGGTAGATATGCGTAACCATTACGAAAGTGAAATTGGCCACTTCCGTGGTGCCATTACTCCGGATGTGGATACTTTCAGGGAATCGCTGCCAATTATAGAAAATCAGCTTGCCGACCATAAAGAAGATAAAAACCTGTTGATGTATTGTACGGGCGGTATCCGCTGCGAAAAGGCATCGGCATTTTTTAAGCACAAGGGTTTTAAAAATGTATATCAGCTTGAAGGCGGTATTATAGAATATACCCGCCAGATTAAAGAAGAAGGGCTGGAAAGCAAATTTATTGGTAAAAACTTTGTGTTTGACCACAGGCTGGGCGAACGCATTACAGAAGATATTGTGTCGCAGTGCCACCAGTGCGGTAAACCGTGCGATAATCATACCAATTGTGCCAATGAGGCTTGCCACCTGCTGTTTATTCAGTGTGATGAGTGCAAGGCTGCGTCAGACAATTGCTGTTCTGAAGCTTGCCAGGATATTTTCCACCTGCCGGAAGAAGAGCAGAGAGCGCTTCGACGTGGTGTTATGAATGGCAACATGATCTTTAAAAAAGGGAAATCTGACCGTTTGAAATTCAAGAAAACAGGCGAGGCAGTATCAGACGTTGCATTGGCATCGGCACCAAAAACCAAAACGGTACGCCCAAGAATTAAAAAAACGCTTGTAGGTAAAGGCGAGCATTATTTTCCTAAAGCAAGTGTGGGCCAGTTTATTATAGAAAATCAGGAGCTTCATGCCGGCGATACAGTTATCATTTCTGGTCCTACCACCGGAGAGCAGCAACTTGTAATAGAACAGATGCGGGTTAACGGTCAGGAAGGTACTGTAGCGGTAAAAGGTGACAGGGTAACCTTTAGCCTGCCGTTCAGGATTCGCCTTTCCGATAAATTGTTTAAAGTAATAGGGTAACTCCTTAATTATATACTACCTGAAAAACCTGCATGAAAGTGCAGGTTTTTTTTGTTTTACTGTACTGTATTAAGGTGTGAGTACACCTTCCTCTCCTGTGGAGGGGTACCCGTAGGGTGGGGTGGTTAATTATTGAGATTGAACCATCCCGGCTTTCAGCCAGCCCTCCAAGGGAGGGGAAACTGAGCATTTGCTTAACACCACGAAGTTTAATGCCTTAGATTTATTCAGGTTTAAGTTATTAGTAAACTTTCCCCTCCTGTGGAGGGGTACCCGCAGGGTGGGGTGGTTAATTAGTGTGATTGAACCACCCCGGCTTTCAGCCAGCCCTCCAAGGGAGGGAAAGGCGTTATAAATCAACCCACTCTGTCTCATTCACACCCCGTCCACAGCGATTAACATCTTTCCGGTAAAAAAATACTATCTTTACCCGCAAAAACGTTTTACGAACAAGTAGCGGTAAGGCCGCGATCTATATATAAACACGAACTATGGCATGTACAAACTGTTCTACGGGATCCAAAGACGGAACACCCAGAGGATGTAAAAATAACGGCACCTGCGGAACGGACAGTTGTAATAAACTAACTGTTTTTGACTGGCTGTCTAATATGAGCCTTCCGGGAGGCGAAGCGCCTTTTGACTGTGTTGAGGTGCGCTTTAAGAACGGACGAAAAGAATTTTACCGCAATAGTGAAAAACTGACTTTAAGTATTGGTGATATTGTTGCTACGGAGGCTTCTCCGGGGCATGATATAGGCATTGTAACCTTAACCGGTGAACTGGTTAAGATTCAGATGAAGAAAAAGAATACTAAAGACAATAGTGAAATAGCTAAAATATACAGAAAAGCGTCTCAAAAAGATATTGATATCTGGAGCGAAGCCCGCGCCAAAGAAGAACCTATGAAGGTTGTGGCAAGGGAAATTGCAATACGCCTTAATCTTGAAATGAAAATATCTGATATTGAATTTCAGGGAGACGGGTCTAAGGCTACATTCTATTATACGGCAAACGACCGTGTGGATTTCCGCCAGCTTATTAAAGATTTTGCACGTGAATTCAGCACCCGTATCGAGATGAAACAGGTAGGCTTCCGCCAGGAGGCTGCACGTTTGGGTGGTATTGGGTCATGCGGGCGTGAGCTTTGCTGCTCTACATGGCTAACCGATTTCAGGAGTGTAAATACTTCGGCAGCGCGTTACCAGCAGTTATCGTTAAATCCGCAAAAACTGGCAGGCCAGTGTGGTAAGCTTAAATGCTGTTTAAATTATGAACTGGATACCTACCTGGATGCGCTGAAAGGTCTGCCGGATATGGATACTAAAGTTTATACCGAAAAAGGCGATGCTGTATGCCAGAAAGTAGATATTTTTAAAGGCCTTATGTGGTTTGCCTATACTAATAATATGGCGCACTGGCACGTGCTTAAAGCAGAGCAGGTAAAGGAAATAATAGAGCTTAATAAACTAAAGCAGCGCGTATCTTCGTTAGAGGATTATGCCGTGGAAGAAGTGGCTCCTGAGGTTGAAAAAACCTTCCAGAATGCTATGGGCCAGGACAGCCTTACGCGTTTTGACACGCCGAAGAAAAAGAAAAGGCCTAACAAAGACAAAAAGCGTGAGCATATTATAGCTAAAAAGGAAGACAGGCCTGCAGGTGAAAAACCTGCAAGTGACAGGAAACCTCATGGCGAAAGGCCCGCAAGGAGTAACAACAGGCCCGAAAGAAACAACGATAATAAGCTGGCAGGTGAAAGAAGGCCTAACACCAGACCTGTAGGCGAAAGAAAACCTAACGAAAGGAATAATAATAACGAAAGGCCTGCCGGAGAAAGGAAGCCTAACGAAAGAAATAACAACCGAAACCATAACAACAGGAATGGCAATAAAAAAAATCCTAACGATAAAAATGGTAACGACAAAAATGCAGGCAGCAACAATCCTGCGGAATAGCCTTATGGCTGCGGGCCTGCTTGTTCTTGTTAGCTCCTGCGATAAAAAAAGGGTATTTGACGAGTATAAGTCTCTGGACGGCAAGTGGAAAAAAAATGATACCATATCATTTAGCTTTGAGCAGAAAGACACCGTGTCAAAATATAACCTGTTTATTAACGTTAGAAATAATAACAGTTATCCGTACAATAACCTGTTTCTTATAGTGCAGCTGCAACAGCCTGATACGAAACTTGTGAAGGTGGATACGCTGGAATATCCTATGGCAAACCCTGATGGCAGCCTTATGGGAGAAGGCTTTACCGATATTAAGGAAAGCAAGTTGTGGTATAAGGAAAATGTAAAGTTTCCTAAGCCCGGCAAATATACCGTTAGCATTCAGCACGCCGTTAGAAAAGGCGGGGAAGTGCCGGGTGTTGAAGAACTGGACGGAGTTACAGATGTAGGTTTCAGGATTGAATCAATTGAATAATAATTAGCAATGGCAGCAAAAAAGAATAATAGCAAAACACCTGATTATTCGAGTTATGTAAAGAAATTCTGGAAGATATTTGGTATAGGCCTTTTATCGGTCTTTCTTTTCTTCCTTTTAGCCTCATGGGGGGTATTTGGCAAAATGCCAAGCTTTGACCAGCTTGAAAACCCCGACTCTAATGTGGCAACAGAAATTATATCTGAAGATGGCGAAACCATAGGTAAGTTTTACCTTGAAAACCGTACGCCTGTAAAATATGCCGATTTGCCTAAATGCCTTGTTGATGCTTTGGTTTCTACCGAAGATGAGCGCTTTTTTGAGCATTCGGGTATAGATACAAGGGGTACGCTAAGGGCTATGGTAACCCTTGGCGCAAGCGGAGGTGCAAGTACTATTACACAACAGCTTGCCAAAAACCTTTTTCATGGCGAGGGGTCTAAAAACCTTTTAATGAGGGTAATTCAAAAAGCTAAAGAATGGATTATTGCAACCAAACTTGAAAGGCAGTATACCAAAGAAGAAATTATTGCAATGTACCTTAATACTGTAGATTTTGTGAACCATGCGGTGGGCATACGTTCTGCATCTAAAGTATATTTTGGTAAAGAACCCAAAGACCTGAAAGTTGAAGAGGCTGCAGTGTTGGTTGGAATGCTTAAAAACCCGTCTTACTTTAACCCAATGAGGGAAAAAAGAAAAGAACTTGTTTTTAACAGAAGAAATACGGTTTTAAGCCAGATGGTTAAAAATGGTAAACTGGAAGAGTCTGTAAAAGTAAAACTGGCTGCACAGCCTGTGAAGACAAATTATAATCCGGAAAGCCATAATGAAGGAGTTGCTACTTATTTCAGGGAGTACCTTAGGGATTACATGAAAAAATGGGTTAAGGATAATCCTAAGGAAGATGGTACTGAATATGATATTTACCGTGACGGTTTAAAAATATATACTACTATAGATTCTAAAATGCAGAAATATGCTGAGGAAGCTGTACATGAACACCTGGCTAACCTTCAGGAAGAATTTTTTATTCAGCAAAAGAAAAATAAAAATGCACCTTTCGTAAATATTTCTGATGATGAAACCCAAAGGATTTTAAGCAGGGCTATGCGTGCTTCTGAGCGCTGGAGGGTAATGAGCGAGCAGGGTATAAGTGAAGATAAGATCATAGCTTCATTTAAAGTTAAAACAGATATGACGGTATTTACCTGGAAAGGTGAACGTGATACTATTATGACCCCGATGGACTCTATCCGCTATTATAAGCATTTCCTGCAAACAGGTTTAATGTCTATGAATCCTCAGGACGGTCATGTTAAAGCGTGGGTAGGCGGTATAGATTATAAGCATTTTCAGTATGACCATGTGGCACAGGGTGCAAGGCAGGTAGGTTCTACTTTTAAACCTTTTGTATATGCAACGGCTATTGAGCAGGTACATATATCACCTTGTGATTCTGTAGTAGATGCTCCTTTTAGCATTCCCAAAGGTAAATATGGCATAGATGCCGACTGGAATCCTCACAACTCAAACGGAAAGTTTCAGGGTGTAGTTACCTATAAATATGCGCTGGCGCACTCTATAAACACTGTATCAGCTAAACTTATAGATAAGGTTGGACCTAAAGCAGTAGTAGATCTTACTAAAAAACTGGGTGTGAGCTCAAGTATTCCTGAACAGCCTGCTATTGCACTGGGAGCAGTAGAAATTACTGTTAGTGACATGGTTGCGGCTTATAGTACATTTGCCAACCAGGGTGTTTACATTAAACCCGTAGTGATTACCAAAATAGAAGATAAGAACGGAATTTTGCTATATCAAAGCCAGACACAGACAAAAGATGTTTTAAGTAAAGATATTGCCTATGCAGTGATAAAACTGCTTGAAGGTGTTACCGAAAGCGGATCTGGAGCTAGGCTTAAATGGGGCGGTGCCGGAGGTACAGGCTATAACCGTATGACGGGTTATCCATATAAAATTGTTAATCCTGTTGCAGGTAAAACAGGTACAACACAAAACCAGTCTGATGGTTGGTTTATGGGTATGGTACCTAATCTTGCCACGGGTGTATGGGTTGGTAATGAAGATCGTTCTGCACACTTCAAGAGCCTTATTTATGGGCAGGGTGCTACTATGGCATTACCAATATGGGGCTTGTTTATGAAAAAGTGCTATGCAGATGATACTATGGTATATAAAATCTCTCAAAAACCATTTGAACGTCCGGCTAATCTTTCTATTCGGGTAGATTGCGCCAAAGCTGTTGTTAAAGACAGTACGAGCACTGACAGCCTCGGATTAGACGAGTTTGATTTTTAATACAAAACGCCTTCTTATGAGGGCGTTTTTTTATATATTTATCCGCGAAAACTAAATTCTGTTGTATGATTAATAAAAAAGTACAAAATGTTGGCGAAGCGCTGCACGATATAAAAGATGGTATGACCATTATGCTTGGCGGCTTTGGGCTTTGCGGTATTCCTGAAAACAGTATTGCCGAACTGGTAAAAAAGGGCACTACAAATCTTACCTGTATTTCTAACAATGCCGGGGTAGATGATTTTGGACTTGGATTACTGCTTCAAAAAAAACAAATAAAAAAAATGATATCGTCTTATGTAGGCGAAAATGCAGAATTTGAAAGACAGATGCTTAGCGGAGAGCTTGAGGTAGAACTTACGCCACAAGGTACCCTTGCCGAAAAATGCCGCGCTGCACAAGCCGGTATTCCTGCTTTTTATACACCTGCGGGTTACGGAACTGAAGTTGCCGAAGGTAAAGAAGCAAGAGAGTTTAATGGCAAAATGCATATAATGGAAGAGGCCTATAAAGCTGATTTTGCTATTGTAAAAGCGTGGAAAGGTGATGAAGCGGGTAACCTGATATTTAAAGGCACTGCCAGAAATTTTAATTCATGTATGGCTGGTGCGGCAAAAATTACCATTGCCGAAGTTGAAGAACTTGTTCCTGCAGGAACACTGGATCCTAATCAGATACATATACCGGGGATATTCGTAAAAAGAATTTTCCAGGGGGAAAAGTATGAGAAAAGAATTGAACAACGAACTGTAAGAAAGCGATCTTAATTAAACAATGTAACAATTGTTTAATGTAGCAATTACTCTGCATGAATAAAGAGAATATTGTAGTAACAAAATCAGTAGAATTTGCTTTAGGGATAATTTCATATTGCGAATTGTTGGAAAGCCATAAAAAATTTATTGTGGCAAACCAGCTTCTTAAATCAGGAACAAGTGTTGGTGCTAATATTCATGAAGCTCAAAATGCTGAAAGCAGAGCAGATTTTATTCATAAGGTAAAAATTGCAGCCAAAGAAATTGAAGAAACTAAATACTGGCTTTTATTATGCGAAAGAGCATCATCCTATCCTTTTGATGAAAGCCTTAAGACCAAAATTAATGAATTGGGATTGATTGTTTATAAAATCCTAAGTACCAGTAAAACTAATATGTAGCAGTGGCAAAATTGGTACATTGTTACATTGATAAATTGATACATTATGTTAGGTAAAGAAGATATAGCGAAACGAATCGCAAAAGAAGTAAAAGACGGTTATTTTGTTAACCTTGGTATTGGTATACCAACCCTTGTAGCCAATTATGTGAGGCATGATATATCGGTAGAATTTCAGAGTGAGAACGGTGTGCTGGGTATGGGTCCGTTTCCGTTTGAGGGTGAAGAAGATGCCGATGTTATAAATGCTGGTAAGCAAACCATTACAACCATGCCGGGAGCATCATTTTTTGACTCTGCAACAAGTTTTGGAATGATTCGAGGGCAACATGTAGATCTTACTATTCTTGGTGCTATGGAGGTTGCTGAAAACGGAGATATTGCCAACTGGAAAATTCCGGGTAAAATGGTAAAAGGTATGGGTGGTGCTATGGATCTTGTAGCTTCTGCTGAAAATATTATTGTGGCTATGATGCACGTAAATAAAGCCGGTGAAAGCAAACTTTTAAAAAGATGCTCATTACCACTTACAGGTGTTGGCTGTGTTAAAAAAGTAGTTACCGAACTTGCTGTTTTAGAAATTGTGCCGGAAGGTTTTAAATTGCTGGAACGTGCACCGGGAGTAACAGTTGAAGACATTAAAAAGGCGACTGAAGGTAATCTTATCATTGAAGGTGATATTCCTGAAATGATTATCGATTAGTCAATTTAGATAGTATAAAATCAAAGCTCTTTCGTAAGGAAGGGCTTTTTTATTGAGTATTTAAAACTTTTGGTAGGTCATTGCGGGGAGGAACGACGAAGCAATCTTTATAGATTGCCACACTACATTACATTTCCCTCTCAATAATGAACTGCGACTTAAACTACGCCTTCGGTATCGCTGCAATCAGTTTCTTAGTATACTCTTTCTGCGGATGCTCATACAATGCATCAGCTTCGTTGATTTCTTCTATCTTACCTTTGTTCATTACCAATACCTGATCGCTCATGTATTTTACAACAGCAAGGTCGTGTGAAATAAAAATGTAAGTGAACCCAAAATTTTCTTTTAGTTCATTCAGCAAATTAAGTACCTGTGCCTGTACGGAAATATCTAATGCTGATACCGACTCGTCGCAAACAATAAGTTTAGGCTGTAAAGCTATGGTACGGGCAATGCCAATACGCTGCCTTTGCCCTCCTGAAAATTCATGAGGATAGCGGTTAAAATGTTCCTCGCCCAAACCAACACGATTAAGTATCTCAATAGTTTTTTCGCGACGTTCTGCATCATTTTTATAAAGCTTATGCACCTGCATCGGTTCCATAATAGCTTTGCCAACGGTAATACGCGGGTTAAGTGATGAGTAAGGATCCTGAAATATAATTTGTATCTCTTTTCGCAATTCCCGAATATCTTTTCCTGAAAGCTTAGTAAGATCTGTACCACGATATAATATGCTGCCTGCGGTAGCCTTATCCAGTTGTAATATAGCATTACCAAGGGTAGATTTACCACAACCCGATTCACCAACTAAGCCCAGTGTTTCACCCTCGTAAATTTTAAAGCTTACATTATTAACAGCTTTAAAATGCACATTTTTACCAAATAATCCGGCTGATGATACATACTCTTTTTCTACATTTTTAACTTCCAGCAACGGCACCTGGCTATAGAGTTCTTCCAGTCGTTTTTCGCGCTGAGCGGGAGTTACTACTTCGGGGTTTACAGTATCTTCAAGATAATCCTGAATAGTGGGCAGTCTTTTAAGGCGTACATCTAATGAAGGCCGTGAACTAATAAGCGCTTTTGTATAAGTATGTTTCGGGTTATGAAAAATTTCGCCGGAGTTACCCTGCTCAACAATTTCGCCACGATACATTACTACTACCCTGTTGGCAATTTCTGATACCAGTGAAAGGTCATGTGAAATGAAAATGATACTCATTTTTGTTTCCTGCTGCAATTCCTTTAATAAGAGTATAATTTCCTTTTGTACTGTTACATCAAGCGCAGTTGTAGGTTCGTCGGCAATAAGTATTTTGGGTTTGCAGGCAATAGCCATAGCAATCATTACACGCTGTTTCTGTCCGCCGGATATTTCGTGAGGGTAACGGTTGTATATCTTTTCAGGTTCAGGCAATTTTACCTTTTCAAAGAGTGAAAGTACCATTGCCTTTATTTCTTTTTTAGATAAAGAAGTATGTTCTGCCAATATTTCTTCAACCTGAAAGCCGCATTTAAGCGATGGGTTTAGCGAACTCATAGGTTCCTGAAATATCATCGCAATATCATTCCCTCTTAATTCCCGAAGTTTCTTTTGGCTCATGGCCGAAATATCCCTGCCGTCAAATTCAATTTTACCCTCTGTTATTGCGAGAATATTTTTGGGAAGCAGTCCCATAACCGCTAAAGAACTAACCGATTTACCCGAGCCCGATTCTCCTACAATTCCCAATATCTCGTTTAGGTTAAGTGTAAACGAGCTGTTTTTAACTATAGGTATCCATTTGCCTTCTTTACGGGCAGCAATAGTAACATGATCTATATGCAGAAGGGAATTGTTCATAAGAATAAAAATACAGATTTTTAGTTTTCAGCAACAGTTTTATAACCGCAAAGCTGAATAATAAAAGTGGACTTAAAGGACTTTCTGTAAATAGAATTTACGTCCGTCTTCAGCTACATGTCCCATATAATCTATTTTTTTAAAAAGCCTGTAATAGAACATATAGGGTTTTAAGTTTTTTGCTACACTGTTTAACGAGATAACAAAATCCTTTAGGTTTGAGCCAAAAACAATTACTTTATTGTCTGTTTGAGCCACGTATAAATTTGGGAAGTCTTTCATCCGGTAAAAATACGGATTTTAATTATGTGATAGTGGAGGTTTGAATTCCGATAATAAGATTATGACTTGCTTATAAGAACTTTAGAATTTGAGCTTCCTACAATTATTATACATGAATAATCTCTTCATCAATAAGCAGGTCTTCACGCCTCATGCGTAGTAGTACCTGCGCTACGGCAATAACATCTTTTTCGCAATAGGTAACAATGCGGTCAATATCTTTTTCAATATGGTAAACATGCCCTACCTGGCTGCCATCTATATCTCCTTTTGGCGAAGGTATGCCCAGTATTTTTGTGAGCAGTTTTAAAGAAGTAAAGCTTTTATAATCGCCAAACTTCCATAGCTCCATAGTATCAAGATGAGGTACTTCCCAGGGTTTTTTGCCAAAAAGGTTGAGTTTTGGCGGCAGGGCAATATTATTAATAATCATACGGCGTGCAATAAAAGGGAAATCAAATTCCTTTGCATTGTGTCCACACATTATGTGCTGCGGCTGGCTGAAATGATTATTAAGCAGGTTATTAAAATCTTTAAGCAGTTTGGCCTCTTCCCCGTGAAAAGATGTAACCCTAAAATGGCGTATGTCGCCCTTAAAAGTAAAATAACCTACAGAAAGACAAATAATTTTACCAAATTCTGCCCAAATACCGGCACGTTCGTAAAACTCTTCGGGTGATTGCCCGTCTTTACGCTGATATTGGGTTTTAAGGTCATAAAGTAACTGTGTTTCTTCATCACAAAGCCCAAAATGAGGTTGTTCCGGTACGGTTTCAATATCAAGGAAAAGCACGTTTTCCAGGTTTATTCTTTCTAGCATTTTTGCTTATTTACTTTTCTTTTCCTTCCGCTTCTTGCTTAGTCATTGGCAATTTGTTGCCTTTGCCTTCATCTGGCTGCATAAGCCCCATCATTTTATAGGCTTCATCTACATATACATAAAAGTCATTGCTATGCGGATCGGTAGTTGTTTGCAGTCCTTTTTTATGGCCTAACCGCACAATAATAATATCATCTTCAGGAATTACTATTACAAACTGGCCAAGATGTCCGCGCAGGTAATACATGTCTTTGTCAAGATAATTATTAAGCCATACACCATACGCATATTGAGGCGATGCCGCAAAACGCAGATGCGTCATTTTTGCAACAGCAGTACTGTCAAGAATCTGCTCGTTATTCCATTTACCGTTATGTTCCAGTAATTTTCCAAAACGGGCAAAGTCGCGCGCATTGCTGGCAATACAGCAATATGATTTTTCTATACCATCAGGATGATCAAGCTGCCATAACGCGTCATTCTCTGCACCCATTGGCTGCCAGAATTTTTGAGAAACGTAGTCAGAAAGTGTTTCTCCTGTAGCTTTAGTAATTACCATTGCCAAAAGCTCTGTAGCCCCGCTTACATATTCAAACTCTTTACCCGGCTGCTTTGTAACTTTTACATTGAGCATGGTTTCTTCAAGATGATCGCCAAAATAAGCACGGGTAGTTATAGAAAATGGGCTGCTGTACTGCTCGCCCCAGTCTAACCCGGTACTCATAGACGATAAATCGCCAACGGTAAGCTGGGCGGCAAGCCCCTTGCTGAATTCAGGAAAATAGTCGCCTACTTTTTGGTCCAGGCTTTTAATTTTGCCTTCCATAATGGCTTTAAACATAGCGGCAGTAACCACTGTTTTTGCCATAGAGAAAGAATTTGATTTAGAGTCTTTTCCGTACCCGTCATAATAGCTTTCATGCCAGATACTGTCATTTTTAATAATCAGGTAGGCTACAGTACCTAATTCTTTATGTACATCTTCAAGCCTTTGGGTGGCTTTTACTTTATTATAATTTTTATGTATTGCCCAGGGCTGTCCGGTACCTTTTTTAATAACCCTGTTATCAAAATGGGTGTAATCGTCAAGATAAGCAGTAGTTTTGCCATGAAAGTAAACAACACGAACGGCTTTTATAAGATAATCTACATCAAAAATGTACATTAATACTACAATGGCTGTGATAATACCCACCAGCCAGATGAGAAATTTTTTCATAATGATAGGTTAGGACTCGTTATGACGAATTTACATAAAAATGTTTTATGAATAGAAGTATTTTCTGTAAGCTGTACCAATAGCAGTTATGCTGATTGGAAGTAGAGGGTAAACTAAAAGAGGCTTTGCTGAACAGGAGGAGTTTCATGTTCCAGCAGCCATTTTTTACGCCACAGGCCTCCGGCATATCCGGTAAGCGAGCCATCCGAACCTATAATCCTGTGGCAGGGTACAACTATCCACAAAGGATTTTTTCCATTGGCAGAAGCTACAGCTCGTATTGCTTTTATATCGCCAAGTTTTACAGTCAGCTCCTGATACGAAGCAGTTTTACCATAAGGAATATCTAATAACGCCTTCCATACTTTTTTCTGAAAATCGGTTCCCTGCGGGTTCATTCTGAAATCAAAATTTTTGCGGGTGCCAATAAAATAGTCTTCTAATTGTTTTGCTGCAGCCTGCAATATAACCGGGATTTCAGCAGATACAGGCACTTCATCATTCAGCACATGTATTTTTGCAATACCGTTTTCATCACCTTCAATGAAAGCGATTCCCAATGGTGTTTGTATATAAGCCTGTTGCATAAGTGTAAAGATACCTGCTTTTTCCATAATAAAAAAAATAACCATCTTCCAGGATAAAAGATGGTTTATATATTATAAAACGTATTGTAAATTAATCTGTCTCTTCAAGTTCAAATATCTCATTTACCGGTTTGTTAAATAGCTTTGAGAGTTTTAATGCAAGAACGGTTGAAGGTACATATTTACCTGATTCCATAGCGTTAATGGTCTGTCGGCTTACACCGATACGTTCGGCCAGGTCCTGCTGGGTGAGGTTAAATATGGCACGCTGTACTTTTATGTTATTCTTCATCTGGGCGGGTATTATAAAAACGGTACATTCTATAACGGAAAAGTACAATAAAAATAAGCAGCTGCAATAACAATGCTACCATCATGACATCTAGAAAAGCCATTCCGTAGATGAACATATAACAGAACAATATGATACCATAATTTATAATGGTTGACCATACAAGGCTGTGCAGCCTTATTGACGCTACCATTTCGTCTTCATGTTTTTCTTTGGAAAAAGCATAAGTAATGCCTGAAGGTATTGCGATAAGCATAAGCAATTCATCGGTTATGCTTTCTTCTATAACCTTAAAAAACATATAATCCAGACTTTTTTCCTGGCCTATAATGGCAAATACAAAAGACCTTATTTCAAAATACCCTTGGTCGAAAGAAAAAACTACTACTAAACCGATAAAACTTAAAAGAAAAAGGATCCCGCTAACAGTCTTCCATTTATGCGGGAACAAATAATTTGTTTTCATGATGATTGATTTAAAGCTGAAGCAAATGTAAAGTAAAATTTCCAATATGACAAATAAACTTTACATTTTGTAAAACAAAAAAACCATCAGCAATGTGATGGCTTTATTATAGTAATTTATTAATTACTGGTTTGTAGCAGGCGTAGCCGGTGCAGCAGGTGCAATTACTTTACCTTTAATGCTAAGAATTTTATTAACATCGCTGTCGTTTGTAGTAACAGTAATGTTTTTAGAGAAGCTTCCCGGGTTAGCAGCGTTGTATGTAGCAGTTACGTTTGCACTTTCTCCCGGTTTAATTGGAGTTTTAGTGTAGTTAGTAGCTGTACACCCGCAAGATGCTTTAACGTTTGTAATAAGGATAGTTTGCTTTGTAGTGTTTTTAAAAGTAAACTCGTGAGAAACCGGTTTTCCTTTTTCTATATCACCAAAGTTATATGAATCTTCTTTCCATGTTACTCCTGATGGAGTCATGTTTTTTGGAGCATCCTGAGTAGCAACAACAGGTTTTTTAGCAGTTGTCTGCTGAGCAGAAGCGCCCTGAGAAACAAAGAATAAAGCTCCTACAAGAGCAAGGGCAGAAAGTTTTAAAGTTTTCATAATATAAAACAGTTAATATTAGTTAATAAATTTTTTTCGTTTTCAATAACACAAATATATTCAGTAAAGTTTACAAATTTGTTAATCGGTTTCAAAGTATTGTTAATGACTTGTTAATAGTCTGTAAATTAGCTATTTTATTTGCACACCAAACTAATTTTATATCGTGGCGGTTATTACCGCTAAATTTGAATGACAATACCGGTTAAGCTTTCGGGTTAAGGGTATTACAAATACTATGCTACAATTGAAAATTAAATTTAATACACTTAATATAATTGTTTTTATTGGCCTGCTGGCAATTGTAGGAGTGCTTACTATGCAGCTGCTCATGCTTAACCAGGCTTATACTTTTGAGAAGAAAGAGCTAGGCGAAAAAATTCATTTTGCACTGCAGGATGTGGTAAACAAAATTTACCGCGACAATAATAATGAGCTGCCTAATGCCAGTCCTATTAAAAAGGTGTCTGAAGATTATTATGTGGTTAATGTAGATGATGTGTTTGAGGCTGAAGTACTGGAATATTATCTTGAAGGTGAGTTTGAAAAGGTGAAGCTGGATATGGATTATGAATATGCGATATACGATTGCGCATCTGACGAAATGATGTACGGGAAGTATATAAGCGCTTCAGGAAAATCTAAAAACGATAAGCTTAAATGTGAAAACTGCTTTACAAAACGTGAAGGCCTTGTTTATTATTTTGCAGTGCGTTTTCCTCAGTTGCGTTATAGCTATATAAATTCACTACAGCAATACTGGATATATACCGGAGTTTTGTTTTTGGTACTGGTTATTTATGTGTACTCTGTTTTTCTGCTTTTAAAGCAAAAAAAATACACTGAACTGCAAAAAGACTTTATTAATAATATGACACATGAATTTAAAACTCCCCTTTCGTCTATACTAATTGCGTCTAATTATGCCGTTAAGCAGGAGGCTATAGAAGCAAACCCCAAGCTTAATAAATACCTTAAAATTATTATAGAGCAAAGCAACAAGCTTAACCAGCATATCGAACGAATACTTTCTGTAGCTAAAACTGAATCGAGCCTGGTGGTGCTTGAAAAAAAAGATTTTGATGTTGTTGAAACGTTGGATCTGGTAAAAGAAAACATAATGCTTAAGTTTGAAAATGCCAGAGTAATACTTCATAGTGCTAAGCTGGAATATATAATTAAAGCCGATGAATTTCATTTTTATAATATAGCATATAATATAGCAGAGAATGCAGTAAAATATGGTAAGGATAATCCTGAAATAGTTATTGATATTGCAGAACAGGGTAAAGGGCTGGCATTGCGTTTTACCGATAACGGGCCGGGCATACACCCTGATCATATCGATTATGTTTTTGACCGTTTTTACCGCATACCAAGACCCGATACCCAAGAGATAGAAGGTTTTGGTATAGGACTTTTTTATGTGAAAAAGATATGCGAACTTCACGGATGGAAAATCAGCATTCATAATAATGAAGGTAATGGAGTAACCATAACCATTTATATTCCTAAACGAAACATAGTATGAGCCGAAAGAGGATATTATATGTAGAAGACGATAAAACCCTCGCATTTCTTACAGCCGATAATCTTGAGCAGTATTATGAGGTAGTGCATTTTGCCAATGGAACCGAAGCATTTGAAGCATTTAAAATACAGGAATTTGATTTGTGTATTCTGGATGTTATGCTGCCGGGCATGGATGGCTTTGAAATAGCGTCGGCTATTCGCGAGCGTGACATAGCAATACCTATTATTTTTCTGTCGGCAAAAACGCTTAAAGAAGATCGTATAAAAGGGCTTAAACTTGGAGCTGATGATTATCTTATAAAACCCTACAGTATAGAAGAGCTTATACTAAAAATTGAAGTATTTCTGCAACGCAGCCATAAAATAGCTCCCACAAAAAATACTACATGCACTATAGGTTCTTTTATTTTTGATCCTGAAAATTATGTAGTAATAAAAGGCGACGAAAGAACCAGCCTTACCGAAAGAGAATCGGCATTATTAAAGCTGTTTATAGATAATAAGAATACCATACTTAAACGCGAAAATATACTTACTGCACTTTGGGGTACAGATGATTATTTTATGGGGCGTAGTATGGATGTGTTTATTTCCCGCCTTCGAAAAATATTCAAAGAAGACGAAAGTATTCGTATAGAGAATATTCCCAGGATAGGGTTTAAGCTTGTGGCACCCTGATTAGTTTAGTTTACAGTCACAAACTGAACGGACAACTGCAGAACTATTTTTTAAGATGGCTATAAAAATAATCTTCGAGTCCTTTTAATTCTTCGTCGGTAAAATTTTTAGTGATAGCAAAATTGGTTTTCATAACTTCATATTGCGATGGGTCAACCAAAGGCTCTCCTTCACCTTTAAGAAATTGTACCATATCGGCATTTTTCTCTTTGTATATTTTCGCAATTTCCGTTACGCTTGGGCCAATAATTTTCTGATCGGGTTTATGGCATGAAAAACAATTGCCTTTACCATCAAATATTTCCTCTCCTGTTTTTTCAGAAGGAGTAAGGGTAGAGGCAGTACCTTCAGTAACTGTTTCAGATGACGGATAAAGTGTTTCCTTTTTTTCTTCTTTTTTACATGAAAAAAGCGACAGTGCAACAATAGCGATAAGCAGTTTTAGTTTCATTTTAATTTTTTTACAAAGGTAAAATTGCCCCTTAATTATAAAGGGGCATTGTAAATTATTTGTTTAATATAATAGCAGCTTCTTTGGCAAAGTAAGTAGATATAATATCTGCGCCGGCACGTTTAATACAGTGCAGCTGTTCTATCATAATTTTATCGTGGTCAAGCCAGCCCTTTTCAGCTGCTGCTTTTATCATGGCATATTCTCCTGATACATGATAAACAGATACAGGTACATTAACTGCATTTTTTACCTCCCTGACAATGTCAAGATAAGCAATCCCCGGTTTTACCATTACAATATCCGCACCTTCTTCTACATCATGCAAAGCTTCTTTAATGGCTTCTATACGATTGGCATAATCCATCTGATAGGTTTTTTTGTCTTTCGGAACTTCTATTCCCGAATCTTTTGGTGCACTGTCAAGCGCATCACGAAAAGGCCCGTAAAAAGACGAAGCATATTTAGCACTATAGCTCATTATGCCTACATTATGATATCCGTTTTCTTCCAGTGCCTTACGTATGGCAAGTACGCGCCCGTCCATCATGTCGCTCGGGGCAACAAAATCGGCACCTGCAGCAGCATGGCTAAGGCTCATACGGGTAAGTGCATCTACTGTAGCATCATTTATTACTTCGCCATTTTCTATAATACCGTCATGTCCGTAAATAGAATAAGGATCCAGAGCAACATCGGGCATAATAATCATTCCCGGAACAGCATCTTTAATGGCTTTAATTGCCTGCTGCATTAGGCCGTCTTTATTCCATGCTTCTTTACCGGTGTTGTCTTTAAGTTTATCATCTACTTTTACATAAATATTTACCGCTTTTATGCCAAGGCTCCAAAGTTCTTTTACTTCTTTTACCGTAAGATCTATCGAACGGCGAAAGATTCCGGGCATAGATGGAATAGGTATTTCTACATTTGTGCCTTCGGCAATAAACATAGGAAACATAAAATCGTTTGGTGTAAGTATAGTTTCGCGAACTAATGAACGAATGGAGTCGTTTGTACGAAGCCTGCGGTTTCTTTGATGTGGAAACATAATTTTTATATTGTTCCTCTTATGAGGAGATTGTTATTTTATATGTCGCTCCTCCGGAGCTTTTCTGTTTTGTATTATATTGTTGCTATAGATATGACGTCCCTCCGGGACTTTCTTTCATTTAAAATGGTTATGATTTTATTGAGCTTCGGAGAAGCGTAATATTTATAGTAAATAAATAAGGCAATGATATTAAGCTCCGGAGGAGCGGCATATCATACATTTTCAAAAATGAATTCATTTTTAAAATCTACATTATATAATTTCAGGAATTCAATATATTCCTCCCTGAATGTTTTTGTTTTATGATGCTCTTCCTGATTTTGAATGTAACTTATAACGTTTGGTAACTGGGAATAGCTGTAAGAAAAAGCGCCAAATCCCTGCTGCCATTCAAATTTACCGGCAATCCATTTTTTGTCATTTATAAATTTAGAAGAATTTGCTTTTATATCCCGCACAATATTAGACAAAGTAGCTGTTGGTTTTAATCCAATAAAGATATGTATATGGTCAGCCATTCCATTTATAGCAAGTAATTTTTGACCTTCATTAGTGATTATACCCGTTATGTATTTATATAATTCATCTTTCCAGTTTTTAGAAATCAAATTATTTCTGCCTTTAACAGCAAAAACAATATGAATGTATATTTGAGAATAGGTATCTGCCATTTTATATGTTGCTCCTACTGAGCTTTTTCTGATTCTGTTTTAAAGATTCTAAATATGATTTCCCTCCGGGATTTATAAACTGCAAACTTATAACTTACCCTTAATCTTCTCTTTCTCTTTCGTTAAAAATTCAGGCGCATCAAACCGGTAACCAAAAAATGCAGTAACATAGCTTATGTTATCGCCCATAGTTACATTGCTGTCGGCGGTATGGCTTGAGGCAATACCTTTAGAAAAAACGCCGCCATAAAAAGTGTCTGAGTTATAACCTAATGAAAGTGTTGCCGAAGCCTGCGTTAAAAGCGAAGTAGTATTTACATCATCATCAACCGTTTTTGTAAATCCTGCGCCAATAGAAAGTCCTGCTGCCACAAGAAATTTTTTGGCAATTACCCAGTTATAGCTGTAACCGGGAGCAAGAGCAACATCTATAAAGTAAACTTTCCCATTTATATCTTCTGATTTATCTCCTTTTAGTTCAGTGTAATAATAAGACAGCGCAGGTATAAAACTTCCGGCACTTTTAAGTTGTCTTTCGCTTTGAAAACTTTGGGCATTAATTGAAAACTTGTCGTTGAATATATAAGATGTGCTTCCACCTAGTTTCATGGTTTTCATTTTTGACAGGTACACATTGGCACCGGCTGTTTCCAGTGTCATGCCTTTTTGGTAGATGTAATCAAAATGCTGTGCCCATTTTCCGGGAAACAGACTAAGACTAAAAGAGGTCATCTTAGAATTCTCATTGTTCTTATTGTCGCTAAAGAACTTTGGTGCAAAGCCTACACTAAAAAACAGTATATCATACTGAACCGCTACGCCCAGAGTTGTTTTACTATTAGGTTCAAGATTTACCGAAACCCCCTGGTCTTTATAATCAAGGGTAAAATCGTTAGAGGTGTTTAATACAAACAGCTGCGTTGCTATTTTGTCAGGGAATTTTTCAATATAAGTATTCCTGAGGCTGTCGGTTTGTGCAAAACAACCGCTGCCTGTAAACAATGCTGCTGCTATGTATTTTTTTATGCCCAATTTAATTTCTAAATATAACCGTAGTGATTATAATGATTGACATAATTACAAGTAAATAAATTGAAAACCATTTTAATACTTTTAATGTGTTTTCTTTTTTATAAAGAAAATGTCTTAATAAGACTAAAAAAGAACATAAAATGACAAACATTGTTATAAAAGTTAGAAACTTAAATTCAAATTTCTCAGTGCTTTGTGCAGTTGTCACTCCAGAAAAGAGTAATGCAATAATAGCAGAAAAAATACCAAGTAATTCAATGTTTTTTACTTTATTATTCTCAGATTCTTTTTCTTGGATTGTTAATTTTCTATCTAATCTTTCAAATAAAGAAGAAAATGTATAAAGGTTATTAATTTGATTTTTAGTTGCAATCACTATATTGTCTAATAAATCAATTTCCTTCAACAATTCTGAATAATTTAGTGGTAAAGAAAATGTAGAGGGAGAAAAAACCTGTATCTCTTGTGATAATGCAAGGTGTTTTATTTGACATTCTTCAAATGGTAGTTGGTATGAATAATAAAAATGATTTTTACACCAATGTAAAGCACTTCTATATTTATTAGTTACCTGTTCAAGATGTTTATTAGCTGTTTCGATTTTATAAATTATATCTTGATCAATTTCAACATTATCTTTTACAAAATTTACAAGATAGTCGATGTAGTCTACAATAAAAAATGCTACTTTTTTATAAGGAAAAAAATTACTAATTACAGATTGAGATTGAATAAGGTCAATTTTTTCCTGTTCTCGTTGTATAAATTCTTCAAAATCAAATGAGAGTGAAATTTTCTCTTTTTCATTTTCCACTGAAAGAGAGAGAATATTATTTTTATGATAGTTTTCAGAAATTTTCTTAGCAAAAGAATTAAATGAACTTTGATTTGTAACTATTTTATCAAAATTTATATTCTGGAGACTAGAAATATTTTTAGAAACGTCTTTCGCATGTTTTATTGCTTTATGATTATTCCAATAAGTATCGAGATTAATACCAGAAAAAGATAATAATTCACGAATGTAAATTTCATTTTGTTCAGATAAAAAATGCTTCTGAGAATATTTATCCCATAATTGATAAATAGTTGTTATGAATGGATGTTTGTCAAGAGAAAATGAATTTTCTTCTCCCAATAAAACATAATAATGATTTTGAGATGTAGGGTCTTGATATTTTCGGATAATTAGCTTTCTGATTAAAAAAGTATTTTTGTCAAGGAGTAAATATAAAATGGTTTTTATATCATCATCTTCATATGGGTAATCACTCTCGCCATGTTTGAGGGTATATTTTGTTTTTAATAATTTCTGTAAATCATTATCACTATTTCTTAATGTAAATTCTTTTCGGGATAAGAATAAATTTTCGGTAAATATCTTAACAAGAATTTTTTCAAGGGATTTGTTAGTTAGCTCGGTTAATATATCTTGAGCTGTATTTGAAAGGTCAATTACAAAATTTTTATTCCTTTGGGGTTCTGAGAAAATACGATGAATATATTTTGCTGTATTTATATATTCAATAACGCATGCTTTAAAAGCATATAATATTTTTAAGTTAATTAAAAAATCGCTGTATCTTCCCTCTTCATTTAAATCACTAATAAATGAAGTGTTTGGTACATCATAGAATGATTCGATTAATGTCTTTACTTTTTCACAAACTTCATGAAAATTGTCATTAATATATTCTCCTTCAAGAACCGAATAATTTAGTTTTTTGAATAAGTCTATTTGAATTTCTTCAACTTTGGCAATTATATCACTACTGAAATTCTCATAACGAATATCAGGATCGGTTTCAGTGATTGAAGTGTAAATGTTTTGAGTAAGATTTTTACAATCATCAATTTTACTAAGTATTAACTGTAAAAATCTCATTTTTAAATAAAATTTAAATTTACAATTTTTAAATCACTAATAATTGCTTCAGGAGGAATTGGCTCAGAGAATTTACCTTTGTGAATAGCTAGATTATAATATTTTTTCCAACTATTCCAAGTATGTGTTAATGAAACTAAAGACCCTGCATTAGCTACTATTAATCGAGGTTCAAATTTTTTTAGAAGGTCAATAGAATATATAATTGAAGTTTTTAATGGTTCTTCAATGAAAGGAACCGAAGTATTATCATTAAAGATTAATTTATCACCTTGAAAATAAAATTGATCAAAGTCTGTAGTCCTTTTGTATTCATCATATATGGTTGTTTCGACTGGTCCAAAAGGCATAGCTACAAATTTATTTTTATATAATAAATCTGCATTATTCTCACTATTAATTGCAACAACAAAAAAATGTAACTTAATTAATTTTAGAATAGTGAAATCATTAATGTCGTTGAAGTCACTTATAGAAACATTTTTTTCTTGTGCATACCAATTTCTAAGCTCAAAAACAATATTTTTAAAGATGTCTATTGTTTCCATAAATTCATTTGGTTATTTGTAAAAGTAATAAATTTATACCCAATCTACCGGATTTGCTAATATTTTTATTAGTCGTTCTTCTTCACTTCCTTCTGCCGGATGATGGTCGTACACCCATTGAACATGAGGTGGAAGACTCATTAATATACTTTCCATACGGCCGTTGGTTTTCAACCCGAAAAGCGTGCCTTTATCATGTACCAGATTAAATTCTACATAACGTCCGCGTCGGATTTCCTGCCAAGTACGGTTTTCATCATTATATGGAATATCTTTTCTTCTTTCAACAACAGGCACATAAGCTTCCAGGAAACTATTGCCAACTTCGGAAACAAAGCTGTACCAGTTTTCCATAGAGAACTCTTCGGTAGCTTTGCAATGATCAAAAAATAATCCACCAATACCACGTCCTTCATTGCGATGAGCATTCCAAAAGTATTCGTCGCATTGTTTTTTAAATTTACTATAAAATTCCGGATTATGTTTATCGCAGGCTGTTTTACACGTTTGATGGAAGTGTTTTGCATCTTCATCGAATAAGTAATACGGAGTAAGATCCTGCCCACCTCCAAACCAGCTGTCAACTACATTACCTTCTTTATCATACATTTCAAAATAACGCCAGTTGGCATGCACCGTTGGCACAAACGGATTTCTAGGATGTATAACAAGGCTTAATCCACAGGCAAAAAAATCTACATCGCCAACATTAAAGTACGCCTGCATAGCTTTTGGCAAGGGGCCATGCACCGCAGAAATATTTACACCGCCTTTTTCAAACACTGCTCCGTTTTCTATAACGCGTGTACGGCCTCCGCCGCCTTCGGCGCGTTCCCATATATCTTCTCTAAATTTTGCAGTGCCATCTACCGCTTCCAGTTTTGACGTTATGGTATCCTGTAATTGCTGTATGTATTGGTAAAATTTATTTTTCATTGTTGTTATTGGCATTTATGTCATCCTTACATAAGGAGCAAATATTTTAGTTTTGGGCTCTATTATTTTCATAGTCTGATTTCAATAGTCCAAAATAAATTACATCTTCCAGTATTCCTTTACCGTTTCGAAACTCATCTCTTAAAATACCTTCCTTTTTAAACCCTTGTTTAATAGCTACTTTTTGACTTGCATAATTTATGGGAGATGTGCATATATATATTTTATTCATACCCAGTTTATTAAAGCATGTGTTTACAATATTCCCTACTGCTTTGCTAATAATACCCTTGCCTTCATGATCCTTGTCTATAAAATAGGCAAGTTCACATTTAGACAATGTAGTATTTATATTTTTAATGCATATATACCCAATAAGACTATTGCTTTGAATATCTCTTATATAATAATAGTACCCATCATTGCGAAGTTGTTTAGTAATGGCTTCGGCAATAAAATTGGTTGTTTTTTCAGGGGTTTCGCAATTTAATAGTGTAACCGGGAATGTTTTTTCAATGTGCGAAACATTTCTGCTGATGAGGTTATAAAACTCATCGGGAGTAATGTTGTGCACACTATCTGTTTTCCAGGTTACCGTTTCCATTGTGGCTAATTTTTGTAGTAGTAATTTTTACCGCCGTCCTGTATTTCTATTTTTGCAATACTCTCAAAAGGTACTTTTCTTTGGGTTCCTAAAAATCTTGAATTAGATCCGTATAGGGTATCGTTACGCAGTTCTGTAGTGTCAAAATACATGATTTGTCTCTTACCGTTTTTCTGCGTTATCCTCATTTCTAAAGACGGCGAATTATCAAGATAGTTTATTAAACCCTGTTTGTCAAGAACAGTAATTTTTTTTATACGGTTGGCAGTATAAGTAATATTTGAAAATCTGAAAAGAGGATTGTTAACTTTTACCGTATCCATTCCCTCTCCCGCTGCAATAAACTGTTCTTTCAGTTGATCGGGCGTTATGGTATAAGTACTGCATGATGTAAGAATCAATAGAGTTAGAATAATTGCAGCTTTTTTCATTATTTGCTAAGTGAGTTTATTTTATTAAAAATATCAAACGAGAACATTTTGCTTTCTGATTGTATAAAATTGTATAACGAAATTGCTTTTTCTTTAAAAGAAGCATTACTGGCAAGCATATCGGCAAAGCGCTCCATATTGGCCCAGTCAAAATGCATTTTGGTTACATGATCGTTAAGCTCATTGCCCGTCATGGCAGTAAGGCTGTGATAAGACAATCCTAATTGCGTAAGCAGCGATTGTGCACTATCATTAAGCCATCCGTCCGGCACAAAGGTCAACTCCATAAGTTTGTTAAGGACGTTGTTTATCCTCTCATTTTCTTCGTCTCTTAATCCTAAACTTAATGGCATTATTATAGTTTTAAGTTAGCCCCAAAGGGTGAACAGTCTCACTTTTGTTTTGAGTGAAGCTATTCCCTCTCCTTAGGAGAGGGTTAGGGAGAGGCTTATTTATATTCTTTTACTGCTTCAATAAACGCTTTAGCATGATCTACCGGAATATTAGGTAAAATACCATGACCAAGGTTTACTATATAATTATCTTTTCCAAACTCATCTATCATCTGATGTACCATTTTTTTAATGGTAGGTATTGGAGATAGTAATCTTGACGGGTCGAAATTGCCCTGAAGGGTAATTTTTCCGCCGGAAAGGTAACGTGCATTTCGTGGAGAGCATGTCCAGTCTACCCCAAGTGCCGATGCCTTGCTTTGTGCCATATCATTAAGGGCAAACCAACAGCCTTTACCAAACACAATAACATGTGTTTCCGGAGCAAGAGCCTCAACGATCTGATTGATGTATTTCCATGAAAATTCCTGATAATCTACAGGAGATAACATGCCTCCCCAGCTATCAAAAATCTGAACGGCATTAACACCCGCCTTTACTTTTTCTTTAAGATAAGCAATGGTAGTATCGGTTATTTTTTGAAGTAATGCATGGGCTGCTTCCGGCTGAGAGAAACAAAATCCTTTTGCCGTATCAAAACTTTTAGAGCCTTTTCCTTCTACAGCATAGCAAAATATTGTCCAAGGCGAGCCTGCAAAACCTATAAGCGGTACTTCGTCATTAAGCATTTCCTTTGTAAGCTTAATGGCATCCATTACATAGCCAAGTGTTTCGTGAATATCTGGTATGCGCACTTTTTCTACATCCTGTGCAGTACGAATAGGGTTTGGCAAAAACGGACCTATATTTTCTTTCATCAGCACTTCAATACCCATTGCCTGTGGTACAACAAGAATATCCGAAAATAAAATAGCAGCATCAGGCTTTACTATGCGTATAGGCTGCACTGTAATTTCTGCGGCAAGCTCAGGTGTCTGGCAGCGTGTAAAAAAATCATATTTATCACGTAAAGCACGAAATTCAGGTAAGTACCTGCCTGCCTGGCGCATCATCCATACCGGTGGGCGTTCTACTGTTTCGTTACGTAATGCTTTTAAAAATAGGTCGTTTTTTATGCTCATATGTTTTGTTTGTATTTACCTTTTTATCATTTCTCCTCGCCAGTCGTTTAAAACCTTGTTTTTCAATTCACTGCATTAGCAATGACAAATCGGTAATTAAATAATCTCTTTATAATAATTTATACACTTTATAATTACATTTTCAACCGATGGCTGATTGGCAATCACTATATTTTGTGTTATATCCTTTAATGCATTTGCTGTGGTAGTACCTATACAAAAGCACGTTTCTTCTTTAATAGTATTCTCTTTTAGGTAACTCTCTACACCGCTTGGGCTGTAAAAAAGTATGCCGTTCAGCTTACTGTTTATTTTATGTGGTGAAAGCACTGTTTCATAAGCCTGTATCTCGTTCATTTCAATTCCTGCGGCTTTTAACGCATCCGGGAGTGTGTCCTTTCTCAGGTTGCCAGAGAAAAAAGTAAAGCTTTCACCTGCATACTCCTTGGTTATAGTTTTGGCGAGATCCTCGGCATAATCAGTACATGCTTTTACTTTATAACCGTAATGTTCAAGAGCCGATTTGGTTTTTACCCCCACACAAAATATTCCATTGTTTTTAAGCTGTGCGGAATTACCATTGTGCAAAAAGCTGATTACCGCATTTTGGCTGGTAAATATCAGGTTGTCTTTCGCCGAATCAATTTTAAAAGCTTTCAGGCTTACCGATATAAAATCGGCTTCCAGTACCGACAGCCCTGCATTGAGCAGAAATTGCTTGTGGTTAGGCAAAAGCTTTTTGGTTGACAGTACGCGAAAGGTCTCCATTATTTTTTTAGTTGATCCTTAATCTTAGCCATCAGTTCGGCACCACCGTTGCTTAGTACCTCAATCGCACAATCGTTACCAAAGGTTTCAATATCAGCATTGGCATCTATTACTTTTTCTATATGTATGCGTTCTTTACCATCTATAGAAAGTAATACTCCTTCAAAACGTATTTCGACATCTGTACAGGTAGCAAGAGCACCTATTGGAGCGGTACAGCCACCTTCAAGTGTTTTTAAAAACTGACGTTCAATACGGGTGCAAAGTTCAGCCTCTTCATCATTTAGTTTAGCAAGAGCATCCTGGCTGTACAAATCATTTTCCATAGCTACAACCACCATAGCTCCTTGTGCAGGCGCAGGAATCATCCAGTCCAGTTCAATATGGTTTTCAGGTAACAGGTTAATGCGTTCCAGTCCGGCGGCGGCAAATACAGCACCATTCCAGTTATTTTCACTAAGCTTTTTAAGTCGGGTATTTACATTACCGCGCAAATCGGTTACGTTATGGTTTGGGTGGCGGTGCAGCCACTGTGCCTGGCGGCGAAGGCTGCCTGTGGCAATAGTACCTGCATCATGCAAAAAATCAAGACTGCCTTTATGTACCAGTATGTCGTTTACATTAGCGCGCTCCAGTACTGCTGCCTGCACTATACCTTTCGGCAGGGCGGTAGGCACATCTTTCATAGAGTGTACTGCAATATCTACCTCGCCTTTTATCATGGCAATATCCAGTGTTTTTGTAAAAATGCCGGTAATGCCCAATTCATAAAGCGGTACATCAAGAATAATATCGCCTGTAGATTTTACAGCAACTATTTCTGTGGGATACCCAAGTGCATTTAGTTTACGTTCTACCGTATGAGCCTGCCATAGGGCAAGTTCGCTGTCGCGGGTACCTATTCGTATGGTTTTTTTCATTTAGATGGAGCTTCAATCTGAAAAACCTTTTCTATCCATTCGATGCTTTCATCTAAAATGGTGTCGCGGTCTTTAAGATGATTTGCAAAATGTGTTGTAATTTTATGAATAATACGCTTGCTGATTATCTCTGCCTGCTCTTCATCAAAATTACTTATTTTTTTACGCTGAAAATTTAACTCGGTATCTTTTATGGCGTTAAGTTTTTCTTTAAGAGCATTAATGGTAGGGGCAAATTTACGGGCGTTTGTCCATTCATTAAATTCCCCTTTTACCGCTTCTATAATAGCTTCGGCAGCAGGAACATGTTTTTTCCTGTTTTCAAGAGTAACGTCTGTAATTTTAGAAAGGTCATCAAGGTGTACTACTGTAACGCCTTCCATATCCTTAACATCATCATGTACGTTTTTAGGAATAGAAAGATCCAGTATAAGTAATGGCTTATTGGTAGTAAGGATGTCTTTATCAATAGTAGGCACAGGTGCGCCGGTTGCTACAACCAATACATCTGCATTAGGCAGTTCCAGCGGAAGCAGGTCGTAATCCTTAACTATAAGATTAAATTTTCCGGCTATCTGTTCTGCTTTTTCTCGTGTACGGTTTATAAGTGTAATATGATCGTTTTTGGTATGCTTAACTAAATTTTCGCAGGTGTTTCTGCCTATTTTTCCTGTACCGAAAAGCAATATGTTTTTGTTTTGAATGTCGGGTACATTATTCATAATGTACTGAACCGATGCAAAAGATACCGATGTTGCGCCAGAGCTAAGCTCGGTTTCATTTTTAATTCTTTTGCTTGCCTGTATAACACAGTTTACAAGTCTTTCTATAAAAGCATTGGTAAGCCCAAGATTTTTAGACTCATTAAAACTTGTTTTTATTTGCGATATAATTTCAAAATCGCCAAGTATCTGGCTGTCCAGACCCGATCCTACTCTAAAAACATGATTTATAGCTTCGGTATTTTTATAAACAAAGGCTACACGCTGAAATTCTTCAACAGTACCCTGGCTATTGTCGCAAAGTAATTTTATAAGCTGAAAAGGGTGTTCTGCATAACCGTATATCTCTGTCCTATTGCAGGTAGAAATAACAATAAGGCTTTCTATGCCTTCCTGTTTAGCCTGTTGTAACAGGCTGGTTTTGGCAGTATTACCCAAACTGAATTTTCCCCTTATCGCGGCATCGGCTTTCCTGTAACTTAACCCTACTGCATAGAAGTAAAGATGCCTTGATACGTTATTGTTCTCCATAGTGCTCACTTATCCTAAAAGTTCTACAAAAGTATTGTGAAGGTTTTCTAAAAAATAACGCTCAAAGTCCTTTTTGTGTCGCTGTGGGATATTTTGGCATGAAAATGTATTTATTTGCTCAAATACTATAAATTTGCAATAAAATCAGCACATTGCAAAAATATAGTTTAGAATAATTCTAAATAAAGAGGTGTCGCATTTTTGCAATTGACATAAAAAAAATACCGCTATGGGTTCTCATGAAGAAATAAAGATTGAGGATGATTTTATAGTACTTCGTTTTCAAAACGATGGTGACGAAATCTCTCATTATGAAAGGGAAGTGGGTGTAGATCTTATACAATTTCACTTTGGTATAAAGGGGCGGGCCAAGTTTATATTTAATCAGGGTCGCTATGCGCTTGATCTAAAAGAGGAAGTATCACTTTTTTTATATAACCCGCAAAAGGAACTGCCGGTTCACCTTGAAATTGCTCCGCATAGCTGGGTAATATCGGTACTTATATCTATTAAAAAATTTCATGGTTTTTTCTCTGAACAGGCAGATCATATTCCGTTTTTAAGCTCTGAAAATATTGATAAGAAATATTATAAAGACGAAAAAATAAACCCTGCTATGGCTGTAGTGCTTAGCCAGCTGTTTCATTTTAACTTGCATCAGTCCATTAAAAAACTGTATTTTAAAGGGAAGGTATATGAGCTGCTAAGTCTTTATTTTAACCGGGCAGAAGATGCCAATATAGAATCATGTCCATTTTTGGTAGATGAGGATAACGTAATAAAAATACGCAAGGCAAAAGATATTGTAATTGCTAATATGGCCGAACCACCCGGATTGCAGGAACTGGCTGACCAGGTAGGTATAAACCTGAAAAAATTAAAAATGGGCTTTCGTCAGATTTATGGCGATACCGTTTACAGCTTCCTTTTTGATTATAAAATGGATTATGCCCGCAAACTTTTAGATAGTGGGTCGTATAACGTTAATGAGGTAGGCTTAAAAATTGGTTATAGTACTGCAAGCCATTTTATATCGGCTTTTAAAAAGAAGTTTGGTACTACTCCAAAAAAATACCTGATGAGTATTAATGAGAAGGTTTAACGCAGAAACAAAAATTGCAGAATAAATAAAATAACAAAACAAACCGCCTCTCGCATGGTTTTTGTGAACCAACGGCAGGCATATAGAAAAACAAGAATAATGAAAGGAGTACTGTTAGTAAACTTGGGCTCACCAAAAAGTCCAACACCAAAAGATGTTAAGCCTTATCTTGATGAGTTTTTGATGGATAAGTATGTTATAGATGTTCCGTTTTTATTAAGGGCACTTCTTGTAAGGGGAATAATTCTTCGAAAAAGGCCTGAGGCTTCTGCAGAAGCTTACCAGAAAATATGGTGGGAAGAAGGTTCGCCACTTATTGTGTTGTCTGAAAGGATGCATAAAAAAATACAGCAAAAAACTGATATGCCCGTTGCACTTGCCATGCGTTATGGTGATCCATCTATAGAAAAAGGCCTTCAGGAACTTTCGGATAAAGGGGTTACAGAAGTATTGCTTTTTCCGTTATATCCGCAATATGCCATGGCATCAACCCTTACTATATTAGTATTGGCTGAAGAGATAAGGAAAAAGAAATTTCCGCACATGACATTTACCGATGTGCCTGCATTTTATAATAAGCCTGATTATATTAAAGCACTTGCAAACTCTATAAAAAGCTCATTACAGGGCTTTGATTATGATCATCTTTTATTCTCGTACCATGGTATTCCGGAACGACATATAAGAAAAACAGATGTAACAAAATCACATTGTAAAATAAATGATACCTGTTGTGTAACGCCATCGGCGGCACATAAGTTTTGCTACCGTCACCAGTGTTATGAAACTACACGGCTTGTTGTAGAAGAACTGGGCATACCTAAAGAAAAATATTCACTTACGTTTCAGTCGCGCCTTGCGGGCGACAAATGGCTGGAGCCTTATACCGATATTGAAATAAATAAAATGCCCAATAAAGGTATTAAAAAACTGGCTGTGGTAACTCCGGCATTTGTGGCTGACTGTCTTGAAACACTGGAAGAAATTGCTATGCGCGCCAAAGAAGATTTTGAAGAGCATGGCGGCGAAAAATTCCTTGCTATTCCCTGCCTTAATGATGGCGACGAATGGATAGGTGTTGTAGCCAATTGGGTTAACGAATGGGCCAATGCTGAAACACCGGTAGTTTAATGGAGTTATCATCCCGCGACCTCGCAAAAAAAGACATTAAAGGATTGTTGCTAAAACAATCTGTTCCGGCATCAATAGGTATATTGTTCATGACGGTAAATGTGCTTATAGATACCATTTTTGTGGGCCGCTGGATAGGATCTCTTGCTATTGCTGCCTTATCTGTAGTAATGCCTATTACCTTTTTTATATCATCGCTGGGTATGGCAATCGGTATAGGCGGAAGTTCGGTATTGTCGCGTGCGCTTGGAGCCAAAGACCGTGAAAAAGGACTTATAACCTTTGCACATCAAATTATGATGGCCTTTGGTATATCGTCTTTATTTGTTGTGATAGGCTTGTTTTTTGGCGATGAGATATTGTATTTATTTGGCGCTAACGGAGATATTACAAAACCGGCAAAAGAATTCTTTTTCCCCATACTGCTGGCTGTGCCTTTTCAGGCCTTATGCATGATGGGCAACAGTGTTATTCGAGCCGAAGATAAATCGAGGCATGCTATGATTGCCATGATCATATCGGCAGTATCAAACATTGCACTCGATGTACTTTTTATTAAAATATTAGACTTAGGTGTTTTTGGGGCCGCACTGGCTACAGCTTCGTCTTTCTTTTTATGTTTTGTTTATATTTTGTGCTTTTTTATATGGCGAAGCGAACTTAGGCTGCAATGGTCTCATTTTGTATGGCATACCAAAATAGCGCGCGAAATTATATCGTTAAGCTTTGTAACTTTTGCAAGGCAGGGTGTTATAAGCATACTTGCCATTATATTAAACCACACATTATTTGCGCAGGGCGGAGAACATGCTGTAACAGTATATGGCATTATAAGCCGTATGTTAATGTTTGCACTTTTCCCGGTATTAGGAATAACACAGGGTTTTTTACCTATAGCGGGTTACAATTATGGCGCTAATAATCACCAAAGGGTAAGGCAGTCGGTTTTTATATCTATAAAATATGCGGGGGCTTTGGCTATAATAATATTTGTAGTAATACTTGTATTTGCAAAACCCATAACCGCTGTATTTACCACCGATCCTGAAGTGATTCGTGATACTCCGGGTGCTTTGCGATGGGTTTTTGCTGCATCGCCCATTATTGCGGTACAGTTAATAGGTGCTGCATACTTTCAGGCGGCGGGTAAGGCTACAAAGGCATTATTGCTTACTTTATCTAAGCAGGGCTTTTTCCTGATACCGCTGGTACTTATTTTACCGCAGTTTTTTGGTATTTTTGGTGTATGGGTAGCTTTTCCCATTGCCGATGTACTCTCTACAATAGTAACAGGCATATTTTTAAAGAACGAAATGGCCGGACATGTTAACGAAGAATAATGGAATATTATAACTACATAAAATCACTGCATCTTATTTTTGTTATTACCTGGTTTGCCGGGCTGTTTTATATTGTTCGCCTGTTTGTATACCATATTGAGGCCAACGGTAAACCATCACCCGAAAAAGAAATCCTTATTAAGCAATATAAGCTTATGTCTTACAGGTTATGGTATATTATTACCTGGCCATCGGCAGTGCTGGCAACTGTTTTTGCCGTAACACTACTTTTTCTTATGCCCGATTGGCTGCAACAGCCCTGGATGCACGTAAAGCTTACTTTTGTAGCGTTGCTGTTTTTATATCATTTTAAATGCCACAGCATATTTAAGCAACTGCAAAATGATAAGGTGAAATATACTACGAGTTTTATGCGGTTATGGAATGAAGGTGCCACTATTATATTATTTGCGGTAGTGTTTTTGGTAATACTTAAAAGTGCTGTTAACTGGATATTTGGCGTAGTAGGTATTATAGTGTTTTCTATACTGCTTATGCTGGGCTATAAATTTTACAAACGAATAAGAGAGAAAAACCAATCCTGATATGAAGGAAAAGTTTAAGATAAGGCGTTGGTCATTACGGACAAGGATTTTCCTGTCCATGATTTTTATTACCCTTATTGCATCGCTTCTTATTGCTGCTGTAAGCATTTATCAGTTTAAAAAAGAAGCAAAAGATTACCATCAGGATCGTTTAGAAAGAAAAGAGGCGGCTATAAAAGCACATATCAACTATATACTTTCTACTACTACCTATCCTTTAAATACCGAAAACCTTCCGCTTATTTTTAGGGAACGTATCCATGAACTGGCAAATATTCATGGAATGGAGATTAATATTTACGATCTTAACGGGCATTTGCTTAAATCATCAAAGGCGGCTTTTTCGGTAGATACTATTAATAATAATATTCCGCCTGCAATATTAAAGGTGGTGCGCTCTACCGCAGAAAAAAGATATGTAGATTTATTGAGGCTGAAAGATGATAAAAAGAAATTCAGGTCTTCTTATAGTTATATAAAAGACACCAAATTTAAACCGCTTGGCATACTTAACCTGCCTTATATAGAAGATGACGGATACTATGAAAAGGAAACCAGTAATTTCCTTATCCGTTTTACGCAGGTATATTCATTCATGCTTTTAATATCTGTAATTATAGCTTATTTCCTTTCAAGCTATATTACAAAATCTATTAAAGAAGTAAGTGAACGCCTTAAAGAAACCCGCCTGAGCGAAGAAAATGAAAAGCTGGATATGGGTGATACACCACAGGAAATCAGCCTGCTGGTAGATGCTTATAACAATTTGGTGCATGATCTTGAAATCAGTGCCACTAAACTGGCCCAAAGCGAGCGTGAACAGGCTTGGCGAGAAATGGCAAAGCAGGTGGCCCACGAAATAAAAAATCCGCTTACGCCTATGCGTTTAACGGTACAGAGCTTTCAGCGTAAATTTGATCCGCAGCAACCGGATATTAAACAAAAGCTCGATGAATATTCTAAAACTCTCATACAGCAAATAGATACTATGAGTTCGGTGGCTTCGGCATTTTCAAGCTTTGCATCTATGCCGGCACAGCAAAACGAAACTCTCAATGTAGTTAAGATAGTACAGCTTGCACTTGAAATTTTTAATGAAAACTATATTACCTATCATGCGGACGAACCTTATATTATTACCCGTATGGATAGAACGCAGCTTATACGGATTATTACCAATCTGGTTAAAAACGCTACACAGGCAATTCCTGAAACTGAACCTAACCCATTGGTTGAAGTAAGGGTATATCGTGATGGTGATATGGCAAAAATATCGGTAAAAGATAATGGAAAAGGTATAAGCCCGGAAAACAGAAGCCGTATTTTTGAACCAAAGTTTACTACTAAAAACAGTGGTATGGGGCTTGGGTTAGGAATAATTAAAAATATAGTAGAAAATTACCACGGTACAATTACCTTTGAAAGCCGTTTGGGCGAAGGCACACAGTTTTTGGTGACATTACCAATAACTAAAGCGCAGGGTAATGAAGAAGAAGACAAACAACAAACAGATATAAAACCATGAACTACAAAAACATAATTACAGAGCTGGATAACGGACTTGCAATAGTTACTATTAACAGGCCGGAAAAGCTTAACGCACTTAACAGAGAAACTATTACCGAACTTCATGAGGCTTTTAAAGCACTTAATGCCGATAAAAATGTTAAGGTTATTATTGTAACCGGCAGTGGTGAAAAAGCTTTTGTTGCGGGAGCAGACATATCAGAATTTGCTAATTTTAATATTGAAGAAGGACAAAAGCTTGCTGCTTTAGGTCAGGAACTTTTGTTTGATTTAGTACAAAATCTTTCTACTCCTGTAATTGCAGCCGTAAATGGTTTTGCACTTGGGGGCGGCCTTGAGCTTGCTATGGCAGCTCATTTCAGGGTAGCATCTGATAATGCAAAAATGGGGCTTCCGGAAGTGTCATTAGGGGTTATTCCGGGTTATGGAGGAACACAGCGTTTGCCTCAGCTTGTGGGGAAAGGCCGTGCTATGGAAATGATAATGACTGCCGGTATGATAAATGCTGAAGAAGCCAAAGCATACGGGTTAGTAAATCATGTAGTGCCCCAGGCAGAGCTTTTAGATTTTTGCAAAAGTATTGCCGCCAAAATAATGAAAAATTCTTCTGTTGCAATTGGCCGTGCGATCGAAGCAATAAATGCTAATTATACTGATGGTGTAAACGGATACAATGTTGAGGTTACCGCTTTTGGTGAGTCTTTCGGAACGGAAGATTTTAAAGAAGGAACTACAGCATTTCTGGAAAAGAGAAAAGCGATTTTTCCGGGGAGATAATATAGACTTTTTCGAAATGATAAGCCGGCTTCAGCCGGCTTATCATTTTATTATTTTTCGCCATCCCATTCGGCATAGAACTGCGAAAGAAAATCAATCATATATTGATGTCGGCTTTCGGCTATAGTTTTTCCGGTTGAGGTATTCATGCGGTCTTTAAGTAAAAGCAGCTTTTCATAAAAGTGATTAAGTGTAGGTGCTGTACTTTCCTTATATTCTTCCTTGGTCATAGTAAGGTCAGGCGCAATAGCAGGATCGTATAAAGCCCTGTTTTTAAAACCTCCATAATTAAAAGTACGTGCAATACCTATAGCACCCAAGGCATCCAGCCTATCCGCATCCTGAACAATATCCAGCTCTACAGAATGAAACTTCATATCGTGGTTGCCACCTTTAAAAGATATGTTCTCAATAATATTCACTACATGAATAATAGTTTCCTCAGGCACATTTTGTGCCGACAGAAATTGCCATGCCATAGAAGGACCAACAGTTTCATCTCCATTATGAAATTTGCTATCGGCAATATCGTGTAGCAGTGCGGCTAATTTTACTACCTCAAGATCACAATTTTCGCTTTTAGCTATATGCAGCGCATTATTGTAAACCCGCTCTATATGAAACCAGTCGTGACCGCCTTCGGCATGAGCCAGTTGTGCCTTTACAAACGCCTTGGTAATTTCTATGAGATTGTTCATGCAATCAAAATTAAAGTATAGTAATGAATTGCACTAATTAAATTTTTTTAAAATTCTTTTTCAAACCTATAATCCTATGTGTAAAATATACCCGAATAAGGGGTGTATATTTAATTATATAAGCAAAAAGCCGCTATTAAGCGGCTTTTGTTTTACTTTATAAGTGCTGGTGTAACCCATTTAAATATGTGTGATTCTTCCGGTATTACAAGCCTTTCAGATATCCTTGCCATCCTGTCCGGTAACTTCATTAAATAGTCACGGGCTTTTTCTGCTTCAGATGTAAGGCCGTTTATCTTGTCAATCTGCC
The DNA here is from genome assembly GCF_024054175.1 of Flavobacterium sp. NRK1. Taxonomy (GTDB): domain Bacteria; phylum Bacteroidota; class Bacteroidia; order Flavobacteriales; family Flavobacteriaceae; genus Flavobacterium. Next base: position 1,380,950 of record NZ_JAMXLA010000001.1, read on the forward strand.
ATTTGTCGATCAGTTTTCTAAGAATATCTACATAATCGTTAGCTGTATAAACACCTATACGTTGTGCAGAATCGGAGAATTGCTCGAAAGCTTCACCTATTTTTTGTCCTGATTCTCTAAGGAAGTGTGCAGGCATAACAATTTTTTGCTTCATCATATATTGAAAAGCAAGCATCATTTCGCTCGGATCTACCTGAAAAATACGATTAACAAATTCGCTGTAAGCATGATGGTGACGCATTTCATCTCCCGCAATCAGCTTACACATTTTAGACAGCCTTTTGTCTCCGTACTGTTTTGCAATCTGTGATACACGGTTGTGCGACACATAAGTCGCAAGCTCCTGAAAACTGGTATATACAAAGTTTTTATAAGGGTCACGATCAGTGCCAATATCAAACCCGTCATTTATTAAATGCTGTGTTGTAATCTCTACTTCACGCATGTTAATACGTCCTGACAAATAAAGGTATTTATTAAGCAGGTCGCCATGTCGGTTCTCTTCACCTGTCCAGTTGCGAACCCATTTAGACCAGCCATTGCCGCCATTTTCAACCTGATTAACGCCTTCAACATCCATTAACCATGATTCATAAGTTGGTAGGGCTTCTTCAGTAATAGTATCTCCTATAAGTACTACCCAAAAATCATAGGGCAGGTCTTTCGCTATTTCGCGCAACTCTTTTAAATCCTCGTAAAAATTTTCATTTTGTGAGTCAGGCAGCAGGTCGCTGGGCTGCCAGATGTTTTCGACCGGTATAAGATAGTTCTCTACAAAAGAATCAATATTCTTTTCCAGGAACTGCATTACTTCCAGACGAACGTTTTTTATAGACATAGTTTCTAATTTTTTATTCCTTGTATTACTGCATTCTCAGTTCTCTCCATCACCTCTTCAAAAGGAATATTTTTGATGGCAAAAGGTTCCTGTATTGTAAAAGTTAAACGATTGCCCAAACCTAATGGGAATTTGCCAAAACGGTCAAGCTTCCACGAATTATTTATACTAATAGGTACAATGTACGCAGAAGGGGTGAATTTGCAAAGTATTTTAAGTCCGTTTTCACTAAACTTCTTCGGTTCTCCTGTTTTACTTCGTGTACCTTCGGGAAAAATAACAGCAGATCGATTATTTTGCTCTATATACACAGCCATACTTTTTATTGCAGGCAATGCCTGTTTTGGATCTTTCCTGTCTATAAGAACGGAACCACCGTGCCTTAAATTGTATGATACGCTTGGTATTCCTTTTCCTAATTCTTTCTTGCTTATGAATTTAGGATGAAATTTACGCATAAACCAGATAATGGGCGGAATATCGTTCATGCTTTGGTGGTTTGCCACTATTATAAGAGGTACGCCGGCGGGTACTTTTTCTCTTCCTTCAAATTTATATGTTGTACCTAATATTAACGTTGCCCTGACAAGGCATCCGTTTAAAAGGTCTACACTCTTTTTATGTGCCTGGTAACCGAAAAGGTTAAAACTAATCCACTGCACCGGATGAAAGATAAGAAGCAGCAGAAAGAAAACCAGATAATAAATTATAGATATGGGATACGATAATATCTTTTCCATTTATGTTTCTAAAAATTCGCGTAAAAGTAGTACCTTTTTAGTTAATACTAAAAAGTTTTAGTATGCCTGCATAGTTTCTTAAAAAACAAAACCACGCCGTCAGGCGTGGTTAGCAATGTTTTGTTTATTTGCCATTAGCAAAACTCGTCATAGGCATCTTTAAGGTTTTCTGCGATCATGTCTGCAGGTCTGCCTTCAATATGATGACGCTCAAGCATATGCACAAGCTCACCATTTTTAAATAATGCCATACTCGGAGAAGATGGAGGGAAAGGGAACATACTTGCCCTTGCCTCATCTACTGCTTCTTTATCTACGCCTGCAAATACAGTTACAAGATTGTCAGGAGTTTTGCCGTTGGCTAAACTCATTTTTGCTCCCGGCCTTGCATTACGTGCAGCACAGCCGCATACAGAATTTACTACAACAAGTGTAGTTCCTTCTTTAGATATTGCATTTTTTACCGCATCGGCTGTATATAGTTCTTCAAAGCCAGCTTCAGAAAGTTCTGCTCGCATTGGCTTTACCAATTCTTCTGGATACATAATATAGTATTCTTTAATAAGTTAATTAACTGCTACAAAGATACGCATTTTTTATGCCAAACATAAAACAGCAAACTTTTTTGTTACAGATTGGTTATGTTACGGAAGAACGCTGAAATAAATAATCCTTTAGGGCATTTTGATATTACACCAATATCTTCGGTAAAAGAACTTTCCTCGTCCAGAAATTTAAATATAGATGAAGCATCCCCTTTTTTAAACATAGAAGAAAATATTAGTGCTCCTTTTTCATTCTTACGATTAAGAATATCCAAGAGTAATAAATCATAAAACCAATAACGGTTTTTCTTGTAAAATGCAGTAAAATCATCCTGCCGGGTTAAAAATATAACAAGGTGTTCAGATAATTTATCAGCGTTTTTAAAAGTATAGCCTGTACTGGCTTTTGTCCATCCTCCGGCAGTACCTATGTTTACTATGTTTTTGGTATTGTTCTTCCAAAAAGGGTAACAGGTCATGGGTATTGAACCCCTTTCTGTACCTACAATTTCATAGCTGCCAGTGTTTAAGTTTTCAAGATACTCCTGTATAGCATATTCATATTCTTTTTCAGGCAGTAAGTCTTTAGAAAATAAAGTATATTCTACAATGGCTTCTGTTTCCGAAAAAGGCAGCACATACATAAACCTTGTATTGCCTTTTTGAGGGATGCTGAAATCCATAAATACAGGTTTTTCAGAGTCAAAAACAGGCTGACCGGTTTTAATATGCCATCCTATAAAATGCTGTTGTAATACCGGATATTTATTTTGAGATTTTGGTAATACCGGATCATAAATGTTATTCAGCAGCTTGTTGCAGGTATAACTTTCAGTTTCGGTTTTTACTAGTACGTTAAGGCCTGTGTCTGCAAAATCAATTACTTTTTGTTGTACAAATTCAATATTTGAATGCTTTTTCAGTTCTGCCAAAACAAAGCTGTAAAAATCTATACCCCGTATCATATTGTATTCGTAATTCCCAAAATCCAGATCAACAGTTTTATTTTCATCTGCAAAAATTGCTGATTTCCATTTTCTGAAAGTAATTGCATCCCAAATAGTATTACCATCTTGCCAATAGCACCAGGTACGGTCATTATTCGTTTTTGTATCTGGATCTATTATTAAGATAGAATTGCTAAAATTACCCATTACTGCCATTCGGTAAACAGTCATTAATGATGCCAGGCCGGCACCGGCAAATATGTAATGATAATGTTTCATGTAACCCAAAAATACATATTTGGAACGTTAATAAAATCCTAATTATTTAGTCTTGTCTAAAAATGTTTTTAAACTAATCAAATTATACTATATTTGTAGTGATTATAGTACTGATAATGACGTATTCTGAAGAAAATTACCTTAAAATAATATACCACTTATCCCTTACTCAAAACAAGGGTATAACTACAAATGCAATTGCTAACGAAATGGAAAGCAAACCATCATCTGTTACAGATATGGTTCAGAAGCTTGCCGATAAGGGACTTGTTATTTATAAAAAATACCAGGGTGTTTCGCTTACCGACGAAGGAATGTTTACTGCATTGATGATTGTGCGCAAACATCGTTTGTGGGAAGTATTTCTGCTTGAAAAACTTGATTTTTCATGGGATGAGGTGCACGATGTTGCAGAACAGCTTGAGCATATTAAAAGCGAAAAACTTACTAATAAACTGGAGGAGTTTTTAGATTTTCCTACGGAAGACCCTCACGGAGACCCAATACCCGACCGTAATGGTAAAATAGCCAAAATAGATAAAAAACTGCTTTCTGAAATTGCAGTGGGCAAAAAAGTGATTTGCGTAGGAGTAAAAGATAGCTCCTCGGCATTTTTACAATACCTTGATAAACAGCAAATAGCTCTTGGTTCTGCCATAGAGGTAGTTAGCAAAGAAGATTTTGATATGTCTTTAACCCTAAAACTGGGAGACAAGCTGGTAACCGTTTCAAACAAAATAGCGGCCAACCTGTTTGTAAAAACCGTATAAATATATGGAACACCGCAACGGTAATTCGCTGGAAGAAGTGCACGAGTCGGTTGCTGTAGGGCAAAACACCTCGGTATGGAAAAAAGTGCTGGCCTTTTTTGGTCCGGCATATATGATAAGTGTAGGTTATATGGATCCGGGAAACTGGGCTACCGATATTGCCGGAGGAAGCCAGTTTGGCTACTCGCTGCTTTGGGTGTTGCTTATGAGCAACATAATGGCTTTACTACTGCAAAGCCTTAGTGCCCGGTTGGGTATAGTGAGCCGTAGGGATTTAGCACAGGCATCGCGTGAAACCTATTCTAAAGGCATAAACTACTTTTTATACGGGCTTGCCGAAATTGCTATTGCGGCATGCGATCTTGCCGAAGTACTGGGTATGGCTATAGGATTAAAATTACTGTTTGACCTGCCCTTGCTTTGGGGCGTTAGTATAACAATGTTTGATACTTTCCTGCTTTTATTCTTAATGAATAAAGGAATAAAAAAAATGGAAGCATTTATCATTGGCCTTATTGCTATTATCGGCCTTTCTTTTCTGGCAGAAATGTTTTTTGCAAAGCCAAATGTTGGTGAGGTGGTGCAGGGGTTTATACCAAATATGCCTAACGGGGCTGCACTATATATTGCAATTGGTATAATAGGTGCTACTGTAATGCCGCATAATTTATACCTCCATTCGTCGCTGGTACAAACACGTAAATTTGACAGGTCTTTTAAGGGTATAAAGCAGGCAATACGATATAATTTTATAGATTCTGTAGTGGCGCTTAATATGGCCTTTTTTGTAAATGCAGCTATACTTATACTGGCAGCAGCAACATTTTATACTGCGGGCAGGCATGACGTAGCCGATATTCAGGATGCTCATAAACTGCTTGAACCTATGTTGGGGTCGGGGTGGGCAGCACCATTGTTTGCGTTGGCACTTATTGCTGCCGGGCAAAGTTCTACAATAACAGGTACGCTTGCCGGACAAATTGTTATGGAAGGTTACCTTAACCTGCGCATACAACCCTGGGTACGCCGCATTGTAACACGCCTTATTGCTATAGCTCCTGCTTTTTTAACAATATTATATTTTGGAGAAGAATCTACCGGGAAACTTCTTGTTTTTAGCCAGGTAGTGCTTAGTTTGCAACTGGGTTTTGCAATTATTCCGCTTATTCATTTTGTGAGCGATAAAACTAAAATGAATGAGTTTGCTATTGGGCGTTTTACAAAAATAGCATCGTGGGCAATAGCACTTATTATAGTTTCGCTAAATGGTAAATTGGTTTACGACGAAATTAAAACATGGGTTACAGAAGCTGAAAATCCTGTTTATATATGGGTTTTTGTAGTGCCGGTTGCTGTTTTTGCCACAGGAATATTATTGTATATAATTATAGATCCTTTTGTACGAAAAACAAGGGCTTCTGTTCCGCATGTGCCACATATAGATGAAGTTATTGTACAGGAACAATCGGGTGCAATTGTATATGATAATATAGCCATAGCACTGGATTTTTCTAAAACCGATGTGAAAAGTATTGCCAGTGCTATGCAATTAGGTGGAAAAAGTGCTCATTATACCCTTATACATGTTGTAGAAACAGTAGGCGCCATGATGTATGGCGACCAGGCAAATGATTTCGAAACAAAATCGGATACAAACTACCTGGTAAAATACAAGGAGGCTCTGGAAGAAAAAGGATATAATGTTACCACACGCCTTAGTTTTGGAAGCCCTAAAAAGCAAATTCCTTTAATTGTTAATCAGTCCGGTAATTTTGACATCCTTATTCTTGGAGCACATGGACATAACTTTATAAAAGATATTATTCTGGGAACTACTGTAGATGCTGTAAGGCATAAAGTGAGTATTCCTGTCCTTATCATTAAAGATTAGTTTTTTGAACTTTTCAACAAAGTAAATATGGGCTTTTCAACAAAATAAAGAACCGATATATACATGAACTTTGTCTTATAATTTTAAAATAATTTATAAGATGAAGACAATTGATAAAATGTATGTAAACGGGGAGTTTGTTACGCCCAATGGTACAGATCTTTTTGACCTTATAAGCCCAACTACTAATAAACTTACAGGTCAGGTTGTATTAGGAAATGAGCAGGATGTAAACCTTGCTGTTGCTGCGGCAAAAGAGGCTTATAAAACTTTCTCTCAAACAACAAAAGAAGAACGTATAACTTACCTTCAAAAATTGCATGATGCTGTTGCCAAAAGACAGGATGAACTGGTTGATGTAATGGTTAATGAATATGGCGGAACTTATCAGTTTTGTAAAAATAGCGTGGGTTATATGCTAAGCTCATTTACTACTGCTATTGAAACATTAAAAGCTTTTGAGTTTGAAAGAACTGTTGGCCGTTCTAAAGTACTTATGCAGTCTTTAGGGGTTGTGGGTATAATAACTCCGTGGAACTCCAGTAATGGCTTTATATGCAATAAGCTTGCAACAGCTATTTCAGCGGGTAGTACAGTGGTTATTAAACCAAGTGAAATGAGCGCACAGCAAACACAATTATTATTAGAATGCTTTCATGAAGCAGGTTTGCCTAAAGGTGTATTTAACGTAATAAATGGTCTTGGTACAGTAGTGGGTAATGCCATTACAAACCATCCTGATATTGCAAAAATTTCATTTACAGGTTCTACAGCGGTTGGTAAATCTATTGCCAGAGGAGCTGTCGATACTCTAAAACGTGTAACGCTGGAACTGGGTGGAAAATCACCTAATATTATTCTTGACGATGCTAATTTTGAAACGGCTATACCTATGGCTATTGCCGCTGCTTATATGAACAGTGGGCAGGCCTGTATTGCAGGTACACGTTTACTGGTTCCTGAAAACAGGCTTGATGAGGTTAATCAGTTGGTTAAAGCTACTGTTGAAAAGGTAAAGGTTGGGAATCCGGCAGATGAAGATACGGTAGTAGGGCCTATGGTTAGCAAAAAACAATATGAACGTGTACAGGGCTATATTAAATTAGGTATTGAAGAGGGTGCACAACTGCTTATAGGTGGTGAAGGTCAGCCCGAAGGCCTTGAGGCTGGCAACTTTGTAAAACCAACGGTATTTACAAATGTAAAAAACACTATGCGTATTGCCAGAGAAGAAATTTTTGGACCTGTACTGTCTATAATTACTTATAAAGATGAAGAGGATGCTATTGCTATTGCTAATGATACCGATTATGGTTTGCAGGCTTATGTAAGTTCTGGTGATGGGCAAAGGGCACATAGGGTAGCATCTAAAATTGTTGCCGGACGTGTAATGATTAATGCACTTACTCATGATCCGCATGCGCCATTCGGCGGATTTAAACAATCCGGTATTGGCAGGGAGTTTGGCTCTTACGGCCTTGAAGAATATGTAGAGCCTAAAACACTATTGGTTTAAGCTTAGCTGTAATGTAATTTTGATGATAAGAGAAATCCTGCCAATACTTATCTGAGATTTCTCTTATTCTTGAAATTACAAATACGCTTTTTAATTTTTATCTTTACTATAATGGAAACAATTCAGAGAGCCCCTATACAATTTTCATGTTATTTTTCCCGTAGCAGGCTGGGTGAAAACTTTGTATCTGAACATGCAATAAGCTATGTAGTATCGGGTACAAATACGCTGGATGATGGAGTACATACACAAACTTTTGGTGAAGGCGAAATGTATTTTTGCAGAAGAAACCAGTTGTTAAAATATGTAAAAAATCCTACTGAAGCGGGAGAATTCCGCTCGGTGTCTATGTTCTTTACACAAGAGTTTTTAAGAGAATTCAGTATTAAGTATGGGTATAGTGCTTCTTTAAAATTAGATATCCCTGCTTATATTCAGCTTGATGAAAAATCTTTGCTGGCAGGTTATATGAATTCACTAAGGCAATATGAGGAAATGTTTAATCAGCAGCCTGATTCTCCTTTGTATAAAATTAAACAGGAAGAAGCTATTTTATTGCTGCTTAAAGCCTATCCTGAGCTGGCAAATATATTATTTGACTTTTCAGATCCGGGTAAGATAGACCTTGAAGCTTTTATGCAGCAAAACTATCATTTTAATGTAGATATTAATCGTTTTGCCTATTTAACCGGCAGAAGCCTTTCTGGCTTTAAGCGCGATTTCGAAAAAATATTTAATATTTCACCCGGGCGGTGGCTGCTGCAACGAAGGTTAAAAGAAGCGTATTATTTGTTAAAGGAAGAAAAGAAAGCCGTAAGCGATATTTATCTTGATCTTGGTTTTGAAGACCTCTCGCATTTTTCGTTTGCTTTTAAAAAACAATATGGCATGGCTCCGTCTCAGGTTTAGCTGCACCCGCAATCAGGTCCGCAATTCCCTGATTTCTTATTTTTAAAGAAATATTTCTTAATCAGAAAAGCTACTGCACCTGCCACCACTATATATACTATTATGTTTTGTATATCCATCGCTTTACTTTAAAAGTTGATAGGTAATTAGCGAAACTATATAAGCAAAGCCGCTCATTCCTATTAATTGAATTAAAGGCCATTTCCATGAATTGGTCTCTTTTTTGGTTATTGCCAGCGTACTAATGCATTGCATTGCAAAAGCATAGAACAGCAATAATGATGCCCCTGTTGCAAAATTAAATACCTTTTTTCCTGTAAGCGGATTAATTTCGCTGGTCATGCGTTCTTTTATAGTTGCTTCGTCTTCACCGCTGCTGCCTATATTATATATTGTAGCCAGTGTACCAACAAATACTTCTCGTGCAGCAAAAGAAGACACAATAGCAATACCTATTTTCCAGTCATACCCTAAAGGGCGTATAACAGGCTCAATATTTTTACCTATAATTCCAATATATGAATTTTCAAGCTGGTAGGCAGCTACTTTATCATTAAGCTGTTTTTGAGATACCGAAGAATTTGCAGACTGCGCGGCAATAATTTCTCTGGCTTTACTAAAATCATCGCCCGGGCCGTGCGATCCTAAAAACCATATAATTATAGATAATGCTAAAATAATTTTACCTGCGCCATATACAAAAGCTTTGGTTTTTTCAAGCACGTTAAGCCCGACATTTTTAATAAGCGGAAGCTTATAATTAGGCATTTCGGCAACAAAAAAGCTTTTGTGTTTTAGTTTTAAAATTTTGTTCAGTATCCATGCGGAGAGTAATGCACCACTAAATCCTAACAGGTATAGCAGCATTAATGTTAACCCCTGCAGGTTAAAAATACCCAGTACCATTTTTTCGGGTATTACCAGAGATATTAATATGGTATATACGGGAAGCCTTGCCGAACAGGTTGTAAAAGGTGTAACCAGTATGGTTATAAGCCTTTCGCGCCAGTTCTCGATATTTCGTGCCGACATTATAGCAGGAATAGCACAGGCTGTACCCGAAATAAGAGGCACAACACTCTTACCGCTAAGGCCGAAACGTTTCATTATTTTATCCATTAAAAATACTACCCGGCTCATATAACCGCTTTCTTCCAGTACAGAAATGAACATGAATAAAAAGGCAATTTGCGGAATAAATATAACTACTCCGCCTATACCCGGAATAATACCCTGCGATATAAGATCGGTGAGTTTACCCGGCGGAAGATGTGTTTCGGTATAGGAAGCCAACGATGCAAAACTCTTGTCAATAAAATCCATAGGTATGCTTGACCATGAAAATATAGACTGGAATATGAGCATTAATATCATTATGAATATTACATAGCCAAAAACCTTATGTGTAAGTACCCTGTCCAGCCTTGCGCGAAGGTCTTTAGCTTTAGAGTTATCTACAGTCTGCCCTTCTTTAAGCACGTCATTAATAAACTGGTAACGCTTAATAGTTTCCTTTTGCTGCATCCGTTTTAAATCGGGTTTGCTTTTGGCAAAAGAGCTGTTGCTTTCAATCTCATTACGTTCAAGCTGTCCAAAGTTTACATCCTGAGTAATTACAAGCCATAGCTTATATAATAACTGTTTAGGGAAAGCATTTCGGAGTCCGTTAAAATAGTCAGGATCTATTACAGATGCATTAAGGCATGGTTCTGTAGAAAGGCTTTGGTAATTAACTATCAGCCCTTTTATAGTGTCTATACCGATGCCCTTACGTGAACTTACAAGGGCAATACGTGTTTTTAAGTGATGTTCAAGATAAGGAATGTCAAGTGTAATACCTTTTCTCTCCATTCTGTCGCTCATGTTTATAACCAGAATGGTAGGAATTTCAAGGTCTTTTATCTGGGTAAAAAGAAGTAAGTTACGTTTAAGGTTTTCTACATCGGTAACTACAACAGCAACATCAGGGTAATCTTTATCGTTCTTATTAAGCAACAGCTCAATAACTACATTTTCATCTATAGAACTGGCATTAAGGCTATAGGTACCCGGCAGGTCCATTACTATGCCTCTTGCACCATAAGGCAGTTTACACGATCCGGTTTTGCGTTCTACAGTAATTCCCGGATAGTTGCCCACCTGCTGGTTAAGACCTGTTAAATGGTTAAAAACAGATGTTTTTCCGGTATTTGGATTGCCTATTAAAGCAATTTTTATATTAGGGGTTGCCATCAGCGTGTGTCAGTTAAAAATTCAACATCAATCTGCGCTGCCGTTTCCAGTCTTATGGCTACGTGGCTTTCGTTAACGTTGATATAAATAGGATCTCCCAAAGGAGCTACCTGTAAAAGTTCCACAGTATTGCCGGGCAGGCATCCCATTTCAAGAAGCTTTAATGGTACCGCATCGATATTTAAATCGGTTATTATGGCCTTCTGGCCTTTTTTTAGCCCTGCGAGTGTGGTTTTCACTATTTATTTAGAATGAATTCAGATTGCAAAAGTATGAATTAATATCCAAACAGCCCTACTTTTCGTTAGCTGAGAGCCATTTAATATCTTCCAGAAGTTGTTTTACATTCTTTTCTCCTTCAACATTCTTGTCAAGGTTGGTTCCGTTATAAAATCCTCTTATGCGCCCGTGCGAATCTACCAGTATAAAGTTCTCGGTATGCACCATATCATAGAGTTCTTTTGAACTTGTAGTTTTAACCGCCAGGTATGATTTTCGCGCTATGTAATAAATGTCTTCTTTTTTACCAGTAACCAAATTCCATTTGCTGTCTATAACACCTTTTTCCAGGGCATATTTTTTAAGCACAAGCACACTGTCGATATCCGGAGTTACAGAGTGAGAGAGTAACATTACTTTAGGATCATTTTTTATTTGTTCCTGCAGCCATTCCATATTTTTTGTCATTTTCGGGCAGATGGACTGGCATGTAGTAAAAAAGAAATCGGCTACATATATTTTACCTTTATAATCTTCCTGAGTAATAGTTTTGCCGTTTTGGTTTGTAAATGAAAAATCGGCTATTTTATGGTTGCGCGCAACATACTGCACGGTGCTGTCTACCAGTTCAGGGTTTACATCAGCAGGGCTGTATACTTTTAAATATTTTCTTGGGGTGAGTGCATCCTTAAAAAGGAAAAGTATAACAGCAGAAAGTATTGCCAGTACGAGGAAAAAGAGTTTATATTTTTTAAAGAATTGTACCATTGGGTATAGTTTTTGCAAAATTAATAAACAACAGCCTATAAAAGTACAGTAATACAACATGAAATGCCTGTAAAGAATGCTTTTTTGCATATTTAACAGATTTAGTGTTATCTGTTTAGGCTAACTTTATATTTTTGTAACCTATAGGATTAAAAAAACGAATTATATGAAATTACCTTTTAATGCAAAATATGCCGCTGCTGCATTGGCACTTAGCGGAACAGTTTGCAGTATACAAACGGCTAAAGCACAGCAAAAGCCGGGTATAAATGTTTCTTACATGGATAAGAATGTTAAGCCAAGTGATGATTTTTTCAGGTATGTTAACGGAAGCTGGCTAGACAAAACCGAAATTCCGGGAGATAAAACCAGATGGGGAAGTTTTGACGAGCTTCGCGAAAATACAAACAACGATGCATTAGCTATACTGAAACAAGCTGCAGCAAATAAAAACCTTAGTTCTACTTCAGATCAGGGTAAGGCAGCTAATCTTTATAAAACTATTATGGATACAGTAGCCCGCAACAAGCAGGGTATTGCTCCGTTACAGCCCTATCTTAAAAAAATTGAAGCTGTTAAAAATGTAAAAGATATTGAAAAGCTCCTTATAGAAATGGAGCCTGTAGGAGGGCTTGGCTTTTTTGGTATGGGCGTAGGTGCCGATGCTAAAGACAGTAATAAAAATATAGTTTACCTTATGCCGGGAGCTTTAGGTTTACCTGACAGAGATTATTACGTATCTACAGATGCAGACTCAAAAGAAAAGCGTGAAAAATATGTTGAGCATGTAGCCAAAATGCTTCAATATCTTGGTGTAAAAAGTAAAGACGCTGCAAAACAGGCCAATAAGATTCTTGAACTGGAAACAGCAATGGCACAGCCAAGGCTTGACAGGGTTGAACGCCGTGATAGCAGAAAGACATATAACCCAATGACGGTTGCAGACCTTCAAAAGCTTACGCCAGCTATAAACTGGAATAACTATTTCAGCGGTTTAGGTGTGCAGTTTAATGCAGGAGACTCTATAAATGTATCGCAGCCTAAATATATGACAGCGCTGCAGGACATTTTTAAAGAAAATAAAGTTGATGACTGGAAAGCCTACATGAAATGGACACTTCTTAATAAAGCATCAGATAAGCTTACTACAGATATTGAAACTGCCGACTGGGAGTTTTACAGTAAAACGCTTAAAGGAGCTATTAAAGAGGAAACACGCGATAAGAATGCTTTACAGACTGTAAACGGTACTGTTGGAGAAGCATTAGGAAAACTTTATGTTGAGAAAAAATTTCCGGCAGAAGCTAAGGCAAAAGCAGAAAGCATGATTAAAAATGTAATGCTTGCTTTTGAGAACAGGATAAACCGCCTGCCATGGATGGCCAAATCTACAAGAGAGAACGCTATTAACAAATTGCGCAAGCTTAATGTAAAAATTGGATATCCGGACAAATGGAAAGATTATTCAGATCTTGCCATAAAGAGTCCTGCAGAAGGCGGAACGTTTTTTGGCAATATGCAAAATGCTGCCCGATGGAATTTTAATGAAGATATTGCAAAACTGCATAAACCTGTAGATAAAACAGAATGGCATATGTCTCCTCAAACGGTTAATGCCTATTTTAACCCGGCGTATAATGAAATAGTTTTCCCTGCGGCGATACTGCAACCACCTTTTTATGATTATAAAGCAGATGAAGCTGTTAATTATGGGGGTATAGGTGCTGTAATTGGCCATGAGATATCTCACGGATTTGATGATTCAGGATCGCGTTATAATGCCGACGGTAACCTTGTTAACTGGTGGAGTGATGAAGATCTTGCTAAATTTACAGGACTGGGCGGAAGCCTTGCCGATCAATACAGCGGATTGCAGCCACTGCCTGGCATCTATGTAGATGGCAAGTTTACTTTAGGTGAAAACATAGGTGACCTTGGAGGTGTAAATGCAGCTTATGACGGATTACAGCTTTACCTGAAACAAAACGGAAATCCGGGATTAATAGACGGCTACACGCCGGAACAACGCTTCTTTATTTCGTGGGCTACAATATGGAGGACCAAAATGAGAGATGAAGCTATAAAAAATCAGGTAAAAACAGACCCTCACTCGCCGGGTATGTACCGTGCCTTTGTGCCGTTGCAAAATGTTGATGCTTTTTATACCGCATTTGATATTAAACCGGGAGACGGAATGTATGTAGCTCCTGATAAAAGAGTTAAAATCTGGTAACGTTTTGAATATTAGTAAACAATTTATTAAAAACCCGCGATGTATGTCGCGGGTTTTTTTATTTTTGCATTAAAATGCTGTAAATGAGGTTTTCCGTAAGGAAATTAAAAAAAATCAGTATATTTTTACAGCAAAATTCCAGGTGTTTGAAAAAGAATTTAAGTGTACTGGCTATAGATGACCACATGGTGGTGCTTGAAGGCTACCGTTCTATTTTTAAAATACTTGAAGGCAATAGTTTTGAAAATTTGATTTTTACAAAGGCTCATGATTGCAGATCAGGACATAAAATTATAGAGAGCCATAAAGGAAAGCCTTTTGATTTTGCTATTATAGATTATAGCATACCCGATTCTCCCGAACTGAAATTAAATTCAGGTCATGACGTTGCTTTGTATTTAAGAGAGGTAATGCCGAAATGCAAAATTGTAATGATGACCATGCATAAAGAGGTTGAAATAATGAGCAGCATACTGCATAATATAAAACCCGAAGGCTTTATAAACAAAAGTGACTGTAATACCGATGAAATAGCCGAATGTTTTAAAAGCGTATTAGAAAATAACAACTACTATTCTACAACTATCGCAAGCTATATAAAAAGGCTTGAAAAAGGTGTTATGCTGGATGATATAGACACCAAGATTATAGTTTTGCTGTCTAAAGGCGTAAAAAACAAAAATCTTAGCAGGTATATTCCATTATCAGACAGTGCAATAGAAAAGCGAAAATATAAGGTAAAAAAAATGCTTGATATAACAGGCGATGATGAATCGCTGATTGCAGAAGCCCGTAAACAGGGCTATATTTAAAAATTCAATCCCGGTTTATCGGGATTTTTTTATGCTTTATACTCTGTTAAAAGTTTGTTAACTGCGGAAAATCCGCAACATGTAAATTTCAAAAATCCATTTCTTTGTCTCGGTTAATAGCAAATCTATAAAGCCCCCAAACTTACCATAGATACGCAAATATTGTTTGAAACATAACCTAAACCTTTATGTTCATCAATCTGTAATAACTGAATTGCCTGCCGGTATCTTTCCGGCTAAATTTAAGTATAGGCAGGCATAGCCGGTTATTTATTACGGTCTTCACGTGTGTGGGTGGAAGGGCGAGGATTAATTAGAAGTCCCGCCCCAAGCCTTTTTCTTAAACCCCTAATTTTTAAATTGATAGCCCAGAGCAGTCATTATTTTTTTAGAGCTTACCGTTTTGCCGTAAGAAGGTTTTTCAGAATTAAATTTTGGCTCAGGAAGTTTCATAGCAATAGCCTGTTTTGTATAATGCTCCCTTCGTGATGGGTGATAGGGTGTAACGGCATTAAAAATTTCGCCCCAGGCTTGCTTTTCAATAATCTTTTCAATAATTCCTATGCAATCCTGCTGATGAATAATATTAACAGGAGCTTCAGGATTTTCCAGGTTTTCCTTTCCAGCAAGAAATTTTCCAGGTTGCCTGTCTTCTCCGGTTAATCCGCCAAAACGCACTACAGTAGTCTTAAGGTTGGTATTGTTTTGCAGTAATTTTTCAACTTCCAGCAGTTGCTTTCCGCTTTCAGTTTGCGGCAGTGCAATTGTTTCTTCTGTTACAATAGAATTATCATCATTATATACCGACGTTGAGCTGGTAAATATAACTTTTGTAATACCTGATGATTCTATAAATGGAATAAGTATTTTGATTTTTTCAACAAAGCTCTCACTATTCTCTTTTCTGAGTTTAGGCGGTATGTCGATAATCAAGATTTCACATGACTTTAAAAAATCTTCAACATTGCCATTAGCCCCATTATTAGTTAATGAGATTAAGTAAGGCTGAATACCCTTTTCAGTGAGTATTTTTACTTTATCCTGAGAAGTTGTAGAGCCTTTAACTTCAAATCCTTTTTTTATAAGAGATTCAGCTAATGGCAGTCCCATCCACCCACAACCTAATATTGAAATCTGCGCCATTAGGAAATATCTTTTTTTACAAGTATATAATAATCATTATCCAAAGGCATATAGCCCTGCTCATAAACAAAATAGTAGGTGTTACCATTTTTTGTAAGCAGCAGGTTTGTAAAATACTCAAAATCAAAACCCTTACTCATGAGTTTAGACTTTGTTGTTTTGGTTTTGCCTTCAATATTAATTTCGTTCAATATGCGGTAGTTTTTACGCAGCCTGTTGTTTATGTTGCGCATAAAGTTATTACTGTCTTTATTTATCTTGTTATTCCAGGCATTACGGCAGGCATCACTGCAAAACTTCTTGTCTTCGCGGCCTACAATTTTTTCACCGCACTCGGGGCAGTTACGTGTCATTTTATATTAGGTTTTTTTGATTCCTCTGCAGCTTCAGGCTTAGGAGTGGCTGCAGCCTGTTTTTTTAGTTTATAAAGATCATGTCTGCGGTCTTTTAAAATACGCACACTTCCAAACTCATGTAATTCCCTAAGCAGATCAAGATCAACATCTACAATAATAGTCATTTCGGTATTAGGTGTAGCTTCGGCCTTAATTCCGTTAGAAGGGAATGAGAAATCCGAAGGAGTAAATACGGCCGTTTGCGCATACTGAATATCCATGTTATTTACCCCTGGTAAGTTACCTACACATCCTGCAATGGCTACATAGCATTCGTTTTCTATAGCGCGTGCCTGTGCGCAATGCCTAACGCGGGTATAGCCATTTTGGGTGTCGGTAAGAAAAGGAACAAACAGTATTTCCATACCTTCATCTGCCATAATTCGCGATAGTTCCGGAAACTCAACATCATAGCATATCATAATACCTATTTTACCGCAGTCAGTATCAAACGTTCTTATTTCGCTGCCGCCAACCATACCCCAATAATTTACCTCATTTGGGGTAATGTGTATTTTTTTATAGGTTTCAAATGTACCGTCTCTTTTACAAAGAAACCCCACATTATACAGGTTGCCATCATCAAGCATTGGCATACTTCCGGTAATAATGTTTATGTTATATGAAATAGCCATTTCCTGAAAACGCTTGCGGATTGGTTCACTATAACGGGCAATTTCCCTAATCGCATCAGCTTCGCTCAGGTGGTTAAAGTCGGCCATTAAAGGCGCTATAAACAATTCAGGGAACAGGGCAAAATCACTGCCATAGCCCGAAACGGCATCAATAAAAAACTCAGCCTGTTCAAATAGAGCTTCTACATTGGCAAGGGGCCGCATCTGCCATTGCACCAACCCCAGTCGGATAATACTTTTTCGCGTATTGATTAATACAGGACTTTTATCGTAGTAAATATTATTCCACTCCATAAGTACTGCATAATCCTGAGAGTCTTTATCACCTTCCAGATAATTGCGCATCACTTTTATAACGTGAAAATCGTTACTTAATTGAAAAGCCAGTACGGGATCATGTATTTCTTTAAGGCGCACTTTTTCTATATATTCTTTAGGTGTAAAATTATCAGCATGCTCATTAAAGTTGGGCATCCTTCCGGCAAAAATTATAGATTTAAGGTTTAGCTGTTCGCACAGCTCCTTACGCATATCATATAATCGACGGCCAAGGCGCAGTCCGCGGTATGCAGGGTCTATAAAAACATCTATACCATACAGTACTTCGCCATCATAATCGTGGGTGTTAAAAGTATAGTTTCCTGTAATTTTTTCGTAGGTATGATTGGTTGTAGCTTTTTTATAATCTACAATAAGTGAAAGGGCAGAGCCTACTACTTTGCCATCTACCAATACTACAAGCTGCCCTTCAGGGAAGATTTTTAGGAGCCTTTTAATATCTTTTTCAGCCCAATAGGGTTCTTCCATCTCCATTTCCACGTCTTTATAAGCGTGCTGCATAGAAAGGCGA
Source organism: Flavobacterium sp. NRK1 (assembly GCF_024054175.1). Classification (GTDB taxonomy): domain Bacteria; phylum Bacteroidota; class Bacteroidia; order Flavobacteriales; family Flavobacteriaceae; genus Flavobacterium. The sequence goes on from NZ_JAMXLA010000001.1 coordinate 1,398,672, forward strand.
AGCTGTTTATAGTCTTCTATTCTTAAATTTCGTAACTCTACTTTGTTAATCTCTGCCTGCATAAATCGTTATCTTTTTGCATAAATATACAAAAACCATTCCGTTTGTAAACGTTTGCAACGGGTTAATGTGTTGTTAAGATTGATAACTGATTTAAAAATATAAATTTTTCATTTTTTATAGATTGATAAGTAATTGCGTTGTTGTTTGATTATCAAACATATTTTCCAATTGTAAGCGCTTACAAATAGCTACAACCGACATTAAGTAGTTAGTAACCGAATAAAATATGGCGGTCAACGCAACTTTGCCTTGTTGAATTTTCGATAATAATTCGGCAGCAGCTTTAAATGTAGTTAACAATAACAATTAAAATTTACACGCCATGAATGCATTAAAAAACAAAGTACAGCTGATAGGAAACGCAGGAGCCGACCCGGAGATCAAAATTTTTGAAGCCGGCAAAAAACTGGCACGTTTAGTTTTGGCAACCAATGAAAGCTACACAAACGACAAAGGAGAGCCCGTAACCGATACCCAGTGGCACACCGTGACCGCATGGGGTAAAACTGCCGAAATTATCGAAAAATATGTAACCAAAGGTAAAGAGCTTGCCATAGAGGGCAAGCTGACGCATCGCAGCTACGACGACAAAAATGGAGACAAGCGCTACATTACAGAAGTTGTTGTTAGTGACGTGCTGCTTTTAGGTAAATAAAACCGGTGTAAGGAGGTTTTGGCCCTTTTCGTCTGCCCCCAGCGAAAGGGCTTTTTTAGTTTGTATAATTAATGATAAATGAATTAGTATAATCCTCTCGCTACTCTATAGGTATTAGCGTGGGCTTCTATAATAATTTTAATATCGGGGCTATAGCCGCCACCCATACTGCATTGCACAGGAATTTCAAGTTTATGGCAAAGCGATAATACAAATTCATCGCGCTCTTTACAGCCATTAAGGGAACAGCCAAGTTTACCCAATTTATCTGAAGCCAGTATATCTACACCGCTGAGGTAAAATATAAAGTCAGGTTTTTGTTCATCCATTAGTTTTGGAAGCGTTTCACGTAAAACAAAAAGGTATTCTTCATCGGTTGTATTGTCCGGCAGGGCAATATCAAGATCGGATAGCTCCTTTTTAAACGGATAATTTGTCTTACCATGCATAGAGAAAGTAAACACATCATTATTGCCGGTAAATATCTCTGCGGTTCCGTTTCCCTGATGCACATCTAAATCTACAATCAAAACCTTTTTTGCCAGTTTATTATTTATTAAGTACTGCGCTGCAATAGCCTGATCATTCAGTAGGCAGAAAGCTTCACCCCTGTCGCTATAGGCGTGATGCGTGCCACCCGCAATATTAAAAGCAATACCATGTTGTAAAGCCTGGTGCACTCCCCAAATTGTACCCTGTGTAATACGGAGCTCACGCTCTACTAATTCTGCGGAAAGCGGGAAACCTATCTTTCGTACTGCTCTTGCATCCAGAGTCAGGCTAAGCAGTTCATCTACATATGTTTTATCATGAACCGCCAGTATATTCGCCATGTCGGGCATACAGGGTTCGTGAAAGTCAGTTGGAATTGCAGTTCCCTCATGTAGCAACTGTTGCGGCAACAGTTCATATTTTATCATAGGAAACCTATGGCCTTCCGGTAACGGATGTTTGTATATGGGGTGGTAAGCTATTGGGAGCATTAAGTTAAAAAATCGTAAACATTTTCCAGATGATAATAATCGCTAAAATGGCAGCAAAAACAGCTCCGGTTATTTTTAATACATTAGATTTTGATGCCCGTATAAACACAAGCGATGCAAAAGTAAGTAATACAATAGGAATAATACTAAGTCCTTTACTATTCCTTAAAGAAGGAGGATATTTTTCAAGGTAGGCATCTTTAAAGGCAGCGGTGCCAGAGTATTGATTGCTAATGTTTATCCATAAAAAAATATCACCCAGCACTAGCAATAATGAAAGCACGGCAATAAAAATCAGGAATCTTTTTGTGTTTTCTCCCATGAGGTTTGATTATGCAGGTTGCGTTTTATAAAGTTATGGAAAATTTTTATAGAAAGTGTATAATAAATAAGGCTCCCATTGGGAGCCTCATCTTACTATTTTGAAAAGTAAATCTTAACTAATCACTTCGCCATTCCCTACAGCATCAGTGTCAGGGTTAACAAATACCAGTTTGCCTTCGGCATTTTGTGTCATAAGTATCATACCCTGGCTCTCTACACCGCGAAGGTTGCGGGGCGCAAGATTAACCAATACGGTAACGCGTTTGCCAACTACTTCTTCCGGTGTAAAGCTTTCTGCAATACCCGAAACTATAGTACGAACATCAATACCTGTATCTACCTTAAGTACTAAAAGTTTGTTAGCTTTCGGCATTTTTTCTGCTTCCAGAATAGTACCTGTACGAATATCCATTTTTGAGAAATCCTCATAGGTAATAAGCTCTTTTTGCGGTTCAGCTTTTTTGTTTTCGGCTTTATTGGCTGTTTTTGTAGCCTCAAGGCGTTCTACCTGTTTTTGTATATCTTCATCTTCAATTTTGGCAAAAAGCAGTTCGGCCTGACCGATTTTATTGCCTGCAACAAGAAGTTTTTCTTTTAGTGTAATATCGTTCCACGATAGTGAGCCTTCACTTAGTGCAAGCATATTTTTAAGTTTGGCAGCAGTAAACGGCAGGAACGGTTCAGAAAGCACTGCTAATGCAGCTGCTATTTGCAGGGCAACATACATTTGTGTTTGTACACGTGCGGCATCGTCCTTAATTACTTTCCAGGGTTCTTCGTCTGCCAGGTATTTGTTGCCAAGACGTGCCAGGTTCATAAGTTCGGATAATGCTTCCCTGAAACGGTAACGCTCTATAGAAGATGCTATAACGGCAGGGTAGGCGCGCATTTCGGTAAGTGTAGCTTCGTCCACATCGCTAAATGCGTTAGGCGAGGGTACAACACCTTCGTAATATTTATTGGTAAGTACTATCACACGGTTAATAAAGTTGCCGAAGATAGCTACCAGCTCATTATTGTTTCTTGCCTGAAAATCTTTCCAGGTAAAGTCGTTATCTTTTGTTTCAGGTGCGTTAGATGTTAATGCATAACGCAGTACGTCCTGTTTGCCGGGAAAGTCTTCAAGATATTCATGCAGCCATACAGCCCAGTTTTTAGAAGTAGAAAGTTTGTTGCCTTCAAGGTTAAGAAACTCATTTGCAGGAACATTGTCCGGAAGGATGTAAGATCCTTCTGCTTTAAGCATAGCAGGGAATATTACACAATGGAATACAATATTATCTTTCCCTATAAAGTGAACCAGTTTAGTGTCTTCACTTTTCCAGTATGGTTCCCAGTCTTTTCCTTCACGCTGTGCCCATTCTTTAGTAGATGAAATGTAGCCAATAGGCGCATCAAACCATACGTAAAGCACTTTACCTTCTGCACCTTCTACAGGAACCGGAATACCCCAGTCAAGATCGCGGGTTACGGCACGTGGTTTAAGTCCGTCATCCAGCCATGATTTAACCTGACCGAATACATTGGGCTTCCAGTCATTTTTATGGCCTTCAAGTATCCATTCGCGCAAAAAAGTATCATACTGATCTAGCGGAAGGAACCAGTGTTTGGTTGATTTTAATACCGGCTTACTACCTGTTATAGTCGATTTTGGATTTATAAGATCGGTAGCATTAAGAGATGAACCACATCTTTCGCATTGGTCACCATAGGCTTCTTCATTACCACATTTTGGGCAGGTACCTATAACAAAACGGTCGGCAAGAAACTGGTGTGCTTCCTCATCATATAGTTGCTCTGTTATTTCTTCAATAAATTTACCTTCTTCATACAGTTTCCTGAAAAACTCTGAAGCTGTTTCATGATGAATTTTTGACGATGTACGGGAATAATTATCAAATGAAATACCGAAATCTTCAAAAGACTGTTTTATTATGGTATGATACTTATCTATTACCTGTTGCGGAGTAATGCCCTCTTTTTTAGCTTTCATAGATATCGCCACTCCGTGCTCATCGCTTCCGCAAATAAATGCCACATCTTTGCCCTGAAGCCTTAAAAAACGTGAATAAATATCTGAAGGCACATAAACACCTGCAAGGTGACCTATATGTATTGGGCCATTAGTATAAGGTAAAGCAGCCGTAATAGTATATCTTTTTGGATCTTGTAACATCTCATTCGTAAATTTAGAAATGCAAAAGTACGAAATTATTGGGTATGTTATTGTGCTAACAATTGAGCTTGCAGTACTAAATTATATGTGTTTTAGTGTTACTTACAATTTGTGAAATTTGCCTTAAAACCTCTTTGTTTTAAGAGTAACGCAAAAATTTTGGTTAAGTTTGTTTAAACACAAAACAGATTCAATGCAAAGGCTTTTTTTATTACTGCTGTTACTATCTATATCGTTACAGGCACAAAACCCGGTTAAAATTCCGCCATACCTAAAAAAGGGTGATACTGTTGGTATTTTAGCTACTGCCAGAAAAGTAGATATGGCTCCGCTTGACCCTGCTATAAAACTGCTTAAAAGCTGGGGGCTTAATGTTGTAACAGGAAAAACCATTGGGCTTGATAATAACGATCAGCTAGCCGGTGCCGACTGGCAGCGTGCTACCGATTTTCAGCAAATGCTTGATGATCCTTCTATAAAAGCAATATGGAGTGCTAAAGGCGGATATGGTACCGTAAGGATGGTAGACAGGATAGACTTTACCAAATTTAAACAGCACCCTAAGTGGATTGTTGGATTTAGTGATCTTACCGTTTTGCACAGCCATATAAACAACCTTGATGTTGCTACATTACATTCAATAGCTTGTATAAGCGTTAGCAGGGCTACGCCCGAGGCTATAGAAGGTTTACGAAAAGGGCTATTTGGCGGGAAAATAGAATATACAATTCCGGCGCATACATTTAACAAAACAGGTAAAGCACACGGCGAACTTGTAGGCGGAAATTTGTCGGTACTATATAGTATTATGGGTTCGGAATCTGAAGCGGATTACAAAGGAAAAATAATTTTTATTGAAGACCTTGATGAATATTTATACCATATAGACCGAATGATGATGAACCTGAAAAGGAACGGCTATTTTAAAGATGTAAAAGGAATTATTGTTGGCGCAATGAGCAAAATGCGCGATAATGATATACCCTGGGGGCATGACGCACTGGAAATTATACAGGATATTACTAAAGAATATAAAATCCCTATTTGTTTTAATTTTCCTGCCGGACATATTCAGGATAACCGTGCCCTGGTTTTTGGAAAACAGATAACTATGGAAGTAACTGAATCGGAGACAAAAATAATTTTTGACTAATGGCCGAGCATAACGATTTAGGTAAACTGGGTGAAGAAAAAGCAGTAGAGTATTTGCAAAAGAACGGCTACACTATTTTGCAGACCAACTGGGTGTATCTTAAAGCGGAAATTGATATTATTGCCCAAAAAGGAGATATACTGGCTGTTGTAGAAGTTAAAACACGATCCAGTTTAGACTTTGGTTTGCCACAGGACTTTGTAAAGCCAAAAAAAATTCAATTGCTTGTAAAAGCTATAAATGAGTATGTATTACAAAATGATATTGATGCCGAAGTACGGTTTGATATAATTTCGGTTTTTAAAAATGGTAATACGTTTGAAATTGAACATCTTGAAGACGCTTTTTTCCATTTTTAAATTTCAATTAAAGGTGGTTTATGTTAAAAATATTCCTATTTTAGCCCTACTCAAAAAACCTCTATTTTTATTTAACTGATATTTTTTCGCAAAAAATTTTGTGCCGGAATGTTTTTTGTACATTTTTGCATTGTTAAATATATAACAATTTGTTTATTTTTTTATATTTGTTCGCAAAAACACCTACAACTCAATCGATTAGGCTATGAAGACAATTTCATCGGTAGTAGAGCACTACATTAAAACAAAACCATTTTTGTTAAGCGCGTTATCGCAGGGTATAATAAACCTTACTTCACTGGCCCGTAACATGATGCCAGAACTGGAACAGGAACTGGGTAAAGATGTAAAGCAGGGGGCAGTAGTAATGTCGCTTAAAAGACTGTCTGAAGATCTTGATTTCCGTGTAAACCACAAAATAGTAAAAGTGCTGAGAGCTATAGGCGAAATTACTGTTCGTTCATCGCTTACAGACTTTACTTATGCTGTATCTGATACTATACTTAATAAACAGGCTGAACTTATAGCCAGCATTAATACTAACCCTGAAGTTTTTTATACATCATCAAGAGGTGTAAATGAAACTAATATTGTGGTAAGTTCTTCTATGAATGCAATTGTAGATCGCTTGTTTGCAGATGAAAAACAAATAGAGCGTACAGAAGATCTTGCATCGATAACTGTTAAGCTTCCTAAAGATAATATTTCTACTCCGGGTGTATATTATTACATCTTCCAGCGTTTGGCATGGGAGGGTATCATTATAAGCGAAGTAATTTCTACATCTTATGAGTTTACTATATTAGTAAGTGAACAGGAAGTTGATCTTGCATTTAAGGTAATTAAAGACCTTAAAAACCTATAAAAGTAATTAAGAATAATAACATACCACCCTTCTACTACAGAAGGGTTTTTTATTTCAATCAAAATAATTATAGTATTATTAAATAATATATCTTTGCAGAGTGATTAGTCAATCTGTAAATGATAAGCGAAAAGATTTATTGGCGGCAGCCTTGAGGCTGTTTGTTCAATATGGTTTTCATGGTACCCCTACAAGTAAGATTGCCAAAGAGGCAGGAGTGGCAAACGGAACGCTTTTTCATTATTATAAAACAAAGGAAGATCTTATTGTTTCGCTGTATATCGATATTAAAGCCCGAATGGGAGAATATATTGAAATAAATGAAATCGAGGCTAAGAACGCTAAAAAGAAATTCAGGAATCAGTTTACTTCAGTTATCTACTGGTCGTTAGAAAATCAGGATGAATTTTATTTTATACAGCAGTTTCATACATCGCCTTTTACAAGTTTAATTCCGCCGGAAGAAATTAAAATGCAGTTAAACAAAAGCTGTACGCAGATAGAGAAAGCCATTAAAGAAAAAGCTATTAAAAATAGAGATACTAACTTAATCTTATCTTTAATGACAAGCCACATTTTTGGTGTAAACCAATATCTTTTAAAAACTCAGATCACAGAAAAGGAACAAAAAAAAGTTATTAAAGATGGCTTTGATATGCTATGGAAAATGATTTCCTAAATTTTTTTAAAAATTGTAGAGTGATTAGTCAGTCTATAAAATAAGAATTTATAATATTAATGAAAAAAAGAATAAAAAAAATAGTTATGATATTAGGTGTTATAGTAGTGCTGCTTGTTGTAGGTGTGGCAATTTTTTTGCAATCTCCAAGCTTTGGAAGGCGTCCGTCAGGTGAGAGGCTAAAGGCAATAGAGCAATCTAAGAATTATAAAGACGGGCAGTTTCAAAACCTTAGTTATACCCCCGATTTAAAAGAAGGGGTAAGCTATTATACTGTTTTTAAAGATTTCTTTTTTAGCAAGAGTAAAAGAAGTAAGCCAAAAAATGTAATGCCATCGCAAAAAACAGATTTGCTTCATCTTGACCCTTCAGAAAATGTAATAGTATGGTTTGGGCATTCGTCTTATTTTATGCAGGCAGATGGAAAAACAATTTTGATGGATCCTGTATTTAGTGGCGCAGCTTCGCCCATAAGTATTACAACAAAAGCATTTGCAGGGAGTGATGTATATACTGTTGATGATTTGCCGGAAATTGATTTATTGTTTATATCTCACGACCATTGGGACCATCTTGACTATGAAACTGTATTGAAATTGAAAGGCAAGGTGAAAAAGATAATTACAGGTCTGGGTACAGCAGAACATTTTGAACGATGGGATTATGATACTGCTATAATTGAAGAACGGGACTGGAATGATACTATAGATCTAGGAAATGGTTTTGTGGTGAATACTACACCTGCGCGTCACTTCTCAGGAAGAGGGTTAAAACGAAATACGGCTTTATGGATGTCATTTGTACTGAAAACACCAACACTTAATTTATATTTGGGTGGAGATTCAGGTTATGATAGCCATTATAAGGCGATAGGAGATAAATTTGGTCCGTTTGACCTCGCTATCTTAGAATGCGGACAGTATAATGAATATTGGAAATATATACACATGATGCCCGAAGAAGTTGTAAAGGCTGCTGCCGAATTGAAAGCTAAAAAACTTATGCCTGTACACTGGGCAAAGTTTTCGCTGGCATTGCATGATTGGGATGAGCCAATACTACGGCTTACTGCTGCAGCAAAAAAACAAAATATACCACTTGTCACACCTATGATTGGGCAGAAGGCAAGCCTTACCAAGAATGAAGTATTTACCGAATGGTGGTTGGGGCTGGAGTAAAATAGAACGCCGGTTAAGTATAGCTTAACCGGCGTTTTTTTATTTACCATTCAGTTTTAGTCAAAAGATGCACTTACTGAGGCAACAATAATACCATCAGAATCGGCTGTGCCCTCTATAGATTTTTTAAGTTTAGAACCCTGATAAACACTAAGCTTAATTTTTTCACCAGGTGCAGCGTCAATGGCAGAAGCGCTAAATCCTCCTGCATAAGTATCATTATCCGCGGTATAGGTCATGCTCCATGGTAGTTGAGATACTTCTGTCGTTGTGCCTCCACCGTTTTCAGTGTAGGTTACATCTATATTACTACCCGAATAGTTTCCTGTTATTTCATACTTAATTTCTCTTGAAGAAACAGAACCTTTGTCGTCGTCGCCTGAACATGATGTCAGCGATGCTGCTGTCATGAATACAGCAAACAGATAAATGAAAGGATTTTTCATACGTATTGGTATTAAATGTTAGTCCGGCAAATATATATTTCCGGCTTTTTAAACATTCTTAAAATGTAGGATTTAACCTAATTTTAACCAATTTATTAGTGCTGTTGTTAATGAGTTCTTAACGATTCTTTTATTGTAATGTCCTGGCTATTCAAAAACCATTTCCAAAAGCTCCAGTGCCTTTTTAGGTGATTTTACATTTTCAAATGTAAGCAATAGCCTAAGGCCGTTTTTAGTTTGCTTTTCTTTCATTTTAGCCAGTGTCTGGTAACGCTGTACAAATTGTAAAACCTTTCTGAAAGCAGGAGACTGGTAATAGTCTGACTGCTGGTCGCCTACAAAATAACCTACCATTTTACCCTGCTTAAGCACCAGTTTTTCGAGTCCCATTTTAGTGGCAAGCCATTTTATACGCATGCTTATGAGCAATGCCTGTGCCTGTTTTGGCAATGGCCCGAAACGGTCGATAAGCTTGGCTTCAAAAGCTACAAGGCCTTCTTCATCTTTAATAGCACCCAGCTCATTGTAAAGGTTAAGACGTTCGGTAATGTTGTTTACATATTCATCCGGGAAGAGTAATTCAAAATCAGTATCAATTTGCAGGTCTTTTACATATTCCTTTTCTTTACCGCTATCTCCTTCGGCTTCATCATAAAGATCTTTAAACTCATTTTCTTTAAGCTCATCAATGGCTTCATTCATAATTTTTTGATAGGTATCAAAACCTATCTCGTTTATGAAACCGCTTTGTTCTCCACCCAATAAATCACCTGCACCTCGTATTTCAAGATCTTTCATGGCAATATTAAAACCGCTGCCCAGTTCGCTAAACTGCTCCAGTGCCTGTATGCGTTTACGGGCATCTTCCGTCATGGCAGAATAAGGAGGTGTTATAAAGTAGCAGAATGCTTTTTTGTTGCTTCGGCCTACGCGTCCACGCATTTGGTGCAGATCAGACAGCCCGAAATTATTGGCATTATTTATAAAAATTGTATTGGCATTAGGTACATCAAGTCCGCTTTCTATAATAGTAGTTGCTACAAGTACATCAAACTCGCCATTCATAAAGGCAAGCATAAGTTCTTCCAGCTTTTTACCATCCATTTGTCCATGACCTACGCCCACTTTTGCACCGGGTACCAGTCGCTGAATCATACCGGCTACTTCTTTAATATTTTCAATACGGTTATTAATAAAGAATACCTGTCCGCCACGTTGAATTTCGTAAGAAACAGCATCACGGATAACCTCTTCGTTGAAGCCGACTACCTGAGTTTCTATAGGGTAGCGGTTTTGCGGAGGAGTAGTAATTACAGATAGATCGCGTGCCGCCATAAGCGAGAACTGAAGTGTTCTTGGTATTGGGGTAGCGGTTAAAGTAAGCGTATCTACATTTTGAGCTATGGTTTTAAGCTTGTCTTTTACATTTACGCCAAACTTCTGTTCTTCATCTACAATTAAAAGTCCAAGGTCTTTAAACTGTACATTTTTGTTTACAAGCTGGTGGGTGCCTATAAGAATATCCAGTTTACCATCGGCAAGCTGCTTTAAGGTTTCTGATTTTTGTTTTGCTGTGCGGAAACGGTTAAGGTAGCCTATACTTACCGGCATATCTTTAAGCCTTTCGCTAAAAGTGCGGTAGTGCTGATAGGCTAATATGGTTGTAGGCACTAATATGGCAACCTGTTTACCATTATCTACAGCTTTAAATGCAGCACGTATAGCGACTTCTGTTTTACCGAAACCAACATCGCCGCATACAAGGCGGTCCATAGGTCGCTCACTTTCCATGTCGGCTTTTACATCACGGGTAGCAGTAACCTGGTCGGGAGTATCTTCATAAATAAAAGATGATTCAAGCTCTGCCTGAAGATAGCTGTCGGGCGCATACTGGAATCCTTTTTCCAGTCTTCTTTTTGCGTAAAGCTGTATAAGGTTAAAAGCAATGTGTTTTACCCTTGCTTTTGTTTTTTGTTTAAGTGTTTTCCATGCACTGCTGCCCAGCTTATATATTTTGGGCGGTGCACCGTCTTTACCATTATATTTAGAAATTTTATGCAGCGAGTGTATGCTTACATACACAATATCATTATCTGCATACACAAGTTTTATGGCTTCCTGTGTTTTGCCATCTACCTGTATTTTTTGCAGTCCGCCAAATTTTCCAATACCATGGTCTATATGAGTAACATAATCACCTACAGATAATGAGTTCAGCTCTTTTAAAGTAATTGCTCCTTTTTTTGAGTAGCCATTCTTAATACTGAATTTGTGGTAACGCTCAAATATCTGATGATCTGTATAACAGGCAATTTGGTTTTCTTCATCAATAAAGCCTTCATATAAAGGAAAAACAATGGTTTTATATTGTTTTCTTATATCCTCATGGTTGGCTTCGTCAAGGCTTTCAAAAATATCATGAAAACGTTTTGCCTGTGCCTCATTAGCGCAAAAAATATAATTTTTATAGCCATTACCATGATTATCGCTTAAATTGTTAAGCAGCAGGTCGAACTGCTTGTTAAATGATGGCTGAGGCTGTATATGATATTCAAAAGTTTTTTGTGTTTTAAAAACAGTTTTATTTCCAAGTTCGGCAATAGTAAAGTCTAATGCCTTTTTTATAAATGCCTCCTGATTAAGAAACAGTTCTTCGGGTGTGGCATGCTTAATATCTTTAGAAAGCTTTTCAAAAGCTTCGGTTGCTTTTTTATATAAAACGTCAAGCTGAGCAAATAAGGCTTCGGTATTCTGAATTAAGATAACTGTTTTTTCGTTTATATATTCCAGAAAGCTTTCACGTTTTTCCTGCAGCTGCTTATTTTCTACATTTGGAATAACCGTGATTTTATTCTTTTTGTCTAACGATAACTGAGAAGCAACATCAAATGTACGTATACTGTCCACTTCATTACCGAAGAATTCAATACGATACGGATTATCATTAGAGAATGAGAATACATCTACAATACCCCCGCGAACGGAAAACTCGCCGGGTTCGGTAACAAAATCTACACGGCGGAATTCATATTCAAACAGTACCTCATTTATAAAATCTATAGAAACCTGATCGCCTACCGCTACTTTTAGGGTGTTTTTTTCAAGTTCTTTTCGGGTAACAACTTTTTCAAACAAAGCCTCTGGGTAGGAAACAATAAGAGCTGGTTTTTTGCGCGAATTAATACGATTTAGCACTTCTGCACGCAACAGTATATTGGCATTATCTGTTACTTCAATTTGGTAAGGACGACGATACGAGCCCGGATAGAACAATACATCCTGATCGCCTATAAGCTGTTCAAGGTCGTTAAGGTAATAGGCAGCCTCTTCCTTGTCTTTAAGAATTAAAAGAAAAGGAAGTTCGCTCTGGCGGAACAAAGGGTCTGTAACAAAAGAAAGGGCAGAGCCCAAAAGTCCTTTTATTTGGATTTTGTTTTCGCGCTGCTGTAGTGCAGCAACGATTTGTTTTACTTTCGCCGACTGGCTGTATCTGTCTACTATTTCAGGTTTCAATTTATTGCTGTATTCAGTTGCGCGTTATATTTGAAATTCCCGGGCGTGCCGGCGGCGTAACAGTTTGTGTTCTTAACTGATTTTCAGGATTTGCCATTCGAACCGTGTCTAAAGCTTTAAGCATTTCTTCCTCTCCTGCTTCTTTTTTTATCTCGCTAATTACGATCATTTCATTCATCTGGTTTTGCAGCGAAGTTGTTTCATGTGCAACTTCTTTAATAAGAGCCATTACTCTTTTCTCAGGTATTACCTCCAGATTGATGTAAGTGTAAAGTGATTTTATTTTAGTGTTAAGTACACCAATGCGGCTGCGAACCTGAGGTTTATTAAAAAATGACGGAATATTATTTTTTAGTTCGTCAGACTTAATAACAAGGTTTTTGCTTTTTTGCCTGAAGGCATTTAGTGAGCCGGTAGGCTTTTGCATTAATTCGGTATTGTATTGCTGCCACTCATTCCAGCCTTTTATCTGTTCAGCTACTTTTGGGGTGGGTGGAGCTACATCAAACTTCCAGTTCTCATTTATGACTTTAAGTATAGAATCGTTTAGTTTTGCCGCCTTTGCAGTTTCGGCTATACGTTGCGCCTCGTCATCCTTGCAGGAAAAAAGTAATATTGAAAAGCAGCAAAGCACAATGAGTTTCAGGTATTTCATGTTTCATGATTGAAAAAGCAAATTTACAAATGTTACACCAATATGTAAGAAGTGTAAAGCAATTCTTTGGAAAGATTTAATATAAAATTATCCTGGAAGGTTTACTATAAAGAATTATCAATAGTATCTTATTTTTCAGGATACTGCATTATGAGCGTCGATAAAATCACAATCTTTCAAAAAAAAGTTACAGGAGCTGGGCCACAGATTAAAATTCATAATTTGAAAGCATTATATTTGTGCCCATAAATCAACAATTATGGCAAAAATTTTAATTATAGGCGCATGTGGCCAGATAGGTACCGAACTTACCAAAAAACTTAGGAGTGTATATGGAACTGAGGCGGTAGTAGCTTCGGATATCCGTAAAGGTGAGCCTGAATTTGTGGCATCGGGCCCTTTTGAGGTTGTAAATGCACTTGATTTTAATCAGATAGAAACCATAATTGAAAAGCATGGGGTAGAGGAAGTATATCTTATGGCAGCACTGCTTTCTGCAACTGCGGAGAAAAACCCTGCCTTTGCATGGGATTTGAATATGAATTCGCTTTTCCATGTGCTTAACCTTGCCAAAGCTGAAAAAATAAAAAAGATATTCTGGCCATCCAGTATTGCCGTTTTCGGTCCTACTACACCTAAGCAAAATACGCCGCAATATACCGTTATGGAGCCATCTACCGTTTACGGTATATCCAAGCAATCGGGTGAAAGGTGGTGTGAATACTATAATAAAATTTATGGGGTAGATGTGCGAAGCATCCGTTATCCGGGCCTTATAAGCTGGAGCACACCTCCGGGAGGCGGTACTACAGATTATGCGGTAGATATTTACCATAAGGCGTTAGCTGATGGCAAATATACCTGCTTTCTTAGCGAAGAAACACGTTTGCCAATGATGTATATGGACGATGCTATACGTGCTACAATTGAAATTATGCAGGCACCTGCTGAGAATATTAAAATACGCTCATCTTACAATCTTTCGGCTATGGATTTTACGCCTAAAGAAATAGCAGAAGCAATTAAAAGAGAAATACCTGATTTCACTATAGATTATGCGCCTGACTTCCGTCAGAAAATTGCAGACAGCTGGCCGCAAAGTATTGACGACAGCAGTGCAAGACAGGATTGGGGATGGAAACATGATTTTGATCTGGCTTCAATGACTGCAGATATGCTTGAGCATTTAAGTGAGAAAGCAGAATAATTACACTATTTAGTTATATTAAAAGCAAATGGCAGGAGATACCTGCCATTCGCTTTTAGATCTATTTTTTCTGTAGTTTCTCGATCAAAGTATTTTCATATTCTGCTTTCAGCGGAATTACTTTATCGGTAACGTTATTAGGTATTGTCATAGAGAGAACATAATGCTTTATTTTCCAATCGTTACCTTCTTTTTCTAATACCCCGGATCCGCGGCAAATTTTCATCCAGGTATCCAGCAATTCATCAAACCATGCAGTTTTTCCGTCTTTGCTAAAATAAACGTGGCGTTCAAGGGCTTTAAAGTCCCACGCTTTTCCACTGATAAAATAAGGTCCGGAAAAAGTAGCAAAAGCTTTTTTGTCCCAGTTTTCATTAGCATCAGTTCCAATATAAATGCCATCGTCGGCAATTTTACTAAAATAGCCATTATAATCTGCTTTAGCGGCGGCGTTGTGCCAGTTGTCTAAAAGAACATTAATAGTTTTGGTTTCATCAGCCTTATTAGTTTCGGGTGATTTCGTCAAAAGGTAAGTGCTAATAGAAAGTGATACTATAGTACAGATAACAGTTAGTTTTTTCATGGGATGACTTTTTTATAAAAGTAAAAAAATATCCTGTGAAAATTACCCCAGCATTTCGTTATGTTGCGAAATATCAAGTCCCAATTCTTCGGCTTCTTCAGAAACACGAAGCGGAATAAAGAAATTGGTAACTTTATATAATGCCATGGCTCCAAAGAAAGAAAATGCTGCAACAAGTACAATTGCTATCATATGATGGCCAAATACATTCCACCCGCCATGCATTAAACTGGCATTATCACCCTCGGCAAAAATAGCGGTAAGTATCATACCCATAATACCGCCTACGCCATGGCAGGCAAATACATCAAGGGTATCGTCTATACGTTTAAGGCGTTTCCAGTTTACCATAATATTAGATACTATAGCTGCTGCAAAGCCAAAGAAAATACTTTTAGGTACAGAAACAAATCCGGCTGCGGGGGTTATGGCTACCAGGCCAACAACTGCACCGATACACGCACCAAGAGCCGAAACTTTTCTGCCGTTGAGCCTGTCAAAGAAAGACCATGTAAGCATAGCGGAAGCTGATGCTATAGTGGTTGTGGCAAAAGCCATAGCAGCGGTGTGATTGGCAGCGAGCGCAGAGCCTGCGTTGAAACCAAACCATCCAAACCAAAGCATTCCTGTGCCTAACAGTACAAACGGAATGTTGGTAGGTATATGTTCAAGGTTTTTTCGTTTGCCAAGGCAAAGTACTCCGGCAATGGCTGCAAATCCGGCACTCATGTGTACTACGGTGCCTCCGGCAAAGTCTTTTACGCCAAAATACGCCCCAAGCAGTCCTTCAGGGTGCCATACCATATGGCAAAGTGGAGCATATATAAATATAGAGAACAAACAAATAAATAACAGGAATGATATGAATCGGATACGTTCTGCGAGTGCTCCTGTTATAATAGCAGGTGTAATTATGGCAAATTTCATCTGGAAAAGGGCAAACAATATAAAAGGTATAGTAGCTGCCATTTTTGAGTGCGGATGCTCATCTACAAAATCGAAAAAAGCAAAATCTGACGGGTTGCCTATAAGTCCATAATGTGTACCTGCTATTTCTATACCAAGCGGACTTCCAAACGACAAACTGAATCCTACTACTACCCATAACAGGCTTATAACACCTAAACAGATAAAGCTTTTAAGCATAGTAGAGATCACATTTTTTTTACCTACCATTCCGCCATAAAAGAATGATAATCCCGGGGTCATTAGCAAGACCAGGCAGGAAGCGGTAAGCAGCCATGCAACATCGGCGGGAACAATACTATCTGTTGAATTAAATTGTGCAGAACTAGCGTTAACAGCAGCATGATCCCAAAAAAGCCCTGTTATTGCAACAGCAGTGGTAATTAAAAAGGCAGCAATCCATCTTTTTTCTATTTTCTTTTCCATTATACCCTATAATTTATAGGGGTAAAGTTAATTAATATATTTTTTATGACGCACTCTGCGGTGATTTTTAGGGGATTGACAAAATTTAAGCTTATTTAGCCTCTAAAATTTCAGTTTTAACAAATTAATATTTTTTTAAATGCAATGCAATTTTATAGTAATACCTAAAGTTATGTTAAAAAGCTGAAGGTTATTTAATTACAATTTGAAATTTTGCCCTGATTAAAATTAGTTTTATCAGTATGTTTTAAAATGTGGTTTTCCGTAAATTTTTGGCAGAATAATTGAAGTACAAAACCGATCGACGAAACGTAGGAAATATTCGACAACGTGTTGTAATAGAGAGTGTTAATGTTAATAACTCGTTAAAGTGACATGCTAATTGTGTCGAGGTTTTTTATAACATTGTATCGTCCAATCAATAAATAAAAACAAAACCAAACCAAACCAAACCAATGAACACATTAGAACACACCATCGAAGACTACAAGCTCTTCGAGGCCATTGCCGACATTGCATTTATTGCAGGGCAGAAGGGATTTTTTTCAGGAGATTCAAGAACTGATATTGCCGAGTTTATCTTATGGGCTAAAGAATTTGAAAATATCCATGAGGATACCAACTGGGATGAAACTGACTATCAGGGATCTATTGAGGCTTTTACCGGACACAAGCTCAGGATTGATCTTCAGTAAACCAGAACTGCTTAACCCCCAACGGCTGCCTTGTCTATCGTTTCTATAATGATGACAACGCAGCCGTTTAAGTTTTTAGATTAAGTTGAAGTGTTAAATTTTATATGAGCAATTTTTTCTTCAAAATAGATTTTACCGAATAAGTTTTTTTCTATTTCGGTTTTTGAAATTAGTATTTCATTAAATCTTTTTATACTATCAGAATAATAAATTATTTCATCTTTAATTTTAATTATAGGGAAATGATCATATAAATTAGGCTCATTATTCCAAACTTGTACTGGATTCATTCCTAATGCTAAACACCGAAAAAATTCAGTTATTTTATATTTATATATTTTTATTAGGTCAGTGTGTTTATAGTCTAAAGGATCTGCGTTTTCAAGTAAATTAATGACGTCCTGTAGCTTATACTGTTCAATTCTATATGATAGTAACATAATTTCTGATAATAATTTTGACATTTTACTATCTATCATTATCAAATTATTGAAAAATATATTGTTTCTACAGCCAATGAATTTCAGAATTCCACCTCTATCTTCAATAAATTTAATCTTTGAATAAATGTTTGTTGAACTTAAATTTTCAACATCATTTTTATTTAAGATTATCTTATCGATTCGGTAAATAAATTCCGTATTCGAAGAACCTTTTAAAAGGAATGGTGGTTTTAATATGTGGTATTTAATGGGTTTAATAATCATTAATTGCCTTTTTATCAAAAATCACATCTCTGTGATACTCTAAAAATTCTTTTTTTGGCATGTATTTTTTTGGCGATGAAATACTTTTATTTTCTATTAAGGCAAATGAGTTACCATAGTATTCCATTTTTTCCTTTTTCTTTAAAGAAGAAGAAAGTAATATTTTATAATTTTCATCTAAAGTTATATACCCTTTATCAAATGCTCTATCGTATAAAGCGGACAAACAAATACCGTTTTCAGGGTTTAATCTTTTATTTTCATCTTTAGACCAAGGTAAAATATGACTAGCAAATAATAAATCGGGAATATCAATTCCAGTGATAGCACATTTAGAAGAATAATTTGCAACAACCATTTTTCTGAAAACAGATTGATTAACCCTAGTTTTTACCGCTCTTATCTTTGTTTCTCCTTTCAAGTTTTTAATGTCAAAAAGTAAATCGCTATATTTTTCTTCTATGGTTAAATGCTGTTTTTCTGCTAATATTTTTTCACTTTCATAAATTAATTCTTCTTTATTATTAGAGAATTCTTCCCATATTTGCTGTACTCCTGAACCGCTATTTTTTAATCCTCCGACACCTCTATCTTGATGATAAGGATCTAAACTAGCAAAATTTCCTAATCGCATTCCGACGGCACTGGGAGTTCTTCCAATAATATTGGCTAGCTTAATAACTTCGGAATTACCTTTGTGAGTTTTCCCGAATTCTATTTTTAGATAAAGGTTGAACGCTAAGATCAATTCCTCTCTACTCCAGGGTCTTTGTTTTTCAGGCATGAGCTAGTCTTCTTCAGTTAGAAACTCAAAGCTACAATTTTTATTTAGACATTTATTGATTTGTAGTAGAGGTAATAAGTTGCTTAAATGTGATGTAATAATATCTGTCTTAGCACCACATAGAGGGCAAGTAGTTGGTTGGTTCAGAATAAATATATACCTCCGTTGGTTAACCATAAACAAAAATAAGAACATCCATTTGATTTAGCAGCCTACAATTGGCCTCACAAAAAAACCGGCCTTAAAGCCGGTTCGTTGTTTAATAATGTTTTCCACGTCCGTGGTAGTCGTGATGCCCGTGGTGTTTCGGGCCTCTATAATGTTTTTTATATACTTTGTGGGGTTTGTAGTAGGTGTAAGGGGTTCTTCCATAATAATTTGTTACCACTACTTTAGGTCCTCTATATAAATTATAACCTCTGTAGGGTGCAGGCAGGTAGGCATTGCGCACCCACTGACCGCGATTGATGTAAATATAGTGTCTTGTGCTAACGTCGTAATAAGTATTTATTTCGGGCAGGTAATAGTATCGTACTTGAGTGTGCACGGGCGGAGCCCATGCAGGAGGTGTACCGATATTCATATTAAGGCTAACTGAAATCTGAGCCTGTGTGCTGCCGGCAGCCATAAACGCTAACCCTATCAGCAATGTTTGTAACGTTTTCATGATCTGTCAATTTTAATATTAGTTGTTAGCGTAAATTCAACATCTGTGCCAAAAAAAGTTTGAAGCAGCAAACAAGATCTAAGAAAAGGTGTAGATAGTTAATAAAATTTATCACTAAATTTACAGGATATTCCCTCAAAATGAGAAGTTATGGAGTCTAAGAAAGAGCTAACTGAAAAAATACTTAAGATCACTATCTTAATACAGGAAAAGTACCCCGAGCTTTCTAAATATTTAAGTGAAGTACAGGAAACCTTACCTTCGTTTGAGCATCCTGAAGTTGATGCATCGGCTTTGGCTAAATATTATGAAACCCTGGACGAAATGCTTAAAGATTACCTTATGGAGCATCCGGAGTTATAATTGCAGGTGAGTTTGGCTAAAAAGTCTTCTACGGTGCAGTATTTATCGGAAGGCAGTTTCTTTTTCAATCTCATTTTGCAAACCCTTACGCTTTGGGGCGAAATACCAAGAATATTAGCCATGTCTTTACTGTTTAACTCAAGGCGCATAAGTACCAACAGCCGTATTTCTGCTTCGGTTAATGTTATGCCGCTTTCCCTGAGATTGGCAAAGAAACCGGGATAAATAGCTTTAAATCGTGTTTTAAAGGCTTCCCAGTTATCATCGGTCAGAATTTTTTGTTCCAGTAGTCCGGCAATTTCGTCGTCGCTAACTTCGTCAACAGATTCCTTATTATTGTTTTCTTCCTGCAACCCCTGAATGATAGCATTTTTAGCCGAAAGGTCTATAATGTATGTTTTTAATTCCTGTTCTTTTATTGCGAGTATTTTACGTGAATTATACAACTCTGTTTCAAGCTGCCTTTTCTTAAAATGTATTCCTGAAAAATAGCGGTATATAAAAAACGCCGCTATTAACACTACTGCAAGTATGCCAAAGGCAATAGTGAGCAGCCTGTTGTTGGCCATATCTTTTTCATTTTGCAGATTTTTTATGCGAAGGTTTTTTACTTCAACACTTAGATCGGCCTGATTTTGAGATAGTCGTTCGCTTTGGCTTGCCAGCATCATGTCTTTTTCTACTTCATGATGTTTTTTGTAGTAATACAAAGCCGAGTCGGGACCTGCAAAACGTTCATGGCTTAAAGAAAGGCTATGGTAGGCCTCATTAATACGCACTTTACTTTTAGATTGTAAACTATAATCAAGGCATTTGCGTGCGGCTTCAAAGGCTTTTTTGCTGTTGCCTTTTTCTGAATATACATTAGCTATATTTTGCCATGCTGTTGCAAGTCCCTGTGTGTAATTATTTTTTTCGCATTCTTCAAGCGATAATCTGTAATAAGTAAGAGCTTCATCAGGTTTTTCCGAATAGCGGTACAACTGCCCCTGATTATTATACGCTATAGCAAGATCTTTATGGTTGTCAAGCTGTTTAAATAATCCTATTGCTTTATTATTATGCTCAAAAGCGGGCTTGAAGTTGTAGGTTTGTTTATAAATTAAGGCTCTGTTGGTATGTGTTAAACCTAATAACCGTTTTAGGCCTAACTTTTCGGCAATGCGGGCAGACTCATTATAGCATTCCATGGCCTCGTCGTTGTTTCTCAGGCTCCAGTGTACGAGTCCTATATTGTTAAGCACATTGGCCATTTGTTCCTCATTTTTTTCTTTCCTGTATTTTTTATAGGCTTTAGAAAAATGTTCCAGTGCCTGCTGATAATTACCTATTTCCCAATCTTTACTTCCAAGTTCGGTAAGGCTGTCAGGCAGGAGGGGTGTGTAAGCTTCACATTTTTCGTGTCTGTTATTATTGCAGGCAATACAAAAAAGCAATAGTACTATTGCTGTTAAACTAGTAAGGTATTGTTTCAGTTTATGTTTCCCCATAATTAAACCAAATATAAATTTTTATGACCTGTAATTTAGTATTCATGCATAAAAAATATACATACACATCAGGAGAATAAAAGTGCTTTCAAATTAAATCCAATAAAAAAACCTGCAGGGGTATAAGGAACCCTGCAGGTTATGAAACGCAAGGCATCCAACCAAACCACGTTTCAGATTTTTTTAAAAATAGGCCCCTTAAAATCTCTTTTAAAGAGCCCCGCTGAACCTAAATTAACTGCGTTTATCTTTATGTTGCTTTGCTAATTAACCCCAAATAAAAAATAGAGCAAACTGCGTTTAATTTAATTTGCTGTAAAAGTATCTTAGGTCACATTATTTCCCAATAAAACAGCGTTGACATAGGTGTTGACAAAAACGTTTTACTATGTTGATATTTGATATTTAAAGTCTTGCGTTATAAAAAAATAACCCGCATGCTGATCGGCCATGCGGGTTATTTAGATTTTTAGATTTAAAATTAAAAGATCACTTTGTTATTAAGTCTTTTTGATGTTTCATTTACCAATATTTCATGTAATAATGCCTCGTTAGAAGGAGTTTGTTTTGTTACAACTACTGAGTCTACCGAAAAGGCATTTAAAGCTTCAGAGACAGAAAGAGTATTTTCAGCCGAATCTTTACGTCCGTTAAAAGGGAAGGTATCGGGGCCACGCTGGCATTGGGCATTAATGTTTATACGCCCAAGCTGTCCTGCCAGCTGATCTATGTAAAACGAAATATTTTGAGGGTCTTCACTAAAAATACTTGCCTGCATTCCATATTTAGATTCTGTAATATAATCTACAGGAGCAGCCGGATCGTCAAACGCAACAACAGGTATAACAGGTCCAAATTGTTCTTCCCAATAAATTTTCATATCGCGGTTTGCAGGGTATACTATTGCGGGTCTCATTAAAGAATAGCCCTGATTTCCACCACCATCATTAGCATTTATTATAGTTGCACCGTATGCAATAGCATCATCGATACATTCTTTAAGATAGCCCGGTTTTTCGGGTTCGGCAAGCGGAGTTACAGACACACCTTTGTCCCAGGGCATTCCCAGGGATAATTTATCTATTGCTTCGGCTAAAAGGTTGTTGAATTTATCTACTATAGATGAATGTACAAACAGTATTTTTAAAGCGGTACATCGTTGTCCGTTAAACGAAAGTGTCCCTGTAACAACTTCTTTTATGGTAGCTTCAAGGTCGGCATCTGGTAATATAATGGCGGCATTTTTAGCATCCAGTCCTAATACAGCATGTAAACGGTTAGATTTCGGGTGCATTTTTTTAAGGCTGTCGGCTACCCTGCTTGAACCAATTAATGCCAATACATCTATATGGCCCGACTGCATTAAATAAGGTACAATATCACGCCCGCGCCCATATACTGTATTTACAACTCCTTTAGGAAAATGTTCTTTAAACAGATCGAGCAAAGGGTTAAATAAAAGCGTACCGTATTTTGGCGGTTTGAACAATACCGAATTACCATTTATAAGTGCGGGTATAAGCATGGTAAAAGTTTCGTTTAGGGGATAGTTAAAAGGTCCCATGCAAAGTACAACGCCGTAGGGCAGTTTTTTTATCTGTCCTATAAAACCATTAGTAACCCTAAACATAGATGACTCATTATGGAGCTGCTTAACAGTTTTAATGGTTTCTTCAATATATTCAATAGTACGGTCAAATTCCTTTTCGGCATCGGCAACGCTTTTGGCAATTTCCCAAACTATAAGTTTTACAATCTCTTCGCGATGCTCTTTAAGACCCTTAGTAAAACCTTCCATAGCTTTAATGCGTCCTTCGGCTCCCATCGATGGCCATTCGCCACGGCCATAGTCATGAGCATTAAGAGCAGCTTTGAGTGCAAGTTCTGCCTCTTTTTCTGTAGCAAGAGGGTAACTGCCAATTTCAAGCGGAGCGGCTTCGTGTCCTTCTTTTTTCACGAATATCTGCGAGTAAACGGTATGGACGGGTCCGCTCCAGTCAATAAACTCGCCATTAATAAGTATTCGTTTTTGATGCAGGGGCTGAGACAGCCTTATGCTTTCCGGTATGTCGTTTTCATGCGGAAAGGCATTCTGCAGGTCATTTGTTGTTTGCATAATAGAGAATTTTAGAGATACAAATTTCAACAAAAATATTCTTACAAAGATGTTAACAACCACACAATTACTTGTACATATCAACTAATTTCATTCACATTTTTACAAAAAAAAACAATTTCGGTATTTTTTTATTTCATTAAAAACCTGCTGACATACGGTTGTCACTTACTGCCTTTAATTTTGCCCTATACAAAAACAACAACCTTTTAAATTTAAATCATCATGGAAACAAAAACAACAAACGTAACAGTAATTACACCGGAAGCATTTTTAAAACACTGGCAGGGTCACAGAGGTTTAACCAGAAGAACCATTGAGGCTTTTCCTGAAAAAGAACTTTTCACATTTTCTGTTGGCGGTATGAGACCTTTTGCAGATTTAGCTATGGAAATGATAGATCTTGCAAATCCGGGAATTAAAGGACTTATAACCGGAGAGTGGAAAAAAATGGAAGAACTGGCACATCATTCAGGCGAGGGAATGCCGAAAACCAAAGAAGAATTGCTTGCTCTTTGGGATGATACTACAAAACAGATAGATAGTTTCTGGCCACAACTTAGACCTGAGCGCTTTCAGGAAATTGTGGTAGCATTCGGTCAGTATGAAGGGCCTGTATATGGTACGCTTTTATATTTTGTAGACAACGAAATACATCACAGAGGGCAGGGGTATGTTTACCTGCGCGCACTGGGTATAGAACCTCCTTATTTTTGGGAGAGATAATAGTGACGGAGCTCATCATCAATCAGCCAATATAAAAGCCGCAAAACCAAGCGGCTTTTATTATTTATTATAGTTATACTCAATATTTGCTGACACAAATAACTTACAGGTTAATTTCACAATGCTATTCTATAATTACAGTGGATTCGCCGGGTTTAATAAATTCACTTTCGGAAGAAGGTCCCTTTTCAAGAATAAAATTTTGTTCAATATCTTTCTTAGCAATGATAGCTCCTGAACGAATTATTTTATATCCAGGCTTATAAGCTCTTATAAAAATAAGGTAACTTTTATCAATAGTTGTTCTATAATAACCATCTTTATTTGTTTTTAGATATAGGGTTTCATCAGTACCTGCAGTATTATATTCCTTTACTTTTCTACTAAAGATTACAATTCTGCAATTATTAACTGGTTGGTCTGTGGCCTTATCATATACATAGCCCTGAACTATTATATTTTTTATGTTGGGTGAAAAATTAAAAAAGGTAAAAGCACCTGCAACACACAAAAATGCTAGCAAAATAATAATGATAAGACTTTTTAATGCCGAATTTTTAAGTGTAGCTGCCATTTATAAACGGGGGTATTTATAAGCATAAATAAACAAAAAAATCCGCAATTACTGCGGATATGTTTTTACCATGGGGTTTCGCCAAAATCGCTGAAAAATTTTCCTGTTGGACCATCGCTTCCAATAACAGCATATTTAACTATAGGTT
Organism: Flavobacterium sp. NRK1; assembly: GCF_024054175.1. Classification (GTDB taxonomy): domain Bacteria; phylum Bacteroidota; class Bacteroidia; order Flavobacteriales; family Flavobacteriaceae; genus Flavobacterium. The sequence goes on from NZ_JAMXLA010000001.1 coordinate 1,423,173, forward strand.
TTGCAGCCTCTTCAACTGTTTTGTATCCGGTATGATTGTTAAAGTCGGTAGCAGTATAGCCGGGGTTTACACTATTTACTTTAAAATTGGTATCCCTTAGCTCATAGGCAAGCATAACTGTATAAGCATTAAGTGCTGCTTTAGAAGCACAATAAGCAGTTGGTTTAACCTCGAAGTGTCTGAAATCAGGATTGGTTTGGTTGCCAAGTGAACCCAGATCGCTTGATACATTCACAATTCTTGGTTCAGCAGATTTTTTTAGTAAAGGTAAAAACGCCTGCGTGGTTTCTATTACCCCAAAAAAGTTAGTGTCAAACACTGTACGTACATTTTCCTGTGTGGTATTGCTGGCTTCCTGTGGCATTACACCCGGTATGCCCGCATTGTTTATAAGCACATCAAGATGCGGTATTTTATTACTCAGTTCTTTTGCCGCTTCTGTTATGGATTCTGAGTTGGTTACATCTATCATTAACACCTCTGTGTTGCTATATCCTTCTGCTTTCAGTTTCTCAATGGCATCATTGCCCCTATTCTTATTACGGCTGCCAATATATACAAAATAGCCCTGTGCAAGAAGCTGTCTTGCAGTTTCATAACCTATGCTTTTATTTGCTCCTGTAATCAATGCTGTTTTTTTCATTTTTATACTGATTTAATTATAAAGCAAAGTTGCAACAGCCTGAACAATAAAATTTTGCCATTTGGCAAAAAACAAAAAATTAAATGTTTTTTCTTATTCTGCTTAAAGACGATTGTGTAATGCCGAGGTAAGAGGCAAGCGCCGAAAGAGGTATTTTATTGGCCAGACCCGGATATTGTTCAAGGAAAGCAAGGTATCTCTCAGAAGCATCCTGCGTTAACATAACGCTGCCTGCACGCGCTTTATAAGAAAGTGCATTAGTAGCTATTCTTGTAAATATTTCATTCCAGCTAATAATAGTGTTAGCAAGATCGTGAAAATCGGATTTTTCAAAAACTACGATTTGGCAATCGGTAACTGCTTCAACGTAAACCGATGATGGTATTTCGTTATAAAAGCTGTCCATGTCTACTACAAACATATTTTCTACTATAAAGTAACGGGTAAAGTCTTCGCCTTTTTTTCCGTAAAAGCATATTCTGAAAACACCCTCAGTCAAAAAACCTACCTGTTTGGCAATTTTTCCTGCTTCCGAATAGTATTCCCCTTTTTTAATCTCTATCGCGTGTGCCCTGCTTTTAATAAGGTCTATCTGCTGTTGGTTAAGGTTACCAAATTGCAGAAGTTTATTTATTAGTTCTTCCATAATGTAAAGATAGTAATGAATCAAGGAAATACTTTTTGCCATTTGGCAAATTGTTTTTGTTGCATTTCTACAATTTTATGTGGAATTCCGCATAAATATAGTTTCGTTAAAAATATTTAATTATTTGATTTATAGTGTTTTATTGTTTTTTGAGGCCTGTGGTATGGTTCTTTCATCATATTAATCAGAATAAAAACAAATAAAATATATACGTTATGAAAAATTTATTGTTAGCAGCTGCCCTAGTTTTAGGACTTGCAGCAAGTGCGCAAACACCGGCAACACCAATTGAGGTGACAACACAAACAACAGCTACAACTCCTGCAACGGCAGCTCAGGTTACGCCGGTAACGACTGATCAGGAAAAAGAATATACCAAAGTACAGCAATCGGAAATTGCTCCTGCAGTATTAAAAGAAGCGGTAGGTAAATATAAAGGTTATCAGCTTGTAGAAGCGCTTAAAGCTTCTGACGGATCAGATTATAAACTGGTTCTGACTAAAGATGGTAAAGACGTTGCTGCTTACTTTAAAAGCACCGGAGAATTTATAAAAGAAGTCGCGGCTTAATAAACCACATACATGAAGATGAAGAAGAGGCTATTGGCCTCTTTTTCTGTTTTTAATGTATGATTAACCAGAGTAATAAGAAGTGCTAATGCTTTAGCTGCATATATTTCAATTTTCTTTAGGTATCTTAAATAGTAATACCAAAGCCCAAAATTGAAATACTGTCTGAATTATGTTGATAATTCCTATAGCTGTATTTTTACCTAGATTTTTAATCATAAAAGGAATACTGGTAAGCCCCAATATAATTAGGACAAGTAATAAATATTTGATCCATTTGATTCCTTTTCTTATTGCTAAAGATATACCCGTAAGAAAAAGTAAAGTAAGAAGGGCTGTTATGATTTGTTCAGGCAAAACAAAGATTCCGGGGATGAGAGTTAAGTTTATTATTCCTAAGCCTATGGTTAGAAATATAAAATCAGAAGCTTTAATGTAATTTGGGTGTACTGACATAACAATAGTTTATTACTAAAAAACCCGCTCCATATATATGTGAAGCGGGTCTTGTAGCCTCGCCAAGAATCGAACTTGGATCAAAAGTTTAGGAAACTCCCATTCTATCCGTTGAACTACGAGGCCATTAACAAAAAAGGCCATCATTTCTGATAGCCTTTTAGCTCCCCCTCTTGGGCTCGAACCAAGGACCCTCTGATTAACAGTCAGATGCTCTAACCAACTGAGCTAAGGAGGAAACTGTATATTATTTGTAATTGTGCTAACCAAAGTTAGTTTTAATTACACCTATTTTAAAAGAACTTTATGCTTATCGGCGTATTGCCTTTATTGCGGTGCAAATATATAACCATTTTTAATTTCCGCAAACAAAATCATGAAAAATTTAAAAGAATTTTCGAGCTATAATATCATAGATATCTTTACCAAAAGTTAACACCATGAGGCTTAATAAAATAACCATACCTACGGTTTGTACAACTCCTGCAGCTTTATCGCTTAATTTTCTTCCGGTTACCATTTCAGCAATGGTAAATAATGCATGGCCACCATCTAATCCTGGTATTGGCAGTACGTTCATAAAGGCAAGGCCTATTGAGAACAGGGCTGTAAACTTCCAGAAAAATTCCCAGTCCCATGTGGTAGGCATATTGCTGGCAATACCAACAACACTTTTAACATGCTTATAGGCACCTGTTGAAGGGCGCATAATAAGCTTAAACTGTTTTACATTATACACAAGAAGAAAATAAGATTCTTCCATTGCCTTAGGTATAGCAGTAAAAAAATTATATTCCTCTGTTTTGGTATATTTAGGATTTCCTGCCGGAGTATTGTAAACCCCGATAGTTCCTGTTTCGGCATCTACTTTAGTTTTTATTTCCAGCGGAATTCCGTTACGGTGTATATCAAGAGTTATAAAGCCGCCTTTGTTTTTAACGGCTTGTTCTACTATCTGGGCTTTATAGTTTAGTTGTTTGCCATTAACGCCTACAATTGTGTCGCCCATCATTAGGCCTGCATCTGCAGCATATGATTTTTGAGGAAAAGAATCAACTACTGTGGCATTTACCATTGGATTTATAAAATCACGGCCTTCCTTATCCAGGATTTCTTTTTTATTGGCATCGGTAAGTTTTAAATCAATTTCTTTACCATCACGTAATATTTTAATATCATCACCAAGCAGAACATCCAGAATCAGCCTGTCAAAACGTTCCTGGTATTTACCATCTACGCTAAGAATTTTATCGCCATTTTTAAAACCTACATTAAGTCCGGTTTCCCCAAAAGCAAGTCCGTTTTGCTGAACCATTTCTGTACCCACATACTTTTTGCCGTAAGTACAATATACCATTGTGTATATAAACCAGGCCAGTAAAATATTAACAATAATACCCCCCATCATTATAATAAGTCGCTGCCATGCCGGCTTAGACCTGAATTCCCATGGTTTTGGTTCGCTTTTTAGCTGTTCTGTATCCATGCTTTCATCTATCATTCCGGATAGTTTTACATATCCGCCGATGGGCAGCCATCCGATGCCCCATTCTGTTTCACCGATTTTTTTCTTAAAAAGCGCAAATCCTGCATCCATAAAAAGGTAAAATTTTTCTACCCTTACCTTAAACATTTTTGCAGTTATGTAATGCCCAAATTCATGCAGTATTACAAGTATTGACAACATGAGAACCAATTGGGCAATCTGTACAAGTGTATCCATTCTAAAGTTTTAATTTCCTTTAATAAACGCACAAAAATAGTGTTTTCTGTTTACTACGCCCTATTTTAATTTTAGGCTTAGGGTTTAAATGTTTGTTAATAATTAAATTTTTAGGATACGATTTAAATTTTGTAAGGTAAATTTACTGTTCCTACGCCAGTATGTACAGGCTTTAAGCTTATAATTAACTTTCTGGTATCACTGATTTATACACTCAAAAAACAGAAAATATGACATCTCCACTGTTTTCATTATTACAGATAAAAAGTATCATTTTAAAAAACAGGATAGTAATATCGCCCATGTGTCAGTATTCTGCGGAAGATGGTTTTGCAAACGACTGGCATCTGGTTCACCTCGGTTCGCGCGCGGTAGGCGGAGCCGGACTAATCATTCAGGAAGCTACTGCGGTTTCGCCCGAGGGCAGAATTTCGCCTGAAGACCTTGGTATATGGAATGATGAGCAAATAGAAAAATACAAACAGATAACAGCATTTATACTATCGCAAAATGCTTTTCCAGGCATACAGCTTGCACATGCCGGCCGTAAGGCCAGTACCTCATCACCGTGGCAGGGAAACAGAAAACTTACAATTGATGAGGGCGGCTGGCGCACTGTTGCGCCAAGTGCAGAGCGTTATCATGAAGACGAGGCACAACCCCCACTTGAATTAGACAAAGCAGGAATAAATAAGGTTATTGCCGATTTTAAAGCGGCTGCCCGACGTGCCCATGAGGCAGGTTACAAAGTGCTCGAAATTCACGCGGCACATGGGTATCTTATCCATCAGTTCCTTTCGCCGTTATGCAATAAACGTTCAGATGATTATGGAGGTAGTTTTGAAAACAGGATCCGTTTATTATTAGAAGTTATTGATGCTGTAAAAACCGAATGGCCTGCAGACCTGCCTTTATTTGTACGTATTTCCGGAACCGATTGGGCAGAAGGGGGATGGAATGAAGATGACTCTGTGGAACTTGCCAAAATATTAAAAACCAAAGGGATTGATGTAATAGATTGTTCTTCCGGCGGGGCTGTTTCTTATCAGCAGATACCGGTTGCTCCAAACTATCAGGTACCTATTGCCGAACGCGTAAAGCGTGAAGCACATATATGTACCGGGGCTGTTGGACTTATAACCGAAGCAAAACAGGCTGAAGACATTGTGAATGAAGGCAAAGCAGATCTTGTTTTCTTTGCCCGCGAGGCTTTGCGTGAGCCTTATATAGGTCTTACATTTGCTCATAACCTTCATGACGGCCATACAATTTGGCCTAAACAATATGAAAGGGCAAAACTTGAAGATTAATAGTAAAGCAGGAAATGAGAAAAATTAAAACAGCACTGCTGTCATACGGAATGTCGGGGCGTGTATTTCATGCCCCTTTTTTAGAATTACATGAGGGGTTTGAACTAACAGGCTCATGGGAAAGAAGTAAAAAATTAATACAGCAGGATTATCCTGATGTAAAAAGTTACAGTTCTATTGAAGAGCTGCTGGCAGATGATATTGAGCTTATAGTAGTTAATACGCCTGTAGAAACACATTATGAATATGCAAAAAAGGTATTGCTTTCCGGAAAGCATGCTCTGGTAGAAAAGGCATTTACCACAACAGCAGCCGAAGCAGAAGAACTTCTTGCTATAGCAAAAGAGAAAGAACTGAAGCTTACGGTATATCAAAACCGCCGTTGGGACAGTGATTTTAAAACAGTAAAGCAGGTGGTTGAGCAAAATCTTCTGGGTGATATTATAGAAGCCGAATTTCATTTTGACAGGTACAACCCTTCTCTTAGCCCTAAAATACATAAGGAAACAGTAAATGCAGGTGCAGGTGTACTAAAAGACTTGGGCTCACACATTATAGACCAGGCATTATATCTTTTTGGATATCCGGAGGCAGTGCATGGCGATATAAGGGTAACCCGCGAAAATTCGTTGGTAGATGACTGGTTTGACATTTCATTGTATTATACGGATAAAAGAGTGAGGCTAAAAGCAGGCTTCTTTGTTCGCGAAGCCATTCCTGCTTATGTAGTGCACGGAAAAAAAGGTTCATTTTTAAAAGAACGTGGCGATATTCAGGAAGATGTACTTAAAGCAGGTGCGAAGCCAAACCGTAATAATTGGGGTACTGAACCTGAAAGTAAACAGGGACTGCTTCATACCGAAACAGATGGTAAAGAAGTACGTAAAACCATACCTACGCTACAGGGCAGTTATTATGATTTGTTTGATGGTGTTTATGAGTCAATCGTTCACAATAGGCCGGAGCCGGTAACTGCCGGAGATGGTATTCGCACGATGAAAATTATAGATGCTGCTATTGCAAGCAGCCAGCAAAAAAAAGTTATAACATTATAAATAGAAAAGGTATGGAGAAAAGAAAACTTGGCAATACAAATTTGCATGTTTACCCGGTTACTTTGGGAGGTAATGTTTTTGGATGGACAATAGATGAAAAGCAATCTTTTGAAATACTGGATGCCTTTACAGGTGCGGAATTTAATTTTATAGATACTGCCGATGTATATTCACGATGGGCACCGGGAAATGAGGGTGGAGAAAGTGAGAAGATTATAGGCAGCTGGATGAAAAAAAGAGGGAATCGTGAAAACCTTATTATTGCGACAAAGGTAGGCAGCGACATGGGTAATGGCAATAAAGGCCTTGCTAAAAAATATATACTAAAAGCGGCAGAGGATTCGTTGCGAAGGCTGCAAACAGATTATATAGACTTATATCAAACCCATTTTGATGATGCAGAAACGCCTATAGAAGAAACGCTTGAAGCCTATGCCCAATTGATAAAAGAGGGTAAGGTGCGCCACATTGGGGCATCGAACCTTACGGCAGAAAGACTAAAAGATTCTTTGGAAATAGCATTAAAAAACGGACTTCCTGTTTATGAAACTTTTCAGCCCCATTACAACCTGTATGAGCGGGAGATTTTTGAAGACGGACTGGAACCGGTATGCCTGGGCAATAATCTGGGAGTGCTTAATTATTATTCGCTGGCAAGCGGATTTCTTACCGGTAAATACCGTTCTGAGGCCGACCTGAATAAAAGCAAGCGTGGCGGGGGCGTAGCTAAATATCTTGATCCGCGTGGTTTTAAAATTCTTGATGCACTGGATAAAGTAGCTTCAGAATTAAATAGTATTCCTGCAACGGTAGCACTGGCATGGCTTATTCACAGGCCATCGGTAACGGCGCCAATTGTAAGCGCTACAAGCCTGAAACAACTGGACAGCATTATAAAAGCACCGGATCTGGCAATTACGGCAGATCAATTACACTTTCTTACTTCAGAAAGCGCATGGTAATTGTTATTTGTTCAGGTTAATCAAACATTAAATTCATCCTGATTCCCTTTTCTTGTAAGGCGGCAGGTTAAGCTAAGATCACAAATGAAAATATTTGCAACACGACAACTTCCTGACCAAACCCTCAAAACTATAGAAGATGCGGGAATAACTGTATCGCAATGGACTAAAAAACGTGAATTGACAGATCAGGAACTTATAGAAGAAATTAAAGATTGTGAAGGGCTTTTTGTAATGGGCGGTACTAAAATAACTGCCGAAGTTATAGAAGCTTCAAAAAAGCTTAAAGTAATTTCATTAATGTCGGTAGGTTATGACCATGTAGATGTTAAGGCTGCAACCCAAAACACTATAGCTGTGGGGCATACGCCTGATGTGCTTAGTCAGGCTACTGCCGACGTTGCTTTTTTACTAATGCTTGCCACATCACGCAAAGCTTTTTTTCATCATAAGCGTATACTTAATGGTGAATGGGATTTTTTTGAACCTATGGCTAATGTGGGTATAGATATTCACGGCAAAACACTTGGTGTTTTTGGATTGGGCAATATAGGATTTGAAATGGCAAAACTTTGTAAAAATGCATACGGAATGAACATTATTTACCATAATCGAAGCAATAATGAAAAAGCCGAAAAGGAACTTGGTGCCAAAAAAGTTTCTTTGGATGAACTTTTAAAGCAAAGTGATATACTGTCGGTACATGCCAATCTTACACCCGAAACAAAAAATGTATTTAATGCTTCGGCTTTTGCTAAAATGAAACGTAATGCCATTTTTGTAAATGCAGGGCGTGGCGGAATACATAACGAACCTGACCTGCTTGCTGCTCTAAATAACGGTGTAATTTGGGGCGCAGGGCTGGATGTTACCAATCCGGAGCCTATGGATGCAGCTAACCCGCTTGTAAGCATGCCGAATGTTTCGGTATTGCCTCACATTGGATCTGCTGTTAAGGAAACCAGGGAGGCAATGCTGCAACTGGCTGCCGAAAATTTACTGGCAGGCCTAAATGGTAAAGAACTGCCTAAATGTGTAAATCCTGAAATTTATAATGAGTCATGAAGATAGAACAATTTCAATTTGAAGATGACGGAAGTATACCTAATAGTGTTTTCCCTTTAATAATTTATAGAAATGCATTTCCTTTTCCCGACTATATGGATAAGGTAATGGAAGACGCATTTGCCAAAAATAACTGGACGAATGCCTGGCGTAACGGTATATATTCTTATCATCATTATCATAGCATATCACATGAAGTACTGGGCGTATATAAGGGATCGGCAGAATTACTGCTTGGAGGCGACAAAGGAAAAATGCTTAAAGTAACCGCAGGCGATGTAATTTTGATTCCGGCAGGAACAGGACATAAAAAAATTTCGTCTACCGAAGATTTTGCTGTGCTTGGGGCATACCCTGACGGAATGGATTATGATGTTATGAAAGGCGAAAAAAGTGAACGCCCGGATGCTGATGTACGTATTGCGAAGGTTCCTTTTCCTGACTTTGATCCTGTACTTGGCAGCCAGGGCGGTATAAACGAATTTTGGAAATAGCAATACTGCATTTCGAACTGAGAAATATAAATGCACTGATTCATTAATTTAGTTTTAAAATATGAAAAAGTTATTAGTAATAATATTAGCAGTATTTGGCATAAATGCTGTGGCGCAACAAAAACCATTAGTGCCTACAGGGTTGCAGATGGAAAATATAAAATATCCTTTTCCTGTAAAAGAAATATCCTTAAAAATTCAGGGGCAGGATTTGAAAATGGCATATATGGATGTACAGCCTGAAAAATCAAACGGCAAAACGGTATTGCTGCTGCATGGCAAGAACTTTTCCGGTATGTACTGGGAACAAACGGCCAATGATCTTTCTAAAGACGGATACAGGGTTGTAATGCCTGACCAGATTGGGTTTGGAAAATCATCTAAACCCGGTAATATACAGTTTACATTTCAGCTGCTGGCACAAAATACAAAAGCGATTTTAGATGAGCTTAAAATAGAAAAAGTATATGTACTGGGGCATTCAATGGGTGGTATGCTGGCTACGCGTTTTGCGTTAATGTATCCTGATACTGTTGAAAAACTCATTTTGGAAAATCCTATCGGGCTGGAAGACTGGAAAACAGTTGTGCCTTACCAAAGCGTAGATGAATGGTATGCCGGAGAATTGAAGCAGGATTATCAGAAAATGAAAGATTATCAGCTTAAATTTTACTATGATAATAAATGGAAACCGCAGTATGACAAATGGCTTTTACCTGTAGCGGGATGGACAGTGAACAAAAATTATGAAGTAATAGCCAAATGCTCTGCCCTTACGTATGATATGATTTTTACACAGCCGGTGTGCTACGAGTTTAAAAATCTTAAAATGCCTGTGCTTCTTATTATCGGGCAGCGTGACCGCACAGCATTGGGTAAAGGCAGGGCACCAAAAGAAGTACAGGAAACATTAGGGAATTATCCGGCACTGGGTCGTGAAACAGCCAGGAAAATACCGAATGCTACATTGGTTGAAATAGATAATACCGGACATTTGCCACATATAGAAGTGTATGATAAATTTATAGCGCCGCTTAAAGATTTTTTGAAGCAGCAATAGTAATTTTGCACCCATGGAGGGAGAAGTAAAAATAACGGATAAGCCAACAGGGGCTTTAGCCTATAAAAAAGCCTATAAAGATGTTAAGGCATCTTACCTTAACCGTATACGGTGGGCTGTTACGTTATTTTATTTTGCCATGGGATTAAACTTTGCCACATGGGCAAGCCGTATTCCTGATATTAAAACCGCACTTGACCTTACCGAAGGTGATTTGGGAACAATCCTTTTTTGCATACCTGTAGGGCAGCTTTTTATCATGCCTTTTTCGGGTAAGTTAGCGGTAAAATATGGTAGCCACAGCATGGTTGTATTAGGGCTTAGCCTTTATGTAGCAGCATTAATGTTACTGGGGTTTGCAGATCATCAATGGCAACTATCTTTAGCGCTATTCTTTTTTGGAGTATGCAGTAATGTTACCAATATATCGGTTAATACACAGGGTATTTATACAGAAGGGCTTTTTCGCAGGGCAGTAATGTCGTCATTTCATGGCGCGTGGAGTACAGCGGGGTTTACCGGTGCTTTAATAGGTATCGGTATGAAAGCACTTCATTTAAAACCACATATTCATTTTATTATAGTAGGGTTGCTAATATGGATTGTTATTTTTTTAAATTACAGGTATCTTGTAAAAGTAAAATCCCGGCCGCAGCAAAAGCAGGAAAAGAAAAAACTGTTTTCTAAACCCGATACTGTCTTACTTTGGCTGGGTGCTATGTCTTTTTGCTGCATGCTTAGTGAAGGCATAATGTTTGACTGGAGCGGGGTATATTTTACTGATGTGGTAAAAACAAAAGGAGCTTTAGCTGTTTTAGGTTATGCTTCTTTTATGGCAATGATGGCAACAGGCCGTTTTCTGGGTGATACTGTAATAAGAAAACTAGGCAGAAAAACGGTACTTATTATTAGCGGGTGTTTAATATCTGCAGGGTTATATACTGCTGTGTTGCTGCCTTATCTTATTCCGGCTACAATTGCTTTTATGATGGTAGGGCTTGGCGTAAGTACCATAGTACCCAGTATATACAGTATTGCCGGGCGAAGGCCTAATATTGCCCCCAGTATTGCTTTACAAACTGTATCAAGCGTTAGCTTTTTAGGATTTATGCTTGGCCCTCCTGTAATAGGCCATGTTGCGCATGTTACCAGTTTAAGAATATCATTTGCTATTATAGGGATGTTTGGCTTTCTTATTGCTTTTTTAGTATATCGTGTAAAAGCCATAACAGAATAAAATCCTAAAGTTCTCTTAACAGTACTGTTTTTCCTAATTCTTTCCCATTTGCGCCAATAGTTTTGGCTTCAAATGAAATGAATTATGAAGAATGCTGTTACAACCCTCTTATTACTAATGTTTGTCTTTTCAGGAAATGCCCAACAACTAAAAGACTCTGTTGTGCCGCCTGCAAAACCACTAAAACTTAGCCACGCAGAACCGCTCTATGTTGATTTGATACGGGACCTTGGAGCCCGAAAAGGTGAAAAAGAAATAAATATTGGTTTTGGCGTTAATAATGATAAACAATATGTTTCTTACACCGGATTTGCCGAATATGAGCTTGCTGTTGCCAATAGGCTGGGGCTTGAGGTAGAGGTGCCTTTTGAAATGTATCAGCACAACCATCAGAAAGGAGTACTATTGCCGGATAACAGAATTGAAGGTGTTAAACTGGCAGCACAATATACTTTTTTGGTTTCTGATAAATACCAGACTTCTATGGCAGTAGGATATATTCAGGAATTTGAATTATCTTCTTTTTCAGATATTGACCATAACGGTAAATTGTTTGAAGGTACTTCATACAATCCTATATTTATTGCGGCAAAACGCTGGAGTTCCAATATTCACACCCTTATATATGCCGGACCTGTTGCAGAACAATTTTTTGATACCAATACATGGCGAACTTCTGCCCAGGTAAATGCCAATTTACATTATGTTTTTCATGGAGGCTATTTTGTGGGGGTAGAAACCAACATGGAGTTTTCTGATGAAAAACCATCGTTTGTGTTTCATCCGCAATTTAAAGTACCGTTCTCTAAAAAAGTAAGCCTTGGGGTAGTGGCAGGCATCCCTGCTTCAGATCATGCACATCAGGGATTAAGCGGTATGGTGCGGCTTATATGGGTGCCTTAATTTTTAACGAACTTAAGCTCAGTAGTGCCTTTAGTAGTTTCTAAAACAATAAAATAAACTCCCGTTGCCAAATTCGAAATATCCCATGTTGATTTTTCATGCGTTTCATTAACCTTTTGTCCTATTGCATTAAAAAATAAGGCTTGCTTTACGGCAACTCCGGAAGGAATAACAGCTGATATTGCTGTTGATGCAGGATTAGGAGACAGGTAAGGCTTAAAATAATCTGAAAATACAGAGGTGGTAGTATTAGCCGAAATAATATTTCTTTCGGGATCAAAAGCCAGGTCAGTAACTTCAAAAGGAACATCTATAACATATTCCTGTTCATTGCTGCTGTTTTCTAAAATTTCCAATTGTGTTTGTCCATCTTCTCCAATAAGCAGTAGTGGTACGGGCATTTCAAAATAAGAAACTGAAGGGTCAGACTGCATCTGGAAAATAGTTATTTTAACCTTATTATTCTCAATATTTTCGGCAGTTATATTGTATTGAGGATAACCATCATTATAAATCCAGTCATTAAAAAATTCTGTGAGATCAAATCCTGAAGCTGCTTCAAGATGTTGTTTAAGCTGCGGGGTTTTGGCAAAGCTATAGGCAAGTTGGGGGTCAGCAAGATAGTTTTTTAGTGCTGTAAAAAATACTTCGTCTCCTAATTTAAAACGGAGCATATTTAAAACCATAGCCCCCTTATTATAAGTAAGCCTGCTACTAAACACACGGCTCGAATTTATGGTATCTGTATCTGTAAGATATACGTGGCCATTTAATTCAGAAGTAATATTTGCTGTTGTAGATGCTTTCCAGTTTCTAAAAGCATCGTTACCGTCAAATTCTTCAATTACCATTCCGGCTACATACGTAGCAAATCCTTCATTAAGCCATATGTCTTTCCATGAGCCACATGTTATTTTGTCGCCAAACCAATGATGTGCCAGTTCGTGGGCTATGAGATTACGGCCAAAGCTTCCCACAAACGTTACGGTAGTATGTTCCATACCGCCACCGAAACCACATTGCGCATGGCCATATTTTTCCTGATCAAAAGGATAGGTTTCAAAACGCTGTTCATAAAAATCCATTATTTGAGGAGTTACTGCTAAATTCTGTTCGTTTTGTGCCTGGCTTTCAGGGTACAGGTAATTTACAATAGGAAATTCATTTGGTGCCGTACCTGCCTGCTGCGTAAAAATGTTATAATTGCTTATGGCTATAGCAACCAGATACGCAGGAATTGGATAATTGTGTTTAAAATGAGTGGTTTTAGTACTATCTCCATTATCTGTTTGCGATTGTTCAAGTCCGTTAGAAACACTTACGTATTGAGAAGGAGCTGTTATGTAAACATCTAAGCTGTCTATTTTGTCTGTTAGATCCTGTTTGCAAGGCCACCAGTCTTTTGCTCCGTAAGGTTCAGATAATGTCCATAATATGGGGTCATCTCCATGATGCGATACTACAAAAGCTTCTTCAGTGGAAGGAGGAACTCCCGAATAGGCTACAGTAATTATTGCCTGCGTACCAGCAATTTGTAACGCGGGTAGTGTTATAGTAAGCTCATCGTCTGTGTTTTGTGTAAAAGCCAGTTCGTTACCGTTTTGCTGTACACTACTAACCGTAAGCTGCTGTGAAAGATCGAATACTATTTCACTCATATTTTCTTTTGCAACATAAGTAGTGATTATGCTGCCGCTTATAAAAAGCACATTAGGGTCGGCGGTCAGGTCGAGGCGCTGGTGGAGTATATTATAATTGCCTGTATGGGCATTTGCTGTGAAGGTAGTTAATGCATGTGCCGATTTCCTTTCGGCCTCCGCAATTTGCTCAATATCGTTTACAGCTTGTTGTGCAAAAGCAGGTGCAATGTATAACAAGCTGTATAATATGAGGGTAAAAAGTCTCTTCATAGCAAAAGTTTTATCAAATGTAATGAGAAAAGTGTTTTGTTACAGTTATAAAAAAGTTTATATGGGTAGTTTTAAACCGTTAGGGCAAAGGGATTAATTAAAACATTTCCTTAAATTTGCTCACTTTATAAAAAACCATAACCATGTTACAGACAGCTTTTATTAGGGAAAACAGAGAGAAAGTAATACAGGCGCTGGCTAAAAGAAATTTTGATGCCGCCCCGTTAGTAGATGAAGTGATTGCACTTGATGAGAAAAGAAGACATACTCAGGTGGAGCTAGATACTGTTTTGTCAGAATCCAATAAGCTGTCTAAGGATATTGGCGAACTTATGAAAGCTGGGGAAAAAGCGAAAGCCACCCTGCTTAAAGAAAAAACCACCCAGTTTAAAGAAAAGAGCAAGGAACTTGGCGAAACACTAACTACAGTTAGCGAAGAACTTTTACAGGCGCTTTATAAACTGCCTAACACCCCTGCTGATATTGTGCCGGAAGGAAAAACGCCCGAAGAAAACGTTGAGGTATTTCGTGAAGGTGATATTCCTGCATTGTTTGAAGGAGCTTTGCCACACTGGGAACTTGCCAAGAAATATGATATTATAGATTTTGAGCTTGGGGTTAAAATAACAGGCGCAGGTTTTCCTGTTTATAAGGGCAAAGGTGCAAGACTGCAACGTGCACTTATTACTTACTTTTTAGATAAAAATACAGAAGCAGGTTATAAAGAATATCAGGTGCCTCACCTTGTAAACGAGGCTTCAGGTTACGGAACAGGACAATTACCGGATAAAGAAGGACAAATGTATCATGTAGGTGTAGATGATCTTTACCTTATACCTACAGCCGAGGTTCCTGTTACAAATCTGTTCAGAGATGTAATTATAGAAGAGAAAGACCTGCCTGTATTATGTACAGGATATACACCATGTTTCCGTAGGGAAGCAGGTTCTTATGGTGCGCATGTTCGCGGACTTAACCGTCTTCACCAGTTTGATAAGGTAGAGATAGTGCGTATAGAGAAACCTGAGGACTCTTATCCTGCATTAGATGGTATGGTAGAGCATGTAAAAACATTGCTTAACGAATTAGGATTGCCTTACAGGGTTTTACGACTTTGTGGCGGCGATATGGGCTTTACATCGGCTCTTACCTACGATTTTGAAGTATTCTCTACAGCGCAGGACCGCTGGCTGGAAATAAGCTCTGTATCTAATTTTGAAACATTTCAGGCAAACAGGCTAAAACTGCGTTTTCGTGATAAAGATGGTAAAAACCATTTGGCACACACGCTTAACGGAAGCTCACTGGCATTGCCGAGGGTGCTTGCCGGAATACTGGAAAACTACCAGACACCGGAAGGTATTGTAGTGCCTGAAGTTTTAAGGCCATATACAGGCTTTGATATAATAAATTAATTAAATTTGATATAAATGCTTTAATAAGCATTATATTTAAAACGCGGATGATGCGGATTGAGCCTTAGGATTTTTTCCTGATTGTGTGCTAAATCAGTGTCATTTGCGTTTTTACAATTAAGAAGGTTGCCTATTATGAAAAAGATACTTGCTGTTATAGCTTTTTTCTGTTCGGTCGCGGTGTTTGCGCAAAACGAGCAGCTTGCTTACAATTATTTTGAAAAAGGGGAGTTTGAAAAAGCACTGGCAACCTATCAGGACCTTGAAAAAAAGCAGCCTAACAATACTTTTTTTATTCAGAAGATAGTAGCCTGCATGCAGCAATTGCAGCAATATACCGAAGCCGGTAAATATTTAACGGAAAAACTTACCCGTTATAACCAGCCTATGCTATATGTAGAGTTGGGTTATAATTATCAGTTACAAAAAGATATGGGCAAGGCCGAAAAAAACTATAACCTTGCCATTAAAGCTGTGGCAGATAATCCGTCGTATGCTTATACTGTTGCCAATACCTTTGAACAGAAAGTGCTGCTGGAATATGCAATTAAGGCTTATGATACTGCAACGGCAATAAATAAAAGCATGAATTTTGATTATCAACTGGCATTAATACAGGGGCAGCTTGGCAATACAGACCAGATGATAGAAAAACTATTGTCTTATGCTTATAACAATCCGCAATCGCTGCCGGTTGTGCAAAATCAGCTTTCACGTTTTATGAACGATGAGGTAAGTGATTCGTTTAACGCCTCATTACGTAAAGCCCTTTTAATCAATACCCAAAAGAATCAGGATATTTTCTGGAATCAGTTTTTAAGCTGGTTTTTTGTACAGCAAAAAGAATATGGTAAGGCTTTTATTCAGGAGAAGGCTATCTTTAAAAGAGATCCTGACCTTTTTATGAATATTGTGAGCCTTGCTCATTTTGCAATGGAGGAAAAGGAAGATGATACAGCCCGTGAAATTCTTGATTTTATTCTTAAAAATACAGACGACCCCAATTTGCAAATGCAGACTCAGTTTGATTTGCTTTCTATGGATATTGCTGCTGCAAAGGAAAAAGAGTATCCGGCAATTAAACAGCGTATAGATGCATTAATTGCACAGTATGGCATAACACCCTACTCTTTAGACCTACAGTTGCAAAAAGCCGATTTTGAGGGCTTTTATCTTAACAATACTAAGGCTGCTGCACAAACGCTTGATAATGCCCTTAATCTTCAGTTGAACCGCTATCAGGCTGCCGAGGTTAAAATGAAATTATCTGATATTTTGCTGCTGGATGAAAAATTCAATCAGGCAATTATTTATTATGCCCAGGTAGAAGAAGATCTTAAAAATGATGCTGTTGGTCATGAGGCAAGCCTTAAAGTGGCTAAGACAAGTTACTTTAAAGGAGATTTTCAATGGGCAGAAAAACAACTTAAAGTGCTTAAATCATCATCATCACAACTTATAGCTAATGATGCACTTGAACTTTATCTTTTAATAATAGATAATACGGTAGAAGACAGTACACAGACAGCACTTAAAAAATTTGCCAAAGCCGACTTTAAGCTTTATCAGAACAAAAAAACAGAGGCATTAGAGCAGTTTAAAGATCTTATTGCTAATGACAATACAAAGAGTATTAAAGATATTGCTTATTTAAGAATTGGTAAGATATATGAAAGCCTTGGACAGTATGATCTTGCATTGCAAAATTACCGGCAGATTATAGATAACTATAGTGAAGGTATTTATATAGATGAAGCATTATTTTTTTCAGCAGAGATTTATAATGAAAAATTAAACGATCCTGAAAAAGCGAAGACGCTATATGAAAAGGTAATTTTTGAACATCAGGACAGTATCTATTTTGTAGAGGCACGCAAGCAGTTTAGGTTATTGCGTGGCGATACCAATAGTTAATTGTAACTTTGCATTGGTTATTTATAAAACAACCAAATATCACATCAACAAATAAACTACTATAATGATAATATACAACGTAACTATAAATATAGACGATAGCGTACACGATAAATGGCTTTTATGGATGACAGAAAAGCATATACCTGAAGTACTGGCAACAGGCAAATTTGTAAAAGCTACGTTTGTAAAGGTGCTGGTTGTAGAAGAAATGGGAGGATCTACTTATTCTACGCAGTATTTTGCTGAAAGCCATGAAAAACTGGAATCGTATTATAATGAAGATGCTCCAAGAATGAGAGAAGAAGGCTTAAAGCTTTTTGGCGACAAAATGCTTGCTTTCAGAACAGAGCTTGAAGTGCTTAAAGAATTTTAAAAGGTTTAAATAACCGCCCCGGCCTGTTGCTGCGGGCTACTTACTATTATGGATAAAGTTAAAGCCAAAAAACATCTTGGGCAGCATTTTCTTAAAGACGAAGGCATAGCAAAGGATATTGCAGATACACTTACGCTTAACGGGTATAAAAAAGTACTTGAAATAGGTCCCGGTATGGGGGTGCTTACCAAGTATGTGCTTGATAAGCCCTTAGAAACTTATGTAATTGAAATTGATACCGAATCGGTAGAATATCTCAATACACATTATCCTAAGCTGCATGGTAAAATAATATCTGAAGATTTTTTAAAATACGACATTACTAAAGATTTTGGGCAGGAGCCTTTTGCCATAATCGGTAATTTTCCGTATAATATATCTACCCAAATTGTTTTCAGAACATTAGAGCTCCGTGACAGGATCCCTGAATTTTCGGGTATGTTCCAAAAAGAAGTTGCAGAGCGTATCTGCGAGAAAAAAGGCAGTAAAACTTACGGCATACTATCTGTACTGGCTCAGGCATTTTATGATGCAGAATATCTTTTTACAGTGCCGGAGCATGTATTTAATCCGCCGCCGAAAGTTAAGTCGGGGGTTTTAAGGCTTATCCGTAAAGAAAATTACCATTTGCCGGTAGATGAGAAGTTGTTTTTTAATGTAGTAAAAACGGCTTTTAACCAGCGCAGAAAAACACTTAGAAACAGTTTAAAATCATACAATTTAGCCGATAATTTAAAGGAAGATAGTATCTTTGACCTCCGTCCGGAACAGCTTTCGGTGGAGCAGTTTATAGACCTTACCCAAAAAATAGCGGCGAATGGAGTTTAAAATCAGCAAAGATTTTATTGCTCAGATTGAGCAGTATATAAGTGAAAACCATGAAGAGCAGTTAATTGCACTGCTTGAAGATATTCACTATGCTGATATTGCCGAAATTATGGGCGAGCTGGACAGCAGCGAAGCCAGCTATCTTTTCCAGATTCTTGACAGTGAAAAAACAGCAGAAATACTGCTTGAGCTTGATGAGGAAGTACGTGAAAAGATATTAAAAGATCTTTCTCCTAAAGAAATTGCAGAAGAGCTTGATGAGCTTAGCACTGATGATGCTGCCGATATTATTGCCGAACTTCCGGAAGACAGGAAAGATGAGGTAATACAGGAGCTTCTGGACGCCGATCACGCAAAAGACATTGTTGACCTGCTTCGTTATGACGAAGATACAGCAGGTGGACTTATGGGTAAAGAGCTTGTTAAGGTTAATGAAAACTGGAATGTGCTTACCTGTGTAAGAGAAATGCGTATGCAGGCTGAAAATGTGCAGCGCGTACATTCTATTTACGTGGTAGATGATGAAAATAAGCTTAAAGGCAGGCTGTCATTAAAAGACCTTTTGGTAACCTCTACCAAAACACCTATAAGCGAAGTATATATACCCAAAGTAGATTTTGTAAAAGTTACCACACCCGATGTTGAGGTAGCGCGCATAATGCAGAAATATGACCTTGAAGCCATACCGGTTGTAGATGAACTGGGCAGGCTGGTAGGGCGTATTACTATTGATGACATTGTTGACGTTATTAAAGAAGAAGCCGATAAAGATTACCAGTTAGCGGCAGGTATCTCTCAGGATGTTGAGGCAGATGACAGCATCTGGGTACTTACCAAGGCACGTCTTCCGTGGCTTATACTGGCATTGCTTGGCGGTTTTGTGAGTGTAAGAGTGCTTGGTATTTTTGAAGGCGCTATGGAACATCATAAAGAGCTATTTTTCTTTACACCGCTTATAGCTGCAATGGCAGGTAATGTAGGTGTGCAGTCTTCGGCAATTATTGTGCAGGGCCTTGCTAATAACAGCATTAGCGGTTCGTTATGGAGCCGATTGGTAAAAGAGGTGTTGCTTACTTTGCTTAACGGGTCTATACTGGCTGTAATATTAATATTAGGAAGCCATTTTCTGCTCGATGTTAGTTATGATGTTGGTTTAACAGTAAGTGTGTCGTTAGTTTCGGTTATTGTAATAGCATCACTTATAGGTACATTCGTGCCGATACTTCTTAATAAATTTGGAATTGACCCCGCTCTGGCCACAGGGCCTTTTATTACAACAAGTAATGATATTTGCGGTATCCTTATTTATTTCTCTATTGCCAAGATCATCTTAGGGTTTTAAGCAAGTTGAATTTTTAAATATATTATTTTACCGGAACTTTTTTTGTTGTGGCCACTGGCTCACGGTACCAAAAATTAATCTCAATTTCTTTTATTATTTTATCAGTAATATAAAAAGTCACGTTGCCTCTTTCTTCCTCAAGCTTTATCTCATAGTAATAATAATTATTTATATTATTTAGCGGAGCACCCCAGTTTTTAAAAAATGTAGAATTCTTATATTTATCCATAAGTACTTCTTCGCGGTCTCCTATTCCTATACCATCTACGTAAACAGCATAAGTGTCAGGAAATTTATACTCGGTGTTGGTAATTGTAATTTGTCTTATTTTTTTATACATACCAAAACCCGACTTAATATTATTCAGCCAAAACTCCTGTTTTTATATTCTGAAGTCCACCTCTGTTATTAAATATAGAATCGGTTGTTACCATTTGAAAAGGAGTAATTTTGGTGCCGAAATCTCTGCGGGTCAGGCCATAAACAGGCTTGTTGCCTATAACTATTTTATCGGTTGATATGGAATCCTTTACCCGTGATGCAATTTCTGAAGTAAAATCCCGGCTATTAAAATCCTGAATATCTTTTGTAAAAGCTGAAATAATACAGTCAGAAGGATCTAAGTATTCTTTTTCTTCTTTAGGAAAATATACTGATCTGTTATCACATGAGGTAAAAATGGTGTCTTTATAGCTGTTAATTTCTACCACAAACATATTGGGTATTGTTGTTCGGTTAAGTTCTCCTTCCGTACAATGATAATCTTCCTGCTCCCATTCTTTAGCGCTTTTTTTTAATTGAATAAGATTGTAAGCGATGGTATCATTATACGATTGCATGGCCTGTATATAATATCCTACTCGTCCTTGGTTTTTCATATAAGGCAATAAACTACAGGCTCCTTCATCGTCTTCGTTAACAAGCCGGTAAGCTGTAACTCTGGTAAAGTTTTTAAATTGCTGTTGTGCATTACAAATACTGCTCAGCAATAGTAAAGTGAGAATGTATTTCATGGTTGATTTGGTTTTACTCTAAAGTAGTGATTTATCTTACAACGTGATCTTTAAATTTTAGTATGCACGTTTATAGCAAATTAAAACTTTACAGTATATGTTGCCCTTTATGTAACTTTGCATAACAACAATTTTAAAGTAATGAATATAAAAGTTCTTCACATAGACAGTAACAATCCTATACTTTGGAATGAGTTGGAAAAAGCAGGTTTTGAAAATCATGCGGACTACAAATCATCTAAAGAAGAAATAGAAACTAAAATTACCCAGTATAATGGTGTGGTTATAAGAAGCCGTTTTGATATTGATAAAAAGTTTCTGGATGCGGCAACTAACCTTCAGTTCATAGCGCGTGTAGGTGCTGGGCTTGAAAGTATAGATTGCGATTATGCCGAAAGTAAAGGCATACATTTAATTGCTGCTCCCGAGGGTAACCGCAATGCAGTTGGGGAACAGGCTTTAGGAATGCTGCTATCGTTATTTAATAACCTTAACAGAGCCGACAGGCAAATACGTAACGGTCAATGGATTCGCGAAGGAAACAGGGGGCATGAGCTTGATGGTAAAATAGTAGGTATTATCGGCTATGGTAATATGGGTAAATCGTTCGCAAAAAAACTACGCGGATTTGATGTAGAGGTATTATGCTATGATATAAAACCTATGGTAGGCGATGTTAATGCAAAACAGGTTTCGCTTGATGAGCTGCAGCAAAAAGCTGATGTATTAAGCCTTCATACACCGTGGACGCCTGAAACTAATAAAATGGTGAATTCAGTATTTATAAATGGTTTTGCCAAACCTTTCTGGCTTATAAATACCGCAAGGGGCAAAAGCGTTGTAACGCAGGATCTGTCCGATGCATTAAAATCCGGGAAAGTACTAGGTGCCGCACTTGATGTTCTGGAATACGAAAAATCGTCATTTGAGCATTTGTTTACCGATGGTGCAATACCGGAAGCTTTTCAATACCTCATGGATTCAGATAATGTATTGCTCTCACCACATATTGCCGGCTGGACATTTGAAAGCCATGAAAGGCTTGCACAGGTAATTGCAGATAAAATTAAAGCCGTTTATTTTAATGACAGTGTCAGTAAAGAGGAAGAGATAAGAGTTACAGGTGTGGGAGGATTCTTCTTTAGATCGGAAAATCCGGAAGCTTTAAGAGATTGGTATAAAAAACACCTGGGGTTGAATACTGATAATTATGGCTGTACTTTTTGGTGGAAAGATAAAAATGGTGACGATGCTTCTACACAATGGTCTCCTTTTGCCGCGGATACTGATTATTTCAATCCGTCACAAAAACAGTTTATGCAAAATTTCAGGGTGCAGGATCTGGATAGTTTAATTTTAAAATTAAAAGAAGAAGGGGTAACCCTGGTTGGTGAACCTGAAACCTACGATTATGGAAAATTTGGATGGATATTAGATCCTGAAGGCAATAAAATTGAGCTATGGCAGCCTAATGATAAAGCGTTTTTGTAGATTAAGTTTGTGATAATTTGTTAAATATTTTTGAAGGCAACTAAGTAAAATTTTTATTTTAGCTGTTCGGTTAAAAAGGAGTAGCCTGAAAATTCTTAAGAGTAGGGACAAATCAACACAAAACATTTATTATGATCAACTGGTATTTAAAAGTTGTCAGAGACAATTATGCAAATTTTTATGGAAGGGCAAGACGAAGTGAGTATTGGTATTATACACTTTGTGGAACTATTATAAGTTTACTGTTAAGAGTAATAGACTATGCTATAGGGCTGGATTTTAATATAATGGGCACTCTTTATTCCCTTGTTGTACTTATTCCCGGATTAGCTGTTACGGTAAGAAGAATGCATGATATCGGTAAAAGCGGATGGTATGTTGTATATTTTATGATTCCGACGTTTATTGCGGGATTCTGGTTTGGATTTAGTATTGTTAGTGGAGGTAATTCAGGATTTTCAGGCTGGATTATTATACCGCTGCTCTTATTAATTATACCATCAATATGGATGTTGGTGCTTCTATGCAGAGAAGGTGACTCAGACCCTAACGAATATGGTCCGGATCCAAAAAAGCCTTATAGTGAAATTGAAGAAATAGGTACTGTACAAGATGTTTAATATCTAAAAAAAAATCCCACTCATTGAGTGGGATTTTTTTTAGATATGTTCTTCACCTTTTTCGGCAAGTTTTCTTTCCAGTTCAGCCTGAAATTCTTCCATAACAGGTTTTACGGTGCTTTCCGGCAAGTCTGCAATGCGTATGTACATTAAGCCATCTATGGCGTTATTAAATAGCGGGTCTACATTGAAGGCAATAACTCTTGCATTTTGTTTAATGTACTTTTTAATAAGTACCGGCAGCCTAAGGTTGCCCGGCTCTACTTCTTCAATAAATTTGTCAAACTTATTAAGGTCGGCCTCGGCTTCATTAAAAACAAAGTCTTTATCAGCATCTTTAAGTTTTACTTTATATTCTTTTTTAGGATGCACATATTGTGCAATATAAGGATCATAGTAGTGCGATTTCATAAACTCGATCATCAGCGATTTTGAGAAATCAGAAAACTGGTTACTTATACTTACTCCGCCAATAAGGAATTTATGATCGGGATAACGCAAGGTAGTATGAACAATGCCTTTCCATAACAGGAATAGCGGCATAGGCTTCTGCTGATAATTTTTTATAATAAAAGCACGTCCCATTTCTATAGACTTGCTCATCATATCATACAGTTCAGGTTCAAACCTAAACAGGTCGTGAAGATAAAATCCGTCTATCCCATATTTGGTATAAATTTCAGATCCTAATCCCATTCGGTATGCACCTGCAATTTGCTTGGTTTCATCATCCCAAAGAAACATATGATGATAGTATTTATCATATTGATCAAGATCTAAAGACTCATTAGTTCCTTCACCCACCTCGCGGAAAGTTATTTCCCTAAGTCGTCCTATTTCATGAAGTATATTGGGAATATTATCTGCCGATACAAAAAACACCTCATAATTTTTACTTTGCAGCAAACGGAAATCACCTTTGCGAAGAGCAGCTACTTCGGCCATTATTTTATCATGGTGTGCCGGTGTTGCTATATCTTTAGGGCCCCTTGACGATATTTTGAGGTTTAAATTAGATGCATACGTCTCAATAAGTTTTGTTCCCTTTTCAAAAGGATTAGCAAGCATGTATGTTTTTATACGGATGAACTCAGTATACGATTCCAGTGTTTCATATTCGCTTTGTTCTGCAACAGATATAGGTTTTCCAATTCTTACTTTAATGACGCGGTCTTTCTGCGTAAGCAGTTCAGAAGGAAGTTTTGCCGTTCTTAATGTGTCGCTAAGCTGTGAAAGAAAATAAAACAACCTGCTGTTTTTAGCATGAAAATATATAGGTACTACAGGTACTTTTGCCTTTTTTATTAATTTCATTGCGCCTTCTTCCCAGGGTTTATCTACCACAAGTTTATCATCTTTATAGGTAGATACTTCTCCTGCAGGAAAAATGCCCAGCGGTTTGCCGTCGCTAAGGTGGCGAAGTGCATCTTTAATACCATTAACGCTCGATTTGGCATCCTTATGGTTTTCAAAAGGATTAACCGGCATCACATAGGGTTTAAGCGGCTCTATGCGGTGTAGTAAAAAATTAGCAATAATTTTAAAATCAGGATCCTGCTCCAGCATAAGTTTTAAAAGCAGTATTCCGTCTATCCCGCCAAGCGGATGGTTAGATACTGTAATGTAAGGACCTTTTTTTGGAAGACGTTTAAGATCTTCTTCAGGTATTTCAAACTTTATCTGAAATTCATTAAGTATAGCATTCAGGAATTCAAGATCGCTAAGATTCTTGTTCCTGTCGTATATTTTATTTAGAGTAGAGATCTTAAGGACCTTCATCAGAAGCCAGCCTGAAAAAGTACCTAAAAAACCATATTTGTCAGTCTTTATTGCTTTTGCAACTTCTTTAGCTGTAACTAAACTCATTCTACATTCGTGTTTCGGGCGAAAAACAAAGATAGCAATTATAGCGAAACGTTAAGAAGGATTATTTTTTTTAATTATTTTTATTAAATCAACTCTTATCTCCTGATTAAAAATGGTTTAGATTCAAATTTTTTTAAATCTTCCTATTTGTATGGTTTTTTGGTTACTTTTGAAATTCAAATGACACACAATGAGGATTATTTCTTACAATGTAAACGGTATTCGTGCTGCTTTTACAAAAGGTTTTATGGATTGGCTGAAGCAGGCTGATCCGGATATTATATGCCTGCAGGAGATAAAAGCTACTCACGATCAGGTAGCGATACATGAAATTGAAGCAGCAGGATATCCTTACCATTACTGGTTTTCGGCACAAAAAAAAGGGTACAGCGGCGTTGCTGTATTTTCTAAACACAAACCCAATAATGTTGTATATGGAACAGGTATAGAACATATGGATTTTGAAGGCAGGAATCTCAGGCTTGATTTTGATACATTTTCTGTTATGAGCCTGTATCTTCCGTCAGGAACGAACATAGATAGGCTTGAGCATAAATTTAAATATATGCGCGATTTTCATGATTATATAGATAATCTTAAAAAGGAAATTCCGAATCTTATTATATGCGGTGATTATAATATTTGTCATGAGGCGATTGATATACACGATCCTGTGCGTAATGCAAAGGTGTCAGGTTTTTTGCCTGAAGAAAGAGCCTGGCTGGATGCTTTTATAAATAACGGATTTATAGATACTTTTAGACATTTTAATAAAGAACCGCACAACTACAGCTGGTGGAGTTATAGAGCTAATGCACGCAATAATAACAAAGGCTGGCGTATAGATTATGCCCTGGCTACTGAAAGTATGCGCGAAAGACTTACAAGAGCCGTAATTTTACCTGAAGCAAAACACAGCGACCACTGCCCGGTACTTGTGGAGTTTGAATAAATAATTACCAATAAATACAAATACAAAAATGAGAATTAAAACCATATCAGCAGGATTGATTGCTTTGGCAATGTTGACCAGCTGTGTTTCTAAAAAAGTATATACTGACCTTGAGAGTAAATATGCAGAACTGAAAAAAGAGAACAGATCACTGGCAGATGAAAATGGTTCTTTGACTAAGGAAAAAAATGAGCTTGATTTAAAATCAAAAGATCTACAAGCGCAACTCGACAAGCTTAAAGCGGAAAGAGACAAACTTGCAAAAGATTATGCATCTGCAAAATCAGGACTTGATAACCTTCAGTCTTCATACAACAGCCTTGAAAAAAGCAGTGGCGAAACAAATGCAAGTATAAACAAGAAAAACCGCGAGCTTTTAGCAGAACTGGAAGCGAAAGAAAAAGCACTTGCTGCAGAACAGGAAAGGCTTGACAAGCTTAAAGCTGAATTACAGGATCGTTCACAACGTGTAGATGAGCTTGAAGGAATGATAGCTGCCCAGGAAGCAGGACTTAAAAAGCTGAAAGAAACATTATCTAAGGCGCTTAACGGATTTGAAGGTAAAGGTTTAACAGTAGAGCAAAAAAATGGAAAAGTTTATGTTTCTATGGAAAATAAACTTTTGTTTGGATCAGGTAGCTGGAATGTGGGGTCTGAAGGAAAAAAGGCAGTAGTAGAAGTTGGTAAGGTACTTGCTGCTAATCCTGATATATCAGTTCTTATAGAGGGCCATACTGATAATGTTGCTTATAACGGCAGCGGACAAATTAATGATAACTGGGACCTTTCTACAAAACGTGCCACAGCTATTGTACATATACTGAGCGAAAATAAAGATGTGAATCCGAAAAGCCTTACCGCAGCAGGAAGAAGTGAGTATGCCCCTGTTGCCGATAATGAAACTTCTGATGGAAAAGCAAAAAACAGAAGGATAGAAATTATTCTTACTCCTAAACTGGATGAGCTATCTAAAATGCTTAATGATATTTAATAAGTTGTAACACATAAAAAAAATGCCCCTGGAAATTTCAGGGGCATTTTTTATGATATTTAAAAATTTAATTAATAACCAGCTTTCTGTTGTATTTGCTTCCGTCCATTTCTAAAGAAAGCATGTAAACACCGCTTTGTAATTTAGAAGTATCAATTCGGGTATCATTAGTTCTTATTTCGGTTTCCATTACCAGCTGTCCGCTCATGTTAAATATAGTTGCAGACCCTATAGTAATTCCGTTTTTAATATCAATAAAAATTTCATCATTGGCAGGATTTGGGTGTATGGTAATCTGACTATTTTCAAACTCATTAAGTCCGGCAGTAGTGTCGGTGATTTTATAAACAGAACCATTGTTTCCTGCAATATAAAGTTCTCCGTCAAAATCTTGACCAAACGTTGTAAAGCCACCTTCAAAAGTACCTGCCCACGTAAGAATGTTATCAATATTTACATAACCTATTTCATTTGTACAGAAGTCTGCAAAGAAGTATTTGCCATATAAATTAGGATAATTAGTGCCTGTGTACACATAGCCTCCGGTTATAGAACAACGGGAAGATCCTTCATGTAAGTATTGAGCAACGGGTCCCGTATATACTCCTGTATCTGAACATTGAGATGTATCATACTCCTGATTACCTTCATAACATTTCCATCCATAATTTACAGCAGCCGTTGTAGAAGGCATTTTGTTTATTTCTTCTACTGCACCTTGTCCTACGTCAGCAATCCACAAATCTCCATTAGATCTGTCAAATGAAAATTTCCATGGATTACGAAGCCCTAATGCCCATATTTCGTCTGCGGCATCTGTACTAACAAAAGGATTAGTGTCTGGTATATAAGGAGCATCGGCATCAACATCCAGTCTTAATATTTTACCTAACAATCCGTTCACATCCTGGGCTCTATTGCCAGGATCTCCTGCGTCTCCGCCGTCACCTGTAGCAATATACAGGTAATTGTCAGGGCCAAAGCGCAGGCATCCTCCATTGTGGTTGCTAAAAGGCTGTTCTATGGTAAGCATTATTATAGCAGAAGCGGGATCAGCACTATTATCATTATCTTCACTTTTAGTATATCGTGCAATTACAGTATTGCCTTCATCATTTATGTAATTAACATAAAAATATCCGTTTACATTATAAAAAGGATGAAAAGCTAATCCTAAAAGGCCTCGTTCTCCACTAAAATTTACAATTGAAGAGATATCAAGAAAATCTGTTTCATTTACAGTTCCATCAGTTTTAAGTATCTTAATATGTCCGCTTTGTTCAGCTACAAATAAACGGTCATCGCCTGCATTCACAATTTCTGTTGGGTTGTCAAATCCATCAGCAAATAATTCCAGGTCTATAGTTTGCGAGGTTACTATTCCCGTGACAAACAGAAAAAGCAATAATAATTTTGTTTTCATAGCAGTGAATTTTATAGGTTTATATACTAAAATTACTACATTAAAAACGAAATAACATTCTGGTTAACAAAACATTATAAGTTAAGTATTGTCTTGTTTTTTGGATACTTAACACGATAACTTATTCTTACTTTTTTAGTTTCAGATGGTTTTAGGTTTAGTTCCCACGTTAATAATCCGGTCTCTTTATCAATTTTAGCATTGTCACTTTGAAGGAGTTCTGTTTCTATTTCTTTGTCTATACTTATTGGGTACTGATCTTTTACAGTTAGTTTTACATCCTCTTTTTTATTGTTACGAATAATTATGTCGTATGTAAAAGTTTGCTCCCTGCCCGAAGAAAGAAACTTTGTACCTGATTTTTCTGCAATTTTCTCGCGTTCAATAGCAATTTTTTTATCCCTGCCCATACTAAGGCTTAATGTGTCGCTAGTTTGCGAAGGGTTAATCCGGGTTTTCCCAATATACATTCCGTCAAAAATAATGTTAGCCTCGCCCTGTAGTAAATTGTATTGGGAATAGTCAGCTATTTCAGCAAGCAAAAAGGCTTTCTGCTCAAGTTTAGGTACGGCATAATGCTTATAAGCAGCAGGTAGTTTTATTTCTTTAAGTGTAACACTGTGCTGCTTTCCGTTAGAGAGAATATCATAAGGAAGATCAATATCAAAAGAAACATTCATCTGATTTTCGGTGATTGTTGTGTAGTTAGAGATATTAGATTGTATACTGGTTGTAGTACGGTATCCTTCAACTACAACATCAGATAATTCTGCGGGGGTTCCTGTTCCGGTAGTTACATTCAGTCCCGAAACCTGACCCTGAAGGCTTTGTGTAAAATTTGTATTTGGTCTTCCTTGTATAATACGCTTATAGTTCATATTTGCGGCTAAACTCAAAAACCAGGTGTTTAGTTCAGGGGCATAGCTGCTTTGATTAGGTGTGCCGCTGGAAAGTGTAAGTTTTACTTTTTTCCAGTCAATTCCTGTTTGTTGTACAATTTGGCCTTTGTACAGCATGTTTATAGGAGAAGAAGTATCATCAGCCCTCAAATCATATAAAGAAAACCATGAAGCATTTGGAGTAAGATAGGTAATATTTAAAATAGTGCTTAAAGCTGTTTCACTCATTACCTGGAGCACAAGCTTACCTGAAGATGTTTTGTCCTGCTTGCTTGTGTCTATTTCAAGTTTGCTTTTTAAGGTCATTCAGCTTTTCATTCAGTTTTTGTTCTTTGGTATAAAAAGCATTTATAGCATTAGCGGTTTCAGTTCGTTTGGCTTTGTAGTAATCTACCATTTTCATTAGTTCTGCTACACTAAGGCCGGATTGTTCTCCGTAAACCTGATTATTTTTATCCAGCAGTTCCAGTGTTTTTTGTTCCGATGCTTTTTGGTTTACAACGAGTACCAGCTCTTTCTCTATAAGCTTAATGCTGTCGCGCACTTTTTTTATTATGGGAGAAGTTTCATCCGGTTCAAATTCCGAAATATAATCATTGGTAAACTGCACAGACATTATAGTAAGATTTTCCGGGGCACTTATTTGAACAGTGCCTTCGTTAAGGTAACTGACAACGTTTTTAATTACAAGTTCACTTGTACCCGCAGGTAATGTAACTGATGTTGTTTGTGTGATTTCGGCCGCATTAAAGTAAACTGTCGTTGCCTTTACTTTTGCAGTAGTAAAAACAGGTTTTTGGGCAAATGCAACAGCAGATGCAAAAAAAAGCAGAATAATAATCTTTTTCATAGTATTTAGTCTTTATACTACTATAGATTATCATTCTGCCTAAAAGGTTGGGAAACCTTTAAAATATTTTAAAATGCCCTTTTGCCCAGATTAAAGAAAAAATCCTGAACGCCCGTGGTATCATTTTCAAAAGGGTTAACCTGCTTAAGCCTTAAGCTTGCACGGGCACGCCCGGTAACGCTTATATTGCCTGATTGTAGAATGGTATCTTCAGGCACAAGCAGCCCACGTCTTAGCATAAGCTGTTTAATGTAGTCATTGTGTTTAACGGCAAAAGGCTTAAGGTTGCCTTCATCATTAAACTGCCACATAAAGCCTTTTGGCCTTGGTATAATACTTGCCAGGTAAACGCATTCATCAAGCGTTAACTGGCTTGGGCTTTTATCAAAATAATAAGATGCTGCTTCACCAATACCATATACATCGGGTCCCCATTCAATTATATTAAAATAAACCTCAAGCATACGCTCTTTACTGGCAATACGATTATTTTCAAGTATATAAACCAAAAGTATCTCTTCAAGTTTGCGTGAAAGTGTTTTCTCTCGTGTAAGGAATACGTTTTTAACAAGCTGCATACTTATAGTACTTGCTCCGCGCGAAAATTTCTTAGTTTTTATATTCTTGATTATAGATTGCTTAAAGGCTTCATTAATAAAACCTCTGTGATTAAAAAACGAAGGGTCTTCGCTTGTTAATACCGCTTTGCGCAGGTAAGGCGATATCTGGTCTAAAGGGGTATAATAGGGGTTAGATTCAGTAAGTAAAACAGGGCGCTGCACCCTTCCATTATCTATTGCCCTATAGGTAAATCCGGTGTTAAGCTTGGCAAGATCGGCTTCACCATATTTAATGATTTTTAAACCGTCTTTTTTAAGCGAGCTGTCAAAAACTAGTGCGTTAGGCTTGTTTTTATTATACATAAAATTCAGGTCGTAGCTAAAGCTTCCCTCAGCTTCCATACCTTCAAAATTGGTAAAAAGCCCATTGGGTAAAGACACTATAAAATCCTGCGCCTGCATTTTAGGGATGTGCGCCTTTAACTCATATATGGTATCGCCTGCAATGCTGTATTTTAAAAATGGCTTTACCTTTATTTTATTTAACTGCATTGTAGACGTACTGTCTAAGGCTATAAAGTCTGATCCGAAAAGGAAACGATAATCAAAACGTGCATTATCTATAACCACATCTTTTTTAGCAATGCGTGCATGATTTATCATGAAATTACGTATAGATGCATAACCGTCAACATGAAGCTGACCGCTGTCCATTTCTATGTTATCTACATTTAAATGAATAGAATCAAAGCCTGATTTAAGGCCGTAACGTTCGTTTAAATAAGGTATTTCAATGCGTGTTGTGTCGGTATTGAAAAAATCAAGATTAGCCTGTTTGTTTCGTGGATCGGCAAAGCCTTTCACTTTCCAGTTTTGAGCGATATCTTTTGCACTTACGCCAATGGTAGATTCGAGTTGTTTATCTTCCAGCTTTAAATTCATAAGGTTAAGCGTTACCTTTCTGCCCATATCGTCAAGGCGAAGTGTAAGGTTTTTTAACCTCATATCGGTAGGTACAAGATTTAATGCACGGTGTAATAATTTATAAGCTCTTGATGCATAATCAGTGCCTTCATTATCATCATTTAATTCTTCTTTGTCTTTTTTTCTAAGGAAAGCATCAAAATTTTTACCATTGGCATTTTTTACAAGCTGAATAAAACCATTTTGCATTCCCAGCGTGCCAAGCTGAATATCAGCAGTTAACAATCGTGACAGATTAATGCTGGTTTTAATTTCGTTAACGCGCAAAAGCGTATCGGCATTTTTAGGTGTAAGGCTTATGCCTTTCATCTCTATACGCGATAGCCCTTTAAACGTAGCCTCTTTTACAACAAAGGAACTATTATATTCACTGCTCATCTTGTCTGAGATCCTCGCAATAGCTTTATTAAGAAGTACATTGCGGAAAGCAAAAAAAGATATAACTGAGAGGATAATTACAACTACAGCTATCTTTAAAACTAATAGTGCTATTTGTTTGCCGTTTTTTTTACGCATTATATATAATTACCTAACCGAACAAATGGGCAGCTACATCTTCAATTTTTGCTACCAGCCTTATTTCGATAAGAGTGTTTTTTAATGAAATTTTATTGTACTTAGATACAAAAATAGTAGAAAATCCTAACTTTTCCGCTTCAAGTATGCGTTGTTCTACTCTGTTTATAGGTCGAATTTCCCCTGAAAGGCCTATTTCCCCTGCAAAACAGAAGTCTTTATTTACCGGAATATCTTCGTTGGAAGATAGTATTGCAGCCACCACGGCAAGGTCTATAGCCGGGTCATCCACATTTATACCGCCCGTAATATTAAGAAATACATCTTTTGCACCAAGCCTGAAACCTGCTCTTTTTTCAAGCACAGCTAATATCATATTAAGCCTTTTGGCATTGTAACCGGTTGTTGAACGTTGCGGGGTACCATACACAGCTGAACTTACCAGTGCCTGTATTTCTACCATAAGGGGGCGCATGCCTTCCATAGTTGTAGCAATGGCAGTTCCACTTAGTTCTTCTTCTTTATGCGATATTAATATTTCAGATGGGTTGGCTACTTCGCGTAATCCTGTACCAAGCATTTCATAAATACCTAACTCTGCAGTAGAACCAAAACGATTTTTTAATGATCGCAGTATGCGGTACACATGATTGCGGTCACCCTCAAACTGAAGTACGGTATCTACCATATGTTCCAGTATTTTTGGGCCTGCTATGCTGCCATCTTTGGTTATGTGCCCTATAAGAATGACAGGTACATTGGTTTCTTTGGCAAACTTTATAAGTTCTGCCGTAGTTTCCCGTATTTGTGATATACTTCCTGCAGACGATTCTATATAATCGGTATGCAGGGTTTGTATAGAGTCTATAATTACCACTTCAGGCAGTATAGTCTCAATTTGCTTAAATATGTTTTGGGTTTTAGTTTCGGTAAGTATATAGCAATTATCGGCAGATGGTGTTATTCTTTCAGCACGCATCTTAATCTGTTTCTGGCTTTCCTCACCCGATACATAAAGCGTACGGTAAGGAAGCTTTAATGATATTTGCAATAACAGTGTACTTTTTCCAATACCAGGTTCACCGCCTAAAAGTGTGAGTGAACCGGGCACGAGTCCGCCTCCCAAAACACGGTTCAGCTCGGCATCTCCGGTATTAAGCCGTATTTCTGCAGCCGAATCTATCTCGTTTATTTTTAACGGGCGCGCTGCTTTTTTAACCTCTCCGGTAGAGGGTTTCCAGGCCTGTTTTTCTTCTTTTTGTATAACTTCTTCTACAATGGTATTCCATTGTTTGCATGAGTTGCACTGCCCCTGCCATTTAGCATACTGTGCCCCGCAGTTTTGGCAAAAAAAGGAAGTTTTTAGTTTGGCCATTTATGGTTGTCTCGTTTATTTAAGGTTTTCAGCTTTATCAAGCATCATATCTTTTGTATACTCGCCTACTTCGCTTAAACTATAAGCTTTCATGTAGGACTTGATTGCTTTTTTATTGTCGTCCGTTTTTTCGTAGTATAACGCAGTGTAATACTCAGAAAAAGTTGTTCGCGGATAATTTTTAGATGCGACATCTGACAGAGCTTTTAATTCTTCGTAAGCACCATTTTTTAATATTGCTGCTTCTATAGCTCTGAAATCATTAAGCCTTATAGGTATCTTAACGCCCAGATCTTCCTGAATGATCTTATATTTTTGAGTCAGATAATCCACATATCCCGATTGCAGCGTAACAATTTTTTCCTGATATTCAGTAGAAGTTATAGGCTGATAAACAGAAAATATGTGATACATAGCTTCCGGTATAGCATAAGGCACAAGTGAATAATGCGATGCATTTTTAATATCGTCAAAATAATATTTTAAAGTTGGGCTGCTAACCTTTTTAATGTTTTCATCAAGTGTTTTTATCTTTTTCTGCATTTTCATTACATCTCCATCAGCAGTTGCAAGATAATAATAAATAGGTGTCTTTATATCAGCAAGCCTTTCAGGTACATGAATATCCATGTCTTTTGGCAGTTCCGGGCTAAGTACTATATACGCATTAAACAAAGGATTTTCTTTATACAAAAAGTAATTAATGTAACCTGCGGTTACATCGTGCCCTGCAATTATTTTAAAAGGGGAAACCCTGTACTTTTTATCTACATACGGTAATAGTTCGGTAGCAATAAAATCAAAAAATTTTTCGCCAAACTCATCAGGCAGTCCGGTTTCTTTATCTATACGGCAGTCGGTTGCCCTTTCATTATCACGGTTTTGGTTAATTCCAACAATTATAACTTCAGGTAAATCATTCCAGTATTCTGTATAAGAAAGCATGCCCGAAAACGGATCTACAAGATAATCACCATCAAGCAAAACCAACAAAGGATACTTTTTGTTTTTATTTGCCGGCAAATCGTAAGAAGCCGGAGTTACAACGGTAATCAGCCTTGTAGTATTTAATCTTTCAGATGGTAGCTCTTCAGTTTTTTTTTGCGAGAAAAGAGTGGATGTAAAAAGTAGTAAAAGTAGTAGGGTGTTGGTTTTCATTGCTTTACATGTTTTTAGTAGAAATGCGAAGCAAGTTAGCAATTATTTGTGTCTATAGAGTAAAGGTAATAATAAAAATGAGAGTGCTCCTAAACAAACAATCATGCCGGTTTGCGATGTCCACACGAGCCATCCAAAGGCGGTTCCTGCTACTTTAGGCACGGCATATAATCCTAAAATGCCTGCAATTGCTGCAGGGTAAACCCCAAAGCCTCCGTTGCTAAAAGTAATGGCCAAGCTGCCTATTACAAAAGCTACACAAACAACACCAAAGCTCAGGCCTGCAGTTTCGGGCAAGGCATATATAGTAACATAAAACATTAATACATAAGTAAACCATATGTAAACTGACAATAGTAAAAAAGGCCATTTATTTGGCATTTTAAATACGCTTAATGTTCCTTCTACCAGTCCTGATATTTTTTCTTTCAGTTTTAACAGCCATTTGTTTTTGCTGTATATGTAAAAAAGAATTGCCCCTGCCATAAGCAACGCACAAGCTATACCGTAAATAACAAGATTCTGGTAAGGTATATTCTTGCTAAGATAATCCTGAAGGGTACTAAATTGCAGAATTATAGTACCTGTAACACAAAACAGCAGCAAAAATAAATCTACAACCCTTTCGCTTATAATGGTACCCAGTCCTTTGTCAAAAGGTACGTTGCTATAGCGCTTAAGCACAAGTGCACGGCTTACCTCGCCACTGCGGGGTACTGTCATATTCATAAGGTAGGTAATGCATACAGCACTAAACTTTATCATAAAAGGGCTTTGGTAGCCAATATGCGAAAGTGTATATTTCCAGCGGTATGCACGTGCTATGTGGCCTGTTAAACCAATAAAAAGCGATAAGTAAATATAATTGTAATCGGCGTTTTCAAAATAGCTTTTAATCTCTTCAAGCTGTGCCGGTGTAAACTGGCTGTAAGTATATATAATTAAAAAAACTCCCACGGATAGAGGGAGTATTATACTTAATAATTTACTTAATTTTTTATTCAAACCTACGTTAGGGTATTGTCTTTTTCGTTAGGAAAAACTAATGATGGCTTAAATGATTTAGCTTCTTCAAAATCAAGAATACCATATGATATAATAATAATAATATCGCCCTTCTGTACTTTTCTGGCAGCAGGGCCATTCAGGGTAATGTCGCCACTATTCCTGTTACCTTTAATAGCATAAGTTTCAAGGCGTTCACCATTATTAATGTTCACGATAGAAACTTTTTCACCTTCAATAATATTAGCAGCTTCCATTAACGCTTCGTCTATAGTAATGCTGCCTATGTAATTTAAATCAGCTCCAGTCACCATAACGCGGTGAATCTTGGACTTTACAACTTGAATTTGCATGGTGCAAAGGTAATCAATTTAATGAAATATTGTCAATTAACCTAACATTGCTTAAAAAAACCGCAATAAAACCTCTGTATTCCTTATTATCTTTAGTATTTGCAGGTACAAGGTCATCTTCTGCGGCTATTTCAAAGTAATCCATTTTAAATTCCGGATGGGTAGAAAAAGCATCATAAACATATTTTTTTACGGCTTCAATGCTTTCATTTACAAACTTTTCGCGCGCTTCTTTCAATGTTTTATATATAAAAGCGGCTTTGTTTTTTTCTTCGTCTGTCAGCCGTCCGTTTCTTGAGCTCATAGCCAGGCCGTTTTCTTCGCGGCTTATGGGGCATCCTACAATATTTATAGGCATACCAGTTTTTTGTACAAGTTTTTTAACGATCTGTAATTGCTGAAAATCTTTTTCGCCAAAATAGGCATTGGTGGGCTTAACTATTTCAAATAATTTTTTTACAATGGTGCCAACACCATCAAAATGCCCTGGGCGGTGACTGCCTTCCATCTGATATTCAAGACCGTCAAAAGAAAAGTGAGCAGATTCAGTGTTTCCATCATACATTTCATCTACAGACGGTGCAAAAACTATAATAGCATCACTAACGGTTTTTATTTTCTCCACATCAGCTTCCAGCGTTCGGGGATATTTTTTCAGGTCTTCCTGATTATTAAACTGAGTAGGGTTTACAAAAATGCTTATTACAGTTATAATGTTTTCCTGAAACGATTTTTCCAGAAGTGAAAGATGTCCTTTGTGCAAAGCGCCCATTGTGGGTACAAAACCAATCGTAGATTTATTGTTTTTATAAGTTGATAAATGTGAAATTAAATCAGCTTTATTGTTAAAAATGAGCATCGGATTTATATTAAATTGGAAGCAAAATTAATATAATAGTTACAAAATGCGCAAAATTGTTTAATTTTGCGTGTTTTAACACCCTATAAATAAATATAGTTTTAATATGGAGGATAAGAGGATATTGTATGTATCATCTGAAGTAGTGCCTTATTTGGCTGAAAATGAAGTGTCTTTAATGTCGTATGATGTGCCGAAAATGATTAATGACCAGGGCGGGCAAATAAGAATATTTATGCCGCGCTATGGAAATATTAACGAAAGAAGGCATCAATTACATGAGGTTATCCGATTATCAGGAATGAATTTGGTAGTAAATGATATGGATATGCCCCTTATTATTAAGGTTGCATCTATACCTAAAGAAAGAATACAGGTTTACTTTATTGATAATGATGAGTATTTTAAAAGAAAAGCTACATTTAGTGATGAAGACGGGGTACTATATCCCGATAATGACGAGAGAGCTATATTTTTTGCCAAAGGAGTTGTTGAAACAGTAAAAAAACTAAACTGGGTTCCTGATATTATTCATGTACACGGATGGCTTGCAGGCATGCTTCCGGTTTATATGAAACATTATTATAAAGATGAAGCGCTTTTTGCAGACACAAAAATTGTTACATCTGTATATAACCAGTCTTTTGAAGGTACACTTGATAATAATATGCTTAAAAAAGTATTGTTTGACAATGTGCCGGAAAGTGATGTAAAGATGCTTGAAACACCTGATTATGTGAATGTAATGAAGGCGTCAATAGCACATTCTGATGCTGTTATCATCGCTTCAGAAAACCTGTCTGACGAATTAGTTAAGTTTGTTGAAGCATCAGGAAAACCATTCCTTCCGTTTGTTGATAAAGATAAATTTGCAGAAGCATATACTAATTTCTATAGAAATCAGGTTTTATAGTAAATCTAAAAAATATATAATGACTAATAGTTCATTTCTAAAGAAGTTAATCTTTGCCTTAAGTATTGTTTTTTTTGTATCGTGTGATAAAGATTTTAATGAATTAGGATCTGACATCGTGGGAGACGATGTTCATAGTGATATGATAAAGGCCGATGTAAATGTTGTTGCTTATGACAGGCCTACCGGGGCTGTGCAATCTAACAATCTTACCCTTAACCAGCTAGGAGTTTACGATAATCCAGTTTTTGGTAAAACAATTGCCCACTTTGTAACACAGCTGGAAATTCCTTCAGGCAGTGAAAACCCAACACTATACAGCCCTGTTATAGACTCAGTATATCTGTATGTGCCTTATTACAGTAAAGCAACAGGTTCTGAACTTGATGAGAGCGATACTAATAATGGTACAAGTACTCTTTATGAGCTTGACTCTGTTTATGGCAACCCTAATGCTAAATTTAATCTGAAATTATACAGAAACGGATTTTATCTTAGGGATACAGACCCGGGTGCTGCAGATAAAGTACAAAGATACTATTCGGATGATTTTGCAATGGTTGAGAGCCTTCTGGTGGGTGCACCTTTAGCAGAAAATGAAGCATTTACATTTAGCCCTCTTGAGGTTAAGCGTATAGCTAACCCTAAAGGTACAAATCCTGCAACAGGAGAACCGAATGCCGGTACTCCAAGGGTAGTAGAAAGGCTTGCTCCCGGTATTTTTATGAATCTTGATAAAGCTGCTATGCAGGATGCTTTGTTTAGTAATGCTAACAGGGGTAATCTTTTAAATAACAATATTTTTAAAAATTATTTCAGGGGTTTATATTTTAAAGTAGAGCAGGTAGGCAATGATGCAGTAATGGCTGTTCCTAAATTCTCTGAAGGTATAATAACCATAAAATATCATGATTATGAAATTGGTCTTGACGGGGTTCAGGGAACTGATATCCTTGATAAGACTATGACATTTAATCTCAAAACAAATACTATTAACTTTTACGAGAATACATATAAAGGCGATTTCAGCAGTGCTATAGCATCTTCAGATGCTGTAGAAGGAGACAGTCGTTTATATATTAAAGGCGGAGCCGGTTCTATGGCTATTATAAATCTGGTTGATGCCGGGCTTAATGCCCTTACAGAAGCTGCGCTTGGAGAAAGAATACTTGTAAATGAGGCTAACCTTGTTTTTTATGTAGACAATAACAGCGCTACAGGTATGGGGCAATCTGTGGCTGACGGCACAAAGCTTATTGCGCCATTAAGGTTATATCTTTATGACCTTGAAAACAGAAAGCCTGTGTATGATTATTATGCAGATGGTACTTCAAGTAATGCATATCCTAAATACAACAAGTATATTCATGGAGGGGTTATAGATACACTGGATAACGGAACGATAAGATATAAAATAAGGGTTACAGACCATGTTAATAATATTATTAAAGGAGACTCCATAAACCACAAACTTGGCCTTGTAGTTACAGAAAGTATAAATGTTGTATCTAACTATAAGCTTAAGACTGCTTTCACTGAAGGAGATACTGAAGTTAAAGAAATACCATTATCGGCAGTACAGCATCCTTTCGGAACTGTTTTATATGGAAGCAACGTTCCTGTTGGGGAACAAGATAAACGAGTTAAACTAGAAATTTTTTATTCTAAACCTAAATAGTCAGTTATATGTGCGGAATTGTAGGTTATATAGGTAACAGGGAAGCATATCCTGTAATCATAAAAGGGCTTAAAAGACTTGAATACAGGGGGTATGATAGTGCAGGAGTTGTGCTTTATGACGGCACTGACCTTAAACTTTCCAAAACCAAAGGAAAAGTGTCTGATCTTGAAGAAAGAGCAGAAAAAGAAATAACATTAAATGGTTCTATAGGGATTGGTCATACACGTTGGGCTACACATGGTGTGCCTAATGATGTAAAT
Organism: Flavobacterium sp. NRK1; assembly: GCF_024054175.1. Lineage (GTDB taxonomy): Bacteria > Bacteroidota > Bacteroidia > Flavobacteriales > Flavobacteriaceae > Flavobacterium. The sequence continues at coordinate 1,462,850 of NZ_JAMXLA010000001.1, forward strand.
TCACATCCGCATTTATCCAATTCGGGTAACCTGGTAATAGTTCATAATGGTATTATAGAAAACTATGAACCGTTAAAAAAAGAACTTATAAAAAGAGGGTATACTTTTAAATCGGATACCGATACTGAGGTTCTTGTTAACCTTATAGAAGAAGTTAAGAAAAAAGATAATCTTAAATTAGGTAAAGCTGTTCAGGTGGCGCTTAATCAGGTAGTAGGTGCTTATGCAATTGCTGTATTTGATAAAGAAAGGCCAACTGAAATTATAGCTGCCCGTTTAGGAAGCCCATTAGCTATAGGTGTAGGTAAAGATGAATTTTTTGTAGCGTCTGATGCTTCGCCATTTATTGAATATACTTCTAATGCCATTTATCTTGATGATGAGGAAATGGCAATTATAAGACTGGATAAGCCTTTAAAAATAAGAAAAATTAAAGATGACTCTTTAGTAGATCCATATATTCAGGAGCTGCAGATGAATCTTGAGCAAATAGAAAAAGGCGGTTACGACCACTTTATGCTTAAAGAGATATATGAGCAGCCAAGTGTAATAAAAGATACTTACAGAGGAAGGCTTCATGCTAATGAGGGCCTTATTAAAATGGCAGGGGTTGAAGATAATCTTCAAAAATTCTTAAATGCCGACAGGATACTTATTATTGCCTGTGGTACTTCATGGCATGCGGGCCTTGTGGCAGAATACATATTTGAAGAATTTGCGCGCATACCTGTTGAAGTAGAATATGCTTCTGAATTCAGATACAGAAATCCTATAATTCGTCCTACCGATGTAGTTATTGCTATTTCGCAATCAGGTGAAACTGCTGATACACTTGCGGCAATAAAGCTTGCTAAAGAAAGCGGCGCATTTGTGTTTGGGGTTTGTAATGTGGTAGGATCTTCTATTTCAAGAGAGACACATGCAGGTGCTTATACACATGCAGGGCCTGAAATTGGTGTTGCTTCCACAAAAGCTTTTACAACTCAGATAACAGTACTTACGCTTATTGCGCTTCGTTTGGCAAAAGCTAAAGGAACCATGAGTAATTCCGACTTCCACAGATACCTGCAGGAATTGGAGCTTATACCTGAAAAAGTGCAGGAAGCATTACAGACAAATGATGTGGCACAAATGATAGCGGCTGTTTATAAAGATGCGCCAAATGCACTTTATCTGGGCAGGGGGTATAATTTCCCTGTAGCTCTTGAAGGAGCGTTAAAGCTTAAAGAGATATCCTATATACATGCTGAAGGTTACCCTGCTGCTGAAATGAAACACGGGCCAATTGCGCTTATAGATGAGCATATGCCTGTGGTTATTATTGCACCACAACAGGAGCACTATGATAAGATTGTAAGTAACATACAGGAAATAAAATCAAGAAGCGGTAAAATTATTGCCGTGGTAACAAAAGGAGATACGCAGGTTAAAGAATTAGCCGACCACGTTATCGAAATACCATCTACATCAGATGCTTTATCGCCATTATTGACTACAATTCCATTGCAGTTACTGTCATACCATATTGCAGTAATGAGAGAATGTAATGTAGATCAGCCGAGAAATTTAGCGAAGTCGGTTACGGTAGAGTAATCTGTTACAGATATTAAATATAAAAAAGCAGTTAAGAGTTTTCTTGGCTGTTTTTTTGTTTTTATCGATTAATAAAAATGTATTGAGCAATTCTTCGGGTGTCGGAGTGATAAATCAGCAATGGAGCTAAGGTCTTAACCAACATTTGGAAGCGTATTTTCAAATTTCCTCTTTTTTATTGAAAAAAATGCATTTTTGGTGTTGCATAATTCATGTAGAAAAAACTATCTTTGCACTCGGAAAAAATAGGTTTTTTCGGAAAACGTAAATAGCTGTTTAATAAATACATAAGCAATGTCTAAAGTAATAGGAAAAGTTGCACAGATCATCGGACCAGTAGTAGACGTGGTGTTTGACACCCAAAACGCTGAGCTTCCTAAGATCTATGATTCATTAGAGATCACTAAAAAAGATGGTTCAAAATTAATCCTTGAAGTACAGTCTCACGTAGGTGAAGACACTGTTCGTACTATATCAATGGACTCAACTGACGGTATGAGCAGAGGTCAGGAAGTTATTGGAACAGGTGCTCCTATCCAGATGCCAATTGGTGCGGATGTTTACGGACGTTTGTTTAATGTTATTGGAGACGCTATTGATGGTCTTGGCGATTTGCCAAAAGATGGTGCTAATGGATTACCTATCCACCGTCAGGCTCCTAAATTTGAAGATCTTTCAACTTCATCAGAAGTTTTATTCACAGGTATCAAAGTAATAGACCTTATCGAGCCTTATGCAAAAGGTGGTAAAATTGGATTATTTGGTGGTGCAGGTGTTGGTAAAACAGTACTTATCCAGGAGTTGATTAACAATATTGCAAAAGGTCACGGTGGTCTTTCTGTATTCGCAGGAGTAGGTGAAAGAACACGTGAAGGAAACGACCTTCTTCGTGAGATGCTTGAGTCTGGTATTATTAAATATGGTGATGACTTTATGCACTCAATGGAAAATGGTGGTTGGGACCTTTCTAAAGTAGATAAGCCTGGTATGCGCCAGTCTAAAGCTACATTCGTATTTGGACAGATGAATGAGCCGCCTGGAGCACGTGCACGTGTTGCGCTTTCAGGTCTTACAATCGCTGAGTACTTCCGTGACGGAGCGGGTGAAGCACAAGGAAAAGACGTTCTTTTCTTCGTAGATAACATCTTCCGTTTTACACAGGCAGGTTCAGAGGTGTCTGCACTTCTTGGTCGTATGCCATCTGCGGTAGGTTACCAGCCTACATTAGCAACAGAAATGGGTGCTATGCAGGAGCGTATTACTTCTACTAAAAAAGGATCAATTACATCTGTACAGGCGGTTTACGTACCTGCGGATGACTTAACTGACCCGGCACCGGCAACAACATTTGCCCACCTTGATGCAACAACTGTACTTTCACGTAAAATTGCTGAGCTTGGTATCTACCCGGCGGTAGATCCTCTTGATTCAACTTCAAGAATCCTTACTCCGCAAATCTTAGGGGATGAGCACTATAACTGTACACAAAGAGTTAAAGAAATACTTCAGAAATACAAACAACTTCAGGACATCATCGCTATCCTTGGTATGGAAGAGTTAAGCGAAGAAGATAAACTTGCAGTATCACGCGCACGTCGTGTTCAGCGTTTCCTTTCTCAGCCTTTCCACGTGGCAGAGCAGTTTACAGGTATCCCTGGTGTACTTGTAGATATTAAAGATACTATCAAAGGATTCAACATGATCATTGATGGTGAGCTTGACCACCTTCCGGAGGCTGCCTTTAACCTTAAAGGTACTATTGAGGAAGTGATCGAAGCAGGTCAGAAAATGTTAGCTGAAGCGTAATTGGTTGAGGGTTGATAGTTGATGGTTGCCAGAGGCTTCCGAATATCTACAACCAACAACTAAAATAACTAAAAGATATGTTATTATTAGAAATAGTATCTCCGGAGGGCCATTTGTTTAAAGGGGGCGTTACTTCGGTAACGGTTCCGGGTGTAGATGGTGAATTCCAGATGTTGAATAACCACGCCAGTATTGTTTCGATATTGACAGAAGGCAACATTAAGATAGCAGTACCTGATTTTAAAACGAACACCGAATTTTCGGCTAAGTTTGAAAAGTCAGACAAAGACCAGAAATTCCTTTTGCCAATAACATCAGGTACTCTGGAGCTTAAAGACAACAGAATTATTATCCTGGTAGGTTAATCTATCCATGAAATATAATTGAGAAGCCCTGCACATTGTGTAGGGCTTTTTTCTATGTATAATGCGTAAAATTACGTGATTGTAACACTGCTGATTTTGTATTTTTGTTTTAATAAAATACTGATGATGGCGAACCGTATAGTTTTGTTTTTTTTAATGCTTATTGCTGTAACTGCGTGTTCAACCACAGACAGTGATTATTCCGGTACTTATGTGAGTAAGGATGTGGTAAATATTGAAGCTATAAGGATTATGTATAGTAAAGGGTATTATCGTTTCTTAAGTACCAAAGCAAAAGAGGATACTTTAATACTCAGGCGGGATAGAACATTTATACATAGTAAGCTTTTATGCAATAAAGGCTTGACTAAATGGAGTGGTAAATGGTATGTTGACAAGCATAAAGTTGTTTTGGATTATGATGATAAAGACCGAAATGATATGATTTTTATAGCCGGATATAATCAGTTATACAGTATAAATAATATTGTAGCTCTAAAAACTAAAAAGTCTTATAAAAGACTTTGTTTACTTGAAAAGAGATAATTAAAAGGTAAATAAGATAATTAAATTAAGCGCGCATAATCCAGTGCCAATTATGTTTATTGTCATTATTGCTTTATCTTCAATGTATTTAGCATATTTTATACAAAATAAGTGATATATAAAATACAATGGTGTAATGTATATAGTTATTAAAAACAGGGGGAAACTACAATGAGGCTTTATATTGCTATCAGGAGTTAGATCGACGAACCATAAGTACATAAAAAATAAATATAGTACTGCTGTAGTAACTACATGAGTCTGCCAATAGTGAAAATATATTGCTACAAGTGCCACAAGAATAAGAAGCAATAAAAAAATTGATAATATAAAAAGGATCATAATTTATTTGGTTCATCACTTTCTTTAATATACTCCATAATATCACCGGGCTGGCACTCCAATACTTCGCAGATAGCTTCTAATGTCGAAAATCTAATGGCTTTCGCCTTGCCGGTTTTAAGTATAGACAGGTTGGCCGTGGTTATACCTACTTTCTCTGCCAGTTCATTAGAGCGCATCTTCCGTCTGGCGAGCATTACATCAAGGTTTATTATTATAGGCATGATTATATGGTTAGCTCGTTTTCTTCCTTAATAAATTCTCCTCTTTCAGCCATGTAAGACATTATCAAAATCAATTTACCAATAAGGTAAACAGCTAAAAATGAAGGTAACTGATCTTTTAAGGTGCTGAAATCAAAGTAATAAAAGCATCCTACTCCACAAAATAGCAGGTATTTTAGTTTAGCAAACATAATTATTGCTGTCCCTGCCTTTTTAAAGTCGGCACCTTGGGTAATGTAGAACATTTTACCTTTTTCTATATTATAAAGGCACATGTAAAATCGTATCAAACCATAAATAAGATAACCCAATAACAAAGCATAAACAATGCAAAATGTACCTGCAAACCAAATATCATTTTGGTACTCGTTCCAGGATATTGGTTTGAAGTACTCTGTCAGGCTATATTCTATTACTTTAAGGTATTTATGTGTAAAGATAGAATGTGCAGCTACCAAATGTAAGATAGCCCATGCTATTGCTAACATTATAGCACCTCGTAGTGTCAATAAAATTACATTTATATGATGTTTCATAATTAAACAGTTAAATCGTTTTTTTCTTTAATGTCTTTTGCCATTTGGAATACTTCAGACAAGACAAAAAAGAACAATCCAAGGCAGATGATGAATATAGATCCTGCAATAAAATTGAAGTCTATGCCTGACTGATTTCGTGACAGGTTATAAAGTACTGATCCGCCACCCGAAAGTATATAGCCTATTAAGATGCTTCTTCCAATAAGGCGAAAGTTTTTAATAACATCAAGGTTGAATATTCTCTTTTTTAAGAAAAGGTCCAGTGTTTGTTTAAAGATGTATAGGGCATAAATAAAAAAGGCAATACCCGCTATCACAAGTCCGGCAAAAGCTTTGGCAACAATCGGGGTGGCAGCCATTATTTCTCCGTTTATCTTAAACGGTATGGTGTGCGGGTATGTGAATGAGAGTACCCAAAAAGGCACTAAAAAAAACATAATAAAGAGTGATAATGCGAACAAAATTTGTACCAGTGCATGTAGAATGATTAAACGTTTCATTGGTTATATAGTTAAGTCGTTTTCAAGTTTAATGTTTTCTCCCTTTTTAATGATGTCTGCAATTACTATCAGTACAAAGCCAACAAACAGGAGTGTTATATTATATCCGAGTTCATAAGTAAAATCAGAAAAAATATTTTTTTAGTATCTATTCCGGTGTGTGATGAAGAGAGAATTTTAAATTTAGTCATTGGTTCAGGTATTATGGTAGCGCAAATATAAATAAATTATTGAAAAACAATAATTAATATCCCTTTTTCAATACTATTTTTTTGTTTATAGGTTTTTAAAACATAGTATTTTTGGAGTATGAGAACCTTTCCGAAATCATTACAGAATAAATTAGCATCGCGGGATGAAGCTGACGCATTACGAAAACTGCCTGCGCCGAATAGCAGGATAGATTTTTCGTCTAATGATTATCTGGGTTTTTCTAAATCGGAAGAAATCTTTAATGCATCGCATAACTATTTGGTTAAAGCCGGTATAAATAGTAATGGTGCTACAGGTTCACGCTTAATATCCGGAAACCATAAATTATATAAGGATACCGAAAATGCTATTGCAAATTTCCATAAAGCTGAAAGTGCTCTTATTTTCAATTCAGGGTATGATGCTAATTTAGGTCTGTTTTCATCTGTACCGCAAAAAGGCGACATTGTTTTGTATGATGAATACATTCATGCGTCAATACGTGACGGAATGCGCCTCTCTATGGCTAAAAACTATAAGTTTGGTCACAATGATATTGTCGATCTTGAAAGGTTGCTTAAAAAGGCTGAAATTGAGAATAGGGATAGAGAAATATATATAGTTACCGAATCGGTTTTCTCTATGGATGGTGATACTCCTGACCTTTTGGCAATGGTACATCTTGCTGAAAAATACAATGCCCGCATGATTGTAGATGAGGCTCATGCATTGGGGGTATTTGGAGAGAATGGGGAAGGGCTTTTACAAAGCCTTGCTTTAGAAAACAGGGTTTTTGCCAGGATTATAACCTTTGGTAAAGGTCTTGGCTGTCACGGAGCCGCTATAGTAGGTTCTTTACAGTTAACACAATATCTGGTTAATTTTGCCAGAAGCTTTATATATACTACAGCACTGCCGCCTCATTCGCTTGCTACCATACTTACGGCTTATAGCTATCTTGAGCAGGATAAAAACAGCAGGCAATCTTTAAAAAAGATAATAGACTTTTTTACTGCCGAGGTTAAAAGACTGCAATTGCATAGTTTTATATATAGCGAATCGGCAATACATTGCGCGGTGGTAAAAGGCAATGCAAAGGTTAAAAAGGTAGCTTTTTCACTTCAGCAAAACGGATTTGATGTAAAACCTATACTTTCACCCACGGTTCCGGAAGGGGAGGAACGCTTACGTTTTTGCCTGCATGCCTACACTACCCAGCAACAAGTTACTGCTGTATTGCAATTATTGTCTATTCACCTTTCTTTATAATTTTTTTAACCTTAGTGTCATTTTTGGCATCTTTTGCCTTTTCCTGTTGCGCTCTTTTGGTTCTGCGTTCCCGCTTTTTAAACCAGTTGCTGTCTTCTTCACCAAAAAGGTAGGCGTAGGGCTGGGTGTCGGGACTCAGTTCAAATAGTTTTTTAAGTATTGCAATAGTAGGAATAATGAGTATCATGCCGGTTATACCCCATATAGCACCGCCTATAAGCAGGCCTATAAAAGTAATAAGTGCATTAAGATTCACATTGCTTCCTGTAATTTTTGGGGTTAAAAAAGCACCTTCTAATAACTGTATAAAAGTAAAAGCCACTAGAATTGCTATCGGGTAAAACAGGCTGTCTTTAGTCATTAATGCAAAAGTAAAAGGTAATATTACTCCTAATGATGGCCCCAGGTAAGGTATAATATTTAGCATACCTGCTAATACGCCAAAAAATATGGCATGTTTTATACCCAATGCAAACAGCACTGCTGTATTTACTACAGCTAAGATAGCCATAACTTTTCCTGCCCCCATTATATATGCATGTACAATTTTTCGGATAGAGGTAAGTTTATCCAGCAAAAATGTATTGTCTTGCTTACTAAATACTTTTGTTACAAAAACCGCAAGGTGGTCACGGTATATGAGAAGGAAAAAAATAAAAACAGGTAGTAAAATAACATCAGAAAGCATTCCTATTGTGCTAAAAATAAGCTTGGTAGGCGATGGATCTTCGGGTTGTACTATTTCAACAGCCTTTTTCATTTCAAAGCCTCTTGACATACCTAAATCAACCCCGAAATGTTTTGCAAGCCAATTATTTCCCTCTACAATGAAGGAATTTATTTTGTCGGTCAGTCCGTCGCCCAGATCTTTCATAAAACCATTTACCTGAAGGTAAATAAAAAATAATATAGCGCCAATAAGGGTAATAAATATAAATAGGCAGATAGCGGCACTTACAGAGCGTGGTATTTTACGCCGCTCCAGTGTATTGCAGGCAGATGTTAACAGCATTGCAATATAACCTGATATAAGTAGCGGTACCAGAAGTTGTTTGGCAATTATCATAACAAAAACAATTATAATAATCAGGAGGGCAATATATACTGATTTGATATAATTTGGTACGCGTAGAGTTTCCATATAAGGTGGAATAATGTTAATTTTTTAAATCTTAGTAATCAAAATTAGTAATTATGCATTCTCTTATTGGTAATATTATATTAAAATTATAACGATAATTTAGTAAATGTTTAATTGGTGGCTTTAAACTAAAATGATGCTGATTGATTTAGTAAGTTTGTAAAACTTAAATAAATTGAGAAAAATTGCTGCTTTATATATTATATCGCTGCGAAAACTGCATAAATGAATTTGAAATAAAATGAAATTATTTATTACCGGTATAGGCACCGATGTTGGTAAAACTGTTGCATCGGCAATAATTACCGAAGCACTTGAAGCCGATTACTGGAAACCAATACAGGCAGGAGATATTAATGACTCCGATACACATAAGGTTAAAAAATATATCTCTAACAACAAAACACGCTTTTTTGAAAATAGTTATCTGCTAAATACTCCTGCGAGTCCCCATTTAGCAGCCGAAATAGATGGGGTTGAAATAAACTTAATTTCAACAAAGGAGCCTAAAACCAAAAATCATCTTGTTATTGAAGGCGCAGGAGGCTTATTGGTTCCTTTAAATACTACTGATACGATTGCCGACCTTATAAAACCCGAATATAAAGTTGTTGTGATATCACGCCATTATTTGGGCAGTATAAATCATACGTTACTAACTATCGAGGCTTTAAAACTGCGAAATCTTTCAATTGGGGGTATTGTATTTAACGGAGATGCTTTGCCATCTACAGAAAACATTATACTTCATAAAACAGGTTTGAAAATGATTGGGCGTATTGAAAATGAGCCTTATTTTGACAAGAATGTTATTAAAGAATATGCCGATGAATTTCGTGCAGAATTATTAAATATATGAGTTTACAAGAACGGGATGCCCAATACTTATGGCACCCTTATACACAACATAAAACCGCCGCAGTACCTATTGGAATTACAAAGGGTGAAGGTGCTTTATTATGGGATGAAAACGGAAAACAATATATAGATGCTATTGCATCATGGTGGGTTAACCCTTATGGGCATAGTAACAAATATATTGCCGATGCGATATACAAACAGCTTACATCATTAGAGCATGTGCTTTTTGGCGGATTTACACATGAACCAGCGGTGGTTTTGTCTGAAAAACTGATGACAATACTGCCTTCTAATCAAAAGAAATTGTTTTTTTCCGATAATGGTTCTACTGCTGTAGAAATTGCTATTAAGGTTGCTTTACAATATTATTACAATAAAGGAGAAAAACGGACTAAGATCATTGCTTTTGAAAATGCTTTTCATGGCGATACGTTTGCTGCTATGGCTGCAAGCGGAATTTCGTTTTTTACAGAAGCTTTTAAGGGTTCTCTAATTGAAGTGGTTCGTATTCCTGTACCGGAAAAAGGGAAAGAAGAAGAAAGTTATGTGCTTCTAAGGGAATTAGCTGAAACCAATGAATATGCAGGCTTTATTTTTGAGCCACTGGTTCAGGGAGCAGCAGGAATGGTTATGTATGAGCCGGAAGCCTTAGATGTGCTTATAACTATATGTAAAGAAAATGGTGTTTTTACAATTGCTGATGAAGTAATGACAGGATTTGGAAAAACCGGGAAAAACTTTGCCTGTGATTATCTTACCCAACGCCCTGATATGATGTGCCTTTCCAAAGCATTGACAGGAGGTGCTATCCCCATGGCTATAACTACTTTTACACAACAATTGTATGATGGCTTTTATGATGAGGATGTGAATAAAGCACTTTTTCACGGACATACCTTTACTGCCAATCCTACGGGTTGTGCGGCAGCCATAGCCAGCCTTGATTTGTTACAACAACAGCAAATGCAGGATAATCTGGTTCGTATTAATAAAAAGCATCTGGAGTTTAAAGCAAAAATGGAAAAACATCCCAGAGTTAAAACTACCAGGGTTCTGGGAGTTATTTTTGCTTTAGAGATTGAAAGGGAGAGCGAAGAATATTATGGTAGTTTCAGGAACAGGCTTTACGATTTTTTTATTGCTAATGGTGTTATCTTGAGACCTGTTGGGAATATTATCTATGTACTTCCCCCTTACATAATAGAAGATGAACTTCTTGAAAAAATTTACAATACAATACAGGAAGCGATAGAAACAGTAATGTAAAGACGCTGCTGTCTTTTACTCTATGTTTTTAGCGTATTTTTGCACAAATATTTTTTGCTTTGTCAACAACAGTTTCCATAGTTTCTATTTCCTCTTTTTCGCCGCTTGGATCATCAACTAAAGAGGTTTGGAATAACTATTCAGATACAGCTACCTTAATGCACGATTATAAACTGGGAGAGAAAATAATCCCTGTTGCTGCTTTAACCATAAAACAAAGGGAACAGGCAGATGCATTAAAAACATTTGATACAAAATATAATTCTCTTGATAATTCAGTATTGTATTCAATTCTTGCTTCAAGAATGGCAGTTGAAAATGCAGGCTGGACAGAAAATGATGTTTTTGGCATTAATATAGGCTCCTCTCGCGGAGCTACAGATTTATTTGAAAAGCATCATAGTGAATTTCTTGAAACAGGTAAAACAGGCATTCAGGCTTCTCCTGCTACTACCTTAGGTAATATATCCAGTTGGGTGGCTCAGGACCTTAAAAACTCAGGGCCCGAAATTTCACATTCTATTACATGTTCTACTGCCCTGCATGCGCTGTTAAACGGGGTAGCGTGGCTTCGTGCCGGTATGGCAGACAAATTTCTTGTAGGAGGAAGTGAAGCTCCGTTAACACCTTTTACTGTAGCGCAAATGCAGGCCATGAAGATATATAGCTCCTTAAAAGGCGAGTATCCTTGCAGGGCATTTGATTTTGAGAAAAAAGCTAATACCATGGTATTAGGCGAGGGAGCTGCTTCTGCATGCCTTGAGCCAGGTAAAAAAAGTAACGCCTTAGCTTATATAGATGGTATTGGATATGCTACGGAAACCCTTAAGCACAGTGTTTCTATATCTAATGATGCTGAATGTATGCAAAAATCGATGCTTATGGCGCTTAAAGATACCCCATTGGAAGAGGTAGATGCTATAGTTATGCACGCACCGGGTACGGTTAAAGGTGATTTATCTGAATATACGGCAGTACAAAAAATATTTGGAGAGAACATGCCATTGCTGACTACTAATAAATGGAAAGTGGGGCACACTTTTGGTGCTTCGGGATTATTAAGCCTCGAATTTGCGGTACTTATGTTACAAAATAATCATTTTATCGGAGTTCCTTATATAAATAGGTTTCCAACACAGGATAAGCCGTTGCGTAAAATTCTTGTAAACGCTGTAGGTTTTGGAGGTAATGCAGTAAGTGTTTTAATATCAAGGTAATTAGCTATAAAAATAGAATCCCGGCTACTACCCCGGGATTCCGCATCCAACTAAAAAATTACTAAAACATTATGAGACTTGCCCATAATTACTTTTTCCTTTAAGAATATCTTTATTTAATTTATGAATGTGTAAATTAAAAACTTATGTTAAAAACTTTTTGCAAATATATTGATATATAATGATTTGCAAAGGTTTGAGATGTTTTTTGCTAATAATTCACATCTACAGCTATATATTTATATATTAGATATTTATAGTTTAATATTTCAGTTATTATCTTCACATAAATTAATGGTAGACTATAAATATGATAATTTGATTTCTATGTATTTTTTAAAGCTAAAAAGCTTATTTATTCTTTTTTGTGTATAAAAAAATGTTTTTATACTTTTATTTTTGCATTTTTAATAAAAAGAAAACCCCGCTAAAAATTAACAGGGTTATCCAACTAAAAAATTTACTAAAGAATTATAAAAGACCTTACTCAATTATAATTTTCATAAACCGATTTACGGTTTGCCCTTTAGGCTGTATTTTAAAGAACTTGTATGCCTTGGTATCACTGCACTAATATTTTTTTAGTAATAATAACACCATTGGTCAGGGTGATGTTTACAATTACTACCTGTTGAACATTTAATATATCTGTTACATATTTTTGCAACTCTATATTATTTTGTTCGTAAATCTTTTTTCCGGCGATATCATAAACAATTACAGATTTTATACTTTCAGAAGCATTAATTGTAATTTGGTGATTATCACTATAAATATCTGCATTTTCAGATTGCGAGTTTGTTAAACCGGCCGTAGTGTCATAAACAACTTCAAAACGGTCTTCAAAAGTTCCTGCCTCACTGATAAATGTATAAGGTCCGGCATTCAGGTTGTTTATAGAACCATTAGTATGGTCTTTTATATAAACATGCTGTCCGTTAGCAAAAATACCATCCATATGATCAAGAGCCAATTGATATGTACCTGCAACATTAGTTTTAAATCCTAATTTTACTATATCTGTAGTATCAAATTCCTGACGTGCCTGTATTGCAAGTTTTGAAGTTTCACTAATAGAATAAAGTGTCACACCACCGTCAAGAATTGTTTCCCCATCCCATCCATTATCAAATTCGTTAGATGCTATTGATGAATAACCTATAAGTGCCTGGGTAAATACCCCTTCAGCGGTAACATCCAGCCAAAAACGGCTCGCATTTACTTCTTCATCATCTTTTTGAGAAATAGTTCTGAAAAAACTTTCAGAATTTACCATTTCTCTCATGCTGTTATTAAATACAAGATTCTGACTACAGGTTGATTTCACCATAAATCCCTGTCCTGTATTTAAAATTCCTTCTTCATGAAGTTCAAAAGGATCCTGTATTGTATTGTTTTCAGGATCGGGGATTGTGTTTGACTGATAGCCAAATTTTGTAATAACACAATAGCTAGATTTTCCGGGATCATCCGTTTTTCTCCACAGCCATAAAGTTCCGGTTATTACATCGCTATTGGCATCAATAAATTTTGCAATATTAATAGGCGATGGATATGGATTGCCTACTGAATTATAAGAAAGGTTACTATTAATATAATCAAGCGGTATGGAAATGTCACCTGTATTTGGTGTGCCGCTAAAACTTCCTTCCCATATTGAAGGAGTTGTAGGATGAGTTTCTTCGGTTCTTATTAAATATCCTTTAGCATTTTGAAAAGTTGTTGCTGCCGGATCTGATATTAGGTTATAAACATTATCGAAGGTAAAAAAGGTATAAAAGCGATTTATCATTGTTTCAGGTGAAAAATCAAGCAAAACCTGTCCGCTTACCGGTGAAGACCACAATGTAAAGTCATCTTTTTTAATGAGTGATGAGTTTCTTTTGATAGTAACGTTTCCTGTATTTTCCTGGCCTTCAGTTTGGATAAGATTACTCCCGCTTTCAAAAACCAGTTCACTATTATTGGCCACGTGAACATTATGAACAATTACTGCATTGGAATTTTGTGAAAAATTGACATGTGCTCCTCCTGTTACAAATAAGGAGCAGGCAGTAAATGTACCATTTGTATAAGTATAATCACTGCTTATAATAGCATCTTTTTCTGCGGTGGGTTCACCATTAGTCCAAAACATTCCATTCCATGTAGTATGCGTATCGCAATAAGAACCTGGATTCTGCGAGTGCATGTAAAATGGCAATAAAAACAGTAAATACAAGTGCTTTTTAGCAATTATACTTAGCTGGTAAAATAAAGTAGTCATGGGGGCTAACTTTTTATTAAATCAGACTAATAATGATACTAGTTAAATCTAGTTTTAAATAAAATGTTGGGAATAGAAGATCTTTTGGGGGCAAAAAATCAACTATAAATTCAATCAGAGATAAACTCTGCCAGGGTCGCTAATAATATAAAACGGGGGCAAATTTTATATTATCAAAAATTCAGAAAAAGCATTTTGCCATTGGGGGCACATGGCAAAACAAGAAATTAATTTTTTGGTATCTGTTTTATATTATTTGTGTTTTAAATTTTTTAGTTGAGTAGCAAGTAGGTTTAAATGTAAGGGTAACTATTAACTTTCTACAGGGACAAAGTAATGGTAAAAAAAGTAAACATTAACAAAAATTTAATAGACAAAGTATAGACAGTAAGAATTTTATGATTTTGACACGTATTGAAAATCAAATACTTACAGATTAAAATTAAAATTAATAGATGAAACGCATAGACAAGGGGTTATAATGCCAAGAATTTGAAACATTTTTTTGAAGATGAAGTAGTGAGGTTTTTTTGTAGGGCTATTAAAATTCCATTAGCAATTTCTCAAAATCATCCTCGTCATTCATTCCTATTTTTTTCTTTATTCTATACCTTTTTGTAACTGCACTCTCATAAGAAATCTGTAAAAGTGAAGCTATTTCCTTATAGGATAAATTCAATTTTAACAATGAGCAAAACTGAATATCATTTTTAGTAAGCATTGGAAAGCTGGAAAGAAGTTTGCTTTCAAAGTCGGGATTAGCATTTTTAAAGCGTACTTCAAATTCTTTCCAGTAATCTTTTTGACGTGTTAATAGTTTAAGTTCTTTCTTAACATCGCTTAATTCAGTAAAAGATGTATTATCAAGTTTATCAATTACTGAATGAAGGTTGTCATAATAATTTGCCATTTGCAGAGCCATAGAGGTTGCTTCCCTTTGTTTTTCTTCTATTACTTGTTTTTGTGAACTGCTAAGCTCCTGCTCAAGAATATTTTGTTGTTTAAGAAATTTCTTTTCGGTTTCTATAGATTTTAATTCTTCATGTTGTAAACGGTTTTTCAGCCAGTAGCCACGCAATAAAAGTAATATAAGAATTATTAAAGCAATGCTTGCAAAAATGTACATGAGCATTAGCCTTTTTTCTGTTTCTACTTTTTTTATCAGTGATTCATTATGGGTGGCAAGTGCCATATTTTTTTCCCGTTGAAATTCAGTCTGAAATTTTGCCTGCATTTCGTTTAATTTCTTGCTATAGTCAAGCATTCGTAATGTATCACAAAGCAGCATTGCCCTTTTATAGGCATCAGAACTTTCTTTCCAGTTTTTGTTAGCCATATATAGTTCTGCTATAGTCCTTTCATATTCATACCTTTCACGGGCATAACTTTTAAGATAAGCTGGTGAATTTCTAAATTCCGTGATTATTTTAATAGCTTCATTATATTTTTTTGCCTCATTAAGTACTCCAATATAATTGCTTATTATAAGCATAGAGTATTTTGATTTTTTTTGAGAAAGCAATTGATATGCCTTCTGGTAATGATTTAATGACTTTTTAGTATTACCCTTTAAGTCTTCTATATAGGCTAGTTTTGCATATATTACAGCTTCAATTTCTTTATCACCGGATTTTTGTGCGTAGGGTATAATGTTAACAAGCAAAGTATTGGCTTTATTGATCTGATCAAGCTCTATAAGATTTTCCGTATAATTTATTGTTGCTACTATATATACCTTATTTTCTTTATCGTCTTTATTTTTAGCTAAATATTCTTCCAGTAAATCGGCTGCAAAACCATAGTTGTTACTTTGCAGATAAGTACCGGCAAGTGTAACCTTAAATAAGCCCAGATAGCAATTATCATTTTTTTTCTTAAGTATTTTTATACCTTTTAAAATATTATCTGTGGCTTTCTCAATATCATCTTTGTATAGATATGCTGCGGCAATAGCATGATATATGTGCGCTTTATAAATATCATTGCCATATTTGTCATTTAGCTCAAAAGCTTTATTGCTCCATTTTAAGGAAGTGTCAAAACTGCCCATAATATTATACTCTGTTGCCAGGTTAACCATAGGAGCAATTTTTTTGGCAGGATATTTTTTGAGCAGGGCAAGTGCTTTTTTAAAACATATTATGGCAGAGTCCTGATTTCCTGAGAAGTCATAATATAACCCTGTTATATTATATGCCTTGGCTAACAAAGTATCGTTAACATTTTTTGATTTTAAAATACCGGCATACCTGTTTTTTTCTTTTTCAGCGTGCCTGAGGTTTTTATAATCTGCCTTAAACCAAAAATTTTTATAATTACATTTTTTGTCCTGTGCAGATACGCCAGAAATTAATAAGAGCATACACAGGCAAAAAATATCTTGCAGTTTAAATTTCAGTAAGAATTTTTTCAAATTCTGCATCATCATTAATTTCCATTTTCTTTTTTATCCTGTACTTTTTTGTGATGGCGCTTTCATGCGATATTTGTAAAAGCGTAGCAATTTCTTTATTAGATAAGTTTAATTTAAGTAATGAGCAAAATTCAACATCATTTTTTGTAAGCCTGGAATAACGGTTGGTTAATGTGTGCCCAAATTCCGGGTGCAGGCTGTTAAAGCGGGTTTCAAACTGTTTCCAATAATCCTTTTGCTTTATAAGTGATATTAAATCTTTTTTTAATTCATTAGTGCTTTCAAATTGGCCACGCTCACACTTCTCAATAATCTCGTTCAGATTATTTTGATAATTTGCCAGCCTTAAAGCAGATGATGTTAGTTCACGCTGTTTTTCTTCAATAACTTCTTTTTGGGAACTTGCATACTCATGTTCATAAGCCTGCTGTTGTTCAATTAAATTTTTTTCGGCATTTATTCTTTTAAGGGCTTCATTTTGCAGTCGGTTTTTAAGCCAGTAGCTGCGAAGGAATAATAGTACAATAATACTTAAAAAAATACTTGCAAATACATAAAGCAGGGTAACTTTTGTTTTAATTTCTTTTTCTTTCTGCAATGATCTGTTTTTAGCTTTAAGCACAAGGCTTTTTTCGTGCTGCAGCTGCTTTTGCAGTTTTGCCTGTAATTCATTTACATAGTTTTGATTATTAGCTTTTGCTATTGAATCTTTTGTCTTTACAATACTTATTAGCCCTGTAAGTGCTTCTTTATTATTGTTGGTATTTTTATATGTTTCTGCAGCGGCCACATCAAAACGCAATTTATCTTCAGAATTTACCCTGTTAAACGTAGGTGTTTTTTTTGTAGATTCAATTACTTTAAGAGCTTCATTATATTTACTATGCGCATTAAGAAACTCTATAAATTCAGCTCCGATCACTACTGTATTAAGAGAGTTCTCCTTTAAAAGAATCGTATATGCCGCTTTAAAGTTTTTATAAGCCGCCTCATCATGTTCTTCAAAATCGTCCAGTCTTGCAAGTTTGGAATAGGCAATTGCCAGGTGTTCTTTATTCTTTATTTTTTGCAACTCGCCAATTGCTTCTTTTAAGGCTCTTTTTGCGTTCTCTACTTCGTCAAGATGTATTACGCATTCAGCATAGTTTATTAGTGTCAGCGAGTGATTTACAATATCGTGGTTTGCTTTAAATATTTCGAGGCATTCTGTATACAGATCTTTTGCAAAAGTAAAATTTCGCATTTTCATATATGTATTTGCCAGTTTTTGGTTCATATTTACCAAATTGGCATTATCATCTTCATTTTTAAGAATAGCAATACCTTTTAGCAAACACTCTATAGCTTTATCATACTCCAGCATAAACTGGTAATTAGACGACATATTGCTATATACCGTGGCTTCAAATGTTTTAAGCTTTAACTTTTTGCTTAGCTCCAACGCTTCATTAAGAACTTCAAAAGAAGCATTATAATCTCCTTTGTTTCGGTAAGCAACAGAGATATTCATGAGCGGCATTGGTTTTAGGCGGGGGTAATTTTTAAGCGATACCAGAGCTTTTTTATAATAATAAATAGATGAATCTGTTTTACCCGTATTGCCATAATAAATACCATAAATATTATAAACCGTCCCTTTAATACTATCGGGAAGGTTTTTTTGGGAAAGAGCATATTTTATATAATATCTGGTACTGTCTGGCGAAGAGTAGATGTATTTTTTAATTTTTGCTTCTACAGCTTTATAATTAAATGTGCCTTCCTGGGCATACCCTGGTGATAGAAATAAACACAGCAATAAAAGAAGTAGGCTTGATTTTTTCATACTACTAGATTTGCATAAGAAGTTTTTCAAATTCGGCATCATCATTAATTCCCATTTTCTTTTTTATCCTGTATTTTTTAGTAATCGCACTTTCATGCGAAATTTGCA
The DNA here is from genome assembly GCF_024054175.1 of Flavobacterium sp. NRK1. Classification (GTDB taxonomy): domain Bacteria; phylum Bacteroidota; class Bacteroidia; order Flavobacteriales; family Flavobacteriaceae; genus Flavobacterium. The sequence continues at coordinate 1,481,323 of NZ_JAMXLA010000001.1, forward strand.
GCAACGATGCTATTTCTTTGTTAGAAAGATTAAGCTTTAAAAGTGAGCAAAATTCAACATCATTTTTTGTAAGCTTTGGAAAACGGCTCGTGAGCACATTTCCAAATTCAGGATGTAATGTATTGAAGCGTATTTCAAATTGTTTCCAGTAATCTTTTTGCTTCATAAGCAATTGCAGCTCTTTCTTAATATCATTTATATTAAGGTTGGCGTTGGCGTTGCATTTTTCTATGATCTCGGTAATATTGTCCTGATAGTTGGCCATTCTTAAAGCTGTAGAGGTAAGCTCTCTTTGTTTTTCCTCTATAATCTCTTTCTGTGAGTTTATTAACTCCTGTTCGTGTTCCTGCTGTTGCTGAATCAGGTCTTTCTCTGTTTCAATAGATTTAAGCTCTTCATTCTGTAAACGGTTTTTAAGCCAATACCCCCTTAAAAAGAGAAGGATAAGTACAATTATAGCTACGCTTATAAAAACATATAAAAGCATAAGCATTTTTTCTGTTTTCATTTGATTTTGCAAAGCTTTATTGTTTGCTTCCAGCGCCAGGTTTTTTTCACGCTGCAGTTCGGTTTGAAATTTGGCCTGAATTTCCTGCACTGCAATTTCCTTTTGTGCACTGGCAATAGAATCCATAATTGTTATAGTGTTCTGATAAGCTTTTATAGCTTCTTTATCATTATTAGTGGCTTTATAAGTTTCCGCTATTGCATTTTGGTAGCTAAGCTGGTCTTCCTTATTGGCGTTTTTAAATTTTTTGGAATTTTCTATAGTTTCTATAACTGCCAGTGCTTCTTTTGAATTATTGAGTTTATTAAGATAGCTAATATATGTTCCACCCATACCAACTACCCTTACAGATTTAGCCTTTAGCAAACTATTTACAGCGCTTTTATAGCTTGCCAATGCCTGATTTTTCTGTTCCAATATGGCTTCCAGTTCGGCTATTCTAAACTCACAAATACCTATAAGTTCTTCGTCACCATAAGTTTTAAGTCCGGTTTTAGCTTCTGTAAGTGCTTTTTTTGCCTCACTATATTGTTTAGTATGGGTGAGCGCATCACCCAGGTTAAGTAATGTTATGTAGTAATTTTGCTGTAAACCGGAAGCTTTAAATTCGGTCAGGCACTCGCGATACAAATCTATTGCAAATTTATAATTGCGTTTTGCCAGATAAGTACTTGCCAGTTTCTGTTTTACCGTATAAAGGTCTTTCCTGTTATTTACAGATTTGTAAAGATCAATAGCCTTTAACAAATAATCTACAGAACGCTCAAAATTGGTCATGTAATTATAGTTAGTAGCCAGCTCTCCATATGCAGTAGCAAGTCCATCATTATTTTTTAGCTTTTTCTGAATAGCTACTGCCTCATTTAGGAGTGAAATAGAGGTAGTGTATTCACCTTTATTTCTATACCCTATTGCAAGGTTCATGAGGCTTTTTACTTTAATTTTTGGGTATTCTTCTAAATACTTAATAGATTTTTTCATGTAATATATTGTAGAATCCGGTTTGCCGGTCATTCCATAATATATACCGTATAAGTTATAGGTTTTACCATAAACTGTATCATGAATATTATCCTGGGCAAGAGTTTTTTTAATTATTGCTAAGGCTTTTTCAGGACTTGAATTAAGCTGTTGTCTTGCATTTATTTCTGCTGCTTTAAAATTGTAGCTTTTACTTTGCCCAAATGATAATGCACAAATAAACAGAACTATAAAATGTAGCTTTTTTACCATAGCATTATATACATTAAATTAGCAAATTATCTGGGGATATTATACAGGCAATTTAACAAAATTTTATAAATTTTGTATTGTGTAAACAGTCAAAAATGTTATGAAATTGTGTTTATCTTTTCCTGTACGAGATTACTTTCATAACCTTTACGCAGTAAAAAGTCCATTACTTTTTTTTTCTTTTTTAGCAGGTTGCTTTCTCTTACATTTTCCCATTGCTTGTCTGCTAATAAATGAAAAGTTTCCAGGTATTCTTCGGCAGGTATTTCCTTTAAAGCTGTATCTATATTATATTTAGATATATTTCTTGCTTTAAGCTCATTTATTATTCTTCGTTTGCCCCAATGCTTTATTCTAAACTTTCCGCGGGCAAAACTGCACGCAAAGCGCTCTTCATTAAGAAAATTGTTATCAAGTAAATGTATAACTATAGCATCTATAGCCTGGGGTATCATATTCAGGCTTTTTAGTTTTTGTATAACTTCGTCATGGCAACGTTCCTGATAGGCACAATAATGCTCCATTTTTCGTTGTGCTTCTTCTACGGTGTACGATTTATACATTTTCTTTTATTAGAGGAAACAAAGGTAAAAAAGAAAATCCCATTATGTAAGGGGATTTTTTCTCTGTTAAATGGGTAATTTTAAATTTTTATGTGTATTTACTATAGCCTGTCTGTTTTTATAATCTATCCATGACTGGCCTTTGTATTTTCGCATAATATTGTCAAAATTTCTCATAATAAATACATTATAAGCGGCTTTGCCAAGATTTGATATTTTTCTTGGAAAAGCTCTCAGACTCATTGAGAAGCCGGGTGTAATATATTTCATGTAATGCCAGTAACCTTCCGGCATATATAGCATTTCTCCATGTTCAAGATCGGCAACCAATCCTCTGGCGTGTTTAAGTGCCGGCCATTTTTCAAAATCAGGATTATCAAAATCTATGTCTTCTCTTGAAATAAGGGCATGCGGAACTTTATATAAATAAGGAGTTTGGCTGGGTTCAAACAATATGCAGCGCTTTTTACCATGAAAATGAAAATGCAGAATGTTTGAATAATCTATATCATAATGAATAAATACTTTTGAATTTTCTCCTCCAAAAAACAGCATTGGTAATTGTTTTACCAGCTTAAGGCCAATATCAGGCCATTTAAAATCGTTTTTAAGTGAAGGCACTTCCTTCATTAAATTATATAAAAAAATTCTGTAGTTTGTAGGTTTAGATAACAGAAGGTCAATATAATCGGCCATTTTCATCTTAGCATGAGCTTCATTAAACCCATCTTTATGAGATACCGGCCTGTCATCATATAAGGGAACTATTTTATTTCCTGCAATATCTTTTATATAATTAAGCTTCCATTTTTCATAAGCTGGCCAGTCGTGCGTTAACTGCTCTACTATAACAGGCTTTTGTTTTCTTACATAATTGTTAAAAAAATCTTCTTTGGTAATGGTTTTTACGCGTTCAATTTCTGTCAGATGTAACGGCATCAGATAAGGATTTTAGCTTAGGCAAAATTACTAAAGCGTTATCTAATTGTAAAACAAGGTTTTCTTAAATTTTTAAATTATGTTAATATTATTTTTCAACTGGTTGATTGTTAGATATAAAAAAGCACCTGCCGAAACAGGTGCTTTTCAAAAATATAGTTGTGTTTAAAATTATTTCTTTACAATAATAAATTCTATTCTTCTGTTTAATGCGTGTTGTTCTTCCGTACAGTTTTCGCCGCAGTCAATTTTTGGCTGGCTTTCACCATAACCCTGACCTGACATCCTGCTGCTGTCTATACCTTTTGACATAACATATTGAACAGTAGCTTTTGCCCTGCGGTCAGATAATGCAAGATTATATTCCGCACTACCTCTGTTATCGGTATGGGCTTTTGCCATAATAACCATATTAGGCATAGACTTCATTAGTTGCACAAGCTTATCAAGCTCTGCAGCACCTTCAGGGGTTATGTTGCTTTTATTGTATTCAAAATAAATTTCTTTTAGTTTTACTTCATTGCCAACAATAAGTACCTCTACAGGAGTAAGGTCTGCAGTTATGTTAATAACACGTTCTTTTGTTTTTGCAATTGGAAAAGTATTTTGAAGATAGCCGTCTTTTGAAGCCTGAATAACATACGCCCTGTCGCAATCTACATTGTAAGTTACTTTACCTTCGGCATCTGCAGTAGTGGTTTCTATAACATTATTCCTGTCATCCAGTATAGATACAGTTGCGTTGGCAAGCACCTTGCCTGTTTTGGCATCTTTTACCTGTACAATAGCTTCTACACCGCAAATTGGTATAGCCATATACAGATTGTCTTTTCCAGCTTTATTACTGGAAAAGAACCCAATGTTTTTGGTGTTATTAAAACTAAATGCAAAATCGTCCTTAGATGAGTTTACCGGAAGTCCAATATTCATTGCATCAGTGCCTTTATTAAGGTCTATCATAAAAATATCCATACCTCCAAAACCTTTTCTGCCTTCAGAGGCAAAGAATAGTTTATTGTCATCGGTTATATACGGAAAATTTTCCCTTCCTTCGGTATTCACTTTTGGTCCAAGGTTTTCAGGTTTACCGTATTTGTTGTCACCCAAAACTTCTACTTTCCAAATATCTGTGCTGCCTCCTTTAGATCCTGGCCTGTTCGAAGCAAAATAAAGTGTTTTACCATCTTTGCTTACAGAAGGGTTTCCTGTAGAATATTTTTTTTCATTAAAAGGAACAGGTTTTACATTACCCCATTTTCCGTTTTCTTTTGTAGCCACAAACAGGTAAATAAGTCCGGTTCTTTGTCCCGGCGTATCTTTTTCAAAACTTCCTTCCTTCCAGCTTTCACTGGCAAAATACATGGTTTTTCCATCTCCGGTTACTGTTACCGGGCCATCATGCCATTTGGTATTAAGGTCTGAAAGGGGAGTAGGCTCGCTTAAAGTTCCGTTGTCATTGTATGTGGAAGTATAAATATCCATATATGGTTCTTCATTTCTGCCATACGTTCTTCTTGCCGTATTTCGCGTGCTTGCAAAGTAAAAAGTATTATCATCAGTAACAAAACCACCAAAGTCAGCATACTTATCATCGTTTATGTCCAGTATTTTTTCGTCATAAAGTTTTGTCTGTGTTTTAAGCTTGGGTAAATAATCAGGGTCCTGGTTAAAAAGTACAGCTCTTTGATCCTGAGGTGCCATTGAAGCAAATTTTTGCATCTGCTTATTAGCCTCTTCATATTTACCTTCTACCTTAAGCATTTGTGCATAACGATAGTAGGTCTCGGCATCCTGCTGTTTCAGGTCTATGAGCTTAGCATACCATTTGGTAGCTTCTTTGGCATTAAAAAGGTTATAATAACTATCTGCAATTTGTTTGTACACATAAGGATCTTTACCTTTTGAAGCAATTTTCTCGTATGCCTTAGCTGCATCAAGGTATTCAAATTTAGCATATAATTTATCTGCCGATTCTGTGTCTTTATTTTGTGCAGCCAATGTTAATGTCATTAGCAGGCTTAAGGATATATATATATATTTCATGTTCTGTTCGTTTTTTTAGATTAGAAATAACGTGGTGAACGTGATACTTTTTTAGGGAAGTTCAAATCAAACAACAATATGATCTCGTGAGATGCAGGTGTTGTTACATTAAGGTCTGATACAATGTGGTCATAAGCATAACCTAATCTCAGGTTAGGAGTTATAGCATAGTTTACCATACCGCCAAAGCTGTCATCAAGCCTGTAGGTAGCTCCTATCTCAAAGCGTTCAAAGAATAAAAAGTTAAGTGATCCGTCTATAGATGGGGATACACCAAATGCCGACTTAACCATGAATGATGGTTTCATCTTCAGGTTGTCGTTAAGCTGGAATACATATCCACCGGTAATAAAATAGTGTGATTCCTCTGATCCGAATTTTTGAGTTCCATTTTGATAATCAAGGTGCTTGCTTTTCAGCATATTCGGTACAGATGCTGCAAAATAGTACTTATTGGTATAGTAGAAAAATCCTGCTCCAATGTTGAAAAACGTATTATTTACGTTAGAAGAGAAGGCAGGGTCGCCTGGTGCTGGTACGTGGCCATCTCCAATATCGCTGTATAAGCCAACATTATGAAAAGTAGCACCGGCTTTTAAACCAAGAGCTAAACGGTGTTCGCCACCAAGGTTTAGTGTGTATGAGAAATCCGCATAGGCGTTAGTCTCTTCTACAGGCCCTATCTTATCATTGATAACCGATAATCCCAAACCTACATTCTTACCTACAGGACTGCTCCCTGAAAAGGTCATGGTAGTTGGGGAATCTTCGATATCTACCCATTGCTTACGGTATAGCAATCCAAAAGAAAGGTTTTCTTTTGAACCTGCATAAGCAGGGTGAATAACATTCATGTTATACATGTACTGTGTGTAGTGTGGGTCCTGCTGTGCCGAAGCATCTGCAAGGCCGCCAAGAGCCAATAATGCTGCAAGGTAAAGTTTCTTCATTTGGTTTGTTTAGTTTAAGTTAGGGATAGAGCCAAAATAGTATTGCTGCCAGGTTATCAAGTAACAGCAATAATTAATAAGACTTATTTTGGTGTAAAAGGTTTAACGAATAGTTAAATTTTAACTATTTTAAATTTAAGCTTAATGCCTGTTATACAAGGCAATTGCTTATTTAGAAGTTAAATCTTACAGATTATCAGAGTGCGGAAAGATAGTCAAACAGCAAAGTGTTTTCAGGCAGATCCATCTTTGCTGCAATACGCTCTTTTCGTTTGCGGCATGCCTCGGCAGTAATATTTAACATAGATGCAATTTCTTTAGTACTAAGATTCATATATATGTATGAAAGAAATCGGATATCGTTTGCAGTCAGGGCAGGGTGTAGTGTTTTAAGCTGTGATATGAAGCCGTGATTTACTTCTTCAAAATGGGTAATAAAAGTGTCCCATTCATCATCTGTTTTAAGATGTGCTTTCAGTGTTTTTATCTGATCCGAAAGAGAATGGTTTTTAGACAGATCTGTAATTTGCGAAAGAGATGTTATTATTTCTTCAATGAGTTCATTTCTTCCTGAAAGGTATAATGCTTTTGCCGATAATTTCCTGTTACGGGCTTCTATCTCATTTTTAAGGCGTTCCTGTTCAAGCAGCGCATTAGCTTCTTTTTCATTTATTTGTTTTTCAAGCAGCAGATTTTCTGTTTTTTCCTGTTCAAGCTCAAGGGCAATTACTTTTTCATTGCGTTCGGCAATAAGTTTCTTTTGTTTATGCTTTAATATTATACTTCGCAGTAAAAGGCCAATAATTGTTATTATAGCAATTATAAAAGCAATGATAGCATAAAATACCCTGCGTTCTGTAGCAAGTTTTTCCTCTTTTAAAGCTATTTGGTTTTTATAATTTTGTATTTCAAATTTTACCCTGTTGTTTTCAAAAAGTCTTCCGTTTTTTCCTTCATTAACCTGTTGTTCAGCCTTTAATACAGAATCTTTATACTGCAGGGCAAGATTAAACTCATTTTTATAAGCATATATTTGAGATAGAAAATTAAATACTATTTTCCTGGTGTCGGGGCTTTTATTAACTTCCAGTAGTTTTTTTGCATTAGCTTCAGCAAGTTTATAGTTACCTTCTTTAAGATATCCCTCTATTATTATGAGCGAAAGCTGTGTACCTATATTATTAAAACCAAGATCTTTAGCAGATTTGTACAGGCTTTGAGCTTTTTCTCTTGCCTGTTGTGCATTACCTGTAAGTAAATCATTTTGAGCAAGAGTGATTAATCCTAAAGTGTATAAATTGGCATCTTTTTTTAGGTAAGGGAGCGATTCAAGTATGTATTTTTTTGCTTCTGCTGTCTTTCCTCTTTCATTTGCCATGCTGCCAAGATTCATCGCATACAGGCCTATTTTTAAATTGTCTTTATGCTCTTTTGCAATATCATAGGCTTTCTTAAAATATTCATGTGCTTTTTCAGGATTATTTTCTTTGGTATATAAAATAGCAATATTATTAAGTACCACCATTTCATACTTAGGGTCCAGATGTTTTAATGCTATGTTATAGCTTTCAAGATAATAGTTTAGTGCCTCTCCATAATCAAGCATTTCATAGTAGTTGGCCCCAATATTATTGTTAGCAAGGAATTGCTGTTTATACCAGCGGTTTTTTTCGGCAAGGGTACGTGCCCTCGTTAGAAACTCTAATGACTTTATATGGTCTTTTTTCCACATAGCATCAATGCCTTTTACTATAAGCGAATCGCATTGAGCCGGGTTGTTAGCGTATGCTGTTGTTATTTGCATAAAAAAGCAAAGCACCAGTAGATAAAATGCCTGCAGGTATTTTTTATGTAAATGTTTCTTCATTATAAATTACACTAATCTAAAATCAAATATAAGTAATACGAAGTAAAAAGGCTTTTCCTTGATGTAGGAAAAGCCTTTTGTACTATTTTTTTATTATTTATGCTTTTTTGCCTGAAGCTTCAAGGTTTCTTTCAATCTTATGTCCGGGTCTTGACCATTTTGGTTTTTCGCCAAGTGGAGCATACTCAGAGTCTTCTGCTTCTACGGTTTTAGGCTGTGATACTTTTGTAAATGGTTTTTGTGGAATAAGTCCTAATGTTTCAAACATTTTCATGTCTTCATTAACATCGGGGTTAGGTGTTGTAAGCAATTTATCACCTGCAAATATTGAATTGGCACCTGCAAAGAAACACATTGCCTGACCTTCGCGGCTCATTTGCGTGCGCCCTGCAGAAAGCCTTACCTGAGTATCCGGCATTACAATACGTGTAGTAGCAACCATACGTATCATTTCCCATATTTCAACAGGTTTTTCATTTTCCATAGGTGTACCTTCTACAGCAACAAGTGCATTAATAGGCACAGATTCAGGTTGCGGATTAAGTGAGGCCAGTGCAACAAGCATACCTGCTCTGTCTTCAATACTTTCACCCATACCTATAATACCGCCACTACATACAGTAACATTGGTTTTTCTTACGTTTTCAATAGTTTGTAAACGGTCTTCAAAACCACGTGTAGAAATTACTTCTTTATAATACTCTTCTGAAGTGTCAAGATTATGATTGTATGCATACAGGCCTGCTTCAGCAAGTCGTTTGGCCTGGTTTTCTGTAATCATACCTAAAGTACAACATACCTCCATATCCAGTTTGTTAATGGTTCGCACCATTTCTAACACCTGGTCAAACTCGGGGCCGTCTTTTACGTTTCTCCATGCAGCACCCATGCAAACACGCGATGATCCGCTTGATTTTGCACGTAAAGCCTGCGCTTTAACCTGAGATACGCTCATAAGGTCGTTGCCTTCAACACCTGTATGATAACGGGCAGCCTGAGGACAGTAACCACAGTCTTCAGGGCATCCGCCGGTTTTTATAGATAGTAATGTTGAAACCTGCACCACATTTGGGTCATGGTTTACTCTGTGTACCGATGCCGCTTCAAACAGAAGGTCCATCATCGGTTTATTATATAAGGCTATAATTTCTTCTTTAGTCCAGTCGTGCCTTTTTGTAGTCATAACAGTATTTTAATATTGCTTCAAAAGTAGCAAATTCCTGTTATGTACAGAAATATCTGCAATAAAGATTAATGTTGATTATGTGCTACGTCATCTACTCTGTTGATTTTTTCAACTTTATCTTTCCAGTATTGCATAAGTGCAAAAGATACAATTGCCGATGCTGCAACACCTTCAACAGTTAAACCTATGCAAAACTGATATAATGAAGGTTCTCCGCCGCCAAAAATATAGCTTTGTTCAAATCTGTTCAGGTATTCATTTCCCCCTTTATATTCTATATAGCCAATAAAACTCAAAATTCCCAAAGCAAGGCTTATAATTGCAGTAAATATACCTGACATTAGGTTTGTAAAATATCCGTTTATGTGATCTTCATAGTTAGATTTGATAGTTTTATTTACCCCGTAAATAACAAAGATAAAGTTTACTAGCCTAAGGTAAACCTGGTCAGACCAGCCTACCATTTCCATTAAAAGGAAAAACAATGCAATGCCCAAATAAATAATAAAACCGTTGATTGCTATTCTTGAAAAGTTCATAGTTTTTGTTGTTTTGTGTTTATATTCAGTTAATAGACTGCTTAACAATATATTATTTAAACACACCCTGAAAAAATTGCCGGCAATAGATGTATTTATACCCGAATTTAGTCATAAAACGGGATATAGCTATGGAGATTAATAAAAATTTAATAAAAGAATTATGATTAAATACGGGAAGTATTTATTTTTTTGAAGTTTGCTTATTATCAGTTAATAATACCCATTCATTATGAAAAAAATAATCCCACTTGGCTGATGCCAGATCGGTCTCAGGATTAATGAGCGTTTTATATGCACCTTTGTTTATAGATACTTTTGTGTCTGCATATATTTCAACATCCTTACCCAGTTCTTTAAAGTGCCTTTTTAAATATTGTGCGGTCTGCCAAATCATATCAGGTCTTGTTTCCATGTTGTGTATTTGCTTAGGAGTAAATACCGATCTGAAATTGAACATTTCCTCTTCACCTGTTTTTTTGTCAATAATTTTAAAGTGTGTATAGCCGCTGCGCATACGCAGCATCATTCTCCAGCTCAGGCGATGCCCTTCTTCTGTCCACAATACATCACCTTTAATTAAATGATGCCTTAAAGGCAGTAATAGCTGAATTATAAGATAGGGTAAAAAAAAATAATGCAATATATTTTTCCCCTCATTTGTTGGCTGTCCGGCAGTTATGGCAACAGGCTTTTTTTTGAGAAATAATCTTCTTATTGTTTCAGGCGGATAAAAGAATACCACAAAGCTTAAAGCAAAAAACGGGAATATACCAATCTGTAGTGTTATTGAATTGAATATATGAAATATAAGTGAAGCTATAAATGCTATAGTCCTTGTTCTTTTAAACAATAGTAAAGGTACTATTGTAAGGTCAAAAACCATCCCGGAATAGGTTATGAACAAATAAAACCATTTATGTGTCATTATAGGCCTGAGTGCAGGATGTGGAACAGAATATTCCATGAGATATCGCACAAATGTACCATCCAGCCATCCCGGATATAGCTTTGCTATAGTGGCATAAAAATACACAATGCTTATCTGGGCAATCATTATCCAGGAACACCACGCCGGCATAGTTAGTTTTTGCAATGCAGGATTTAGCTTAACATCTAAAGAAGCATATTTATTAGCCGGAAGAAAAAACATTATGAGGCAAACCAATATTAAAAGGTAATAGTGGTTATTATAGGATGTTTTTTGCATAAGGTAAACCCCCGTCCAAAGAATTGTATATAAGCCCAGTGTCCAGCGGTATTTGTAACCAATTGCTACCAACAGGCCTAATATGCCCATAGCTGAAAAATAGAAATACATGCCATAGCCGGGAAGCGGTTGCAGCCATTCAAAACCAATGTGGGAAAAAGTATATGCCGGATCTATAAAATTGCTCTTAACCCAGCCGGTAAGTATAGCGCCAAATGTTTCGCAGGCCAGCAGCAAGCCAAAAAATATCCTGAAAATAATTAACGGGGCGTTATCTATTTGGAGGAACAGGCGCTGTTTCATAAGTTATGCTCTTTAAAATAAGCTAATGATTCCTGCCTGTCTATTTCAAGTTGTTGTTTTAAAGCTTCAAACGATTCAAATTTTATCTCGTCTCTAAGTCTGTGGTATATACGAACATTTACTTTTTTACCGTAAATATCCTGATTAAAGTTGTGGTAATGCACTTCAATAGTCGTTCCGGTTCCGTTTACTGTAGGGCGAGTACCTATATTCATCATGCCGTAAATGGTTTTTCCGTCTATTTCAGATGACACTACATACACACCATTTGCAGGGATAAGTTTATAATTCTCGGAAGGTTCTATATTTGCAGTAGGAAAATTTATAGTTCTGCCCAATTGTTTTCCCTTTACAACTGTTCCGTTTATAAAATAAGGGTAACCTAAAAAATTATTTGCGGTTTCTATATTGCCTTCAGTTAAAGCATTTCTTATTTTGGTAGAGCTGACGGAAATTTCGTTTACTGAAAGTGCAGATATTTTATCTACTTCAAAACCGTATTCTTCTCCAAAAAGAATAAGATCATCTATAGTTGCCGTTCGGTTACGGCCAAAACGATGGTCATGGCCTATTATTATTTTTGAGATATTAAGTTTGTCTACCAGTATGTTCTTTACAAATTCTTCAGCAGTAAGCCTTGAAAAAGCCATATCAAAGGCATGTATAATCAGGTTGTCTACCCCTTCTTTTTCAAGCAGGGTGGCCTTTTCATCTATAGTATTAAGAAGTTTTAAATCGCTATTTTGCTGCAGCACCATTCGCGGATGCGGAAAAAATGTAAGTACCACACTTTCACATCCTGAAGATCTGCTGCTTCTTATAAGTTTGTCCAGTATGCTTTTATGGCCTTTGTGCACGCCATCAAAAGTGCCTAAGGTAACAATTGTTTTTGTAGCTGAGCTGAACTCCTGTATTGAATTGTAAATTTTCAAACCTATTCTATATGTTTCGCAAATTTAACCATCTGTATTCAATTAAATTATTTCTCATTCAAAAAAATAAGGAATAATTCACAGTTTGCTTTCAAAAAGTTAAAAGCAGGCTTATTTTAAAGTTATAATTACTGATTTTGTTTTTTGTGAATCTACCAATTCGGGTAATTCTATTTGGAGCTTATTATTTTTAAAGCTAATACTGCCTTGTTCAACTTTATAAATTCCTGCTTTGCCACGACAAAAACATTGTACATTAAAAAGCATTTTTATCTTTTGAAGATCCTTTCCTGTATAATTAAATTCTTTACCCTTATCGGTTTCAAAAATTATTGTTTCGCTGTAACCGGCATCCTGTAATGTAGGGTCTGTTATTTTACGGAAGGTATATTTCACTACAGTTTTGCCTTTTATATCCTCAAGGTTATAATAAACGTGCCCCGTATCGTCTGTTTTTACCAAAATGCTTTTGTTCTCTAAAACTTCGAATAAGCAATCTGTTTTTTCCGGACACGATGTTTCTATAGTATAACTTTTTCCGGATAAAGAAGTACTTTTTTTAGCCGTGCAACCATATAATGCTATAATATAAAGAGAGAGTAAAATTGTCTTTTTCATATTATAAATGTACAAATTTTAATATCACGGCAAATTTAAAAGCAAACAAGGGTTATTAATAACTATATAAGGATGTTAAAATATTGTTATGTTGTGTAAATTATTATCTTCGTAATCTGTGAAAATTAAAATTTTATGAAAAAAAGAATACTTTTAGTTGTGGCTTTTGTCATGTTCTTAAGTGCTGGCTATGCTCAAAATGCAATCTGGACTAAAACAGACGGGCGTGATGTGTCTAAAGATAAACTTTTGGACAGAATGTCTACCCCTTCACACTACCATCTGTTTCATTTAAATCTGCAAACACTTAAGGGGCAGCTCGCAAACGCTCCTATGCGGGGCAATAAGCTTTCGTCTAAAGTTATATTACAATTCCCAAATGGTGATGGAGAACTTAAAAGCTTCAAGATTTATGAAGCACCGGTAATGCAGGGAGGTTTGGCTGCAAAATATCCTGATATGAAATCGTATGTTGGGCAGGGAGTTGAAAATCCAACTGAAATTATACGTTTCAGTATAACAATGTACGGGCTGCATAATATGATGTTTACTGATGATGGTACATCATATACAGATCCTTACACTAAAGATAAACAAATCTATATAGTATATAAAAGAGCGGCTGTAGAACCAAGGGCTTTTAGATGTGGCGTTACCGATGCTGCTCCTAAAAAGAAAAATAATCCTCAGACAACAACACTTAGTGAAACAGCTACAGATGGTGTTTTACGCACTTACCGACTGGCAATGGCCTGTACTATAGAGTATGCTGCTTTTCATATAGATGCTGCCGGCCTTAGCGGAGGTACAACTGCTGAGAAAACGGAAGCCGTGCTTGCTGCAATGAATGTTACCGTAACAAGGGTAAACAGTGTGTATGAAAGGGATTTTTCTATTTCATTACAGCTTATAGATAATAATGACCAGCTTATTTTTATTGATTCAGATAATTTTGATAATGAAAATACAGATAATGCATTGCTTGATCAAAGCCAGGATGCTATAGATAATATTGTTGGTTTTGACAGTTATGATATTGGGCATGTTGTAAGTACAGGCGGCGGCGGTGTAGCACAATTATATTCACCATGTTCTGATAGTAAAGCAAGAGGTATTACCGGTTTATATGCTCCCGTAGGAGATCCTTATGATATTGATTTTGTGGCTCACGAAATGGGACACCAGTTTGGAGGCAATCATACTTTTAATAATAGCTGTGATGGTAACCGTAATGATGGCACTGCCTATGAAACGGGTAGCGGAACCACTATTATGGCTTATGCAGGTGTTTGTTTCCCAAGTGTACAGGATCATTCAGATGCTCATTTTCATAAAAACAGTATTACTGAAATTACTGACTTCATGAAAAACTGGGGTAACTGTTCTGAAAATACTGAAACAGGAAACGCTGCACCGTATGCCGATGCGGGCTCTGATTATGTAATACCTAAGGGTACTCCTTTTATTTTGAAAGGAAATGCTACCGATGAAGATAACGACGCCATGACTTACTGCTGGGAACAAATGGATTTAGAGATTACAGTACAGCCACCGGTAGCAGATGCTGTTGAAGGCCCTAACTTCCGTTCACTGCCGCCAAAAGACAGTCCTGAAAGATACATGCCGTCACTAAGTGCTGTACTAGCCAATAATCTGGCGCCTACGTGGGAAGTAGTATCTAATGTAGCACGTACCTTTAATTTTGCTTTTACAGTAAGAGATAATAATCCGCTTGGCGGGCAGACTGCTTATGATGATATGCAGGTAACGGTATCTGGTGGAGCAGGTCCGTTTTTGGTAACCGCACCAAACACCAATGTGCTATGGCAGGCAGGAAGTAACCAAACAGTTACCTGGGATGTTGCAGGTACTACAGAAAATGGAGTAAATACAGCCTATGTAGATATTCTTTTTTCTAACGATGGCGGGCAGACTTATCCTGTTGTGCTTGCATCTAAAGTACCGAACGATGGTAGTGAAGTAATAACGGTACCTACTTCTGCCGGATCTAATAAAAGAATAATGGTTAGAGCTTATGGCAATATTTTTTATGACCTTTCCAATACTAACTTCACGGTTACAGCTGCTTCTGCAACTATAGCTATAGCTGTTGATGGTGAACAAAATAAAAATGGATGTAAAGACGGCGAAGTTAATTATTCATTGTTCTATCAGGCATTAGCAGGTTTTACAGGGGAAACTACTTTTTCTGCAACGGGTAATCCGGAAGGAAGCACGATAAGTTTCGATCAGGAAACTATGAATACTACAGGTGTTGTAACTTTAACTATTTCGGTGCCGGATGCTGTTGAAGCAGGGTTTTATGCTATGACTGTTACGGCTACATCCGGAGATGTCACTAAAACAGCTAACTTATATCTTAATGTGATAGATACTAATTTTGGCACTGTAATTCTTACTTCTCCTGCCAATGGCGCAGAGCAGATTGTGAACAGGGTTAAACTTATGTGGGAAAATGTTGCAGGTGCAACAGCTTATGAGGTTGAAGTTGCTGCAGATGACACTTTTGAAAATATAATTGAGGAGCAGACTGTAATGACTAATAATTTGGTAGTTACACTTAATGAGCTTTCAGATTATTACTGGAGAGTAAAACCGATAAATGAAACATGCTCAGGAGCTACAAGTGAATCATTTATGTTTAGAACCGGGGAAACCACATGTGCAGAATCTGTTTCTGCTAATGTACCTGTTACTATATCTGATTCTTCTTCTGTAACAGTAAATTCTACATTAACTATCACAGGTACAGAACCAATAAGCAGATTGACTGTAGATTTGGAAATCAATCATACGTGGGTAAGTGATCTTACAGTAGTACTTAAAAGCCCAACAGGTACGCAGGCTACACTTTTCCAGAATGTTTGCCCGCAATCTATAGATGTTGATGCTGTTTTTGATGATTACGGAACAGCATTGGTATGCGGTTCTACTCCGGCTATATCGGGAATGGTTATTCCGTTAGAAGCACTATCTGTATTTAATGGAGAATCTCCTGAAGGTGTCTGGACGCTTACAATTAATGATAATTTTGAACAGGACGGAGGTCAGCTTGCCAGCTGGTCACTAAATATATGCAATACTTATGAGCCGGAAGTAGCAGGATTACAGAGCGCTGTTTTTGCAGGTCTTAGTATATATCCTAATCCTAACAAAGGCGATTTTACCATTAGGTTTACCTCAGCGACAGGTAATGACATTAAAGTTTCGGTTTACGACATGAGGGGCAGGCAGTTACTTGATAAAGCATTTGCTAATACGGGACTTATAGAACAGTCCTTGTCTTTAGGAAATGTTCAGTCAGGTGTTTACCTGGTAAATATTCAGGACGGAGAAAGTATAGTTACCAAAAAGATTATTATACAATAATGAAAGGATGATAAGAATTTTTCCAGGTTATGAAAATAAGCAAAACAGTAACAATTATATTATTGCAAATAGCATTTCATTCCTTTGGACAATCTGTGCGGATTGATACTTTATTACTTCCGCGCATAGAAAAATCCACATCTAATTCTAACCCGTTTAAATTTCCTGAAATTAGAACAGGGAATCAAAACATTGATAAAAAAATAAATGCACAGTTAAGGAGAGATTATTTCAGCGATGGTAATGGAGGTTTAAAACCTGAGTCAGAATGGGTAGATGAAAGCCTATTCTATATTGATTTTGCAGTTACATTCAATAAAAAAGGTGTTTTATCTCTAAATATCAGTATGGAAAGCTGTGGGGCATATTGTACTAATTGGACAAATTATTATAATTATTCAACTCTCACAGGAGAGCAATTAAGTATAAATGATATTATTGATTTTTCGGATAATTTTAAACACAGGATAATTAATGATAAGGATCTTCAGTTTTTAAAACAAAAGGAAGAATTGGAAGTGATGAGGCATGATACACATTCGGGACTTGACGAAGAAAGTTTCAAATGGGCGCTGGAGAATTATCAAAATTGCCAAGAATCATTTGAAATTAATGAATTTGCTTTATACAATGATTATTTGCAGATAATATATGAATGTCATTTGCCACGAATGATTCAGAACCTTAATCCGGTTATAGTATTAAAATACAAATTTGAGGATCTTAAAAACTTAAAAATAGAACCCTAAAGTTGTGGTTCTTTAATATAGTTGCCAGTGTTTTTCCGTGTGAATATTCCGGGCGGAGATAGTAAAATTAACAAAGAGATTATAAAAATAAAATAGGGATGCTTTCACAGCATCCTATTTTATTTTCCGTTAAAACTACTCATTGTATTAGCAAGTCCCGAGAGCACGAACGATTTTACTGCTTCAGCTGATGTATCAAGCCTTTCAGATAGTTTTGTTTTTTCTTCTTCATTCCATTCTCCCAGTACGTAATCTACCTGTTTGCCTTTTTTAAATTCATCGCTAATGCCAAATCTAAAACGAGGATAATCGGCAGTATTAAGTAGCTGTTGTGTACTTTTAAGTCCGTTATGTCCGCCGTCGCTGCCTTTTGCCTTTATGCGAATGGTGCCAAAAGGAAGGTTAAGGTCGTCGGTAATAACCAAAAGATTTTCCAAAGGTATGTTTTCCTTATCCAGCCAGTATTTAATAGCCTTTCCGCTAAGGTTCATGTAGGTATTTGGTTTAAGTAAAAACAAAGTTCTGCCTTTAATCTTAACTTCCGCCATAGCACCTAGTTTTGCAGTTTCAAAAGAACTGCCTTCCTGCTGTGCAATCCTGTCTACTACCTTAAAACCTATATTATGGCGTGTATTTACATATTCTGCACCTATATTACCAAGGCCTACAATAAGGTATTTTTTCATTGGGTCTGTAATTTCTTGATTTCCTTTTTTATTAAAAAGTGAGGTTAACCATTTCATGAGTGCAAAAGTAATATTATTTGTTTGATTTGGTAATCTCAAAATCTATTGCAATAAAAAAGCGTCCCTTTTGAGGACGCTTTTGGTATATGAGAAAATAATGAATTATTTTTTCTTTCCTTTTGCAGGAGCTTTTGCAGCTTTTGCAGCTTCCTGAGCAGCTTTCATAGCAGCACGTGAAATTCTTACCTGTGCAACAACAGTGTTGTCCGGGTGAAGTAATTTGTAGTTTTCAGCAGGAAGTTTAGTAACATAAAGTTTGTTACCCATTTCAAGCTCAGTAATGTCTGCTTCAACAAAGTCAGGCAGGTTTGCAGGTAAAGCTCTAACTTTAAGTTTACGTTGGTTAAGACGTAAAACACCACCTGCCATTACACCTTTAGAGTTACCTGTAACTTTAACAGGAACTTCCATAGTGATTTCTTTTTCTGCATTTAGCTCATAGAAATCGATGTGTAAAATTCTGTCAGATACCGGGTGAAACTGGATATCCTGAAGGATAGCGTTGTAAGTTTTACCGGCAAGGTCAATTACTACAGTGTGTACGTTTGGAGTGTAAACTAAGCCTTTAAAAGCTTTTTCTTCTGCAGTAAAATGTACTGGCTGATCTCCTCCGTATAACACGCAAGGTACCATTCCAGCATTACGTGCCGCACGCGTTGCCGCCTTACCCACGCTTTCTCTTTCAGATCCTTTGATCGTAATTGATTTCATTTGAAATAATTATATAGTTAATAAAAAATAAATTACATTATAAACTTCCCGCTTATGGAAGTGTTGTTTTGTACCATGTGCATTACATCTGCAAACAGGTCTGCACAGGTTACAACCCTAATTTTAGAGGTTGATTTTTTAAGAGGTATGCTGTCTGTAACAATAAGTTCTGTAAGCTTAGAGTTTTCGATTTTCTCGTAAGCATCGCCAGAAAGTATAGCATGTGTGCATATTGCCCTAACGCTTAATGCACCTCTTTCTATCATAAGGTCGGCAGCTTTTGCAAGTGTTCCTCCCGTATCTATCATATCATCTACAAGAATAATGTTCTTACCGGTTACTTCACCAATAAGCTCCATTGTCTCAATCTTGTTAGCTTCTTTACGCTGCTTGTAGCAAATAACTACATCAGACCCTAAAAATTTAGAGTAAGCATATGCTCTTTTAGAGCCACCCATATCCGGAGAAGCTATAGTAAGATTCTCAAGGTTAAGGCTCTTAACATAAGGTAAGAAAATAGTAGAAGCAAATAAATGGTCTACCGGTTTTTCAAAGAAGCCCTGTATTTGGTCTGCGTGCAGGTCCATAGTCATAATTCTTGTTGCGCCGGCTGCTTCAAGCAGTTTAGCTACAAGTTTAGCTCCTATAGGTACCCTTGGCTTATCTTTCCTGTCCTGTCTTGCCCATCCGAAGTAAGGTATTACTGCGGTAATGTGCCTGGCAGAAGCCCTTTTTGCAGCATCTATCATAAGCAGCAGTTCCATTAGGTTGTCTGATGTTGGAAAAGTAGAGCACACAAGGAAAACTCTTAACCCTCTGATAGATTCTTCAAATGAAGGCTGAAATTCGCCGTCACTATATGTTGAGAACGTAACTTTACCCAGTTCCGTGCCATAGCTTTTGGCTATTTTTTCGGCCAGGTACACACTTTGAGAACATGCAAATATTTTTGCTTCGGGCTCGTTGTATGACATTTTAAATTGTTGTTTTGTAGTTAGTTAGTCTTTAGACCTATATACGAGGGTGCAAATTTAGGAATTTAATTGGACTCTAAAAGGAAATTGTAATCTATTTTTACTGAAATTAAATATTTATTTTTACATTTGCACCCACAAAATGACAGTATCGCTGGTTACTACGAGAACATTTTGTTGAAATTGATATTCCGATCAATAAGCCTGGATGGCGGAATTGGTAGACGCGCACGACTCAAACTCGTGTACTTAGGTGTGTGGGTTCGATTCCCACTCCAGGTACTAAACCTCTCAGAAATGGGAGGTTTTTTTTATTTTTTTTAATCTTCGGAACCACAATCCGAAGGTTAAAAAGTGCCATTAAAATTTAAAGCTTAAATTATATATAAAAAAAGGAGCTGTCGTAAAATACAGCCCCTTTATAATAATTGATTGTTGGTTTGTGGTGATCACAAATGTAAAACATGCGGGTATGCAAAAACCAGGTAAAAATACCTGATTTTATAACTGAAGGCATTTTTTAACAAAAGGTGTCTTAAACATTCCTTAATCCATGCTTAACACCATCATTTGCCAGTAGCTATAAGTTTGCAGATATTATGTAAATGCAAATGAGTATTAAGTGGCCGGTTTCTATATTGTATAGTGTTGTGTGGGCGATAAAACCGGAGCTTACAAACTACTGAAAAACAATAATAGTTAGGGTAATTTTGTTTTTTGAAAATGGGAAGGGTCAGCATAATGCCGACCATTTTCTTATTTTGATAAACTTTTAAAAACATTATATTTTTAGTTATTAAAAGCGGTTTCCATTTTTGTGTATATAGCCTCAAGGCAAAGATTATTAATACTGCCTTCATGCGTATGTTTTGTGGCTTTTGGCGAAGTAAAAGTGTTGTTTTCTACCTGCTCACCCACAATTTTATAAGCATCTCTAAACGGTACTCCGTTACTTACTAATTCATTAAGAGCATCTACAGTAAACAAATAATCATACTTTTTATCTTCAAGTATATTTTCATTCGGCTGTACCTCTTTAATACTGAAAGTTAACATCTCCAGGCATGATTTAAGGGTTTGTACGGCAGGAAATAAACCTTCTTTCAGTAACTGAAAATCGCGGTGGTAACCACTTGGTAAATTATTGGTTAGTAAGGTTAGCTCATAGGGTAATGCCTGTATCTTATTGCATTTTCCACGCACTAGCTCAAAAATATCCGGATTTTTTTTATGTGGCATAATACTACTGCCGGTAGTAAGGTGTTGAGGTAGCGTAATAAAGCTGAAGTTCTGGCTTAGGTAAAGACAAATATCCATTGCCAGCTTAGATAATGTTCCGGCTACAGATGCCATGGCAAAAGCTGTTGTCTTTTCCGCTTTTCCACGGCTCATTTGTGCAGCTACAGAATTGTATTTTAAAGTTTCAAACCCTAATTCTTCGGTAGTAAATGTTCTGTCTATAGGAAAAGAGCTGCCATAGCCTGCCGCAGAACCTAGTGGGTTTTGGTCGGCTATTGTAAGGGCTGCATTTAGCATAGTAACATCGTCTATCAGGCTTTCGGCATACGCCGAGAACCACATACCAAATGATGATGGCATGGCCACCTGTAAATGGGTATAACCCGGTAAAAGTATGTGCTCATATTGCGCTGCTTTTCGCATTAACAAATCAAAAAGCTCTTTGGTTTGCTGTTTAATAACAGTCAGTTCAGTTTTCAGGAATAAATGTACATCTACTAAAACCTGATCGTTTCTTGATCGGGCAGTATGTATTTTTTTACCTGTATCGCCCAGTTTTTCTATAAGCAGGTATTCTACTTTGCTATGTACATCTTCAAAAGACTGTTCTATTATAAAATCACCTTTTTTAATATCGGTAAGTATATCTTCAAGTGCCATAACAATATCGTCTGCTTCATCTGTGGTAAGCAAACCTGTTTTAGCCAGCATTTTTGCATGAGCCATAGATCCGACTACATCATATTCTGCGAGCAGCAAATCAAGTTCTCTGTCATTGCCAACGGTAAATGCGTCGGTTTTTATATCAGTTGGTATCCCTTTTTCCCAAAGTTTCATGGTTTATTGTTTAAGTCGGAAGCCTTTGCTTCCGGTTATATGTTTTGGTTAAGAAATTTAGAGAGTATAGCTATATACAAACGTATTCCTTCTTCAATTTCATTTATATAAATAAATTCGTCAGCGGTATGAGAGCGTGGCGAACTGCCCGGGCCCAGTTTTAATGACTGACAATACAGCACCGACTGATCTGAAAGCGTAGGCGATCCGTAGGTCGCTCTGCCCAATTCAATTCCAGCAAGTACTATAGGGTGATTCTTATCTATTGATGAAGAATTTAAGTGCAGTGACCGTGCTTTTACCAGTGCTTTTCCGGCTAATTCTTTTTGTATAATCTCTAACACTTCAGCATTAGTATAACAGTCATTAACCCTTACATCTACCATTAGCTGGCATTCAGCAGGAACTACATTGTGTTGTTTTCCGGCAGAAATACCCGTAACTGTCATTTTCATAGGCCCTAAAACTTCAGATGTTTTTTCAAATATGTAATCCCTAAACCACTCTATTACATTTAAAGCGTTGTATATAGATACATTATCGTTAGGATGTGCGGCATGACCCGGTGTGCCTTCTACAACAACATCAAGTACAAGTAAACCTTTTTCGGCAATGGCAAGCTGCATTTCTGTAGGTTCGCCTACAATGGCACAGTCCAGATTTGGTAAATGTTTCAGTACACTATTAAGTCCGTTAGGTCCACTGCTTTCTTCTTCGGCAGAAGCTACAATTACTATATTGTAAGGCAGGTTTTCTGCTTCATAAAAATGCGTAAATGCAGCAATAAGCGATACTAAGCATCCTCCTGCATCATTACTGCCCAGTCCAAATAATTTTCCGTCTTTAACTAAAGGCTCAAAAGGATTTAAAGTATAACCCTGATTAGGTTTTACAGTATCATGGTGTGAGTTGAGCAGCAGAGTGGGCAGGGCTTCATTATAATTCTTATTAAAAGCCCAGATATTATTATTTTCCCGCTTAAAAGGTATATTGTTAGCCGTAAACCAGGCTTCTATAAGCAATGCTGTTTTTTCTTCTTCCGATGAAAAAGAAGGTGTTGCAATAAGTTGCTTTAGTAGTGCAATAGCTTCCTGTGTTAGTGTCTGTATGGTTTTAATGGCCATAATTGTATTTTTGGTTAAGGTGTAATAAGGGTATAGGTTTCATTGCCATTTATCATGGCAGGGTTTCCTATTCCTATTTGCGACACCCCCTGATTGAGGGCGTTAAAGCAGTTTTCAAGTTTGGGCAGCATGCCTGCGTGTATAGCACCTTTTTTCCTTAGTGTTTGGTATGTATCAAAAGTAAGGGTTTTTATAACGGAATCCCCGTTGTTAACATCAAGCAATACACCTTTTTTCTCGAAGCAGTACAATAGTTTAACCTCATAAAATTTACTGCATGTTACAGCAAGTGTACTGGCAATAGTATCGGCATTTGTGTTAAGCAGCTGTCCTGCTCCGTTATGTGTTATAGCACAAAATACAGGAACAACATGCTGCATTAATAATGCATTAAGCAATTCATCATTTACCGCAATAATATCGCCTACAAAGCCAAAATCAATTGCTGCATTTTTTCTTTTTTCAGAGCGTATAAGGTTACCGTCTGCACCGGTAAAACCCATAGCATTGCTGCTAAGCGATTGCAGTTTACCAGTTATGTTTTTGTTTATCCAGCCTGCGTATGTCATTACCGCTACTTCCAGCATTGGAGCATCGGTAATTCTTCTTCCCTCATGAAAAACTGCTGTTATGCCTAAGCTTTCTGCTGTTCTTGTAGCTAGTTTTCCTCCGCCGTGTACCAGTATTTTGGCACCTTCTATTTTAGAAAAATCGCTTAAAAAACGTTCCAGAACATCTGCATCGTCTATAACATTACCGCCTATTTTTACAACGGTTAACTGTGTTTTTTTATTCATTATCAAGCAGTTTTGTAAGTATGGCCTGTGCAGCAAACGTACGGTTATTAGCCTGCGGTATTACTATAGATGCCTCACTGTCCAGCACTGCATCGCTCACAATCATATTTCTTCTAACGGGCAGGCAATGCATAAATTTGGCATTATTGGTAAGTGCCATTTTTTTGGGTGTTACAGTCCATGACGGGTCTTTGCTAACTATTTTACCATAATCGTCATAAGAGCTCCAGTTTTTGGCATATATAAAATCGGCATTTGCAAAGGCCTCATCCTGATTGTGGGTAATAGTTACACCGGCTGTAAAATGGTGGTTCAGCGAATAGCCTTCAGGATGAGTAATTACAAAATCTACATCTGCCTTTTTCATAATTTTTACAAATGAATTAGGAACTGCATGTGGTAGTGCCTTAGGGTGCGGAGCCCAGGTTAATACTACTTTAGGTCTTTTAGTGGTTTTGTATTCTTCTATAGTCAGGGCATCGGCTACAGCCTGTAGTGGGTGCTCGGTAGAACCTTCAAGACTTATAACCGGTACCGAAGCATACTTTAAGAATGCATTAATCACATATTCTTCTTCATCTTTTTCCTTATCCGTAAGGGCAGGGAAGCTTCTCACAGCTATAATATCGCAGTACTGCGAAACCACCTGTGCTGCTTCCTTAATATGCTCGGCACTGTTGCCATCCATAACTACGCCTTCCTCAAATTCCAGTACCCAGCCTTCGGTATTCAGGTTCATTACAATAGCATTCATACCTAGGTTAAGTGCTGCTTTTTGGGTGCTGAGTCTTGTTCTCAGGCTGGGATTAAAAAACAATAAACCCAATGTTTTGTTTCCCCCTTTTTGTTGATTAGCAAAGGGAGCCGCTTTTATTTTTTTTGCTAATGAGATTAAACGTTCAAGGTCCTGAATATCATCAACAGAAGTGAATTTTTTCATTTAAGTAAGTTATTAAGGTTCAGCATTTGCTTCAACAGTAATAGTTGCCAAAGCGTTCTTTAGTCCTGCAAAAAATGTATCAACATCTTCTTTTGTTATTGATAGGGGAGGCAATATGCGCAACAGATTTTTTTGTGAGGCGTTGCCGGTAAAAATATGCTCATCATAAATAAGTTTTTTTCGTAGTTCGCCTACTTCAAAATCAAATTCAAGACCAAGCATAAGTCCGCGCCCTTTTATGTTTTTTACCTGTGCAATTTGTGTTGCCTGTTCCTTAAAGTAATTACTTACTGCATTTACATTAGCCAGTAAATTTTCTTTTTCTATAATTTCCAGAACCGATAATGCTGCTGCACTCGCCAGGTGGTTACCACCAAACGTTGTACCCAGTAATCCGTATGAAGCCTTAAATTCAGGAGAAATTAGTATCCCTCCGATAGGAAACCCATTACCCATGCCTTTTGCCAGACTTATAATATCAGGCTTTATGTCATGATGTTGATGCGCAAAAAACTTACCTGAACGGGCATAGCCACTTTGTATTTCGTCCAGTATAAGTACTACACCATTGTTATTACAGGTTTTTTCTATATGTTTTAAAAAGACTGTAGTAGCTTCGTCCAGTCCGCCAACACCCTGTATGCCTTCTATTATTACAGTGCACGCATCGCCTTTAGCTATTGCGGTGTCAAAAGCATCAAAATCATTTAAACGCAGAAAAACCACCTCATGACCTGCGTTTAATGGTGCCACTATTGATGGATTATCTGTAGCGGCAACAGCAGCCGATGTTCTGCCATGAAAACTCTTTTTAAAAGCAATTACTTTCTTTTTACCGGTGTGAAAAGAAGCCAGCTTAAGTGCATTTTCATTTGCTTCGGCTCCAGAATTACAAAGGAAAAGGCTGTAATCACTATAGCCTGAAAGCTGAGTAAGTTTTGTAGCAAGAGCTTCTTGAATTGGGTTATATACAGAGTTAGAATAAAACCCTATTTTGCTTACCTGTTCACTAATTGCTTTTACATAGTCAGGGTGTGAATGCCCTGCCGAAATAACGCCATGACCACCATAAAAGTCAAGATATTCCTGTCCTTCATCGTCCCATACTTTTGCGCCCAGTGCTTTTACCGGTGCTATATTATATATTGGATATACGTCAAATAAACTCATTGTATAACTTTTTAGTTGTGGCTTAAAAACCGGAAGACTTTAATTTTAATCCTGATGTTTCTTCTAAGCCAAATAATAAATTCATATTTTCAACAGCCTGTCCCGATGCTCCTTTTACAAGATTGTCTATTACCGAAGTTATAAGCAAGTAATTGCCTTTTTGTTCCAGGCTTATAAAACACTTGTTTGTTTGTACTGCCAGTTTCAGGCTTATGGCATTAGTTGTAACATTTACAAAAGGCTCATTTTTATAATAATCTTTATAAAGTGTTATTATCTCCTCAAAGTTGGCGGGCAACTTAGTGTACAGTGTTGCAAATATGCCTCGGGTAAAATCGCCGCGGTTGGGTATAAAAAGCAATTCGCTTTCAAAACTGCTTTGTAACTGTTTAAGGCTTTGACCTATTTCTCCCAGATGCTGATGCTCAAATGCTTTATAATGTGACATATTGCTCATTCTCCACGGATGGTGCGACGTTGCCGAAGGCATTACTCCTGCGCCTGTGCTACCTGTGGTAGCATTAATATGAACATCATTATTAAGCAAATCTTTTTGAGCCAATGGCAGTAATGCAAGCTGTATGGCTGTTGCAAAACAGCCTGGGTTTGCAATATATCGTGCTGTTTTTATAGTTTCCCTGTTCAGTTCTGGTAATCCGTAAATAAATTGTTTGTTCTGAAAAACAGCATCTTTTGTAAGCCTAAAATCATTACCAAGATCTATTATGCGGGTATTTTCAGAAAAAGAGTTTGCCTCCAGAAAAGCTTTTGACTGACCGTGACCAAGGCATAAAAAAACAACGTCGACATCCTGATTAGCGTTTCCTGTAAAGTTAATGTTAACTTCTCCAAGTAAATCCTGATGTACTGATGCTACTTCTTTACCTGCATTTGTGGTACTATACACAAAATCAATTTCAGCTTGCGGATGGTTAGCCAGTATTCTGAGTAATTCTCCTGCAGTATATCCCGATCCTCCTATTATTCCGGCTTTAATCATAAGTTTCTCCGTTTACCTGAGCATAAATATTCTGAGCATTGCCCACTATTTTAATAAACCCTTTAGCATCGTCTGCTGTCCAGGCATTATTTACCTCTCCATATTGTCCAAATTTGGTATTCATTAAATCGTGAGCCGATTCAATACCGTCCAATGAAAAATGGTAAGGTTTCAGGGTTACCGTTACAGTACCCGTTACTGTTTTTTGTGTATCTGTTAAAAACGATTCTATGTTACGCATTACAGGGTCAAGGTATTGCCCTTCATGAAACAACATGCCGTACCAGTTGCCTAGTTGTTCTTTCCAGTATTGCTGCCATTTACCCAGTACATGTTTTTCCAGCAAATGGTGTGCTTTTATAATAATAATTGGTGCGGCAGCCTCAAAGCCTACACGTCCTTTAATACCTATAATAGTATCGCCTACATGAATGTCCCTGCCTATTGCAAAAGCAGCAGCAAGTTCTTCCAGCTTTTGAATATTTGCAGATGGCTTATCAAAAACACCGTTAAGTCCTGTTAATTCACCTTTTTCAAAATGAAGGGTAACTTTTTCCTGCTTTGTTTTTTGCAGTTGAGAAGGATAAGCTTGTTCGGGTAAAGGCTGACCGGAAGTAAGAGTTTCTTTGCCTCCTACACTTGTACCCCAAATACCTTTATTAATAGAGTATTGCGCTTTCTCCCAAGAGTACTCAACACCATTTTTCTGCAGATATTCAACTTCTTCCTGGCGGCTAAGCTTCAAATCGCGTATTGGCGTGATTATTTTAATTTCTGGCGCTATTGTCTGGAAAACAAGATCAAAACGTATCTGATCGTTACCTGCCCCGGTACTTCCGTGCGCTATGGCATCTGCGCCAAGCTTCTTGGCATGCTTAACGGTCTCTAATGCCTGAAATACCCTTTCGGCACTTACAGATAATGGGTAAGTATTGTTTTTAAGTACATTGCCAAACACAAGATATTTAATAGCTTTTTGATAGTAAGCATCTACAATATCAAGATTTGTATGTTTTGCAGAGCCTAACTCATAAGCTCTTTTTTCTATTCCGCTAAGTTCATTGGCTGTAAAACCGCCTGTGTTTATAAGTAAGGTATGTACTTCATACCCCATGTCATTTTTTAAATATTTAAGGCAGTAAGAAGTATCAAGTCCACCACTGTATGCTAAAACTACTTTTTTCATGTTGTTTTTTCTTTTTTAAGGAATAATGCCTGTTTAATGCTTTTTAAGCGGGCAAGCACCTTTTTATTAAACGTATATTCTTCGTCATTTTGCTTTTTGTTAGCAGGATCGTATAACATACCTGTACAAAGGCACATTTTATACTCCTTACGTTCCAAAATGTCAAAATTGGTGCATCCTCTGCAGCCGTTCCAAAAGGTAGGATCATCTGTAAGTTCGCTAAAAGGTACTGGCCTGTAACCCAAATCGCTGTTTATTTTCATAACAGCAAGGCCAGTGGTTATTCCAAATATTTTGGATCCCGGAAATTTTTGCTGTGAATATTCAAATACGCGTTCCTTTATTTTCTTGGCAAGGCCAAGATTACGATAGTCAGGGTGCACAATAAGGCCGGAGTTGGCCACAAATTTTCCATGAGACCAGCTCTCTATATAGCAGAAACCAGCAAACTTGCCATTAACAAGCGCAATTACTGCATCACGGTTTTCCATCTTTTTAATGATGTACTCAGGGCTTCTTTTGGCAATGCCGGTACCCCTGATAATAGCCGATGCTTCCATGGTGTCGCATATAAGCTGCGCAAATTTGTAATGCCCTTCGTGAGCTATCACAATAGATACATCCATTGCAAAAAAATATAATTGATTATAAAATAGGAATTTAAATGAGAATTGAGCCGGACGGACCGGTTCGGTAAATATATACAGACCCTATGGCCGGAAAGACCGCGGTCTGAAAAGGAAATTAAGAAATGTAATTGCTATGTGTCCTGCAAATGCAGGTGCCCAAATATGAGAGGGTTGTGTTTTCAATTCAGGAAAATAAATAAAAGTGAATATTAGTCCAAAAACTTTGCGGTACTATAAAGACCGCACTATCCGGCTGTAAGGCAGAGTTTTTGTCCGCGACATATAAGTTATATGTAATTCATTTTTATTCATCGGCGCAAATGTAAAACAATTTTTAAAGGGTTGGCCGTTAAAATTTACTATACCTCTAATTTTTATTAAATTATGCTTTAATGGGCTTTAAATTTTTCATTTATAAAATAATATGAGTAAAATTTATAAAATGACATTAATGCGAAGCAATTTTTAATCTGTGGTAGGTAATTCACTAAAATTATTGCTGATAGAACTTTATTTCTATAGGAAATTATTTAATATATTTCTAATTACATGTTTGTAGAAATAGTTATTAACATTTTTCTTACACTATTTCTTTAACAAATGATGCGTGTAAATTTTTAAATATTAAAAAACTTTAATATATAATTATTCGGAAATTCCTTATATTTATATTGAGAATGTAATTGATTTCTGCCCCCGAATGATGTCTTCTTATCTGTATCGTTCTTTGAATTTTAATCTATAACTGTTTGATTTTTAACATGTTTTATTTATGACTTTTTTAAACTTTATCGTGTTCAGAATTTAAGTCTATACATGTTAAAATTAACAATTTTGGTGTTTTTTCTTTAATAAACCAAGTATAAATACGGGGTGGTTTTATTTACATATTGAATATTTTAACGCTTTTTTAGCTTTTTTGATGAAATCCAATGTTGTGATTATATCGTATAATAGGTAAAAAAATACATTTTTTTACAACATTTTGTTATTAATGGAACATCATGAAAAATAGTTATTGTTAATTAAAATCTAAAAGTTTGTGAAAATTTCAATTAAAAAATAAATATCGATCGGAATTTTATCGTGTTTTTAATTCCTTTTATCGAATTTAATTTTTGATAAGAATTTGTTTACATAGGTTTAGTCTCGAAAGTTGATATTCGTACAAGCTTTAAAACCGTAAATGAATAAAAGAAGAAAAATACTTTATTTAATATTTAGCTTTTTTATTTGGCTATTAATTGATGCGTGCGCATACGCGCAGGTAACTCTTTCTACGCCGTCATTAGGTTTTACTCAGGCATGTGCATCGCCATCTTTTAATTCTTATAATTTTTCTTTCTCTGTAGCTCCTGTTGCAAACCTTGGCGCAGGCAATCAGTTTATAGTAGAGATGTCTAATGCCACAGGCAGCTTTGCTTCACCTACTGTAGTTGCTACCCTGCCTACAACAACCACTATAGTAGTTAACGGCAGCTTTAGTATTCCTCTTACTTCATATGGAGAAGGATACAGAATAAGGGTAAGAAGTACAGTTCCTGCTAAAACAAGTCCTTCAAGTGTAGCTTTTCCTGCTTACTACGCAATTCACAACCAGCCTTATTCTATAAATAATAATGTTGGCACTGTTAATATATGTTCAGGAACCACTTATAATCTGTCCATAGATAATACGGGTACACCAGCTTCTCCGCTATATTATCCTTCATTAACTTATAAATGGTATAAAGATTATGTGTTAATTCCGGGTGAGACGGGATCATCTATAACTGTTTCTCAATCGGGCAGTTATTATGTTGTTACAAATTTTGGAAGCTGTGTATTTAATTCATATTCCAATATTGTTACTGTAGCGATACAAAGCATATTAACACCACAAATAAGCACTAGTGATGGCTTAACACAAATATGCCCCGGCAATACGAAGACACTTACCAGTGATGTACAGGATAGTAACTTTACCTATACCTGGTACCGGGATAATGTTGTGATACCTGGAGCCGTTCTCCCAACATATAATGCCTCTCAGGCAGGAATTTACCACCTCGTAATAACAGGTGGTGGCTGCATTTTTGAGACTAACGATATTGAACTGGAATTAATTGATTTTAATCTTGATATAGATCCGGCAGTAACAACCGCTATTATCCCAGGTCAGTCAATTACGCTTACAGCTATTACAGACGCTGCCAGCCCTACATACCAATGGTATAAAAATAATATTGCAATTTCCGGGGCAACCCAGTCAACATACAATGCTACAACACAGGGAACATATAAAGTAGCTGTAAATCAAGCAACACCTTGTAATACAACAAAAGAAGCATCAGTTGAGATTGTTTATCCTGACAGTTTCAATTTAGCAATACAGACTAATGCGGCTTACCAGTCATGTATCAGCACAACGGCTACACTGAATATTTCTCAGTTTGATGCCGTTACGGGTGGTATTGCTACTAACCTTATAGGCAATAGTTACGGCTATACGTATCAATGGTATAAAGATGGAACGGCTGTTGCCGGGGCTACTGCTAACCTGTTAAATATTACTACTGCTGCCGATAATGGCAGTTATACACTTGAAGTTACCCTGCCGGATTATGGTATTGTAACTTCTAATGCTGTTGCAGTAAATCTGTCAACAGGTAATGTGGTAATTTCGGGCCCTGTTACTATTTGTGAGGGTGCAATAGCTGCATTAACTTCGAGTGTAACTAATGCGGCTTATACTTACCAATGGTATAAAGATGGTGCTTTGCTGCCTGCAATAACAACACCTACACTTGCAGCCGACTCGGAAGGAGATTATTATCTTAAAGTAACCTATGGCGGATGTACTTCGCAGTCTAATACTATTCATATAGATATTGAAAGTATAAGCATTAGCAGCACAAATCCATCTACAGATATTATTTTACCAGGACAGAGTAAGGCTCTAACAGTTACTACAGATGCTTTAGGCCCTCAGTATGTATGGTACAGGAATAATGTAGCGTTAGCCGAAACAACAGCAACACTTAATGCTACGCTTGATGGTACTTATAAAGTTATTGTAACCCAGACTTTAGGCTGTAACGCAACAGCCGAAAGCACTTTTGTATTAAATTATCCAACAGGCTTTACTATTGCTATTGCTGCCAATGCAGGTTATACAGCATGTACAAGCACAACCGCAACAATTAGTGTTTCCAGTTTTGAGGCGCAGACACCTTCGGGTAATGTTAACGTTGCCGGATTAGGATATACCTATCAATGGTACAGGAATAATGTGCCTGTTGCTGGAGCCACATCAGCATCATTGGTGCTTAACAACTCATCGCAGAATGGCGATTACAGGCTTGAAGCTACCGTGCCTTATTTTCCTACAGTAATATCTAATACAATAACAGTTAATCTGGCTATGGAGCTTGTAACTGTATCTGCAGGCGGTATATTGTGTACAGGTGGAACAACTACACTTTCTGCGAGCCCTAATAACGCTGCATATACCTACCAGTGGTATAAAAACAGTTCCGCTCTTACAGGAGAAACAGCAGCTATATTAACAGCAGATTCGGCAGGTAATTATTATGTTGCAGTAACAAGCGGAGCTTGCAGTACCCAGTCTAATACATTAAACTTACAGGAAACAGTTATAACGGTTGGCGTAAGCACTCTTCCTACAGATGTTATATTGCCGGGACAAACAAAAACAATTACAGTTACTTCAGATGCCGTTGCACCAACTTATGAATGGTACAGGAATAATATACTTCTTGCCGAAACTTCCGATACACTTACGGCAACACAAGACGGTACATATAAAGTTATAGTAAATCAAACATCGGGTTGTACAACAAGTGCAGAGACTACTTTTGTACTAAATTATCCAACGGGCTTTAATTTAGCTATAGCAGCAGATGCTGCATATGTGTCTTGCAGCAGTACTATAGCTTCTTTAGATGTTACAGCATTTACTGCAACTATACCTTCCGGCACTATAGATGTATCGGCTTTAGGATACCAATATCAATGGTATAAAAATAATGTGGCTGTGGCGGGAGCAACATCACAAACGCTGATAATAAGCAGTGCATCTCAAAACGGAGTTTATAAGCTTGAAGCTACGGTTCCTGATTATGGAGTTGTAACATCAAATAATGTTACGGTAAATGTGGCTGTAGAATCTATAGTTATAACCAATGCTGTAGCTTTGTGTGAAGGCTCTACAGTAATAATAAATGCTAATGTAAGCGATGCGGGTTATACTTACCAGTGGTATAAAAACAGTACTGCAATTACAGGAGAAACTACTTCTGCGCTTACGGCAAGCACGCCTGGCAATTATTATTTAATAGTATCTGGCGGAACATGTACTGCCCAGTCTAACACGGTAAATCTTCAGGTTTCAGAAATAGCAGTAAACACTACTAATCCGGCTACAGATATTATATTTCCGGGACAGACAAAAACGCTTAGCGTTACTACAGATGCTGTTGCTCCAACCTATGCGTGGTATAGAAACAATGTGTTGATTGCCACAGCAACCGGACCGACTTATACTGCCACACAGGATGGTGAATATAAGGTAGTTGTTACACAAACATCAGGGTGTACAGCTACAGAAGAAAAAATATTTATGTTGGAATATCCAACAGGATTTACAATTACCGTTGCTGCAAATGCAGGTTATACCGCATGTACAAGCAGTAGCGCTACACTTACTGTAACAAGTTTTACAGCAACTACTCCTAGCGGAAGTATAGATGCATCTGCATTAGGATATGCTTATCAGTGGTATAAAGGCAGTACACCTGTTTCAGGCGCTACATCATCATCTTTAATACTTAATAATCCTTCGCAGAATGGCAATTACAAAGTAGTTGTAACAATACCTGATTTTGCACCGTTAAATTCAAATACTGTTGCTGTAAGCCTTGCGCTACCTGTAGGCTCTGTTGTAGTTACCAAAAGTGGTCCTTTATGTATGGCGTCAACAGTAGTTCTGTCTTCAAGTATAACAGATGCAGGTTATAGCTATCAATGGTATAAAAACGGATTGCAATTGGCGGGAGCCACAGCTTCATCATTAACTACGGGTAATCCGGGCGATTATTATCTGGTAGTTACTGCCGGAGCATGTACCTCGCAGTCTAATACTTTGGCACTGCAAACAGCCTCAATTGTAATAAACAGTACCAACCCTGCTACAGATATTATTTTACCGGGACAAACTAAAAACATAACAGTTACTACAGATGCTACAGCGCCAACCTATGCCTGGTACAGAAACAATGTACTGCTGCCGGATACGGGAGCTTCAATTACTGCAACTCAGGATGGTGATTATAAAGTTATAGTAACAGAAACTGCAGGCTGTACAATAACAGCTCAAAAAATATTTACATTACAATATCCAACAGGCTTTACAATTACAATTGCTGCAAATGCCGGTTATACTCCATGTGCAACAACACCTGTCACCTTGAGCGTAACGGCTTTTTCAGCAATTATTCCAACAGGCACGGTAGATGTTTCTTCTTTAGGGTATCAGTACCAATGGTATAATGGCAGTGTGCCGGTTGCAGGAGCTACTTCTTCAACATTAACACTTACCGATGCTTCTCAAAACGGGAATTATAAAGTTGTAGCTACTGTACCTGATTTTGCACCAATTAATTCTAATAATGTAAGTGTAAATATTGCCATGCCGGCGGGTTCTGTAACAATAAGTCAGAGTGGTACTTTATGTTCAGGCTCGACTGTAGCGCTTACTTCAGCTATAACAGGGACGACTTATACCTATCAGTGGTACAAAAATGGTTCGGCACTCGCAGGAGCTACTTCATCATCATTTATGACGGGAACAGAAGGTAATTATTATTTAGTTGTTACCGCAGGAACCTGTACTTCACAATCTAACACACTAAATGTTACCGAAGCGCAAATTGTAATAAACAGTACAAATCCGGTTACAGATGTTATACTTCCGGGAGATAGTAAACTACTTACTGTTACCACAGATGCAGTAGCACCTATATATGCATGGTACAGAAATAATGTGCTGCTAAGCGAAACGTCTGCATCGCTTATAGTTACAGAAGACGGAGAGTATAAAGTTGTAGTTACACAAACATCAGGCTGTAATGCTACACAGGAAAAAATATTTACACTACAGTACCCAACAGGATTTACAATAACAATTGCTCCGGATGCTGCTTATGCAGATTGTACAAGTGTTACGGCAACATTACAGGTAAGCAGCTTTACAGCCCAGACCCCTTTGGGAGATATTAATGTTGCTGTATCGGGCTATTTGTATCAGTGGTATAAAGATAATTCTCCATTAGTAGGGGAAACTTCCCAGACATTATCTTTAAGCGGAGCTGCTCAAAACGGTGAATATAAGCTACAGGTTATAATACCTCAGTTTAGCCCTGTATTCTCTAATGCTGTTGTTGTTAAAATGGCAATGGATCCTGTTGTTATAACTAACAGTGGTGTATTGTGTGATGGATCTACAGTAGATATAGTTTCAGGTGTAGCTAATCCGTCTTACACGTATCAATGGTATAAAGACGGTTTACCTGTATCAGGCGCTACATCGTCTGTGTACACTGCTTCACAGGAAGGCGATTACTATTTAATTGTTGCTTATGATGGTTGTACAATTCAGTCTAATACACTTAACTTACAAACAACTGGTATTGCAATAAACAGTACAAATCCTGATACAGATATTATTTTACCCGGACAAACTAAAACAATAACTGTTACCACAGATGCATCTGGGCCACAATATACATGGTATAAAGATGGTGTGCTGCTTACTGAAACATCTGCCACGCTTACAGCTACACAAAACGGAACTTATAAAGTTGTAGTACTGCAAACCGTAGGCTGTAATGCTACACAAGAGAAAATATTTACACTTAATTACCCTACCGGATTCCAGATTACCGTTGCAACAGATGCATCTTACATTGCCTGCACCAGTAATGCAGTAACGCTAAATGTATCTAATTTTATAGCGCTAGCCCCCAATGGCGCTATTGATGTAATGGCAGCAGGCTACCAGTACCAATGGTATAAAAATAATGCGCCTTTAACAGGAGAAACAAACGCTGCATTAACACTTAACGATCCGTCTCAAAACGGAACATATAAAGTTGAGGCTGCAATACCGGATTTTGCACCTGTATTTTCTAATGATATTGCAGTAAACCTTGGGCTAGGAACCGTAACCCTTACCTCTTCAGGTTCATTATGTGATACAGGATCGCAGGTAGTATTCATAAGTAATATCACCAATACTGATTATACTTATACATGGTATAAAGATGGTGTAGTGCAAACTACAGGAAATACTCCTGATTTTACCACAACACTGCCCGGAGATTATTATGTAGAAGTAACCAATGGCATTTGTACTACTGCATCAAATACCCTGAATATTCAGCAGAGCGATTTTGACCTTACAGCTACAGGTCCGCTTACAGGAATAATAATTCCGGGAGAAACTAAAATTCTGTCGGTTACTACTACTGCACAGCAGCCAGCTTATGTATGGTACAGAAACGGAATACTAATAGAAGGAGAAGAAACAGCTTCACTTACAGCCACACTTGCGGGAGAATATAAAGTAATGGTAACGCAGACACAGGATTGTATAATAACAAAAGAACTGTTGTTTGATCTTACTAATCCGTCAGGTTTTGCACTTACAATTGCTGCACAGAATTATGAAAGCTGTGTAAGTACAGAAGCTAATCTTTACATTTCTGAATTCAAGGCAATTACCGATCAGGGAATTATAAGCCTTATAGGCAATGATTTTGATTATGCCTACCAGTGGTATAAAGATGGAGGTGTAATACCGGGAGCAACAGATGTTGCTTACTTAGCAACAGAAACAGGGATTTATTCTCTTGAAGTGAATATTCCGGGATTTGGAATTGTAAATTCAAATGGAATTGCTGTAGAAGTTGCTTTTACAGACCATGTTACTATTACTATGGACGGTGTATTTTGTACGGATGGATCTGAAGTGACCCTTTACAGTGATATTACAAATGAGGAATATTTATATGCATGGTATCATGATGGGGCAACCCTTATAGTAGGGGCAGATTCTAATGTTACAGTAAGTGAGATGGGAAGCTATTATCTTGAAGTAAGCTATAATGGTTGTACGGTAACATCTAATACACTGGTACTTGAGCCATATGATATAGACCAATTTGTAATAAGTGTTGATGAAAATGTTGATTTACCTGAAGGAACCACAAAAATAGTTACAGCAAGTGGTGCAGATTCATACACCTGGTATTTTAATGGTGAAGAAATAGCTACAGGAGACTCAATAGAGATTTCGGAGCCGGGAACTTATATGGTTAAGGCACAAATAGGCGAGTGTGAGGTTACAAGGCAGTTTGTAGTTGCCATTAAAGAAAATAACCTTGTAGCAATACCTAATGTAATAACACCTAACGGAGATGGTATTAATGATACATGGGCACTGCCGCTAAAATATATTAGTGAAGATATAGAAATAATGATTTATTCACCGGATGGCACCTTGATATTAAGGCAGTCGCCTTATAACAATAGCTGGCCGGAGAGTGATTTTTTATGGTTGCAAAAAGACCCTGTGTTTTATTACACAATAATGGAGGGTACGGAGATTATAAGAAGAGGTTCAATAACATTTGTAAAGTAAAGGATGATAAAAAACTATTTTTCTTTATTTCTACTCGTGTTTTTAACTGCCTTTAATATGGTAAATGCTCAGGATACGCCTGTACTTACCTTTAATTTCCCCGCGCAGAACAATTTAAAATATAACAGGTTTTTATTAAATCCGGCATTTTCATTTGTGAGAGAAGATAACACATATGTATCAATTTACCACCGTAACCAATGGATGCAGTATGATGACTCACCTAAGGTTTATCTGCTTTCTACAACCGGAAGATTTACCGACAGGGCAGGTTTTGGTTTTGGAATCTTTCAGCAGACACTTGGAGTAATAACAAGTTTTGGAGGCGTTGGCAACTATGCTTACAATGTTAGGATTAAAGATAAAATCAACCTCACTATGGGTTTTAATATTGCTTATTATAACAGCGGGGTAGACAGAAACAGAAGCATTACAGAAGAGCCGGACCCTTTGTTGTTATCTATGCGCAATACTTCGCTTTTAAGTATAAGGCCGGGTATTAATATTGGATATAAAGAATTTGACTTAGGGTTTTATGCCGAAAACTTTGTAGACTATAATTTTAAATCGGCAGGTAATCCTAAAGATTTTATAAACAAAACCTATTCAGGTCATTTAATGTATACTCACCAGATGACTTCGCTTAAAGATTTTTTTCAGGATAGTGAATTCAGGTTAATGCTGCGTGGAAAAACAAGTGAATTATATGGTTTTGGACTTAGCGGATCGCTAATAGTAAGTTTTCCAAAATTTGGATGGCTTCAAACCGGTATAGACGAATATTATGGAGTAGCAATTGGGGCAGGTTTCCATTTTACAAAAAGGCTTTCACTGGGTTATACTTTTGAAAGAATCACTAAAAATGCACTGGTTAATTTAGGGCCAACTCATGAAATAACAATGGTGTTTAGCTTTAAAGACAGAGATGCAGCCAGGAAAAAATATATGGAGCAGGCTGAAAAGCCGAAAGATACACTGGCAGAGCTTGAAGAAGAATTAAAAGATGATTTAAAGGAAGAAGATATTGAGGCTAAAGACAGTACTGCTGCTGCCGAGTTTGACAATAAAGTTGAGATTGAAAAGCTGAAAATGGATCTTGATCCTGAGAGCATGCATTTACTGGAAGATCTTATAAAAGAAGATTCATTGGCTAAAGTCAAAAAGGCTGAATTTGATCAAAAAGTAAAAAATCTTAAAGAGTATGCCAGGCGAGAAAAGGCAGCAAAAGAAAAAGCAGGAGATAATAAGCCTATAGAACTTAAAAACATAAAACAATCTAAACGAATTGAAGATCCAAAAACACTGGAAGAACTTAAATATGCACCTGACGGATATTATGTGGTTTCTAAGGATAAAAAAGCGAAAGACAGTGATAAAGAAGTAAAAATAGAAAAACACAAATCGTTTACTGAAGCAGCAAACGCTTCAGAAAAGAAAAAAGCGTCGGGCAAAGAAAAAGGGGTGTATATAGTACACGTAGATAATAACCCTAATCCAGAACTTGAAGAACAAATTGTAAAAAAACCGAAATCTGATAACACCTTACAAAATGAAACACAACTACAAACAAACAGCGATATCCCGCTTCCTCTGGAAGATGTAAAAGGAGATACACTTAAAACAGAAGAGGATATTAAGGAATTTTATTCTGATAAAACAGCTAAGCCGAGGGAAGCTGTTAAAAAAGTAAACAGGCTTAATGTTGAGGGTATGGAACCCGGCTATTATATTATTGCAAACGTATTTTCGGGACAGGAAAATGCAGAAAATTTCGTAGCCAAAATGGCTGAGAGAAATATAAAAGCAGGAATATTTTTAAACCCTAAGAACAATTTCAGGTATGTGTATTTAAAACGACTAAGTACCTGGCGGGAGGCACTGATCTCTTACTATTCAAATGTGGACAATATTTATTTTGAGTCCATTTGGATTATGAGTATCAATACCAACTAATAGCGGAAAACACTAAAAAGGAAACACCAAAATCAACTAAAACTACCAAAAACACCAATGCACTATCAAACTTTAAAAAAGCTTAGGATTTTTATCCTACTGGGGGTATTATTGTCTTGTTTAATAGCAGGTGCACAAACTCCGGTACCACCGGCATTTTCACCAAGACTTGCAGGAGGGAACATTAAAGTGAAGGGAGATGTTATTTTTGTAGGTAACAATATTCTAAACAGAGCACCTTCCAATAATACTTCTCAGGCTAATGTTCCGCTAAATGATAGTTCTGACAACAACGGTCAGAATATGGAATATATTGACATTGATGGAGATCCTTCAACTTTTAGTTCCAGTAGTGCTGATTTGTCTTTGGCATCTAGCTGTGACAAAGTAGTATATGCCGGATTATATTGGGCCTCAACATATCCTTATGAAAGAAGTACAAATGGAGGTCAGCAATGGACTCCGTCTGATGCTACCCGTTATAGTGATTTTAATCAGGTAAAGTTTAAAGTTCCGGGAGGGTCTTATGTTACTCTTATTGCAGATAATAATACTGATTTGCCAGGAGAGGATGACTCCATAATTTTTGATGGTAAAAGCACAGGTGCACTAAACCAGTCATATAAAGATGCACCAATAGTTTGTTATAAAAATGTAACATCTTTAGTACAGGCACTGGCAAATGCGAATGGTACTTATACCCTGGCTAATTTAAGGGCGGCTAAAGGCCAGAGGGACGGCTCAAGTTCTGCAGGTTGGGTAATGGTTGTAATTTATGAAAATCCTACTTTGCCGGGTAAATTTATATCTACTTTTGATGGTTACCAGGGTGTTAGTAATAGCAATACAGCTAATATAAATATTAGCGGATTTGTTACATTGCCAAGTCCGTTTCCTGTTAAAGCACGGCTAGGAGTAGGTGCCCTTGAAGGTGATAAAGGACTTACAAATGATAAACTTCAGATAAAAGGGAGTCTAGTTAGCACTTTTACAGATATAGGTAATACTTTAAACCCAACTAATAACTTTTTTAATTCAACAATAACCAATAACAATGCGCAGGTTCCGGGTAGAAATCCATACGGAACAAACACATTAGGACTTGATTTAGATATGCTTGACATACCTAATGCAAATAATAGTGTGATAAAGAACAATGAAACAGCTGCCACATTAAAACTAACAACATCGGGAGACGGGTATGGAGCATTTGTTGTAACTTTTGCTGTAGACATTATTGAACCGGATATTAAACTTGTTAAAACTGTTGAAAATACAAATGGAGATAATATTGCTGGGCAGAATGTAACTTTAAGTGATGTTCTTGATTATGTAATTACTTTTGATAATGAAGGTAATGATGATGCCAAAAGTTTAGTAATAAAAGATGTTCTTCCTATAAATACTTCTTTTGTATCTGTAGATATGAGTGATGTTCCGGGAGGTTCATATACTGATGACGGAGCAGGTACAATTTATTTTACAATACCTGATAATCTGGTTAAAAAAGGAAATGAATCTGTACCCCACAGTATAAGGCTTAGGGTGAAAGTAGCCGAAAGTTGCAATGATCTTACAGATGCTTGTTCTAATCTTATCCAAAATACTGCTTATGCAACGTATCATGGTGTTTTAAATACTACAACTATAAGTGATGACCCAAGTGTAGCGGGATTAAGTACTTGCGGAAGCCCTATAGAGGGGCCAGCAAATTTTTTGGTTGATGTAAGTGCCTGTACTTATAGCAGGGAAGAAGTATTATGTAATGGTACATTAACGCTTACTGCTGGAGATGGTTATGGAACTTATGAATGGTTTCTTCAGGATCCGGGTGGAGATTTGCCTATGGGTAACACACAATCTATTACAGTTGTCGCCCCGGGAGTATATTACTATAATGCCACGCCTATTGCACCATGTATAGTGCCTATGATGGAAGAAATAACAGTAACCAATTTTGCCGGTGCAAATATTGCCAACCCTGTTATTCCATTCGCCAATGAAACTGTAACATGTTCCAACAATGGTATAAAGCTTCCTAAAATATTTTTATGCGGTATTAACGATAGCAGAGTAATAACAACGGGAATAAGTAGTGGTACCGTTAAGTGGCAAAAATTAAATACGGCTACATGTACTACTGTTGTTCCTGATAGTTGTCCTCATAATGGTTGTCCTGCTACGAGTTGGACACAGGTAGCAACCGGATCTAACTTTACAGCTACTGATGCAGGGGAATATCGTATTTATTTTGACCCTGATGGTACAGGATCATGTCCGCTTTATTTCTATTTTAATGTTTATAAAAACAACCTTGACCCTCAGGTTCAGGTTGAAAATATCGTATGTAATACACCCGGACAAATCAGGGTCATAAATGTTCCCAATACATACGAGATAAAGCTTATAAAACAAAGTACCAATACTGTTATAACAGATTATCCAAATGTTAATCCTGTATTCCCTATTGTATCACCAGGTGCATATACAGTTGAAATAAAGCAAACGGGTGTGCCAAACGGATGTACTTTTACTATAAAAGATATAACCGTTTTAGAAAAAACACTTACAACTAATATAATACCTACCGATAAAACCTGTAATATTCCTGGTAGTATCAGGATTCAGGCTCTTAATGTTAGTCCTCAATACTACTTTTCTATTAGTGGCCCAGTAAATATTACTCACGGTCCTGAA
Source organism: Flavobacterium sp. NRK1 (assembly GCF_024054175.1). Lineage (GTDB taxonomy): Bacteria > Bacteroidota > Bacteroidia > Flavobacteriales > Flavobacteriaceae > Flavobacterium. The sequence continues at coordinate 1,523,057 of NZ_JAMXLA010000001.1, forward strand.
ACTGATAATAATCATCTTTTCTCAGGTCTTAATGCAGGGACTTATACTGTTAATGTTACAACAGAGGATGGATGTACTTCTACAAATACTGTTACCATAAATGATTATAGTAATTTAGCACTTAATGCTACAGTTACACAACATGTTTCCTGTGATCCGGGCATTATAACAGTTACTGAGTCGGGAGGTTTAGGACCATATAGTTATGCTATATATAGTATTGATGGTACATTAAAAAATCCTACAGCTGCAGATTACATAACTGAAAACACTTTTTCTATAGATCTTGCAGATATTGGAACTTATGTATTTATAGTTACTGATGCGAATAACTGTACTGCACTTTCTAATCCTGTCACAATAAATAATTTACCTGGTATAACCTATACAAAGGCTTCGCAAGATGCTATTTGTAACGGAGCATCTAATGGTAGCATAACAGTTGCAGTTACTTCTAATCCTAATGGTTATGGAGTAACTTTTGAATTACTGGATTCTTCAGCAAATGTAATTGCAACTAATGCATCTGGTATTTTTACGGGTCTTGCAGTTGGCGATTATACAGTTAATATTCTTCAGGCAAGTACAACTAATACCTGTAGTTTTTCTGAGACATTTACTATTTCCGAACCTGATGCTTTAACAGGAACAGCAAGTATTACCCAGCAATATACATGCGCAAATGGTGGTGCAACTATTGTTGTGGATACTGCTTCGGTAACAGGAGGTACAGGTGCTTATACATATAGTATAGACGGTACTACTTTTGGCACTGCTACTACATTTACAGGTCTTACAAACGGTACTTATACTGTAACTATAAAAGATGGTAATGGCTGTACCTTACAAACAGCTCCAATGACTGTAAATCCGTTAACGCCGGTTACAAATATTACCTTTGCTGCAACGGCGGTAACCTGCCCAACACAAACATCAGATGTTACATTAACCGTAACAGGCGGAGTAGGCCCGTTTAATTATGAAATTACGGCACCTTCAGCTGTTAACAATGGTACTAACGCTGTATTTGCGGGGCTGGCACCTAACACTTATACTTTTAAAGTAACAGATGCCAATGGCTGTACATTTACTAAAAATTACACTATAAATGGTATTACACCAATAAGCGTAACAGGCCAGAATATTAGTAATGTATCATGTTTTAATGCTGCCGATGGAGAGCTTACATATACAGTAAGTGGTTTTGGTACAAACTACAACTATACTGTAGTAAGTACAGGTACGGCAGTTGCTCCTGCAACAGGAGTGACATCGGGCACTATTAATTTAACAAACCTTGCTGCAGGCAGCTATACAATTACAGTAACAGATCCTGCTACAAATTGTAATGCTACAGCAGTAGTTACAATACAAAATCCAACGGCGGTGCTTGCAATAACTAAAACTGTAGTGCAGCCTACCTGTACTGCAGCAGGAAGTGTTACAATTTCGGCAACAGGAGGATGGGGTAGTAATAGCTACCAATTAACAGGGGCGGCTACTGTTGGTCCTCAGTCATCTTCTGTTTTCAGCGGATTGGCAGCAGGCAGTTATACCATTACAGTGACAGACGCTAATGGCTGTGCGGTAACAGATAACTTTACATTAAACGCAGCAGTAGAACCGATACTTACTGTAACGGCTGCTGATGTTTGTCTTCCAGGAACATCAATAACTGTAGCTGTAAACGCAGGCACAGGATTGGCTCCGTTCCAATATAGCCTTAATGGAGGAGCTTACGCCAATGGTACTGTTGCCAGCGGTACTACTTATACAAATCTGGTAGCAGGAACCTATACTATTACGGTTAGAGATGCTAATGGTTGTACCAATGCAACAACTATAACCAGAACGATTAACCCTCAGCTTACGGCATCAACCTTGTTAATTAAAGGAATTACATGTAATTCGGTTCCTCCAGCGATTGATGCTGCACAAATTGCGGTAAATATAAATGGCGGAGGTGCATCTTACCAATATGAAGTTTCAACTGATGCGGGTGTTACTTATGCTGCACCTGTAAGTGTAACAGGATCATTTACATATACTACCACTGTTTCAGGAACATACCAGTTCCGCATTACTGATGCAGCCGGCTGTACAGTAACGACTGCTCCAAGAACGATAGCACCCAAAGTAGATCCTGAATTTACTTTCGGTACAACTACTGATGTTTTATGTAATGGTTCTAGTACAGGTGCTCTTACAATAAATATTGACAATACTAAAGGACTTGCGCCTTATACTATTGCAATTACAAATATTAATACTTCTACAGCTTATGGTACACAAACCACAGGGCTTCCGGCTGGTATTTATGAAGTGGTTTTGACAGATGCTAATGGTTGTACGTTTACCAATACTGAGGAAATTGAAGAGAATGATCCGGTTACATTTACAACACATGAAACAAACATTCAGTGTATTGACGATCCTCTTAACCCCGGAACCAATATCTCTGCGGGAGAAATACTAGTGCAGGCTGTTACAGGAGGTCAGGGACCTTACACATACCACTTGACCAATAATTTCGGGTATTCGGCATCTTTTGGTCCTTCTGCTTCAACAACTCATCCGTTTGTTATCTTAAACTATGGTATATATCAGGTTGTAGTAACTGATGCTAACGGTTGTACAGCCATTAAGCCTAATATTATTATGGCTTCCCCTCCTAATGAGCTTGATATAGATGTAACTACTATTGTTCCGGCAACATGTGCCGATGGAGGATCTGCAATTGTTGAGGTTGGTGCCATTATTACAGGTACAAACTATGAGTTTGCTATACTTGAAACCAATACACCACCTTATTCAAGTAATTATGTGGGACCAAGTGACCCTGCGTTTCCCAGGGTTGCAAGATTTGACAATCTTGTTCCAGGTCTAACCTATACTTTTGTTGTTTATGACAAAGACACACATTGTTACTATTTCGACTCAGCTCAAATCGATCCTGCTTATTCTGATCTTGTTGTGGATCCTGTGGTTGTTACTGATATAACATGTCAGGGTTCAAATGACGGAAACGTTAATTTTAACTTTACTGTAACTTCAGGCACTAACAATGTATCATATCAGGTATACGAATTTCAATCTAACGAAATAGTGACAACTCCTGGAGCTTCGGGAACAGTAACTGTTTCAGGGGGTACTGGGTCAGGTAATGCAACTGGTCTGGCTCCGGGTATTTATTATATAGAGTTTGAGCAATTAGATGGTAATGCTGGTTGTAAAGTAGCATCTGAGCAATTTACAATTACTGAATCACCTGTTCTTTTAACCGTTACAGCTAATGCTACCGAAAAGGATAATGATTGTACTACCGATGCGGGTCAGGTTGTAATTACTGGTCAGGGAGGTAATACACCATACTCTTATCAATTAGTGCCTGCAGGAGATCCACAACCTACTACATGGGTATCGGGTAATACATTTAATAAAGAATCAGGTACTTATGACGCATATATTAAAGATGATAACAACTGTATAAAAACAGTTACTGTAACTATAGACCTTGATGAAAGTCCGGAAGTTACAGCAGTGATAACTCCTAATACACAATGTACTGCTACAGAGGGTAGCTTTAGTATTGATGTTACCAGAACTAAAGGTGATGCAGGAGGTTATACTTATAGCTTAAACGGAGGTGCTTTTGAGGCAGAGTCGGATAGCTTCACTTATACAGGTCTTACTTCAGGAAGCTATTCTGTAACAATAAAAGATGGTAACGGTTGTATATATACAATTCCGGTTACCGAGGATGTTATTATTTATGCCCCATTAACTGTTACGGCTCAGTCAGCAGTTCAGCCAACATGCGCAGATGACGACGGACAAATAACCGTTACAGGTTTTGGCGGGTCGGGCAATTATGAATATGAACTTGAATTTGCAGCAGGCGGAACGGCAGCTGTACAACAATCATCAAATGTATTTACAGGATTGGCTGCTGATGACTATAAAGTTATAATTCATGATATAACATCAACCTGTACTGAAGAAGCATTAGTTTCTTTGGATGCAGCGATACTAGTCGATTTTACAACGGCTAAAACAGATGTAAGCTGTAATGGAGGTAATGATGGTACTATAACTATTACTCTTGATGCTTCAAACACAGATACTCCTTATAGTTATACTATCGACGGACTTCTTAGTGCGCCTATAGTTCAAAGCAGTCCTTTATTTACAGGTCTTGCAGCAGATACTTATACTATTACAGTAACGTCGGGTAAAAATTGTACGGGTACAGATACAGTAACTATCAATCAGCCTCTAGCGTTGGCTGTATCGGCTGTTGCAACACCTTTTGCATGTGCAACAGATAATACGGTACAAACATCTGAAATAACAATTACAGCTACAAATGGTACGTCGCCATATACTTATAGTATAAATGGTACTAATTATTTTACTACAAATATCTTTAATGTTCCTGATACGGGAAGTGTACAAAACATTACAGTTTATGTAAAAGATGCCAATAACTGTACAGAAAATTTCCCACTTACTATTGATCAGCTTCCTGTTATGTCAGCAGCAACGGCTACTCAGGTAACGGAAATTACATGTACAAATGATGAAACAGTAACTGTTGAGGTTACAGGAGGGTCAGGTAATTATCAGTTTGAACTACTACCTTCAGGCCCTGTATTTACGCCGGGTGTTGGTGTTAGTACTGCTAACTTTGATTTAACCACTCCGGACGATTACACCTTTAAAGTCACCGATTTAGGTACCCAATGTACTATTACTACTGCAACTTATACGGTGAGTCCTTTTGATACTATAGATGCTGTAGCTACAGCAGCTACACAGGTTACCTGTTTTGGAGGAACTGACGGAACAATTACAATAAACGTTTCTGGATATACAGGAGCTTATAACTATGAGGTAAGAAATACTTTGGGAGTTGTGGCCAGTGGTACAGGAAATACCGGTACAAATCCTTTCACAATATCAAATGTACCGGCGGGAAGCCTTTTTGTAAGGGTAATAGGCACAGATACACCTTTTTGTTCTGCCGATACGGCAGCTATAACCGTTGCTTCACCGGCAGATGCCCTCGTGCTTAGTGCTAATCAAACAGCAAACGTAACATGTACCAATAACCTTGGAGAAATTTTGGCTCAAGCCTCAGGTGGCTGGGGTACTTATGAATATGAATTAATAAATACTACTACAACAACCACTATTCAGGCTTATGATGCGAATAATTTCTTTACAGATTTGGCAGCAGGAAATTATACGGTTAATGTAAGGGATGCAGGTGGCTGTATAGTAACACGAACCCTTACACTTACACAACCTAACCCTGTTACAGCCAGTATAAATGCATCGGTAACTTCTGTTATGTGTTATGGCGATAAAACGGCATCGGTTCAGGTAACAGGGGTATCTGGCGGTAGTGGTTCATACCAATACATATTGAATACATACGATGCAACAGGTACTACTATTACAATGAGTACAGGTGCACAGGCCAGCCCAATATTTGCTGGACTTGGAGAAGGAATTTATACTATTACAGTATCAGATGGATGGTCATGTGGTTCAGAATTTGGCCCGGTAACTATTACACAACCTGATCCGTTAGTAGGATCACTATCTTTAACAGATGGTCTTACCTGTACTACTCTTGCAGAACTTACTATTTCTGCAACAGGAGGTACTCCTCCATATGAATATAGTACTGATAACATTACTTATGATGGTACTATAACAGTATTTCCTAATTTAGATTTTGGTACATACCAGTACTATGTAAGAGACAGCAAAGGTTGTACCGCAGTAATGACAAATGAGGTTACTATACCGGAAGTACCCGCATTAAACCCTAATTTAAATCTTGCAGGGGCAAAAATTAATTGTTATGGAGCTGCTACAGCTGTAATAGTAGCTGATGCTACAGGAGGTTTAGGGAATTATCAATACGAGTTATTAGATAGTACATCTACTCTTATAGCAGGACCACAAGCTAACGGAACTTTTTCAGGATTATCAGCAGGTGATTATTATGTAAGGGTGATAAGTGATGATTGTAATACAACATCAAGTATAATATCTATTACAAACCCTCCGGAGTTCATTATAGATTCTCAGGTTACAGACATTCAATGTTATGGAGAGTCTAACGGTAGCATTAAAATATTAACGACAGGGGGAACCGGAACAGTACAATACGCAATTTCGCCGAACCTTGATCAGTTTGATTCTAATAATATATTTACAGATCTTACGGCAGGTTTTTATGACATTATAGTTCAGGATCAGAATGGATGTTTTACATATTTTGATGATCTTGAAATTAAAATGCCGGACCCTATTGATGCTACTATTGTAAATGTAACCGATGAAACCTGTTTAGGTGAATCAGATGCTAAAATTGAAGTTACTATTACAGGTGGAACAGGAAATTATGTAATTAGTATTGATGATATTACTTATGACCCTGTTACAGGGTCGACACATATATTAACAGGGCTTTCGGCAGGCACAACTACAGTTTATATAAAAGATGCTAACGATTGTGCCCTTAACCCGCCAATAACACAGCCAATATTACCGGGTGTAAATATGGATCCGCAGGTAGTTGTTACACCAACCTGTGTATCTAATACGCCTAATAATGACGTAACAATAACTATAGATGGATCTGTAACAGCTGCAAATGTTACTTACTCACTTGATGGTGTTACCTACCAACCTTCTAACATATTCCTGAATGTAGGTTTAACACCAGGTAACTATACTGCTTATGCGAAACATATAATACCAGCTACAGGGCTTACATGTATTCAGACTAAAGGCTTTACTATAGATACACATGACCCTATCGCTGCTACCGCAGCAGTAACAGCAGATGTTTTATGTTATGGAGACAGCACAGGAGAGATCACAGTAACTGCAACAGGTGGTACTACACAGCTTGAGTATGCTATAAGCCCATTATTTGTTTACCAGTTATCGGATACATTCAGCAACCTTGCATCAGGAACTTATGACATTAAAGTAAAAGACGCTATTGGTTGTGAAATAGATATTACAGGGGTAGTGGTTGATCAGCCAACAGCAGCATTAACAGCTACAGCTACACATACCGATGAGATCTGTATCAATGCCAATGATGGTAGTATTACAGTAACCCCAACAGATGGTACAGGCCCTTATCAGGTAAGCTTAAACGGAGGTACATATACAACAGCATCATCAGCACCGGCTGTATTTACAGGCTTAGCCGATGGCACTTATACCATAGATGTAAGAGATGCTAATGGATGTACCTTTGCTCAGTTTACAGAAACAATAAATGAAGGAGTAGACCTTCAGGCTTCAATCGTGACTACCCAGGTATGTGACGAGACAACTATTACAGTAAGTGTTAACCCTGCAATTGCAGCTATAGATCTTACTTACGCACTCGATGGAGGAACACCACAGGCATCAAATCAATTTGTGGCAACAGGTCTTTCAGCAGGGTCTCACAATGTAATTGTATCACATAGTAATGGCTGTAATAGTGCGCCTCTTACATTTAATGTGGCACCTGTAATTCCAATTGTTATGGGAGCAACAAGCCAAACTGATGTGAACTGCTTCGGTGGCTCAGATGGTACAGCTACAGCAACAGCAACAGGAGGAACAGCACCACTTACCTATGCTATCGCACCTAATGTACTTCCATTAGTGTATGGTACTTACCAGGCAACAGGAGCCTTTACAGGTCTTGCGGCAGGTGATTATGTGATCAATGTAAAAGATGCTCTTGGATGTGAACTTGCTTCATCCGTTATTACTGTAGGCCAGCCGGCAGCGGCATTAACTGCGACAGCCACTTCAACTGACGAGATCTGTATCAATGCCAATGATGGTAGTATTACAGTAACCCCAACAGATGGTACAGGCCCTTATGCTGTAAGTTTAAACGGAGGTACATTTACAACACCACCATCTGCAGGTCCTATTACGATATCTAATCTTTCGGATACTACTTACACCATAGATGTAAGGGATGCTAACGGATGTACTTATACTTTACCTGCAGCTATAACAATTGCAGAAGGTGTGGATATTCAGGGTGATTATCAAATTTTCCCGACATGTACTAATAATGTAATTGGTAATATAGTATTCCCTACAGTTAATCCTAATATTCCTGCAAGTGATTTTGAATGCGCATTAGACGGAGGTATTTTTGAACCTGCTGACAGCACTTTCTATCAGGATCTTAGTGCAGGTTCTCATACTATTACTTTCAGATATTTAAATGGATGTACACAGGATGTAACCTTTACAGTTCCTGCTCTGTTACCAATATCTGCTTCAATAACATCCCAAACAAATGTTATGTGTTATGGCAATACAACAGGAGAGATCACCGTAACAGCAACAGGAGGTACAGGTACATTAAGCTATGCAATTTCAGATCAGACACCGCCTGTATTTGGTACTTATCAGGCAACAGGAGTATTTACTGGACTTGCTGCAGGAGATTATACAATCAGTATAATGGATGATAATGTTGGCTGTGAAACTCAGTTAACAACAACTATTACTGAACCAACAGCAGCATTAACAGCTACAGTAACCCATACCGATGAGATCTGCATCAATGCTAATAACGGTAGTATTACAGTAACCCCAACAGATGGTACAGGCCCTTATCAGGTAAGTTTAAACGGAGGTGCATTTACAACACCACCATCTGCAGGTCCTATTACGATATCTAATCTTTCGGATACTACTTACACAATTGATGTAAGGGATGCTAACGGATGTACGTATACTTTACCTGCAGCTATAACAATTGCTGAAGGAGTAGATCTTCAGGCTTCAATCGTGACTACCCAGGTATGTGACGAGACAACTATTACAGTAGATGTAAACCCTGCAATTGCAGCTATAGATCTTACTTACGCACTTGATGGAGGAACACCACAGGCATCAAATCAATTTGTGGTGACAGGTCTTTCAGCAGGGTCTCACAATGTAATTGTATCACACAGTAATGGCTGTAACAGTACGCCTCTTACGTTTAACGTGGCTCCGGTTATCCCAATTGTTATGGGAGCAACAAGCCAAACTGATGTGAACTGCTTCGGTGGTTCAGACGGTACTGCTACAGTAACAGCAACAGGAGGAACCGCACCACTTACCTATGCTATCGCACCTAATGTGCTTCCATTAGTGTATA
>NZ_JAMXLA010000001.1:1532259-1533761 GCF_024054175.1 Flavobacterium sp. NRK1
ATTATGTGATCAATGTAAAAGATGCTCTTGGATGTGAACTTGCTTCATCCGTTATTACTGTAGGCCAGCCGGCAGCGGCATTAATTGCGACAGCCACTTCAACTGACGAGATCTGTATCAATGCTAATGATGGTAGTATTACAGTAACCCCAACAGATGGTACAGGCCCTTATGCTGTAAGTTTAAACGGAGGTGCCTTTACAACACCACCGTCTGCAGGCCCTATTACGATATCTAATCTTTCGGATACTACTTACACCATAGATGTAAGGGATGCCAACGGATGTACCTACACTTTACCGGCAGCTATAACAATTGCTGAAGGAGTAGATCTTCAGGCTTCAATCGTGACTAGCCAGGTATGTGACGAGACGACTATTACAGTAAGTGCTAACCCTGCAATTGCAGCTATAGATCTTACTTACGCACTTGATGGAGGAACACCACAGGCATCAAATCAATTTGTGGTAACAGGCCTTACATCAGGGTCTCACAATATAATTGTATCACACAGTAATGGCTGTAACAGTGCGCCTCTTACGTTTAATGTAGCTCCGGTTATCCCAATTGTTATGGGAGCAACAAGCCAAATTGATGTGAACTGCTTCGGTGGCTCAGATGGTACTGCTACAGCAACAGCAACAGGAGGAACAGCACCACTTACCTATGCTATCGCACCTAATGTACTTCCATTAGTGTATAGTACTTACCAGGCAACAGGAGCCTTTACAGGTCTTGCTGCGGGTGATTATGTGATCAATGTAAAAGATGCTCTTGGATGTGAACTTGCTTCATCTGTTATTACTGTAGGCCAGCCGGCAGCGGCATTAACTGCGACAGCCACTTCAACTGACGAGATCTGTATCAATGCTAATGACGGTACTATTACAGTAACCCCAACAGATGGTACAGGCCCTTATCAGGTAAGCTTAAACGGAGGTACATTTACAACACCGCCATCTGCAGGCCCTATTACGATATCTAATCTTTCGGATACTACTTACACAATTGATGTAAGGGATGCTAACGGATGTACCTATACTTTACCTGCGGCTATAACAATTGCAGAGGGTGTGGATATTCAGGCTTCAATCGTGACTAGCCAGGTATGTGACGAGACGACTATTACAGTAAGTGCTAACCCTGCAATTGCAGCTATAGATCTTACTTACGCACTTGATGGAGGAACACCACAGGCATCAAATCAATTTGTGGTAACAGGTCTTTCAGCAGGGTCTCACAATATAATTGTATCACACAGTAATGGCTGCAATAGTGCGCCTCTTACGTTTAATGTAGCTCCGGTTATCCCAATTGTTATGGGAGCAACGAGCCAAACTGATGTGAACTGCTTCGGTGGTTCAGATGGTACTGCTACAGCAACAGCAACAGGGGGTACTGCGCCACTTACCTATGCTATCGCACCTAATGTACTTCCATTAGTATATGGTACTTACCAGGCAACAGGAGCCTTTACAGGACTTGCGGCAGGTGATTATATA
>NZ_JAMXLA010000001.1:1533771-1627447 GCF_024054175.1 Flavobacterium sp. NRK1
TCAACTGACGAGATCTGTATCAATGCTAATGATGGTAGTATTACAGTAACCCCAACAGATGGTACAGGCCCTTATGCTGTAAGTCTAAACGGAGGTACATTTACAACACCGCCATCTGCAGGCCCTATTACGATATCTAATCTTTCGGATACTACTTACACAATTGATGTAAGGGATGCTAACGGATGTACTTATACTTTACCTGCAGCTATAACAATTGCAGAGGGTGTGGATATTCAGGGTGATTATCAAATTTTCCCGACATGTACTAATAATGTAATTGGTAATATAGTATTCCCTACAGTTAATCCTAATATTCCTGCTAGTGATTTTGAGTGCGCTTTAGACGGAGGTATTTTTGAGCCTGCTGACAGTACTTTCTATCAGGATCTTAGTGCAGGCTCACATACTATTACTTTCAGATATATAAACGGATGTACACAGGATGTAACTTTTACAGTCCCGGCTCTGTTGCCAATATCAGCTTCGATAGATTCTCAAACTAATGTACTTTGCTTTGGCAATATCACAGGAGAGATCACAGTAATGGCTACAGGCGGTACAGGCACATTAAGCTATGCAATTTCAGATCAGACACCGCCTGTATTTGGTACATATCAAAGCACAGGAGTATTTACAGGCCTTGCAGCAGGAGATTATACAATCAGTATAATGGATGATAATGTTGGATGTGAAACTCAGTTAACAACAACTATTACTGAACCAACAGCAGCATTAACCGCTACAGCGAGTTCAACTAATGAGATCTGTATCAATGCTAACGACGGTACTATTACTGTAGTCCCTGTAGGCGGTACAGCACCATATGAAACAAGCCTTAACGGTTCGGCCTTTGCATCGCAGTTAAGCTACACAGGCCTTGCAGATGCTGCTTACACAATAAATGTAAGGGATGCTAACGGATGTACTTATACTTTACCGGCAGCTATAACAATTGCAGAGGGTGTGGACATGCAGCCTGTAGCAACGGTAACTCCAACGTGTGTATCAAACACACCGGATAACGATGTTACCATTGCCATTAATCCGGCAGTAGCTGTATCTGATGTAACGTACTCAATAGACGGAACGAATTACCAGGCATCGAACACCTTTACAGGGGTTAATCTTGGCGGAGGTACTTATACCGCTTATGCACAGTATGTAAACGGCTGTATCCAGACCACTACGTTCACGATCATCGACAGACTGCCTGTAACAGCTACCGCAGCAGTAACAGCAGATGTGTTGTGTTATGGTACTACAACAGGAGAGATAACGGTAACGGCATCGGGCGGTACTACACCACTTGAGTATGCTATCTCTACTGCTACACCACCGGTATTCACAACTTACCAGCCATCAAATGTATTTGCAGGCCTTGCGGCAGGCGATTACACGATCAGTGTAAGAGATGCTATAGGCTGTGAGGTTGTAACAACAGTGCTTACGGTAACCCAGCCAACAGCAGCATTAACCGCTACAGCGAGTTCAACTAATGAGATCTGTATCAATGCTAATGATGGTACAATAACCATAGTCCCTGTAGGCGGTACAGCACCATATGAAACAAGCCTTAACGGTTCGGCCTTTGCTGCACAATTAAGCTACACAGGCCTTGCGGATGCTGCTTACACAATAGATGTAAGGGATGCCAACGGATGTACTTATACTTTACCGGCAGCTATAACAATTGCAGAGGGTGTGGACATGCAGCCTGTAGCAACGGTAACTCCAACATGTGTATCAAACACACCGGATAACGATGTTATTATTGCCATTAACCCGGCAGTAGCTGCATCTGATGTAATGTACTCAATAGACGGAACGAATTACCAGGCATCAAACACCTTTACAGGAGTCAGCCTTGCAGGCGGTACTTATACCGCTTATGCACAGCATGTAAACGGCTGTATCCAGACGACCACATTCACGATCATAGACAGACTGCCTGTAACAGCTACCGCAGCAGTAACAGCAGATGTATTGTGTTATGGCAATACCACAGGAGAGATCACGGTAACAGCAACCGGCGGTACTACACCACTTGAGTATGCTATCTCTACTGCTACACCACCGGTATTCACTGCTTACCAGCCATCGAATGTATTTGCAGGCCTTGCGGCAGGCGATTACACGATCAGTATAAGAGATGCTATTGGCTGTGAGGTTATAACAACAGTGCTTACGGTAACCCAGCCAACAGCAGCATTAACCGCTACAGCTACTTCAACTAATGAGATCTGTATCAATGCTAATGATGGTACAATCACTATAGTCCCTGCAGGCGGTACAGCACCATATGAAACAAGCCTTAACGGTTCAGCTTTTGCAGCACAGTTAAGCTACACAGGCCTTGCAGATGCTGCTTACACAATAGATGTAAGGGATGCTAACGGATGTACCTACACTTTACCGGCAGCTATAACAATTGCAGAGGGTGTGGATATGCAGCCTGTAGCAACGGTAACCCCAACGTGTGTATCAAACACACCGGATAACGATATTACCATTGCCATTAACCAGGCAGTAGCTGCATCAGATGTAACGTACTCAATAGACGGAACGAATTACCAGGCATCGAACACCTTTACAGGGGTTAGCCTTGCAGGCGGTACTTATACCGCTTATGCACAGCATGTAAACGGCTGTATCCAGACGACCACATTCACGATCATAGACAGACTGCCTGTAACAGCTACCGCAGCAGTAACAGCAGATGTATTGTGTTATGGTACTACAACAGGAGAGATCACAGTAACGGCATCGGGCGGTACTACACCACTTGAGTATGCTATCTCTACTGCTACACCACCTGTATTTACAACTTACCAGCCATCAAATGTATTTGCAGGCCTTGCGGCAGGTGACTATACGATAAGTGTAAGAGACGCTATAGGCTGTGAGGTTGTAACAACAGTGCTTACAGTAGCCCAGCCAACAGCAGCGTTAGCAGTTACAGTATCTAAAACAGATGAACAATGTCTTAATGCCAATGATGGTACAATTACTATAGTTGCAACAGGCGGTACAGCACCATATCAATCAAGAATAGATTCGGCTGCAGCCTTTACAGCTCAGATGAATTATACAGCTCTTGCAGATGGTATATATGATGTAGAAGTAGTAGATGCTAACGGATGTTCTTACACAGAACAGATTACCATTGCAACAGGTATACAAATTCAGCCATCACTGCTTGTAACACAGCAATGTACTGAAACTACAATTGAAGTAAGTGTTAATCCTGCAGTTGTTACAGATGTAATGTATAGCCTGGATGGTGGAACGCCACAGTCATCAAATACTTTTGTAGTAGATGGTCTTGATCCTGCGGTTACACATACAATTACGGTTACGCACATTCAGGGATGTAGTGAAGCGGTAGACTTTAACATAAATCCTGTTATTCCGATTGTAATGAGTGCACCAACAGTAACAGATGTTGCCTGTCACGGTAAAGCTGTTGGAGCTATTCAGGTTAATGCAACAGGAGGAACCGGACCATTACAGTATGCGATTACCTGGAATATCTGGCCAACACCTATTTATGGGCCGTCAAATAACTTTACCGATCTTTTAGCGGGTCAATATACTCTTTGGGTAAAAGACGCTATGGGTTGTGTGGTTACTACAACAGTAGATGTTTCAGAACCGGCCGAAGCTTTAACATTATCTGCTGTGGCAACAGCCGAAAGCTGTATTAATGCACATGATGGTACTATTACTATAACGCCACAAGGCGGAGTAGCGCCATATTCTACAGCGATTGTTTCGGCGGTTAACTTCCAACAGGATGTACTAACATATTCAAGCCTGTTTGGTGGTACTTATGATGTGTATGTAAGAGATGCTAATGGCTGTTATGCAAAAACAACTGTTACTATAGAAAAAGGTGTTAACCTTAACCCTTACATACAAACAACCTTAAGCTGTGATAATAACAATCCGGTAAATACAGTAACTGTACTGCTTAATCCGGTTGTTCAAAACCTGGAGTATTCATTAACAGGTGCAACGGGTTCATATACGGCTAATAATGTATTTGATATTGCCCCAGGCTCTTACACAGTATATGTTAAGCACATAAACGGATGTACAGCACAATTAGACTTTACAGTTCAGGATCGTCCTGCGGTTGTAGCAACAGCATCGTCTGAAGATGCAACATGTAACGGCGTTAATAACGGAAGTATAACAGTAACGGCTTCAGGAGGAACAGGAACTCTTAAATATGGTATATCACCAGACTTTGCAATGACCCAGAATCCGGTGTTCAATAATCTGTTGGCAGGCAATTATACCATAAGGGTAGAAGATGCTTACGGGTGTTATACAGAAGTTCCTGTGGTGGTAAATGAGCCTACAGCTATAGCTGTAACAGTTGTAGATGTACTGCAGGAAATATGTGTTAATGATGACAACGGTGTTATAGAAATAGGCATAACAGGAGGTACAGGACCTTATGCTACGAGTCTTACGCCTAATGGTGTTTTCGTAGAAGATCAGATCTTGTTTGATAATCTTGACGGAGGTGTTACTTATACTATTTATGTTAAAGATACTAATGGATGTACCACAACAATTGATGTTCCGCTTGATGCGCCAATGGACATTAATGCAACGTCACAGGTAGTATATAATTGTAATGAAAATACAGTAACTATAGTAACAGATGGTAATATAGATCCTACTGAGCTTACGTATACTATAGAAGGTCCTAAAGGGAATAATCCTCCACAGACATCTAATGTATTTGCTAATCTTCAGGATGGTACCTATACTGTAGAAGTACTTCATATATCCGGGTGTACTGATACAACTTCATTTACAATCGAAAGTACGGACGAATTAACCCTTTTACTTGCAGAAAGCGGACTGAACCAGTTCAAAGCATCTACATCGGGTGGTAAAGGACCTTATACTTACACTTTTGAAGGTAATGATATGGGAACCAAAAACACCTTTGTGTATGACCATAGCGGAACATATGTGGTAACTGTAACTGATAGCAGGGGCTGTACTACAGAAGCATCTATAGAAGTTAAGTTTATAGATATTATAATACCGGATGTTATTACTCCTGGTGGAGACGGACAAAACGATACCTGGTCACCGGGCAATACCCAAAACTATCCTAATATCAATACCGATATATTTGACCGTTACGGTAGAAAAGTGGCAACACTTAGACAAGGTCAGGTATGGGATGGTAAGTATGAAGGAAATGAACTTCCTACGGGAGATTACTGGTACCTGATTAAGCTGGGAGATGCTGACAACAGGGAATTTGTAGGACACTTCACTATTTACAGATAAAAATTAATAACGGCCACGCCTGTTAAGGTGTGGCCTGCATTAAAAAAATCAATTTGGACAAAAACACACGCACAAAATGAAAAAAATATATACCCTGTTAGTATTAGTTTTAGCTTTTCCATACTTAAATGCGCAGGAGCTTAACATTCCTACATTTACACAATACCTTGCAGATAACCCTTTTGTTATTTCTCCCGCTTATGCAGGTATCGGAGACCACGTTAAAATAAGGGCTAACGGACTTACGCAGTGGGTAGGAATTAAAGATGCACCTGATAACCAGTCGCTCGCTGCAGATATGAGAATATCAGCAAATAGCGGTATAGGAGTATTTTTATATAATGATAAAAACGGCTATACAAGGCAGTATGGTGGCAGGCTATCTTATGCTCACCATATTATTCTTGATCCTTACTATGATCAGTACCTTTCATTTGGTATATCCTATAACCTTAACCAGTTTAAAATTGATACGGAAGATATACAAACTCCCGATCAGTCTATTACAAATAACAGATATACAGTAAACCATAACTTTGATGTGGCATTGCTTTATCGCTTTGAAGATTTTTATGCCAGCTTTACGGCGGGTAATATACTAAACAAGAATATAGACCTTTTTGCTACTAATGAACCTAAGCGGCTTAGAAATTACCAGTTATATACAGGTTATGTTTTTAAAAGCGGTGATGCTCTTGAAATAGAACCGTCGGCTTATGTTCAGTATTTTGAAAGTGACGGAAGGTCCAGTACCGACTTTAATATGAAGTTTCGTTTTCTTGATGGTGAAAACTATTACTGGGCAGGTATAAACTACCGTTTTCTTAACGACCAGTTTGGAGACCCATTAAATATTGGGCCAATGGTAGGTTTAAAAGTATCTAACTTTTATTTTGCTTATTCATATCAAATAACTACTAACGAATTACTGGCTACAAACAGCGGAACCCACATGGTAACGCTTGGTATTGATATATTCCAGGGTGTAAGTGACTGTCCTTGTACACACGGAGCTCATTAAGATATTTATGATTCCCCTCTGAGCTTACTAATCTAAGCTCGTCACATTGTTGTGATTGTTTGTAAAAACCCTTAGGATGCCAATACTAAGGGTTTTTTGTAGATATGTATATTTGAAAAGTTCATTATTTTTCCTTCAGGCCCCAAACGGCAATTGCTAAACAGAAGATACCCCATGATAGTAATTGCCAGGTAACAAAATGCCACCCTCCTGCCTGCCAGCATTGTATGCCTACAAATGTACCCAAAGCGCCACCAATAAAATAACTGGTCATATAAGCTGTGTTAATACGGCTGTGGGCTGTGGCATCAAGCGTATAAATAGTTGCAACATTAGTAACCTGTGTTGCCTGTACACCTACATCAAGCAATAATACGGCTACTGCAAAAGCAACAGTAGAAAGCGGATAAATTTGCACCAATACAATGCCAACCAATACAAGTGTTACAGAGAAAACCTGTGCACGGGCAGGACTGCCTTTATCGGCCAGTTTTCCAAAAAGGGGAGCCAGTAATGCGCCACCAATAGCTAATAAACCGAAAAGGCCAATAACATCTGAGCCATAGTTAAACGGTTCTCCGCTTAGGTGGAAAGTAAGCGTTGTCCAGAATGAACAGAAGATACCAAAAGCAAGGCCGCCTAAAAGTGCTGTTCGGCGTAATAAAGAAAAGCGTCTTAATTGTTGTAATGATGAGCCGAGTAAGCGCAGATAATTACCTTCAAACATTACCTGCTGTTTATCAGGCAATGTAAAATATAATAATAGCGAACTTATCATTACCAAGCCTGAAGATATACCATATACATAACGCCAGTTAAACCATTCGGCAATAAGCCCGCTAAAAACCCTTGCGGCCAATATGCCTACCAGTATTCCTGTAAAAATAATGCCCACATTATGCCCGCGTTTTTTACTGTCTAAACTGGCTGCCAATGGCAGTATAACCTGGGCGGCAACACTAAGCAGTCCCATAATAAGGCTAAATGTACACATCCAGAAAAAATTCTGAACGAATGTAGTGCCTACAAGGGCCAGTACTAATATTATTTGTAACGCCAATATTAATTTCCTGCGGTTTATTTTATCTCCCAAAGGAGTAATAAAAAATAAACCGAGACCATAGCCTGCCTGTGCAAGTACAGATATTATGCCCGCACGGCTTTCGGTAACGCCAAAATCAAGGGCAATATCTTTAAGTATGGGCTGGTTATAGTAAATGTTGGCAACACAAATTCCGGCAGCTGCCGACATAACGGCTATCTGTGTCTTTGTAATAGGGATATCCTGCATGAATGAGAATGTTTTTGGAAATGTAAATTTCGGAATTATTCTTTTACGCTGATCCAGCTTCTTAGTTCCTTTCGTCCTCAAGAATTTTGATCATTTTAAACGACTTTAATAAATGAAATAACCCGGGTATAATAAGCAATCCGCCAATTATTAATGATATGCCAAGTACATCAATAACACTATCGGGTGCTTTGCCGTCAAGAAGGCTGATAGGGCCATTTTGTGTAATGATAAGATTAGGAAAATGTGTACCTACAGCAGCCCATAATATTAGTATCACCTGTATTCCTGCATATAAGCGACAGGTTATGGTATATCCTTTTTTAATGCTTTGCCAAAGTGGAAATAACAACAATCCGGATAATATTACTGATCCGACAGCATAGTAGTTATGCAAAAAATCGTTAATAAATTTCATGTTTTCCACATATCCGGTAATAAGTACTGCCATACCTAATATAACTACTGCAAATGTGGCTATTCCGGCTTTACGCATATACATACGTTTTTCATATGTTGTAGCCTCGCCAATTAAAAAAGTAGCTGAAAGAAAAACACATAGCGCACTAAAAAAGCATCCTGCCAAAATAGGGAAGGGCTGTAACCATGTATGAATGTATATGTCGGCAAAACTGGCAGTAGTAAGTTCTTCGGGAATAATGATATTGCCGCTAATAAGTGTACCAAAGCACATTCCTAAAAAGATGGGGGTTACAAGACAGGAAAATTCGAACATACGATCGTAAAGTAACTGCGATTTATCTTTTACAGCATCATAATGTCTAAAAACAAAAGCCACACCGCGCAGGGTAATGCCAAGTAGCACAAGCGTTAAAGGGATATGCAGGTAAATAATGATAATATTATAAAAGGCAGGAAATGCAATCCATAAAATTACTATTAGAATTATGATCCATATATGATTGGCCTCCCATACGGGTCCCATAACACTATATACTGTTTTCTTGATCGATTTTTTATGCTCGGCAGAAGAAAATAACTCCAGTATGCCGGCACCAAAATCGGCACCACCTAGCAGTACATACAGGAAAAATGAAAACACGGTAAAAAACAATACTACATACAGCATAGGGCTTAAATTTTAGTACGGTTAAGCGTTTTTATCTGGCGTACCATAAGCCAAGTTACCGCTATTGAAAGTGTTATATAAAGCAAAACATACATATAAAAACTATATACCATTCCGGGCATAGGGGTAACAGCATCTTTAGTACGCATTACATTATATATTATCCAGGGCTGGCGGCCTACTTCGGTTACAATCCAGCCTGACTCCAATGCGAGGAAACCTACAGGACTTAATAAAGCAAAGTAGAGCCAGAATTTTTTGTTTTCCTGCCAATGCTTCTTTTTTATGCTTATAAAATATACAATTGCCGAAAACATAAGTAGTGTGCCTAACCCTACCATCATTTGAAAAGCGTAGTGGGTAATTGCTACAGGAGGGCGGTCTTCTTCAGGAAAATCATTTAGGCCTTTAACTTCAGCATTAAAATCGCCGAAAGAAAGGAAAGAGAGAGCTTTTGGTATTTCTATTTTGTGGGTCACTTCTCTTTTTTCTTCGTCAACAATACCTGCTATATAAAGAGGCGCGCCGCGTTCGGTTTTATAATGCGCTTCCAGTGCGGCAAGTTTTGCAGGCTGGCGTTGTGCAATATCTTTGGCCGATAGGTCACCGCTTAAAGGTTGTAATACGGCTGCAATTGCTCCAAAGAGTATAGCAATTTTAAAAGCCTCTTTATGTAAAGGTGTATTCCTATTTTTATAAATCTGCCAGGCATGAATTCCTGCTACCGCAAACGATGTGGCTGCAAAAGCAGCAAGTGTCATATGCAAAGCCTGTGTAAACCAGGCGGGATTGAGAAATGCTTTTACAGGATCTATATTCAGGAATTCGCCATTTACATAGTCAAAACCGGAAGGTGCATTCATCCAGCTATTGGCTGAAACGACTAATATGCCGGATAGTATTCCTGATACTCCAACAATGATTCCTGTTGCAAGGTGAAATTTTTCATTAAGTTTATTCCATCCGTACAGATAAAAACCTAATGCTACAGCTTCTATAAAAAAGGCTGCTCCCTCCAACGAAAAAGGCATTCCTATAATAGGGCCGGCATGCAGCATAAACTTTGGCCATAACAATCCTAGTTCAAATGAAAGTGCCGTGCCCGATACTGCACCCGTAACAAAAAATATGGCTACACCTTTTTGCCAAGATTTAGTAAGCGTTAAAAAAACAGGGTTTTTGGTTTTGAGCCATTTATAGTGTGATTTTACCATAAAAAAGGGCATTACCATACCTATACAGGCAAATACAATGTGAAAAATAAGGGTGAATGCCATCTGCATTCGTGCTGCATCTAAATTATCCATAGTACGGTCGTATTTAGGCCTATCAAAGATACTTCACAAACGCCGGATAACCGCATCTATAAGGCTAAAATATGAACGGAATATTTTAATATTTCCTGCAGTAAAAACTTTATAAATTTAGCCTATCTTTTTTATTATATAGGTAACAATTGCCCAAATAACAAACTGATTATCTTCGGTTACTTTTATTGGATGGTAAGCCGGGTTTTCGGGCATAAGATAAAGGCAGTCAGTTTGCATTTTCAGTCGCTTAACGGTAAACTCACCATCAATAAGGCATACAGCGATTTTGCCGTCTGTTGCTTCCAGACTGCGATCTATAACAAGTATATCGCCATCATCAATACCTGCATCGGTCATAGAGTTACCTGCCACTTTTATATAAAATGTTGCTAAAGGATTTTTTTCGGCAACTACCTTGTTAAGGTCAATTTTATATTCCATAAAGTCCAGTGCCGGCGACGGAAAACCAGCCTTTACTTCATGTGTAACAAATGGAAGTCCTGTATTGTTATCCAGGTCGGGACTATAAAAAGTAAGGTTTGGCTTATTGTTTTTCTTTACTGGCATTGTACTACAAGTATATCATTAATATCTGTGGTATACCTTGGCGAAAGCATATTCTGGTTCATATCCCATGTTTTTTTTGCCTGTGCCGCCAGGCGTATTTTGCGTCCGCCCAGCTTTTCATTCATCTTATCCATAGCTTTCATAAGAGCAATATGCTTGGGATTTTCGTCATTAAACAAATTAAATTGTTTAGCATCTTCAGGAATCAGTTCGGTTACTATTACGCCTGCTTTTTTAAATTTAATGGTATCGGTATCTGCAAGTAATTCTTTAAGCAGCTGTACAGCTGCATTGCTTATGGTAATAGCAGAATTTGTAGCAAACGGAAGCGTTATGGCTTTGCTGTAGTAATATTTAGGATTGTTTATACTATGCTTATCTGCTACAAGCATTACAATTACAGTATAACAGCATGATTTTTGTTTTCGCAGTTTTTCGGCACTAACAGTAGCAAATGTAGAAACCCGTTCTCTTAGCAGATCATAACTGGTTAGTTGTTTAGGGAAACTACGGGTTGTAGCAATACTTTTTTTCTTTTCGGGTACCTGTCCATCGCCTATTGCGGGGCTGCCTTCAAGTTCACATTTTATACGCATGCCTATAACACCCATTTCATTTTTAATCCATTGCTCCATATGGGGTTGAATGAAATCATAGGCAGTAACTATATTTCTGGCTTTAAGTTTTTTTACTGTTCTGTAGCCAATACCCCAAACATCTTCAATTTTTAACCATTTCAGGGCTTTTATACGTTTTTCATCAGTATCCATTACATAGACGCCCTGTGTTTTATCCTGAAATTTTTTGGCAATACGATTGGCTGCCTTAGCAAGTGTTTTAGTTGGAGCTATACCTACGCATATCGGCATGCTTAACCATTTCCAGGTGCGTTGTTTTATCTCAAGTCCGTATGCATTATAATCAGGGATGGTTACTCCATTAAAGTCAAGGAAAGCTTCATCTATACTATATTCCTCCACATTAGGAGTATATAATCGCATAATGCCCATTACGCGCTGGCTTAAATCGCCATATAGTGAGTAGTTGCTCGAAAATACTTTTACATTTCCTGCTTTTAGCTGTTCCCTTATTTTAAATTCGGGTACGGCCATACCTATACCTAATGCTTTAGCCTCTTCGCTTCTCGAAATAATACAGCCATCATTATTAGATAAAACCACAACAGGTTTGCCCTGCCATTGCGGCTGGAATACCCTTTCACAGGATACATAAAAATTGTTGCAGTCAATAAGGGCATACATAAATGCAAAATTAGTTATTATGGAATTATGAAATGATAGTATTATGTAAAAAGCTGTAATTAAAGATATACTCCTGAATAACAAAAAAAACCACCGTGATGAGCGGTGGTTTTTTTTGTTATTTCTTGTTTATCCTAACCTGCCTAAAACAAAAGAAGGGTAAAGCCCTATAGCAATGTTAAGTAATATGGAAAGTACTGCTACAATGGTATACATAACAGGTACCGATTGTTTTTCACTTGTATCTTCTTTGGTATACATAGCAAGTATAAGTTTAAAATAGTAGCCTACACTTATAATAGAATTTATTATTGCAATAATTACAATAGCTACGTGGTTTGTACTTAATACTTCCTGAAACAGGAAGAATTTTCCAAAGAAACCTGAAAATATAGGAATACCTGCCATTGATAAAAGCGAGCAGGTTAATATCGCGGCCATTAAAGGATTTTTTTTGCCAAGGCCGTTAAAATTATAAACCTCTTCATTTCCTTTATCTCCGCAAACAGCCAGTATGACAGCGAACGCCGCTATACCTGCAAGTGCATAGGCTGTGGCATAATATAATAAAGTACCTGCCGTATGCGTAGGGTTAAAGAAAACCATAAGCATAAATCCTGCGTGTGATATACCCGAAAAAGCAAGCATACGTTTTACATTAGTCTGTACTAAAGCTGTAAGATTACCTACAGTCATAGAAAGAATAGAAACAATACTTATTACAGTAATGTAACTTCCCGGCACAGTACGGTTAATGCTTACCATAAGTTTAAAGAAGGCTGCTATTGCAGCAACTTTAACAAGTGTACTCATGGTTGCTGTTGTTAATGCAGGAGAACCTTCATAAACATCAGGAGCCCAAAAATGGAAAGGAACGGCAGCAATTTTAAATAAAAGCCCAATGCTTAGCATTACAATACCTATAAAAAACCATCCCGGCACATTAGTGCCTTCAAGAAGGGTTCCATATATAGCATGTGTATCAAATGAGCCAGTAGCTCCGTAAATAAGAGCTATTCCAAACAAAATAAAGCCTGAAGCAAAAGCCCCCATAAGGAAGTACTTCATACCTGCCTCATTGCTTTTTATATTTTTTGGCTGGCTTGCAGCCAATACATAAAGCGCTATAGATAATATTTCTATACCAAGAAAAAACATTGCCATGTTGCCAAAAGATATCATAGCAATAGCTCCTGTTAAAAGGAAAAGCTTTATAGCTATAAAGTCTGATATCTTGGCCTTATGTTCTTTATGAAAATCGCCTGAAAGGGCTACAAGAAAAATAGTAAGCACAATAAACAAGCATGAAAAAGAAACAGAATAATTATCTGTAATTATCATGTTGTTATAGTAGGTCTGAACTTTATTATAATCAGCCACAGTAAGCGCCAGTGTACCAAACAACCCTAAAATGGTTACCGGTATAATGGCTTTTCTTAAATTAAAAATTTCAGCTATAAGGCATATAATCCCTAATCCTGCAATAGCTATTAATGTATACATCTTATATCGGGCTTAATTAATTCTGTTTATAGAAACTAAAATTCTCTGTAGTTCCGGAGTAATAAAATCTACTATTGGTTTAGGATATAAACCAAAGAATAGAAGTACCGCTATTATTGTTACAAAAACAAATCCTTCGCCAAAAGTTACATCGGCAAATGGTTTTGCATTCTGCTCTCCAAGCATTACCTGCTGGAACATTCTTAGCATATAGAAAGCACCCAGTATTATTGTAGTACCTGCTATAACTGCAAACCATATACTGGTTTGTGCCATACTATAAAGTAATTCAAATTCTCCAACAAAGTTAAAGGTTGCTGGCAATGCTACAGATGCTAATACTAGTATCATGAACATTGAAGTAAATTTAGGTGACTGAGATCTGATGCCTCCCATTTCACTTATTTCACCTGTATTATAACGGCGCTCTATTATTTCAGCAGCATAAAAAAGGCCTACTACTACAAAACCGTGAGCAATCATTTGCAATACTGCACCACGAAGTCCGTCAAGAGTAAGGGTATAAGCACCGGCTGCTATTAGTCCTACGTGAGCAAGAGATGAATATGCCAGTAATTTTTTAAGGTCAGTTTGTTTTAATGCCAGTATAGATCCGTATATAACGCCGGCAATACAAAGGCCAACAAATATGTACATAAGGTCTGCAGCCGGTTTTGGCGCTATTGGCAGCTGCCATCTGATTATACTGTATATTGCCATTTTAAGCATTATACCGGATAGCAGCATTGTACCTGCCGTTGGCGATTTTTGGTAAACATTAGCCTGCCATGTATGAAATGGTATAATTGGAATTTTTATAGCATATGCCAGGAAAAAGGCTAAGAATATAAAAAACTGCTCATTAGGCGTTAAAAATGCCCTGTAAAGGTGTATGTTAAGGAAAGATCCTGTTCTTTGATACAGGTAAATAAATGCTACAAGCATAAACAGTGAACCTGCAAAAGTGTAAATAAAGAATTTTATAACAGCTTTTTTTCTGCTTTCCCAATCGCCTTTACCCCACACAAGAGATATAAAGTAAATAGGGATTAGCGAAAGTTCCCAGAAAATATAATACACAAAGCCATCTACACTAATAAAAGTACCTGCCATAGCAAATGCCATGAACATAATAAGCGCGTAAAAAGCTCTTGAGTTTTTAATAGTATTTTTAAATGTAGAAAGTATAATGATAGGAGTAAGCGCTGTTGTTAGCAATAACATTATCAGCGAGAGCCCGTCGGCCTGAAAAGCAATTAATACACGTGGTTTTTCTATCCAGGTTTGTATAAAGCTTACAGGTTCTCCCTGACTGAACAGGCAGGTAACATAAATAGCTGCTGCAAATGCTGCAGTACTAAAAATAAGCGCTGCTTTTGCAGCCCACTTGTTGCCTACAAAGTAAGTGGCTGCTGCCCCGAATAATAAGATAATAAGTACAAATGATATGTCCATCAGTTATGAATTATTTTGCCAGAAATATAAAAACAATTATTGAGCAGATACCCAGAACAAAAGCAAACAGGTAAAAGCCTACGCTTCCGTTTTGCAGCGTCTTTCCTTCGCTTCCAAGTATATTGGCTACTTTGCCCAAACCAAAAATAAAGCCCGAGAAAGCAGCTTCGGTTACATCTCTAAAGAAGCTTCCTATAGCATAAATTGGGTTTACAATTATGGCGGTGTAAATCTCGTCTACATAAAATTTGTTATATAATACTTTTGCAAAGCCTGTTATTTCACTGTCCTGACCCGGTACAGCCGATTGTTTAATGTATTTGTAGTATGCAATACCAATTCCTATTAACGCTCCGGCTACGGCAAGTCCCATAAGCATATATGCAGAACCATCTAATGCATGGTGTTCTGCCGGTTTAGCAATAACAGGAGCAAGATAATGGTTTAACCAGTTGCTGCCGGGCAGGTTTATAATACCACCTACAAGAGCAAGTAGTGAAAGCACAATAAGCGGGAATGTTATAAGTCCCGGAGACTCATGCAAATGATGTTTTTGCTCTTCTGTTCCTCTAAAATCTTTATAGAAAGTAAGGTATAATAGTCTGAACATGTAAAATGCTGTCATTAACGATGCTAATGCTGCAATTGCCCAAAGTGCTTTGTTATGATGGAAAGCAGTCATCAGTATTTCATCCTTAGAGAAGAAACCTGAAAATGGCGGAAGTCCTGAAATAGCAAGTGTTGATATAAGGAAAGTGATAAAAGTAACTTTCATTACTTTTCTAAGTCCGCCCATATTGCGCATATCCTGCTCACCATGCATTGCATGGATGACAGAACCTGATCCTAAGAAAAGACAAGCCTTAAAGAAAGCATGTGTTATTACGTGGAAAACAGCAACTTCATAAGTACCAAGACCAAGAGCAAGGAACATTAATCCTAATTGTGATACCGTAGAATATGCAAGCACTTTTTTGATGTCGTTTTGTACCAGTCCGATAGCTGCCGCTACAAGAGATGTTACTGCGCCAACTATGGCAATTACATTTTGAACATCCGGAGCAAGATTAAACAAAAAGTTCATTCTTGTTATCATAAATATACCTGCTGTCACCATGGTAGCAGCGTGTATAAGTGCCGATACAGGCGTTGGTCCTGCCATTGCATCCGGTAACCATGTATATAATGGTATCTGAGCACTTTTACCACAGGCACCTATAAACAGGCACAGTGCAGCGGCGCTTAACCAAACCATGTCAACTTCTGTCCCCGATGCTATTGCCGAACTGATAGTTGTATAATCTACTGAATGGAATAAATAACCGATGATAAAAATACCTATAAGGAAACCAAGGTCGCCAATACGGTTCATTATAAATGCTTTTTTTGCTGCATCGTTATAATCCTGATTTTTATACCAAAATCCGATAAGAAGGTAAGAACAAAGACCGACACCTTCCCAACCAATGAACATTATAAGCAGATTGCTGCCCATAACAAGCGTAATCATAAAGAATACGAAAAGATTCAGATAAGCAAAAAATTTATACAGATTCTCATCATCATGCATATAGCTTATAGAGTACATATGAATAAGTGTACCTATTCCGGTAACAAACATTAACCATAACAATGAAAGCTGATCCAGCTGAAAGCCAAAGTTTACCTTAAAGTTAGCAAGTGTAAGCCACTCACCAAGGTCTATCATAACCGGTGTTCCGGTATTAATAACCTGAAGGAAAAAAGTAAGCGTTACCACAAAAGAAGTGGCTACTGCAAGAGTTCCTAATGTTCCCGATGCACCTTTGCTTAGCTTTTTTCCAAAGAAAACATTAAGCAAAAATCCTGCAAACGGAGCAAATAATAATAGTAAAGCCAAATTTGTATCCATTAGGCGCTATCCTTTTAAATTTTTTAAATTATCTATATCAATATTGTTCAGGTTTCTGTAAACCGCTACCAGTATGGCAAGCCCTACTGCAACTTCTGCTGCTGCAACCGCCATAGAAAAGAATACGAATACCTGTCCCTGTGCATCCTGATGATATGTTGAAAAAGCCACTAAAAGCAGGTTAACTGCATTTAGCATTATTTCTATAGACATGAACATTACAATGGCGTTTCTTCTGTAAAGAACTCCAAATACACCCACACAAAACAATAATGTAGAAAGATAGATGTAGTTCTCAATACCTATTTGTTGTAATATATTTTCCATATTAGTTGTTAATGTGTTCTTTTTTAGATAACAATACAGCACCTATCATAGATACTAAAAGCAGTACCGATGCAAATTCAAACGGAACCATATATTCATTAAGCAATACCTGTCCCAATACTTTGATAGACTGGTAGTCCTGCCCTGAATTTTTATATTCCAAAAATGCAGGCTGAGCTTTAATAAATGTTGCTAAAAGTACAAATGCTACAAGGCAGAAAGATACTGCTGCTGCCACACGGGTAAGCATAGATTTATTTTTTTCATCTTCCTTGTTGAGGTTCATGAGCATTATCGTAAAGAGCATTAATATCATAATAGCTCCCGAATAAACGATAATATGTACTATTGCCAGAAACTGGGCATTAAACATTAAATAATGGCCGGCAATAGAGAAAAAACATAATACCAGGTAAATAGCACTATGAATAGGGTTTTTGCTCAAAATAGTCAAAAACGCAGTAGCTAATGTAATGGCCGATAGAATATAGAAAGTTGTAAGCATCTTAGTTCGCCATTTGTGGTTTAGTGTTGTTAATAGCAATATCAAGAGGCATAACAAGTTTGTCTTTACCAAAAATAAAGTCTTCCCTGTTAGTGTTTGATTTTACCATAACTCTTGATTTAGTAAGGTAAATAGCCTGTTTAGGACAAGCCTCTTCACATAATCCGCAAAAAATACAGCGAAGCATGTTTATTTCATAAATAGAAGCATATTTTTCTTCCCTGTATAAATGCATTTCATCAGGTTTTCTTTCATCAGCTTTCATAGTAATAGCTTCAGCAGGGCAGGATAAAGCACAAAGTCCGCAGGCAGTACAGCGCTCACGTCCTTCTTCATCGCGCATAAGCATATGCTGTCCTCTGTAAACCGGGCTAAGCTCCCTTGTCTGCTCAGGATATTTAATGGTTACTTTCCTTGTAAATAAATGTCGGATCGTAATAAACAACCCTTTAAAGATCGCTACAAGGTAAAGGCTTTCCAAAAAGGTCATCTTTTTATTAGATACCTCCTTTTTCCTTCCCGATAATGATATGGTTTCTATTGACATTTTCTATTCGTTTTGCCTCTTAGGCGTTCTTACTTAAAATTATAGTGTTCCGTCACTTAGCAGTATTACTATACCCGTAATTATAATATTTGCTATTGCAAGAGGGATCAGCATTTTCCATCCCAGTTTCATTAGCTGGTCGTAACGGAATCTTGGTATTGTCCAGCGCACCCACATATAGAAGAATATAAAGGCACATATTTTAATAAACAGGACAAATATACCTATTACATTTGCCACATTTGCACCTGCATTTTCTGCCATCCAGTCCATGCCCGGATAGTTATATGCACCAAAATAAAGCACTGCTAAAATTGTAGATGATATAAACATACTTGCATATTCTGCAAACAGGTAAAAGCCCATTTTCATTGATGAATATTCAGTGTGGTAACCACCTATAAGTTCTGCTTCACATTCTGCAAGGTCAAACGGTGTACGATTCGTCTCTGCAAAAGAACATACCAGGAAAATAAGGAAACCCACCGGCTGATAAAATACATTCCAGTTCATTCCATGCTGTCCGGCAGCCATTTCGCGTAAGCTTAATGATTCTGTCATCATAATGAGGGCAATAAGGGCAAGACCCATTGCAACCTCATAAGATATCATTTGCGATGAAGCACGCATGGCACTCATCAGCGAGAATTTGTTATTAGAAGCCCATCCCCCAATCATGATGCCATATACACCTACAGATAATACACCGAAGATGTAAAGCATAGCAACATCAATATCAGTTGCCTGAAGAATAACATCACGGCCAAAAATATGCAGTTTATCTCCCCATGGTATTACGGCACTCGTCATAAGTGCAGTACTCATAGAAATAGCAGGCCCTGCAATGAAAAGAAATTTGTTTGGGGTGTTAGGAAAAAACTCTTCTTTAGAGAAAAGTTTTAATCCATCTGCCAATGGCTGAAGAATACCGCCTTTACCCGCACGGTTAGGACCTATACGATCCTGAAGCCAGGCTGCAATTTTACGTTCGGCCAGTGTTTCATACATGGCAAAAAGCATGGTAATAGCAAAGATTACCACGATAAAAATACCTTTTTCTATTATTATTGCCTGATCCATAGCTATATATTACCGTCTTTAAATACCTCTATTTCTTCTTTCTTTAATGGAATAGCAGGCATACTGATTTTTTTCCTGTCCTGCTCACGACCCAGTAATATCTGTTTTTCAGTTTCAATGGTAACAGTATCAAGTTTTCTTGTATAGTTATTCTGATTGATAACAGAGTCTTTTTCAAATTTCCTTGGTCCTTCAATAACCCAGTCTTTAGGGTCTTTATGGTCGAAGCGGCATTCATTGCAAATAAATTCCTCCACTTCGTGGTATTCGTCTTTACGTGCAGTAACCCTTTGTATTTCGTTGCCAAACATCCAAAGTGTGGTTTTACCGCAGCATTTGTCACAATCTCTATGTGCATTGTAAGGTTTGTTAAACCATACTCTTTGTTTGAAACGGAAAGTTTTATCGGTAAGAGCACCTACAGGACATACATCGATCATATTTCCTGAGAACTCATTATCTATAGCTTTAGATATGCAGGTAGAGATTTGTGAATGGTCACCTCTGTTTACCACACCGTGTACACGGTTATCAGTAAGCTGGTCTGCAGTCATAACACAACGGTAGCAAAGGATACAGCGGTTCATGTGAAGCTGAATCTTGTCACCAATATTTTCCGGTTCAAAAGTACGTTTGTCTTCAATAAAACGTGTTTTAGCAGAACCATTCTTAAAGCTAAGATTTTGTAAGTCACACTCACCGGCCTGGTCACATACAGGGCAATCCAGCGGGTGGTTTATTAAAAGAAATTCTGTAACCGATTTACGGGCATCCACAACTCTTTCCGAAGTGATGCTTTTTACTTCCATACCATCCATAACACCCGTAACGCACGATGCCATTAGTTTTGGCATTGGCCTCGGATCGGCTTCACTACCTTTAGAAACCTCTACAAGGCAGCAACGGCATTTACCACCGCTTCCTTTAAGTTTAGAATAGTAGCACATTGCCGGCGGTACTGATTCACCGCCTATCATTCGCGCAGCCTGCAGGATGGTGGTCCCCGGTTCTACGTGTATCTCCTGTCCGTCTATTGTTACTTTCATTATACTATTGTTTGAAAGTTATAAGTTGAATTTTGAATACAAATGTTTTTTCAACTGTTGACTTTCGGCTTTAAACTTTATAACTCCTTACACTACTTGTTTGGCCACTAAATGCTTCACCTTTTCAAAAGGCTCGGCAACAAAGTGATCTCTGTTTTTTACTTTTTCAGGAAAACGAACATGGTATTCAAACTCGTCCCTGAAATGGCGTATAGCTGCTGCCACCGGCCATGCTGCCGCATCACCAAGAGGACAGATTGTATTTCCTTCAATTTTACGCTGAATATCCCAAAGCAGTTCAATGTCTTCTTCGCGGCCATGGCCGTTTTCTATACGGTGAAGTACTTTTTCCATCCATCCTGTACCTTCGCGGCAAGGGGAACATTGTCCACAGCTTTCATGGTGATAAAAACGGGAAAAGTTCCAAGTGTTTCTAACGATGCATGTTGTATCATTATACACAATAAAGCCACCTGATCCCAGCATAGACCCTGTAGCAAAACCACCTTCAGAAAGTGATTCATAGCTCATTAATCTATCGCCGCCTTCAGCATTTTTGTAAATAAGATGAGCAGGAAGAATTGGCACCGAAGAACCTCCCGGAACCAAAGCTTTTAAAGGCCTGTCATCCATCATACCGCCTAAGTATTCATCTGAGTTCATAAACTCATCAACACTAAGGCCTAATTCTATTTCATATACACCCGGATTTTTAATATGTCCTGATGCAGATATTAATTTTGTTCCTGTAGATCTTCCAATACCTATTTTAGCGTATTCAGCACCTGTGTTATTTACAATCCATGGCACAGCAGCAATAGATTCTACATTATTAACCACTGTAGGATTAGCCCAAAGTCCGCTTACAGCAGGGAATGGAGGTTTAATCCTTGGATTACCCCTTTTTCCTTCAAGCGACTCAATAAGTGCAGTTTCCTCACCACAAATATATGCACCTGCACCGCAGTGCA
The DNA here is from genome assembly GCF_024054175.1 of Flavobacterium sp. NRK1. Classification (GTDB taxonomy): domain Bacteria; phylum Bacteroidota; class Bacteroidia; order Flavobacteriales; family Flavobacteriaceae; genus Flavobacterium. The sequence goes on from NZ_JAMXLA010000001.1 coordinate 1,554,957, forward strand.
CATGAAGATCAAGATCGTAACCTGTACCAAGTATGTTTTTACCTAACCATCCGGCAGCGTAGGCTTCTTTAATTGCATTCTCCAATATGCGGAAAACCCACATATACTCGCCACGAATGTAGATATATGACAAATTACAGCCAAGCGCAAAACTGGAAGTGATCATTCCCTCTATCAAAAGGTGAGGAATGTACTCCATAAGGTAGCGGTCTTTAAACGTTCCCGGCTCAGACTCATCTGCATTGCAAACCAAATGTCTTGGCTTACCTGATTTTTTATCAATAAAACTCCATTTCATACCCGTAGGGAAACCTGCCCCTCCACGGCCTCTAAGTCCTGAAGTTTTAACCTCTTCCACAATTTCATCCGGGGTCATGCTTTTCAGCGCTTTTTCTACAGAGCGGTAACCACCATTCTGGCGGTACACTTCATAGGTTTTTATTCCCGGTACGTTTGCGTGTTCTAATAATATTTTCATAGCCATTGTTACTTGGTATAATGGTCTCTAATTAGTGTAAATTAACCTGCCCGTTTCGGCACTCATCAATAAGAGCGTCTACTTTTTCTTTCGTCAGGTTTTCCCTGTAATAATCGCCTAACTGCAGCATTGGTGCATAACCGCACGCGCCCAGGCATTCAACACCAACAACGGTAAACATACCATCAGGTGTAGTTTCACCTTCTTTAATCCCCAGTTTTTCACAGGTATAATCCATAAGGTTTTCGGCACCGCGAATAGCACAGCATGAAGTCCTGCAAAACTCAAACATATATTTACCAATAGGTTTTTGGTTAAACATCGTGTAAAACGATACTACCTCATATACCTCAATTGGCTTAATGTTTAATATCTCAGCAACCTTGTCCTGTAGTTCTATGCTCAGCCAGTTGTCATGAGCATCCTGTACCTCGTGAAGCACAGGCAGCAAAGCCGACTTTCTTTTATCTTCAGGATAGTGGCTTATCAGCTCATTAATGCGCTCTGTAAGCTTAGCATCTATATTTATAACCTGTTTAGCGTGTGAAATTTCCATAAATCTTAAGCGTCTAATTCGCCTGCAATAACGTTGAGGCTTGATAATGTTGCAATGGCATCAGACAGCATTTGTCCTCTTACCATATCGTTAAAGGCCTGGTAGTAAATAAAACATGGCCTGCGGAAGTGCAGCCTGTAAGCAGTACGGCTTCCGTCAGTTATAAGGTAAAAGCCAAGCTCTCCGTTACCGCCTTCTACCGCATGATACACTTCGGTTTTCGGTACCGGCACTTCGCCCATTACAATTTTAAAATGATATATAAGCGCTTCCATGTTGTGGTAAACATCTTCTTTTGGAGGAAGGTAATAATCAGGAACATCTGCATGGAAAGGGCCTTCCGGCAGTTTGGCAAGTGCCTGCTTAATGATGCTTAAACTTTCCCAAACTTCTGCATTACGCACACAGAACCTGTCATAAGTATCACCTGATTTCCCAACAGGAATATTAAATTCAAAATCTTCGTAAGAACTGTATGGCTGCATAACGCGTACATCATAGTCTATACCTGCTGCACGAAGGTTAGGGCCTGTAAAACCATAGCTCATTGCTTTTTCTGCAGAAATAGGACCTACGTCTATAGTACGGTCCATAAAAATCCTGTTACGTGTAAGAAGGTTTTCAAATTCTGTCCAGATAGGAGGGAACTCCTCAAGGAAAGTATTTAATTTTTTAAAGGCTTCAGGGCTCCAGTCTCTTTCAAAACCGCCAATCCTTCCCATATTAGTGGTAAGGCGTGCACCGCAAATTTCTTCGTATATCTCATATATTTTTTCCCTGTACTGAAATACATAAAGGAAACCTGTAAGCGCTCCCGTATCTACACCCAATACCGAGTTGCATATAATATGGTCTGCAATACGCGCCAGTTCCATAACTATTACCCTAAGGTACTGCACTCTTTTTGGTACTTCTATATCCAGCGCTTTTTCTAATGTCATCCACCATCCCATATTATTAATAGGGGCGGAGCAGTAATTCATCCTGTCTGTAAGCGGTGTAACCTGATAAAAAGGCCTGTTTTCGGCTATTTTTTCAAAAGCGCGATGTATGTATCCTACAGTACCTTCACCATCAAGTATTCTTTCACCATCCATAAGCAGGATATTCTGAAAAATACCATGGGTAGCAGGGTGTGTTGGCCCAAGGTTTAGTATTGAAAGCTCGCTGCCATCTTCATTCTGCTTCTTTTCGATCATCTTGGCATAACGATGCTCCGGTGGTAATAACAAGTCTGACATTTTATATAGAAATTTATTCCTTGTTCATTATTAACAATTATCGGGTGTACGCCCAAAGAAACGGTCATCTTTATCAGTTCTTCCGCCGTCTTCCAGAGGAAACTCTTTTCGCATTGGGAAAGATACCATCTCATCCATATTAAGAATTCTCTTTAATTGAGGATGCCCTTTAAATATAATTCCGTAAAAATCATAAGTTTCGCGTTCCTGCCAGTTAGCACTTAAAAAATGGTCTGTAGCAGTAGCTATTTCCGGATTATCTCCGTTAAGAAAACATTTAAAGCGAATCCTCACATTATCGTACCAGTTGTGCATATGGTATACTACGGCAAACTGCCTGTCTTTTTCAGAATCAGGATAATGAACGCCGCAAACATCTGTAAGGAAGTTAAAACGAAGTACTGGGTCATTCTTAAGGTACCCCATTACCTCAGACATAGCGTAGGGAGCTACTTCAAAAGAGAAGATATCGTGTTGCTGGATAAAACCGCTAACTTTTTCGCCGAATGTATCGGTTAGCTTATTTTGTATTACTGTTGTTTCTAAAGCCATTTTTAACTTATGAAATATTATAAGAAGCTAATAGTTCTTTGTATTCTTCCGAGCTTCTTCTGCGTACAGATTCTGTTCTTACAATGTCCTGAAGCTTCATAATGCCATCCAGTATCTGTTCCGGTCTTGGAGGGCATCCCGGTACGTAAACATCTACAGGTATAACTTTATCTATACCCTGTAAAACTGAATAGGTGTCAAAAATACCTCCTGATGAAGCACAGGCTCCTACTGCAATAACCCAGCGTGGCTCGCTCATCTGCTCATATACCTGGCGTAAAATTGGCGCCATTTTTTTAGCAATGGTTCCCATTACCAAAAGCATATCTGCCTGACGGGGTGAAAAGCTCATACGTTCTGATCCAAATCGTGCCACATCATAATGTGAGGCCATAGTAGCCATGAATTCAATACCGCAGCATGAAGTAGCAAAAGGTAAAGGCCAAAGCGAGTTCGCTCGTGCCATACCTACAACTGTATCCAGTTTTGTTGCAAAAAAGCCTTCTCCTGAATATCCTTCGGGAGCGTCAACTATTTTTATATCTGATGAATTGCTCATTGTAATTTAATTTTGATTATCAGGTATTTAATCTCAAAAATCATACCTGCCTCCTTCATTTATTCCCACTCTAAACCTTTTTTCTTCATTACATAGAAAAAACCTACGATTAGAAGAAGCATAAAGATTCCCATTTTTATAAGTCCTTCAGTTCCCATTGCACGGAAGTTTACCGCCCACGGATACATGAATATTACCTCAACATCAAATAATACGAATAGAATAGCTACAAGGAAATATTTTACCGAAAATGGTATACGGGCATTCCCTACTGATTCTATACCGCATTCAAAGTTTTTGTCTTTATTTACCGAATGCCTTTTAGGCCCCAATTTGCCTGATACGAATATTGTACCGGCTACAAATCCTACTGCAAGAAGCGTTTGCATTAAAATTGGGAAATAATCTGCCTGAGTTGTATGCATATCTTGTGTTTAATTTATAAAACAATTCACAAATATACACGTCACAGCTGAACAAACTCAACGTTTTTTGGAGAGAAAAGGAATAAAACCTTAATTTTTATTGGTTCTAAATAAAAAGATATTTTATAAAGTTTATAAGAGTATGAATAATTAATATGATAAATTTTTATGCGTTAATAAATTCTTAAAAAAAAGCATAAAAACAGATACTAAACACCATTAAATAAAAAAACCGCTCTAAAAATAGAGCGGTTTGTCCGTTAAGAGGTAATCGATAATATTTATTGTATATATATTATATAGCTGCTACCTGAGCTGCTACTTTACCTTTTTTGCCTTCTTCTTCTACATAACTTACTTTGTCGCCTTCACGCAGATTTTCTGCGTTTAGACCTGTAGCATGTACGAAAATGTCATTTCCTGTTTCGTCGTCAGTTATGAATCCATAACCTTTGGATTCAATAAAAAATTTAACTTTGCCTGTTCGCATTCTGTAATAAAAAAATAATTAATAATGTTTCAAAGATAAACTTTATTATGATATTACAAAATTAAACGTTAAAAATATTCATAAACATAATTGATTACATGAAGGTTATGCTCTTTTGTTAACAAAATGATTTTTATTTTAAATAAAACTGAAATGTAACTTTTCCCCTTTGTATAACTGAAAATATTACACTCTTAATTATAAAAGCAGAGCCCCACAATTGTGGGGCTCTGCTTTTATAATTATATAGTAAACTGAACTATAGTTCAAGCGCTTTTTTAGGATTATTATCCATAAGCAGTTCTACAGGATTTTCTAATCCTTCTTTAACTGCTACAAGGAAACCTACAGATTCACGTCCGTCAATAATTCTGTGGTCGTAAGAAAGAGCCACATACATCATTGGATGAATTTCAACTTTCCCGTTTACGGCAATAGGGCGTTCTATAATATTGTGCATGCCAAGAATACCGGATTGCGGAGGGTTGATGATAGGTGTAGATAACATACTACCGAATACACCACCATTGGTAATTGTAAACGTACCACCGGTCATATCATCTACAGTTATTTGTCCGTCACGAGCACGAAGTGCAAGGCGCTTAATTTCTGCCTCAATACCACGGAAAGTAAGTGCTTCGGCATTTCTTACCACAGGAACCATAAGGCCTTTAGGACCTGATACTGCAATAGAAACATCTACAAAATCAAAAGATTGCTTATAGTCGCCATCCATCATAGAGTTAACATCAGGATATAGCTGTAATGCTCTTACTACTGCTTTAGTAAAGAATGACATATACCCAAGGCTCACACCACCGTGTTTTGCTTTGAATGCATCCTTGAATTCATTTCTTACATTGTTTATAGGTGTCATGTTTACTTCATTAAATGTAGTAAGCATGGCTGTTTCGTTTTTAGCTGATACTAAACGTTCTGCTACTTTTCTGCGAAGCATAGAAAGTTTTGTACGCTCAGATCCACGGTTGCCGCCTGTAGGCGTACCCATAGAAGGTTTTGCGTTGGCATTTACAGCATCATCTTTAGTGATCCTGCCGCCTTTGCCTGTACCTGATACATCTGAAGCATCAATATTTTTCTCGTCTAATATTTTTCTTGCTGCCGGAGACGGAGTGCCTGTAGCATATGTTTTCTCAGGAGCAGGAGCCGCTTTTGGCTCTTCTTTCTTAGGTTCTTCTGTTTTAGGAGCTTCTTCTTTTTTCTCCTCTTTAGCAGGAGCAGCAGCACCGTCTGGTTTGGCAGCGCCTGTATCTATAAGGCAAACTACCTGGCCTACCTGAACAGCATCGCCTTCTTCTGCTTTAAGTGTAATAACACCGCTAGCTTCAGCAGGAAGCTCAAGGGTTGCTTTATCTGAATCAACTTCGGCAATTGCCTGGTCTTTTTCTACATAATCTCCGTCTTTTACCAACCAGGTTGCAATTTCAACCTCTGTAATAGACTCCCCCGGTGAAGGGACTTTCATTTCTAAAATCATGTCAGTATAATTTTATTGGTGTTGCTATCTTTTTTGAAAAATCAAAAGTACGATAATTAATTAAACAAATTCTTGTCAAAAACCATTGCAATAGCTGCTGCGTGACGTTTTTTAGCACGCGTATAACTACCTGCTGCCGGTGCGCTGTAAGCCTTTAATGCGGCTAACCTTAGTTTCACTTCGGTAAAGTTCATAAGCATATAGCTGTATGCTCCCATATTTCTTGGCTCTTCCTGTGCCCATACATAATCATCGGCATTAGGGTATTTAGCGATAATTTCTTTTAGCTGATCTACAGGTAAAGGGAATAATTGCTCTATTCTTACAAATGCTACATCGTCGCGTTTAAGATTTTCTCTTTCGGCAATAAGATCGTAGTAGAATTTACCTGTACAGAATACAAGTGTTTTTACTTTCTTAGCATCTGCTGCAGGATCATCCAGTACTTCACGGAAACTGCCTTCTGCAAATTCATCTACTGTAGAAACTACAAGTGGATGACGTAATAAACTCTTAGGGGTAAATACGATAAGCGGCTTGCGGAAAGTTGTTTTCATCTGCCTTCTTAAAAGATGGAAGAAGTTAGCCGGAGTTGTACAGTCTGCAACATACATATTGTGGTTTGCACAAAGCTGCAGGTAACGCTCCATACGTGCAGAAGAGTGTTCTGCACCCTGGCCTTCATAACCGTGAGGCAATAGCATTACAAGTCCGTTTTGATTGTTCCATTTGTCTTCGGCTGCAGAAATGTACTGGTCTATCATTATTTGGGCACCGTTAGAGAAATCTCCAAACTGTGCTTCCCATATTGTTAGTGTTTTTGGGCTCGCAAGGGCATAGCCATAATCAAAACCTACAACGCCATATTCTGAAAGTAATGAGTTATAAATATGGAATTTGCCTTTTTGATCTTTCAGGTTGTTCAGTAAAACCACTTCTTCTTCAGAGTCTTCTACTTTAACTACAGCATGGCGGTGAGAGAAAGTACCTCTTTCTACATCCTGTCCTGACATACGTACATCATAACCTTCGGTAAGTAATGAACCGTAAGCAAGCAATTCAGCCATAGCCCAATCCAGCTTATCGGTTTCAAAAAACATTGACTTCCTGTCGTTTATAAGCTTTTGGATTTTTCTTATAAATTTCTTGTCTGACGGAAGTTCAGTGATAACTTTTGCTATATCAGTAAGTATTTCTTTAGAGAATGCTGTGTTTACTTTTTGCAGCATTTCCTGTTCGTCGGCCTGTTTAAAGCCTTCCCATTCATTTTGCATGAACGGGGTAATGATTGTAAGCTCTTTTTTTCTTGAAGCCTCAAGATTTTCCTCAAGTATGGCTTTATACTCAGCTTCAAGCGTACCTACATATTTATCGTCTATAATTCCGTCAGCAATTAATTTATCTGCATAAATATCGCGCGGATTTCTGTGCTTAGCAATTATTTTATACAGCTTAGGCTGTGTAAAGCTTGGTTCGTCACCTTCATTGTGTCCGTATTTCCTGTATCCTAAAAGGTCGATAAATACATCACTGCCAAATTCCATTCTATAGTCAAGTGCAAACAGCATAGCATGTACTACAGCTTCTGCATCATCAGCATTTACGTGAAGTACAGGAGAAAGTGTTACTTTGGCAATATCAGTACAATAGGTAGATGAACGGGCATCTAGGTAGTTTGTAGTAAAACCAACCTGATTATTTACTACAAGATGTATTGTGCCTCCGGTTTTGTAACCGTCAAGTTTCGCCATCTGAACAATTTCATATACAATACCCTGACCTGCAACTGCGGCATCGCCGTGAAGTGCAATAGGAAGTACTTTTGAGAAATCGTCGGCATAATGCCTGTCCTGTTTAGCTCTTGCTATACCTTCTATAACTGCACCTACAGTTTCAAGGTGCGAAGGATTTGGCGCAAGGTTAATGTTTATTTGTTTACCGTTCCTTGTTTTTTTATCAGCCGTAAGGCCAAGGTGGTATTTTACGTCGCCATCAAACAGTGAGTCGTCATCATAATCTTTACCGTCAAACTCGCTGAAAATATCTGAAGTTGATTTTCCAAAAACATTAGCAAGTACGTTTAGGCGGCCTCTGTGCGCCATTCCCATTACAAATTGCTCAACTCCTTTATCTGCAGCAGCTTCAATAAGCGCATCAAGTGCAGGTATAAGTGTTTCTCCTCCTTCAAGTGAGAAACGTTTCTGGCCTACATATTTTGTATGAAGAAAGTTTTCAAATGAAACGGCTTCATTTAGTTTGCCAAGGATATTCTTTTTCTGTTCAGGGGAAAACTGCGGCTCATTGTTATTAGCAGACAGTCTGTTCTGGATCCATTTTCTTACTTCCGGATCACGGATATACATATATTCAATACCGATATGCTGGCAATATACATGTCTTAAATGATCTATTATCTGGGAAAGTGTAGCATTTTGAAGTCCAACTTCTTTACCTGCGTCAAAAACGGTTGAAAGATCGGCATCAGAAAGCCCGAAATTGTCAAGAGCTAACGAAGGTGTAAATATTCTTCTGTCTCTTACCGGATTTGTTTTAGTAAAAAGGTGGCCGCGTGTTCGGTAACCTTCAATAAGGTTAAGAACCTTAAATTCTTTTTGAAGTTTTTCGGGAAGGCCCGAGTAGTCTGATACGGGCTGGCTTGCTGTTGTAGCTGCCTGCCTTGGCACATCAAGAGTTTCGAATCCTGCACCATATTCAGAACTGGCGCCAAAGTCAAACCCCTGGAAAAAACTTCTCCAGCTTGGTTCTACACTGTCCGGATTCTCTATATATTGATCGTATAAATCTGCAAAAAAAGCAGTATGTGCTGCGTTTAAAAAGGAAAACCTGTCCATACTTATGTCTTTATGACCTATGTTTTTAAAAAATTTTATGCAAAAGTACAATAAATGTAATAATCTTTCAGCGTTTTTTATACATTTATATTTATAACTATTTACTATTATTCAACATGAAATCAGGCATCTTCAGTTTTTTAATAAAACGGGCTTTTGTTGCATCTTTTTTAATGGTTTTTTCGTTAGCCAATGCACAGGATAGTGATTTTTGGAGCAGGGTACGTTTTGGTGGTGCGCTTGGGCTTGGTTTTGGTAGTGGTTATACCAATATTGCCGTAGCTCCGCAGGCTATTTATCAGTTTAACAACTATGTTGCTTTGGGCGCCGGAGTGCAGTTTAGTTATGTTGACCAAAAAAACTGGTATTCTTCTATGATGTATGGCCCCAATGCTATAGCATTGTTTAATCCGATACCTGAAGTACAGCTTTCGGCAGAAGTTGAGCAATTAAGGGTAAATCTGGATGTAGATAACGATCCTTATGGAACGGAAAAGGCATACAGCAGGGACTTTTGGAACACGGGTTTATTTTTAGGTGCGGGCTATAGTATGAATAATGTTACTATAGGCATACGTTATAATGTACTGTTTAACGATAATGACATGGTTTATAGTGAAGCCTGGATGCCGTTTATAAGGGCTTATTTTTAAGACTTCGTGAGCATAAAATAGTCAAGCAAAGACGATGATAATTTGACGAGAATAGTTTCATTTAACTGCCATAAGCAACTCAAGTATTTAACATAATTTTCTCATGCAATTAAAAATGAATAGATGTCTAACTTTTGTAGTGTTTATGGTAATCAATGTAATTATAATAGGATGCAATACAAATGAACCCAAGCCTCTTAAATTATCAAAATATAATAGACAAAAGTTACTTAAATCAGGAGAATGGATTAGTAATAAAGACTCAATGTCAGGAATCAGTATCCGAGCAAACAAATTTGTTTTTTTTAATAAAATGAAATTCTCAACAAAAAATGTTTATGAATATGAAATGATAGATTCCATCTATAAATTTTCGAATAGAGAAGATAAAGTTGGACAGTATATACTGCTTAGAGGTCTTAAAGACACTATCTATTACAAGATTATTAATAAAACTGACAATAGCCTGATTTTAAAAATCAATAATAAAAATCAAACTTTTAATCTTAAAATAAATTAAGTACAAAACATAGCCTTATGTTTAATCTTATTTACGATGCAAATAAATAAGCCTAATAAAAGATTAATACCTATTCCTAAACCATACTTTTTGCCATTCCCTTTTTAAAACAAGAAATGCTACCTGCTCTGCAAGTTCTCCAATATCGTTTCCGTTTAAGGCTTTAATATCTTTCTCGGGTACATCTATTATGTAGAGGAGGTTAAGATATTCGGCAAACTTATGCTGAATAAGATTGTAAATTTTATCCTGAATGCCCAGTTTTAAATTAATAGGGGTTATATCGGTTTCAAAATCTACCGATTCGTTTGCCAGTGTGAAATCTTTATTAAGCTGTTCAACCAGTTTAATATAAAGCTGTTCTTTTTGTGCTTCAGAAAGCAAAAGGTCGGTGTTAATGGGTGCCGTAAATGTCATTATACATTTCTTTGCATAAGGCTTTCGCCAAAGTTTTTCAGTAGTGCTTTTTTATCTTCGCTTATATCCAGTTTTTCAAGGGTAGCAAAAGCTTTAAAAGTATATTCTTCAATTGCTTTTTTTGTTGCTTCGTCAGCGCTGGTATGTTTAAAAATATTTTTTACGGCTGTAACTTTATCATCATTATCTTCAGGCTGTACGGAGAACCATTGCAGTAAATTCTCTTTTTCAAACAGGTTGGCTTGTTCAAGGGCTTTAAGATAAAGATACGTTTTTTTATTTTCAATTATATCGCCGCCTATTTGTTTGCCAAAAGTGGCAGGGTCTCCAAAAGCATCAAGATAATCATCCTGAAGCTGGAACGCAATGCCGAGATTAAGCCCGAAATCATAAATAAGCTCACAATTTTTTTCTGATGTCTGCGCTACAATACCTCCCATTTTCATGGCTGCAGCCACAAGTACTGCCGTTTTGTATTCTATCATTTTAAGGTATTCCGGCAGGGTAACATCTTTACGTTGTTCAAAATCCACATCCCATTGCTGGCCTTCACATACTTCAAGTGCTGTTTTACTGAATAATTTTGCTAAAGAGCGGAAAGTAGACGGCTCATATTCCTCAAAATACTGATACGCCAGTATTAACATGGCATCACCGGAAAGAATGCCGGTGTTTATATCCCATTTTTCATGCACCGTTTGGTTGCCACGTCTTAAAGGGGCATCGTCCATGATATCATCATGTACCAGCGAAAAATTATGAAACATTTCTACCGCAATGGCAGCGGGCAATGCCTTGCTGCAATCTGCGCCAAAAATATCGGCAGCCATTAGGGTAAGCACCGGCCTCATGCGTTTACCGCTTAATGATAATATATATTGTATTGGGCGATAAAGATTTAAAGGTTCTTTTTCTATTGAAGTGTTTGCAAAATATTCTGAAACAATTTGCTGATAGTGCACTATAGACTGCATGAATAATTTTTTTGCTAAAGTACCCCTTTTTCTTTTTTCCTTCAAAAGTTTATCAACCAAAAAATAATAAATAAAAACTTTGGAAACTTTTTTGGTTTTAAAAGTTTCCTGTATTACTTTTGCTTCGAAATTTGACTTTATGAAAGAGACTATATTACAGAAAGCCAATGAAATGTATCTTAATTTAGGATATAAAAGTGTGACTATGGATGATATTGCGGCTGAGCTGGGTATTTCTAAAAAAACTATTTATCAGCATTTTGCCAATAAAAATGAATTGGTAGAGGCAAGTACGCTCGATCTTTTTTATAAAATATCTGCGGGCATAGATAGTATTACTGAAATGGGATATGACGCTATTGAAGAGATTTTTATGATTAGAAATTTTTTGAAAAAGAATCTCAATAATGAAAGTACTTCGCCTTTTTATCAGCTTCAGAAATTTTTTCCAAAAACCTTTATCTGTTTACGAGCGCGCCAATTTGAAAAAATGCATGGCTGCATGATTTGTAATTTACATAAGGGTATTGCCGATGGGCTTTACAGGCAGGATATAGATATCGACTTTGTTTCCCGTATTTATTTTACAGGCCTTACAGGTATAAAAGATTCTGATATATTTCCGTCTGATGCTTATGAAATTAATACGGTTACAAAACAATATCTCGAATATCATATAAGAGCAATTGCAACAAAAAAAGGTTTGAATATTCTAACTAAATCACTTAGTAAATATTAACAAAAATTTAACATTAGTGAATTTAATAAAGATGCTAAATTTGCATTGACAAAAATGTCAAACAAAATAGTTAAACAAATATGTCAGCTAAAGTTACAGATCAGGATACTGAAAAACTGATAAAGGATACAGCCAAAAGAATTTTTTTTGGTGAGGGGCGATTTAATGCCACCACGCAGGAAATTGCAGATGCAGCAGGAGTAAACAGAACACTGATAAATTATTATTTCAGGTCAAGGGATAAATTATTTGAAATTGTATTTGAAGATGCCCAGAGACAGGAAAATGAATTAACAGAGCAGATTGTTTTTTCTGATTTACCTCTTAAAGAGAAAATAGCCCGCCATTTAGATAGTTTTTTTGAGCAGTGCAAACAGTATCCTTACTTGGAAATATATATGGTTACACAAATGAACCAGGGCTGCGCCTTTAAGGATATGGATAAAATGAGTTCGCTGCTTGATAAATTTTACCTTGAAATAGCACTTGAGATGGAAAGAGGTACTATAGAACGAATGAGGCCGGAGCAGTTTGCCTTAAATTTTATATCGCTTATGTCGTTCCCGGTTTCTATGAGGCCATTATTACAGGAAACTATGGGCTTTACTAAAGAATACTATGATCTGCTTCTGGAAGAGCGTAAAGAAATTATACTTAAAACACTTTTTAAACAATAATCATCAATCAATAAACACAGTTAAACTATGAGAATCATCTTTGATTTTAAAAGCTTTACTGCAAAAGCACCTGCTTTGCTGATGGTACTTTTGGCAACATTTTCCTTACAGGCACAAACGCCGGCACAGGAAATTACGCTTAAAGATGCTATTAATTATGCACTGCAAAACAAGGCCGATGCACAAAAAGCAAGACTTCAGGTGGAGAACAGCCAGTACCAGATAGAAGAGGTGCGCGCCCGGGCTTTACCTACTATTACCGCTAACGGAAGCGTTACTTATAATCCTATATTACAGGAAAATGCTATTGATGTAGGTGCTTTTTCAGGCGGCCCGTCTATGGTACAGCTTGTAGCATTAGGTCAGAAATGGAATTCTGTTGCAGGTGTAAACCTTACGCAGAACCTGTTTGACCAATCGGTTTTTACAGGGCTTAAAGCTGCTAAAACAACACGTGAATTTTATAAGATAAACCAACAGTTAACCGAAGAGCAGGTTATAGAGCGGGTGGCTAATAATTATTATCAGGTATATGTTCAGCGCCAGAAACTTGTTGTTATAGACAGCAATTATGTGAACACAAAAAAAATAAGGGATATTATAAAAGGGCAGTTTGATAACGGCCTTGCCAAAAAGATAGACCTCGACAGGATGAATGTAAACCTTACAAACATCAGTACTCAGCGTCAAACGCTTATTAACCAGGTGCAGTTGCAGGAAAACACACTTAAATTTTATATGGGTATGCCAATAGAAACTCCTATAGTGCTGCCAAAAAATGATTTTCAGGTTACGCCGGTGGCTGTTAATGAAGCTGTAGATGTTACACAGCACACACAATATCTTCTGCTTAAAAAACAGGAAGAATTGAACATTTTTAACAAGAAGGCAAAAATGGCAGAATACTATCCAAAACTTACTCTTACTGCCGGTTATAACTATTTAGGTCAGGGGCCGGAACTCCCATGGTTTAAAAAACCAGCTGATGATGTGTACTGGACAGATTATTCGGCTATAGGGCTTAACCTTAGTGTACCAATTTTTAATGGATTTGGAACAAGGGCTAAAGTAAGACAGGCTGATGTAGATATAAGAAAGATACAGGAAGACCTGAAAGATACTAAGCTTTCACTTGACCTGGCATATGAAAATGCTAAAACGCAAATAAACAACAGTATAATCACTATTAATAACCAAAAGGAGAATGCCACGCTGGCTCAGGAAGTGCTTGATAATACCCAGAACAATTATCAAAACGGCCTTGCAACACTTACTGATCTTTTGGATGCGGAGAATGCCTATATTGAAGCACAAAACAATTATACATCTGCCCTGCTTGATTTTAAACTGGCAGAAATACAATTAATAAAAGCTAAAGGAGAATTAAAAACCTTAACAAACTAATTACAATGAAAAAAGTATTATATATAGTAATAGGTGTAGCCGTATTAGGACTTGCATATTTTTTACTTACTAAGAATAAAGAAAAGAATCAGGCCGAATCTGATATTGTTGCAAAAAAGAACAATTCTGTAGCAGTAAGGGTTGATACAGTTAAAACTGAAGTGCCAAACCTTGATTATGTTGCTAATGGTAATTTTGCCCCTTCACAGGAGCTTAGCTTCCCTGCAGAAAATTCGGGCAGGGTAGTGAAGGTATTAGTAGATGAAGGAAGCCCTGTGCGTATTGGGCAGACACTGGCTATTATTAAAGGAGACCAGCTTTCTATTGAGGTATCTAATACTCAGGCTGCATATCAAAATGCGCTTACCAACAGTCAGCGTTATGAGAATGCTTATAAAACAGGTGGTGTAACCAAACAACAGCTTGACCAGGCAAAACTGGATCTTGTTAATGCAAAAGCTAGGCTTGACCAGGCGAAAATTAATTATGGCGACGCTACTATAAAATCAAGTATTAATGGGATTGTAAACAAACGTAATATTGAGCCGGGATCTGTAGTGTCTCCGGGTACGGTGCTGTTTGAACTTGTAAATGTTAGCACGCTTAAGTTTAAAACTACGGTTGATGAAAACCAGATAGCGTCTTTAAAAGTAGGAAGCCCGATTAAAGTTAAAGCAAGTGTTTTTCCTGATAAGGAATTTACAGGTAAAATAACTTTTATAGCTCCTAAAGCTGATGCATCATTAAATTTCCCTATAGAAATAGAAATTGCAAATAATCCTAACGGCGATCTTAAAGCCGGTATGTATGGTTCTGCTATATTTTCTACTGCTACAAATCAAAAACCAATTATGGCTATAGACAGAAATGCCTTTGTAGGCGGTGTAGGAAATAATCAGGTGTTTGTTGTTAAAGACAGTGTGGCTCATTTAACAAAAATTGTATCAGGACGTATTCTTGGTGAAGAAGTAGAAGTTTTAGACGGACTTAAAGAAGGTGATATTGTTGTTACCAGTGGACAAATTAATCTTTCTGACGGCGCTAAAGTAGAGCCTATAAAATAATTAGGTTAAAGTAGGGCAGGCAAAGCCTGGACTGGCTTTAAACTTTAAACAAAAGACACAGAATGAAAATAGCAGAAATATCCATAAAACGGCCAACGCTTATTATAGTGTTGTTCATAATACTTACGTTAGGAGGGCTTTTTAGTTACAGTAACCTGAGCTATGAACTTATTCCTAAGTTTGAAATGAATGTGGTTACCATATCTACAGTATATCCGGGAGCTTCTCCTGGTGAGGTAGAAAATACGGTTACCAAAAAAATTGAAGACGCAGTATCATCATTGGAGCTTGTAAAAAAAGTAGAATCTAAATCATACGAAAGCCTGTCGCTGGTGATGGTTACGCTGGAGCCGGAGGCCGACGCAGATTACTCACTAAATGATGCTCAGCGTAAAATTAATGCCATAGAGAAGGATTTACCTGAAGATGCAGATCCGCCGGCACTGGTAAAGTTCTCATTAAGTGACCTTCCGGTTATTACTATCGGGGCAACTTCTAAAATGGATGAGGTGGCATTTTATGACCTTCTTGATAAAAAGATTGAACCTATTCTTGCACGTGTAAACGGTGTTGCCCAGGTAACACTTGTAGGTGGGCAGGAAAGAGAGATACAGGTTAACCTTGACCAGGATAAACTTAAAGGATATGGTCTTTCCATCCCTGAGATACAGTCTGTAATATTAAGCAGTAACCTTGACTTTCCTACAGGTAGCGTAAAAACCAGGGAAAACAGTATGCTTGTACGTCTTTCAGGTAAATACCGTACGGTTGAAGAAATGCGTAATCTGGTTATATCATCCAAAAATGGCATACAAATACGTCTTGGAGAAATTGCCGACGTTCAGGATTCACAAAAAGAAGCTGAAAAAATATCACGTGTTCAGCGAAAAAGTGCGATTGCGCTTCAGATAACCAAACAAACCGATGCAAATGCCGTACAGGTTAGTGAACTTGTGCGTGCTGAAGTAGAAAAGATAGAAAAGAATTATGCTAAGGAAGGCTTAAAGCTGGAAATAGCTAATGATACTTCTGAATTTACACTTATTGCTGCCGATGCGGTAATACACGATTTATTCATTGCAGTATTCCTTGTAGCCTTTGTAATGCTGTTTTTCCTTCACAGTATACGTAATGCGTTTATTGTAATGGTATCAATACCTGCATCGCTTATTGCTACATTTATTGGTATCTACCTAATGGGTTATACGCTTAACCTAATGAGTTTGCTTGGACTATCGCTGGTGGTAGGTATTCTTGTGGATGATGCCATTGTTGTACTTGAAAATATTTACAGGCACATGGAAATGGGTAAAAGCAGAATACGTGCTGCTTATGATGGTACTGCCGAAATTGGATTTACCGTAACCGCTATTACATTGGTAATTGTTGTGGTGTTCCTTCCAATTGCAATGAGTTCCGGGCTTGTGTCTAACATTATTACACAGTTTTGTGTTACCGTGGTAATTGCAACATTATTATCATTGCTTTCATCTTTTACACTTATTCCGTGGCTTTCATCCCGATTTGGTAAACTGGAGCATGTTACAAACAAATCATTTTTTGGGCGCATTATATTAGGGTTTGAAAAGGGTCTTGATATTTTTACACACTGGGTAACAGATATTTTAAAATGGTGTATAGATACTGTTTGGCATAAAGTTATTACGCTTGTAATTGTAATTATATTGTTTATAGGTTCTGCCATGTTCCTTTTTGGAGGCGGCTATATTGGAGGGGAATTTTTCCCTAAGCTTGACAGGGGGCAGTTTATGGTGCAGTTAGAGCTGCCTAAAGATGCATCTATTGAAAAGACAAATGCCCTTACCCAGAAGGCAGAAGATTTTTTAAGCAATAAAGAAGGTGTAAAAAGTATTATTACTACTGTCGGGCAAACCAGTGAAGGTTTTGCCGGGGTGCAGAGTACAGCATATAAAAGTGAAATTACTGTTACACTTGTAGATGCTGAAGAGCGTGAAGATAACTCGTTTGTATTTGCTGCAAAAACAAAGCGTGAGCTTGAAAAAATACTGGTGGGTGCCAAAATTAAAACGGTACCGGTAAGTATAATGGGTGGTGCAGATGAAGCCCCACTGGCACTTACTATAACAGCTAATGATCTTGACAGTGCACTTGATTTTGCTAATAAAGCTGCGGCTGAACTTGCAAAAATAAATGGAGCAACAGAGATTAAACTAACATCTGAATCGGGTAGCCCTGAAGTAAATGTTCAGGTAGACAGAGATAAAATGTCTGCCTTAGGATTATCGCTTCAAACCGTTGGTTTAACCATGCAGACGGCATTTAACGGTAATACTGATGGTAAATTCCGTGCTGGGCAGTATGAGTATGACATTAATATCCGCTTTGGAGAATACAACCGTTCTAATATTAACGATGTAAAAGATCTTGTATTCATAAACGATCAGGGTCAGCAGGTAAAACTTTCCCAATTTGCAACAATCAGCGAAGGCTCCGGTCCAAGTTTGCTTGAAAGACGTGATAAGAGTACATCTGTAACAATTCAGGCACAAACTATAGGTCGTCCTGTAGGTGATGTTGCTACTGAATGGGAAGGCATATTCTCTAAAATGAAGCGCCCTGCCACAGTAGATTATGTTTGGGGTGGTGATATGGAAAATCAGTCAGAAGGCTTTGGTACACTTGGTATTGCATTGCTGGCTGCAATTATATTAGTATATCTTGTAATGGTGGCGCTTTATAATAGTTTTGTATATCCGTTTGTGGTATTATTCTCAGTACCGCTTTCATTTATCGGAGCATTATGGGCGCTTGCACTTACCAACAATTCAATGAATATTTTTACCATATTAGGTATTATTATGCTTATTGGTCTTGTTTGTAAAAATGCAATTCTATTGGTCGACTTTGCCAACCACAGGAAAGAGCATGGTGAAAGTACTAACAGTGCACTTGTTCAGGCTAATCACGCACGTTTACGTCCTATTCTTATGACGACAATTGCGATGGTGTTTGGTATGATTCCTATTGCATTGGCAAAAGGTGGTGCTGCAGAGATGAACAATGGTCTTGCATGGGTAATTATTGGAGGGCTTATAAGTTCGTTATTCCTTACCCTTGTTATTGTTCCGGTGGTATATTCAATATTTGACAGTATTATCAGAAGAGTATCAAAAGGAACACCTGTTGATTATGAAAAAGAGATGGTAGCTGACTATGAACACAGAGAACTTAGTGAAGATGGCTTTACCACGAAACACTAAATTATAGAACTCAATTTTTCTTATTAAAGCCCTGCAATTTTATTGCAGGGCTTTTTTTGTAAATTTTTTTTGTGAAATAGTAAAGTACTAATTGCAGTAAAATTAGATAGATTCTAAATAATGATTAATTGAGATGGCTTAAAATTTTATTATCCTGAAAAAACATCCTAAAAATATAGTTATGTATTATTTTTCGGCAAGTATTATATTTATTTAGAATAAGTAAAAATAATTTGCATAGTAAAAAAGTGGCGCTTACTTTTGCCTCCGAAAAATAATCACCAATACAAATGAACACAATTACATTTAAAAAAGTTTTATTCTGCTTAATGTTCTTAAGCTCATTAACAATATGGGCTCAGGAACGTGGCAAAATAAATGGTAAAATATCTTTAAGCGGTAATACACCCGCAGAGAATATTTCTGTAGCTCTTAAAGGAACTGCTTATTCTGCAGTAACTAACCAGCAGGGTTATTATGAAATAAAAAATATTAAGCCGGGAAATTATACTATGCGTATTTCTGCAATAGGTATTAATCAGGTTGAAAATGCTGTAACTGTTGTTGCAGGAGAAACTATTACTAAAGATTTTACATTATCTGAAAGCCAGGAACAGCTTAACGAAGTAATGATAGAAGGCAACACTAACAAATTTGCACGTAAACAAAGCGATATTGTTGCTAAGATGCCATTAAAGGATATTGAAAACCCACAGGTTTACAATACGGTAACTGCTGAACTTTTAAAAGAGCAGGTTGTAACCAATTTTGATGATGCCCTTAAAAATGTACCTGGTTTAGATAAGCTATGGGAATCTACAGGACGCGGAAGTGATGGAGCAGGTTATTTTACCCTTAGAGGATTTGCTGTACAGCCTACAATGGTTAACGGACTGCCAAGTTTAACAAATGGAAGCCCTGATCCACAAAATGTAGAAAGGATTGAAGTTATAAAAGGCCCTTCGGGCACTCTTTTTGGCAGTACAATGACTTCATACGGAGGATTAATAAATATTACTACTAAAAAACCTTACGATGCTTTTAGAGGAAATGTTTCTTATACCGGAGGTACATACGGACTAAACAGATATACTGTTGATATTAACACGCCTCTTGATAAAGACAAAAAATCGGCTATAAGGCTTAATGCTGCTTATCATACCGAAAATAGTTTTCAGGATGCAGGTTTCAGAAAATCTTTATTTGTAGCTCCATCTGCTTTTTATAAAGTAAATGATAAGCTTACCTTTTACATTAATACTGAATTTTACAACAACAGGGGTACAAATACCGCTATGTTATTTGTAGATAGAGGAGCTCCTTTAAGAGTCCATAATATTGATGAGCTTGGCTACAATACGTACCGTTCTTACACAGGTAACGATCTTTACATAGATACGCCTACTTTTAGCACGCAGATACAAATGAATTATAAAATATCCGATCAGTGGACATCGCAAACGGTTGTTTCTAAAAGTTCTGCAAAGTCTGACGGATACTATTCATATCTATATGAAGGAACACAGTATTATCCTGGTGTGACGGAAGGAATCGTTCTTGGGCGTTATATCAGCAAACAAAATTCTGAAACGTACGGAACCGATATTCAGCAAAATTTTATTGGTGATTTCCAAATTGGTGATTTCAGAAACCGTATTGTAGCAGGTCTTGATTATTTCAACAGAAATACTGTAAATAACAGTAGTGCTTATGTTGGTAATGGTGCTGTTTATATTGGTAATAACCTTGATCAGTTTAATCAATTTGTTTTAGGTGTCACAGACCCTGCACTTTACACAGATGATTCGGGTGTACTTAATCAGGCGGGTGTAGATGCATTAATTTCCGGAACTCCTATAACACCTACTAAAACAAAAGAAGAAATATACAGTGCCTATGCATCTGATATATTTAATATTACTCCTGCTATTTCTGCAATGGCAAGTTTAAGGGTAGACCGTTTTTCTAATAAAGGAGATATTACCGTTAGTAGTGACGATTATAATCAGACAACTTTATCTCCAAAGTTTGGTTTAGTTTATCAGCCTGTACTTGATCAGGTATCAATATTTGCTAACTATATGAATGGCTTTAAAAATGTTGCCCCGATTATAACAGGAGCTAAAACATTTACTTTTGATGCTGAACAGGCTAATCAGTTTGAAATTGGTACTAAGTTAAACCTGCTTAATAATAAAGTAACTGCTACTTTAAGCTATTATGATATTAAAGTATCTAATACGGTACTACAGGTTGCTCCGGATCTTTATACACAGGGAGGAGAGCGTTACAGTAGAGGCTTTGAGGCAAGCTTGGCAGCAAACCCAATTGCAGGCTTAAATATTATTGCAGGTTATAGCTATAATGAAAGCAAGCTGACAAATGGAGACCCTACCGATACTTCTTTTAATAACAGAAGGCCGGAGAGCTCAGGTCCTCAAAATATGGCTAATTACTGGGCAAGCTACAGGTTTCAGAATGGCAAGCTTAAAGGTTTTGGTTTAGGCTTTGGTGGAAATACTGCAAGCACCAACAAAATTTTTAGCAGAAACGGAGCAGGTACATTTATACTACCTGAATACACAGTGCTTAATGCATCAGCTTTTTATACTGTAGATGCGTTTACCATAACACTAAAATTAGATAACATTACAGATAAGGATTATTATAAAGGATGGTCTACAATCAGTGTGCAAAAACCAAGAATTTTTGCAGCGAACCTTACTTATAATTTCTAAAGATATAAAGCATCTCTCTTTTAGGGAGAGATGCTTTTATAATTAAAACGCTACACTTTGCTGTATACACTAAAAC
The DNA here is from genome assembly GCF_024054175.1 of Flavobacterium sp. NRK1. Lineage (GTDB taxonomy): Bacteria > Bacteroidota > Bacteroidia > Flavobacteriales > Flavobacteriaceae > Flavobacterium. The sequence goes on from NZ_JAMXLA010000001.1 coordinate 1,576,112, forward strand.
CGGGAAATTAGCAGGTTAATGACAAAGACAAAAAAGAAAAAGAAAGGTTTTAAACATTGGGTAGGTAAAGCTCACCTGTGGCTCGGATTAACTTCCGGGCTTATTGTTTTATTTTTAAGTATCACAGGTTGCATTTATGTTTTTAATCAGGAGATACAGGACTGGCAGCGTGCAAATGCTATCTATGTGCCTGAGATTAAAGAAACGCGTGTTCCTTTAAGTGTTATCTGGAAAAACACCAAAATTGCTTTGGGAGATACTATTGTAATGAACGATGTACATGTTTATAAAAACCCTGCAAAATCATTAGAATTTCATTGTTACAAAGCCAGCGAAGAGAAAGCTTTTTGGTACCCGGATGCTATAGATTATTATTATAAAGTATATGTAGATCCTTACACAGGAAAAGTACTTGCAATATATGACGAGGAGAAAGATTTCTTTAATATTGTAAAAATGCTGCACTGGAGTTTAATGATAAGCCACCCTATAGGGCAGCAGATAGTTGGATGGGCTACCTTTATTTTTGTAATAATGCTCATTACAGGTATTATTTTATGGTGGCCTAAAAATAAAGCGGCAAGAAAACAGCGTTTTTCTTTTCAATGGAAAGACTCTACAAAGTGGAGAAGAAAAAATTACGATGTTCATAACATCTTTGGTTTTTATGTAGCCTCAATAGCAATAATAATGGCTTTTACCGGAATGGTATGGGCCTTTACCTGGTTTCAGGCTGTTGTATATGTTGCAGGAGCACAAACCACTACGCCGCCTGTAGCTTTAGCTGAAAAATCTGTAATTTCAAATGGAGGTAGAGATGCCGCTTTTGATAAGGTTTGTGAGTTTGTAAAAGCTAAATACAGCGATGCTGATGCCTTTAGTATTGGTAAACCGGCAGATACTGCCAAAACGGGTGTTATTGATGTTTATGTGCAGCAGTACCCGGGTAAATACTATGTTTATCACAGTGCGCAGTTTGACCAGTACACCGGAAAACTGCTTAAAGAAAGGCTGCATGATGAAAAGAACTTTGGTGAAAAGTTAATTACTGCAAACTATGATATACACGTAGGAGCTATATTAGGTATTCCCGGTAAGATAATGGTGTTTATAGCCAGCCTTATTTGCGGTATGCTGCCTGTTACAGGTTTTGTAATATGGTGGGGGCGCACAAAAAAGAAGAAAATCGGCAAAACAAAATAAAAAAGGCTGTAAGTTTATCTTACAGCCTTTTCCAAAATAAATAATATTGCTATTATTTATTTACTACAACAGCGTCATGCGACCACTTTTTAACTTCAGCAACTCTGCTGTCGGCAAAATCCACTTCGTTTAGTACTACACCGGTCCAGAAAAACCATTTTCCGGTTTTCTTTCCATTCGCATACTCACCCATGGATTGTTTTGTTCCATCTTCGTTATATGCAGTCCAGCTGCCGTGTAGTTTTCCGTCTTTGTAAAAACCTTCCTGTTTAACGTTTCCGTTATCATAATAATAAGTGGCTTTTACTATATTGTTCTCTACAGAGAAATTATGGTCTTTGGTTGTTTGTGCAGTTTGAGCAGATAAAACACCTGCTGATAACAGCAATCCGGCAAATAAAATCTTTTTCATATCAGTTTTGTGTTTAGGGGTTGTATTTAGTATCAATCTCTATAACAAATATAAAAAATAAATTTACATAAAATATACGTTGACTTAACAATTTGGTAACATTGAGCAAAACTTAACATTGGAAAATATTAAAATATTCGGAATGCCTATATTTTACTGATACTTTCAGAAAATGTGTAAAAATATAAATTATCAGGAAAAGTGTTAAAAAAGCGTTATATGTATTTTTTAACAAGCAAAACAATATAAAAAAACCATGCTTAAGCATGGTTTGGTAACATTAAAGTAACATTGAATGTTATTTAAGCAGTTTATCAAGCTGAGTTTGTAACTCAGGATCTGAAGGTCTTTTTGCATTTGCATCTACTACTTTTCCATCAGGGCCAATAAGTATAAATCTTGGTATAGAATTTATATTATACGCCTGAATAAAAGCAGAATTCCAGTCTTTATCAGCAAATAACTGTAAACCTCCAAGTGATTTATCGGTTACCATTTTTTGCCATTTTTCATGATCTTTTTCCTTGTCAACAGAAATGCTTACAAATTCTATTTTTTTACCATGGTATTTGTCTTCTATTTTTTGTAGAAAAGGTATTTGCTGACGGCAAGGCCCGCACCAGGTAGCCCATATATCTATATAAACATATTTACCTTTAAGTTCGGCTAGGCTGGTTGTACCGCCTTTAAAGTTCTCATAATTAAATTCAGGAGATGGCTGGCCTTTCATTTTTTCGGCTTTAGCAGCCTGTTCGGCCATCATTGCCATTTGCTGGCGCTGCGCACCAAATTGCTGTGTAAGTATGGTACGGAATCTTTCGTCCATTGCAGGGTCTTTAAGGTCATTCTCAAATTTACCCATTAAATCTTCAATAAGTTTGAGTTGTTTTGCCTGGTCGGTTTCTTTAGCTAATTTTTCACCAAACACTTCTTGGTCAAGAGCCATTTTGGCAAGAAAGTTATTTTCTTTTTCACCCGTGCCTTTATATTTAATAGTTTCGTCAAACATTTTGGCATCCATAGTTAATGCTAAATCAAAACCATTTTTTAGGTACAGCGAAGTAGTTTCAGTACCGTCATACAGTTGGTAGAAACCCGGTTCAACTGTAAATTCACTTTTAAAGTTGCCTTTGGGGTCGGCCTTCATTACTGTAATTATAGATCTTTGCCCTCTTATAGTAAGAGAGTCGCTATTGCGGTTTTGTATTGCAGCAGTAAATTTAACCTGTTCTGTTTGCCCATATGTTCCTGCAAAAGCTAACAGAAACAGTAATACTATTTTCTTCATAGTTTAAAATATTATTTATCGTAAAAGTAAACTTTTATTCTAAATATTATATATGTAACGTTTTTTGTGCTTTGTAAACATTAGTTGCTAAATTTGCACTCGTAAAATTTATGAAGTAATGTATAGAAGCCATAATTGCGGAGCGCTTAACGCTTCACATATCAACCAGGAAGTAACATTAGCAGGATGGGTGCAAAAATCACGTAACAAGGGTTTCCTTATATGGGTAGACCTTAGAGACCGTTATGGCATAACTCAATTGATTTTTGATGAGGCACGCACACAAAAAGATGTTTTTGAAAAAGCTGCCACTTTAGGAAGAGAATTTGTTATTCAGGTTAAAGGTACTGTTATAGAGCGTGAATCTAAAAACGCAGCTATGGCCACAGGAGATATAGAAATACTGGTAACAGAACTTACTATACTTAATGCCGCAATTGTTCCGCCGTTTACTATAGAAGACGAAACCGATGGAGGAGAAGATATACGTATGAAATACCGTTATCTTGATATTCGCCGTAATCCGGTAAAAAACAGCCTTCTTTTCCGTCATAAAGTAGCAATGGAAGTTAGAAATTATCTTTCTGCTCAGGACTTTGTTGAGGTAGAAACGCCTGTGCTTATAAAATCTACTCCGGAAGGAGCGCGTGACTTTGTTGTGCCATCAAGAATGAATCCGGGGCAGTTTTATGCATTACCACAGTCACCGCAAACCTTTAAGCAGTTGCTTATGGTAGGAGGTATGGACAAATATTTCCAGATTGTAAAATGTTTTCGTGATGAAGACCTTCGTGCCGACCGTCAGCCGGAATTTACGCAGATAGACTGTGAAATGGCTTTTGTTGAACAGGAAGATATTATAGGTGTGTTTGAAGGGCTTGCCAGCCACCTGCTAAAACAGGTTAAAGGTGTAGAAACAGGCAAATTCCCAAGAATGACCTATGACGAAGCAATGAGAAAGTATGGTAACGACAAACCGGATATTCGTTTCGGGATGGAGTTTGGAGAACTTAATGAAGTGGCAAAACATAAAGATTTTGCAGTATTCAATAATTCAGAATTAGTAGTAGGTATTGCTGTGCCGGGTGCTGCTTCTTACACCCGTAAAGAGATAGACGGACTTATTGAGTGGGTTAAACGCCCACAGGTAGGTGCGAGCGGTATGGTATATGCTAAATATGAAGCTGATGGTTCTATAAAATCATCGGTAGATAAATTTTATGATCAGGAAGATCTTAAAAAATGGGCAGATATAACTGCGGCAAAACCGGGCGACCTTATATTGGTGCTTTCGGGAGATGCTCATAAAACACGTACTCGCCTTAGTGCGCTTCGTATGGAATTAGCAACGCGTCTTGGATTGAGAGATCCGGAAGTATTTGCTCCATTATGGGTTGTAGATTTTCCTCTGTTGGAGTGGGATGAAGAAAGTGAGCGTTTTCATGCTATGCACCACCCATTCACATCGCCAAAGCCGGAAGATATTCCGTTGTTAGAAACTAATCCGGGAGCCGTAAGAGCTAATGCTTATGACCTTGTATTAAATGGTAACGAAATTGGAGGGGGATCTATAAGAATTCATGACAAAGCTACGCAGGCATTAATGTTTAAATATCTTGGTTTTACCGAAGAACAGGCAAAAGCACAGTTTGGTTTCTTAATGGATGCATTCCAGTTTGGAGCTCCACCACACGGAGGTCTTGCTTTTGGTTTTGACAGGCTTGTGGCTATACTGGGAGGTCAGGAAACAATCAGGGACTTTATTGCTTTCCCTAAAAATAATTCAGGGCGTGATGTTATGATCGATGCACCATCAACAATTGATAATGCACAGCTTGATGAATTATCTATAAAGCTGAAAAATTAAATAAGTATTTATAAAAACAGAAGCCCCGCAATTTTGCGGGGCTCCTGTTTTTACTGAATTTGGTTTTATGGTAATGCATCAATTGCCGCTATAAGTTCAGCTTTTGTAATACTATCAAGTTCAGCATCTGTAATGGTAATTATCTGGTCTTCTACAATGGTTACTGCTTTAATGGCATAAGTCCATTCACCATCCTGTTCAGAAACAAAAATCACATAACATTCCAACCCTATCGGAATTAATCCGTAATGTTCGCTAAAAAGTCCTGTTTCCTCATCATAAGTGTCCAACAATGCCAATGCACTTCCTTCGCCTACATAAGCAAGGTAAACAGCACTATTGGTATTGTCATAACCTTCCGGCACATCTACATATATAGTGGTTTTAGGTCGTGGGTCATTATAAAAACGATCTACATTTGTCCATCCAAAGTGGTTAAAATAGCAATAGTAATTACCACCTTCAGCTCCTACACCGGCTTCCTGTTGCGGATCTTCATTGTTGTTCTCATCCCATACAATATTGCCGCTCTCATCTATAAGTCCAAACCAGAGTGTCATTGTATTATCTTCGCCACCTGTAAGTGAAGCAGGTACAGTAAGCTGCATTCCACAATTCATTTCAAGCTGTACACCATCCTGGGTAGCATTAATGTAAAATTCACCACCAGATATAAGCAGGCCTTTATCGCCATTAGGCATAAGTCCCATAGTTGGCCTGTTTGCAGTAAGCATGTTGCCCCGGTTAAACAGTTCCACATATTCAAGAGTTACCTCGCCTGTAACGGGATTTCCGTTTTTTGTAAGGCAGCTTGTGTATAAAGATATTGTTACGCCTTTTTCAGAAACAAAAGTTGCAGTTCCGTCGGCACCATCAAAAGTAAATTGCTGTTTCAGGTTTTCCAGTGCTGCGGTATGTAGTGCATTAAATTCTGCCTGAGTAGGAGTATCAGGTGTTTCAGGTGTCTCGGGAGTTTCAGGTACTTCCGGTGTTACCGGGGTGTTATGAACTGGTAATAGTTCCGGTCTTTCATAATCACAGGAAGTAGAAAAAGCAAAAAGCGAAAGAGCAGCTAAGAGTAAAATTCTTCTTTTCATGTTGTTTCATTAATTAGTGGTTAGTCTAGTTTAGTTTAAGTCTTGTATAAAAAACAATTCAATATCTAAATACCCTACTGAAACAATAAATTTTAATGCTGTAAAAAAGCAAAATCCTGTAAGGAGAACCAACAGGATTTTTAAATATATAGAGATGCCTTACGGCAGATGTTAATTTTTATAATGTTAAACATGTTTGATAATTAGATGTTTAAAATGACAAAAAGGTTGCGTGGGTTATATGAAGAAATTGTAAAAAAAATTCCCTCGTTATGAGGGAATGATTATTGATTGCAGATGATTTATTATCTTATTTCTTAATTATATTAATTGTCTTGCTCTTTTCTCCTGATAATATGGTTACAAAGTACATTCCACTATTCAGGTCAGAAAGATGTATTACACATTCATTATTATTTACTGTGTTAGTAAATATGGTTTGTCCGAGCGTATTAGTTACTGTTAAGGAATCTATAGTGTTATTATTTTTAATGTGCATTACATCAGTTACGGGGTTAGGATAATGAATAAGTCCTTCAAAAGAAGTGTCAGCATTGTTTAAAAGTATACTATATACTTGTACGGCAAGTCTTTCGGTGCTTTCTATACCATAAAGTGTTTGTGAGGCATAGTATGTTGTTCCATCGATAAGCAATGTATCGTTTGGCAGTGAAGTTTCAGTTTCTCCCGGCGGTGTCTCGGTGCCGTCAGTAGCATACCAGGTTATATTTTCACCTTCTACAATAAGGTCAGCCAGTGTGCCATCTAATGAATAGCTCTGTATTGATTCTCCTGTAGGTGGAGTAGTAACATAATCTCCCGGTAATACAAGTATTGTAATACTACCTGTAGTAACACATCCTGTTTCAGTATTTCCTATAGAATAATATACATCTGCTGATGTTATTATTACAAAGTCACTTGTCAGAGGTGAATTATTTGCTTCATCACTGTAAAGATTTACTTCAAATTCCGATCCATTATAATCCTCTATCATATCCATTAGGTTTGCATATGACATCGTGATAGTTTCATCGTCAGGATTATTATCTTCATCGTCTATTAGATAAAGGTTTGCCAAAGGACTTAATGGTGAAGGATTAGTGTTGATAGTGAAAGAATTTAAGGCATAGTTATCAGCTTCGTCAATCTTTGTGACTCTGGTATATAATGTTTGGACATTGCTATTTATATTTATATAACTAGCCGGATTTGGAATCGCATTTACATTTGCTTCTGCATCTTCCGGAATTTCGTAGTAGGCTACAGTATAATTATTTGAATCTAATCCTTCTAAAAGTATTTCTGTATTGATCGTTAGATCAAAAGAAGTATAGCCGTCGTTGTTTTCGTCACATATATTCAAGTCATTTGGAGTTCCTGTTTCAAAATCATTTACAACAATATTGAATGGTGCAGTGGATGCGCATCCTGTTACTAAACTTTCAGAACGGATATACAATGTTGCTGAAGTGGTTGAATATTCAAAAGGATTAGCAATAGGATTACTAGCGGTAAGGGCATCGGCTGCAGTGATGTAATAAGTAATTTGTAAATTGTCTGCAGACTCACCGTTCAGAACTATCTCATCCAATTGTGTAAGGTCTATAATAGCAATACCGTCTGAAGGGATATCATTATCAAATACAAATTGTGTTGCTAATAATGGAATCATTGGGCTTGGTTCCACTATAAGTATAAAGTCGGCAATTGCATAATTAGATGAATTGTTTAATTCTTCAACCCTTGCAAATACTGTAGTATTTGAAGAATAATAATATTCAGGTGCCGACAATGGATTAACTCCGTTTTGGGCATCAGTCAGTGTTTCATGATAAGTTACATTGAAATCGGCCGAATTAAGATTCTGAAGTAAAACAGGAGTGTTAAATGTAAGGTCAAAATAACCTGAAATACCGGAATTGTCTGAACATACACTTAAACCATCCGGTTCTCCAATATTCGGTTGGGCATAGGTAAATGTGCTAAAAAGAAATAAAAGTAATAGTTTTTTCATGATAATAATTTTAGATTGGTATTTTAAAGATACACAGATTTACAAAAGGTGCGTAATAATTATGCAGTTTTGTAATTGTAATCTTTTATAATCTAGTGTAATGAATTCAGATTGGAGATGAACAAGATAAATTTACCAGCCTAAGTTATGCCATTTAGGTTATTTCTTTAAAATAACAGGTTAATGGAGAATCCTGAAGAGTATGTTGATTTTAAATTTTAAAAAACAAGGTCATATGTGTTCTTTGTTTCTGTAATCGGGTCAGCAATTATCGTAAAAGATTCTATCACATATTCAGTAGGATTGTTTTTTGAAGTTACCCTAACATAGATAGTTTCTTTTTCAGGTAATATATTGTAATATTTCCAAGGAGTTTCAAAAGCATTTTTATTAGCTATTGCCAGTTTTTCCGACTCAAAATAGTTTACAGTATATTCTGTAATATTCAAACCTTCAAGTACAGCATCATTATTTATAGTAAGGTCAAAAAGTGCTATTCTGTCTTTATCAGGATCTGAAGCTATGATGTTTTTTGGTTTGCTGATATTAAAAGTTGCGGTACAGGTATTTTTGGAGAAAAGTGATTTTAGTAACTTTTTCATTGGGGGTTGAGTAAGATATAGTTGGTAAGATGATTATTTCAGGGATGAACAGGACATCCCGTTATCGATGAACGGGATTTCTTGCGTTTTAGTATGTTATTTCTTAATTATTTTTTAGTTTAATTTTTATTACTGGGGGTGCTGTTATTTTAAATAAACACAATGGTTGTAATAATCTATTATTGCTTTGCCTTTCATTAATATATCTGCGCCAATAATGCCATGTACAGGTTTTGCTTTATATTGGCGTAATGCTTCATTAACGTGAGACATATCAAATATTACCAAACCGAAGTTTTTGCAATTCCATCTGCCAAGTTTCAGTTTGTTTTTTAAAGAGGTTTGGGTCAGCATACCTGTTCCTCCGGCTCCTGCAGCTTTAGTGTCAGAATCCGTTGCCGAAAGTTCAAAATGGGCTATGGCTTCAAAACCGACACAACTGTTAGATGCCCCTGTGTCTAAAATAAAGTTGCCCTCAATACCATTAATCTTTGCTTTAATAAGTAAATGCTGGGTTTTTGATAGCTTGAATTTTATGCGTTTATAACCTTTTTGCTTTAAGGTGTCGTACAGATTTTCCATTTTAGGGATTTGCTTTCCTTCAAAAATACTTAAATTATAACATAATTGAGGTAAAAGCCATATCAACTTTGTAATTTTACACTCCAAAAAAATATTTGATGATTCTTACCGATACCCATACCCATTTATATAGTGAAGAATTTGCCGGTGACCGCAATGCCATGATGCAGCGTGCTTTTAATGCAGGTGTTAGGAGGCTCTTTGTTCCGTCTATAGATTCATCTTACACGCAGCAGATGTATGAAATTGAAAAGGAATATCCGGATAACGTGTTCCTGATGATGGGGCTGCATCCTACCTATGTAAAAGAAAATTATAAAGAAGAACTTGAGCATGTTGAAAAGCAACTAGCTAGCAGAAAGTTTTGTGCTGTAGGAGAAATAGGAGTAGATCTATATTGGGACAAAACCCGCCTTGCCGAACAGCAGTATGCATTTAAGTACCAAATACAATTGGCGAAAAAATATGGGCTTGCCATAAACATTCATTGCCGTGATGCTTTTAATGAAGTTTTTGAAGTGCTGGAAAGTGAGAAAGGCGACGACCTGTTTGGTATATTTCATTGCTTTACCGGCGATTTTGAGCAGGCTCAAAAAGCCATTTCATACAATATGAAATTGGGTATTGGCGGTGTTGCTACCTTTAAAAATGGTAAAATAGACCAGTTTCTTGCTGAGATAGATTTGAAAAATATTGTATTGGAAACAGACTCTCCTTACCTGGCACCGGTGCCGCACAGGGGTAAAAGAAACGAAAGCAGTTTTACTTTACTTGTAGCTGAAAAACTAGCTGCAATTTATGGCGTAACAGTTGAAGAAATAGCTGCTATAACTACTCAGAATTCTAAAGATATATATGGGATTTAAAAAAGAAATACGGGTAAATTGATAAATTTTTTGTTCTTTTGTGAATTGTTTTAACCATTAAGAAGTACATGTCGAAATTTGACCATATAAGGCCTTTTTATGATAGTGAGGTTAACGAGGCTATATGCAGCGTAGTGCACCACCCTATGATGAAGGCGCTAATGAGCTTCGCATTTCCTGATGTTGAAGAATCTGTTTGGGTTGGGCAACTTGAAAAAACGCACTCTAAGCGTGATTTTCAGGTTAATTTCATTTATCCGGCAGTACAAAAAGTACTTGAAAAGAGTTCTGACGGACTTACTACTTCAGGTTTCGAAAAGCTGGACAAGCATACTCCTTACCTTTATATATCTAACCACAGGGATATTATTTTAGATACATCTTTAATCAATGTATCATTATATGACCACAGACTTATCATGACGGCATCTGCCATAGGTGATAACCTTGTGCAAAAAGCTTTTTTACATACACTTTCACGCCTTAACAGGAATTTTTTAGTGCAACGAAGCCTAACCCCCAGGGGTTTGCTGCAAAGCTCTAAACTGATGTCAGAATATATCTGTCAGCTCTTATCGCGCGAAAACCGTTCGGTCTGGATAGCACAGCGTGAAGGACGTACTAAAGATGGTAATGATATGACCCAGCAAGGTGTGCTGAAAATGCTGGCAATGGCATCTGATGAAGAAAACCTGATGGATTATTTTAAAAAGATCAGGATAGTGCCGGTATCTATTTCTTATGAATATGACCCTACCGATATGCTAAAAATGCCGCGCCTGGTAGCTGAAGCTAATGATGAGGTGTATATAAAAGAAAAGAATGAGGACTTTATGACGCTTATCAGTGGGATAATGGGGCAAAAAAAACGTATACACATTCATGTCGGTGATGTGCTTGAAAATGAACTTGATGCTATAAAAGAAGAGTTTGATAATCAAAACAAGCAAATTCAGGCTTTGGCACAGGTAATTGATGATTCTATACTTACAGGTTATAAATTATGGCCTACCAACTTTATTGCTTACGATTTATTGAACAATACTAAACGTTTTGCATCGCATTATACCGAAAAAGAGAAAATGCTGTTTGAAAGAAGGCTTGAAATGCGCATAGATATAGAAAACAAAATTGTAAGAGAAGGATTTCTGGCTATGTATGCTAACCCGGTGGTTAATAAAATGAAATACGAGAATGCAGTCTAAGCCTAATATTCTACTGGTTTATACAGGAGGTACCATTGGTATGGTAAAGAATTTTGAAACAGGAGCCCTTAAGGTATTCGATTTTAAGAAACTCCTGCAACGTATACCCGAATTAAAACTCCTTGACTGCAATATAGAAACAGTATCTTTTGAAAAACCTATAGATTCGTCTAATATGGACGCTTCTAAATGGGTTAAGATCGCTGCTATTATAGAAGAAAACTACGATAATTTTGATGGTTTTGTTATCCTTCACGGATCCGATACCATGTCATATTCAGCATCAGCATTAAGCTTTATGCTTGAGAATTTAAAAAAACCAGTGGTTTTTACTGGTTCTCAGCTACCTATAGGTGATTTGCGTACCGATGCAAAAGAAAATCTTATTACAGCAATTCAAATAGCTTCACTAAGGCATAAGCATCTTCCGGTAATACAGGAGGTATGTCTTTATTTTGAATATAAGCTGTACCGTGGTAACCGTACAACAAAAATAAGTGCCGAGCACTTTAATGCCTTTACATCGCCTAATTATCCTGCACTTGCAGAATCGGGTGTTCACTTAAAGGTAAGTAATGATTTATTGCTGACCCAAACATCTGAAAATGATTTTAAGGTTAGCAAACAAATGGATGCTAATGTTGTTATAGTAAAAATGTTTCCCGGTATAAGTGAAGCAGTATTATCTGCTATAGTTGCTATACCCGGTTTAAAAGGTATGGTACTGGAAACTTATGGTAGCGGCAATGCACCATCTGAAGACTGGTTTATAAATATTCTTAGAAATGCAATTGCTAAGGGTTTACATGTGGTTAATGTAACGCAATGTTCCGGCGGCAGCGTAAACATGGGGCATTATGAAACCAGTACAATGCTTAAGGAAATTGGCGTGATTTCGGGAGCAGATATTACTACCGAGGCTGCCATAACCAAGATGATGCACCTGCTGGGGCAGGAAGTGCCGCATAATGATTTTAAATTATTATTTGAGACTTCACAACGTGGTGAATTGTCTTAATTAAATTTTTTTATATCCATTAATAAATCCTATTTTTGCCCGCGCAATAATTTAGAGAGGTGGCCGAGTGGTCGAAGGCGCACGCCTGGAAAGTGTGTATGCTCCAAAAGGGCATCGAGGGTTCGAATCCCTTCCTCTCTGCTGAAATGATTTTTTTAGCTTTTCAAAACAAAGCAAAATTTTCAAAAAGCTAAGTAAAGCCTGCATAATCAATGATTTGCAGGTTTTTTTATTTTTGATCATTGCTCAAAATTTGCAAAAGTGGACAAATAGTTTGTGGCAAATCTGTGGCAATTTTATTTTCAGAAAAAATTGCCACAAAAACGAGGTTAACTTGTTGATTTAAAACATTTAAAGCTCCTTAACGATTTGAATTGAAGACACTATAATTCGACCTTTATTAACTTTAAAATTGTTGAATTATGTTAGAAAACAGTTTTGGATTAACCTTCTTTTTGAAGAAATCCACAAAGAAAAACGAGAAGTATGTTTATTTAAGGATCACCGTGGACGGGATTCCCAAGGAGGTTTCAACGAAACACAAGTGGGATCCTGAACGATGGAATCAAAAAACCTAGAGGGCGGTAGGTATCAAAGAAGATGCAAAGACCCTAAAACTTTTACATTGAGACGCTTCAGGTAAAAATCCAGCAGTTCAAGAATGATTTGATCTTGAATGATGAAATAATCACGTCACAGAAAATTATGGATTTTGTGAAAGGTAAGTCCCCTCTACAGCGAAACTGCTCGAGGAATTCCAGAAGCATAATGATGAAATGCTCGCACTAGTTCCAAAAGAATACGCAAAAGGTACGCACTGCTCCCACTTACGTCAGGTATAGAATTTGTATCTTTGCAAGTATCAGATATATTAGACAACATGAAAGAAACAGCATCAGGATTGATTAAGAGTCTCCACGGTGGGAGCACCCTTCCAAAGGCAGCATTAATTATATTTCAAACTATTTGCTTAATTGGTATCAATTCTCCCAGCTATTCATAAATAGCAGGCGATATTTTATAAAACGTGCACCAATAAATGTTTCGTCATAAAGGCAAAAGAAGATAGGCATAACCTAAGGTTGGCATCTATCTTATCTTTTGTGGCAGGGGATTGTAAACATTGTAGGGCTCTTGTTGATTTAAGAAATTTCTGTATAACACTTGAATATTATATATTTAAAATAACGTAAATCTTAAATAATGTGGTGTAAGAATATTTATTATTAGATTATTTATTGTAGGAAAGTGTTAAATATCCCAAATTAATTAGTGATTTTATTTTTTAAGCGATTTATAACCAGTAGGTTTGCCCCTCCTGTTAGCGCTAAAGGAAAATCACTGATAGGGAAAAATGTCAAGAAACCCTTTAAATATTTGACTCAATCAAATATCTAAATGAGAAAAATCTTTATAACCTGTTTAGCCAGTTTATTTATTTTATCGTGTGCTAAGGATGAATTACCATCTGATTCTGTTAAATCACTAACTACTAAACATCTGGACGGTAAAAATGATAATTATGAGATAAAAAAACAGTTCGCTTTAGCTTTACATAAAGCATTTGTAGATTATCCAGAACTGAGAAAATTCATTAAAGATGAGGCGCTTAAAAAATTCGACCTCGACTACGATGTATTGTACAATTTTGTAAAGGATAAGCCAGTTGGAAATACAACTTTCCGAAATATATTATTGGAATATTTTGAAGATGAAAAAGATCTACTGAATATTGAAGAATTAATACCTACCTTAACGATTTATGTTCCGAAACTTCCTAAGAATAGTTTTTCTGCTGAAAGTTGGAATGTAAACTCTGAAGTTCCATTTGTAGCTATACGACTATTGCATACCGATAAAACTCCAATTATAAGCAGTACCGAAAAAAGTTATCTATTACCAGGTAACGCAATTCCAGGATTTCCTGTTGTACTAATAAAGGAGTGTGAGAGAATAGTTACATCAGATCTACCAAGTTTTGGAAGGATTAAAACAAGACACTATACAGCCGGCCGGTTTGATTTCGTATTTAGTGATATTATCTTCGATAATATAAATCCAGTTACTTGGAATAATCCATATGAAGACAATGTTGACGAGCTTGTAAATGCATGGAACGTTAATGGTCAGGAACAGAATTTAGGTTGGCAACGCGATCATGTATATTATGGTATTAATCCCACTAACCCCAATGGTCCTTTCATTAACAATTATCAGGAACAAATAGTTAATTTTAGGATTGCGGGAACTGGTTTAGAAGCCTACGATAATATAGTAGATCCTAGTTCTGTTGATAGTGAATTTAATGACCCTTCACTTTATTGGTACATAATTACAGATAAAGGAGTACCCAGTGCCGCAAGATTTTGGAGAGATGGTGAATTTGATTTTAAGGTTATTTTAGACCATGGGGCAAAAAGCGGAAGTAATGTGCTTACTAAGCCGTTTACAGTTAGTCCTGAAAACTTATTTGATCTTGAATTTGATACTCAGTCAGTTGGTCCATGGCCATGCTATGTACTTACCGATATTATACCAAAAGATTATCAGCCGGATGTTGAACTAGCAACGTGGAGATTAGAAGATTTCAGTAATCAATGGCTTCTTCATATTTATGAAGTTGATTTGGAGGTTGAAAATCAGGAAACTGTAACAAGTAATGTAAAATATAATTCCAACTTTGAGATTGAAGCATCAGCAGAAGTTTTAGCAAAAATAGGAATGAAGTATGGATCAAGTGTAGAGGAAAACCAGTCAAAATCCCTTATTAGAAAATGGATGGAACAATCAAACGATTTGGGTGAATATTTAATTCACTTTGGTGACAATGTAATTATACAAGAAAACAATGAAGATTATATTTATCGTGAATACAATCTGGGTAAATGTATAATCACTACAAGACCAGTTAAAGTCCAGTAAATTTTTTATTATGAATAAACTTCTTTATATATCTATTATTCTTGTTTTGTTATTCGGTTGTGATAAAAGCGACGATGAAAGCCATAGTGGCAATGAATTTTTATTACATATGGAAGGTAGGTATATTTTAAAGGAGATGTATTCTGAAGAACCGCTGGATTTAAATTTTGATGACATATACAATATCGACCTGTTTGAGGAAATGGATTGCCAGGTTGTATACCCATTACAGTTGTATGATGCTAGTGTAGAATATCATGAAAGTTCAGATAGATTAGAGATAATGTTTGAAGTTTCAAATTCACAGGTATATTCTGAGTCAGAGCCGTTTCAACAATGCTTTTTTAACCAAAGCTTATATTATTCTAAGATTATGGTTGATGAAAGAACAGGAGATATTAGCGTCATAACAAGCGGTACTCCCGAAAGGGAAGAAGAATTTGGTTATCTAACAGGAGGGCAGTATAATGAAAGAAAACTGCATTTAAATGTAGATAAGATACTGTTTTCCTCCGAAGGCTGGCAAACTATTCCCATTCATGTTATTTACGAATGGAATAATCCGTAAAGGATGGTATTGATGTGTCTATATGCGTAAAATGTAATTAATGAGATGACATTGGTAAATAGTGATCTTATTACAAATGTTACTGTAGAAGGATTATAGTACAAATGGATTTATGATAAGTGCAATTCGAATTGAGTGAAATTACAGTTGGAGCTGAAACAGCTAAGAGTATAAAAGGGGGCTGGAGACCCTCCCCAAATAAGTTTAGTAACAGTTTGATTGAAAGGTATTTCCTAATCAAAAAGTTGTGGTTTTCATTTTTAATGTATTATCTCCGATATTGTATGCATATACTGAAGCTGGTAAAAAGGTTAATGACAACTCACCAATGTCTTTAGTGCCTAGTTTGTCTATAGAAGTAACTAGTGAACTGGAAAAATTGTTGCTTTTACAGAAATCAATTAGACTTGACAGTTCTTTTGGTTTCTCAAAATAACGATTACTCCATTTTATTTCAACCCCCCAAACTGGTTTAAACTTTTTATCATCTACCAAGACTAAATCTACTTCACCATCTTTCCACCGTGCATAAGTTAAATCTAGGTTTTCACGGTGCATCCATTGTGACAGTATAGCGGTTTCTACCATATTTCCCATCTCGTCATCTGTTCCAGTTATTGGAGAAAACAAAGCTGTTCTCAGAGATGGATTGGTTAGATACACCTTAAAACTAGTAACACGTTTCATTCTTTTAGCATTAATATCTACTTTATTTAAAACCTTTATTAAAAAAGCAGCCTCCAAATACTCTAGGTACTTCTTTAATGTATCTTTTTGTATTCCACTGTCTTTAGACATAGCTTCGTAGGAAAATTCATTTCCTGTATTATAAGCTATATACGTAAAGAAACGGTTTAATTCCTGAACATCCCTTATCCCGTATAAACTAGGCAAATCACGTAATAAAACCTTATCTACAATATCATTTTTTACGTAGCGCCCCATATCCATTTGAATTTTTTCAGATAACACTACCTCAGGGTATCCTCCAAAATTTAAATATTGTAAAAACTCTGAGTTTAATTCATCTATATTTAAAGGTAAGCAATAGGATATCTCTTTATTTCCATATTGAATATTTCCTTGTTGAATTAAATGGTTCTTATTTTTTAAATGAATAAATTCTTGAAATGTAAGTGGTGGTAACATGAAATCTGTAAATCTTCCGGCACCGCTTTCTGTGCTATGCCATTTTAATGCAGCAGCAGCAGAACCTGAAACTATAAATTTCGTATCAGGGTAGATGTCTACTAAGACTTTTAAGTGGCGCTCCCAATCTTTTAAGTATTGGATTTCATCAAAAAAAACATAACACCCTTTCAAGTCTGTCAATTTTAAAGAAGTCATACATAAATCCAAGATGTCCTGTAATCCAAGTTGTACGTAAATAGGATTGTCTATTCCTACAAAAAAAATACGTTGTGGATTTACGTCATCGTCAATAAGTTTTTCAATAGTATGAAACATCATTACCGTCTTACCAACTCTTCGTGGTCCCATTAATACAACTGCTCTTCTAACATCAGTTTCTTTTACATATGGATAAAAAAGATCAAAATATAAGCGTTTCGACATATCCTTGTAAAGTGATGAGATTTGTTTCGTAATCCACCAAGGATTTTCATATTGTAATCGTTCTACAATTTTATCTTCTGGAATAAGCTTTGAAATTTTCATATTAATTCTTATTTATGTAAAAATACAAAAATAAGAAGTTTTAAATCTATCTATTCGATGTTATTTTTTAATATAAGGCATTTTTCATTAAAAAAATATTTTATTTATTCAATTGCAGTATTAATTCAGTATGTAGGGTATGTTATTTAAAACAGGTTGTTATAATATATTTCATTGCGGAGGAATAGCAGGTGGATTTGTCTATTCTCAATTAAAGTTAAAAGTACTTTTAATTGCAAGCTTCTGTCTCTTGCTAGCTTTGCTTTACGACTACATCCCACTTAAATTCTATGTCATCAAAAGAAAGGTGTTGCATAGGCATTGATATCTCTTTTGATTGGGTTATTCTCTTCTGATTCTTTTCCACTACGAAACGGAAAAAAAGGCAGCTAAGTTATTGCGGTCACAGCTCATGGTTAAAACAAAAGACTACGGCATAATGGCTCGCAGGCTCACCACCCTTCGGGACTTATTCCGTTTCCTTTTGTTTTCCCGCTGCACCGCACTTTTCGGCTGCTTTCTTTTTTACCGTTTTCTTTTGAAAAACAAATGTGTTTTTAAGGAGGCTGACGGCTAAAAAAGAAAAGTGATGAATTCATCACAGTTAATTTTTTTGTCGAACCCTTAAATCTTAGAAATCATGGGACACAATCTTAATTACAACGAAAGGACAGGTCGTTATTCTTTTTTCAGTGTAAAGGAAAAAGCATGGCACAATTTAGGGCAGGTAGTAACCGACTACCCAACAAGCCAGGAAGCAATTAAACATGCGGGACTGGATTATGAAGTGGTAAAATCGCCACTGTTTACAAACAGTACAGAAACGCTACAGGCTACCACAGATTTAACTGCTGGTGAGCCTGCCACAGTACCGAATTATTTTGCCAATGTGCGCAGCGATAACAACACCGTTTTAGGAGTGGTGGGTAAAGATTACCACATCGTACAGAATCGTGATGCATTTGCTTTTTTTGATGCCATTGTAGGCGGTGAGGATGGAATTTTATATGAGACAGCAGGAGCTTTAGGAAATGGCGAACGCATTTTTATTACTGCTAAACTACCTGATTATATCCGTGTGGGTAATGGGGATGATGTAACCGAAAAATATATCTTTCTGACCACTTCACACGATGGCAGCGGAAGCATTACGGCAGCCTTTACACCCGTACGCATTGTCTGCCAGAATACACTTAACGCATCACTAAAAAACATGACTAATGTAGTACGTATAAAACATACCTCGGGAGCAAACCAGCGTTTGGAAAATGCGCACAAAGTCATGGGACTGGCAAACACCCTGAGCAACCAGTTAGAAAACATTTTTAACGAGTGGGCAACTGTCAGGATTAAAGATGATGAGGTAAAGAAATTAATACAGCTGGCACTATCCCCGAACAAAGAAACCTACGACCTTTTAAAGCAGGGCGCAGAACATGAATTATCGACTGCATTTAAAAATATGATAGAAGATGCTTTTGCCTATGCAATGGTAAATGATACCCAACAAATGGACACTACAAAAGGCACTTTATTTGGCGCGTACAATGCTGTTACAGGCTACTATCAAAATGTAAGAAAGTATAAAGATGAAGAAGCCAAATTGCAATCCATTGTAATGGGTGGAACCGCACAAACAAGAGCGCAAAAAGCCTTTGAATTGTGCAGCGGTTTTGCCAAAAATGGCAACGGAATTTTACCCTGAATTAAACAGGCATTACAGAAAATGAAAACAGGGCAGGAATAGAAACCTGCCCTAACTTTGTACGATCATAGTCAAAATTTGGCTATGATTATTTTTATCCTCTCAACTGAATTACATTAGTGGAAAACATAGAAAAGGCTGCGGGCGATTGCTTGGTCTGCGGCAATGGCAAGATGTCCCGTTGTCGGACAACGGCATCTTGCCGCCCATTCCTCGGAACTCGGGGGCGGGGGGACACTATTATGCATTTCAGCTGTTGAACCAATGAAGAGGATAGTATGGAGACTGGAAACAACAACCGTAAAAGGCGTATCTATGTGCGTCTTACCGAGAAAGAATTTACTATCCTTGAAAGCCGCTACAAGAACACTACATGCCGCAGTGTAAGCGATTATGTGAGGCACTGCCTTTTTAGCAGGGCAATCAATACCATTACAAGGGACGCATCGGCCGATGAAGTAATTATACAAATGAGCTACCTGAACCGTGAGCTAAATGCTATTGGCAACAACTTTAACCAATTGGTAAAGAAGGTAAACGCGTCATCACAGACTGCCGAAATTAAAGGAATGCTTTTTCTTTTTGATAGTCAAAAGAAAACACTGTTTTCAAAGATTGATGAGGTCAAAGCACAACTTCAAAAGCTTGCAGAAAAATGGTTGCAATAATCAAGACAGGGCATTCCATTAGGGCGATGTTGAACTACAATGAGAACAAGGTTAAGGAAGGTAAAGCAGAATGCAT
This sequence comes from Flavobacterium sp. NRK1, assembly GCF_024054175.1. Lineage (GTDB taxonomy): Bacteria > Bacteroidota > Bacteroidia > Flavobacteriales > Flavobacteriaceae > Flavobacterium. The sequence goes on from NZ_JAMXLA010000001.1 coordinate 1,595,885, forward strand.
TGGCCAGGGAAATTATCCTGTGGATGCCGACAGGTTTACTTATGCCATGAAGCTTAATAGGCTTGAAAAGCAATGTAAACTGAATGAAAATGTGAAACGCAACACCGTGCACATCTCCCTGAACTTTGACCCAGGTGAGACGAGCCTGCCAAAGGAAAAACTATTGGAGATAGCAGGGAATTATATGGAAAAGATTAGCTTTGGGAATCAGCCTTACTTAATCTATCAGCATCATGACGCTGGACATCCTCATATTCATATAACAACGATCAATGTGCAGGAAAACGGAAAACGGATTGCCATGCATAACATTGGTAAGGACAAATCGGAACCGGCACGCAAAGAAATTGAACAGGCTTTTAACCTTGTAAAAGCGGAGAACCAAAAGAAGAAGGAATACAAGCCGGAGCCTGTTTCGGCAAGAGTCCGATATGGCAAAGCAGAAACAAAAAAGGCAATTGAGAATGTCCTAAACTTTGTTGTCAATAATTACAAGTATACCAGCCTGCCCGAACTGAATGCGGTACTAAAGCTGTATAATATTGAAGCTGATAAAGGAACTGAAAATTCAAGAGTTGCAAAGTACAATGGATTGGTGCATCATGCACTTGATGAAAAAGGAAATCGTGTCGGAGTTCCCATAAAGGCCAGTCAATTTTATGAAAAGCCTACACTCACAAACTTGGAAAAGAAATTTACGGCCAATAAGATTAAAAGACAACCTGATAAGTCCAGGATCAAGACTTCGATTGACTCAGCATTTCTAAATGGTAAAGTCATTATCCTGCCTCAACTAATGAAGCAATTGCAAAAGGAAGGGATTGATACTGTCTTGCGTCAGAATACTGAAAGGGTGGTGTATGGTGTGACGTTTGTGGATCATAAGACAAAAAGTGTTTTTAATGGGAGTAAAATAGGAAAGGAATATAGTGCTAAGGGGTTACAGGATAAATTACTATTGAATCAAGAAAAGGTTGGAAGGGAAATCGATTACTCGCGAAAAGAATTAACTGATGTTTTGCATGAGCATCGTACGTCTATGGGAATAAGTGAGCTGACTAATTTTTTGGAGGTGCTGATGAAGGTGGAGAATAATTTTGATTATGCGCCAAGGCAGTTTAAATCTGGCAGAAAGAAAAAAAGAAATAGAAGAAATTTGTAGTGAATGGTTAACTTCTTAAAACACGCAACGTGGTGAATATAAGATTGGCATAAAAAGGTATATTTTGCCAAAGTTATATAGTAAAAAAGACCGAGGTTTTTATTTTATTATGTCTAAAGCAGTTATTTGATACAGTAACAGACTGTATCTACATTTGTTAAAAATTTATACCTTTAGCAGACCAATAACCAATAACTAATGTCAAATCAAAACCCGGAGCAAATAGCAAGAGATATTATCGACGAGCACCTTATTGCGTCAGGCTGGATTATCCAGGATAAGGACAAGGTTAATCTGGCTGCTGGAATAGGTATTGCAGTTAGAGAGTATTTGACCGACGTTGGACCAGCTGATTACGTTCTTTTTGTTGATAAAAAGCCTGTAGGTATAATTGAGGCAAAACGTCCCGAACTAGGAGTAAAACTTACCACAGTAGAGGAACAATCAGAAGAATATGCCTCTGCTAAACTTAAATATCTTAATAATGATCCACTTCCTTTTGTATATCAAAGTACAGGTGAAGTAAGTCGGTTTACAGATTATCGTGATCCAAAACCACGATCTAGGGTTGTCTTTACGTTTCACCGACCTGAAACTTATAGAGAATGGATGAGAGACGGCAAGTCTCTACGCAAGAGGCTACTCGATCTACCACACTTACCTGAGGATCGTTTAAGGGATTGCCAGATAGATGCTATTACTAATCTCGAAAAATCCTTTAAAGATTTCAGACCAAAAGCACTTGTGCAAATGGCAACAGGATCCGGAAAGACTTTTACAGCTATTACCTCCATATATAGATTACTTAAATATGCTAATACAGGACGAATATTATTTTTAGTCGATACTAAAAACTTAGGAGAACAGGCTGAGCAAGAATTTATGGCTTACCAACCAAACGATTCGAACTACAAGTTTATTGAGTTGTATGGTGTTACTAGACTAAAGAACAGTTTCATGCCTGATGATAATAAAGTATATATTAGTACCATTCAGCGGATGTATTCTATTCTTAGAGGAACAGAGATGGATGAAAGTGCTGAAGAGGAAAATCCAAATGAATTTAAATCCTTGCAAAAGGAACCTGCACCCGTAGTATATAACAAAAAAGTACCTATTGAATTCTTTGATTTTATAGTAATAGACGAATGCCACAGAAGTATTTATAATCTCTGGAGGCAGGTACTTGACTATTTTGATGCCTTTCAGGTAGGGCTTACTGCCACACCGGACAACCGTACTTTCGGTTACTTCAACCAAAATATTGTTTCTGATTACGGATATGAAAAGGCAGTTATAGATGGAGTACTGGTGCCCTACAATGTATTTACAATTGAAACCAAAATTGTAAAAGGAGTTACCACAATAGAACTTGGTGAGAAAGTAGATAGACGCGAACGACAGACCAGAAGGAAGTTTTGGGAAGCACTTGATGAAGATGTAACTTATAGCGGCAAGCAACTAGACAAAGACATTGTAAATCTAAGCACTATTCGTAGTATCATACGGGCTACTAAAGAAAATCTTCCGGCTATGTTCCCTGACAGACTAGATAAGGAGGGAAATTTTGAAGTACCTAAAATGTTAATATTTGCCAAGAGCGATAGCCATGCCGAAGATATAATTGATATTGTAAGAGAGGAATTTGCTGAAGAAAACAAATTCTGCAAAAAGATTACTTATCGAAGTGAGGAAGATCCTAAAAGTGTTTTAAGCCAGTTCCGTAACGATTATTACCCACGAATAGCCGTAACTGTAGATATGATAGCAACCGGAACAGACATTCGTCCTCTGGAAGTACTGCTATTCATGCGTGATGTAAAAAGCCGTAGCTACTATGAACAGATGAAAGGACGTGGTACCCGTACCTGTTGTCTCGAAGAGCTAAAAGCCAAAGGAACGCCTTCAGCTAAGTTTAGCAAAGATCATTTTGTCATTATTGATGCCATAGGTGTAGAGAGTTCACAGAAAACTGACAGCAGGCCACTTGAAAAAGCACCGGGTATCTCTCTAAAAGATTTGCTTCAGGGCATTGCTATGGGTAATACCTCTGAAGAGAATCTAACTTCCCTTGCTAGCAGATTATTGCGTTTAGACAAGCAGGTCAGCGAGAAAGAAAAGTTACAATTTAGCGAACTAGCAAATGGGTTAACTATACCTCAGCTTGCAAAGCAACTACTACAAGCCCACGATCCAGACGTTATTGAAGGTTTACGGATACAGGCAACCAATAAAAACATTGGCGGCGCTCCTGTTGAAAGAGATCGCGTTGCAGAAGATTTACATCAGGCAATTATAGATAATGCTGTTGCAGTACTTAATAACCACAAGTTACGTGACTATATTACTGATGTACGCAAAAAATATGACCAGATTATAGACACCGTTAATCTTGACGAAATAACCAATATAGGTTGGAGTAAAGATCTCGGTGGGCAGGCAAAAGCTATGGTACAGGATTTTGAGGAATGGATCTCTTTACATCGTGATGAGATTACAGCTTTACAGCTATTTTATAGCCAACCCTACAGAAGGCGAGAACTTACATACAAGATGATTAAAGACCTATATGAAAGGTTACTACACGATAAACCGCTTTTAAAAGCACATAGCCTGTGGGATGCTTATGTAACTGTTGAAGATGCTGAAACAGAAGGAGAACTAATAAAAAGGTTGCCACGAACAGAAAAACCTAAGCAGGAACTGGTAGCTTTAGTATCTTTGGTGCGAAAAGCAAACGGCATTGATGATTGGTTAACTTCTTACGATACTACGGTAGACAGAAACTTTAAAGCCTGGACATTTGACAAACAGGCCGGGGCAGGAAAAAAGTTTACCGAAGAGCAAATGCAATGGTTACGAATGATAAAAGATTTTATCGCTACTTCATTTCATGTTGACAAGGAAGATTTTGACCTTAGCCCTTTTAATGCCGCCGGTGGGCTGGGCAAGTTTTACCAATTGTTTGGTAATGACTACGAAGATATTATTAATGAATTAAATGAAGTGTTAGCAGCTTAGCAGCATGATAGATATAAAGTACATACCAGAAGGGTGGGAATTAAAGAAGCTTGGAGATATTTCGAGGAAGTTATCATTAAATAAAATTAAGATAAAGCAGAAAGAATATCTAGAAACTGGTAAGTTTCCGGTTATTGATCAAGGACAGGAAATGATTGGGGGATATTTTGATGATGAAAATCTATTAGTTCCTGATGAGCCACCCTACATTATTTTTGGAGATCACACTAAAGTAAAAAAATTTATCTCTACAAAATTTATACCTGGAGCAGATGGAGTTAAGGTATTAAAGGCTAGAGATAACGTACTTCCCAAATTTCTATACTATTTACTATTTACGATTAAAATAGAAGACAAAGGTTATGCAAGGCATTTTCAATTAGTTGAAAAAGAAAATTTTCTATTACCTCCCATTGAAACCCAACAAGCAATAGTTTCAAAAATAGAAGAGCTATTTAGCGAACTTGATAAAGGCATTGCAGAGCTAAAACTGGCGCAGGAACAATTAAAAGTATACAGGCAGAGTGTGCTTAAATATGCTTTTGAGGGGAAACTGACGAATGAGAATATAAAAGTTGGAGAGTTACCGGAGGGGTGGGAAATCAGCACAATATCTGACCTAGCCCATAAAAATAAGCACTCTCTTAAAGCCGGACCTTTTGGGTCATCTTTGAAAAAAGAATTTTATGTTCCTAGCGGTTATAAAGTTTATGGTCAAGAACAAGTAATCAGTGGCAATGCATTTTTAGGAGATTACTATATTAATGAGGAAAAATATCAAGAACTCAAATCCTGTAAAATAAAGCCTCTTGACATTCTAATAAGCCTTGTAGGAACAGTCGGTAAAGTTTTAATACTTCCTGAGAACTGTTTAGAAGGAATAATCAATCCACGTTTGATAAAGATTAGTTTAGATACTAATCTTTATTTACCCTCATTTTTCAAGTATTATTTTGAAAGTTCAAAAGTTAAAAATCTTTATTCAACAGAGGCAAAAGGAACTACAATGAGTGTTTTGAACCTTAGCATAATTAAAACAATACCATTCCCTCGCCCTTCGATTGAAGAACAAACGAAGATCATCCAGGAAATAGAAAACCGCCTCAGTGTTGCCGATAAAATGGAGGAGAGTATTACTGAGAGCTTACAAAAAGCAGAAGCATTACGACAAAGTATTTTAAAAAAGGCTTTTAGAGGGGAACTCGTTAAAGAGGTTAAGACCATTGAAGTTCCAAAAATTAATAACGAATATTTCCATCAGTTACAGTTGGTGGCATTAGTAATTAACGGGTTTAAAAAAGAGAAGATAGACCACGGTGAAATGACATTGGCAAAAAACCTCTACCTGTTAGACTCTATATATAAAATCCCTACAGGTTTTAAGTATGACCGTTGGCACTTAGGCCCCTACCCCCCTGCCTTAAAAAAAGTCGTAAATAACAAAGAGTATTTTAAGCGTAATGAGCTATTTATAGAGACTACAAACGATGATAAACTACAAAAGTATAATAATCCCTATCAGGACGAGGTAAACAATGCTATAGATGATTTGTCGGCTATTTTTTCCAAGTATAAAGGAGCAGAGCGTTCTCATAAAACAGAACTTTTAGCTACGGTCTGCAAGGTTATCGAAGATATTAAATCGATCGATTTAGTAGCGGTAAGGCAATCTATGGCAGAATGGAAAATTGATCTTAAAACTTCTAAGTTTAAAAATAAAGCTGAAAAGTTTAATGAGCCTGAAACGAAGAAGTGTATTGAGTTTATTGTAGAGAAAGGTTGGGATAAGAAATTGGTAGAAATTCAATAATCATGAAATTATTATATTGTAAAATTTTTGAAAAGCCTGGAAAACAATTACAAATAGCTAATATTGATCTTAATTTTTCAGGACAATACACATTCTCTGTAGACAATACTTCTAAAGCAATCTCATGTCTTAAAAATGAAAATTACATCAATAATTTATATGGAAATAACACTAATATTACTGCAATCGTTGGAAAAAATGGATTAGGAAAAACAACATTTTTAAAGTTTTTACAGTATGTTATTGGTAGTATACAAGAAACCGAAAACATACCTAATTATGATTTTACTTGGTGGAATTGGTGCGCAGTATATTCACAAAATAATAAATTATATTACTGTGAGAATATAGTTAGTAAAGCTATTGATAAGCAGCCGCCGGAACATGATCTATTTGACCTCTATTCGTATGCAGATACTTTTGAGATAAAAAAAGAGGAAATTGAAATAGATCTTAATACTATTGACTTAACATCTAAGTGTTCATTTTCAATATATTATTCTCCATTTTTTGAGTTTGAAGAAATTAGATTTGACAGATTAGGATATGTTGATGTATCTAATGATATGTTATTCTATGAAAGTAATAATAGAAAAGAAGTTGACGATCAGGCCCTATCTCAGACATTAAACTTTAAACGTGAGGAGGTAAAACGTCAAATTTCATTTGTTGAACAAGCTGATTCTGTTCTAGAAAACAAAGATCAATTTTATAGTGATTTTATACATAATGAAATAAGTTTATCATTTAATGGTCTTACTAAAAAATTCAGTTCTGACCCTCGATACATTTCGTTCGATGATGTTCGTCTGTACAATGAAATCGACAAGGCATTTATTAAATCGCATAGAGCTACGCGTGATTACTTAAGAGGAAAGACTGTTAGGGACTATGAATATTTTATCGCTCGCGATTCATTCTTTAAAAGAATATTAGAGTTAATATACTTTTTATTCGAATATCGCCCGGATCCCAAGGAAAACAGTCAAGGAGAATTTAGACAGTCAATTATTGGGATATCGCTCGAAGAAAAGGATTACGATAAAAATTTGAATGAGCTTAATACAATATTCTTCGACAATCTTGTTGTTGTAAGACATAAGGAGAAATTTGGTGAAGCTGTAAATAAGGCATTGCAACTTATTAACTTATTTAAGTCTTATGACGTTAATGATGATACTTTTAGTTATGATTTGGCGACAGCTAAAGAATTATTAAAAGTGGAACTTGAAATATTATCATTGATGCCTTTTAAATCCGACTTACCTGTATTTACTTTTGATTGGAAAGGCTTAAGCACTGGTGAGAAAGCTTATCTGAATTTATTCTCAAGGATTTATTATGGATATCAACAAATCAAAGATGATGTTGAATTTGCGGAACTAGATCATATATATATATTAATTGATGAAGGATCAACAGGATTTCATCCACAGTGGCAAAAAGAGTTTTTAACCCACCTTTTGAAATTTTCAGAAGAAGTAATTCCTGTAGAAAAAAGTTTCATTATTACATCCCATTCGCCTTATTTATTGAGCGATTTGCAAATAGAAGATACAATCAGTATCGGAAGAGAGCCAAGTTCAAAATTTCCTTTAAATAATACGTTTGCAGCCAACATACACGAGCTCTTGGCCGACAAATTTTATTTATCGAATTCATTTATTGGAGATTTTTCTAGACAAAAAATAGAAGAAATAGGCAACTTACTCACTAGTGATCAGGATGTAGATGAAGAAAAATTGAATTATTTTGAGCGTGTAATAGAAATTATTGGGGAGCCAATAATTAAAGAAAGGCTACAGTTTCTTTTGGCAAAAAAAAGGAATGTTAAAGATAAAGATCAAATTATACAAGAATTAAGGGAGCAACTTGAAAAATATCGTAATAGAGAATGAGAAAAATATTAATTACTAAGGAATTACAGGATCGTGTGAATGATTTCTGTGATAAACTCTTTTATGATCGAGATTTCGAGAAGCCCTTAGTAAGTTTGGATTCTTTAAAGAAGAAGATTGCAAAGTCCAAAAAACTTACACACAATAAAAAGGAAAAGAAAAAGAAATACCTCGAAAAGATCATAAAAGATTATTCACGTATTTTAAAGGCTACTCCTTCTGAAATTAAAATACTATGCGAGGAGTTTGACAAAATTATTGATAGTAGCGTTGTGGCAGCTGATGAGACATTTTACAAGAGCATTCTTAGTTGCTTAAGATATGATGAACTCCGGAATAAAGAATATTTAGATTTTGCATTCACTTTCGGATATAAATGCTGTTTTTATTGCAATGCACAATTAGCCGTAATTTTACCCGTCGAATTTTTTAAGATCAATTATGGTAAAAATAAGAAAGGCGACTTGAAGGAAAGGAAAGCAACATTTGAATTAGATCATGTAAAAGCCAAATCTAAATATCCTTTTTTATCTACTTCTTTTTTTAATTTAATACCATCATGTTCAATTTGTAATAAAGCTAAATCCAACAAATCCATAGAATTTAATTTCTATGAGGAAGATCCCGCTAAATTAAGTTTTATCGATTTTGAATTAGACGAAAGTGTAATTCAAACATATTGGAAAACAAAAAATAAAGAAGACCTTAATTTCACGTATAAAATTGAAGGTGTAGATAAAGATTCTTTCAATGAAATTTTTAGAGTGCAAGAGATTTATGACACCCAGAAGGATATTATAGAAGAACTTCTATACATCAAAGAACTATATACTCCAGCATACAAACAGTCAATAATTGATTTGTTGAATAATAAGCTTTATACTGACACAGCTATGATTGACAGAATAATAATGCGTAATTATGCTAGGCCCGAGGATTGTTATAAAAGACCCTTTGCAAAATTCACACAAGATATCGCATCAAAACTAAAATTAATAACTTAAACAATGAGCAACAATAATTCAGCAATAGTAAGTAAAGTATGGGCATTTTGCCAAACCCTACGGGATGATGGTGTGGGTTATGGCGATTATTTGGAGCAACTTACTTATTTGCTTTTCCTAAAAATGGCTCATGAATATAGCCTGCCACCACATAACCGTAAACTTAATATCCCTGAAGAATATAATTGGGAAAGCCTTTTAAATAAAAGCGGTAGTGAATTAGAAGGGCATTATACATTACTTCTTAGGGAACTAGGGCAACAAAAGGCAGTACTTGGTCAAATATTTACCAAGAGCCAAAACAAAATACAGGACCCTGCCAAGCTATATAAGCTTATCATGATGATCAACGCAGAAAGTTGGGTGATGATGGGCGTTAAAGATAAAGGCGACATCTACGAAGGGCTTTTAGAGAAAAATGCCGAAGACACTAAGAGTGGTGCTGGGCAGTACTTTACCCCTCGCCCACTTATTCAGGCTATGGTTGAATGTGTTCAGCCTAAGCCAATGAAGACAATTGCAGATCCTGCATGCGGTACAGGAGGTTTTTTTCTTGCTGCTTATGACTGGATTGAAGGTCAAAACCAATTAGACAAGGAGGAACGTGAGTTTTTAAAATACAAAACCTTTAGAGGTAATGAAATTGTAGCAAGTACACGCAGACTTGCTCTGATGAATTTATTTCTCCATAACATAGGAGACATAGACTCTGATAATCTTATCTCTCCTAATGATTCACTAATTGCTGATTCTGGAGAGCGATTTGATTACATTTTGGCTAACCCTCCTTTTGGCAAAAAGAGCAGTATGACTTTCACCAATGAAGCAGGAGAACAAGAAAAAGATGATCTTACTTATAATCGTCAGGACTTTTGGGTTACAACCAGTAATAAGCAATTGAACTTTGTGCAGCAGATAAAAACAATGCTTAAAACTACTGGTGAAGCTGCAGTTGTATTGCCGGACAATGTATTATTCGAAGGTGGTGTTGGTGAAACTGTGCGCAAGAAACTGTTAGAAACAACAAACCTACATACCATTTTAAGGCTTCCTACGGGAATATTTTACGCAAATGGAGTAAAGGCTAATGTCTTGTTTTTTGATGGCCGCCCATCAAGTAAGGATCCATGGACTAAAGAAACATGGATTTATGATTATAGGACAAACATTCACCATACCCTAAAGAAGAATCCTTTAAAGCTGGAAGATTTACAAGATTTTATTGACTGTTACAAGCCCGGTAATATACATAAGAGGGAAGAGACGTATAGTGACGTAAATCCTGACGGACGTTGGAGAAAATTTACTTATGATGAAATAATTGCTCGCGACAAAACATCTTTGGATATAAGTTGGCTAAAAGATAAATCATTGGCCGATCTTGACAACCTTCCTGACCCCGACGTATTGGCTTTAGAAATAGTGGAGAATATAGAATCCGGCTTAGAGAGTTTTAAAACCATCATAGCTTCGTTAGGGAAGCAAAATTAAATTTATAATAGTAAATTTGTTGTAAATCAGAGTTGATGAAGGCTTGGGTAAATAAAGCAAAAGAGTATTTAGCGCATAGTTTGGGAAAAGTTCCTCAGGAACTTAATGAATTGGATTGGAAGGAAAACTTATCCCCTAAAAATGATAAGCTTTGCCAGCATATTTGTGCGTTTTCAAATTTGCCGGGAGGTGGCTACCTAGTGTTTGGTGTTGAAGATAAAACTGCAAAACCTAAAGGTATAGAAAAGAAAGAGGCTGATTCTATTGTAGAGAAATTGTCTAGTCTGTGTCGTGACGGTGTAGACCCATTAGTAAGTATCGATCATTCTATTGAAGAATACGAGGGAGTTCAACTACTATTTATTCATATCAAAGAAAGCGCTGTTAAACCTGTTCATTTGGCACATAAAACTATTGAACATAGTTTTATTAGAAGTGGGGGCACAACCAGAAAGGCATCAAGACAAGAAATAGGTGGATTGATGCTAAATAGTAAAGTTCCGGTTTTTGAAGAGCTCCATGCTTCTACACTCAAAAATCAAATTGAAGTAATGACACTTCTTGATTATGCAACTATTTATAGGTTATTAAAAGTTCCAATTCCATCAACGGGCGAAGAAATAATGAAATGGTTATCTGGAGAAAAAATGACCGTTGAAGTTGATGGTAATGGATATTACATTACCAATTTTGGTGCGCTGGCTGCGGCTCAGAATCTGAATGAATTTGATGGCTTGGCTCGCAAATCAATTAGGGTTATAAAGTATGAAGGCAAAAATAAATCAGGAGGGAGTAAAGAATACCCAGGCTCAAAAGGGTATGCGATTGGATTTGAAGGACTAATTCAATTTGTAAAAAGTCTACTGCCTGGAAGTGAAGTTATAAAACATGCTTTGCGTGAGGAAACGTCTGTTTAACCTGAAATAGCCCTTCGTGAATTAATTGCAAATGCCTTAATACACCAAGATTTTACAATTAGGGGCAGCGGGCCGATGATTGAAATTTTTGAAGATAGAATTGAAATTAGCAATCCGGGTAAACTATTACCAACGAAGAAAATTGACCGCTTAATACGGACAACACCCGAATCAAGAAATGAAGTACTTGCAGCTGCATTTAGAAGATATAATATTTGTGAGGAAAGAGGATCTGGATTTGAAAAAGCTGTAAGAGCCATTGAATTATATGGGTTACCTCCACTGAAGTTTCAAGAAACAGAGAATTCTTTTAAGGTAATAATGTATAGTCCTAAGAAGTTTGCAGACATGAGTGTACAAGAGCGAATTGAGGCGTGTTACCAGCATAGTGTTATTCAATATTTTGGAAACGAGGGTATGACAAATGCCTCATTACGCCAACGCTTCGGAATGCATGATAAGCAAGCATCCCAAATATCCAGATTGATTAAAGACGCTATCGATACAGGTCGGATTAAACAAAAAGATCCAGAAAATGGTTCCAAGAAATTTACAATCTATTTACCATATTGGGCTTAATAGCTTGACGTTTTTTATTTGACTGTATCATTAAGTGGCTATACCTATACCGTTACAATGCTTGTTACAATGCATAATTTTTATTTGACTGGGATTCGGAAATTTGAAATAAGTAATTGTATTTCAGTTACTTAGTGTTTGATTGTGGTTGCTTTTCTACTTGAGCAACCATTGCAACATTCGTTGGTGAATGGAATAGTTTATTTGACTGGAATTCGGAAAAACTGCATAAATGCTTGTTTTTAAGGTGATTATTTATTGATAGGCAATTACTTTCAGCTTGCAACAACTGTTGCAACAATCGTTGTAAATGAATTGATTTTTATTTGACTGAGATTCGGAAATTTTATATAAAGCCTTTATTTTCAATATGTTTTTAATTGATTGAAGGCCTCGAAGAAAATATTATATAAGACCAAATATTTGTATTTTTTAATCTTCTAATAACTTCTACGAGCACCATATGCCTAGATATTAAGGTGTGGTTAACAGGTAAATATATGACTGTGGCAAATACATGGCAAAGATTAAATAAATACTTATAATAGGGTGCGGATTAGCACCTTATTTTTTTGGTTCCAATCTATGTGTCACATCTTAATTACTAAATTGCTATTAACTTTTTTGGCAATTTTATGGCATTTTGCAATTGCCAGCTTCTTCACTCCCTTTTATAGGCATGTACTTTTAGCGTTCCAATCCGTGTCAAGTTCCTACTTGTATAGATTACTTCTCATTTTACCAGGTTTGAATTGTGCACTGACCACAATTTTCCTAATTTCGACCTTTTAATCGTTTCTGATTATTGTTTACTGAATTGCAATCAGATACGTTTAAAAACTTTCTTTTCTCTATTAAAAACAACAGCAACAGAATCTTTATATACATTTTGAATTGTAAGATTTTCTTTGCTTTCCCCTTTATGCAATTTAAGCAGCTGACCATTTATTTTTAAAAGTGCCACTTCATTGCTTTTGCCTGACTTCATATAGCCATGATACTGTATTTCAGGCCAATATTTGGGTATAGCAACCGGTTTCATAAAAGTTGTATGTTTTTTAATATTGCCGGTATTTCTTTTAGAGGTAATTTCAGTAGTTGCTACTGATACCATTTTATTTAAAAAAGGATCTCTATTCATATTCTCCAGCAAAAAGGTATCCCTCTGGGTTACAAGTTTAGTTGTATATGCTGTTTTACCAACAGTAATATTATTCACGGTATTGTTAAAAAAATAATTATTTATAAACCGATAGCCCACAGTGCCCCATAAGCCACCAACCACAACTATCAATAGTATATTTATTTTTTTTTTCATTTTATTGTATAGTTATTTTATAAGCGGTACTATAAGTACTCACATTCCCGGCTTTATCAGTGGCTTTTACCCTCCAATAATAATTTCCTGCTATTGTAAAGGTATATTGATATGTTGGGTTTGTAGTAGTAGCAGAATTAATTATCGTAGCAAAATTTTGATCTTGTGCAATTTGTATTGAGTATGATATTGAAGAAGTAACAGGACCACTATCTGTTGCCACTGTCCATGAAAAATCTACTTCTTCATTTACGGGCGTTTGTTTATTATCTACTGGAGTAGTGTTTAAAGGGACATTAGGGGCAGTGGTGTCAACATAGAAATTTCTTGAAGCAAATGGCGTTTCAGTTTCATTTTCAGTGTTGAGGGCTTTTACTTTCCATGTGTATTGTCCGTCTTGCGTAATTATACCGGTAGGTAAGCTGAATGATGTACCGGTTAGTGAATTTTCTTCATGGATTAAAGAATTGCCATTTGTGATATCTATCAACTGATAACTGTAGTTTGTAGCAGCACTAACGTTGGTCCAAGAAAATGTAGGGGATAAGTTTTTTGTATAGGTGCCTGAATCAGGATAGAGTAATAATACCTGCTGATTAGTGAGATCTGAAGTTTCTATTAATGTAAATGAAGTAGGAAACGAGTATGGTGTTTGATAAGCAAAATTTTCACCCCTGACTCTCCACTGATATTTACCAGGGTTAAGGTTATAAGTAAAATTTGCTTTATTTACCAGTGTATCTACCATAACGTTTTGTCCTGTCGCATATATTTGTATACGGTAGTCATCTGCGCCTTTAAGCTCTTCCCATTGAAAATTAACTACATTACTTTCAATTTCCTGTTCGTTTAAAGGATACTGAACAGTTATGTTGTTGTCTGTAATATCTTCTTCAATTATATCATCACAACTGTATGTTATTACTAAAATAACGGCGAGTAATAATTTATTTATTGTTTTCATAGTTTTGGAATATCATTTTTAAATGTAAAATATCTGATTTGGTATCTTTTTTAGAGATATAAAATTTCAAACTTACCATTCGTGAGTAGTTGAATTTTTTTTCGAAATCATAGCTAAGGGTTAAAAGTTGGTTAAGACTTCCTGTTACATCTATTTCGTGTGTATAAATAGTGTGGCTATCATCGGAAAACTCATGAATAGATCTCATATCGAATATGGAGACGGGATACCTTGTTATAAAGCTTATTATATCCTGTTGTATCTTTTCTTTATTAATGTTCTCTTTACCTATTATCTTATCTATCGCTGCAATCTCTGATGATAATTGATTTACATCTTTAGTACCTTCTTTTAAGGTTTGTTCTTTTTTTGAAAGTTCACGGTTTTCCTGAATAACATCTTTTAAGGTGCTAAAAGATCTTTTGTATGCTGTAAAGGTGAGCATGCAAAACACAAGGAGCAGAGCCTTAAATTTAGTTTTATAGGAATATTTCTCAAACATTGTTCAATAGTATTTTTAACTCAAATTGCTGAATATTCTTCTTGTCTTTTTTTATAGAAACGATTTCAAATTTTTTTATCCATTTCATTTTTTTAAGCTCATTGAGCCAATTATCCAGAGAAGGACCTGATCCGGTAAACCCTTTTACCATTATTAGATTTGGTACTATGTTTACTTTTTCGTTGGGTTTTATTTCTTTAGGCACAGGGAATATTTCCAGGTTTGTTAAGCTGATACTTGAAGGTGCTGATTTTGACAGTTCATATACATAAAAACTTAAAAATTTCTTTGAAAGCTGTCCTGTTTTATTTAATATTTCCAACTTTTGTTCCCTTTGCTTTTCCAAGTTTACTATATATTCATAGGTTTGATAGGAAAATATATTCTGTTCATTGAGTTTGGCGTTTTCACCTAAATAATACTGAATGAGTACATAACTTGTAAGAAGTGCTATAAAAAATATTCCAAGCATGCCTACACCAAAATAATTGAAACTTTTTTGGTAAATAATATTTTCTGTAGTAATACTTTCAGATTCATTTTTTGATACCTGCGAAGACTTAAGGAAAAAATGTAGCGCAGCTCCATAAAGTGGCAAATGATGTTGTGATAATATACTTTCGGAAAAAGTATAGTTTTGAATAACTTCAGTATTCTGCTTTTTTATTTCTGAGAGTGAATCATTTTCAAACAATAGGACAGTATCTCCGGAAACAATCTCTTGTTTGGCTATGGTCTTTTGAAGTAGAGAAGAAAGTAGCGGGCCTAAGTAAAAATCGACAATTTGAAGTTTGTTTTGCTGCATCTGCAAAATTATATCGTCGATGTTTTTCTTTCTGGAAAAGCTCATAAAGCCTGCGTCAGGCGTTTTAACCTCAGTAAAATATATAGAGGTAAAATCTACATTTTTTTTCCAGGTAATATCTGCATCATTTTTAATATCTATTCTTTTATTCAATACTCCTTTGCCATCTATAAGTAATACAACAGGTAGTCTGGTGTTAGAATCTTTAAGTAATGATTCAAGATCATCATATATTGCAGACGATACAATACTAAGAGTGTTGCCTTTTTTCTTTACCGTAAGGGTATAGTAAGTAAAGGCATCGTCTTTTTTGTATATGCCCAACAACATAAGGTTGTTGAATTTTATTATTTTAGATAAAAATGATAGCATTAATAAATTACTGTTGGCTTAATAAATATATGTAGTTTAGAATTGCTCTTTGCTTTTCTCCTGCCACTAAATAACCATTTCAATATTGGTATTCTTGATAGCAATGGAACCCCCGAACCTGAATTTTCCTTTTGTAGCTCATCAAGACCACCAAGTAATACCATTTCATTATTTTTTACACGAACTAACGACTGGAATTGTTGCGTGGCTTTACCAGGAGGTGCAGTTTCTCCAACCCTGCCCAGGAAAGAACTTTTTTCTACTGAAACATTAAGCGTGACGGTTTCGTCCGAAGAAACATAAGGTTTTATAGAAACGCTTAGGTTAGCATCTGTAGATTTCCATGTACCGGATTGTAGTACGTTATTATTAATGTTTCCGGTTAATAGTTGGTTGTTTTGTTCAAAATAATAATTGGTTTCACCAATGGCAAGTTTGGCCTCATGTCCGCTTAGAGTGGCAATTTTAGGAGTAGACTCAATTCTTATGATAGAATTGTCTTCCAGAAATTTCATATTCATGTAAAAGGCCTCAGTCACTTTGCCAAGTTTTAATATTCCTAATCCATTAAAAGAATCAATCAGGTTGTTAACAGAAGTCGCATTTAGGTTGATATCACCCGAAGGGAATAGTACCCCGCTGGTTTGTGCTACTTTACTTTTGTCAAGACCTGCAGTTATACCGGTTTGTATAGTATATGATTTATTATACTGCACGATCATAACATCTATTTGCACTAAAGGTACTACTTTGTCAACCTGTTTGATGTATAACTTTAATTCTTCTATTATTGTTTTTGATCCCGATACAATGAGACCATTAAGTTCTACAAATTCTTTAATCTCTACTTTTTCAAAAAATATTTTTGGAAGTGATAATAGCACAGATTCAATGGATCTGTTTTCTAGTTGAATAATTTCTGTGGCTCTTAATCCTTCAGTACTCTGCTCTCCTATAAGATAAAAATTATCCTGTTTTTTGTAGGTATATTTTTTTCCTTTAAATATATGTTCCAGTAAATCATCGAAAGATATATTATCTGCAAGAAGAGTGGCTTTTTCATTTTCCGGTGTGTTATATAGAAAATAGGTAAGGTTAAGCTGCTCAGCGGCATTTATTATTATCTCAGCTGCATCAGCTGCATTAGCCTTTATGGTTAACAATCCCGATTTGTTTATAGAAATATCAAAATAGCCGGGCTCACCAAATTCTGATTTTTTCATTTTTCTGGCAGCTGTACTTTTTTCTGATGTAGTAATGGGATCTCTATTTTTCTCAATGTAATAAAACCCATTTTCATCTTTGGTGGCAATAAGCTCATTAGATTTTGCCATCATTTCAATAACCTGGTCAAAAGGTCTATTAAGAATGTATGAAGTTACAAGACTGTTTTTTACATCAGGAGCCAGCACTATGCTTTTGCCTGATTTGTCTGTAATTGCCTGCGCTACAAATTGTAGTGAGTCGTTTTGAAGTTTTATAGTAAGGAAGTCATTATCCTGATTGTAGCCTACATCTATTACCTTTGGTAATTTTTTAGGAATGATAGTGATTTCTTTACGCTTTTTAAATATAATGATATTACTCATGAAAGTTACATCAAGGTCATACTTCTCTGCCAGGAAAACAAAAACATCTTTAACGGTAACATCAAAAAAGTTATTATTTACGATTTGGTTCAGGTCAGCATCAACACTTACATTAAGTTGGTGTTCACTGGCTATTGTAGATATGAAATCGTTAAGTATTAGCCCTGATACATCTGTTTTTATTATCTCGTTAATACCGGGTTTTGTTTTAGATAACTCATCAAACTTTGCTATTAGCAGGGAGGTATCCTGTTGGGCTAAAGCCGGAGTAAGAATTACAAAAGGAATAATTACAAGCAGTAATTTTTTAAGCATCACGTTTTTAAATATTAATAAGAATTGAGTAAATTTCTTCCAGGGAGGTCTCTCCTTCGGCAAGTATATCAAATGCTTTATCTGACAAGCTTTTATGGTTGTTATCTGTAAACAGTTTATTTAAACTATTGTTTTTAATTGCTACTGCTATATTGTAATCTATGTTAAGTACTTCATAGATTGCCCTTCTGCCTTTGTAGCCAGTATGAAAACACCTGTTGCACCCTACAGGTTTATATAAAGTATCTATCTCGTAAGGTATCTTGTAGCTTTTAGGAAAATCTTCATTGCTACAACCAGCTTTTTTCTTGCAATCGGGACACAATTTTCTCACCAATCGCTGAGCTACGGATAGGTTTAGTGTTTCTGCAATAAGGTATGATGGCACACCCATATCAATAAGCCTGGAGATTGTGCCCAATGCAGAATTGGTGTGTATAGTTGAAAGTACCAGGTGACCGGTCAGAGAAGCTCTTATAGCCATCAGCGCTGTTTCGGAATCCCTTATCTCCCCAAGCATAATAATGTCGGGATCCTGTCTTAGAAACGATTTTAAAGTAGAGGCAAAAGTTAAGCCAATGTCTTCTTTAAGTTGTACCTGATTAATGCCTTTAAGAGTATATTCAATAGGGTCTTCTACTGTTACGATATTTCGTTTACTGTCGTTTAAAAGTCTTAATGTAGCATAAAGAGTTGTTGTTTTACCGGAACCTGTTGGTCCGCTAATAAGTATGATACCATTTGGTTTTTTTACGGCTTCTGTATAGTTGTAAAGCTCTTCTTCCTGAAAACCAAGTGTGTTTAAGTCTATATTAGAAGCGTCCTGACCCAAAAGCCTCATTACTATCTTTTCGCCAAAAAGGGTAGGGAGTATGGATACCCTTATATCAAATGTGTCATTTTTTATCCTGCCATCCTGAGGCAGCCTTTTTTCAGTAATATTAAGTTTAGACCTTATTTTTACTTTATTTACAAGTTCAAGATAATTTTCACGTTCTATTTTGTAGCGTTCTATAAGTTGGCCATCTATCCTAAAGCGCACTCTTGCAGCTTCTTCATAAACTTCAAAATGAATATCACTGCTTTTTAATGATTTGGCTTCTTCCATAAGGTTATCCAGAAAATCTCCATTATCAATATTTAAAGATTTTCCTGAAGAGGATGTTCTCTCTTTTCTATAATAGGCAGAAAGTGCCTTTTCTATATCATAACCTGAGACTGATATAAAGGATATTTCTTTTCCTAAAAGTAGTTCAAGCTCGTCTTTTAGTTCATTATTACCGGTTTCTTCATCTACATAAAGTTCAATACTGTCTGCAGAACTTTCTTTAGGCAATATCCTGTAATGATTTGCCATATCACTAGAGATCTGATGCAGATTTTCTTCGTTAACTATTATATTCATCAGATTATTTGAGTAATGTTATAGACTGGGTAATTAAAAAGCAGATCTTTCCCTAAGAACAATACCAGTAGTATAGATGCATAGCCAGCCAGAGGTATGTTTTCCTTATTGATTATTTTCTTAAAAATGAAAAACACAATTATTGAAAAAACCATAGAAGATATAAAGAACAAGATATAATTGGTAAGAAGGAAAAAAGGTGTTATTGCAAGATAAAACAGCAAATCTCCCAAACCGAAATAGTTTTTAAAGGGGTTAATAAATGCCTTATTCTTTAAGCTCATGTAAGCAATCAGCACAAAGAACGTAAAGAGTAAAAAAGCACTATTAATTGCAATAAGGGTAATGCCATTATCTTTATTACTACCTGTCATAACAATATATGTTCCTGCTGCAAATAATATTATTGGCCACAGCACATGTAAATGCCTGTACTTTAAATCTTGGTATATAATAGCACCAAGGCAAACAAATATTGCAGCTACTACCATTATTCTTTTACAACTTCGGTTAATATTTTTTTATGATCAATTTCCCATGTATTAAAGTTTCCATCGCCATCAAGGTCTGTAACAGAGGTTGCCCTTGCTAAGAATGAATCATTTGAAGACTCAATGATCTCGATTTTATATACGGCTTGTCCACCTTCTCCTACTGTGGGTTCCTGTTCAAAACCAAGTTCTTCCAATGTTGAAGAATATTTTGAGAAGCGGTAAAAGTTACTTTTCTGCAATCCATACACTTGGTTTAGCATAGCCTGCGCCTCGATAGCTTTAGCCTGACCGATTACAGATGTTTGATTAGGAAGTACCATGAGTAATAGTATGCCTATTATGCATAGCACAATTAATATTTCGGTTAATGAATATGCTTTTACTGTTGCTTTTTTAGCAATTTTAAAATAGCGTCTAATAATTAATTTCATGGTTGTTTTATTTATCATTTTAGGCTAAAGCTTAAGAATAACTTCATTTTTTTTAGAGTGCAAATCTAATGCTTTGAACGTATTTACTTACTTATAATTTTACTTAAATCGAACATTGGGGCATACATAGATATCATAATTACACCTACTACCAATCCTATAACTATAATAATCATAGGTTCAAGTATTACACCTATCATTTTTGTTTGGTGACTTATATCTTCGTTGTATTGTTCACTCAGTCTTTCAAACATAACATCGAGCTGATTTACCTGTTCTGCAACTTCTATCATCGAGACCATCTTATCTTCATATACAGAATGATTTCTAAGGCTTTCACTCAAAGATGCTCCTCTTGTAATATCCTCTTTTATCTTTTCAATAGAAGACTGGATAGGGTAAAAACCAATCATTTTACCGGTTAAGGTTAAAGATGTTATTAGAGTTGTTTTAGACGTAATTAAAAGATTCATAGACTGGCAAAAGCGCGAGATATATATTTTCCTTATGAGGTTGCCAAAATAAGGTGTCTTTAGAATCATTAAAGATGTGAAACGTTTATAGGTTTCCGTGTTTTTCAGGTAAAAGTGCATTGCTGTCAACAGAATCACTATTACGCCAATAATTGTAAATATAGTTCCTGAGTTATTTGACAACATAATAATATATTGCGTACTTACCGGAAGTTCACTGCCAAATTGCCTGAACACAGAACTAAACATGGGTACTACCTTTGTAAGCATAAAGTACAGTACTAAAAAGGTAACTACAAGTACAATGCATGGATAGGTAAGTACAGAAACAATCTGGCGTCTCATTTGTATCTTGCGGTTAAAAAATTTCTGTAACTCAGCTAATACCTCTTCAAGTTTTTTCGTTTCTTCGCCTATCTGCACACTATAGTATTCATATGGCGAGAAATGCCCTGAACGCATCATCGCCTCATAAATACTTTTACCTTCTATTACTTTATCTTTAATGCCTTGTATTATTTCTTTCTCAAGCTTATTAGTACTTTGTTTATTAAGTATTTCGAGAGCTTTTTTAAAATCTACTCCTGATTTTAATAGCATACCAAGCTCACGGTAAAATATTTCCTTTTTCTTATCAGAAAACTTTTTCTTATCAGAAAACTTTTTCTTAAATTGTACCTGGCTATTAAGATTTAATCCTGTGCTAGCTTTATCTTTTGGTTTATAGGTGCTTAAATCTAAACTCATTATTTATCTATGGGTTTAATTAGCTCTGTTGCATAAAGCTTCTTATAAAAATTAAGTTTCATTGTTTTTCCGTCTACCTCAAGATTCCATTGCAGTCGTTGATATGCAATGTTCTTTAAACTATTATCCAGAACCTCGAAATGAATGTTTTTTGAGGTAAGGTGAAAAGTATCTGTGAACTCTCCCTGTGAACGTACAAAATATTCTTCTGAGATACTGTAACGTATAATATCTCCATTATAGGTGTCAAAAAGTATTTCCTCGTCTGCGCCTTGCATTTTTTCACTTTCAAAAATGCTTTTGTTTATGGAATATGAGAGTCTGTTCAGCTCATTTATATGTTCATTTTCTTTTTTAAAATCCATAAGTCTTTGTGATGTAAAACTAAAAATTACAAATATTATGGATAATATAATAGCCGTAATAGCCATACTTACAATAGCTTCTATAATAGTAAATGCGGGTATGTTGTGCCGATTATTCATTAGGTATATAAAAGCTTTTTTGAGGATAAGACTGAAGACTATCTTTGTAGTTTGCAGTTATTTTTTTTACGCCTCCCTGCGTTTCATCGGTTATTTCCCAATTATCAGTGTCGTATCGCTCACTCACTGAATCCTGAGCCAGTTGCATTGCAAAAAACACTTCATTAGTTTTGTTGAATGAATAGTAAAATCGTGCTGAAGTTTTCGGGGTAAATATTGCGGCATATATAATTATAGCAATATAAAGGCATACAGAGATTATACTCAGCGCCACTACTGATTCCAGCAAAGAATTTGCCTTTATGTTACAAAACCTTTTTAATCGCTGCATAATTGGAATCATTATTAGACAATAAAGGCATGGAAACAAAATGAGCGGGACGTTTTGACGGATTTATTTCAATATCGGCTAAACAATTATCATATCCCGATGAAGCTGTTTTGTGTACAAATTTGTTAGTATATACTGTGCCGTAAACATTGCTTCTAAGAGTTAATTCACCGGTACAGTAAATATCGCAAGCAAGAATAACTTCTTTCTCTATGTCTATACTGTTTTTAGATATATCTGTTGTGGCATTTCCATAAAGCACTATTGCACCATAAATTTTGCTGTTGTTTTTTATGACAATACTACTTTTTTCTAATGTAGTATTGCTCAAACATAGCGAAGAAGGATAGCCTAATTCTACATTGGTCCCAACATTTATTTTCCGCGTTGCAAATGCCTGTAGAGTGCCTTTAAAATTGTCTTCAAATATTATTTTAGGTGCAATAAGTATAACATCATTTAGATTCGCATTGCTTTTCACAACAATAGAATCTTTTGAGCGAATAATTATATTCCCTTTAAGTGAAGTATTAAGGGAAGGATCTTCCAGATTAATTTCCAGTGTTGGGTTGAGAAAAGAATTGTAATATACTCCTTTGTTTTGTGGTAATTCTTTTAAAAGTACTTTCAGTCCGTTAAGTTGTGCAAAAGATTTTTTTATACTCTCCGAAATATCAGGCATTGAATTCGCTGAAGCTGTTATTTTACCTCTATTCTCAAGTTTATTTGGTTTATTATCAATATGTATTGCGTTAATAAAGTCGGAAGGAAGTTGCTTGTCTCCAATTAATTTTACATCACCGGAATAGGTAAGGGGTCTGTCAAGATTTGTAAGGAACACGCAAGTATTGTCGTTGGTTTTGGCAGCAGCAAAATGAACCGAGGTAACAGTATCGTTTGCGATAAATGATTTTGCCTGTAGCAAAGTAAGCAATCCGTAGGGTTTTAATTCGTATGCCGAACCAACAGTTTGTTCATCTTCGGTTTCTATAGATGTTTTATCGGTGTTTGCCAGCGCATAATTTACTAATGACTGATTTTGAATATAAAGCTCTTCGTGAGTGGTGTAATAAATATTAAGCTGATTATACATATTGGCGATATACAATAATGCCCCGCACAAAAGCGAAACAATAAGGCATACATAAATAGCGTATATAAGGCTGTGCGCTTTAACCATTTGTTTTAGGTTTCTTTTCTTTTTTAGAAAATAATCTCTTAAAGAATCCAGGTTTTTTTTCTGTTCCGGAATTATTTTTTTTAACAGCAGGGGTGGCAGAATTTACATTCTCATCTTTTTGTTTTTTAATAAAAAGCCTTTTGAGGAATCCCTGTCTATTATTATGTAAAGTGTCTTTAACCTTTTTAACCTTTATTTTTTTTACTACAATCTTACCATCACGGTATTTTAAGGTGTCCTTACTAATGTAATTTACCCATCGGCCGTGTTTTTTATTGTTTTTGTATTTACCTTGTTCTATAAGAAATCCTGTTTCGTCATAGGCATAATACCGACCGTCTTTCTGTCCTGAATCCCAATACGTATTAGATTGTAAAACACCATTTTTAAACCATGTTTTCCAATATCCCTCTTTAAGCCCATTGTTGTATTTTCCTGTTTCTGCAAGTTGATTGCTATGATAAAATTTAAAAAAATCTTTGTGAAGAAGCTCGCCCGCCAGTCCATATTCACTATTGTGTATGGCACCGCCTTTAAACCAATAGTATTGCCTTTCTGGTTTTGGGCTAAGTGTTTTATCAGTGGTGTAAAACTCATAACGGAAATCTGCATCAGAGATCCTCTTTTTTAATGAAGTTTCTGAAAAAGAGAAGAGAAAGAATACACTTAATAATAAGCAAATTTTAAAAGAAAAAGTTTTTTTATTTAGTAAGCTTTGTAACATTTATTTAACAAGTGTGATATTTGATGCGAATTTAATATTATTATTTAAATTGTTGTGTAGTAACTTCTTCTATTTTTTTAAATAAATTATTAAATTTTTTATTTAAGATTTTTTTAAGAGAATTAACATTGTATATTTGGTCAAAAATTAACAAGACTTTATTTTCATGTTTTATGATGAAAAATGCCAAAAATATACTAATCTTTATTGTCTATCCTCTCTGTTTTTTGACTACCATATTATATAGCATTATACTCGTTAAAAATACGAATGATGTCGTTTTTCTGGATACTATGAGAGTTTTTGAAAAATTTCAAATGAGTATTGATATGAAAAGAGTCGGGGAGAAAGAACTAAACCAGCGAAAACAGATCGTTGATAGCTTATATAGTCTTTTAGAAAATTCTAGATATACTTCTGAAAAAGAAAGCATAATGAAAAGATTTATTTTTGAGAAAGAAAATCTGGAAGAATTTACACAAAAATTTTCAGAAGAAGAATCTTCTAAAATATGGCAAAGGATACGCAGTTATGCTCCTGGATTTTCTAAAGAAAAAGGCTATAGGATTGTTTTGGGAATGCAGCCTAATGAGACAGTACTTTATGGAGATGAAAATAATGATGTGACTAATGATTTTTTGAAGTATATAAATGATAAGTATGAGGGTAATAAATAGCCTTATATTATCAGTGGTACTTATAATTTTTGCAAGTTGTAAGAATAAAGAAGTTGTTGAAGACGATTCAGCGATACGATATCGTTATTTTAGTCTTGAAAAATCAGGATGGAAATCAAGGGAGCATAGCCAAAAAATTGATGATATAAATTTTACGGCAACCGAGGTTCCAATATCGTATTATATTTTAAAAAGTGAAGGGAAAGAAAACCTTTTTAAAGTAGATTCCATTGAAAAAGCAAATCAAAGTGAACGTGTAATTGAATTCAATTTTATTCAGGATGATGAAAAAGATTTGCTTGAGGAGAACTTCACCGGTCTTAATTATGACGAGAGTGTCAAATATATGTCTTTTGGAATTACAAATGATTTTTTCGTTGTTACCTCAAAAAAAGATACTGTTAGATGTTCAGGAGTAACTATGGAAAGAAATTTTAAAATTGCGCCATATCAAAAAGTCCTTCTCTTTTTTGAAGGTATTAAACCACAAGATGAAATTCAGCTTGTATATAACGACCATCTTTTCAAGAAAGGTATTTTGAAGTTTAAATTCCAAGAAAAAACAACCAGAATTTTATTATGATCAAGAAAATAAGAACCAGTAAAGTTTCAAGAATTATTGCCTGCTATCTGGCATTGATGATTGTATTGGAAATGGTTACGCCTATGACTGCATATGCACTGACAGGTGGGCCTGCGCAACCCGAGTTTAATTCTTTTACACCTATAGGGACCTCAGATATGGTCGATCTATCGAGCGGTGACTTTAATTATAATATTCCTATTATGGATGTAGGAGGTTACCCCATAAATCTTGCCTATAATTCGAATATAACAATGGATCAGGAAGCATCATGGGTAGGACTGGGCTGGGATCTAAATGTAGGTCAGATAGCAAGACAGCTCAGAGGTATACCGGATGATTTTAACGGCGATAGCATGGTTTATGAAAACCACATGAAGGATAATATTACTGTAGGTGCAAATTTTAATGTGTTTGGAACTGCCTTTGGTCTTAAAGAAGCGCAGTATAGCGTTGGGTTGGGGGTTACCTATAATAATTATAATGGATTGGGCTTTGCAGTTTCCGGAGGTATGAGTTATCAGATATCTAATAATCTGAGTGTAGGAATGAATCTTGATTCAAAAGAAGGCTTAAGCGTTTCTCCGAGTGTTTCGTTATCGGAGAAGGTAAAGATGTATACAAATGATGCCGTAGGTTTTGGTACCAACTGGAATAGTCGAAGGGGAATTGAGGGTGTAACAATGCGTGATTCGAGAAACAGGTTGGGTACTGGAGGTAGTTTTTCTTTCCCAGATGCTACTTTTACGCCTCAAAAACGAATCGGAATGATTTCTTCAAATTATCTTTTTAATTTGAATACTGAAGTTGAATTCTGGGGTATTGAGCCTGGAATAAAATTTACAGGTTACAGGACGAAGCAGGGGATTATGGATTCGGAGAGGTATGCGGCTGAAAAAGCATATGGTTATGAAAACTCTTTTAATGCAACAGATAAAGATATTCTTGACTTTAATAGGGAAAAGGACAGGACCTTTTCTACTTTCACAACTACTTTGCCGGTAGGAAATAACACGTATGATCTCTATAGTATACAGGGGCAGGGAGTTTCCGGAACATTCCGGCCTTATAAAGGACAAGTAGGTTATGCTTATGATAAAAATATTGTTGACATTTCGAATGGAGGCACAGTTGGTGTCGAGATTGGTGTCGGAGGTGGAGCTCACTACGGTGTAGATACCAGTATTTCTATTACGAAAAGTAGTACTGGGGCATGGAGAAGTTCTAATCCTGTGATTGGTAGGTTTGAAGAAAAAAAAAATGGTAACAGGCCTGATTATGAAAAAGTATTTTTCAAAAATATTGGAGGATTTCATGTTGATAGTGAATACAGTTTACTTAAAGATAATATGGGTAACTATGATCCTGTTAAAGTAGGTATTACAGGAGGTAAATTTGCCAGAGCTACTGATATGGCTTTTAGAAAAAAGGATAATAGTACTGTTGCTATTAATGGTCCTTTAAAAAGAGATAAAAGATTAGCAAGAAATCAGTCTATACAAAAACTAACCAGAGCAGAAGCAGAAAAATTTGGTTATAATACTCAGTTTAGTCCTTATTCTATAAGGGGTAAGCACGACTATCATACTTCAGAAGTCAGGGTGATCAAAGAAGGTGGAGAACAATATATATATGGCAGGGCTGCTTACAATGTTACTAAAAAAGAGGCTACCTTTAATATTGGATCAAGAATGGGGGACTGTAATTCCGGTCTTGTATCCTATAGTCCGGGGATTTCAAACAGTGT
Organism: Flavobacterium sp. NRK1; assembly: GCF_024054175.1. GTDB lineage: Bacteria > Bacteroidota > Bacteroidia > Flavobacteriales > Flavobacteriaceae > Flavobacterium. The sequence continues at coordinate 1,622,909 of NZ_JAMXLA010000001.1, forward strand.
TAATAATAAAGAAGGGCAGGATGAATATTTTAATCGTATCACTACTCCTGCTTATGCACATAGTTATTTGCTTACAAGTGTATTGTCGTCAGATTATTCGGATTTGACTAATGATGGCCCAACAGATGACGATTTAGGCTCATATACAAAATTTGTATATGATGACAGTAAAACAGCTTCAGATAATCTTTACAAGTGGAGGGTTCCTTATCAAAAAAATCAGGCTAATTATGACGAAGGTTTGAAAACGGCCACAGGGGATAACAAAGGAAATTATATATATGGTGAAAAAGAGCTTTTATATATTAAAAAAATAGAAACTAAAACCCATATAGCAATTTTTGAAATATCGGCACGAAAAGATGGGTATGGTGTAGATGGAGAAAATGGAGGAGCTACAACTTCTACAAGTTCAAGAATGTATAAACTCAATAAAATATCCCTATACTCTAAGCCTGACTATAATGCTTTGGGCGAGAACGCTACTCCTATAAAAGTGGCTAATTTTAAGTATAAATACACTTTGTGTCCCGGAGTTCCAAATAATTTGAAAGGAGCCGCATCCGGTAATGAAGTTGCAAATGAAGGGGGGAAGCTTACGCTATACCAAATATATTTTACATATGGAAAATCAAATATGGGCAAATATACTCCTTATACGTTTACCTATGCTTCGGGTGATCAGAACATGCCATATAGCTTAAAGGGGTATGATGTATGGGGCAATTATAAACTAAATGATACAGAAGCGGGCTGTGGAGTAAATCAAAATGTTACAAATGCGGAGGATCCCTACGTTATTCAGGATAAGGTTACTGCAGATAAATATTCAGGAGCATGGCTATTAAAATCAATAAAACTGCCTTCAGGAGGAAATATTGATTTGACATTTGAATCTGACGATTACAGGTATGTACAAAATAAGGAAGCAATGCAAATGTTTAAAATAACAGGTGTTGGTAAAGAGACTGATGCTACTCCAACCACTCTTGCTGGTGTTACAAATAATCAATTGTTTACCTCAACATCAGTATCAGACCGTATTTATATAAAAATACCAGAAACAACAGTTTTGAATGCTACTCAGTTTAAGGATAAATACATTAAAAATCTTCAAAACGAGGAACTTTTTTTCAAGGCCTTACTTAATATGTCTCCCAAAGCTTCAAATGCAGAACAATATGACTATGTTTCAGGATATTTTAAAATTGATCCTTCAAGAAGTTATAAGTTAACAAATTTAATTTCAGGTGGGTTCTATGCTTCTATTCCTGTGAAACTAGTAAATATTGGTGACGGATTTTCATCTTCAGATTATACAAATCCAATTTCTAAAGCAGGGTGGAACTTTGGTAAGCAGAATTTATCAAGGTATGTGTATGATGGTCATACCGATGAATCTACAGATAATCTTGAAGAGATTGTTATGGAAATCATTGGGGCTATTCCTAATTTACTTGAAGTTATGAAAAGCCCTAATAGACAGCTGAAAGATAATCAGATTGCAAGTAAATTTGTGACAGGTAAATCCTGGGTAAGGCTTATGAATCCTACGGGGAAAAAATTTGGTGGGGGAAGTCGAGTTAAAGAAATAAAAATGCATGACAATTGGGAGGTAATGACTAATCATGCTGCCGATCAGGATTATCATCAGTTCTATGGACAGCAATACTCCTATGAAGATGATGATAATCCAGCTGACACAAAACCTGCATATTCTACCGGTGTTGCTACATATGAGCCTATGGGGTCAAAAGAAAATCCTTTTGTGCAGCCATTTTATGATAAAAAAGATGAGGCTAAGTTGCTAGGGACAGAAAGTAGAAATTATATAGAAATGCCTTTAGGCGAATCTTTTTATCCTTCGCCAAAGGTAACTTATAGCAAAGTAACTGTAAAAAATCTTCCGAGAACCAGTACCAATGGTAGCGGTACACCAATACAAGTTAAAAAGCATGCTACAGGTTACGTGGTAACTGAATTCTTCACCACAGCCGATTATCCTACAATTACCGATTATACTCCAATGACCTCGCATTATGATAAGTCAGATGTTCTCACAAGTTTATTAAGTCTTTCTGTAAAGGATCATCTTACTCTCAGTCAGGGATTTTCCGTGCATACGAATGATATGGATGGGAAAATGAAAAGTCAGCGAGTCTACGCGGAGGGTCAAAAGGACGAAATTTCAGGAGTGGAATATATATATGATCAAACAGAAAAACTTACAGATACTGATTATAATCCCAATATTGGTAAATTAGACAATGAAGTTACTACAATTGATGCACAGGGGAATATTACAAAAAAACTGGTAGGAGTAGATTATGATGTAATAAATGATTTCAGAGATAATAGTTCAGTTACAGAAACTGCAGGTTTGAGTATTAATACTGCTTTTCTTCCAATTACGCTGTTGACCTTAGTGGTTCCCACACCATTTCCTTCATACTCTATACATGACAACCGTATAAAAACGGCAACAACAACTAAAGTAATACACTCTTCAGGAATCTTAAGAGCCAAACGGGTATTTGATGTTGGATCGAGTAGTACTACTAAGAACCTTGCCTGGGATGCGGAAACGGGAGAAGTATTGCTCACAGAAACAGCAAATGAATATAATGATAAATATTATACGTTTAATTTTCCTGCTTATTGGTCGTATAAAGGGATGGGGGAAAGTGCTAAAAATCTTGGGTTGACCTGGAAGCTTAAACATGTAACGGGAACTGAAGGCAAATATCAGTTTTTTACAAGCAATTATAAAGCATCGGATTATCTTATTGATGGAGATGAACTTTGGATTACTTCTCCCGATGGAGCTTTTAAAGCCTATGTAGTGAATTTAGAAGATGCTAAATTTGGCCTTATAACTACTGATGGGCTCTATGTTTCGCCAGATGTGCTGGATGAAGGTGATTTTACAGTTATAAGAGCAGGTTATCGTAATATGCAATCGGCCTCAATGGCATCAGTTACTTCAATGCTTAATCCCATTGGTAGTGGCTCTACTCTGGCTACAAATTTATTCAGTTCGTCACTTTGGGATCAATACAGGATTGTAAATACATCTGCAGTAGTTTACAGCGATACTTGGGCTGCACAGTGTGAGTGCCGATTACCTAAAATGAACTTTGATAGTAATGGAGCTCTTGTTTTTGATTATAGTAATTCGGGTGCAAATAAACTAAATGCATATAATCCATATATATATAATGTAAAAGGTAACTGGCGCCCAAAAATGTCTTATGCTTATCTGACAGGAAGAAATTCAACAGAAACTGCTTCTCCAAGAAAAACGGGTTTTTATAATGATTTTGCTCCTTATTATGTTTACAGTAGTACTACTAAAAAGTGGGAACCGAACACTCCTGCTAATTTAGCAAAATGGACATATGCTTCTGAGGTTACACAATATAACCCTTTCGGATTCGAGTTAGAAAACAGAGATGCTTTAAACAGGTATTCATCAGCCATGTATGGATATAACTTCAAGTTTCCTGTTGCGGTAGCATCAAATACAAGATATCGTGAGCTCGCATTTGATGGTTTCGAAGATTATGACTTTAATAGCTGCAATGGGACTTCTCATTTTAGCTTTAAAGAGGAACTTAAAGAAAATAAGGTGAGCATATCTTCCACCCGTTCACACACCGGTACAAATAGCTTAAAAGTTGCGCCTAAAACTAGGGCGGTAGTAAGAAAACAAATTGTGCGTTGTGCAACCACTAATCCCTAATAAAAAGCGCTTAATATATGAAAAAAATCAGGCTTATACTGTTTTTTACGCTGATGCAAATATCAGGATATGGACAACTTTGCGAAGGTTTTGAAACAGCTGGAAGTGCGCCAACAACACTTGCCGACGGAGGGACAGCTATTTGGACATTAGGGGCTAGCGGTAACTGGCGAATTCTAAACCCAAAAGGATCATTGATTTGGGGCGTCAAAGCTACATCTACTCTGACTCCGTCGAAAAGTGGTGGTTATTCAGCTTACATTGATAAGGAAAATTTATCAACGCCAAATATTAGTGAAGATTGGCTAGTCACACCTGCGATTAATATAACGGGAATGTCAGGTGCCCAGCTTAAGTTCTCCTCAAGGCAGGTAATATCAGGCGATCAGGGAAGTATTTACAAGATAATGATCTCTACAACGGATCAAACCACTATAAGCAGTTTTACAACTTTACAAACATGGACTGAGCCACAACTGGGGCCGTATGATGCTTATACTGAAAAGGTGATTAACTTATCGGGCTATACTGGCAATATTTATATTGCATTTGTGAAGATGGGTGCTGCAGGAGGTGGGGACAGGTGGTTGTTAGATGATGTATATGTGGGGCCTACCTGTGTAAATCCATTAAACCTTTCAGTTACAGAGACAGGATTAAACTCTGTTAAATTGCTTTGGGATAATCCCGGAGGTGTTAATCAGTTTGAAGTGGAGGTCAAGCCTGATTCAGCTACACCTACGGGCGTGGGTGTGATAGTTAATCAGAATTATTATACTGTCACAGGTTTACAGCCC
>NZ_JAMXLA010000001.1:1627481-1643850 GCF_024054175.1 Flavobacterium sp. NRK1
TTTTTTTTAGTACTCTAAAAACAGGGACGGTTTGTGCTCTTCCTATTATAGTACCTCCAGTTTTACCCTACATTAAGGCAGGTCAGCAAACGCCCGGCTCAGGAGGATATAGTGGTAACCCGGGTACTGGTTGCGGTGTAGGGTCATCAGGCTATTTTGACGGATCAAGAGCTGTATACTCATACACGCCGCCCGCAGGAACAACAAGTATTAATATAAGTTTAGTGGTTATGCCACAATTTGCTGATAAAACGGGTGTTTTTGTTTATAATAGTTGCGCTGATTTTGGTGTAAATTGTGTTGCAGGTAATACAGATTCCTCATCGCAACAAAAAGATATTTTAAACCTTCCTGTAACACCAGGGATTACCTATTATATTGTTGCCGGTTCAAAAACGACTTCTTTTACGGACTATTCAATTGCTATAACTAAAGGTACTTGTACGTCGAATATAGAAGCAAGTTTTGGTGTTCAAACAGACTGTAATAATCCTTCAGCGTCTTTTTACTCTAAAGTTAACGTTTCAAATATGGGAGGTACTACTTCTTTGGAGTTAACGCCTATTATAGGTGGAGTGGTACAAACTGCACAAAAGCAAGTAGTAAATGCTCTAGGGCAATATACATTTGGACCCTTTGCTTCATTTCAAAAATTACAAATGTTAGTACAAAGCCCTCAAAATACAAATTGTTATATTTTGAGTGACATTTTGACAAAACCGATTGGCTGCCCTCCTACTAATGATAATTGTGCCAACCCAATCATACTTTCAACCAATGTAAGCGGTTTATGTAATCCAGTTTCAGGATCTGTAATAGCATCTACAACTTCTGCTGAATTCAATAACTGCCCGGGATCGGGTAATGGAGATGTATGGTTTGAGTTTACAGCTGCCGCTACAGATCACCTTATTAATATAGGAGGACTGTCAAATTCAAAACTTGATCTTAATCATGCGGTATATGAAGGCGATACCTGCGGAACACTTACACAATTATATTGTGAAAGTAGTAATCAAAGTGTTGCAACGAACTTGATTGTGGGGAGAGCGTATAAAATAAGAGTATTTATTGAAAATTCAGATGAATATGCGGGGACATTTAATATTTGTACTTCAGCATTTCCATATACTTGTATGGATGATAACCCTTTATCTGACACTGTAAAAGGACTTTTTATAAACCTGCTGAATCACCTGTTATCCGTTGACACTCCGTTGCCCAATAGCGTAAATGGATATAATTGTCCTGAATTAATTGCTTTGGCACCTTATATAACGCAACCTAACCCGAAAATTTATTCTTTTTCGAGGAGCAATGGCCAGATGTCCTTTTCTTTCTCTGGAGGAACGAATGTCTCATTAAGCGGTATCCCTGTAGGGGAATCGATTACCAATATCAAGTTTTTTTCCTATCTGGGGTCGGCTACTACTGCATCTATGTCAGTGATCTATGGGAATGGTGATATTGTAAATGCTGGAAATACTTCAAAGCTAATTGAATTTTGCCCTGAAAATGAATCATGTAATTCAGTGGTTGGAAATATCAGGATAAACCCGGGGATGTCATGTATGCTTACTGGTCAGCCTCATGGCTTCGCCCTTGATACTGATGCTACAAATATAACAGCCTACAGTTGGGTTTTTTATGATTATAATGAAAATATAGTAGGTACAAGCAGTCTACAAAATCCTGTAATGACATTTGCTGATAGTGATACTTATTCGGTAGAATTAAAAATAACGACTAATGATGGGTGCCATACAAACATTAAAAAAATATTTGCAGTAGTAGAAGATTGTACAGGTTTTTGCACAGAGAATAACCCTCAAACGGTAGTTGTCAAAAATTTATATATTGACCTTGTAAATTATCTTTTAGCAACTTACGGGTCTGGAGGGAATGTTGCTACTATTACCACTGGATTTAATTGTCCTCAATTGGTTGCCTTAGCTCCTTATTTAAATGATACCAATCCACTAATCTATAATCTTAGTTATACAAGTTCTACTAAATTACTTAAGTTTTCATTTGCGAATCATGGTACAAGCGCCTACGATGTATCGGTGATTAATAATGGTCCTGTAAGCGATATAGAAATTTTAGAATTTTCATCCGCAACAACGCCTTTCAATGCAACGACACTATATGTTAATGGTATTGTAGTTAAAAGTTCAGTTATGCATGTTAACTTTTGTCCGGGTATCTGTGCGCCATTGACCGGTACAGTAAATCTTGATTCAGGTATATCGTGCACGTTAGTTAACAAACCTACATTGTTTAATTTTCAAACTACATCTTCGACTGTAGTATCCTATGCATGGACTTTTTATGCTGCTAATAGTACAACAACAGTGTTAACAACGAGTGCGCTTCCTCAACCTTCATACAGCTATACAACAACTGGTAATTATCAGATAAAGCTTATAGCAACTTATGGTAGCGGATGTACCTCAACATTTTGGAAATCAATTACAGTAAGTAATACCTGTACAACATGTACTGAAACCAATCCGAAATCTGCAGATGTAAAACTGTTATATTTGAATTTAATCAATCATCTTATGGCCACAGGAGGTGTAAATGTAAGTAACCCATACAATTGTTCGCAATTAGAAGCCTTGTCGCCCTATATAACAGACAACAATCCACAAATTTGGAATCTTACCTTTACAGGAGGAGTTCTTAAATTTTCATTTAATAATCACGGGACTGACTTTGATGTTTCGGTTCCGAATACAGCACAGATAAGTGATATAAACCTAATTAACTACTCATCTAATATAACACCACAAACTTTTTCTACTACTTATGCAAATGGTACAGTATCTTCATTACATAGTATAAAACATATAGATTTTTGCCCTAGTACCGAATGTGTTCTACTATTTGGAGAAATTAAGTTAGATCAGGGGCTTTCGTGTATACCTTTAAATGTACAGCAGGAGTTCCATCTTCAGGCTGATAAAGTGAATGTTACTAATTATTTGTGGACTTTTTATAATCAATCGGGAAATATATATACAACTAATACTGATGCTGATCCTGTAATGACATACAATGTTGTTGGTAATTATTTAGTAAAATTAGTAGTCACCGAAAATACGGGATGTGTATCTACTTTTTATAAAACAATAACGGTCAGTGCCACATGTGGTACATCTTGTACAGAAATCAGTGAAGAATCTGGAAATGTAAAGGATCTTTATATAGCATTACTAAACCATCTTCTTAAAAAAAGTTCAATACCAAATGGCTATACCTGTCTAGAATTGTCTATGCTTTCCAGTTATATAACTGATATGAATCCCGCTATATATAATGCAGTATGGAATGGACAGGTACTATCTTTCTCCTTCTCACCAGGAGACGCCCAGCCGGATGTTGTTATTGGCAAATATGGTACTATTGGAGATGTGAATTTATTTAATTATTCTACTTCAACAGTAAATTGTAGCCCTATAGTGACTTATACAAATGGTACAGTGTCTAAAACGCATACGGTTAAGCATATAAGTTTTTGTCCACCTACAAACGTTTGCGAATCTCATGTAGCATTTGTCATAGACGAATCGGCATCTATAGATAGTAGTGAAGCTGAAAAGATAAAATTCCAGTTAAGAAAATTTATAGAGCAACAACTTGCTTTCGGCACAACTACTACAATATCATTTATAGGAATGTCTGATTCTGATACTGACACAAGGACAGACCACGTCCAAAGTAGAGTTACGCTTGATACAAAGCAGGATTTTGATAATTGGATCAGCAATTATAAAAGTAATTATACGCCTGTAAGAGAAGCTATGGGTATTAGCGCTAACTCTGATTATTGGGCAAGCGGACTTAGGCGAGCTTTAGAAACAGAAACAGATATTATTATTATGATAACGGATGGATCTCAAACATCCGATGTAAGTGAACTTAAGGAATTAGTCAATCAGGCAAATAGAGATTCACATTTATATGTTTATGGTATAGGGGAAGGTTACTATATTGATGGTAATAGTTACTATGGGCAAAGTATTTTTATTAGTGATATGGAGACTACCGGACAATGGCCATCTACCGCTACATATCCAGCTGGTCAGCAACTCATAACTTATGACACAACTCAAGCACATACAGGTAATAATTCTTTGAAAATTCACAATGCTGGTGCTTCAACTGAAGTGTATGTATATTCAAATAGCGTAGTAGATATAAATAATAACCAGCCAAGAGAATATACTTATTCAGCATGGGTTAAAAGTGAAACTGCACAGGCTGAGCTTTGGCTTACGATGAAAACAGAAACGGAACCTGGGTTTTATACCTATTCTACAAGTGTAAATTCAATAGTAAAAAATGGGTGGCAGTATATAGAGGGGAAATATATAGTTCCGGCAAATATTAAAAAATTAAGCATAAGGCTGGACTGTAATGGCAGTGTGCCTGCTGATGTTTGGTTTGATGATATTAAAATTACTGAAAAGGTATTGAGTAATCCAAACGGTAGCCAACCCATAAGTGAAGTGACATCAAGTCTTATGTCGTCATTACAGTTTTTAATGGGTCTTCCCTCTACACAATTTCCTGTTAGTGGTCAGGTTGATATATTAAGTTCCTCTTATTATGCATATTCAGATTTTACCCATCTTGAAAATGAAATAACATATTTTTCTGACAGACTGGCCTACTCTCGTATTGGTTGTGGTGGTGCGGTAACACCAAAGGATCTTTGTGATGATTGTGAAACCTTTCAACCATATCCGACATCTGATCAAGCTCCTATAACTTATTGGATGAGTGCTTGGGTGATGGAAGAACAAAATATACAGGTCAAAAAATATACAAATGCAATCATACATCTAATATTTGAAGATGAGAATGAAAAAGTAATAGTGGATATGCCTTTTTTACCGTCAGGTGATATTATTGATGGCTGGCAGCGTATAGCTGCCAAATTCGAGATTCCTGCAGATACATCAATAATGCGCATTGAACTTGAAAATGCTAGTCAGGGCATACCGGTATATTTTGATGACATCCGCCTTCATCCTTTAAATGGAAGTATGAAATCATTTGTATATGATCCTGAAACATTTAGGCTGGTTGCAGAGCATGATAGTAATAATTATGCAACTTTTTATGAATATGATAAAGAAGGCGGATTGGTTCGTATTAAGAAGGAGACATCTAAAGGTGTAAAAACAATACAGGAAAGTCGTTCGGGATCCATAATTCAATCAGGTAACTAATGAAAAATATTTTTTATCTGTTTTTGATAGTGTTGTCGCCATTGTACGCGCAGCAATCAGGAAAGTCTGTACTGGAAAAAGTAAAGGCTCAATATGCTTCCAATAAATTTATACAATTTAGTTCAATTTATAATTTGTATAAAAATCATGATGCTAAAACTATATATCAGTCTCATAAGGGTGAATATCTTAAAAATCCGGACAATGAGGTTTATTTAAAAATTAGTAGTACAGAATATTATTTGAACAATAAAGTAAGTACACAAATAAATCATGATGAAAGGATGATTTTTATAACGAATCCGGGAAAAATAAATAAGGATGAGTTTAATATTGATGAACTGCTAAAGTCATTTAGGGTTAGTGATTTTAAAGATAAAAAAATGTTTTGGGAAATTGAATTACTAGCAAAACAGGGTTCCCAATTACCTTATGGACGTATAATTTTGACTATTGGCAAAGATTTTTATATTCAAAAACAGGTTTTTTATTATAGTACCACTCTCAATTTTTCAAAGGATTATAGTAAGCCTGATGAAAAAACTCCCCGACTTGAAATTGTTTACGGCAAGCATAGTAATGCAGCAATTCCCAGAGCAAAATTTGAAGCGTCAAAATACTATACAATTGTAAGTAATAAAGTAAAGTTGTCTTCTAAATACATTAATTACGAGGTTGTTGATCAAAGATAATATTAGATAAGTAAGAAAAACTACATTTATATGTTAAGCAGAAAGTTTATCCTGGCAGTTTTATTTTTAATATATAGCAGCCTTTTTTATGGACAGGAAGAGCAGGTTATTACAAGTCCTCTTGTAGGAAATGCGATTGTAGCAAACGCTGATCTGAGTGTGATAGATTCACGTAATGCTCAACTTACAAACGGTACTTTTGCGTCAGTAGATCCTGCAGTGTACATTCATTTGGGTCTTATTGAAGATTCTGCTACACCAACTACTCAGGCTATAATTTACTCTTGTGCAGTTACATATACAGTTACACCATACACCGCGGCAGGCGTAGTACAAACAGCTTATAATATTACGCTTGAGGTAAAACATGATTATGTCACTGAAGGTACTAATGGATTAATTGATCTCGCAATATATAAAATTCCTGGAATACATAGAGCAGTTATAAAAGTTAAGTCAGTACAATATAAAGATGCAGCTGGGAATAATATCACAACGGTTAATAACTCAGCGGTTTATACCGAGGCAAGATTTATAACGCAACGGTACTTTAATTTAAAAAATACAGTTGTTACACCTATGTATGAATATCTTGTAACATATACAGGGTTTAATACTTCTAAAGTTGCATCTACCGGAGTTACAAATAATGAGCATGAATTAGAGATTCAATGGTCAGTTTATGCAACTGCTCCGGCTACAGAATATGAGCTAGAATGGGTATGGGTAGATAATTTTAGTGAGACACCTGGTAGTGAATTGGCAAAAACAGATATTAGTTTAACTGAAAAGGAGTTTGCTTCGAATAGCACCCGAATACAGACGAGTGATCTCTCATATAGAATTCCTCTTATATTTTCTAAAGGATATCTTATATATAGAGTAAGGCCAGTTGGAAGATTTCTTGATGATGTATCTAAAATTTATTACGGGAACTGGACAAGTGGATTAAGCACAAAAACAACTGTAAATGATTGGCCTCATGTTTTAAAAATTGGTAAAAACTATGAAGGAGATAAAAATTGGCAGTACCAGTCTTCTTATGCCGAAAAAGGTAAAAAGAAAGAAGTAATTAGCTACTTTGACGGTACGCTTAGAAATCGCCAGACCGTTACCAGAATAAATACTAAGAAGCAAGCCATTGTCGGTGAAGTTGTGTATGATTCACAGGGTAGGCCTGCTGTAGAGGTGTTACCTTCACCATTAGATGAATCTGCAATTCGTTACTATGATAATTTAAATAAAAATCTTGCCGGAAAAATCTTTACAAATAAGGATTTTGACTGGGATGATCCTACTATAACTTCATGTGCTCCAACAGTAATATCCGGAATGGCAAAAACGTCAGGGGCTTCAAAATATTACTCTGAATCGTCGCTAGCTTTAGGTACGTATCAGGACTTTGTTCCAAATGCTAATACATATCCTTTTTCTCAGATAGAATATACTCCGGATAATACAGGTCGTGTAAGGAGAAAAGGTGGTGTTGGAGAGAAACATCAGATAGGTACCGGACACGAAATGCAATATTTTTACATTCAACCTGAAAAAGACGAACTTAATCGCTTGTTTGGGTACAATGTTGGATACTTCAACTATTACAAAAAAAATATGGTTGTAGATCCTAATAAACAGGTTAGTATAAGCTATATAGATCCACAGGGGAGAACTATAGCTACTGCACTTGCAGGAAGTAAACCTTCCAATCTGGATGCGCTTCCAGATGAGCAAAATGCAGCACTTCATCAATTAACTACAACCGATCTGGCTTCGGAAGGTAATAATGCCAACTATGCTACGGGAGCTAACGGAAATACATTTGATGGTAGAAAAATTAGTACACAAATAAGCGTTGAGGATACTCCCTCACCAGTTATAACCTTTAATTATACTTTAAATCATAGTACAGACGCTTATAAAGAATCATGCCTTGGAAATAAGAATTATCCTTATGTTTTTGACTGGTCGTTAAGCCTTATGGATGATTGTGGCAATGAAAAACTCGTGGCTAGCCCTCTGAGCGGAACTATTGGTACACTAAATCTTAATTCAACTACAACGCCGGTATTAACACTCTCACGTACCTTTACGGCAAGTAACTTAAATTTAGGATCTTATACCCTTGCTAAAAATGTAAACGTTAATATGGCGGCACTCGAGGCTTATGCCAATGATTACGTAAGTTTAATAAGTAATCCTTCAAATTCGTGTTATGTGAGCCCTGATAATTTTAGTCCAAATGCTTCTATTTCAGATTGTAATGTTACCTGTACTGAATGCGAGGAATCATTTGTGACTGCTTACCTCTCTAGTGCTGATGCAGCCAGTTTCACTTCACTTATGAATGCGATTCCTTCAAACACAAACGAAAACAAACTTGGCGATATAACGCTTAGGGAAAATCTTGTGAAAAAGGCGGAGCAAGCTTATGTACTAATTAATATTAAGCCGATATTAAATAATAATACATTTACATATAATGGCTCTAACCTACTATATACTGATAATGAACAACTAATAGATCCTTCTTTCGTTCCAATGTATGAAAGCAGGTTTATTAAAGAATTTAGAGGACTACTGAATGGATGCAGGAGTTTTTGTGAAAATCCTGAAGGAGGTGTTTCTCCAAGTACAGTTTTTGAAGTACAATTACTTGCAGATATGAGTCCTAGCGGACAATATGGTTCTATTGAAGGTGCAGATCCTTTGACTGATGAAGAAGAAGTGGAACTGGACCCATTAAGTATATTTAACGAATCAAATGCTTTTTATTATGGAGGATATACTGATGTAGAATCAGGCGTTCCTAATACAGAGCTACCTGAAATTGATTCAAACTTTAGCTGGCGTCATCCTGCAATTCCATACGCAGATGAATTTAATACGCCATCTAAAATAATTGTTACACAAACTGGGAATAATTCATATGAGCCGGCAATAAAAGGAGTCCCCCTCACACCTGGTGAATTACCAGGTCAATTTTTGATAAATCCTGAACAGCTGCTGAATATAAAAGATTTTTTAAAGGAGTGGAAACCTACTTGGGCAAAATCGCTAATCAAATACCATCCTGAATATTTTTATTATATTTATTATAATGCTGTAGCTCAAACATCGGGTGTTGCTCCTGCTGTGCCAATGTCATCTGATAATTTTGATAGAGCACTTGAAAAAATTGACACCTTTGCTGAAATCAGTTCATCATCTAATCCTTTAGGTATTAATTTTTTACAACTAATCAGTAATACTAAAGACCCATACTTTAACACAACATATGTATCTTCTATTGAAGGCATAGTAGAAGATAGTGCAAAAAAAAGTCAGCGAAGTGCTATAATGGCTTTGGCTCTTAATGAAACATCTACCGGGCAATTTGACGGAATGATTGTTGGTACTGTGAAACTAAATATGCTAAAAGCAGCCTGCTATACAGTTATTTACGCCAATGGACTTGCAAATTCGGACGCTGCCACATTGTTTGGAGGATCTAGCTTTGCAACTTCTTCTGCTGCAATGTCTTATATATCCACTTTGCCGGTTAGTCAAAGAGATAGGATATGGATTACGTTCAGGAATTATTATCTCGGGTTAAAAACTAAAATTAAGAGTGTATATGCAAGCCTATATGCTGCAGAAAAGAAGCGCTATAATGGTTGTATAGGTGAACCGGAGCACGATGAAACTTTTTCAACGGTTTTCGCTGATTATACAAATTATAATGCTGTATATGAAACGATAGCTTCAAGTTTAACTACTAATTATAGCACGGTTGGCAACCCTGGTATATGTAGCGACAGGACGGCCTATCTATATGCTAATAAGGTAAAAAGATTTATCCCGGCAGATTTTGGATTCAATAATGGAGATCAGAATGGAGGCGGGAATACTATAGCAGCGGATACTGATGCTGCAATGTATTTAAAAACAGGGAAATGCCCTCTAGCTTTTGATTTAGAATATTTTCTGTCGGGTTTACTGGATATTAACTATAATAGCCAGGCAAGTTTCATCACTTCAGGTGTGACGATAAAGAACTATCCTTTTTTAACGCCTGACTTATATTCGGGATTTGGAGGTGTAAGCCCTGTGGCATTAAATGCGACCATTGTTGGTGCAGTACCTGCTGGATCTAGTACCTTAAACATTAAGGTTGGTTCTGTTGTGGATGCTATAAAATTAAGAATTGTTAGTACAGGTAATACGGGTTGTGGAACAGTTCCTACTTGGACTCAATATACGGGAACACCTGCATTTAAAATTACTGGATTAAAGAATTTTTATTATGTTCCGGGGTCATTTGATGCAAGTACAGGAATATATACCTTTAGAGTTGTAGCGACTATATTAAGGATACCTGCAGGATCTTGTACTTTTCCTGATGAAATTATTCTGGAAGGTACCACTATGGCACCTATTGGTGAGTGTGGTTTTACAGCAGATGGACCTGTTCCTGTGGGAGCAACTGTATTTAATGGAGAAGATACATCAGGAGCAGGTATTTCGGGTTGTACCAACAGAACGCGTTTTGAAACTGCGTTAGTGAGAATGATGAATAAATTAAAGGCAGCAGGTAAACTATATACCACAGGCAATGCGCTCGGCTTTGCATCATTTGGCTTAAATAAAGCGGATACCTATGGCTATGCCGGAAGTATCATGCCTACATTATTAGGTGATCAGTCAATTGCAGCAACCTGGAATGGATCTGCCACAGGATTAACTATAAAAGTAGGAACTACTACTGTAGCTACCATAACTGTAAATTTACCTTCCAATACTACTTTGATTAAAAGAATTACTGCTGTCAATATAGCTCAAGATGGTACTATCTCAATAACGTACCTCTCTTCAACTTACACACTTGTAACCGTAACTGGAAGCATTAAGGGTGCTTCTGCATTAATCGATTTTGGATGTACGTGTACTGAAACATACAGTAAAGAAAATGCTACAGAAAAAGCAATTTTTGATTTGTTAAACTACGTATGGAAATCTAAAATAAATATTATTGCCGATCCAAATTTAAATAGTACTGGTGTAAATATTCCTGAACCTTATCGTACTGAAATATTACCATTTACTAGCCTACCTAAAAATGGTATTTTTAACCTAAAAACTTTCACTAGTCCTAATTACGGATTATTTTTTGGATTCGACAGAAATTCAGCATGTTCCTTCAATTTATACTTTGGTAATAATGTAAATTTAAATAATGCAATAACAAGCTTTTCCAATTTGCAAATAACAGATTTTTCCGGTGATACAATAAATTTTTCAATTATAGCTAATCATCGAAGCTATAGTGGTGTTGCTGCGGGAGCTGTTGTTCTGACCGGAAACATAAATTGTATGAGTGATGTAGCGTGTCCACAAAATTTAACAGATAAAACGAATGCTGCGGCAGCATTAAAAAGTGTTCTAGGCTCTGTTATAGGGCAATACAATTCGGTTGCAGGCACGGTCCCCGATGGCTTTGCTGCTACTGGTTTAACAGGGACTACTGGTTTAAGTTCTTATTTGACATATGATATGACAGGAACGCCCAGTATCACAGATTTTTATGCAAGCTTTAACGGCTTGGCAGGTGAAATGGGGTTTTATTTTGGAAAGGGGTCGGATTGTAAGGTAGTTTTCACTTTACCCGGTTACAAGATTGGACAGATATCTTCAATAACAGGTGTAACAATTAATGATGATCTTGCTAGTTACACAGTTACAGGAACCCGATCCGGTAGTACAGCTTTTAGTACCACTGGTACAATAAGCTGTCTAAAAATCAGTCAATGTCCAAATACTATTAAAGTGCCATGCACACCTTGTATCCCTGAGACTGTAGATGCGGTTGCTTGCGGGCCGGCATGGACATTATATATTGCTAAAATGGGCACGGTAACAGGATTTAGTATGCCTTCATCTTTTACCGCACAGTTTTTTTGCGATTCAAATTTGCAATACGTAACAGAAGATTATTTGTTTTATCTTTCAAAAATGGGAGTAGTTAATATAGATAGTCCCTACTATTTAACTATAACAGAATTTGCAATGTCGGGGTTAGGGTATGGCAACAACAAAACCAGGGCTGCAGTTGTGAGTTATGCAAATTACAGAGCGATCTCTGGAAGTACCTTGTTTTGGAACAGGTACATTGACGAGATCTATATGGTAGAGAATGATGTTTGCCCCACGGTGCCGATTTATCCTAATAATCCTGTGGAACTAGTTGCTGAAAATCCTTGTGAGCTTTTTGTGAACAATGTTAACGGAACCTATGCTTCTGAATTGTGGGATGCTTACATAGCCGGAAAAAAAGAGGCTTTTAAACAGCGTTATTTAAAAGGCGCAATGGATAATTTAACAGAAACGCTTACAAAACAATCTCCCGATAAAGAGTATCAATATACTCTTTACTACTACGATCAGGCTGGTAACCTTGTGCAAACAGTGCCCCCGGAAGGCGTTCAGCGACTTCTTCCTGCAGGTGAGGCTCTTATTGACCCAGCCAGGACAAATAATACGGAAAACGAATCGCTGTTGCCCAAGCATACTCTTACTACGCAGTATCATTATAATACACTTAATCAGTTAGTATGGCAAAAAACCCCCAATGGAGGTATAACCAAATTTGCTTATGATAAACTTGGCCGTATTATAGCTTCACAAAATGAAAAACAGCTTAGCGCAAGAAACGAAATGCCTCAGCTGACTTTGGAAGCCGGAGTATCGTCAAAAGCCACTATAGTTACAAAAACCGGAACAGGAAGTACATATGTTGGTAGTACAGGCAGTAGCTCTGTCATAGCAGCGAACGGATATGTTGAATTTACAATACTTATTGATGCCTCAAGTCCGATAAGTACCAGTTCTAATATAAGAGTGGGGCTTACTTATACTGATGATCCTATTTCTTCTAATATAAGATATGCTTTTTATACGCAGTCAGACCCTTCCGTAACACCTATAGGGATTATTGAAAATGCAACGGCTGTATCAGGATATAATGGAGGTATTATATCTAATGGAGATATTTTTAGAGTTGAGAGAAAAGGTAATATTATCTATTTTTCTAAGAATGGGATTGTTATATATAGTAAAACTGAGGCTAATCCCGGACAGGCAATGCATGCTGATTTAGCAATAGCTAACCAGAATTCGAAGATATGCTACCTTAGGACTATGAGCTATAATAATGGGGATAAATTTAGTTATACAAAATATGATGGCTTAGGAAGGATATCTGAAGCTGGTGAAATTACCCCAACGGGCGGAACAGCTACTGTACCAAGATATACGATATCTGATGAAGGAAGGCTAATACTTGCTGGGCAAAAGGTGGATGGTTTTGATGAAAATTGTTTAAGAAATCAAGTGACCAAAACACTTTATGATTTGCCATTAAACGGAACAGAATCATTATTTACATCCTACGCTGATAATGGTAGAAATAGAGTGACATCAGTACTGTACTTTGATTCAATGGATAAATACATTGAAGATAATGCCTATTCTAATGCTATATTTTATGATTATGATGTACATGGGAATGTAAAAGAAATGGTAAGTGTTATCAATAATTCATCGCTGCAGGCACTGGGACAAAACATGTCCAAAGTACAATATGAGTATGATATTATAAGTGGCAATGTGAACAAAGTAATTTATCAGCCAGGTAAAGAAGACCAGTTTATTCATAAATATGAGTATGATGATGATAATAGAATAACGGAGGTATTTACAAGCAAAGACAATGTAATTTGGGAAAAAGATGCCAATTATTTTTATTATGAGCATGGACCTCTGGCAAGAGTAGAAATTGGAGATAAAAAAGTGCAGGGACTGGATTATGTTTATACATTACAAGGCTGGTTAAAAAGTGTTAACGGGGAGAGAATTGGCAACAGTTATGATGTTGGTAAAGATGGATTTATTACTGCAAAAGATGCCTTTGCGTTTACTCTTAATTATTATAAAGGCGACTACGATTCCAGATATAACACTAGCAATTCTCCAGTTGATAAGCAGTTTGAGTACTATAGCAAGTCAGAAAATATGGAGGGTAGTAAAGACTTGTACAATGGTAATATAAAAGAGATGGTTACATCGCTGATAGACCAAAATCAAAATTTATTACATACCCAGTTTAATAAGTACACTTACGACCAATTGAACCGTATTAAGGGTATGACCTCTAAAGGTATATATTACGATGCTTTTGGAGCACCTACTGTCCGTCCGGATTCTTATAGTAGCGCTTATACATATGATAGAAACGGGAATTTGTTAACCCTTTCAAGAGCAGGACTTATTCCAACGGCTACTCCGGGTATATTTCAGACAGCAGCAATGGATAACTTTACATACAACTATATTAAAAATAGTGATAAGTTAGCTAATGTTGATGATACTGTTGCGGTAGGAAGTTTTGAAACTGATGTTGATGATTCGTTACCATTCAGCTATACTTATGATGCTGTTGGACAGTTAAATAAGAATTTTGTGGATGGGGTGAGCTACTATTGGCGAGCAGATGGTAAAGTTGATTATGTAACTAATAATGGAGCTCCTATTACTTTTGGTTATGATGGTTTAGGAAATAGAATATTTAAAAAATTTGATGATAAATCAGGAACAGTTACTACTACATTTTATAAGAGGGATGCGCAGGGAAACCCATTAGCGACTTATGAATTAAAAGAAAATTCTGGTACTTCTTCGCAATATTTTCTTCTGGAACATGATATTTACGGTAGTAGCAGAATAGGCCTTGAACAGGAAAATTTACTGCTGGCGGAAACGGGTAAGGCAAAAATGGTAATGCAAAAAGCTTTCGCAGGAGATATGCAGATGAGCAGCATTGAGGTTAATGACGCTTCTAAAGGATTAAATCTGGTATCGTCGGCCAGCACATTCTGGAGTGATGATTATGCTGCCTCAAAGCTTAACTTTTTTGAACAGGCTGGGGCTAGAACTCAAAACATAACAATTGCATCTCATTTTAAGATAGATGACCAAAATTTCCCTAAAGGAAGTACACGCAACTTTGCCGACTTACAGGACCAGATAATAAAACCAAGGAATCCGAAATGGGGGTATGACTACAGGAGCGGACTGAAACTTGAAATGCTGCGGGATGCTTCAGGCGACTTTAGGCTTAAGATAACTTTGGAGCGTTATGTGAGGCGTAAACGTAAAAAGCCGGGACCAAAGACATGGCGTTACTATAATAATCTTGAAAATTCAGTTTATGAAATGGCTCCGGGCACAGGGATTCCTTCCGGTGAATGGGATATGGAACTTAAACTGGTATATAATGCCTCACAAGATATGTATGTGCCAACGGTTCTTATAAATGGTAATATGCTTACCAATTTTGTATATAGTAATAATGTGCTGTTAAGTGGTTACCCTAATGACAGCTACGGTACAGGAGGTACAGAGCCCGGGCATGCTGAAGCAAGCAATTCATTAGGAAAACGTCAAATAGAATATTATCCTAATTTTGTTGTTCAGGCCGAACCGGGTATAAAGGCAGAGATATGTGATTTCAGCTATTCAATAGATACTTCTTCTCATGAGTTTGCTTTTGATGAGACGTTATCTTCAGGAGCGATTACAATGTCTAACAATGGCCTTGAAATGTACCTGAACGGCCTTCAGCTTACTGCGGGTTACTGTGGTAATCCTGCACTGGACAGTGATGGTGATAACATAAAAGACACTTTGGATAACTGCCCTTTTACCTTTAACCCTCTTCAGGAGGATGTTGATGGAGATGGCGTGGGCGATGTATGCGACAATTGCAGGATTACATCCAATGCCAATCAGTTAGACAGCGATAGTGACGGATTGGGTGATGTGTGCGATAATTGTAAGTTTACCGCTAATGCTGAGCAGACAGATACCGATGGTGACGGTGTAGGTGATACGTGTGACAATTGTAAACTTATAGCTAACTCCAATCAGCTTGATAGTGATGGTGATGGTATAGGCGATGTTTGCGAGGGAATGGATCAGGGTGTGGGTAAACTGGCTACTATTGGTACCAAAATAACTACGGGAAGATTTGTAGGCAACAAGCGCTACGAACTTACTAACCATTTGGGTAATGTTTTGAGTGTAATAACTGACAGGAAACTGATAGGGGGTAATACCACTGAAACTTTATTATATGATATGCAATTTGCCACTACAACAGAAGGTTGGAGTAAAAACTCCCTTTCTCAGAGTATGGTAGTTGAAAATGGCAGGCTTAAAGTTACTACCGGAGTGCACTTGCATGGAGCAGAGAAGGGTGTTTCGCTTACTGCAGGAGAATCATACCTAATAAGCTTTGACGTTGACAGAGATAGTTTTACTGCCGGGATGAATTACAGATTTATTGATCCTGCTAGTCCTTCGCCGGCATTTAGTGAAGCGATTATTACAGAAAGTGGCAGAATC